>CAVSRU010000005.1:0-723678 GCA_963730535.1 uncultured Solirubrobacteraceae bacterium
AGTTCGATCTGAGAGTCCGTCGAGAAGGTGGATCTCGGTGCCGATACATTGGGTACAAAGAGCACATGGCGCACTGTTACGACATTGCGTCTACTCTCGACATTCGCCCCAACGGAGCGTACAATCGACGTGATCGACTAGGAGGATCCTCATGCCAGCCGCAGCGCCGACAACACCGACGACCTTGCGTCGCGGCGAGGCCGCGGAACGGCTCGGCGTGCACCCCAACACGCTGGCCGGCTGGGTCCGCCGCGGCTGGCTCGCGGGCGTGAAGATGCCCAGCGGCGAGGTGCGGTACCGCGAGCAAGACGTCGAAGCGCTGCGCGAGCGGATCTACGCGCAGTAGCTCGCTCCGTCCGGCCCGTGGCATAGCTTGAGCGCTCCACTGGTGTGGAGCGCTTCGCATGCCTGAACACGAGAACGACGGCTTCTACTGGGAGCCCGACGCTGACGATCCCCTCCGCCAGGGTGATCTCCTGTTCAACGTGCCGATCGCGCTCATGCCTCAGCGTCCTCGGTTCGTGCTCGGCGCGGGCGAGGAGGTTCGAACCGAGTCGTTCGACGACTATCCCGAGAACGCGCCGTCGGCTGAGATCGTCGTCGCTGCGCACTTTGGCGTTCTGAGCATGGTGATCACACCGACCTGCCACGTCTCCGAGGGCGAGAAGGACGAGGACGTCATCGCGGTCGTCCCGGTTGAGGCGCTCAATCTCGTCGTCTCGGACCTCGCGACCGCGCGGAACGTCCGGGCTGGGAAGAACGTGCCGTGGTACATGTTCCCGCTGGCTCGCACAGCACTCGGCGACGGCATCCTCGGCTTCGATGGCGTCGCGCTGCTCGACCGACCGGCCTCGCTGCTCAAGGAAAACCTTCGCGACTACCGGCGGCTCGGGCTCTACGTCGAGGCTCGGATCGAGTTCCGCAAGGCACTAGCCCGCTTCTGGGCTCGAGGCGATGCGAGCGAGAGCATCGAGCGGTCGATGCGAAAGCAGATCGAGCGCCGGCCGCTGGAGGATCTCGAGTGAGGACGAGGGCCGGCCAGATGTCGCAGCGAGGATGCCGGAGGAGGGACTCGAACCCCCGACACGCGGATTATGATTCCGCTGCTCTAACCGACTGAGCTACTCCGGCAGGGGCCGCTCAACAGTAGCGATCGCTCGCCTGGCGAGAGGTACCCGAATCTCCCCCAGCCGGGAGGGGTTGGCGAGCTGCAAGGCGGCTGTAAGCGGCGGGGGCCACCGTGGCGGACATCAGCCCACCACTCCCCAGGAGCAGCCCCATGAGCATCACCCGCACAATGGCCGCCGTGCTGGCGGCCGGCGCGCTCGCCGTCCCGGCCGCGCAGGCCGCGACCTCTCCGGTCGCGTCCGGCGCCCCCGGCGCCCCCGGCGCGCTCGCGCAGGCCTCGACGCCTCCGGCTGGCGCCCCCGGCGGCAAGCACGTTCCCGCCGAGCGCTGGTCCGGCGCCATGGCCACCGAGTCGGCTTCGGAGCGGCCCGCGTCGAAGCCGAGCGCCCCGGTGGCGAAGGCCACTGACGGCGGCGTCGACGGCGCCTCGCTCGCGATCGGCATCGCCGGCGCGCTCGTCGCCGCCGGCGGCGCGGCCGCCGTCGGCACCCGCCGCCGGCGTCTCCGTCCCGCCCTCTAGGCGCATCTCCCCGGGTGCCGGCGACGAGCTGGCACCCGGGCGATCGCCCGATCGGAGGGAATAGATCCGCGCCGGGGGCGTCCGCCATACAACACCCCTCTCCCTGGAGCTCCCGCCATGCTCTCTGCCAACACCTTCACCATCCGTGACGCCAGCGTCGCCGACGTCCCCGAGCTCGTCCGGCTCGGCTGGGCGACGGAGGAGGACTGGCCCGCCGGCCGGATCCTCGTCGGCGAGATCAGCGGCGTCGTCGCCGCCGGACTCGCCATCGACGAGAACCGGACTGTGCACGCCGCCGTGCCGGGCGCCCCGTACCTGCTCGCGCACATGCGTGCCCGCGCCGCCGCGATCGAGGCGCACGAGCGCACGCCGTCGCTCGCCGAGCGGATGCGCGAGCGCCTGCGCCCGCGCGTCGCCGCCGGCGTCTGATCTCCAAGCGGGTGGGCGTCTGGTAGGACACCCACCCGTGCTGCTCGCCGTTCCCAACGTGTCCGAGGGCCGCGACGAGGCGGCCCTCGCCGCGATCGGGGCGGCCTTCGGGCCCGGCCTGGTGTACGCCTCGCACGACCCCGACCACCACCGCGCCGTCTTCACCGTCGAAGGCGAGCCGGGGGCGCTGGCCGGGCACGTGGTCGCGGGCGCGCGCGAGGCGGTCGCCCGGATCGATCTCGCGCGCCACGAGGGCGCGCACCCGCGCGTGGGGGCGATCGACGTGGCGCCGATCGTCTACCTCGAAGCCGCGCAGCGCGGTGCCGCCGTCGCCGAGGCGCTGGTGCTCGCCGACCGCCTCGCCCACGAGCTCGGGCTCCCCGTCTTTCTCTATGGCGCGCTCGCGGGCGGGCGCACGCGCGCGGACCTCCGGCGCGGCGGGCCGGAGGCGCTGCAGCGCCGCGTCGACAGCGGCGAGCTGGCTCCCGATGCCGGGCCGCGCCGGCTGCACCCGACGGCGGGAGCCGTGCTGGTCGCCGCGCGGCCGCCGCTCGCGGCGTTCAACCTCGAGCTGGCGGCGCCGCTCGAGACCGCGCGCCGGGTCGCGGCCGCCATCCGGGAAGGCGGCGCCGAGGGCCTGCCCGGCGTCCGGGCGCTCGGCCTGCACCTGGCCCGCCAGGGCATCGTGCAGGTCTCGACCAACATCGAGGACCTCACGCGCACGACGCCCGCCGACGTCGTCCGCGCCGTCCAGCGCCACGCCCCGGTCACCGGCGCGGAGCTCATCGCGCCCGCCCCGCGGAGCGCGTTCGCCGGCTTCCCGCCGGACGTCCCGCTGCGCGGAGCGCCGCTCCTCTAGGCGGTACCCTCACTGGTCACCATGGCCCAGACGAAGCGCAAGCGCCGGAGCAAGCATCGCGGCAACGCCGCCGGAGTCGTCGAGTCGCGCGGGCGCACCGGGCGCCGGCCGACCGCGGACGAGCAGCGCAAGGTAACGCGCCAGTCGGCCGCCGAGGAGCGCCGCAACCGCCCGCCGACCTGGAAGGCCGCGTCCATGAAGGCCGGGCTGATGGCCGCCCTGCTGTTCGTCTTCACGCAGATCGGGCTGTTCGGGACCGAGGCCCCGATCGGCCAGTCGATCATCCTGTCGCTGTTCGCGCTCGGCGCCTACACGCCGCTCGCGTACATGACCGACCGCTGGGTCTACAAGCGCGCGCAGCAGCGCAAGCAGCGCCCGCCCAAGGGCTGATGCAGGCCCGCGGCTTCACCGTCGGCCCCCTGCAGGAGAACTGCTGGGTGGTCGAGGAGGGCGCGCGCGCGATCGTGGTCGACCCCGGCGACGAGGCCGACCGCCTGATCTCCGAGCTCGACGGCCTGGCCGTCGGCGCGATCCTCCTCACGCACACGCACTTCGACCACGTCGGCGCCGTCGCCGCGCTGGCCCGCCACACCGGCGCGCCGGTCCACTGCCCGGCCACCGAGGCCTTCATCCTGCGGGACATCAACTCCTACGTCTTCCCCGGCTACGGGCCCTACGAGCCGTACGACCCCGAGGAGACGCTCGAGGGGGGAGAGCACCTCACGATCGCGGGCCTGGAGATCGACGTGCTGTTCACGCCCGGCCACAGCCCGGGGCACGTCTCGTTCTCGATCCCCGACCACCAGCTGCTGCTCTCCGGCGACGTGCTCTTCCAGGGCTCGATCGGCCGCACCGACCTGCCGGGCGGCGACCACGAGCGGCTGATGGAGTCGATCGCCTCGCTGCTCGACACGCTGCCCGACGACACGCGCGTGCTGCCCGGCCACATGGGCGTCACCACGCTCGGCCGCGAGCGCGCCACCAACCCGTTCCTGCTCGCGCCGCGGTGACCGACCGGATCCGGGCACCGCGCGGCACGTACGACGTGCTGCCTGAGGATGCGCTTGCGCGCGAGCGGCTCGAGACGACGGCGCGCGGGATCCTCGAGCGCGCCGGCTACTCGCGCATCGAGACGCCGATCTTCGAGGCGACCGACCTGTTCGCGCGCGGGGTGGGGGAGTCCACCGACGTCGTCCAGAAGGAGATGTACACGTTCCCCGAGGAGGCGATCACGCTGCGGCCGGAGGGCACCGCGCCGGTCTGCCGCGCCTACCTCGAGCACGGCATGCACAAGCTCCCGCAGCCCGTGAAGCTGTGGTACCTGGGCGCCTACTTCCGCCGCGAGCGCCCCCAGCAGGGCCGCTTCCGGCAGTTCTGGCAGGTCGGCGCGGAGGCGATCGGGTCCGACGACCCGGCGGTCGACGCCGAGTCGATCCTCCTGCTCGCCGAGATCCTCGAGGCGATCGCCGCGCGCGGCCTGCGGCTGCGGATCGCGAGCCTCGGCACCCCGGAGACCCGCGCCGAGTACCGGACGGAGCTGCAGGCGTACCTGCGCGCCAACGAGGACCGGCTCTCGCGCGAGGTCCGCGACCGGATCGAGCTCAACCCGCTGCGCGCGTTCGACGCCGACCACCCGGGCACGCAGGAGGTCATGCGCGAGGCGCCGCTCCTGCTCGACCGCCTCACCCCGGAGGACCGCGAGCACTTCGAGACCGTCACCTCGCTGCTGGACATCGCCGGGCTCACCTACGAGGTCGACCCGACGCTCGTGCGCGGGCTTGACTACTACACGCGCACGGTGTTCGAGTTCACGTCCGACGCGCTGGGCGCCCAGTCCGGGGTCGGCGGCGGCGGCCGCTACGACGGGCTGATGGAGCAGATCGACGGCCCGCCGACGCCGGGGATGGGCTGGGCCGCGGGGGTCGAGCGGATGCTGCTGGCGGGCTCCCCGCCCCCCAGCGCTCCGCTGCCGCTCGACCTCTACGTCGCCTACGCGAAGCCCGAGCATGCGGCGGAGGCGTTCCGGCTCGCCGCCGACGCGCGCCGCGCCGGCCACGCCGCCCGCGTGGAGCTCGGCGGCCGCAGCCTCAAGGGCCAGCTCAAGCAGGCGGACCGCGCAGGCGCCCGCTACGTTGCCATCCTCGGCGACGAGGGGACGTCGCTGAAGGACATGGAGACCGGGGAGCAGCGAGAGGTGGAGACGAGCACCGTCATGCATCACATCGGCAGGACCCCGCTGTGAGGCCGCCGCGCGCCAACCCGTACCGCGACGCCTGGGCGGGCGAGCTCGACGCCGCGCGGGTGGGGGAGACCGTCCGGGTCGCCGGCTGGGTCCACCGCCGGCGCGACCACGGCGGCCTGGTGTTCATCGACCTGCGCGACCGCTCGGGCATCCTCCAGCTCGTCTTCCACCCCGAGACCTCGCCGGAGGCGCACGCCCTCGCCCAGCGCCTGCGGTCCGAGCACGTGATCTCGGTCAGCGGCGTCGTCGAGCGCCGCGAGGAGGGCAACGTGAACCCGCGGCTGCCCACCGGGGAGATCGAGCTCACGGTGGCCGACGCCGAGCACCTGGCCGACTCCGAGACGCCGCCGTTCCCGCTCGACGAGGAGGGCCAGGTCGACGAGGCGCTGCGCCTCCGGCACCGCATGCTCGACCTGCGGCGCGCGCCGATGCAGGAGGCGATGGCGGTCCGGCACACGGTCACGCGCGCCATGCGCGACTACCTCAACGCCCACGACTTCCTCGACGTCGAGACGCCGATCCTCACCCGCTCGACCCCCGAGGGCGCGCGCGACTTCCTCGTCCCCGCCCGCAGCGCGCCCGGGTCGTTCTACGCGCTCCCGCAGTCGCCCCAGCTGTTCAAGCAGCTGCTGATGATGTCCGGCTTCGAGCGCTACTACCAGATCGCCCGCTGCTTCCGGGACGAGGCGCTGCGCGCCGACCGCCAGCCCGAGTTCACCCAGCTCGACCTCGAGATGGCGTTCGTCGAGGAGGACGACGTGATCGCCGTCATCGAGGGGATGCTCGCGCGCGTGTTCGAGGAGACGGGCTTCGAGGCGCCGCCGCCGCCGTGGCCGCGCCTGGGCTACGACGAGGCGATGGCCACCTACGGGACCGACCGGCCGGACACGCGCTTCGGCCTGCACATCCAGGACCTCGGGGACGCCGTCTCGGGCAGCGAGTTCAAGGTCTTCTCCGGCGCGCTGGCGGCGGGCGGCGTGGTCCGCGGCATCAACGCCGGCGCCCGCGAGGTGCCGCGCTCCGAGCTCGACGCGCTGACCGAGGTCGTCAAGCGCTTCGGCGCCGGCGGGCTCGTGTGGGCGTTCGTGCAGGACGACGGCTCGTGGCGGTCACCGATCGCCAAGTTCCTCTCCGACGAGGAGCGGACGGCGATCGGCCGTGCGCTGAGCGCGCAGCCCGGCGACCTGCTGCTGATCGTCGCCGACCAGCCGGCCACCGCCGCGGCGGCGCTCGGCGAGTTGCGGCTGGAGCTCTCTCGCCGCTTCCCCGACGTCATCCCGGCCGGCAGCCACGACCTCCTGTGGGTGGTCGACTTCCCGATGTTCGAGTGGAATGAGGAGGAGGGGCGCTGGGACGCGCTCCACCACCCGTTCACCGCGCCCGTCGGCTCGTTCGACGACCCCGGCAGCCTCCGCAGCCGCGGCTACGACGTCGTGCTCGACGGCTCGGAGATCGGCGGCGGCTCGATCCGCATCAACCGCCCGGACGTCCAGCAGCAGGTGTTCAGCGCGCTGGGCATCGCCGAGGACGAGGCCGAGGAGCGGTTCGGCTTCCTGCTCGAGGCGCTGCGCTACGGCGCGCCCCCGCACGGCGGCATCGCGCTCGGCATCGACCGCATCGCCACTCTGATCGCCGGGCGCGACTCGATCCGGGACGTGATCGCCTTCCCGAAGACGGCCAGCGGGTCCGACCTGCTGACGGGCGCCCCGGCCCCGGTCGACGACGCCCAGCTGCGCGAGCTGGCGTTGCGCCTCACATAGGGGACAGACCCCAAGCGGCTCAACCTGGCCCAGCCACGTGCCGATATCCGGGGCGTGAGCCAGATCTCCCCGCCGATCCGAATCGTCCTCGTCCTCGCCATCGCCGTCCTGGGGCTCTACATGCTCTTCCTGCGGCCCAAGGAGGAGGTCATCCCGCCCGCCGACGCGCCCGTGGCCACCCAGCAGGGTGCCGTGAGCGAGCCCGGGAAGGTCAAGGAGGCGGCCGAGGGCGCCGTGGAGGCCGCCAACGGCCAGCTCGCCCAGCAGGAGAGCGTCGACGGCGTCCAGGCCGGCGAGACCGCCGCCACCGGCACGTCGGGCGGGACCGCCGCCAAGGGCAGCGCCGCCGCCACCACCCCCGTTTCGGAGGACCTGAAGAGCCTGCCGAAGCCGGTCCGCCAGGCGATCCGCAAGGACAAGGTGCTCGTCCTCCTCTTCTGGAACGGCAAGTCGGTCGACGACAAGGCCGTCCGCGCGTCGCTGCGCAAGGTCGACCGCTGGGACGGCCGCGTGAGCGTTCAGGTCGCCCCGCTCAAGCAGATCTCCAAGTACGGCCAGATCGCCCGCGGCGTCGACGTCGAGCAGTCGCCGACGATCGTGATCGCCGACCGCGACCTGAAGGCCGAGACGCTCGTCGGCTACGTCGACACGACGACGATCGACCAGGCCGTGGTCGACGCGCTGCGCAGCTCCGGCTCGCTGTTCACCAGCAGCTACCTGAAGGCCGTCGACAAGGTCTGCCGCCGCCACTCGAACGCGATGGCCATGCTCCCGGGCTACTACGCAAACAGCCCCCGCAAGGCGGACGCGCGGCTCGCGGCCTACCAGACCTCCGGGTCGCGGTTCGTCGCCGACCTCAAGGCCGTCACGGTCCCGAAGAAGTGGCGGGCCTTCCACGCCGCCTCGGTGGCCGATATGAGCACGATCCTCGCCGCGATGGGCCGGCTCTCGGCGACGGTGAGCCCGAACGCGAGCGCGAGCGCCGTGGCTGCGGGCATCGGCAGCTACCGGCAGTCGGCCGCCCCGGCGTCCAAGCGCGCCAACCGGCGGTTCGAGGCGCGCGGCCTGCACCGCTGCGGCTCGCAGTTCTGACCCCGGCCCAGGGGCCGTTCAAGAACCCCGCCACGTCCAGGATCGCCGTAGACGCTTCGCCGGATCACCACCCGAACCCTCGGAAATACGTTCGTATTCCCTTCGGATTCGTGCGGCGCCCGGCTCGGTCTACGACGATCCTGGCCGGGCCGGATCTTCTTGAACGACCCCTAGACTCACGCTCGTGGAGGCCCTCCGCGAGCACCTCGAGCATCCCGCCGGGCTGGCCGTGCGCCCGCCCGGCGCCCACGACGGCAGCGCCGGCGGCCTCGCCTGCGGCGACCTGATCCGCGTCTCGCTGCGGGTGGAGGGCGAGCGGGTCGTCGCCGCCGGGTTCGACGCCTCGGGCTGCGGGACGATGACCGCCGCCGGGTCGGCCGCGGTGACGCTCGTCGACGGCGCGAACGTGCTCGACGCCGCGCGCGTCGGGGCGCACGCGATCGCCGCCGAGCTGGGCGGCCTCTCGCCCGGGAAGTTCCACGCCGCCGACCTCGCGGCCGACGCACTGCACGCCGCCCTCGGCGCCGCCGTGCGCGCCGGCGGCGCGCTGCCGCTCGACCCCGCCCGGACGCTGGTGGCGATGAGCGGTGGCGTCGACTCCGCGGTCGCCGCGCTGCTGGCCGGCGAGAACGCGGCCGCGGTGACGCTCGAGCTGTGGGCGGACCCCGACAACGACGGCGAGGCGTCGTGCTGCTCGGCGCAGGCCGTCCGCCTCGCCCGCTCGGTCGCCCACCGCATGGGGCTGCCGCACTTCACGCTCGACCTGCGGACCGAGTTCCGCGCCGGGGTCGTCGACCCGTTCCTCGCCGGCCACGCGGCGGGGGAGACGCCCAACCCGTGCGTCGGTTGCAACGGCCACGTGCGGCTCGACGCGATGCTGGAGTTCGCCGACCGCCTCGGGGCGGCCCACCTCGCCACCGGCCACTACGCGCGCCAGACCGAGGACGGGCTGCTGCGGGCCGCCGCCGATCCGGCCAAGGACCAGTCGTACATGCTCGCCGCGACGGCGCCGGCCACGCTGGCGCGCCTGCGCTTCCCGCTCGGGGAGCTGACCAAGCCGGAGGTGCGCGTGCTCGCCGCCGACGCCGAGCTCCCCGTGGCCTCCAAGCCCGACTCGCAGGACCTGTGCTTCCTGGCCGGCACCGGCAAGGCGGCCTTCCTCTCCCGCCACGGCCGCCTCGCCGACCGTCCGGGCGACCTCGTCGACGCCGGCGGGCGCGTGCTCGGCCGCCACCGCGGCCACCACCACTTCACCGTCGGCCAGCGCCGCGGGCTCGGCGTGGCGGCCACCGAGCCGCTCTACGTGCTGGCCAAGGACGCGCGCTCGAACCGCGTGACGGTCGGGCCGCGAGAGGCGCTCGCCGTCGCCACCGTGCCCGTCCGCGGCGCCCGCCTGCACCGCGCCGGCAGCGAGGTCGACGCCGTCCGCCTCCGCTACCGCTCGCGCCCGGTCGCGTGCCGCCTCGCCGGCGACCCCGGCCCCGGCGCCCACCCGCGCCTCGAGCTCGAGCTCTCCGACCCGGTCGACGGCGCCGCCCCCGGCCAGACCGCGTGCCTGCTCAGCGGCGACGTGGTCGTCGGCTGGGGCACGATCGCGGCGTAGGAAGGCGCCTAGACTCCGAGGTCGGATGACGACCGACGAGATCCGCCGCACCTTCCAGGAGTTCTTCGAGGCCAACGGCCATCGGCGGCTGCCGTCGGCGTCCCTCGTCCCGCCCCCGACCGACACCTCGACGCTGCTGACGATCGCGGGCATGCAGCCGCTGAAGCCGTACTTCCTCGGCGTCGAGGAGCCGCCCAACAACCGGCTCGTGACCTGCCAGAAGGTGTTCCGGACGCCGGACATCGACAACGTCGGCACCACGCACCGGCACCTCACGTTCTTCGAGATGCTCGGCAACTTCTCGGTCGGCGACTACTTCAAGCAGGGCGCTGCGGAGTTCGCCTGGAAGCTCTCGACGGAGGGCTTCGGCATCGACCCGGAGAAGATCTGGATCACGGTCTTCGAGGGCGACGAGGGGCTGGGCCTCGGCCCCGACCAGGAGGCGATCGACGCGTGGCTGGAGATCGGCGTCCCGCGCGAGCGGATCGTCCTCTGCGACCGCGACGAGAACTTCTGGCAGTCCGGCCCCACCGGCCCCTGCGGCCCGTGCTCGGAGCTGTACGTGGACCGCGGCCTCGAGTTCGGCTCCGAGGACGACCTCCCGGGCGGCGACAACGAGCGCTTCCTCGAGTTCTGGAACCTCGTCTTCATGCAGTACAACCAGGAGCCGGTCGGCACGCTCAGGCCGCTCCCGGCCCAGAACATCGACACCGGGCTCGGGCTCAACCGGCTGGCCGCCTACCTGCAGGGCACCACGTCGGTGTTCGAGACCGACGACTTCAAGCCGCTGATCGAGCTCGGCGAGGAGCTCAGCGGCAAGCGGTACGGCGAGACGTTCGCCACCGACCGCGCCCTGCGCATCCTCGCCGACCACACGCGCGGGATGAGCTTCCTGATCGCCGACGGCGTCGTGCCGTCCAACGAGGATCGCGGCTACGTCCTGCGGCGCGTCATGCGGCGGGCGATCGTGCAGGGGCGCCGGCTCGGCATCGAGCCCGGCTTCCTGCCGCGCTTCGCCGCCGTCGTGCGCGAGCTGATGGGCGGCGCCTACCCGGAGCTGCTCGAGCAGGCCGACACGATCGACATGTGGCTGCGCAACGAGGAGGAGACGTTCAACCGCACGCTCGACCAGGGCATGCGGCTGCTCGACGACATCATCACCCGCGCGCGTGAGGCGGGGGACGAGGGCATCGGCTCCGACCAGGCGTTCCTCCTGCACGACACCTACGGCTTCCCCTTCGAGCTCACGCTCGAGCTGGCCGCCGAGCAGGGGCTCGGCGTCGACGAGGAGGGCTTCGAGCGCCGCATGGAGGAGCAGCGCGAGCGGGCGCGCGGCGGTAGCCGCGGCGCGCGCGACGCCGACCGCGACCGGATCCGCGCCTTCGCCGAGCATGCCGGGTACCCGACCACCTTCACCGGCTACGAGACGACCGAGCAGGCGACCGAGGTCGCCGCGCTCTCCATGGACGACGGCCGCACGCTGGCCAAGCTCGTCGAGTCGCCGTTCTACGCCACCGGCGGCGGCCAGATCGCCGACGCCGGCGTGATCGAGTGCGAGGACGGCGACTGCAGCGCCCGCGTGGTCGACGTCATCCGCGTCGGCGACGACCAGGCGCTCGTGCTCGAGCCGCTGACCGGCGAGCTCCAGGAGGGCGAGCGCGTGATCGCGCGCGTGGACCCCTCCCGCCACCTGACCGAGCGCAACCACACCGCCACCCACCTCCTGCACGCCGCGCTGCGCGACACGCTCGGAAGCCACGTGCGCCAGGCCGGCTCGTACGTCGGGCCCGACAAGCTGCGCTTCGACTTCACCCACGGCGCCCCGCTCACCGAGGACGAGCTGCGCGAGGTCGAGGACGCCGTCAACCGCGCGATCGTCGCCGACTCGCCGGTCCGCGCGCTCACCACCACGCTCGACGAGGCCCGCGCGCTCGGCGCCATGGCGCTGTTCGGCGAGAAGTACGGCGACGTCGTCCGCATGGTCGAGGTGGGCGACGGCGACTGGTCGCGCGAGCTGTGCGGCGGCACCCACGTGCGCAGCACCGGCGTGATCGGCGCCCTCAAGATCACCACCGAGACCTCCTCGGCCGCCAACGTCCGGCGGATCGAGGCGGTGACCAGCCAGGCGGCGATCGAGGACCTTCGCCGCAGCGACCGCCTGCTGACCGAGACGGCGCGCGTGCTGCGCATCTCACCCGAGTCGGTGCCCGACGTCGTCGCCGACCGCGAGCGCAAGCGCCGCGAGCTCGAGAAGCGCGGCGCGGCGGCGCCCGTGGACGACCGGCTCGACGCCGACAAGGTCGTCGAGCTCGACGGCGTCAAGGTGCTGCTCGACATCAAGCAGGTCGACAACCCGAAGGCGCTGCCCGATGTAGCCGACCGGCTCAAGAACCAGCTCGGCGACCCCGCGGTGGTCGTTCTCGGCGCGCGCGTCGACGGGCGCGCGAACCTGCTCGTGGCGGCGACGCCGGGCGCGGTGGAGCGCGGCGTGCGCGCCGGTGCCGTGGTCAAGGCGGCCGCCCTCCTCGTCGGCGGCGGCGGCGGCGGGCGCGACACCATGGCCCAGGCGGGCGGGCGCGAGCCGGAGAAGCTCCCGGACGCCCTGCAGGCGGCGCGCGAGGAGATCGAGCGCGCCCTCGGCGTGTGAGGGTCCTCGCGCTCGACTACGGCAGCGCGCGCTGCGGCGCCGCCGTCTCCGATCCCACCGGCACGCTGGCCACGCCGCTCGAGCCCGTCCTGCGGGCCGGCACGCGCCACGGCCTGCGCCGCCTCGCGCAACTGGTCGAGGAGCTGGGTGCGGAGCGGGTGATCGTCGGCCTGCCGGTCTCCCTTTCGGGCGGCGACTCCCGCCAGACGCGCGAGACGCGCGAGTTCGCCGAGCGGCTGCGCGGCGCCGTGCGCGTGCCGGTCGAGCTCTACGACGAGCGCTTCACGACCTCGCTCGCCCAGCAGGCGGGGGGTGACGCGGCGCTGGACTCTCGCGCGGCGGCCGTACTTCTCGACGAATGGCTGAACGTGGGGCCGGGTTCTGCCGATAGAGGTGGCAAGGAGTGACGACCCGCCGTGGATTCCCTCGTGAAAGCCAACACGCCCGTGCCCGAAACGGCCGAGCCTTCGGAGCCGCTCGACGACGTCCTGCGGCAGATCGTGGGCGGCTACTTCGTGCTCACGGACGGCCAGGGGTCGGTCTCCAAGTGGTCCGAGCCGGCTGAGCTGCTGTTCGGGCGGCCCGCGACCGAGGTCCTCGGCCAGTCGTTCTTCGGCACGCTGATCCAGTCGCCCGCGCCGGCCGCCGCGGAGTCCTGGCGGCGCTTCCTCGAGGCGGGCGACGCCCCGGAGGCATCCGGCCGCGTGGAGGTCGATGCCCTGCAGGCCGACGGCGCGACGTTCCCGATCGAGGCGGTGTTCGTGCCGGTCAAGCTCGACGAGGGCTTCGACTTCTCGCTCTTCCTCGAGGATCTCGGCTTCGAGCTGCCGATGAACCTCATGCTCCAGCGCATGCGAGCGCAGCACCCCGTCGTGGTGCGCGCGCTGCGGCAGGCGCTCGAGTCGGAGCCCCAGCCCTGGGAGGGCTGGCGCACGGCCGGCACGCTGGTCGTCTTCCGCCCCCTCAAGCCGACGCCGTGGGTGGAGGACGAGCTGGCGCGCCGCGAGGCGACCCGCGCTTCGGCCGACGCCGACGTCGAGGAGCGCCTGACCACCATCGACCCGGGCATCCAGGGCAACTCGATCGCCGAGCTCGACGACGCGGCCGCCGTGGTCGCCCGCCTGCTGTCGGCGATGGAGCGCATCGACGAGCTCGAGCGCGTCGCCCTCGGCCTCCCCGGCCAGCTCGAGGAGGCACGCCAGAGCGCCGAGCG
Organism: uncultured Solirubrobacteraceae bacterium; assembly: GCA_963730535.1. Classification (GTDB taxonomy): domain Bacteria; phylum Actinomycetota; class Thermoleophilia; order Solirubrobacterales; family Solirubrobacteraceae; genus DASSUW01. Next base: position 13,494 of record CAVSRU010000005.1, read on the forward strand.
CCGCGCCGAGGCCGCCGAGCGCGAGGCGCAGGCCATGCGCGCCGAGGTGCAGCGGGCGCTGGCCGGCGGGGGGACCGGCAGCCTCGACGAGCGCGAACTACTCGCCCGGCTCGACCGGCTCGAGCGCGCCCGCCTCGACGCCGAGCAGGCCACCGACGACCGCAGCCGCGCGCTCGCCACCGCCGAGGCCGCGCGCGCCGAGCTGGCCGGCCGTCTCGACCGGCTCGAGCGCCAGCGCCTCGAGTCCTCCGCCGCGGCCGACGCCCGGCTGGCGAGCGCCGTCGCCGCGGCGCAGCGGGGCGCCGAAGAGGCCGTGGCCGAGGCGACCCGCCGCGCCGACGAGGCGCGCGCCGAAATCGACGCCCGGCTGGCCGAGATCGAACGCGGCCGCGCGGGCGCGAGCGACGTCCGCCAGGCCGACCTGATCGCCCAGCTCGAGAGCGTGCGAGCGGAGCACGAGGAGGCCGCGCAGGCGGCCCGCAACGAGCTCGCCGAGACGCTCGACCGGCTCGAGCGCGACCGCACGCGCGAGGCCGAGGGCGCCCGCGCCGAGCTGGCCGCGGCGCTCCAGCGCGTCGAGCAGGTGCAGCGCGAGGCCGACGCCCTGCGCGACCAGCTCACCGCCGTCACCGTCGAGCGCCACGAGGCGGGCGGCGACCGCCGCCGGCTCGACGAGCTGGCGCGCGACGCCGAGGCCTCCCGCGCGCGGATCGACAGCCTGCGCGAGGAGCTGGCCCCGCTGCGCGAGCTCGAGACGCTCCGCACCGAGATCGCCGCGGTGCGCGGCGGTGCCGACCAGATCGACGCCCTGCGCGCCGAGCTCGACGCGCTGCGCGGCGGCTCGAGCGAGGTCGCTGCGCTGCGGAACGAGATCGAGGCGCTGCACGGCGGCTCCGGGGCCGTCGAGGCGCTGCGCGCCGAGCTCGAGACCCTGCGCGGAGGATCCGACCAGATCGACGCGCTGCGTGCCGAGCTCGAGGCGGTGCGCGCCGCCCAGCCGAGCGTGGCCCCCGCGGAGCTCGACGAGCTGCGGGCCAGGCTCGAGCATCTTCAGGTAGCTGCGCCGGCCACCGACCCCGAGGCGCTCGACGCCCTGCGCGGCGAGCTCGACGCGGTGCGCGAGACGCTCGCCGCCGACGACTCACGGCAGGCGCTCGAGGCGCTGCGGTCCGAGCATGCCGACGCCGTCGCCCGCCTGGAGGCGCTCCGCGCCCAGCAGGACGAGGTTCGCGGGTGGCTCGACGAGGCCCGCCGCGAGCGTGACGAGTTCCGCGCCGCAGGCGAGCGCACAGGCGCCCAGGTCGCGGAGCTGCGTCGCTCGCTCGAGGAGCGTGAAGCCAACCCGACGGTCCCGGCCGAGAACGCGGTCGAGCGCGACGTCGTCGACGCCATCGGCGGCGAGGTCGACGCCCTACGCAGCGCCGAGCAGGCCCTGCGCATGCGGATGGCCGAGATGGCCGCCGCGGGCGATGCCGTCACGCGCCGGATCGATGAGCTGGCTGCCGCCGAGCAGGCCGCCGCCCGCCGCCTCGACGAGCTGTCCGCGCACGCCGACGCGGTCGCCGGCCGCGTCGAGCAGGTGCGCGAGGACGTCGCCGCCCGCGCCGACGAGGCCCGGGCCGAGGCCGAGGCCGCTCGCGGCGAGGCGAGCCGCGCCGTGGAGGCCGCCGCCGGCCTAGACGACGTGGCGGGGCGCGTGGACGAGCTGGCCGCCGGACGCGAGGCCCTCGCCGCCCGGGTCGAGGACGCCGTCGCCGGTCGCGAGGCGCTGGGCGCCCGCGTCGACGAGGCGGTCTCCGGCCACGACGCACTCGCGGCACGGATCGCTGACGTCGGCGCAGCCGCCGCCCGCGCCGAGGCGCAGGCGGCCGAGGGCGCCGCGCTGGCCGGCCAGGTCGAGGAGTCCGCGGCGGGCATCGCTGCGCTCCAGGAGCGGATCGGCGCGGTCGACCGCGGCGCCGGAGCGGTGCTCGCGGACGTCCGCGGCCTGCGCGAGCGCCTCGAGGAACTGGATGCCGTCGCCCGCGAGGCGCAGGAGGCCGCCACCGGCGGGCGCGCCGAGGTCGAGGAGCTGCACACCGCCGTCGACCGCCTCGGCGGGACCGTCGAGGCCGCCCGCGGGCAGGCCGAGCACGCCCGCGAGGAGGCGCTCGGCGCCCTCGAGCAGGCTGCCGCGGCCAGCGAGGCCGCCGGGGCCGCCCGCGAGGACGCCGGCAAGGCGCGCGAGGCCGTTGCCACCGCCCGCCGCGAGATCGCGACCGGCGGCGAGCGCCTGACCGCCCTGGGCACCGAGGTCGAGCGCGCCGCGGAGGCCTCGGCCGCCGCGGCGAAGGCCGCCGCCGAGGCCCGCTCGGGCATCGACGCCGCAGCGACGGCCGGCGAGCGGCACGCCGAGCGCCTCTCGGAGCTCGACGACAAGGCGAAGACGCTGCGCACGGAGATGACCGCCGGCCGCGAGCGCCTGGAGGCGGTCGGTGCCCGGGTCGAGCGGCTCGGCAAGGACGTCGCGGATGCCGGCCAGGCCCAGGCCGCCGCGCTCGAGACCCAGCGCGCCGAGCTCCAGCAGGAGCTGGTCGCCGTGCGCCGGGTCGCCGACGAGGCCCGCGAGGGCCTCGAGGCGCTGCGCTCGGACATCGGCAGCGTGCGCGAGGACTCGCACGCGGTGCGCGAGGACGCCGCGGCCGCCCGTTCGGCCGCCGAGGCCGGAGACCGTCGCGTCGAGGCCATGCAGGCCGAGCTGACCTACGCGCTGAAGACGCTCGAGGACGTCAAGGCCGGGCTCACGTCAGCCGGGCAGGCCGCCGTGATCGCACGCCGCGAGGCCGAGCAGGCCAAGCGCGCCGCCGCCCAGACCGCCGCCGAGGGCGGCTCGGGCGTGCACGAGGTGCTCCAGCAGCTGCTGGCCGCCGCCCGCGGCGACAACGGGAGCCCCTCGCAGACCGGCTCGAACCTCCGCCGCCCGCAGACCCCCGCGCAGGACCTCCGGCGGAAGAGCGAGATCACGCCGCGCCAGCCCCGGCACGGGTTCGACGACGCTTCGAAGCCGCTCGCGATCCTCGGCCTCGACGGCCGTTTCCGCGAGCTCAACCCCCAGTTTGCAAGACTGGTCGGCTATCAGGAGCACGCGTTCGCGAAGGCCGCCTGGCCGTCGCCGCACGACCGTGCCGGGTACCAACAGCAGCAGGAGCAGCTGCGGCAGCTTGCCACGGGGGAGATCGATTCGGTGTCGATTCAGAGCACGTACATGCACGGCCAGGGCCTCATGGTCCCGGTCGTCGGCACCCTCAAGGTCGTCCCCGGTGAGGACGGGCGGCCGCTCCACCTTCTGCTGGAGGCTGAGGATCGCAACAGCGGGTAATGGCGTCCGATATGCCAGACCGGACGCCGGAGGACCGGGCGCAGGCCGCCGCCGAGCGGGCTGCACGCCGGACCGGCTCATACGATGAGACGGTGACCGCTGTGGACGACCGGCCGATGCCGCCCCGACGCGTGCCGCCTCCCCGGCGACCGCCCCGCCGCCCGCCGCCGCGCCGCTCCCGGCCGAGCAGCGGCTACTGGGGACGCCGGCTGCTCGCCATCCTCGCTCTGCTGCTCATCCCGGCGGCGCTGTACCTCATCAACGCGACGTTCCAGCCGTTCCACGGCGGGGGCACGGGGAGCGTGCGCGTCGCGGTGCCCGAGGGCGCCGACGCTGGCGCGATCGGCGACCTGCTGGCCGCGAAGGGCGTCGTGGCCAGCGGCACGTTCTTCGAGCTCAACGCCACCCTGACCGGCCGTCGCGGCGGCCTCCGCCCCGGCGCCTACACGCTGCGGCAGGAGATGAGCTACGGCGACGCCATCGACGCGCTGACCAAGGGCCCGAAGGTGCGCGTCGTGCCGACCGTGAACGTCACGGTGCCCGAGGGGCCCTCGATCCGCGAGGCGGCGCCGATCGTCGACAAGGGGCCGCTCAAGGGGAGCTACCTCAAGGCGGCGTCCGAGCGGCGGGTCCTGCGCCGCGTCCGGCGGCTGGGCGCCCCGCGCGGCACCGGCACGGCCGAGGGCTTCCTCTTCCCGGCCACGTACACGCTCGTCGACGGCAGCCCGGCGCGCGACCTCGTGTCCAAGCAGCTCGCCGCCTTCAAGGACAACATCGCCAAGCTCGACCTGTCGTCCGCGCGCCGCAAGAACCTGACGCGCTACGACGTGCTGATCATCGCCTCGCTCGTCGAGCGCGAGGCGCAGCTCGCGCGCGAGCGTCCGCTGATCGCGTCCGTGATCTACAACCGGCTGCGCGACGGCATCCCGCTGGGGATCGACGCCACGATCCGCTACGACATCCAGAACTGGTCGCGGCCGCTGCGGGTCTCCGAGCTCCAGGCCGACACGCCGTACAACACCCGCCTGCGCCGCGACCTCCCGCCGACGCCGATCGGCAACCCCGGTCTCGCCTCCCTGAAGGCGGCGGCCAAGCCGGCGCGCAGCGACTACCTGTTCTTCGTGCGCAAGCCCGGCGACTCGGGCGAGCACGCGTTCTCGGAGACCAACGCGGAGTTCGAGCGCGACGTGGCGCGTTACCAGGCGTCGCGCGGCGGCCCGTAGGCCGTTGCCGTACCTGGGCGTCTGCGGCTGGCCGGTCGCGCACTCGCGCTCGCCCCAGATGCACAACGCCGCGCTCGCGGCGCTCGGGCTCGAGGACTGGCGGTACCTGCGGCTGCCGCTCCCACCGGAGCTGTTCGACGAGGCGATCCGCGCGCTGCCCGCGGCGGGCTTCCGCGGCGTGAACGTGACGATCCCGCACAAGGAGGCCGCGCTGGCTGTGGCCGACCATGCGTCGGAGGCGGCGCGCGAGATCGGCGCGGCGAACACGCTGACCTTCGAGGACGGCGCGATCCACGCCGACAACACGGACGCTCCAGGTTTGCTGGCCGCGCTGGGCGAGGACCCGGCGGGCCGCACGGCGCTCGTGCTGGGCGCCGGCGGGGCCGGCCGCGCGGCGGCCTGGGCGCTGCGCGGGGCCGGCGCCGAGGTGACCGTCTGGAACCGCACGGCCGAACGGGCGCGGGCGCTGGCCGCCGATCTCGGCGTGCGGGCGAGCGACGCTCCGGGACCCGCTGACATCATCGTCCACTGCACGTCGGTTGGACTTAAGGACCCCCCGGATACGTTCAAGGCGCTTCCGATCGCAGCCGATGATCTAGGTGCCGGGAGCCTGATCGTCGACATGGTCTACCGGGACGGCGCCACTCGCCTCCTCGAAGCTGCAGCAACACGGGGAGCGCGCGTGGTCGACGGCCTGGAGGTCCTCGTCGCGCAGGGAGCAGCGTCGCTCGAGCGCTGGACCGGCCTGGAGGCTCCCCGCGAGGCGATGAGGGAGGCCGCCAAGACCATCGCCATTACATGAATCCGCCAGCACAGACGGGGGCGCCCCCGAAGAAGAAGGGCAACGGGGTCACCACGCCGTCACGGCGCGGAGGCTCCGGCCGCGTGCTGAGCGACGTCATCGTCGAGCTCGGGTTCGTCGACCAGGGGACGATGGACCTCGCGATCGCCAAGGCCGAGGACCACGGCACGCTGGCGGAGCGGATCCTCGTCAAGGAGGGCACGCTGGGGGAGGACCAGCTCGCGCGCGCCGTGGCCGAGCGCTTCGGGCTCGATCACGTGGATCTCGGGCTCTACCGCGTCGATCCCGACGCCGCGAAGCTCGTGACGCCCGCGGCGGCCCAGCGCTACCAGGCGGTCCCGATCTCGTTCGCCGGCGAGCGGACGCTGCTCGTGGCCATGTCCGATCCCGCGAACGTGCTCGCCCAGGACGACATCGCGGTGATGACGGGCTACGAGGTGCGGCCGGCGGTCGCCTCGCCGCCCGACATCGAGCGGCTGCTCGAGCGCCTCGACGACCCGGACTTCGGCCACGGCGCGACGGCGCCGCTCGAGGACGACGAGGACGACCCGGACGCACGCCAGCGAGTCCTCGGCGCCCGCGCCGGCGGCCGGCCCGCTCTACGACTTCCGCGAGCAGGCGCCGATCAACTTCGGCGCCTCGGGCGAGGACGCCTCGGTCATCCAGCTCGTGCACCGGGTCATCAAGGAGGCCGTCGAGCGCGGCTCGTCCGACATCCACTTCGAGCCCGGCGACGAGGACATGCGCGTCCGCTACCGGATCGACGGCGTGCTCCAGGAGGCGGCGCTCGTCCCCGGCAGCGCGGTGCCCGCCGTCGTCTCGCGCGTGAAGATCCTCTCCGACCTCGACATCGCCGAGCGCCGGGTGCCGCAGGACGGGCGTATCTCGCTCGAGGTCTCAGGCAAGCCGATCGACCTCCGCGTCGCCACGCTCCCGTGCGCGTACGGCGAGAACGTGGTCATGCGCATCCTCGACCAGAGCAAGGTCATGATCGAGCTCGAGGAGCTCGGGATGCTCCCGCAGGCGCTCGAGCGCTTCACCAAGGCGTTCTCGCAGGCCCACGGCGCCGTGCTGGTGACCGGGCCGACCGGCTCGGGCAAGTCGACGTCGCTGTACGGCGCCCTCAACCAGCTCAACACGATCGAGCAGAACATCATCACGATCGAGGACCCGGTCGAGTACCAGCTCGACGGCATCACCCAGGTCCAGGTCAACCCCAAGGCGGGCCTCACGTTCGCGGGCGGCCTGCGCTCGATGATGCGCGCCGACCCCGACATCATCATGGTCGGCGAGATCCGCGACCGCGAGACGGCGCAGATCGCGATCGAGGCGGCGCTCACCGGCCACCTCGTGCTCTCCACGCTGCACACGAACGACGCCCCGGGCGCGGTGACGCGCCTGATCGAGATGGGCATCGAGCCGTTCCTGGTCGGCTCGGCGGTCGACTGCGTGGTCGCCCAGCGGCTCGCCCGGCTGCTGTGCGAGGAATGCAAGCGCCGCACGACGATCAAATCCGAGGTCATGCGCGCCAACGGCTTCAACGTCGGCCTCGATCTCGAGGCCTACGAGCCGGTGGGCTGCGCCCGCTGCGGCGGCTCGGGCTACAAGGGTCGGATCGGGCTCTACGAGGTCATGTGGGTCTCCGACACGATCCGCGCGCTCGCCGTGGCCCGCGAGCCCTCCGAGACGATCGCCCACGCGGCCGTGCACGAAGGCATGATGCGCCTGCGCGAGGACGGGCTCGAGAAGGTCCGCCGCGGCCTCACCTCGATCGCCGAGATCGCCCGCGTCGCGGGCACCCGCTAGGGGCCGGACCCCACTTCAGTCGGCGCCGCTGCGTGCCGATGTACGGGCTGTGAGCCTGGACTTCTCCGAACTTCTCCTCGCGGTCGTCAAGAACAAGGCGTCCGACCTCCACATCACGGCCGGCTCGCCGCCCATGCTGCGCGTGCGCGGCTCGCTGGTCGCAATCGACGGCCAGCCGTCGCTGACGCCGACCGACACTCGCGAGTTCATCTACGCGATCCTCAACTCGTCGCAGCGGCAGCGCCTCGAGACCGACTGGCAGCTCGACTTCGCCTACTCGGTGCCCGGCGTCGGCCGCTACCGCGTCAACACCTACTTCCAGCGCGGCACCATCGGCGCCGCGTTCCGGCTCATCCCGACGGAGACGGTGCCGATCGAGACGCTCGGCCTGCCGCCCGTCATCCGCTCGTTCGCCAAGAAGCCGCGCGGCATCGTGCTCGTCACGGGGCCGACCGGCTCGGGCAAGTCGACCACGCTCGCCTCGCTGATCAACGAGATCAACGAGACGCGCGACGAGCACATCTTGACGATCGAGGACCCGATCGAGTTCCTGCACTCGCACAAGCGCTGCATCGTCAACCAGCGCGAGGTAGGGGGCGACGCGGCGTCCTTCGCGCTGGCGCTCAAGGCCGCGCTGCGCCAGGACCCCGACGTGATCCTCGTCGGCGAGATGCGCGACATGGAGACGATCGGCACCGCCCTGACCGCGGCCGAGACCGGCCACCTCGTCTTCGCGACGCTCCACACGCAGGACGCGCCGCAGACGATCGACCGCATCATCGACGTCTTCCCGCCCGCCCAGCAGGGCCAGATCCGCGCCCAGCTCGCGATCGGCCTCCAGGGCGTCGTCACTCAGACGCTGATCCCGACCGCCGACGGCGCCGGGCGCTGCGTGGCGGCCGAGGTGCTGGTGCCGACCCCGGGCGTGCGCAACCTCATCCGCGAGGGCAAGACGCACCAGATCTACTCGCTCATCCAGACCGGCGGCGCGCACGGCATGCAGACGATGGACGCCTCGCTCGCCGGCCTCGTGCGCGACAACCGGATCACGATGGCGGTGGCCGAGAACCGCTCCTCCGAGCCGGCCGAGATGCGCAAGCTCGTGCACTCGGCCCCGATGAATGCGACCTCGGCCAATGGCGCCCCGTCGCCGCCGCCGCCCCCGTCGATGTCGCCCCCGATGGGCGTGGGCGCCTGATGGCCGCCGCCAGCTTCACCTACAAGGCGGTCGACGCCTCCGGCATCCCGTCGACGGGCCAGATCGTCGGCGCCACCAAGGACGTCGTCGTCGAGGAGCTCAAGGCCCGTGGCCTGACGGTCATGGACCTCAAGGAGCGCAAGAGCGGTCTCTCGATGGAGATCACGCTCGTCAAGCGCGTGAAGGCCCAGGAGCTGACGATCATGACCCGCCAGCTGGCGACCATGATCTCGTCGGGCATGACGCTCCTGCGCGCGTTCTACGTGCTCGAGGAGCAGATCGAGAACAAGCTCCTGCGCGACACGGTCGGCATGGTGCGCGAGGACATCGAGTCCGGCATCTCGTTCTCCGAGGCGCTCGCCAAGCACCCGAAGATCTTCACGCCGCTCTACGTCGCCATGGTCCGCGCCGGCGAGGCCGGCGGCGTGCTCGAGGAGTCGCTCGAGCGCGTGGCCGACCAGCTCGAGAAGGACGACTCGCTGCGCCGCCAGGTCAAGTCGGCGATGGCCTACCCGACGGTCGTCCTGACGTTCGCCGTCATGGTGCTGGTGGGCCTGATCGCGTTCATCGTCCCGGTGTTCGTCGGCGTGTTCAAGGACTTCGGCGGCGAGCTGCCGCTGATCACGAAGTTCACGGTCGGGCTGTCGAAGGCCGTGACCGGCCAGTGGTACATCCTGATCGCCGTCGCGGTCGGCGGCTTCGTCGGCTTCAAGAAGTGGCGCAAGTCCGACTGGGGCCGCCCGCAGTGGGACCGCGTGCGCCTGCGCGTGCCGTTCAAGATCGGCCAGACCGTCCAGAAGATCGCCCTCGCGCGCTGGTCGCGCACGTTCTCGGCGCTCTACTCGGCCGGCGTGCCGATCATGCAGGCGATCGAGGTCACCGGCCAGACCGCCGGCAACGCGGTCGTCGAGGACGCCATGGAGGCGGTCATCGAGTCGGTCAAGTCCGGCGGCTCGATCGCGGCGCCGCTCAAGGACGCCCCGATCTTCCCGGCCATGGTCGCGCAGATGATCGCGGTCGGCGAGGAGACCGGCAACCTCGACACCATGCTGACCAAGGTCGCGGACTTCTACGAGGACGAGGTGGCCGCGGCCATCAAGGCCCTCACGTCGATCCTCGAGCCAGTCATGATCGTGCTCGTCGGCGGCATCGTCGGCTTCATCGTCGTCGCGATGTACATGCCGATGTTCAAGGTGTACGACGCCATCAAGTAAGCCGGGCGCAAGCCCGGCCGCGGCTTGAGCGGCCGGGAGGCCGGCTGTCGGCGGATTGCAAGCGCCCCGTAGGCGCCCGCGCGGAAGGTGGACGCACTTCGTTCACCGGACTGCAGAGGAGTACCCATGCACCGCATCACCACGCTGGCCGCCGTCGTGGCGGCGGGAGCCGTCGCCGCCTCGCCCGCCGCCGCCCGCCCGCTCGACGCCCCGGTCGACCGGGGCGATCGCTTCGAGCTCGAGACGCCCCTCCCGAAGCACGGTCCGGAAGGCCACGCCCAGGACGCACTGTGGCGCACCGTCCTGCCCGGGCCTCCGACCTGGGCCGTCGATCCCGAGCCGCTGGGCCGGCCCGCAGAGCCGGTCGCGACCAAAGACGACGACGGCGGCGGCTGGCTGCTCGCAGGACTCGGACTCACGGGCGCGGCGATCGCCGCCGGAGGTGCCGGGGGCCTCGCGCGCCGCTACCGCGTCCGCGCCCGCCGGCTGGCCGTCTGACCCACGCGAGCGCTCCCTCTATCCCCCGGACACTCACCGGAGTAGCGTCCGCGTATCGCTATGGAGTTCAGGATCCTCGGTCCGCTCGAAGTGCACGGCGAGCTCGGTGCGATCCGGGTGAGCGGCCGGAAGCCGCGCGCGGTCCTGGCCGTCCTCCTCCTCCACGCCAACGAGCCGGTCAGCCCGGAGCGGCTGGCGCTCGCGCTGTGGGGTGAGGAGGCGCCGGGCGGCGCCGTGAGCACCGTGCAGGTGCACGTCTCGCGCCTGCGCAAGGCGCTCGGCGACGGCGAGGTCGTGACGACGTCGCCGGCGGGCTACCGGATCCGCGTGCAGCCGGGCGAGCTCGACGCCGAGCGCTTCGAGCGGCTGGTGGAGGACGGCCGCCGCTCGCTGGCCGCCGGGGACGCCGACCGAGCGGCCGCCGTGCTGCGCGAGGCGCTCGCGCTGTGGCGCGGGCCGCCGCTCGCCGACCTGGCCTTCGAGCCGTTCGCCCAGGCGGAGATCGCCCGGCTCGAGGAGCAGCGACAGGCCGCGCTCGCGGTCCGCATCGAGGCCGACCTCGCGGCCGGCCGCCACGCCGAGGTCGTCGGTGAGCTGCGCCGGCTCGTGGCCGACCACCCCACGAGCGAGCGGCTCGCGGGCCACCTGATGATCGCCCTCTACCGCTGCGGCCGCCAGGCGGAGGCGCTCGACGCCTATCGACAGGCGCGGGAGACGCTCACCGCCGACCTCGGCATCGAGCCGGGGCCCGAGCTGCGCGCGCTCCAGGATGCCGTGCTCCGCCACGACTCCTCGCTCGACCTCGCGCTGACGCGGAACGACTTCCCGGACGAGCTGGACGTCGAGAACGCGCCGCCGCTCGTCGGCCGCGACGCCGAGCTGGCGTGGCTGCGGGCGTGGTGGGACGAGGCGCAGGTGAGCGGGGGCGGGCTCGTCACGCTCGTCGGCGAGCACGGGATCGGCAAGAGCCGGCTCGCCAGCGAGCTGGCCAAGGAGGTGCACGGCCGCGGTGCCGCGGTGCTCTACGCCCCGGCCGGCCGGACGGACGAGGTGTTCGCCCAGGCCCGCCAGGCGCCGCGCCCGCTGCTCGTCGTGGTCGACGACGCCGGCCGTGCGGGGGACGAGATCGCGTCAGCCGCGCGCGAGCTCGGCCGCGACGCGCTCGTCGTCGCCCTCACCGAGAACGCCGGGGAGGACGACCCGAGCGTCGTGCTCGTCCTCGACCCGCTCGACGAGTCGTCGGTCCGGGCGATCGTCACCCAGTACGCGCCGCCGGAGGCGGCCGACGACATCCCGGCCGGCCAGCTGCTGTCGGAGAGCGCCGGGATCCCGCGCCGCGTGCACGACCTGGCCGGCCAATGGGCGCGGCGGGAGGCGGCGCGTCGCGTGCAGGCGGTCGCTTCGCGGGCCGCCGCCGGCCGGGCCGACCTGCGCTCGCTGGAGAACGAGCTCGCCGGCGGCGTCTTCCAGCTCCAGACCGCACCCGAGGTGCTCGAGCCGGGCGACGGGCACTCGCCGGTGGTGTGCCCGTTCAAGGGCCTCGCCTCGTTCGACGCCGACGACGCACCGTACTTCTTCGGGCGCGAGCGGCTCGTCGCCGAGCTCGTCGCCAGGCTGGTCGGCGCGCCGCTGCTCGGCGTCGTCGGGCCGTCGGGCAGCGGCAAGTCATCCGTCGTGCGCGCCGGCCTGCTGCCCGCGCTGGAGAGTGGGGTGCTCCCCGGCAGCGACTCGTGGCCGCGCACGTGCATGCGGCCGGGCGCCCATCCGGTCAGCGAGCTCCGGGAGGCGGTCGACGGCGTCTGGCGTGGCCGCCACGTTCTCGCGGTCGACCAGTTCGAGGAGACGTTCACCGTCTGTCGTGACGAGCACGAGCGGGCCCGCTTCATCGCCGCGCTCGTCGACCTGGCACGCGGCGACGCCGTGGTGATCGTCGCCATCCGCTCCGACTTCTACGGGGACTGCGCCGCGTATCCCGAGTTCGCTCGCCTGCTCGCCGCCAACCACGTGCTGGTCGGAGGCATGGTGCGCGAGGAGCTCGAGCGCGCGGTCGTGTGCCCGGCCCAGCGGGTCGGCCTGCACGTCGAGGACGAGCTGGTCAAGCACCTCGTCGCCGATGTCGAGGACGAGCCCGGAGCGCTCCCGGTGCTCTCCACCGCCCTGCTCGAGCTGTGGCAGAACCGCCACGGGCGCCGGCTGGTCCTCGCCGCGTACGAGCACACCGGCGGCGTCCGCGGAGCAGTGGCACGGCTCGCGGACGACGCTTACGGCCGGCTCGACGAGGCCCAGCAGGCGCTCGCGCGCCGCATCCTCCTGCGGCTCGTCGACGTGGACGAGGAGGGCAGCGTCGAGCGCCGCAGGGTGCCGCTGGAGGAGGTCAGCGGGAGCGAGGACGCCGCTCGCGTGCTCGGCCTGCTCGCCGACCGCCGGCTGCTCACGATCAGCGACGGCACCGTCGAGCTCGCTCACGAGGCGCTGCTGCGGGAATGGCCGCTGCTGCGCGGCTGGATCGAGGACGACCTCGAAGGCCTCAGGGTGCACCGCAGCCTTCGGACGAGCGCGCGCGAGTGGCACGACAGTAACCGCGACGACGACGCGCTCTACCGCGGCGCGCGGCTCCAGGAGGCCCGCGCCTGGGCCGAGCGCGACGACTCGAGGCTGACCGACTCCGAGGAGGAGTTCCTCACGGCGAGCCTCGACCGCGACCGCCGCGAGCGCGCGGCGCACCGGCGCGGTGTCGCGATCGCCTTCGGGTTGCTGGCCGTGGGGCTGGCCGTGATCGGCGTCGTCGCGGTCATCGCCATTAACCAGCGGCAGGACGCCGAGCGCCAGCGCGACATCGCCAGCTCGCGCGAGCTCGCGCTGCAGTCGGCCAACAGGCTCGACGCCGACCCCCGGTTGGCATTGACGCTCGCCCTGTCAGCGGTCGACACGGCGCCGACCGACCAGGCTGCCGCCGCGCTCCGGCAGGCGACGCTCGCTGTTCGCGACACCGCGGTCCTCCGCGCCGACTCCCTGAATGCCTGGACCGCTGGCTACTCGTCGGACGGCAAGCGCGTCGTGACCGGCGGCGAGGACGGCATCGTCCGCGTCTGGGACGCGGCAACGGGCCGCGAGACTGCGCGTCACGACGGCGGCCACGGCGCCGTGCGGACTGCCGCCTTCGCTCCAGGCGATCGGCTCGCGCTCGGGTTCGAAGACGGGACGCTCGCTCTGACCGGCGCGTCGCTGGGCACGCCGCAGGAGGTCCTCCGCGCCGGCGCCGGCGCGGTTCGGAGCGTCGCGTTCTCCGGCGATGGCGAACGGCTTGCCGCTGCGCTCGACGACGGCACCGTGCGCGTGCTGGCACCGGAAGGCTCCGAGCCGAAACGTCGCTTGACCGGGCATCGCGGCGCCGTGCTGGGTGTGGCCATCAGCTCCGACGGCGACCGCGTCGCGAGCGCCGGCGTGGACGGGAGCGTGCGGCTCTGGGACACCCGGGGCGAAGTGAGGGAACGCGTGCTGCTCACCGGAGCTGCGGACCAGACGGACGTTGCTCTCAGCCCCGACGGGGAGCGGCTCGTGGGCGTGGGGTCGGACGGCTGGTTCAGGATCTGGGACGCCAGCAGCGGCGTCATGGACAAGCGCGTGCGGGGCAGCGTCCGGAACCTCACCGCGGTGGCGTTCAGCGCCGACGGTCGCCGGTTCGCCACCACCGGCTACGACGGTGCGGTGCGGGTCTGGAGCGCGGAGGGCGCCCCGGTCGGCCTCCTGCTCGGCCAGCGGTCCCGCGGCCATGACGTCGGCTTCGGAGCCTCGAGCGATCGCGTCGTCAGCGCTGGCGACGACGGCACCGTGAGACTGCTGGATGCGGGGCGGACACAGGCGTGGAGCGCGCCCACGCTTACGACCAATATCGACTTCAACCCGGACGGGCGTTACATCGTGGGCGGAAACTACGACGGGAACGTCAGGGCCTGGGATGCGGGCACCGGTGAGGTGCGTGCGACCCTTCGCGGAGCGCCCGGCTATACGACCGGCAGGGCCTCGCCGGCTGCCGACGAGGTCGTGGTCGCCGCCGATCCCGACGCGCCCGGCAAGCCCGCTCGCGTGCTCATCTGGCCGTTCTCGCAGACGAAGCCAGAGGTCGTCGCCGTCCTCCCGAAAGACGGGCTGAACGTCGCGCGCTTCGACGCGGCTGGCGACCGGGTCGTGTACGTGACCACGAGCGGCCTGGTTGTGGTTCACGATCGGCGCTCCAGGGACGACATCGTCCTGCGTGGTGCCCCCAAGGCCTTGATATACGACGCACGGCTCAGCCCCGATGGCGAGCGCGTTGCCGCGGTCACGGAGAAGGGCGACGGCCTCCTCTGGCGGCTCGATCGTCCGAGCTCACCCGAGCGCAAGCTCAAGTGGCATGACGGCGAGATCAACTCGGTCGCGTTCAGCCGCGACGGCCGGATCGTCACCGCCGGCGCAGATCGCACGGTTCGCGTCTGGAGCCCGCGCGGAACGCCGATCGCGGTACTCCAAGGCCACGACGACGCGGTCACGACGGCGATCTTCACTGACGACGGCGCGCGCGTGCTCAGCTCGAGCAGCGATGGGACGGTCCGCCTATGGGACGCTCGCGGCGGCGACGCCCTCGCCGTGCTGCTCTCTGGCGCCGGCGAGGTCTACGACGTGACCCAGAGCGCCAGCGGCAGGATCGCGACGCTCGGCAAAGGCGACATCGTGCGCGTCATCGAGTGCGAGGTCTGCGGCAGCCTCGACGAGGTTCGCGCGCTCGCGCGCTCGCGTATCGCCCGCCCGCTCACTTCCGAGGAGCGGCAACGGTTCCCGTCGGCCGCTCGAGGCGGCTAGCGCGTATACCTACCGCAGCAGCCCGGCGTCTGAACCTCGCACAGCAGTCCGGTCGCCCGCGAGAACGTCCCGCCGGTCAGTGAGGCGGAGAAGTCGCCGGCTCCGATGAAGTCGCCGCGCAGGAACTGCGCCTCGATCTCGTGCACTCGCGGCGAACCGCTTCCCTCGGTCACCGACGCGGACGACTTCAGCCAGATCACGTCGCGCTGGCCGAACGCCGAGTTGTCGTCATCGAGGGTCTCGCTCTGGACGATGTCGTCCTCGCGCACGAGCAGCCACGTCAGGAGCTTTGCGTCGAGGTAGAACACTCGCCATGGATCGCCATTCGCGGTGATGGCGCCTCCGAGGAACCCCGCGAACGTGACGAGCGGTGGGACGGTGGGATCGGCGGCCAGCCTGCTCGCCAGATCCAGGGCCGCCGCGTCCGCCTCGCTGCGCGCCTGCTCCGCCTGGTCCCGTTGCTCTTGCGTAGCTCCGGCGGACCCCGCCTGCAACTCGGCGTAGCTCGCGGCCTCCTGGGCCGCCTGCTGCACCCGCGCGTCCTTCTGCGGCAACAACCGCTGCGCGAGGGCGGTCACGAGCGGATTTGGAGGGAACGGGGTCATGGCCGGCAGTTTGCCGAACCTACGCTCACGCGAGCACTCCTGTCAACGGCCGGAAGTTGGCAAAACGAGCGGCGACGGGATCGACGGGTCGTGCAGCCGCAGGAACAGCCAGCCGATGCCGCTGAGGCCGAGGAAGAGACCCGGCGTGGTGCCGGACGCCGTGCCACACGGCCAGTCCCCGGCGGCGGCGTGGCGTTCGATCGCCACGCGACCGAGCTCGGCCGCCAGATCGGCTTCGGCTGCGGCGAGCAGCGCGTCCGCCGCCCCAGCCGCGCCGTGGCACAGCGAGAGGTCCTCGATCTCGTGCGGCAGGGCGGCGGCGAGCCGGCGGCGCGTCGCCTCGAGCGCGGCGTGCGCGTCGTTGCGCAGCGCGTCGTCGTCGAGCAGCTCGAGGGCGCGAAGCCGTGACAGCGCGATGCCCGCCTCGCCGTGGCACCACGTGCCGGCCGTCGCTGCGGGGAGCGCGGACCCACGGCGTTGACCGGCGATGCGGAGGTCCGGCCACGTACCCGATACCTCGTCGAGCCACGATCGCTCGTACGCGAACGCGCCTTCGGCGGCGGAGCGGAACCGCTCGTCGCCCGTTGCGGCGCACAGCTCGAGCAGCGCCAGGCCGATGCCGCTCGCACCGTGCGAGAGCCCGCAGACGTGGTCAGGAGGCCACGACCACCCGTGGCGGCTGACGCGGGCGCGCGCGAGCAGGGGCTCGCCGGTGGAGACGGCGTCGTCCACGAGGCCGAGGGCCAGCAGCGCGAGGACGGCGCCCGCGGCGCCCATCCCGACGTCGGGGCGGCGAGGGGGAGCGGCGGGCGGCCTGGCCGTCTCGAGTACGGCGCGGGCGCGCTCGTGCGAGCTCCTCCTCGCCCAGCAGGGCGCCGGCACGCTCGGCGGCCCAGACGACGCCGAGCGACCCGGAGTGGAACCCGTCCCGCGGGGCGGCGCGCCGCGTGGCGTGCCGAAGTGCCCCGACCGCGGTCTTCCGGGCGTCCGCGTCGCCGGTAGCGGCGGCGAGATGGGCCAGGAACAGCCCGACCCCCGCCGTCCCGCCGTAGAGCTCCGGGCCGAGCGCGCGGAGCTCGGCGCGGTGCGGCAGGGCCGGCTCCGCGACGGCCCCGACCCAGCTGCAGCGCCCGTCCAGCCACAACGCGTCGGACGCGAGCCCGCGGCCGATCGACGCCGCCGTGTCCAAGAACGCGCCGTCAGAGGACATGGCGACCGGCCAGCGACGGCTCGCGGTAGGGCGCGTCGAGGTCGACGCCAGCCTCAGCGAAGCGCGCGGCGACGGAATCGAACGCCGCGGGGGCCCCGACCCCGCGGTCGTGCGCGCGCGACGATCCCGTCGGCGAGCAGCGCGCAGCGGCTGACGCCGAAGCTGTCGCCGGCGCCGTCGTCCTCGGCAAGTCCCGCTCCGGGCGCGAGCCCGAGCGTGAAGGCGGGCATCCGCGGGCGCAGGCGGATCGAGCGCGCGACCTCGCGCAGCGTTGCTCGCACGGCGCCGAAGAGGGCGTGCGGCAGGTACAGGACCGCGGCGTCGCAGCGGTCGAGTCGCGCGGGGTGGTCGGCGACCTTGAGGCGAAACGGGACCTGGTCGGTGTTGAGTCGCGTCGTCAGCTTGCGGACGAGCTCAGGAGCGCTCGCGCGGGTGACGCTCCAGTACACGCGGACCACGGCGCCCGGCACGGCGGCGGCGTCGCTCACGACGGTGTAGAAGCCGGGCGACAGCGCGGGCAGCTCCTTGGGGACGGCGAGCTGGACGGCCGCGCCCGGCTGCCGCGGGCCGCGGCACTCGCCGGCCGGCACACGAGCACGGAGGCGCCCGCTCGTAACGACCGCTTCGTCCCCATCGAGACGGGTGATCGTCCACCCGTCGTCCCAGGTGCCCGCACCGTCGTTGGCGTCCGACAGCGCGCGGAGCAGCCACGGATCCCCCGCCACCGGCTGCGGCTCGCCCCAGCGCGCCGGGACCGGTGATCCGTGGCAGTAGAACGAGGCGTAGAGCTCCTCGCGAAGGCAGGCGACCAGGTAGCTGCGGCGCTCGTCCTCGTCCAGCTCCGCCCGCACCGTCTCGGGCAGGACGCGGCTCGCTCGCCCCAACCACGCGTAGCGCGTGTCCCCGCGAATGCGTACCGCGCCCAGGGCCGCCGCCACCTGCCGGCGGTACGAAGTCATTCCCGGAGCCCCAGGAGATTCTGAGCTGCGGCCTCCGGAGCGCGCAGGAGGTTGTCCGCCAGCTGCACAAGCGTCATCACGTGCGCGGGGGGCGCGTCGAGTCCCTGGGCCTGCTCGACTGCCGCCTGGAGCAGGCACACAGCGGTCAGCTCGATCAGCCGTCGTAGCGGTGGGTGGCCGGGGTTGGCGAGGCAGTACGCCGCCCAGAGGGCCTGGACGGCGGGCCGCATGCGCCACAGCGGATGTCCTGCCCAAGGCAGCAGCCGCCCGGGGTCGGCAGGATCGACGATCGGAATCGATCCGACCCAGACGCGCAGGTACTCGGCGAGGATGGTCCCGACGTCGAACCCCGCGGCGCCGTGGCCGGCGAGCTCCCAGTCCACGAGCAGCAGGCGCGTGCGGCGCTGCGATCCTGCTCTCGCGACCGCGAGGCAGTTGTCCCAGCGGAGGTCACCGTGCACGAGCGCGTCGTCGAGGTGGGCCGCCCGCAGCTCGTCGAGCCGCCCGCAGAACGCTCGGTTCGCCTGCACCCGAGCCAGGAGGTCGAGCGCTCCGGCGCTCAAGCCGAGCAGCAGCGCGCGCGGCGGCTCCGGAAGCGACAGCGCCCACATCCGGTCGATGCCGGGCGGGAGGGTCCCGACGCCGTCGGCCGGGAGGCGGTGGAGCGCCGCAAGCGCCCGGCCGAGGGTCCGCGCTGCGCCGGGGGAGAACCGTCCCGCCGCGTGGTGCTCGTTCCAGTCCCGCGCGCCGCCCGGAGTGCGAAGGACCAGGCGCGCCGCGCCGGGGTCGTGGTGGACGACGGTGGGCACGCGATCCGCGAGATCGCCGCCGGCGAGGGCGCGCAGCATGGCGGCTTCGTGCGCGAGCGTGGCGGTGGTCTCCGGCCGCGCCTGCTTGATGACGAACGTCGGCCCGCCGGCGGTCGTCACGAGGAACACGCAGTTCCGCCGCGAGGCGTCGACGACGGCCAAGTCCCCGTCGACGACGGCGCCCGGCTTGACAAGGCCGAGCGACAGGAGATAGTGGACGATCTCTGACTGTGCGAGCACGAAGTCCCAGCCACGGACCAGCCTCTCGACCGGCGCGGTGCCCGTCAAGCCGGCCCGCCTGGGACAGCCCGTCCGGTTCCGCGCACCGAAAGGAGTGTCAGTGCCGCTCACCGAGTACGTAGCGGTCGTCTCGCTGACCAGCGAGGTCTCGACCAGGAACCTGATGCAGGCGGCGGCCGCGCTGCAGAAGCAGGTCACGCGCGACTTCACCCCGAGCTGGGGGATCCCGGCGACGGTCGATGCCTTCGAGGACCTCGCGTCGGTGCCGAGCGACTACTACCACGTGGTCGTGTTCGGCGATCCGCGCGAGCTCGCCGACCAGCTCGACGTCGAGATCGGCGAGGACCGCGCGGCCGCCCTCATGACGCGCTTCGAGCGCGAGGCGCTGCAGGGCATCCACCTGAACGCGTTCACCCGGCAGCCGTTCGCGCTCGTCGCGGCGTCGGAGACGTGGACCGTGTCGCTCAGCCACGAGGTGCTCGAGTTGCTCGCCGATCCGTTCGGCAACCGGCTCATCGCCGCCGCCCACCCGCTCAACCCCAGCCAGCGCGTGAAGTACCTGCTCGAGGTCTGCGACCCCTGCCTGTCGGCGTGGTACCCGGTCAACGGCGTGCCGGTCTCGGACTTCTTCACCCCGCGCTACTTCGATCCGGTCCGCGTCGACGCGATCCGCTACAGCTACACCGGGGCGCTCGAGTACCCGCTGCACATCCTCGACAACGGCTACCTCACGTGGATCGACCCATCCGACTCGGGCCTGTACGAGTACCGGCCGGGACAGCCGGCGCCGTCGCTCGTCGCCAGCCTTGCCGAGCTGGCGGGCAATAGCGTGCCGCTGCGCACGATCGTCGACTCCGATCCGAGGACGCCGCGCCCAAACCGCGAAACGCTCCGGCCGGCCGCCTCGGCGTCCGCCGCGGCGGACGCCGGCGATGCCGTGCTCGAAGCCTCACGGGGAACCGCGCTGCGGACCGCGCAGGCGGCGCTCTCGCTCGCTACCGGCGCGGGATGAGCCGCCGCACGCGCCCGGGCCCGGGTCCGCGGACGAGGCGGGCGGTCGCGACCGCACCGAGCGCCATGCACGTGACGGCAAGCATCGAGCCGAACGACAGCAGCGGCACGCCGGTGACCCCGTGGCCGATGTTGCAGCCGTGGGCGAGGTTGCCGCCGATGCCCATGAGCACGCCGCCCGCCGCTGCTCGGGCCGCGCGGCCCGCGTCCGGGAACCGGAGGCGGCGCGCGCCGGCGGCGGCGCCGCCGAGCAGGACACCGGCGGCGAGCCAGAGCTGGAACGGGAGCTCGCGCCCGGCCTCGACGGCGGCGCGCGTCCCCTCGGCGGCGCCGACGAAGCCGAGGCCGTAGCCGTAGCCGGCCGCGTCGGCGGCGATCCACGTGCCCGCGGCGACCAGGCCGAGGGCGAGCCCCGCGAGCAGGCCGTCGCGCCGGCGCCTGAGCAGGGCGACGAGGGCGACGGCGCCGAGCACGAGCGCGAGCGGCTGGTAGTCGACGCCGAGCAGCCCGGTGAGCGCTCGCTCGCCAGGCCGGCTCGCGCCGTCGAGCTCCTCGATCAGCGAGTCCCCGGGCCCGCGGATCAGCAGCTCGCCGGCCGCGAAGCCGGCGATCGCGATCATCAGCGACACCGTGCCCGAGCCGGCCTTCCAGAGCATCCCGGCGATGCAGCCGCCCGCCAGCGCCATTCCGACCCCGAACACCAGCCCGCCGGCCACCTGGGCGACCGGGAGCAGCGGCAGGCCGCCGCGCTCGGCGTTGCGTACGAGCGGGTCGACGCCCGCCGCCACCAGGACCGGGAGCAGCAGGAGCTGGGCCGCGACGGCGATCCCGAACGCCCGCAGCAGTCGCGGCCGGCGCTCGAGCGCGGCCTGCCGCACGGCCCGGTTGAAGCACAGGCCCGCGCGCGTCATCACCACGCCAGCCGCCAGTCCGGCGGCGAGCCCGAGCAGCGCGTCGCTCACGCGGCGAAGTATGGATTGCCCCGCCGCCGCAGTCGCCGGTAGCGTGCGCCCATGATCACTCGCAGCACGATGGCGGCCGTTGCCGCGCTCACTGTTCTCGGCGTGGTCGCCGCCGTTGCGGCCGGACGCCCCGCGCCCCTCCCTGCCAAGCAGGTCACCAACGAGGGTGTCGGCCAGGTCAAGCGCAACATGACGCACAAGGAGCTCCGGGAGAAGGGCCTCGTCGGCCCGCTGAGGCCCGGATGCGAGCTCGGCGGCGGGGCGACGCGCTCGGCGCGCCTGCTGCTGCCGCTCCGCGGTCAGGTCAACTACACGCTCACGAACCCACGGCTCGCCAAGATCATCATCGTCCGCCGGGGCGCGAAGGCGAAGGGCGTCGGGCGGGGCGACACCATCCCCGAGATCAAGGCCAAGTTCCCGCACGCGCGGGTGAACAAGCAGACCGAGGACGTCTTCGGCCTGTGGCTCGTGACGGTGCCCAAGCGCGACGGCGGCAAGTTCCAGTTCGCGGTCGACGCCGACACGGAGCGCGTGACGCTGATCGGGGTGCCGATCATCACCTTCTGCGAGTAGCCCACACCGCAGTTCGGGTGCTGGCACGCCTGCGCCTCGGGAGCGGGAGCGGGAGCCTTAAGGGCCCCGCTCCCCGCACTCCCCCGAGGTCAACATGCCTGCTCCCCACAGGCGCGCCCCGGTCGAACAGGTCCCGCGCATCCGCGCGATCACGGCCGCGGACTCCGCTCGCGTCGCGGCCGCATTCGACGGCTTCAGCGACCGCACCCGCTACCTGCGCTTCCTAGGCCCCAAGCCGCGGCTCTCGGCCGCCGAGCTGCGCTACCTGACCGACGTCGACCAGCGCCGGCACGTCGCGCTCGCCGCCGTCGACCCGGCCGACGGCGCGTTCGTCGGCATCGCCCGCTACGCGATGGCGCCGGGAGACGAGGAGATGGCCGACGTCGCCGTCGTGGTCGCCGACGACTGGCAGGGCCGCGGCGTCGGCACGCTGCTGATGCGCGAGCTGGTGGCGCGCGCTCAGGCCAACGGCATCCCTCGCCTCACCGGCACCACGCTGCACGACAACCCGGGCGCGCGGGCGCTGCTGCGGCGGGTCGGCTTCCGCACGAGCTCGATCGGCGGCGGGCTGATCGAGCTCGAGCTCGAGCTGCGGCGGCGCGCTCAGGCCGCGTAGCGCTGGGCGCTGCGGGCGCGCGCCTTCGCGGCCTCGACCTCGCGGTCCTTCGGCGGCGCGGCGGTCACGAGCTCGTCGAGCAGTCGCACGGTCACTTGCTCGACCGCCTCGACCGCGCGCTCGAACGCGGCCTCGTTCGCCTTGGAGGGCTTGGTCGAGCCGCTGATCTTGCGCACGTACTGGAGCGCGGAGGCGTGGACCTCCTCGCGGGAGGCGGGCGGGTCGAAGTTGTGGAGGGTTCGGATGTTGCGGCACATGCAGACAGCGTACGCAAGCCCGCGAGTCCGCCCGAGCTTTCCGCGCCGCCGGCGAACGTCAACTGCGGCTGGGTAGGGAGGCGAGGGAGTGTCACGGTTTCGACACTCCACTTTCGCGTGGTTGCGCTAAGTCCCGCATAGCGGGACTTTCCAGACCCACTACTTTCCGGACCGGGAACAACCGCAACGAAACACGCGCAGATTGTCACGACACTCCGCGCCTTTCCCTCAATGCCGCAGTTAATTCGCGCCCGAGCCGCGTTCGAGCTCGTGCCAAGGTAGGCGCTGTGAGCCACGAGCACCACCACCACGGCGTCTCGGCGGACGCCGACAGCCGCAAGCTCGCGCTCGCGCTCGCCCTCATCACGGGCTTCATGTGCGTCGAGGTGGTCGTCGGGATCGCCGCCGACTCGCTCGCGCTGCTCTCCGACGCCGCCCACATGCTGACCGACGCCGGTGCCCTGGCGCTCTCGCTCGTGGCGATCCGGCTCGCCCGCCGGCCCGCGACCGGGGCGATGACCTTCGGCCTCAAGCGCGCCGAGATCCTCGCCGCGGCGATCAACGGCTCGACGCTGCTCGTGCTCGGCCTGCTGATCGTCTACGAGGGCGTGCGGCGGCTGCTCGACCCGCCCGACGTCGAGGGCGCGCCGGTCCTGATCGTCGCCGTGATCGGCGTGGCGGTGAACCTGGCGGCGACGTCGATCCTCGCGCGCGCGAACCGGCAGTCACTCAACGTCGAGGGCGCGTTCCAGCACATCCTCACCGACCTCGCGGCCTTCGTGGCCACGGCGATCGCGGGCGCGGTCATCCTCCTCACCGGGTTCCGGGAGGCGGACGGCATCGCCGCGCTGTTCGTCGCCGCCCTCATGCTGCGTGCCGCCTACGGGTTGCTGCGCGAATCCGGCCGCGTGTTCCTCGAGGCCGCGCCGCGCGGGCTCGACCCGCAGGCCATCGGCATGCGAATGGCGGGGGAGAGGGGCGTCAAGGAGGTCCACGACCTACACATCTGGGAGGTCACCTCCGGCTTCCCGGCGCTCTCGGCCCACATCCTCGTCGGGCGCGAGACCGACTGCCACGACGCCCGTCGCGCACTCGAGGCGATGCTCCACGACGAGTTCCACATCGAGCACACCACCCTCCAGGTCGACCACGACGGCGGCGACCTGCTCGAAATCGAGGTCAGCCGACTGGAATGACCCAGCCGGCCATGGCCACGAAGTGCACCACGGCGGCGGCCACCACGAGCGCGTGGAAGACCTCGTGGAAGCCGAACACCCGCGGCCACGGATCCGGCCGCTGGAAGGCGTAGATCGCCGCGCCGGCCGAGTAGAGCAGGCCGCCGGCGGCCAGCAGCACCAGCGGCGCGACCGGCAGGCGGGCGACCATCTGGGGGATGGCGATGATCGCGAACCACCCGAGGGCCACGTAGGCCAGCGCGTGCAGCACCCGCGGGGCGGTGATCCAGGCCACGCTCAGCGCGATCCCGCCGAGCGCGCCCGCCCACACCCCGGCGAACACCACCCACCGCATGGAGCCCTCGAGCACGAGCAGGCAGACCGGCGTGTAGCTGGCGGCGATGAACACGAAGATCGTGCTGTGGTCGATCCGCTGGAGGATCGCGCGCACGCGCGGGTCCCACTTCCAGCGGTGGTAGACCGCGCTCCCGGCGAGCATCAGGCACAGCCCGGCGCCGTACACCAGCGCGGCGCCGCGGGCCACGCCGGTCTCGGCCAGGGCCACGAGGACGACCGTCGCGACCAGCGCGAGCCAGAAGGCACACGCGTGCGTGACGCCGCGCAGCAGGGGAACGAGCTCGTCGGACATGCCCCTTGGTATACCCACCCGGATGCCAGAGTTGATCCAGTCACCCTCGCGCGTGGAGGCCGCCGGGACCAAGCCGAAGCTGATCGACGAGTACGTCGGCCGCGTCAACAGCGGGGAGGAGCGCGTCAGCGTCGCCCACATGCGCTCCCCGGCGGGCTGGCTGGAGCCGGGCCAGCGCCCGGACTTCGACGAGTACACGGTCGTCCTCGAGGGGGTCCTTCGCGTCGAGCACGAGGGCGGCGTGCTGGCCGTCGGCGCCGGCCAGGCGGTGCTGGTGCGCGGCGGTGAGTGGGTGCGGTACTCGACGCCCGATGGGGCGTCGTACGTCGCGGTCTGCCTGCCGGCCTTCTCGCCGGACACGGTGCATCGCGACAACGACTGAAGCCCGAGCGCCCGCGCGCCGATTATGGACGTATGTCGCTGCCTCCGCCGTCCAGCGCTTCCGCGCGCGAGCACGTGCTCGAGCTCGAGGGCTCGCGGGCGTGGGGCCGCCAGCGCACGCCCGACCTGCTGCGGCTGAGCGCGATCGGCGCGTCGTTGACGTTCGACGAAAGGCTGCAGGAGCCGCTGCGCGTGCCGCTCGGCACCCTCCAGCTCGGCCTCGTCGACCCGGGCGGCGCCCGCACGGCCGGGATGGTCGGTCGCTTCCCGATCCTCAAGCGCCTCAGCGCCACCACCGTGGTCCCGCGCGAGCAGGGGATCGAGGGCTGGCTGTGGACCTCGCTCGGCGGCTCTGCCCTGACCGTCCTCGGCGACCCCGAGGATGCGCCGAACGCCGCGCTGCTGTTCACCAAGCCGCTCGGCGACGCCGCCGTGGCGTGCTTCGAGCCCAGTGCCGCGGCCGAGATCGCCGCCCGGTCGCCACTCGGGACCCCCGCGATCTACGGTCTCCTCTTCCGCGTGGCCGACACCGGTAAGGCCGAGACGGTGTTCCGCGCGTTCGGCCTGCTGCGGCCGCTCACCGACCGCGAGGTGCCGCCGACGCTCCGCCGGGCGCTGCCGACCGATCGCCCCGCCGACCCGGTGCTGCACGCGAGCGCGGATGCCCGCGCCGCCACCTCGGTCGCCCCGCCCGGCCTGGGCTGAGCGCGCGAGCCGCTAACGTGGCCCGGGCGTGAGCACCGAGCCCGCCGAGCCGCATGATCCCCAGCGCTGCACCGCCTGCCGCGGGACCGGCCGCGTGATCTCCGGCCTCGGCGGCACGCCCCAGCCCGTCGCCTGTCCGTGGTGCGAGGGCAGCGGCCGCTTCATCCCGGGCCACGACGCCCAGGCCGCGCGCCGCGAGTAGCTACTCGCGCACGACGAGCATCCCGACGACGCGGTTCGCGTCGACGAGCTCGATCGGGTACGTGCCCGGCGTGTCGGCGTAGATGTTGAAGATCGCGTTCGTCTCCTCCGTTAGGACCTCCACCTCGCCCTCCAGGCTCACGCTGTCGAGCTCGTCGCCGTCGACCTGGAGCTCGACCAGCGCGCCGCGGTCCACCCGGATGCGCCGCGGCTTCCCGCGCGTGGAGAGCGTCTCCTCCAGCGTCTCCACCGGACCGGAGCCGGCAGGCGCGGGGCTCGGCGTGGCCTGGGCGGCGGGCTGGTCGCGGGGCGCCGGCTGGCGCGGCGCGAGGCTCGCCGCGACGGCGGTCAGGCCCAGGAGCACGGCCACGAGGAGGACGAAGCGGCGGCCGAGCATGCACCGAGGGTAGAGCGCCTATCGCCTATCCGGCTAATGAGGGCTTAAGGACTGCTCGCGCACGGCCGATAACGGGGGTGCCAGCCAAGGTGTCAAAGGCAAATCGCCCGCGAGGGTGAGGCGCAAAGCCACGGGGCTCCTGGATGGAGCGCGCCGGGTTGCCACCGCCAGTGGTGGAAGTGGGACCGAGGACCTGGCAAGGAAGTCCAAAGGCCCAAACGATCCCCTCAGGAGGGACCACCCACATGCTGCACAAGCTCCGCCAGCGCGCCCAGAGCGAGAAGGGCTTCACCCTTATCGAGCTCCTGGTCGTCATCCTGATCATCGGCATCCTCGCCGCGATCGCACTTCCCGCCTTCCTCAACCAGCGTGGCAAGGCGCAGGACACCGAGGCCAAGTCGGCCGCCCGCACTGCTCAGACCGCCATGGAGACGTGGTACACGGACGAGCAGGACTACGCGGCCACGAAGGCCCAGCTCGAGGCCATCGAGCCGGCCCTCAAGGAGGGCCAGGCCGCGACCCTCGTCGTGACGTCGGGCGCTGCGGACGCCGCTGACGCCGGCTACGCCGTCGAGATCACCTCGAAGACCGGTACGAAGTTCAAGATCACCAAGGCCAACGTGGCTGGTGGCTCGGGTGTCACGCGTGCGTGCGACGCCGCGGGCAAGTACGGCTGCGCCAGCGACTCGAAGTGGTAATCGGCTGACGCCAACCGCATTCTCGCGAAGCGGGCCTCCGGGCCCGCTTCGTCGTTAAGGCGGCTGGACATTCATCGAGTTGCTCAAGCCACCGCTTTGGGCGGCCGATTGTGACGGGGACGATGCATACGCCTTCCTGCTCCTCCCCTGCCGCCCGCGAGGGTTTCACCCTCGTCGAGGTTCTCGTCGCGATGACCGTGCTCCTGGTCGGCGTGCTCGGGACGCTCGCGCTCATCGACCGCGCCAACGCGACGACGGTCACCACCCGCTCGCGCGAGGCGGCCGTCAACGTCGCGCGGGAGCTCGTGGAGGCTGCTCGCAGCGTGCCCTTCGCCAAGCTCACGCCGGCCTCGCTCGAGGGCGAGATCGCGGCGCAGCCCGGTCTCGCCGACGACGGCCAGCCGGCCGGCTGGACGATCCGCCGGCGCGGCTTCACCTACACAGTCAGCGCGACGGTGTGCACGTTCGACGACGCTCGCGACGGCGGCGGGAACCACGTCGCCGGAGGCTTCTGCACCGACAGCGCTGCGCCGTCCGCCACGCCCGACCGCAACCCGGAGGACTACCGGCGCGTGCGCGTCGAGGTCCGCTGGGCCGATCGCGGCACCGAGCGGACCGTGCACCAGACCGTGCTCGTGAACAACCCGGGTAGCGCCGGCGCCCCCGCCGTGCGCACCCTGGTGGTGGACACCGGCACCGGCACCGCGATCGCCGCGGCGACGAACCACATCTACGCCACGCCGGGGGACCACACGATCCCATTCGACCTCACGACGTCGAGCGCGCCCGCCACGCTGCACTGGCTGCTCGACGGGACGTCGCAGGCTCCCATCACCACCGGCGCCGGGCTCTCCTGGACGTTCGGATGGCAGGTCGGGCAGGCGGGCGCCCCGGACAGCGTGGTCGACGGCACGTACGTCGTCAGCGCCGAGGCGTTCGACAGCTACGGCGTGTCCGGCCCGTCGCGCTCGCTCACCGTGACGCTGAACCGCAGCGTGCCGACCAAGCCCCAGGGCCTGGCAGGCGGGCGCACCGGCGACCCGGCGACGCCGGAGGACCAGGTCGTCGACCTCGTATGGCTGCCCAATCCCGAGCGCGACATCATCGGGTACAGCGTCCAGCGGACCGATGCCGCCGGCAACGTCGTTGAGGTCTGTGAGCGCAGGGACTGGACCGCCTGCGCCGATTCCGACCCGCCGGCCGAGGACGGCCTCGTGTACCGCGTCTACGCCTGGGATCGCCACCACGTGGACGGCCAGCCGCGTTCGTCGGTGCAGTCGGATCCGCTCGTCGTCAACCTGGGGAACAACCCGCCGGCGCCGCCGGTCGGTCCGACTGCGCAGCTCCAGGCCGACGGGTCCGTGCAGCTGACCTGGACGCGCCCGAGCCCGGAGGACCCCGACAGCGGCGACTCGATCGCGTTCTTCCGCGTCTACCGCGACGGCACCGGCCGCGACTCCCGCTACGCCGACTGGACCGGCACGGACTTCAACGACGGCAACACCGGCGGCACCGCGCACGAGTACTGGATCACCTCCGTCGACACCCGGTACGGCGAGTCGGCTCCCGTGAAGGCGGTCGCACCGTGACCGCCCGACTGCGCGAGGAGCGCGGCGTGACCCTGATCGAGCTGCTGATCGGGATGGTCATCACCACGGTCGTGTTCGGGCTGACGCTGACGGCGGTCGCCTCGGTCGGCCGCAGCGCGCAGCGCAACGACAAGCACAACGAGGCGCAGGACGTCGCGCGCACGTACATGGACCGCCTCGCGCGCCAGCTGCGCAACCTCGCCAGCCCGTCGATCTTCACCGAGGACTACCAGGCCCAGCCCTACGCGGTCGACTCCGCCGCCCCGTACGACCTCGTGTTCCGGATGGTCGACGAGGTGCGCCCCGGAGGCAGCCTGAACCAGGCCAACGTCAAGCGCGTGCGCTACTGCCTCGATGCGGCGGACCCGGCGCGCGGCAAGCTCTACCAGCAGGAGCAGTCCTGGACCAACCGGGCCAGCAACGACCCGCCGCCGCTGCCCGGGCTCGGCGCGTGCCCGGCTGCCGGCTGGACACGCACGGTGCTCGTCAGCGGGAACATCGTCAACCGCATCGGCGGCCAGAACCGTCCGCTGTTCGCCTACAACTCGGCGGACCTCCAGCGGATCAGCCAGATCCACGCGGACCTCTATGTGGACACGACGCCGGGCGAGGCGCCGGTCGAGACCCGCCTCGGCTCGGGCGTGACGCTCCGCAACCAGAACCGCGTGCCGGTCGCCCGGCTCGACGTCGACCAGGCCGGCAGCCAGCTCGTGCTCAACGGCTCGGCGTCCGAGGACCCCGAGGGCATGCCGCTGACCTACCAGTGGTACATGGATCCGCCGACGCCGCTCCCGAACTGCGACGCGGTGCCCAAGCCCGCCAGCTGCGTCGGCCAGGGCGTGGTCGTAAACACCCCGCTCATCGCCGGTACCCATCGCTTCGTCCTCGTCGTCAAAGACCCGGCCGGACTCCCCGCGGTCGCGGAGGTCAACTACCCATGATCCGTACGCTCCGCCGCCAGGAGGGCTCCGCACTCGTCACCGCGATGCTCGTGATGATGCTCTGCCTCATGGTCGGCTTCACCGCGATGTCGACCGTCGACGTCCAGCAGAGCCAGTCACGAGGCGAGCGCGAGCGCGAGTCGTCATTCGCGGTCGGCGAGGGGGCGCTCAACGCCCAGATCTTCATGCTCTCGACGAAGTGGCCCGCCAGCGCGACCGACGCGCGCCCGCGCTGCACGCAGGCGACGGGCGGTGAGGGCAAGTGCCCCGACCCGAGCACGCTCACCAACGGCTTCACCGGCAACGACTACAACGACGGGCTCGAGTGGTCGACCGAGGTCCACGACAACGTGGCGACGGGCGCCGGCTCCGCGCCCGACCAGTTCTACGACGACGCGACCGTCCGCACCCGCCCCGGCTACGACAGCAACGGAGACGGGCTCATGTGGGTGCGCGCCCAGTCGGCCACGGCGGGCCGCCGCCGGACGATGGTCGCGCTGATCCGCGCCGAGCGGCTGGACACCCTGTTCCCGCGCAACGTGATCACCGCGAACCGCCTGTCGGTCTCCAACAACGGCAACAAGACGATGGTGATGACGAACGGCAGCTACCTGATCCTGCGCTGCGGGAACGGCGCCGGCGGCCAGCTGCCGGCCGCGTCGTGCCAGGACTGGGGGCGGGCCGTGCACGTCGGTCCCAACGCGACGGTGAACGTGGAGCCCAACCAGCGCCCGGGCCTGTCACCGGAGACGATCGAGCGGATGCGGGAGTTCGCGAAGGCCAACGGCACCTACCACCAGAGCGGGTGCCCGAGCCTGGCGGGCGAGCTCGTCTTCCTCGAATCCGCGAACTGCTCGTACACCGGCAACAGCGAGTGGAACACGGCCGCCAAGCCGGGAGTCCTCATCATCGGCTCGGGCACCCTCTCGCTGTCGGGGAACACGACCTACAACGGCGTCGTCTACCACGTGAACGGCTCGGACAGCATCGGGCCGGCGATCAACGGCATGGTGCTGACCCTCCAGGGCAACGGCTGCGTGTTCGGCTCCATCGTCGTCGACGGCGCGGGCGGCCTCGAGGTCGGCTCGTCGAGTGGCGCGAGCAAGTGCAACGGCAACGTGGGCTTCAACGCGAACGCCGCCAACAACCTGCGCGCGTACGGCACCGCCGGCATCGTGCAGAACTCGTTCCGCGAGATCGTCGCTTCGAACTGAGCGAGCCCCTCAAGGGCCCGCCGGAGACCGCCGATACCAGACACGTGTTCAAGAAGCGCTCCTCCTCCCAGGCCGCTGTCGTCGGCCTCGATCTCGATCCGGGGCACATCGCCGCCGCCGAGGTCACCGTCAACGGGTCGCTGTCGCTCAAGCGCGGCGCCGTCGCTCCGCTCCGGCCTGGCATCCTGCGCGACGGCGAGGTCGCCGACGTGTCTGCCCTGGCCGAGGCGCTGAAGACCTTCTTCGCCGAGCACGACCTGCCCACGCGCGTGCGGCTCGGCATCGCCAATCAGCGGATCGTGGTGCGCACGCTCGACCTGCCGCCACTCGAGGACGACAAGGCGCTCGCCGCCGCCGTCAAGGTGCAGGCGCCCGACCACATCCCGATGCCGATGGACGAGGCCGTGATCGACTGGCAGTCGCTCGGGACCGTGACGGATCCGTCCGGCCGGCCGAAGACCCGCGTGGTGGTCGTCGCCGTGCGCCGCGAGATGGTCGACCGCATCGTCGGCGCCGCCCGCGAGGCCGGCCTGGAGCTCGAAGGGATCGACCTCTCCGCGTTCGGCATGGTCCGTGCGCTGTCCGGCGGCTCCAAGCGCACCGGCGCCACGCTCTACGTCAGCGTCGCCGGGCTCACGAACGTCGCCGTGGCGAACGCCAGCGGCTGCCTCTTCACGCGCGCCGCCGCCGGCGGGCTCGACGCAATGGTCGCCACGCTTGCCGAGCGCCGCGCGCTGACCGCCGAGCATGCCCGCCAGTGGCTCGGCCACGTCGGCCTGCACGCCCCGCTCGACGGGGTCCAGGGCGACGAGGACCTCGTGACCGCCGCCCGCGCGGTGCTCGAGGAGGGCGTCCACCAGCTCGCTGACACCGTCCGCAACTCGCTCAACTTCTATCGGATGCAGGAGAGCGCCGAGCAGGTTGAGCACGGCGTGGTCACCGGCGCCGCCGTCGCGATCCCGGGCTTCGTCGAGGCGCTCGCCGAGCAGCTCCGGCTGCCGCTCGAGGCCGCCGTCGTCGCCACCGACGACGAGGAGGCCGACGCCGGCCGCCTCACCGTCGCCGCCGGGCTGGCCGTCGAAGAGATCTCCTGACACGCGCCTAAGGGGGGAGTGCACGTAATGCTCGCTGCCGTGCTGGGGGCCGTCTTCGGCTCGTTCCTGAACGTGGTCGCCTACCGACTGCCGCGGGGCGAGTCGCTGTCGCGCCCCCGCTCGCGCTGTCCCGGCTGCCTGACGCAGATCCGGGCCTACGACAACGTGCCGGTGCTGTCGTGGCTGGCGCTGCGCGGCCGGTGCCGGACGTGCCGGGAGCCGATCTCCGCCCGCTACCCGCTGGTGGAGGCGGCCACCGGCGCCCTGTGCGCGCTCGTCGTGCTCGCCAAGGGGCCCGACGAGGACGCGCTCCTCGGGCTTGCGCTGGTGCTCCTGCTCGTGCCCGTCACGTTGATCGACCTCGACCACCGGATCATCCCGAACCGGCTGATGCTGATCGGGGCTGTGCTCGCGCCGGCGCTCGTGCTCCTCACCGAGCCGGACGCGCTCGTCGAGCACCTGCTCGCCGCCCTGGCCGCGGGCGGCTTCTTCCTCGTCGCCGTGCTCGCATACCCGCGCGGGATGGGCATGGGAGACGTCAAGCTCGCGTTCGTCCTCGGGCTCTTCCTGGGGCGCGACGTCGGCGCGGCGTTGCTCATCGCCCTCGTCGCGGGCACGCTCGTCGGCGCGGCCGTCATCGCACGCAAGGGCGCCGCCGAGGGCCGCAAGACCGCGGTCCCGTTCGGCCCCTTCCTCGCTCTCGGGGCCGTCATCGCCCTATTCGCGGGCGATGCGATGGTCGAGTGGTACCTGAGCACCTTCGCGTAGGTTCCTCACCCCACCCCGACGCCTCAAGCGGGGCTCCCGGGGTGCCGATAAGTCGGGCGAGATGAAGGCCATCAACCTGCTCCCCCCCGACCAGCGCGGCACCGCCAAGCGAGGCGCTCCGAAGGCCAAGCGAAGCGCAGCCGTCGCCGAGGCACCCGCCGGCATCGGCGCCTACGTCGTGCTCGGCGCGCTCGCCGCGTGCGTCCTAGCGCTCGCCGCGTACGTGCTCACGACCAACACGGTCAAGGACCGCCAGGCGAAGCTCGACGCGACCACCGCGCAGGCCGCCGCCACGACGCAGCGCGTCGCTCAGCTCAAGCCCTACGCCGACTTCCAGGCGATGGCCGAGACCCGCATCCAGACCGTGAAGGACCTCGCGTCCTCGCGCTTCGACTGGGAGCAGGCGATGCGCGACGTCTCGCGCGCCATCCCGGCCGACGTCACGCTCTCGTCGCTGACCGGCTCGGTCTCCACCGCCTCGGGCGGCGGCTCCAGCGTCCGCACCGCGATCGCGGCGCCCGCGCTCGAGCTGAAGGGCTGCACGCGCGGCCAGAAGGAGGTCGCCGTGCTGCTGTCGCGCGTCCGGAACGTCGACGGCGTCACGCGCGTCAGCCTCGGCAAGTCGATCAAGCCTGCCGTCTCGGCGAGTGGGACCGCCTCGTCGGCCACTCCCGCCGCCTGCGGCGAGGGTCGCCGGCCGGCGTTCGAGATCGTCGCGTTCTTCGAGGGCTCCAAGGTCCCGGCCTCCGTGCGGGATCTGACCGTCCAGGCCACGGCCGGCGCCACGCCTGCCGCCGGAGCCACAACGCCGGCAGGCGGCGCGACGCCGACCCCGACGCCGACGCCCACGCCGCAGGGAGGCGGTTCCTGATGACCCGCACCAACCAGATCCTCGCGGCCGTGGTCGCGGTCGCCCTCGCCGGCTTCGGCTTCTACCACTTCGCCCTCGCGCCCAAGCGCGACGAGGTGGCGCGGCTCGACGGCGAGCTGACCAAGAAGACCGCGGAGATCGCTGCCGCCAAGGCACAGCTCGCGGGCTACGAGCAGGCGAAGGCCAGCTACAAGCGCAACTACACGACGCTGGCGCGGCTCGGCAAGGCCGTGCCCACCGACGACGACGTCCGCTCGCTGGTCGTCCAGCTCGAGGGCGCCGCCGACGAGTCGGGCGTCGACTTCGAGAAGATCGAGCTCGGCAGCGGAGTCGGAGGCGAGTCCAGCGCGCAGACGCCGACGGACGCCAAGGCAGCCGGAGACGGGCTCGCGCCCGCGCCCGGCGCGGTGCCGGTGGCGAACGGCGTGCTCTCCGCGATGCCGTTCAACTTCACGTTCACCGGCAGCTACTTCGAGCTCTCGACGTTCCTGGCCCGGCTCGAGCGGTTCGTGACCGTCAACAACCGCCGCCTCGACGCGACGGGGCGCCTCCTGCGCCTCGAGAGCGTCGGGATCACCCCGGCACCCGTCGGCTTCCCGCGGATGCAGGCCCAGATCAGCGCGACCACCTACCTGGTGCCGCCGGTCGAGGCCGTCGCCGGTGCGCCGACGCCGGCCACGCCGCCCGCGGGCGGCGCGACGCCGGCCCCCCCGACCACCACGACCACCGCCAGCGCGACCACCGGAGCCACGCAATGAACGTCGTCACCAACATCTGGCACCAGCTCGTGCGCCGCCGGCTGTGGCCGGTCGCCGTGGCGCTCGTCGCGGCGCTCGTCGCCGTGCCGTTCGTGCTCGCGAGCGCCCCGGCGCCCGTCGCCCCGCCCGCCGACCCGGCGCCCGCGGTGAGCGACAACGACACGCTGGCCGAGCCGATCGTCGCCAAGGTCGCGGCCGAGGACCGGACGCGCCGCCGGCGCGTGCTCGGGGCCCGCAAGGACCCATTCAAGCCCGCCCCGGTCAAGAAGAAGAAGACCGCCCAGGCCAAGCAGGCGTCGGACAAGAACGCCACGACCGAGAGCAAGACCTCCGCGCCGACGACGACGTCGGGCGGCGGCGGGTCGAGCATCCCGTCGGTGCCGCCGGTCACCGAGCCGTCGGCTCCGAAGCCCCCTGCGGGCTCGGTGACCGTGCGCTTCGGCGACGCCACGCAGGAGGGGCTGCCCTCCGGGTGGCTCACCAAGCTCCGGCCGCTGCCCGACAGCGAGGAGCCCCTGCTCGTCTTCATGGGCCTGACCAAGAACGGCAAGAAGGCGAAGTTCCTGGTCGACGCCACGCTCACGGCGACCGGCGACGGCACCTGCAAGCCGCACCCGGCCTCCTGCGAGACGATCCACCTGTCGCGCGGCGAGACCGAGTTCTTCGACGTGATCGATCCTGAGACGGGCGAGCCGACCGCGCAGTACCAGCTCGACCTCGTCGCGATCAACTAGTAGGGGACGTGCCTCCGCCGCGGCTCCCGTCGAGGGAGTCGCGGCGGATGGGTCTTCGTAGGATGCTCGGCGTGCCACTGCGCGTCGTCACCGCCGGAGAGTCCCATGGGCCTGGCCTGACGTGCATCGTCGAGGGCCTGCCCGCCGGCCTCGAGCTCGACCTCGCGGCGATCGACCGCGACATGGCGCGGCGCCAGCTCGGCCACGGCCGCGGCGGCCGCATGAAGATCGAGCGCGACAGCGCGGAGATCACCTCCGGAGTGCGCCACGGCCGCACGCTCGGCGGGCCGATCGCGGTGCGGGTCGCCAACCGCGACTACGCCAACTGGGAGGAGCGGATGAGCCCCTGGCCGGTGGAGGGCGAGGTGCCCGAGGTGCATCTCCCGCGCCCCGGCCACGCCGACCTCGCGGGCGTCCAGAAGTTCGGCTTCACCGACGTGCGCAACGTGCTCGAGCGGGCGAGCGCGCGCGAGACCGCCGCGCGGGTGGCGGGCGGCGCGCTGGCCAAGGGCTTCCTGGCCGCCCTGGGCGCGCAGGTCCACTCCCACGTGACCCAGATCGGCTCCGTGCGGGCGCCGGAGCGCGACGGGCTCGCGCCCGAGGACTTCGCGGAGGTCGACGCCTCCCCGGTGCGCTGCCTTGACGAGGAGGCGTCACGCGCGATGGTCGAGGAGATCAACCAGCTGCGCAAGCGCAACGAGTCGCTCGGCGGCGTCTTCGAGGTCCGCGCCTTCGGCCTCGTGCCGGGGCTCGGCTCGCACGTGAGCTGGGAGGAGCGGCTCGACGGCCGGATCGGCATGGCCATGCTCTCGATCCAGGCGATCAAGGGCTGCGGGATCGGCGACGGGTTCGACCTCGCGGGGCGCCCCGGCTCGGCGGCCCACGACGAGATCTTCTACTCCGACGAGCGCGGCTACTACCGCGAGACCAACCACTCGGGCGGCCTCGAGGGTGGGATGACGACCGGCGAGCCGCTCGTCGTGCGCTGCGCGATGAAGCCGCTCCCGACGCTCACCAAGCCGCTGCGCTCGGTCGACATCGCGACCCACGAGCCCGCCCAGGCGCTGCGCGAGCGCACCGACTCGTGCACCGTCCCGGCCGCCGGCGTGGTGGGCGAGGCGATGCTGGCGATCGTCCTGGCGGACGCGTACCGCTCCAAGTTCGGCGGCGACCACATCGATGACGTCCGCGCCGCCGTCGAGGCCTACGAGCGGCGCATCGGATGGAAGCCCCGGTCCTAGTCTTCATCGGCTTCATGGGGGCCGGCAAGACGTCGGCGGCGCGCGCGGCTGCGGGGCTGATCGGCGTGCGCGCGGTGGACGCCGACCACGAGCTCGAGCAGCGGCTCGGCACGACGATCGAGGAGCACTTCGCGACCCACGGCGAGGCGGCGTTCCGGGCGCTCGAAGAGGAGGTCGTGTGCGGCATGCTGGAGCAGCCTCCGGCGCCGGTGCTGTCGCTCGGCGGCGGGGCGGTGGCCTCCGAGCGCGTGCGCGAGCTGCTGCGCCGGCACACGGTCGCGCTGCTCGACGTCGACGTCGAGACGGCGTGGCGGCGGGCGGGCGGGCGGCGGCGCCCGCTGGCCCAGGACCGCGTCCGCTTCGAGGCGCTGCACGCCGAGCGCGCGCCGCTCTACGACGCCGTGGCGGACGCGGTGCTCACCGACTCCTCGCGTGACGAGGTGCGCCGTGCCGTGCCCGCCCTGCGCGCGCTCTCGCGCGCTCCCGCCGGCACGCGGCTGCTGTGGGCGTCGGCCGCGTCGGGCAGCTATCCGGTGCACGTGGGGGAGGGGCTGCTGGGGAGCGACTTCTGGCCGGTGCCCGGGCGGCGCTTCCTCGTCACCGACGAGCACGTCGGGCCGCTGTACGCCGAGCGGCTGCCGTCCGCGGCCGACCTGCGCATCCCGCCCGGCGAGGAGCACAAGACGCTGGCGACGGTCGAGCGCCTGCTGCGCGAGCTCGCAGGCGCCGGCATGGACCACGACGACCATCTCGTGGCGCTCGGCGGCGGCGTGGTGGGGGACGTCGGCGGCTTCTGCGCCGCCCTCTACCAGCGCGGCGTCCGGGTCGTCCAGGTGCCGACCACGCTGGTTGCCCAGGTCGACTCCGCGTACGGCGGCAAGACCGGCGTCGACCTCCCCGAGGGCAAGAACTACGCCGGCGCGTACCACCAGCCGGCCGCGGTGCTCGTCGACCCGTCGGCGATGGCCACGCTGCCGCAGGCCGAGCTGGCGTCCGGCTGGGCCGAGGTGATCAAGACCGCGCTGATCGCCGGCGGGCGGCTGTGGGAGCGCGTGCGCTCCGGCGCGCCGCTGGACCGCGACCTCGTGCTCGCGTGCGCGCGGACCAAGCTGGTGGTGGTGGCGAGCGACGAGCGCGACGCCGGCCGCCGGCAGACCCTCAACCTCGGCCACACGGTTGGGCATGCGATCGAGACGGCGACCGGCTACCGGCGCTACCGGCACGGGGAGGCGGTCGGCCTCGGGCTGCTCGCCGCGCTGCGGCTGTCGGGCCAGGTGCAGCTGCGCGCCGAGGTGGCGGACCTGCTCGCCGCACGGGGGCTGCCGACCACCCTCGACGGCGGCGTCGACCCCCTGGACGTGGTGGCGGCGACGGCGCGCGACAAGAAGCGCCGCCACGGCCGCGTGGGATTCGTGCTCGTCGAGGCGCCTGGCGACGTCCGGCCCGGCCGCCCGGTACCGGAAGGCGAGCTGCGAGCCGCCGTGGCAGAGTTGCAATGAGGATGCCACCGGGTCGACGACGACAACGGCGCCGTCCCGGCCATGCGGAGCGTGAGCACCTGCGATGAGGAACCGCGTCGCGGTGCTGCACGGCGTCAACTTCGACGCGCTGAACCGTCGGCCGGCCGAGCATTACGGCGGCCTGACGTTCGACCGGCTCGAGCGGCGGATCGACGCCTTCGCCCGCGAGCTGGGGCTCGACGCGCGGTTCTTCCACAGCAACCACGAGGGCGAGTACGTAGAGGAGATCCACAAGGCGAGCGACTACGCCGACGGGCTGCTGCTCAACCCGGGCGCGTGGACCCACTACGCGTGGTCCCTCCGGGACGCCGTCGAGCTGTGCGGCCTCCCCGTGGTCGAGGTGCACCTCTCGGACGTCGACAGCCGGGAGCCGTTCCGCCACGTATCGGTGCTCGAGGACGTGCGCGCGGCCCGCGTGAGCGGACGCGGAGTGGATGGCTACCGCGACGCGCTGGCGGCGTTGAAAGAGCTCCTGTGAGCCGGGCGGATCGGCTGGCCGCGGAGCTCGAGGTCGATCTCCTGCTGGTCACCGACCTCGTGAACGTGCGCTACCTGACGGGCTTCACCGGCTCGAACGCGATGGCCGTGGTGGGGCGCGAGGTGCGCCGTTTCATCACCGACTTCCGCTACGTCGAGCAGGCCGCCGAGCAGGTGCCCGACTTCGACCGCGAGCAGGGGCCCGCGGACTTCGTCACCGCGCTCGCCGAGGGCTGGCCCGACGGCGAGCTGCGCCTGGGCTTCGAGGACGACCACGTCTCCGTCCGCCGCCACGCGCGCCTGCGCGAGGTGATCCCGGACCGGATCGAGCTGGTGCCCGCCGGCGGGGCCGTCGAGCGCCTCCGGGCCGTCAAGGAGCCGGCGGAGGTCGAGCGGATCGCGGCCGCCGCCGCGCTGGTCGACGAGGTGTACGGCTGGGTGCGCGAGCAGGGACTGGTCGGGCGGACCGAGCGGGAGGTCGCGCTGGGGCTGGAGGAGCACATGCGGCGCTTGGGCGCCGAGGAGCCGAGCTTCCCGTCGATCGTGGCCTCGGCCGAGCGGGGCGCGCTCCCGCACGCCACGCCCACCGGCGCGCGGATCGAGCGAGGCACGCTGGTCACCCTCGACATCGGCGCCCGCCTCGACGGCTACTGCTCAGACTGCACGCGCACGTGGGCCACTGGCGAGCTCCCGGACGACCTCGCCGAGGCGTACGCGCTGGTGCTCGAGGCCCAGCAGGCGGCGCTGGATGCGGTCAGGCCGGGCCCCGAGGGCCGCGAGGTGGACGCCGTGGCCCGCGACCTCATCACCGCGGCCGGGCACGGCGAGCACTTCGGGCACGGGCTCGGGCACGGCGTCGGGATGGAGGTCCACGAGGCCCCGCGCCTGGCCCGCACCGGCACCGACCCGCTCGTGGCCGGCAACGTCGTCACCGTCGAGCCGGGGATCTACCTCCCGGGTCGCGGCGGGGTGCGGATCGAGGACCTCGTCGTCGTCACCGACGACGGCGCGCGAGTGCTCTCCGGCACCACGAAGGAGCTCGTGAGGGCGGACTAGTCCCACGGGAAGGGCGACTGGGGTCTAGACCCCGCTCAAGAGAGTGCCGTGGTGGGCCGATATCGGGGTGGATGGAACTCCGAGCCCGCACCCGCCCAATGCTGCGCCGCGCCGCCATGATGGCCGTGCTTCCCGCGCTGCTGGTGCCCGCCGTCGCGGGCACGACCGCCGCCAACGCCGCCGACCGCTCCCCCGTGGTCAAGCGGATCACCCCCAAGCGCGTGTTCGTCGGCCAGACGCTGACGATCCACGGCCGCCACTTCCGCCGCGGCCTCAATAAGAACACCGTGGCGTTCAAGCGCTCAGGCGCGAAGGTCGTGTTCGTGAAGGCGGACAAGGGCACCGCCAAGCTGCTGAAGCTCAAGCTCCCCAAGCGCCTCGAGAACGTGCTGCTCATCCAGAACGGCACGCCGATCCCCACGCGGCTGCAGATCCGCGTGCTCTCGACCAAGTTCGGGAAGCGCTACACGAGCAAGCGCATCTCCCCGATCGTGGGCGCTGAGAAGCCGCCGGCCCCGCCGAAGCCGCCGGTCGCGGATCCCGACGCCGACTGCGATGGCGACGGCGCCCGCAACGCCATCGACAGCGACGACGACAACGACCTCCTGACCGACGCGCAGGAATCGGCCCTGAAGCTCGACCAGTGCCACGTCG
Source organism: uncultured Solirubrobacteraceae bacterium (assembly GCA_963730535.1). Classification (GTDB taxonomy): domain Bacteria; phylum Actinomycetota; class Thermoleophilia; order Solirubrobacterales; family Solirubrobacteraceae; genus DASSUW01. Next base: position 52,797 of record CAVSRU010000005.1, read on the forward strand.
ACTCCGACCGTGACGGCGTCGAGGACGGCTACGAGTACCGCTCCGCCCGCGACCTCAACGACGACGAGCACCAGACCGGCACGGACTACCTCCCGTACCCGGAGAAGCGGCCGTACCCGAACGCGCTCGACAAGACCGACGCGACGGTCGATCACGACGGCGACTCGCTCACGCTCAAGGACGAGTACGACCTGTGGAAGTACACGATCAGCAAGGGCGCCACGCGCACCCTGAACGAGCTGACGTACTCGGCCGGCGAGCAGTACTCGAGCAAGGACGCGAACGGGCATCCGAACCTGGCCGCCGCCGGCTACTCGAAGCAGGCCGAGTTCCTTGGCTGGGCTGCCGGTGCGGGCTACGCGACCGTCGGTCTCGCCAACCCGGGCACCACGATCGCGGCCGGGCCGTTCAGCGGCGACGACTGGTGGGTCCGCACGCCGTTCGACATCCGCGACTTCGACCGTGACGGCGACGCTGCCGAGACGGCGACGTACTACGACATCGACCTCAACACCCGCCTCGACGACGCCGAGCGCGACGAGGACGCCGACGGCCTCCCGAACCAGTGGGAGAGCACCGGCTGCCTCGTCCCCGAGTACTGGCCTTCCCTGTACGACAAGGAGACCAAGTACTACGTGAACTACACCGGCGTGCGGCTCGACGACGAGGACTCCGACGGCGACGGCGTGCGCGACGGCGCCGACGACCAGGACCACGACGACGTGCCCAACGTCATGGAGTGCAGCCGGGTGCGCGCCCACGGGGCCGCCGGCATCGACCCCAAGGACGCGCCCGAGAACACGTTCTCGGTTCGCCCCTGGCGCGGCTTCGTGAACCCCTACAACCCGTGCCTGCCGCACCCCGAGTCGAGGACCTGCCGGCGGTACGTGACGATGGGCGGCGCGATCGGCAAGTGGGCTCCGTTCAACTCAGACGAGACCTACTACTGGATCAAGAACTAGCGCTGTACGAGTTTCCTCCAGACAGATCGGGGCCCGCCTCACGGCGGGCCTCGGTCGTTTCGTGAGAGAGTCCGCGGGACATCCACGACCTGGAGGGGAGAGATGGCCGACAGCGTCTATCGCGTCACCGAGGTGATCGGGGTCAGCAGCGAGTCGTGGGAGGCGGCTGCCCGCAGCGCGGTCGAGACGGCGGCGAAGACGGTGCGGGACCTCCGCGTGGCCGAGGTGGTCCGCGAGGATGTGACGATCGAGAACGGGGCCGTGAGCGCCTTCCGCGTCCGGCTGGCGATCTCGTTCAAGTACGAGTCGGGCGACTGAGCCGATCTTTCATGGCGGCGGCGCGCACGCTCGCGTCGCGCGTCCGCCGCCCTTCGCCCTAGCAGCCCTCGGGGTCGCGGTCAGGAACTCGACGGACGGGTGGTCATCCGTCCCCGCACGGCCCACGCAGGCACTACGCTTGGTGGCGGTGCAGAGCGAGCCGCCAAAGCCCGCGCTCCGAGCCTCCGACGCCGACCGCGAGGCGACGGCGGAGCGCCTGCGGCTCGCCGCCATGGAGGGGAGGCTCGACTCGGACGAGCTCGAGGCCCGGATGGAGGCCGCCTACGGCGCGCGCTGGTGCCATCAGCTCGAGACGCTGACGCTGGACGTCACCCCTCCGCCGCCGCCTCCGGCACCCATCGTCCGGCCGACGTTCGTCAAGCCGGCCAAGCGCACGAACGGCTTCGCGATCGCCTCGGTCGTCAGCGCCGTCGTCTGGATGTGGTGGCTCGGCTCGCTCGCCGCCGTGATCATGGGCCACGTCGCCCTCCGGCAGATCAACCGCTCGGGAGGCCGCCAGACCGGCCGCGGGGTGGCCATCACCGGCCTCGCGCTCGGCTACCTCGGCCTCCTCACGCTCGCGTTCGTGATGTTCGGCGCCGCGCTCGGCTGACCCCCGCGCCTACACTCGGCCGGGCATGATCTCGACCAACCAGTTCAAGAACGGCAACCACATCGACGTCGAGGGGACGGTCTTCAAGATCCTCGAGTTCCAGCACGTCAAGCCCGGCAAGGGCGGGGCGTTCGTGCGGACGAAGCTTCGGCGGACGAGCGATGGTGCCGTGATCGACCGGACGTTCCGGGCGGGGGAGAAGTTCCGGCCCGTGCGGACCGAGGCGCGCAAGATGCAGTTCCTGTACGCCGACGGCGCGGACGCGCATTTCATGGACGAGAGCTCGTACGAGCAGCTCGCGATCCCCGAGGACGGCGTGGCGGACACGCTGAAGTGGGTGAAGCCGAGCGAGAGCGTCGACCTGCTGTTCATCGACGACCAGCCGTCGGACATCCAGCTCGCCGCGTCCGTGGAGCTCGAGGTGACCCACACCGAGCCGGGCGTGAAGGGCGACACGGCGTCGGGCGGCGGCAACAAGCCCGCGACGCTGGAGACGGGCGCGACCGTGAACGTGCCGCTGTTCGTCAACATCGGCGACCGGATCAAGGTCGACACGCGCTCGGGCTCGTACATGTCCCGCGCGTGAGAGCTACCCTCAGCCGGCCATGCGCCGGTCCGAGCAACGCCGCGCGGCGGTCTTCGCCCTCTACCAGCACGCCGTGACCGGGCGGCCGCTGGACGACGTCTTCGAGAAGGACGCCGGCAGCTTCACGCGCGCGCTCGCGCACGCGACCGCGGACAACGCCGAGGAGCTGGACGAGCACATCTCGCGCAACGCGCGGGGATGGACGCTCGACCGCATCGCGCCACTCGAGCGCGCGATCCTCGAGACCGCGCTGCTCGAGATGCTCCACCCCGACCTGATCGAGGCCGAGCAGCCGATCCCCCCCGAGGGGGCGATCGACGAGGCGGTGGAGACGACCAAGGCCTTCTGCGGCGCCGACGCGCCGTCGTTCGTGAACGGCATCCTCGGCGCCGTCCTGCGGGAGGTCCGGCATGCCGCTTGAGCGGCTCGTCGAGCGCCTCGAGCGCGCCGCCGCCGAGCTGCGCACGGGCGACCTCCCGCCCGAGCGCGCGGCCGAGCTCGTCGACGAGTGCGCCCGCCTCGCCGCGGAGGCGGGAGCCGAGCTCGACCGCGAGGTCCGCGCCGCCGAGACGGGCACGGGCCCGGCCGGTCAGCTGGCGCTCGAGCAGCAGTGAGCTACCCCGAGGGCCTGCGCGAGCAGGTCGAGGCGTACCTGGGCGCCCTGAGGTTCTCGGACGAGCCCGCCACCCAGGGGCTGGAGGAGGCCATGCGGTACTCGCTCCTGGCGGGCGGCAAGCGGATCCGCCCGGTGCTCGCGCTCGCCACGGCCAGCGCGCTCGGCCGCCCGCCGGCCGACGTCCTCCCGCTGGCGGCGGCGCTCGAGCTCATCCACACCTACTCGCTGATCCACGACGACCTGCCGGCCATGGACGACGACGAGCTGCGTCGCGGCCGGCCGACCTGCCACGTCAAGTACGGCGAGGACGTGGCGATCCTGGCGGGCGACGGGCTCTACGCCGAGGCCTTCCGCCACCTGCTCGGCAACCAGCCCGGCGAGCCGGCGCACGTCCTCGCCGCCGCCGCCGAGCTCGCGGTGGCGACCGGGGTGAACGGGATGGTCGGCGGCCAGTACATCGACGTGCGCAACCTCGTGCCCGAGGGCGAGGTCACGCTGCGCCGGCTGCACCAGCTCAAGACCGGGCGGCTGATCCAGGCGTCGGTCGAGTGCGTGCTCCTGCTCACGATCGGCCCGGACGCCTCCTCTAGACTGCCTGACTTCCGCGCCTTCGCGGCAGAGCTGGGCCTCCTCTTCCAGATCGTCGACGACATCCTCGACGTGACCGGCACGGAGGACGCCCTGGGAAAGCCGCAGGGCAGCGACGAACGACACGGCAAGCTCACGTACGTGAGCCACTACGGGATCGACGACGCGCGCCGGATGGCCGCCGAATCACATGACAACGCCCGGCAGGCCCTGGACAGGGCGGGCGGGGCCGCAGAGCTCCAGCAGATCACGGACTTCATCTTCACCCGCTCCTCATGACCATCCTCGACCGCGTCAACCGCCCCCAGGACCTGCACCGCCTCAGCGAGGACGAGCTGCAGCAGGTCGCGCAGGAGGTGCGGGACCTGCTGATCGACACGGTGGGGGAGATCGGCGGGCACTTCGGCGCCAACCTCGGGACGTGCGAGATCGCGGTCGCGCTGCACTCGCTGCTCGACTCCCCGCGCGACAAGATCCTCTGGGACGTCGGGCACCAGGCGTACCCGCACAAGGTCCTGACCGGCCGCCGCGACGCGCTCCAGACCATCCGCAAGTACGGCGGCCTCGCCCCGTTCTGCGCGATCCACGAGTCCGAGCACGACATCATGGGCGCGGGCCACGCCTCGACCTCGATCGGGTACGCGGTCGGCCTGAAGGAGGCCATGCGGCACGGGGTGGGGGAGGACGGCCGCGTCGTCGCGGTGATCGGGGACGGCGCGATGACCGGTGGCGTCGCCTTCGAGGCCGTCCATCAGGCCGGCGGGCTCGGCACGCCGCTGGTCGTGATCCTCAACGACAACGGGATGTCGATCTCGCCTAACGTGGGGGCGCTGTCGCGCTACTTCAACCGCGTGCGGCTCGAGCCCGGGCTGTGGAAGGCGCGCGAGGGTGTCGAGGAGCGGCTCACGCGGCTGCCGGGCGGGATCGGCGCGGCGTTCGAGCGCCTCGGGCCGCAGGTGAAGGAGTCGGTCAAGGCGCTGTGGCAGCCCGGGCTCTGGTGGGAGGAGCTCGACTGGGCGTACATGGGCGTCATCGACGGCCACGACGTGCGTGCGGTGCGGCGCGCGTTGCGGGCCGCGTTCGAGGCCGAGCGCCCGGTCGTGATCCACGCCGCCACGGTCAAGGGCAAGGGCTTCGCTCCGGCCGAGGAGGGCGGCCTCGAGGGCATGGAGAAGTGGCACGCGGCGAAGCCGCACTCGATCGCGGGCCGGCGGCCGGCCCCGGCTCCCGCGAAGGCCTCGAAGGCCGCGCCGCCGCAGTACACGCAGGTCTTCGGCGAGGCCATCGTGCGCGAGTGCCGGCGCGACGAGCGCGTGGTCGGCATCACGGCGGCGATGAACTCGGGCACGGGCCTGTCGGTGCTCCAGAAGGCGATGCCGGACCGCTACTTCGACGTGGGGATCGCCGAGCAGCAGGCCGTCCTCTTCGCCGCCGGCCTCGCGCTCCAGGGGATGCGCCCGGTGGCGGCGATCTACTCGACCTTCCTCCAGCGCGCGTTCGACCAGATCGTCCACGACGTCTGCCTGCAGTCCCTGAACGTGACGTTCTGCATGGATCGCGCCGGCCTGGTGGGCGACGACGGGCCGACCCACCACGGCGCGTTCGACATCGCGTACCTGCGGCCGCTGCCCAACATCACGCTGATGGCGCCGCGCGACGAGGCGATGCTCGTCCACATGCTCCACACCGCGCTCCAGACCGACGGCCCAGCGGCGATCCGGTACCCGCGCGGTGAGGCGGTCGGGGTGCCGATCCCCGCCGATCCGTTGCTGCTCGAGCTCGGGACGGGGGAGATCCTGCGCGAGGGCGAGCGGGTGGCCGTGGTCGGCTACGGCACGGGCGTCGGGCAAGCGCTGGGCGCTGCCGACCTGCTCGCCGAGCGGGGGTTCGACGTCACGGTCGCCGACGCACGGTTCGCCAAGCCTCTCGATGCGGCGCTGCTGGCGCAGCTGGCGGCCGAGCACGACCTCGTGGTCACGGTCGAGGAGGGCGTCCTCATGGGCGGCTTCGGCACCGCGGTCTGGGAGTCGCTGGCCGAAGGCGGCCTGGCGCCGCGGATGCTGCGGATCGGGCTCCCGGACCGGTACGTGACCCACGGGGCGCCGAAGCTGCTGCACGAGGAGGTCGGGTTCACGCCCGAGCGGATCGCGGAGCGGATCGAGACCGCGGTGCTCGCGGGGCGCGACGCGCTCGTGTGATCTCCTACGCCCTCGTTGCGCCGGCGAACGTCAACGGCGGCTGGGTAGGGAGGCTGGAGAGCCAGCCGCGCCGGTCGTCCGTCAAGGCGGGATTACGTGTCTTTCGGTGCGGGCCTTGGCACCGAAATCCACCTTTGTGCTCTAGACGGGCATAAAAGTGGATTTCGATGACCGCCGGCTCGCCGAAATCCACCTTTCCCCGCCTTGAATGGGGATCACCGCGCCGGCTGGCTCCCCAGCCTCCCTACCCAGCCGCAGTTTCGCGCCCTAGATCCGTCGGGTCCAGCGGGTGCCGCTCGTGAGCGCGAGCTCGACCGCGGCCGCACCCGCCAGCAGCGCCGCGGGCACGGCCTCGCCGGCCGATGCCAGCCCGGCCGCCGCGGCGACCATGCCGATCGCCAGCGCCATGTCGGCGGCCATGTGACGGGAGATCGAGAGGCCGTCCGCCAGCCCGAGGCCGGCGAGCAGCGCGCCCGCGACGAACGCGGCCACGAACCCGTTCGGGCCGAAGCCGAGCACCAGCGGAGCGGCGATCAGCAGAAGGCCGCCGAGCAGCTCCACGGCTCCGTGCTCTGCGAGGGAGAGTCGTCGCGCCATGTCGTACGTCATGGTCCCGCCGGATCGCCCCGGCGACTGTGAACTCGGTCACCCTCCGTTACCGTGTGGCGCCGTGCCCCGGGTCCGCCTCGACAGCCTGCTGGCGGAGCGTGGGCTGTTTCCGTCCCGCTCCCGCGCGGCCGCTGCGGTGCTCGCCGGCCATGTCCACGTCGGGCCGGGCCGCTCGCGTGCCGCCAAGCCGGGCCAGCTGGTGACCGCCGACATCGAGCTCGACGTCGACGCCCCGCCGCCCTTCGTCTCCCGCGGTGGCGTCAAGCTCGCCAACGCGCTCGACGCGCTGGGCCTCGACGTCTCGGGCCGCCATGCGCTCGACGTGGGCGCCTCGACCGGCGGCTTCACGGACTGCCTGCTCCAGCGCGGCGCGGCGCACGTGGTGACGCTCGACGTGGCCTACGGCGAACTGGACTGGCGGCTGCGGGGCGACGAGCGGGTCACCGTGGTGGAGCGGGTCAACGCCCGCGCCGTGGAGCCAGAGCAGCTCCCGTACGCGCCCGACCTGGTCGTGGTCGACGTGTCGTTCATCTCGCTGCGCAAGGTGCTCGGAGCGGTGCTGGCGTGCGCGGGGGACCGGTTCGACTGCCTGGCGATGGTCAAGCCGCAGTTCGAGGTGGGACGCGGGAACGTCGGGAAGGGCGGCGTGGTGCGCGACGCCGCGTCGCGGCGCTCGGCGATCGCCGCCGTGGCGGGAGCGGCGCCGGGCGTCGTGATGGGCTTCGCGCCGTCCGGCCTGCCCGGCCCGGCGGGCAACCGCGAGACGTTCGTGTGGCTGGCCGAGCCGGGCCGGCCGGGAGCGATCGAGGATCTCGACGCCGCCCTGGCGGAGGTGGACGTATGAGGGCGGCGTCCGTGTTCACCCACCGCCGTGTGAGCGACACCGCTCCGGCGATGCGGGAGCTGATCGCCGCCGCCGGCCGCGCCGGGGTCGTGCTGCGCTTCGACGAGGCTGAGATGGCCAAGCACGGGCTCGAGCCCGGCGAGGGGATCGAGCTCGACGCCGACCGCAGCAGCGACGTCGACCTCTGCTTGGTCATGGGCGGGGACGGCACGATCCTGACGGCGCTGCGGGTGTACACCGGGACCGGCGTGCCGGTCTTCGCGGTCAACTTCGGGGAGGTCGGATTCCTGGCCACGGTCGACCCGGACGGGCTCCCGGCGCACTTCGACCGCGCGTTCGCGGGCGACTTCGATCGCCTCGAGCTCCCGACCATCTCGGTCGGCCGTCCCGAGGGCACCTGGACGGCCATGAACGACATCTCCGTGCATCGCAAGCCGGGGCACCGCGTCGCCGACCTCGCGTACGGGCTGGCGGGGGAGGAGATCGGCCGCGTGCGCTGCGACGGGCTGGTCGTCTCCACGCCGCAGGGCTCCACGGGCTACAACCTGGCCAACGGAGGGCCGGTGATGGCGTGGGGGGTGGAGGGCTACGTCGTCTCGTTCGTGGCTCCGCACTCCCTGACCGCGCGGGCGCTCGTCATCGCCCCGGGTGATCTCCTGACCATCAACAACGCGTCGCGCGAGGAGCCGGTCGAGGTCCACGTCGACGGGCGGCCGAGCTGCGAGCTGCCTCCCGGCGAGGACCTGCACGTCGAGTTCGCGGGGAGCCACGGGACGCTCGCCCAGCTCCCGGGCGCGAGCTTCTACCACCGGCTGCGCGAGCGGTTCGGCCGCCTCGCGCGCTGAGCCCGGACGGCGCGTCGTCGCGCGACGGCCGCGAATCGTCACGGGTTCGTTCCAATTTCGTTCCAAGTTCCTGGAAACGCCACGGCTCCGTCGGGCGGCGCTGATAGACCCCATGGCGTGCTTCACGAGCTGCGCGTCGAGAACCTCCTGCTGATCGAGCGGGCCGAGCTGAGCCTGGTCCCGGGGTTGAACGTCCTGACGGGCGAGACCGGGGCGGGCAAGACCGTGCTCGCCCACGCGCTCGACCTGCTGCTGGGCGGCAAGCCCCGCGCCGGCATCGTCCGCCCGGGCGCGGGCGAGGCCTACGTGGAGGGGGTGTTCGCCCTGCCCGCGGCGCTGCGGGCCACGTTGGCGGACCGCCTGCCCGAGGACGCGGACGAGCTGGTGCTCGCGCGCCGGGTGAGCGCCGAGGGCCGTACGCGCGCGTATCTCGGCGGCCGCAGCGCCACGGCGGCCGAGCTCGCGGAGATCGGCGGCGCGCTGTTCTCCTTCTACGGCCAGCACGAGCACCGGCGGCTGACGCTGGCGTCGGCCCAGCTCGAGATCCTGGACGGGTTCTGCGGCCCTGACCAGGCGGCGCGAAGAGAGGAGTTCGCCGCGGCGTACGCACGCGAACGTGGCCTGCGAGAGGAGCTCGAGGCGCTACGCGCCCGAGCCGGCGCCCGCGACCGCGAGCTCGACCTCGTGAACTGGGAGCTCGAGGAGATCGACCGGGCGGAGCCGAGCGTCGAGGAGGAGCGCGCGCTGCTCGGTGAGCGCGAGCGCCTCCGCCATGTCAGCACGCTGCTCGGCGCCGCCACGGGGGCCGCCGCGGCGCTGGGCGGGGACGGCGGCGAAGGCGGCTACGAAAGCGGGTCGTCGGCCCCCGCCACCGACGGCCTCGGCGCGACCGTGGCGGCGCTCGAGTCGGCCACGGGAGTGGATGCCGCGCTCGACGCCCTTGCAGACCGGGCGCGGACGCTCGCCGTGGAGGCCGAGGACCTGGCGGGCGAGCTGCGCCGCTACAGCGAGGCGGTCGACGCGCCACCGGGCCGGCTCGACGAGGTGGAGGAGCGCCTCGCGCTCTTCGACCGCCTGAAGCGCAAGCACGGCGGGACGATCGAGGCCGTCCTGGCGCACGCGGAGGAGTGCCGGCGCCGCCGCGACGAGCTCACCGGCGCCGAAGAGGCGCTCGCGGCGGGGGAGGCGCGTCTGGAAGCCGCCCGCGTCCAGCTCGCCACCCAGGCCGAAGGGTTGCGGGAGGCACGCCTCGCGGCCGCCGGCGGCCTCGCCGGCACGGTCCGTGAGCGGCTCGCCGGCCTGGCGATGGAGGGAGCCACGTTCGAGGCGCGGCTCGCCGAGCGGGAGGGCTACGGCCCGACGGGCGGCGACGAGGTCGAGTTCCTGATCGCCCCGAACCCCGGGGTGCCGGCCGGCCCGCTGCGCGAGACCGCCTCGGGCGGCGAGCTCTCGCGCGTCATGCTCGCGCTCATGGGGGTCGCCGCCCAGGCCGGTCCGGCGACGCTCGTCTTCGACGAGGTCGATGCCGGCATCGGCGGGCAGACCGCGCGCGCCGTCGGCGAGCAGCTGCGGGGCCTCGCGGCCGGCCGGCAGATCATCTGCATCACCCACCTGCCCCAGATCGCCTCGCTCGCGGACCGCCACTTCACGATCGTCAAGGACACGTCCGGGGACACGGCGAGCACGACCGTGACGCTGCTCGAGAAGGCCGCCGTGGTTGGGGAACTGGTGCGCATGCTGGGCGCCGAGGACGGCGACGCCGCGGCGCGACGCCACGCCCGCGAGCTCCTCAAGGCCGCGTGATGCCCGCCATGGTCCAACCGCCGGTACGGCATCTACACTGGCGGGCCAGGAGGATCACGCTTGCCTGAGTCACGACCCCGCACCCGATTCATCTTCGTCACCGGCGGGGTCGTCTCCTCGCTCGGCAAGGGCATCGCCGCCGCGTCGATCGGCCGGCTGCTCGTCGCCCGCGGCCTCAAGGTCGCCCTGCAGAAGTTCGACCCGTACATCAACGTCGACCCCGGGACGATGTCGCCGTTCCAGCACGGCGAGGTCTTCGTGACCGAGGACGGCGCGGAGACCGACCTCGATCTCGGGCACTACGAGCGGTTCACCGACGCGAATACCTCGCGCGGCTCGAACGTCACCGCCGGCGCGATCTACAACTCGGTCATCCGCAAGGAGCGGCGGGGCGACTACCTCGGCGGCACCGTCCAGGTCGTCCCCCACATCACGGACGAGATCAAGCACCGCGTGAAGCTGATCGCGGAGAGCCAGGACGTCGACGTGGTGATCACGGAGATCGGCGGCACGGTGGGCGACATCGAGTCGCTGCCGTTCCTGGAGGCCATCCGGCAGTTCCCGGTCGACGTCGGGCGCCGCCGCTGTATGTTCATCCACCTCACGCTGGTGCCGTACATCGGCCACGCGGGAGAGCTGAAGACCAAGCCCACGCAGCACTCCGTGAACGAGCTGCGACGGATCGGTATCCAGCCGGACATGGTGGTCTGCCGCTCCGAGGGCGGCCTGCCGCAGGAGCTGCGCAAGAAGATCGCGCTCTTCGCCTCGCTTCCGCCCGAGGCGATCATCTCGGCGCGCGACGTCGACAACATCTACAAGGTCCCGCTCTACTTCCACCCGGAGGGGGTGGACGACTTCGTGCTCGAGCACTTCGGCATGGAGGCGCCCGCGCCCGAGCTGAGCGACTGGGAGCGTCTGATGCGCCGCGCGAGCGAAGCCGCGGACGCGGCTCCCGTGCGCATCGCGCTCGTCGGCAAGTACGTCAAGCTCGAGGACGCCTACCTGTCGGTCGCCGAGGCGCTGCGCCATTCCGGCTTCCACCACGGCTGCCGGATCGAGATCGACTGGGTGGACTCGGAGACGCTCGACGACGGCGAGGTCCGCCAGCGCGTCGCGCAGGCCGACGGCATCCTCATCCCGGGCGGCTTCGGCGTGCGTGGGATCGAGGGCAAGATCACGGCCTCGCGCATCGCCCGCGAGCAGGGCATCCCGTTCCTGGGCATCTGCCTCGGCATGCAGATGGCGGTGGCCGACTTCGCGCGCCACGTCGTCGGCATGGACGGCGCGAACTCGACGGAGTTCGACCCCGAGACCCCGTATCCGGTGATCGACCTGCTGCCCGAGCAGAAGGAGGTCGCCGACATGGGCGGGACGATGCGCCTGGGCGCCGACCCCGTGAAGCTCCACCCGGACACCAAGGCCCGCGAGCTGTACGACGAGCCCGTGATCTACGAGCGCCACCGCCACCGTTACGAGGTCAACAACTTCCTGCGCAAGCGGCTCGAGGCGGCGGGGCTGGTCATCTCCGGCACGTCGCCCGACGACCGGCTGGTCGAGATCATCGAGATCCACGACCACCCGTTCTTCGTGGCCTCCCAGTTCCACCCGGAGTTCAAGTCCCGCCCCGAGCGCCCCGCCCCGCTGTTCCGCGACTTCGTGGCAGCCGCCCTCACCCGCGCGCACGAGCGGCGGCCGGACGAGATCGCCACGCAGCAGCCCGCCCACACCACGTGAGGCCCGCGTCCGAGGCCGAGAAGGCCCGGCTCGCGGATCTGTTCGTGGAGCTCTGCCGGATCCCGAGCCCGTTCGGGCACGAGCGCGAGTGCGCGGACCGTGTGCTCGCCGAGCTGCGCGGGATGGGCATCGGCGCCGAGGAGGACGCCGCGGGCAACCTGCTCGCCCGCCTGCCCGGACGCTCCGACCGCTCGGTGCTCCTGTGCGCGCACCTCGACACGGTGGAGACCGAGGCCCCGATCGATCCGGTGCTCGTCGACGGCGGCTGGGAGAACGAGAACGACGGCATCCTCGGCGCCGACAACAAGGCCGCGCTGGCCGTGATGCTCGAGGTCGCCCGCCGGGCGTCCGTGGAAGGCTCGCCGGTCGGGCATCGAGCTGCTGTTCACGGTCTCCGAGGAGAACGCCCTGGCGGGCGCCAAGGCGTTCGACGCCTCACAGCTGAGGTCCGACTTCGGCTACGTGTTCGACCACGCGACGGCGATCGGGGACGTCGTGGTCGCCTCGCCGACGTACTTCCGGATCGAGGCCAGCTTCCTCGGCAAGGCAGCGCACGCCGGGATCCGCCCCGAGGACGGCCGCAGCGCCGTGCTGGCCGCGGCGCTGGCGATCGCCGCCATGCCGCTCGGCCGGATCGATGACCAGACGACCGCCAACGTCGGCTCGGTGCAGGGCGGCGTCGGGTCCACCAACGTCGTCCCCGAACGCTGCCGGCTGCTCGCCGAGGCGCGCTCGCTCGACCCGACCCGTGTCGAGGAGACGGTGGCGCGCATGGTCGACGCGCTGCACGACGGCGCCGCGGGGGCCGAATGCGACGTCGACGTCATCTCCGAGAAGCTGTTCACGGGCTTCCGGGTCCGCCCCGGCGGGCCGGAGCTCGCGGCCGCCGAGGCGGCCCTGCGCTCTCGCGGCTACGAGCCGCGACGCATCCAGACCGGCGGCGGGTCCGACGCCAACGCCCTCCAGGCGGCCGGCTTCCCGTGCCTGAACCTCGCCAACGGCACCGAGCGCAACCACGAGTCGACCGAGCGCGTTTCCGTCGCGGCCCTCGAGGGGATGCTCGACGTCGCGCTCGCGCTGCTCGACGAGGCCGCGGCGGTCTGACATGAGCTCCAGGTTCGAGAACGTCCGCACCGAGACCGTCTACGACGGCAACTTCTTCACCGTCATCGCGGCGACGTTCCGCCACGAGGACGGGGAGGAGGCCGAGCGCGAGATCGTCACCCACCCCGGCGCCGTCGGGATCGTCGTGCTCGACGGCGACCAGCTCTGGTTCGTCCGCCAGCCGCGCGAGGCGATCGGCGTCCCCGACCTGCTCGAGCTGCCGGCCGGCAAGCTCGACGAGGAGGGCGAGTCGCCGCTCGACACGGGCAAGCGCGAGCTCGCCGAGGAACTCGGCAAGCAGGCGGCCGACTGGGAACCGCTCGGCGCGTTCTACACATCACCCGGCTTCACGAACGAGCAGGTCCACCTCTTCCTCGCCACCGGCATCTCCGACGTCGACGAACGCCCGACGGTCGACGAGAACGAGCGAATCGACGCCGAGGTCCGCCCGCTCTCCGAGCTCGACGCGATCCTCGCCGAGACGACGGACTCCAAGACCCTCATCGGGCTCTACCGCCTCCGCGACCGGCTCAACCAGCGCTGACGGCTCAGGCCGGCTGAGCCCCGGGTCGGCCGTCCTCGACCGCGAACGACGCGAACGTGTACGCGGGCAAGCGATTCGAAGACGTCCGGCATGGCATCTCCCGTCTGCTTGTTGGAACGAGGCAATTACACCTGAACGCGACCCGGCACGTGTGACAGGTGCGTTGCACCGCGCAGGGCGGCCGGGGGCGGCGGCGAAGGACTCACGTCCATGGCGATCGCGACCTCGACACAGCCCTTCGAGCACCTGCTGCTCGACTTCCTCGCCTACCTGGAGTTCGAGCGCGGCCTCTCCCGCAACACGCTCGAGGCGTATCGCTCGGACCTCCAGCAGCTCGGCGCGCACCTGCGGCGATCCGGGACCGACGCACTGGTCGCGACCCACACCGACCTCGCCGACTTCGTCGCGGACCTCGCCGCGGGGGACGAGGACCGCCCGCCCGCGTCACCCGCCACGCTCCAGCGCAAGGTCGCCTGCCTGCGCTCGTTCTACCGCCACCTGCGCCGCCAGGACCTCGTGGTCGACGACCCGACGGTCCACCTGCGCGCCCCCAAGCAGACCCGCCGGCTCCCGCAGGTGCTCAGCCGCGACGAGGTCGCCCGGCTGCTCGAGGCGCCCCGCGGCACCGAGCCGCCCGCCCTCCGCGACCGCGCGCTGCTCGAGCTGATGTACGCGTGCGGGCTGCGCGCGTCGGAGGCGATCGGCCTCGAGCTCGGCGACGTCGACCTGGAGGCCGGGATCCTCCGCGCGCGCGGCAAGGGCTCGAAGGAGCGGCTCGTCCCGATCGGCGCCGCCGCCTCGCGGGCGCTCATGAGCTACGTCGGCCGCGGGCGCCCTCGGCTCGTCGGCGACCGCCTCGAGGCCTCCCTGTTCGTCAACCACCGCGGCGCCCGGCTCACCCGCCAGGGCCTCTACAAGATCGTCCAGCGCCACGCCCTCACGGCCGGCCTCGACGGCAAGATGAGCCCGCATACCCTCCGCCACACGTTCGCCACCCACCTCCTCGCCGGCGGCTGCGACCTCCGCTCGCTCCAGGAGATGCTCGGCCACGCCGACATCGCGACGACCCAGGTCTACACGCACCTCTCCGCCGAGCGCCTCAAGGACGTCTACCACCAGGCGCATCCGCGGGCCCGCCGCGCGTCGTAACCGCGGCCAGGGTTCACGTCAACTGCGGCATTGAGGGAAGGGCGCGGAGTGTCGTGGCGATCCGCGTGTGTTTCGTTGCAGCTCTCCCCGGTCCGGAAAGTAGTGGGTCTGGAAAGTCTCGCTATACGGGACTTAGCGCAACCACGCGAAAGTGGAGTGTCGATCCGCTGACATCAACCGCCTCCCTACCCAGCCGCAGTTGACGTTCGTCGGCGCTGACGACCCCGCGGAGGACCAAACGAAGCCGCGCGAACACGCGCCCGGATATCGTGCGCCCCGTGCGCGCCTTCGTCGTCGTCATCGACGCCTGCGGCGCTGGCGAGCTGCCGGACAGCGGCGACTACGGCGACGCCGGCGCCAACACGCTCGGCCATGTCGCCGAGGCGTCCGGCGGGCTGGATCTGCCGGTGATGGCGAGCCTCGGCCTCGGCAACATCATGCCGCTCGTCGGCGTCGAGCCCGCCGCGCAGCCCGCCGTCCACGGCCGTCTGCACCCGCTCGGCCCGGGCAAGGACACGATCACCGGCCACTGGGAGCTGATGGGGGTCATCACTCCCGTCGCGCTGCGCACCTACCCCGACGGCTTCCCCGACGAGATCCTCGACGCCCTGCGCGAGGCGACCGGCCGCGGGGCGCTGTGCAACCGGCCGTACTCCGGCACCCAGGTCATCGACGACTTCGGCGAGCGCCACATGGAGACCGGCGACCTGATCGTGTACACGTCGGCCGACTCGGTGCTGCAGATCGCGGCCCACGAGGACGTGGTCCCGCTGCCCGAGCTCTACGAGGCGTGCGCCGCGGCGCGCCGGATCATGACCGGCGAGCATGCCGTCGGCCGCGTGATCGCCCGGCCGTTCGCCGGCGAGCCTGGAGCGTTCCGGCGCACCGAAGGGCGGAAGGACATCGCGCTCGATCCGCCGGGCCGCTCGTACCTCGAGGAGCTGCGCGACTCCGGCGTGCCGGTCCACACCGTGGGCAAGATCGGCCAGGTCTTCAACGGGGTCGGGGTGGACGAGCAGCACAAGGCCCCCACCAACGCCGCGGGGATCGCCGAGACTTCGAGGCTGATCGACGAGCTGGACACCGGCCTCGTGTTCGCGAACCTCGTGGAGACCGACCAGGTCTTCGGCCACCGCAACGACGTGGCCGGCTTCCACGGCGCGCTCAAGGAGATCGACGCCGCCGTCGGCGCCTGGCTCGAGCGGCTCGACCCTGACCGCGACCTCCTCGTCCTCACCGCCGACCACGGCTGCGACCCGACGCACCCCGGCACCGACCACACTCGCGAGCACGCCCCGCTCCTCGCCCGCTTCGCCGGCGGGTCCCGACGCAACGACGGTCCGTTCGCCGACGTCGGCGCCTCGGTGCTGCGCTGGCTCGCCCGCCGCGACGCCCCAGCGCTGCCCGGCGAGCCGTTCGTGCCGTGAGGTCCAGCGCGGCGGCCGCGGCGCTCACGATCTTGATCTGTGGGTGCGGAGGGAGCGACCCCGGGCCGCGCCCGAACGCGAGCCCCGGCGCGCCGGCCGAGCGCGCCGCGCCAACCCCTGAACAGGAGATCGCGCGGCTGCTCACGGAACGCGCTGCCGCGCTGGAGGCCGGCGACGCGCGGGCGTACGCCGCCACCGCCATCGCCGCCCAGAGACGCCGCGACCGCGTGCACGGCCGCCGCGCCGCCCGCCTCAGGCTGCGCGACGTCGAGCTGACGCCCCGCGGCGTCGACGCCGACGGCAACCGGGCGACGGCGAGCGTGCTCACCTCGTACTCGTTCGCCGGCGTCCGCGGCGAGTTCCAAGTCCGGCGGCGCTTCGCGCTCAGGAAGCGGCGCGAGTGGCGGATCGCGCGGGTCGGATCCGGACGCGGCGCACCGCCGTGGGAGCTGGCGGACTTCGTCGAGCACAGGACGCCCCACTTCGCCGTGCTCGCGCCCGCCGACCTCGACGTCGGCGACCTGCCCGCCGCGCTCGAGGACGGTTACGCGACGATGCGCGACCTGCTCGTCCGCGGCCGGCTTCAGCGCCGCTATCTGGTCGTCGTTGCGGCCGATGCGGCCCAGGCGCGCGCGCTGACCACCGAGATCGAGGGGGTGGAGACGCTCGCCGCCATCTCCGACGCGACGGTCGTGCAGAGCGGCCCCGAGGCCAGCGTCGACCGGGTCGTCGCCCTGCGGCTGCTGGTCGTGTGGCAGTCGTACGGCCTCCTCGGCCCCGAGGAGCGCGCCAAGGTCGTCACCCACGAGCTCACCCACGCGGTGCTGGCCGGCTCGACGTCGGGGCGGATGCCGTCGTGGCTGGGGGAGGGCGTGGCGCTCTACGTCTCCGGCGATCGGCGTGCCGCGCCGGTGGGAGCCGACCTCGCCGCCCTCTCGCGGCCGGAAGCGATCGCCCGGCTGGCCGGCACCGCACAGGGCGACGCGTACGCGACCAGCTCGGCGGCCGCGTTCGCGATCGCGGACCGGTTCGGCCGGCGCGCCCTGCTGCGGCTCTACGACGTCTTCAACGAGCCGTCGCTGCGCGGGCGCCCCGGCCCGAGGCTGACCAACCGCGCGGTGAAGCGGGTGCTCGGGATCTCGCTCGGCGATGTCCTGGATGGCTGATTCCAGTGAATCAACCATCTAGGCTGAGCCGGCGTGCCCGAGCTGCCCGAGGTCGAGACGATCCGCCGCCACCTCGCGCCGCACGTGGAGCACCGGACGCTGCAGCGGCTCGAGGTGCTCGACGCGCGCTGGTCGCGCCCGCTCGCGCCCCAGGAGCTGGCCGCGGCGGTCGAGGGCCGGGCGGTCGAGCGACTCGCGAGACGAGGCAAGTACCTCGTCTGGGAGCTCGAGGACGACGCGTTCCTGCTCGTCCACCTGCGGATGACCGGGACGCTGCTGCTCGACCCGCCGGGCGATCCGCCGCCCCACACCCGCGTCTGGCTGCGCCTCGACGACCACGACGTCGCCTTCACCGACGCTCGCCGTTTCGGCACCGGCGAGCTGGCGCTCGGCACCGAGCAGCGCGACGCGTTCTTCGCCGCACGGCTCGGCCTCGAGCCCTACGCCGACGACTTCACGACCGCCCACCTGCATGCGCTCGCGAGAACGTCACGCGCCCCGATCAAGGCGTTCCTGCTCGACCAGAAGCGGATCGCGGGCGTCGGCAACATCTACGCGGACGAGGCGCTCTTCCGCGCCCGCCTGCACCCGCTGCGCCCCGCCAACCGCCTCACCCGGCCCCAGGCCGCGGCGCTGCGCGACGCGATCGTCGCCTCGCTCGACGCCGGGATCGCCGCCAAGGGAGCCACGATCGACGACTTCCGCGACCCCGACGGCGTCAGCGGCACGTTCCAGGACGAGTTCCTCGTCCATCGCCGCGAGGGCGAGCCGTGCCCGCGCTGCGGGAACCCCATACGCAAGCTGCGCGCCGCGGGACGCGGCACGTACGTATGCGAGCGCTGCCAGCCCCGGCCGCGCTATGCCGCAGCGGCGAGGTCGGCCAGGCGGCCGGCCTTGTCGGCCTGAACGAGCTCCTGGTAGCCGCCGACTACCTCCGCGCCGATGACGACCTGGGGGAACGTCATCATGCCGGTCATCCGTACCAGCTCGGTGCGGCCCAGTGCGTCCTTGGCGAGGTTGATCTCGTCGTAGGGGACGTTGCGCTTATCGAGGAGCGACTTCGCCACGCGGCAGAAGCCGCACGGCTCCGTCGTGTAGATCGTGACCCGGTTCATTACTTCAACAAAAACATAGCGTGGGCTCCAGCCTGAAGACCGAAGGCATCGTCCTCCGCAGCCTCCGCTACGGGGAGGCCGACCGCATCCTGCACCTCTATACCCCGGATCGCGGAAGGGTGAGCGCGATCGCCAAGGGAGTGAGGCGGGCGCGCTCGCGCTTCGGTGGCCGGCTCGAGCCCTTCTTCCGGCTCAACCTCGTCCTCTACGAAGGCCGGAGCGACCTGCTGACGGTCACGAGCGCGGAGACGATCGCGGGCCATCCGCGGCTGCGGGAGGACGCGGGAGCCCTCGACGGCGCGGCCCGCGCCTGTGAGGCGGTCGCCCGCGTGTTCGACGACGGCGACCCGCACCGCGGCGTCTACCACCTGCTCGCCAACGAGCTGACGCTGCTCGACCGCCACCCCGACCTCGCCGGGCGGCCCAACGCCCTCGCCTTCCGCCTCAAGCTGCTGCTGGCAGCCGGCTTCGCACCCCAGCTCGGCGCCTGCGCCTCCTGCGGCGAGCACGAGCACCTCGCGGGCTTCTCCGGCGCCGCCGGGGGCGTCGTGTGCGGGGCGTGCGAGGCGAGCGCGTTCCCGCTCGACCAGGAGGCCCACGACTTCCTCGTCGCCGCCGTCGGGCGGCCGCTGGCCGAGGCGCCGGACGCCTCCCCGCGGGCGCTCGCCCAGGCCGAGCGGGCGATCCTCGAGACGCTCGAGCACCACGCGCACCTGCGCCTCCGCCCCGTCGGCCGGGGATAGGATCGCGCCCACATGCAGTGGGTCTACGACTTCGCCGAGGGCTCGAAGGACATGCGCGACCTGCTCGGCGGCAAGGGCGCCAACGTCGCCGAGATGACGCGGGTGCTCGGCGCCGACCGGGTCCCCGCGGGGTTCACGATCACCACCGAGGCGTGCGTCGCCTACATGAAGGCGGGCCAGCAGGAGCCCGACGAGATGGCCGAGCAGGTCGCCGAGGCGCTCGAGCGCCTCCAGGAGCATGCCGGCAAGCGGCTCGGCGACGACGAGGATCCGCTGCTCGTCTCCGTCCGCTCGGGGGCCCGCGAGTCGATGCCCGGGATGCTCGACACCGTGCTCAACCTCGGGCTCAACGACACGTCGGTGGAGGGCCTGGCCCGCGCCACGGAGAACGAGCGCTTCGCCTGGGACTCGTACCGCCGCTTCGTGCAGATGTTCGGGAACGTCTCGCGCGGCGTCCCGGGCGAGAAGTTCGAGGACGCGATCAAGGAGATCAAGGCCGACCGCGGCGTCAAGGAGGACACCGAGCTCGACACGGAGGCGCTGAAGGAGCTCACGAGGACGTTCCAGGAGCTGTACGAGTTCCCCCAGGACCCGCAGGAGCAGCTCCGCCAGGCGATCCGCGCGGTGTTCGACTCGTGGCTGGGCGATCGCGCCGTCGAGTACCGCCGCATCAACCGCATCCCGGACGAGTGGGGCACGGCGGTCAACGTCCAGCAGATGGTGTTCGGCAACAAGGGCGACACCAGCGGCTCCGGCGTCGCCTTCAGTCGCGACGAGGTGACCGGGGAGCCCGAGCCGAGCGGCGACTTCCTGCCCAACGCCCAGGGCGAGGACGTCGTCTCCGGCGTGCGGACCCCGCGGGACATCTCTGAGATGCAGGAGTGGCTCCCGGAGGCGTACCAGCAGCTGCTCGACATCCTGCGCACGCTCGAGGCTCACTACAAGGACATGCAGGACACCGAGTTCACCGTCGAGGAGGGGCAGCTGTTCATGCTCCAGACCCGCAACGCCAAGCGCCCGGCGCAGGCGGCGGTGCGGTTCGCATGCGACGCGGTCGACGAGGGGCTCCTGAGCCGGGAGGAGGCGATCGCGTCGATCGACCCGTCGTCGCTCGACGCCCTCCTGCACCCGACCTTCGACCCGAAGGCCGATTTCGAGATCCTGGCCAGCGGCGTCAACGCCTCGCCGGGGGCGGCCAAGGGCGAGGTCGTGTTCACGGCGGCGGACGCCGTGGCGGCGGGGGAGGAGGGGCGCGACGTGATCCTCGTGCGCCCCTTCACCGAGGCCGACGACGTCGCCGGCTTCCACGCCGCCAAGGGCATCCTCACGTCGGAGGGCGGCAAGGCGTCGCACGCCGCGCTGGTCGCCCGGGGCATGGGGCGCCCGGCCGTCGTGGGAGCCTCGGCGCTGGCCATCGACCTCAAGCAGAAGCTGATCACCGTCAACGGGACGCAGGTCAAGGAGGGCGACCGGATCGCGATCGACGGCACCAAGGGCTGCGTGACGCTCGAGGACGTCCCGCTCGTCGAGGCCGAGGTCAACGCGAACTTCGAGCGCGTGCTCGAGTGGGCCGACGAGATCCGCCGCCTCGGGGTGCGCACGAACGCCGACACGCCGGAGGACGCCGTGCGAGCGCGCGAGCTGGGCGCCGAGGGCATCGGCCTCTGCCGCACCGAGCACATGTTCATGGCCGAGGACCGACAGCCCAAGATGCGGGCGATGATCATGGCCTCCGACGAGGAGGGGCGCCGGGCGGCGCTCGCGGAGTTGCTGCCGTACCAGCAGGAGGACTTCGAGGGCCTGTTCGAGGCGATGAAGGGCCTGCCGGTCACGATCCGCCTGCTCGACCCGCCGCTGCACGAGTTCCTGCCCAACCTCCCCGGGCTGCGCGCCCAGGTCGAGCGCGCGCGGATCGAGGAGACCGACGACCTGCCGAAGCTCGAGACGATGCTCGCCCGCGTCGAGGAGATCTCCGAGGAGAACCCGATGCTCGGCACGCGCGGCTGCCGGCTGGGGATCCTCTACCCCGAGATCTACGAGATGCAGGTCCACGCGATCATGCGCGCGGCGGCGGCGATGGACGAGGCGCCGCACCCGGAGATCATGATCCCGCTC
The DNA here is from genome assembly GCA_963730535.1 of uncultured Solirubrobacteraceae bacterium. GTDB lineage: Bacteria > Actinomycetota > Thermoleophilia > Solirubrobacterales > Solirubrobacteraceae > DASSUW01. The sequence continues at coordinate 73,876 of CAVSRU010000005.1, forward strand.
GTCGACTACGAGCAGGAGCTCGAGATCCTGCGCGAGCTGGTGGTGCGGATCGGCTCCGAGCACGACCTGCACGTGGGGGAGGACTACACGGTCGGCACCATGATCGAGCTGCCGCGCGCGTGCTTCGTGGCCAACCGGATCGCCGAGCACGCCGACTTCTTCTCGTTCGGCACCAACGACCTGACGCAGACCGCGCTCGGCTTCTCGCGCGACGACGTCGAGTCCAAGTTCGTGCCCACCTACATGCGGCGCAAGATCATCGACCGCTCGCCGTTCGAGACGATCGACAAGCCGGGAGTCGGCTGGCTCGTGCGGCTCGCCGCGTGGGTCGGCCGGGAGGCGAACCCCGGGCTCAAGCTCGGCATCTGCGGCGAGCACGGCGGCGACCCGGAGTCGATCGACTTCTTCCACATGGCCGGCCTCGACTACGTGTCCTGCTCGCCGTACCGGGTGCCGATCGCCCGCGTGGCCGCCGCGCAGGCGCAAATTGCACATTCTTCGTAACACCCGGCCACACGCGCCGAGTCGCCGGTCACAATGACTCCAGTGCTCGTCGCCGACGACTATGCCGCTCGCATCCAGGCCTGGGAGGAGGCGCACCTCTCCCCGCTGGCCGCCCGCTCGTACCCGGCAGACCGCGCAGTCGAGGAGCCGGACTGCGGGCTGCGCACCCCGTTCCAGCGCGACCGCGACCGGATCGTGCACTCGAAGGCGTTCCGGCGGCTCAAGCACAAGACCCAGGTCTTCGTGGCCCCGGAGGGCGACCACTACCGCACGCGGCTCACCCACACGCTCGAGGCGACGCAGATCTCCCGCACGGTCGCCCGTGCGCTGCGCCTCAACGAGGACCTGACGGAGGCGATCGGCCTCGGGCACGACGTCGGCCATCCGCCGTTCGGGCATATCGGCGAGGGGGTGCTGGACGCCTGCGGGCGCGAGCGCTTCGGCCGTGGCTTCCGGCACAACGAGCATTCGCTGCGGGTGGTCGAACCGCTCAACCTCACGGCCGCGGTGCGGGACGGCATCCTGCGCCACTCGAGCGGGGCGGGCGAGCCGGCCACGCTCGAGGGAAAGATCGTGCGGCTGGTGGACCGCATCGCCTACATCAACCACGACATCGACGACGCGCTGAGGGCGGGAGTGCTCTCCCTCGGCGAGCTGCCGCGGGCGGAGATCGCCGTCCTCGGCGAGACCGGCTCGGCGAGGATCGACCGGCTCGTGCACGACCTCGTGGAGCACTCCGAGCGGGCGGGGGACATCGTGCAGGGCGCCGAGGTCGGCGCCGCGATGCTCCGCCTGCGCACGTTCATGTTCGATCACGTGTATCTGGGGCCGGCGGCGCGCGCCGAGCACGCCAAGATCGAGCGCGTGCTGCGGGGCCTGTTCGACTGGTACTGCGCCCATCCGGAGGAGCTGCCGGACGGCGGGAACGTGATCGACCACCTCGCGGGGATGACCGACCGCTACGCGATCCGCGCCTGGTCGGAGCGGTTCGTGCCGCAGGGTCTCGCGGTCTGATGGCGCGCTATACGCAGGACTCGCGGGAGCGCGTCCGCGACGCGGTGGACTTCGAGGAGCTCGTGGGCGCCCGCACCGAGCTCAAGCGAGCCGGCGTGCGGCGGCTGCAGGGTCTGTGCCCGTTCCACGACGAGCGAACGCCCTCGTTCGGCATCGACCCGGTGGAGAAGCTCTACCACTGCTTCGGGTGCGGCGTGGGCGGCGACGTGTTCTCGTTCGTGATGGAGACCGAGGGGCTCGACTTCGCGGGCGCCCTCGAGTCGCTCGCCGACCGCTACGGGGTCGAGCTCGAGCGCGAGGCCGAGGATCCCGCCGCGGCCGCCCGCCGCGAGCGGACGGACCGGCTGCTGGCGCTGCTCGAGCGGACGGCGGCGTACTACGTCCGCGTGCTGTGGGAGAGCCCTGAGGCCGCCGCCGCGCGCGAGTACCTGGCCGGCCGGGGGCTGGAGGAGGGCGCCCTGCGCGAGTTCCGGGTCGGCTTCTCTCCCGGCGCCTTCGACCGCGTGGTGGGGGCCTCCGAGCGCGCGGGCTACCGGCCCGAGGAGCTGCTCGCCTCCGGGCTGGCGTCGCGGCGCCGGGACGGCCGCGGCCTGATCGACCGCTTCCGCGGCCGGATCATGTTCCCGCTGTGCGACGAGCGGGGCCGGGTGCTCGGCTTCGGCGCCCGGGCGCTGCGGCCGGACGATCAGCCCAAGTACCTGAACTCGTCCGACAACGACGTGTTCCACAAGGGCGAGCTGCTGTACGGCGCCGACCTCGCCCGCGCGGCGGCGGCGAAGGCGGGGCGCGTGGTGCTCGTGGAGGGATACACCGACGCGGTCGCACTGCGGCAGGCGGGCGTCGCCGAGGTGGTCGGCTCGATGGGCACGGCGCTTACCGAGCGCCAGGTCTCCGCGCTGGCCAGGCTGGCTCCGGCCGCCCTGTTCTGCCAGGACCCCGACGCCGCCGGGCAGGAGGCGGTCTCGCGCAGCGTGACGGCGCTGCGCGACGTCAACCGCTCCCGGGCCGGGCGAGGCGTCGAGTTCAAGATCGTCCGCCTGCCGGCCGGCTCCGACCCGGCCGACGTCGTACAGCGCGACGGCGCCGACGCCCTGCGCGAACTGCTCGACCGGGCGGTGCCGATCGCGCGGTTCGAGGTCGAGCGGGCGCTCGAGCGAGGCGAGACGAAGACCGCCGAGGGCCGCGACCGGGCGCTCGAGGACGCCGCCGCCGCCATCCGGCCGCTCCCGCCGAGCGTGGTCCGCGACGAGCTCGTGCAGCTCGCCGCCGGCCGTCTCGGGTTGAGCGAGAGCCTCGTCGCCTCCGCGCTCGCCAGCCGGCGGCCCGATCCGTCGCCGAGATCGTCCGAGCGCGCCGGGGCGAACGGCGCCCGCGCGGCGCTCGACCGCCGCGAGCAGTCCGAGCGGGCCTTCCTGGCGCTGTGCCTGGCGCTGCCGGAGGAGGGCGAGGCGCGGCTCGCGGCCGCGGACCTCGACGAGCTGTTCTCCGCCCCGGCGACCCGCCGCGCCGCCGAGTACCTCCGTGGCCGCCTGCGCTCGCCCGCGGGTGAGCTGCCGGCCGGCGACGAGCCGCTCGCCCGCCTCGTCGCCGAGCTCGTGATCCGCGCCGGCCAGCTCGACGCGACCCCGGGGAAGCTCGAGCTCGAGGCCCTCCAGCTCGACCTCCACAACCTCGACCGCCGGCTCGCCGCAGCCCGCAGCGACGGCCACGACACACTGCCGCTCGCCACCGAGCGACAGGTCGTGCTCGACAAGATCCGCCACCGCCTGAGCTGACCAAGAGGGCCGCTACACTCCGGCCAATCGCGGCCGATCACCAGGCCACGGCAGCTCCGGTCGGGGGTAGCTCAATCGGCAGAGCATTCGGCTGTTAACCGAAGGGTTGTGGGTTCGAGTCCCACCCCCCGAGCTTCGGGCGCCGGCTTCGCCGGGTCATGCGGCTTGCAACTCGGCGCGGGAGCGTAGTAGCCTGCGCAGCGCCATCGTGCTCCGCGTGAGCGAGGCGCGAGGGTCCAGAGGTACGACGAGGCCCGGAGGCTGCAGAACGCGGCGCTTCGCGAACCGTCGGTGTGGTCAGCTTGTACGGAGGAAACGTGTCTCGCGGTATGAACGTCAGCGATCTCGACGATCAGCGCGCTGTCAATCGACACAGGCCCGAGTTGCGCCTTGTCGTATCGGAGCATGCCGCGGGGACGCTGGTGGTCCCTCAGGGAGAGTTGGACCTTGGCACGGCGCAGGATCTCGAAGCCGTGCTGGCGACGCGGTCGGGCCGCGTGGTGGTCGACCTGCGCGAGCTGAGCTTCATCGACCTCACGGGCCTGCGGGTGCTGCTGGATGCCGACGCGCGTTCGCGCCAGGACGGCATGAACCTCCGCTTCATCCCGGGCCCGCAGGTGCGGCGCCTGTTCGAGCTTGCGGAGCTGCCCGACCCGCTGGTGTACGTGGAACCTCGGTCGACGTCGTAGTCAGGGCGGGGCGACCTGCGAGACTCCCTCCCTGCAGGTCAGTAGCTCGCGCTCCGGCTGTTCGCCGTCTTCCTCCTACCTCAGCGCGGGGCGTATGCCCAGAGGGAGGCGAGGAAGGGGCCGGTCATGGGCCCCGAGATAGAAGCTGGACGTGTGCAGGACGGTGGCTCGCTCGCCTCCGCGATCTCGAATTCCGTCAGGCAGCTGGTCGCCGACTACACCGGCCGCGGCCCGACACGCGCGCGGACGAGCATCCGCGACAACCTCGTCGTCGTGCTCCTGGAGGACACGTTGACCAAGGGCGAGCGCCGCCTCGTGGCCCAGGGCCGCGACATCCGCGTTCTCGACTACCGCGCCGAGTTTCAGGCAGCCATGCGGGAGGACGCGATCGCCAGCATCGAGGAGCTCACCGGCCGCAAGGTGACGGCCTTCATGAGCGCCAACCACATCGATCCCGACCTCGCCGCCGAGCTCTTCGTGCTCGCGCCCGATGGCGAGGCGGCCTCGAGCGACGGCAGCTGATCAACGCGTCACCGGAACATGGGCAGTCAGGACCGACGCAGACGAAGCCGGTCCGGCCGGCTTGTGGACGCGCTCGTGTGGGGTGCGGCGCTCGGGGCGGCGGCCGGCGCGGTGCTCGGGGAGTCGATCGACGCGGTCGGAGCCGGAGTGGGCGCGCTGATCGGCGTGCTGCTGTACGCGCCCGCGGAGGTGTTCACGAGTATGAGCCGGGGGGTCGGCGAGGTGAAGCCGATCTGGCAGCGCATAATCAGCAGCGCGCTGCTGATGGCGCTGTTCGGCTGGCTGCTGGGCCTGATCGGTCTGGACGACGCCCTGCTGACCGCCATCGTGAGCGGGGCTCTCCTCGGCCTGCTCGGGCTGCGCCCGTTGAAGCTTGCCCTCGGGCTGTTGGTCGGAGCGGCCATGGGCGTGCTGTTCCAGGCGCTCGACTCCGACGTCGAGCCGGCGCTCGTCGCGGCGTCGGTGGCGATCGTCTATCGCGTGATCGCGGCGATCGCCTACCGCAACCGACCGCTGGTCCGCGTGATGGCCGAGGAGGTGCCGGCGTCCGAGCTGCGCTATGTCGTGCCCTTCGAGGCCCGCACGCGGTACGTCGGGGCGGACTACGTCCAGCAGCTCGCGAAGGTCCGCGGCGGGACCTTCCGGCGCAACCCGCCCGACGTCGGAATCCTCGCCTCGCTCAACAGCCTGAGCGGCCCGGACTTCGATGCCGGCCGCGTGCACCCGCTGATCCGCGAGTTCTACGAGCACACCAGTCGCTTCCGGCTCTCGATCATCCCCGAGTGGCGGCGCTGGATGAAACCCGGCTACGAGATCTTCAAGCGACTGGTGGCGCAGCCCCTCGGCCAAGCGGCGATCCCGTCCAACATCGACGAAGCCCAACGAGGGATGGTCAGCACGATCGACACCATCGACCTCGACGACGACGACGAGATCGACGTCCGCGGCTGGATCCGCACGTTCGCGGACACAGGAAAGCCGATCTACGTCGGCATCTATACGACCTTCAGACACGACGACCGCGGCTACGTGAGCGTCGGCTTCCCGATCCCCAGCGCGAACTTCACCGCCACGCTGGAGCCCCGCAACACCGGCGCGCACGACCTCGTGCTGACGTCGCGTAGCGAACTCCCGTTTCCCGGCCACTACCTGAGCTCCGTCGACAGCGAACGCGATGCCCTGACCGTTCTCAAGCTGCTCTCCTTCCAGGAGGAGATCTTCGTGTCCGTCGCCGACGGCGAACTGAAGACCGACCACAGCTTCTACCTGGCCGGACAGCGCTTCCTGACCCTTCACTACGAGATCGAACGCCTCGCGGGCGAGCCCGCGTGACCTCCGCGCCCATCCTGCGTCAACAGCGCTAGAAGCCCGGCGGGATCCCGCGCGCCTGGCCCGTTGACCAGCACTCCGTCGCGCCCTTGCAGCGCCGGTAGCGCTTGAGCGCTGCGCTGAGGCGGGCCTGCTCCTCGCCGGTGAGCAACGGCGCGCGGTTGAAGACCTCGGCGGGGTCCGTGCGGCGGTCGTAGAACTCGCGGTCGCCGTTCTCGTACTCGACGTACGTGGTGTTCACGGTGCGCAGCGCGCGATAGGAGTTCGGCATCCCCATCTTCCAGCCCTGGATGTCAGGGTCGCCGGGAACGACGCTCGCGTGGGCGTGCTCGATCAGCAATGCCCGCCGCCAGCGCTTAGGCGGCGTGCCCGCGATGAACGGCGCGAGTGAGCGGCCGTTGCGGCGGGCGTCGAGCTTCCGCCCGGCCCAGTCCTCGAAGGTGGGGGCGAGGTCGACCGTGCCGGTCAGGGCGGAGGTGACCGAGCGCTGCGGCACGGCGGGCCCGACGACGACGAGCGGGACGCGCACGTCGTGGTCGAACGCCGTCCGCTTGCCGAACGTCAGCCGGTGCTGGCCGAGGTGGTAGCCGTTGTCGGAGCCGAACACGATGTACGTGTTGTCGGCGAGCTTCTCCTTCTTGAGCTTGGCGCGGACGTCGCCGATCAGGTCGTCGAGCGCCTGCACCGAGCGGGCGCGCCGGCGGTGGTGGCGCAGCAGCCGGTCGTAGAGCTCCAGCGTCAGCGGCGGCCGGACGCCCAGCCAAGTCGGCGGGTTCTCGACCTGCGCGTCGAAGCCGGGGGCGATCGGCAGCGGGAGGTCCTTGAACATCCAGCGGTGGCGCGGCGCGGCTCGGGCCGGCCGGTGCGGGGCGAAGCTCGAGACATTGAGGAAGAACGGGCGCTTGCCGCCGTGGATGAACCGCACGGCGCGCCGCGCGAGGACGTCGGTCAGGTAGGCCTTGGCGTTGTGGCCGAAGCGCAGCAGCTTTCCGTTGTCGAGCATCGTGAACCCGAAGCCGCTGTAGCCCTTGTTCGTCACCAGCCACTCGTCCCAGCCCGGCTCGACGCCGTGCTTGTCCGGCAGGTACTCGTTCAGGTACTTGCCCATCAGCGCGGTGCGGTAGCCGGCGCGCTGCATCGCGATGCCGACGCTGCGCATCCGCGCCCCTGAGTCGCGGAACCTGCCGTAGCCGCCATCGGGCCGGGAGTTCGAGAGCACCTTGGTGTTGTGCGGGAACTGGCCCGTGAGGATCGTCGCCCGCGAGCTGCAGCACAGCGAGTCGGCGACCACGAACTGGTCGAACGTCATGCCCTGGCGCTGCATCTTGCGCACCTGCGGCATGTGCTCGAGGAGGTCCCACGACAGGTCGTCGGCGAGCACGTAGACGATGTTCGGCGGGCGCTTCTGGGCCGGCGCGGCGACCGCGGCCGGAGCCAGGGCAGCGCCGACCAGCGCGGCCAACGCCACGCAGAGGACTACGAATCGCGTGCCGTCAGACCCGAGCACAACCGTCCGGTATGTGAGCACATCGCGCGGCAGAACGTTTCGGTCCCTCAGCAGAAAGCGGTGGGCGCGGCTGCTAGGTTCGCGCCCGTGAGTCCAGAGATCATGCGCCGTTTCCACAACATCGTCCGGCGGACGGGCGTCAAGCCCCAGCGCGCGCTCGAGGTCGGCGGCGTGATGGGCAAGGGGTCGCTCCTGCGCTTCCCGGAGCTGGCCGGGGCCGAGCGCTTCTGCCTCAACCTCGCGTCGATGCCGAGTGCCGACGGGATCACCTCGATCACCGGCAACGCGAACAAGATGGACATGTTCGAGGACGACTCGTTCGACCTCGTGCTCTGCTGCTCGACGCTCGAGCACGACAAGCACTTCTGGCTGTCGGTCGCAGAGATGCAGCGCGTCATGCGCCCCGGCGCCCTGCTCGTCATCGGCGTGCCCGGCTACACCAAGCGCGACGACGACGACGGGCGCTCGACCCGCACCTACCGCGTCCACTACAAGTTCGACTACTACCGCTTCAGCGAGCAGGCGGTGCGCGAGGTGTTCTTCGACGGCATGGAGAACGTCAAGGTGTCCGCCGTCCTCACGCCGCCGCGCCTGATCGCCCACGGGCGCAAGCCGGGCGGGCGCGACGCTCGCATGGCCGCCGCCGAGGCCGTGCGCGGCCTACGCGGCGCGCTGCCCAGCCGCGCCTAGCTCGACGACGCTCGCCTCGATGCTGGTGGCACCGAGCGCGCGGGCGACGGACACCCGGTGGTGGCCGTCGCGGATGAAGTGCGTCTCGCCGACGCGGTAGACGGAGATCGCGGGGAGCTCGGCGCCACGGCGGGCGGCGAGCCACATCTGCGTCCAGCGCTCGCGGCTCCACTCCGGCGGGCGGAAGGCGGCGTCGAACGTCTCGGCCTTGTGGCGGTCGGTCGTGCCGGTGATCGAGTCGATCGCGATCGTCTGCACGCCGAGCCGGCGGTGCGGCGCGACCGCCGCCCAGCCCTGGTCGTCGGAGAGGTAGGCGAGCGTCCCGGAGCGCCGGCGCGCGAGGCGCCGGTAGGCGCGCTCGGCCTCGATCCGGCTCCCGCCCGCGAAGCCGAGCGCGCGGTCGATGCCGAGCAGCACGCCGACGAAGCCGAGCAGGAAGCCGCCCAGGCCGCCGACCGCGACGGCCGCGCCGCCGAGCGCCGCGGGGAGGAGGAAGGGGGAGAGGGCGGCACGTCTCATTCACCCCTTCCTCGCGCGAGCGCACCGCTCTGTGACCACGACTCGAGCGTCTCCGCCGCACGCTCGCCCGCGTCGTTGGCGGCGATCCAGCGCGCGGCGGCGCCCGCCCGCTCCCGGAGGCCGGGACGCGCCAGCGCCCGCCGGACCGCATGGCGAACGCCGCGCGGCGTCGCGTACCGGCGCGGGAGCCGGACGCCGAGCCCTGCCCAGTCCACGCGGGCCGCGTTCTCCGCCATGTCGCCGCCCGCGGGCGAGACCACGACTGGGCAGCCGCAGGCGAGCGCGCGCATCAGCGTGCCGTGTCCACCGTGCGTGACCACCAGGTCGCAGGCCGGCATCGTCCGCGAGTAGGAGAGCCACGGCACCAGCACCGCGTTGGCGGGCGCGCGCAGCGGGGGCGCCGCGGGCTCGCGACCGTTCCAGGTCGCGATCACCCGGACCGGCTCGTCCGCGAGTCCCTCCAGCGCCGCCCGCAGCAGCACGTGCTCGGGGTCCTGCGCCGTCGAGGGCGCGACGAGCACCACCGGGCCGTCGCCGGGCGGCGGCGTGACGGGCTCGGACGGCGGCTCCCACAGCAGCGGCCCCACGATCCGCAGCCACGGCGGCCAGTCGCGCGGGTACTCGAGCTGCGGGAGCGTGGCCACCAGCGTGAGCGAGCGCGACACGCCGGTGTGGACCCACGGCAGCGGCCCCAGCCCGAGCCGCGCGCGGCAGTCGTTGTACTCGCGCCGCCCCTGCTCGAGGCCGCGGGCCACGAGCCGGTCGGTCGATCGCCACAGCGCCCGTCCGGCCGCCGTGCGGGGCTGCCGGGCGCCGATCGAGTACGGCGGGAAGCCGGCCGGCAGGTGCGGATGGACGTGGGGGACGAGCGTGGCCACCGGGACGCCCTCGAGCTCGGCGGCCAGCGCGGGAGCGGGGGTGAGGATGTCCGAGACCGCGACGTCGGGCGCCGCCGAGCGCACCTGCGGTTGGGTCTCGCGCGCCGCGCGCACCGCGGCCTCGTACGGCTTCAGCGGCCGCTCGCGGGTGGGGAACACCTGGTACTCGGGCGCGGCGGCGAACGTCATCCCCGCCGCGGTGACGGGCTGCTCCCAGCGCCGCCACGTCTGGAGCGTCACCTCGTGCCCGCGCGCGGCCAGCGCCTCGCCGAGGGCCAGCATCGGGAACGCGTGTCCGGGGTCCCCGAAGGCGCCGAGGAAGAGCCTCAAGGGTCTGTCCAGGACGATGCTGCCCTGCGCGTGGCGGGGTTCCTGGACAGGCCCTAAGCCGCCAGCTCGGCGACCTGCCGGAGCTGCTGGAGACGGTCCTCGAACGTCCACGCCATCGGGGCGACCATCAGGGTCCCGACGCCGGCGTCGCGGTACACGGCGAGCCGCTCGCGCACGCGATCGGGCGGGCCGCAGAGCGAGACGGTGTCGATCAGCTCCTCGGGCAGCGCGGCCGCCGCCTCGTCGCGCTTGCCCTCGAGGTAGAGGTCCTGCACGCGCTGGGCGGCGTCCTCGAACCCGTAGCGGCGCACGAGCGCGTTGTAGAAGTTCTTCTCCCGCGACCCCATGCCGCCCACGTACAGCGCGACGTACGGCCGCATCGCGTCCCGCGCGCCGGCGGCGTCGCCCGACACCATCACGTTCACGGTCGGGGCGATCTCGAAGTCGTCGAACCCCTTGCCGTTCTCCGCCCGGGCGAAGCCCTCCTCCAGCAGCGGGCGGAACTCGGCGACGTGCTCGGGGGAGAACAGGGTGGGGATCCAGCCGTCGGCGATCTCGGCGGCCAGCGTCGTGTTCTTCGGTCCGATCGCGGCCAGGAAGACCGGGATGCGCTCCTGTACGGGCGCGATCGTGAGCTTGAGCGCCCGGCCCGGGCCGTCGGGCAGCGGCAGCTCGAGCGTCTCGCCGCGGTACTCGAGGCGCTGCCGGGAGAGCGCGATCCGCACCACCTCGACGTACTCCCGCGTGCGCTGGAGCTGGCGGCCGAAGCGCTGGCCGTGCCACCCCTCGGCCACCTGCGGGCCGGAGGACCCGATCCCGAGGATCATCCGCCCGCCCGAGAGCTGGTCGATGGTCGCGGCCGTCATCGCGGTCATCGCCGCCGAGCGCCCGGGCATCTGGAAGATCGCCGAGCCGAGCCGGATCTTCGTCGTGGCCTGCGCGAGCCAGCCGAGGATCGTCGCCGCGTCCGACCCGTAGGCCTCCGCGCTCCACACCGAGTCGTACCCGAGCCGCTCCGCCTCCTGGACCAGCGCCAGCTGGTCCTCCGCCGTCAGGCCGAGCCCCCAGTATCCGATGTGCAGGCCGAGCTTCACGGGCCGCGCGACGCTATCAGCCGGTCGCGCCGATCCGATCCACTAGGCGGAGCAGGTGCAGCGGCGAGAAGGGCTTGGTGAGGAAGAGGTCGGCGCCGGCCGCCATCGCGCCGCTCTCGGCCTGCGGGCCGGACGCGCCGGTGAGCATGACGATGGTGGCGCCGGCCGTCGCGGGGTCCGAGCGCAGCCGCCGGCATGCCTCGATCCCGTTCAGCCGCGGCATCTCGACGTCGAGGAAGACGATCTCGGGGCGGGAGTCGACGGCCTGCTCGACCGCGTCGGCGCCGTTGCTGGCCTCCTCCAGGCGGTAGCCGGACACGTCCTCGAGCGTGGTGGCGATCAGGCGGCGGATCGCGGCGTCGTCGTCGACGATGAGGATCGTCCGGTTCATGCCACCGCGTCCCGGATCTTGGCCAGCGACGAGTCGGAGATCGTGTCGAAGGCGGCGATGACCTCGGGGTCGAACTGCGAGCCGGAGTGGGCGCGGATCTCCTCCCGCGCGCGGGAGAAGCGGGTGGCGCGGCGGTAGGGGCGGTCGCTGGTCAGCGCGTCGAGCGCGTCGGCGACCGCGAACACGCGGGCCGGGAGCGGGATCGCCTCGCCGGCCAGGCGATCGGGGTAGCCGTCGCCGTCCCAGCGCTCGTGGTGGTGGCGCACGACGAGCTTGCCCTCGCCGAGGAAGTCCACGCCGCTCAGGATCTCCGAGCCGACGACGGGGTGCTGGGCGACAAGCGAGAACTCCTCCTCGCTGAGCTTCTCGGGCTTGAAGAGGATCGCGTCTGGCACCGCGAGCTTGCCGACGTCGTGGAGCAGGAAGCCGAACTCCAGACCCGGCGCGCCGACCGTGTCGAGCCCGACGGCCTCGGCGAGCGCGATCCCGTAGGCCGTGACGCGCTCGGCGTGCTTGCCGGTGTAGGCGTCGCGGGCCTCGACCGCGTTCGAGAGCGCCTGCACGGTGGCCTTGTAGGAGCGGCGGAGCTCGAGCGCACGGCTGCGCTCCTGCTTGAACACCTCGCGCAGGTCGGCGGCGTACCGCTCGAGCTGCTGCTGGCGCGCGTGAGCCTCCCGCTCCGTGCGGTCGAGCCGAGCCTGCAGCAGGGTGTCTTCATCCATGTCGGTTACACGCACTGCCACCGTGATGTCCACGGTACCGACAGCCACAACGCTCAGGCGCCAGTGGACTTGCGCAAACTTTTACAGGATTTGACCGGGTCGCTCGAACGCGATCTCCGGGACGATGCAATTGGGGGAGAGGCGCAGCAGGAAGCGCACCGATTGCGCGACGTCCTCGGTGGTGATCATCTCGTCCGGAGTGATCTGCTCCTTGATGAAGTCGCTCATCGGCGTGTCGACGAAGCCCGGGCACAGCGCGACCGACTTGACCCCCTCGCCGGCCAGCTCGCGGTTCATGGCCTGCGTGTAGCCGATCACCGCGGCCTTGGTCGCCGAGTAGACCGACAGCCACGGCTGGCCGGCCTTGCCCGCGTTGGAGGAGAGGTTCACGACGAGCGCGTTGCGGTGCTCGGCCCCGGCCGCCTTCAGCAGGTCGGCGCACTCGCGGTAGAAGAGGACGATCGCCCGCAGGTTGAGGTCCATCTGCATGTCCACGCGCTTCGTCTGGTGTCCGTCGGCGGGCGCGCCGAAGCCGACGCCGGCGCTGTTGACGAGCACGTCGAGGCGCCCGAAGCGGTCGCGGTGGGAGGCGACGACGCGCCGGATCTCGTCCTCTTCGGTCAGGTCGGCGGCGACCTCCTCGACGTCGTGGCCGGCGGCGCGCAGCTCCTCGGCTGCCGCGGCGAGCTTCTCGGGCCGGCGGGCGGCGACGGTGAGGCCGTGGCCCTCCTCGCCCAGCGCACGGGCGATGGCGAGGCCGATGCCGCTGGAGGCTCCGGTCACGAGCGCGGCGCGGTCTGGCATGGAGCTGGCGTCCTTTCGGTGGGGTGACCCGCTATCCAATCAGGAGTGCGCACCCCGCTGACGATCATCGCCGCGCTCATCGCGGGGCTGCTGGGCCTGTGGGCGCTGACCGACGGCGAGGACGGCGTGGCCGCCCCCGCCGCCGCGCCGGTCGACGTGATCGCCCGCCGCGTGGAGGCCCTGCGCTCGCTGCGCTTCACCCGGCTGCCCGAGCCGGTGACGGTCGGGCCCCGGGAGGCGCAGCGGGAGGGGCTCGCCGATCTCGACCGCAGCTATCCGGTCGCGAAACGCCGGGCCGACGAGGAGATCTACACCCTGCTCGGCCTCCTCGAGCCCGGCGACGACCTGCGCGAGCTCAGCCGCTCGCTGTTCGGCGAAGGGGTGGCGGGCTACTACGACCCGCGGGAGGGGCGCCTGCGGGTGGTGGAGGGCGCCGGCACCGGGACGCGCGTGCTGGAGGAGATGGTGCTCGCCCACGAGCTCACCCACGCGCTCGAGGACCAGCGCTTCGGCCTCGCGACCCACCCGGCGGCGACCGACGACCGCGAGCTCGCGCGCGCCGCCCTCTACGAGGGGAGCGCCACCTCGCTCATGTCCGCGTACGTCCGCGAGCACTTCAGCACCGAGGAGGCGATCGGCGGGCTCCTGGGCTCGGCGTTCCAGGACACCGGCGACCTGCCGCCGTTCGTGCAGGCGCAACTGCTGTTCGCGTACGTGAGCGGCGAGCGCTTCGTGGCCGACCTGCTCCAGCGCGCCGGCGGGGACTGGACGCTGGTCGACACCGCGTTCCGCCTGCGGGTGCCAGCCTCGACCGAGCAGGTCCTGCACCCGCCCGCGTACTTCTCGGCCGACGAGCCGCGCCGGGTGCGCCTGCGGGCGGCAGCCGTGCTGGGCGGCGGCTGGTCGCGCGCCCGCGCCGGCACCTGGGGCGAGCTCCAGACGCGCGAGCTGCTCGGATCCACAGACGCCGCGGCGGGGTGGGGCGGCGATCGCTACGAGCTGTGGCGGTCGGGGTCGTCGAGCGTCCTCGTCATGCGCTGGCGGTGGGACACCGGGCGCGACGAGGCCGAGTTCGCCAAGGCGCTGCGCGATTGGGCGGCGCGGCGCCCGGGGACGGCGGTCGTGCGGCGCGGCGGGCTGGTGACGCTCGCCGTCGCTCCGGATGTCGATCTGTCCAGGCGCGTGGCCTCGGGCGCCTGACCGGGTACTGAGGGAGTCATGGCCGAGCAGCGCACAGCACCTCGGGCGAGGGTCGAGCTCCAGTGCACGCTGCGCCGCCGCTCGGGGTCGCCGATCTCCGGCCACACCGTCGACCTCGGGCCCGGCGGGATGTGCGTCTGCACCTCCCGGCCGCTGTCCACGGACGAGGTGCTCCTGTTCGAGGTCCCGCCCAACATCGCCGGCCGCGGCCGCGTGCTGCGCCAGGCGGGCTACGACTCCTATGCGGTGCGCTTCGAGGCGCTCGACGAGCCGGCGCTGCAAGAGCTGCGCCGGCTCGTGGCGTCCTAGACGTCGAACGGCAGCGTGTCGCCGAGGGGCGCGAGCAGCTTCTTCTTGCCCTCGAACGCGAACATCAGCAGGTCGGTCATCCGGAACGTGGTGTTGTTCGGGCCGAGGCTCGGCCGCCACGCGGGGTCGCGGACGATCGACGAGTTGCTGCCCTCCATCGCGCGGTGGAACGTCTCGGCGACGATCCGCGCCCCGACGCCGTTGAGCTTGCCGTTGTTGAGCTCGGCCTCGCGGAGGATGTAGAACCACAACGGGGTGTTGGTCAGCAGCCCGTCGCGCTGGCCGGGCGTGAGCCCGTCGAGCTTGGCGCCGTTCTTGCCGTCCCGGATCTGCGCGCGGGTCAGCTTGGTCAGCGTGACGCCCTTGCTCTTGAGGAACGTCGCCATCTGCTGGCCGGTGGCGAGGCGGACCATCCGCGCGCGGCGCAGGTTGCGGAACGCGAGGTCGTGTTGGATCGGCGGCGTGCTGCTCCCGACGGTCCCGTCCGGCAGCGTGTGCAGCGTGGGCGCCAGCGTGGTGTCGATGCGCATCGCCTTGTTGACCGAGCCGGGGGGCTTGAGGTCGTTGCGGTTCTGCTCCTTCTTGAAGTCGTAGAGCCGCCGCCAGTCGGCGATCCAGTTGCTCGGCAGGCGGACGTCGTCGAACATCGTGCCGCTCAGGCCCGAGAACTCGAACAGGAAGAACAGCGTGCCCTCGCCGCTCGGGAACGCCGCATTCCAGTCGTAGGCGTCGCGCACCATGGCGTGGCCGAGCCGGAAGCCGGCCACCGAGAACTCGATCGGCATCGTCGGCACCTGAGCGGCCGCCGCCCCGACCTCGAACGCCTTGCGCCCTTGATTGAAGACGTTGTTGACGACCGCTGGGCTGGCGATCCGCGGCAGGTAGTCGGTCTTGAGCATCCACTGGTAGTGCCGGGTGACGATGTCGCGGGCGGTGGCGAACTTCTGCGTGTCGGGCATCGCGTTCGGGAGGCTGTCGACCACCCGGTTGTGGAAGCGGATCATCGCCAGATGGGTCTGCGCGACGGCCAGGTTCTCGTCGTTGCGCGGGTCCGGGATGAGCGCCTTGCGCTTCTTGGCCTTCGAGCCGCTGCCGCCGACCCGCGGCAGGTCGAACCCGGGGTGGGCCTGGAGCGGCGGCGGGCCGAGCGCCACGGTCTCGCCCATCTTCAGGTGCACGCCGTCGCTGTAGAACTTGGCCGACTCGGGGTCGCCCGGCCCGGCGCCATAGAGCGAGTCGAGGTCGAGGCTGGGGGACCGGTCCTGGATCAGCTTCGCGAGCGGGACGTTCTTCCCGAGCGCCACGGTGGAGCGGTCGAACGTGAGGTCGTGGTCGGTGAACTGGCCGACGTACGTGTAGCCGGCCGGGACGTTCCCGAACCCGCCACGACCGGCGGTCATCGCGCGGGCGATCCTGCGGTGGTTCGGCTCCCCGAGCTGCTTGCCGGTGCCCTTCGGTCCCATGCGCGAGAACCGGAACGGCGGGACGGCGGCGGGGGTGCCGGCCACCGCGGCGACGGCGGGGACCTCCGATACGTCACGGCCCTCGCCCGCCACCGAAAGCTCGCCTTCGCCCTCGACCCAATAGCTCTCGAAACCGTGATGAGCCACGCCGCCTCCCTGGTCGCTTTCCGTGGACGACCCTAGTCTCGGCTCGAACGCAGTGTCAACCGCTCCAGACCAGCTCGGCGTAGATTGCCCCCGGAGGGCCGGTAGCTCAGGGGTTAGAGCAGCGGACTCATAATCCGTCGCGCGGTGGTTCGAATCCACCCCGGCCCATGGCAAAACGCAGGTGCAGTGACGATCGGGCTGGCCGGGCACCCAGCCGAGCAGTCGGTATCTACGCGGGGTTCCGGTCGTCGCGGAGCACATCGGGGTCCATGTCGGCCCCGTTCGGCCACACGATCGTCCCGAGCTGATCGTCGACGGTGACCTGGCGGAAGTTCTCCAGATCGCGGAGCGGCTCGAACACGGGACCCCAGAGCTCGGGCTCGAGGTCGACTACGCGAGTCGACCCGTCGCTGAATCCGAGCCGCAGCAGGTAGCCGTCAAGCGGCTCCACGGTTTCGATGCGGATGCGAGTTGCCTGGGTGGTCATGCCAGTGGGGCGATGGTATCGAGGGGCTCGCGGTCCCGGGCTTTCTGCCAGTTGGCCGCAAGCTCGTCGCCGTGGAGCTTCGCCCACTCGAGCACGAGACGCAGCGCTCGCGTAGGGAGATAGCCGCTCAGAAGATCAAGGCTGTCGATGACGATCGTGGCCTCGTGCTCGCCGTAGATTGCGTGGAAATGCGGCGGCGCGTGGTCGCGGTGAGTACATGGCGATGACGATCCCGTAGAAGGTGCTGATGCGCGGCACTCGCCCATCATCGGGCGAGCGGCCGACAGACTCGCATGGTGCGCGTGCGGATGTCCGACCCACGACCAATGACAGGGCGGCGCACTGCAGCCCTCATGAGCCGTCGCGCGGTGGTTCGAATCCACCCCGGCCCATTGCAGAACCGCTGGACACGGAGCCTCCCGCAGAGCCTGCCGTGACTTGCTTTCGCATCGCCCATTCCTCCTGCCCGAGTGCCGCCCAGAGCACGGCGGCGAACCCTACGACGAGCCCCAGGACGGTCAGCCACGACAGCACGTCGGTGAGGTCCTGGGACTTGTTCTACGAGGTACTCGCCGTCCGTCACTTGCCCGAGCGCAGCGGCCAGAACTGCCGCCAGCTCGCCAAGGAGCAGCGCGAGGATCGTCTGGAGCCGGAAAGCGCCACGCCACTGGCGCCAGCGATCCTTGACCTGCGTCTCCAGCGCGAGCGCGAGAATGAGTACCGGGATGATCTGCGCGGCCATCTCGTAGAGCGAGTCCGACGCGCGCTGATCGCCATCCGACAAGGCGTACCAGAGCATGGCGCCCCCGATGACCGCTACCGGCGCCCACTCTGCCCAACGCTGGACCCGCTTCATGGAGCACGCTCCTTCCGATTGAGGCTAGACGGGTACGGCGGCCGCGAAGCCGTCCGGGAGCGCCGTGCGGAGCTCCCTGCGGGAGCCGATGCCCAGCTTTCCGAACACCTTGCGCAGGTGCCACTCGACCGTGCGCGGGCTGAGGAACAGCTGGGCGCCGATCTCGGCGTTCGTGCGCCCGCCGGCTGCCAGGCCCGCGATCTGGCCTTCCTGCGGCGTCAGGTCGTCGAGCGTCTCGACCGTGCGCTTGCGCACGGTCTCGCCGGTGGCCAGGAGCTCGCGGCGGGCGCGCTCGGCGAACGCCGCCATGCCCACGTCCGCGAGCATCTCGTACGCCGCACGTAGCTGCTCGCGGGCGTCGACGCGGCGGTTCTCGCGGCGCAACCATTCGCCGTACACCAGGTGCGTGCGGGCCAGCGCCACGCGGACGCGGGTGTGGCCGAGCCGTTCGATCGCCTCGTCGTAGAGCCGCTCGGCGGCCTCTCCCTCGCCGAGCAGCGCCCGGCCGCGGGCGAGGAACCCGAGCGCCCAGTCGGTGCCGTTGGCCTCGGCGATCTCCGTCAGTCGCTCGAGCGGACCGGCGGCGCGCTCGGCCTTGCCGCTGCGGACGGCAGCCTCGATCAGGTCGGACAGCAACCACATCGGGGTGCCGAGCCCGTGCGGGTCTTCGGCGGCCCGCTCGGCGGCGGACAGCGCATCGTCGTAGCGACCGAGGCCGTTGTAGAGGACCGCGGTGCCCCAGTCGGTGGAGGCGAGCCAGAAGCCCTCGCCGCGGCGCAGCACGTCCGGCCGGCAGGCCGCGATCAGCGCCAGCGCCTTGGCCTCCTGGCCGCGCCATATGGCCAGCGCGATGGGCCCGCGAAGGGTGTGGTGGCTGCCCGTCGCCACCACGACGGCGTCCGCCTCGGCGACGTGTGACATGGCCCGCGCGAGCCTGCCGCAGAAGAGATCGGCGTGGATCTGGTCGTCCAAGGCGATGGGAAGCAGCGAGAGCGCGCCGGCCCGGCGGGCGAGCTCGACCTGGCGCGCGGTGAGCTCGTCCCACGCCGCGTCGTCACCCAGGGCCCGGGCGATATGGGCCGCGAGCCAGAGCCAGCGCAGCTCGGCCTCCTCGGTGAGGGGCTGCTCCCGGAATGCGCGCAGCGCCTCCTTCAGCGCGGGCGCCCCTGCGGTGTAGCCCTGGGTCATGAGGAGGGCGAGCCCGTCCAGCAGCAGAAAGCAGGCGCGCGGCTGCGGGCGTGGGGAAGGCCCCCATTCGGCCCTGAGCACCGCCTCCGCGACCTCGCGGGCATCTTCGCCACGCGCCAGGCGGTCGGCGGAGAGCGTCGCGGCGAACGCGTCGAGGTACGTTTCGTGCGCGAGCGTCCCATCCAGCGGCTCCAGCCGCTTCGCGGCCGCGAGCAGCAGCGGGGGAGCATCACGGCCGCGCGTCGTCGCGAACGTGATCTGTGCGTGCAGCAGCTGCCCCCGCGCTCGCTCGAGCTCGTCCAGGGGGCCCGCCTGCGCCGTCGCCAGCAGCCGCAACGCGGCGTCGGACGCACCGGCCTGATGCTTGCTCTGCGCCGCGACCAGTGCACGCTGCGCCCGGCGACTTGGATCTGGCGTCAGCTCGACGGCGCGCTCGTGGAAGGCCGCCCCGGCCGCGAGACCGCCTCGTGCCCG
The DNA here is from genome assembly GCA_963730535.1 of uncultured Solirubrobacteraceae bacterium. Taxonomy (GTDB): domain Bacteria; phylum Actinomycetota; class Thermoleophilia; order Solirubrobacterales; family Solirubrobacteraceae; genus DASSUW01. The sequence continues at coordinate 92,768 of CAVSRU010000005.1, forward strand.
CGCGCGCCCGGCGGACCGCTCCAGGTCGGCGGCGACATCCTCGTCGAGCCCTGCCGTCGCGTGGGCACGGTGCCAAGCCCGCCGATCGGGATCGACGTCCGCGTCGGTGGCCTCGGCGAGCGCCCGGTGGACGCGCTGGCGCTCCTCCGGTGTGGCCGCGCCGTAGACCGCCGAACGCACGAGCGGGTGACGGAACCGCACCTGCGCGCCGAAGTCGACGAGGTCCGCGGCGGCCGCCGGGGCTGCCGCGTCGCCCCCGATCCCGAGGTCGGCGGCCGCACGCCACACCAGCAGCGGATCGCCCACGGGCTCGGCGGCTGCGACGAGCAGGAGGAGGCGAGTCGCCGGCGGCAGCGGCGCCAGCCGCTCGCGGAAGCTCTCCTCGATCCGGCCCGACAGCGCCGGGCCGTCGCCCAGCCCGAACCCGCCCGCCAGCTCGGCCGGTGACCGGCCGCGGGGCAGCTCCAGCAGCGCCAGCGGGTTGCCGCGCGTCTCGCTCACGATCCGATCGCGCACGCGCTCGTCGAGCGGACCGGCGACCGCGGCTTCCAGCAGCTCTCGCGCATCACGGTCGTCCAGCCCACCGACCTGGAGCTCGGGGAGTCCCTCGAGGTGCCGCTCGCCGGCCGGCTCGCGCACGGCGAAGACCAACCCGACCGACTCCGCCCCCAGCCGGCGCGCCACGAAGGCGAGCGCCTGCGCCGAGGCCCCGTCGAGCCACTGCGCGTCGTCCACGATGCAGACCAGCGGCCGCTCCTCCGCCACGTCGGAGACAAGGCTCAGGACGGCGAGCCCCACGAGGAAGCGATCCGGGACATCGCCGTCGCGCACACCGAACGCGGTGCCGAGCGCGTCTCGCTGCGGGCCGGGAAGGCGCTCCAGGCGATCCACGAACGGGGCGCAGAGCTGATGCAACCCGGCGAACGCGAGCTCCATCTCCGACTCGACGCCCGCCGCCCGAGCAACGGTGCACCCTGACGCGGATCGCACCAGGTACTCCACCAGCGCCGTCTTGCCGACCCCGGCCTCTCCGCGCATCACCAGCGCCCGGCTCGGACCCGCGCGCACGCTCGCTACCAGCTGATCCAGCGCCTCGCACTCGCTGCGCCGGCCGAGCAGCCGCGGGGTGGGCGGGCCCACATCAGCAGTCGACATCGCCACCTGCCGAGGCTAACGGGACGGGGCCGGCGATGAGAAGATCGTCTCGACATGACGTCTTCGACCCACGACATCCACAGCCCGCTCTCGGCACTCGACGGAGCGCCCGTCTGGCTCAACTCCGAGCCGCTCACGGCCGAGGGACTGCGTGGCGGCGTCGTCCTCGTCGACTTCTGGACCTACTCGTGCGTGAACTGGATTCGCACGCTGCCGTACGTCAGCGCGTGGCACGAGCGGTATCGCGACCAGGGGCTCACCGTCGTCGGCGTGCACGCGCCCGAGTTCGGGTTCGAGCACGACCTCGACAACGTGCGCCGCGCGATAGGCGAGCTGGGCGTCGGCTACCCGGTCGTCATCGACAACGACTTCACCATCTGGCGCTCGTTCGACAACCACTACTGGCCGGCCGTCTACCTCGTCGACGGCGACGGGCGTGTCCGGTTCCACCAGTTCGGCGAGGGCGCCTACGACGAGATCGAGCGAGCGATCCAGCAGCTGCTGGGCGTGCAAGGGGAGACCGTCCGCGTCGACGCCGGCGGTCTCGCCGAGGCCGCCGACTGGGATGCGCTGAGGTCCCCGGAGACGTACGTGGGCTATGCCCGCGGCGAGCGCCGCACGGACCGGCGCGCCGACGGGCTCGCGCTCAACCAGTGGGCGCTCACCGGCGACTGGTCGGTCGGCGAGGAGGCCGCCGTCCTCGAAGCGCCCGACGGCGCGATCGCGTATCGCCTCCACGCGCGCGATCTCAACCTGGTCCTCGCGCCGCCCGCCTCGGGCACGCCGGTCCACTTCTCCGTGCGCCTCGACGGTCAGCCGCCAGGCGCCGCCCGCGGCCTCGACGTCGACGAGTCCGGCGAGGGCAGCGTCTCCGAGCCGCGCATGTACCAGCTCGTCCGCCAGCCGGGGGCCGTCGGCCAGCACACCTTCGAGATCACGTTCCACGACCCGGGCGTGCGCGCGTACGTCTTCACCTTCGGCTGATTCGGGATTTACCGCCGCGGCCGACTCGACTACAGTCGCGCCGTGACCGACGACGCCTTCAGAACGCGGGTGCGCGGGCGACGCGTGCTCAACGTGATCCCATCCCCGAACCGGGAGCGTGACTGGGCGGGGGAGACGACGGGGGTCGAGGCGGGGACGATCCGCCCGGCCGCGCCGGTGCCGAACACCAAGGACCTGCGCGAGACGTGGTGGGACGTCGGCGACCAGAAGTCGACGGGCTCGTGCGTCGGCTGGGCGTCGGCCGACTCGGTCCTGCGGTGGCACTTCGTCAAGGCCGGGCGGCTCAAGCAGGCCGACCACCTGTCGGTCCGCTTCGCGTGGATGGCGTCGAAGGAGGTCGACCCGTTCGTCGACCGGCCGACGACGTTCGTCGAGCTGGCCGGGACGAGCATCAAGTCCTCGCTCGACGTCGCGCGCAAGTACGGGGCGGTCAAGGACGACGTTCTCAAGTTCACGGGCGGCGGCCTCTACCCGGGCGACGTGGGGGCGTTCTACACGCTCGCGTCCGAGCTGCGGATCGGCAGCTACCTCAACCTCTCGCTCGGTTTCCGCGGGAACACGGTCAAGACGTGGCGGCGCTGGATCGCCGAGGTGGGGCCGGTCCTCACCCGGCTCAACGTCGACGACACCTGGATGAACGCGCGGAAGACCGCCGGCAAGCTCGAGGTCTACGACGACGACAGCGCCGACGGCGGGCACGCCGTCGCGCTGGTCGGCTACCGCGCCGGCGTGTTCATCGTCCGCAACAGCTGGGGGACGGGCTGGGGGGACAAGGGCTTCGCCTACGCCTCGGACGCCTACGCCACGGAGGCGTTCACGGAGGCGTACGGCGTGGTCCTCTGAGGCCGGCCGATGGCGAGCGCGCCGGCTCCTGGGCTGGTGGCGGGCCTCGTCGACCGCCCGCGCCTGTTCGAGCTGCTCGAGGGGATGGTTTGGTTCACCGGTCCACCGGTAACCAACCATCCCCATGGCGGCAGGGGCCCAGTCACTCACGGTGCGCGCGAGCGAGCTCGCGCGCTATCGCGCCGCGGTGATCGAGTGCACGCAGCCCGAGGAGCGGGCGGCGTGCGAGCGGCTCCTGGGCCAGCTCGCGTTCCTCGAGACCGGCCCCGGGGGAACCACCGGTGCGCACGAGGTGACGTTCAGCGCGCCACCGGACAGCGCCGAGCTCGCCCGCAGGGCGCTCGAGCGGATGCGGACCGAGCTGTTCCGCCGTCGCCGGCGGACCTCGTAGGACCGTTTTCTCGCGCTTGGACGATTCGCTAGCGCGGGAGGGTCGGGCCGCCGTCTCTCAGCCCAAAATCGAGAATCGCGCGTGGGTACTACATGACCAGCCCACCGCGACACCGGACCCTCCCGCCTAGCCTCGACGTCCAGTGCCCTCGTTTTCGGTATCGAACCTAAACCGCTAAAGCACCAATGTCCGTCAACGAACACGCATGGCCGTTAGTCGACCGCGACGACCTCGAGATCGCGGGTCCCACGAGGGGTCGCGATCTGGACGGTCTGGCCCGCAGCGGCCCCGAGTAGCGCCTTTCCCACCGGGGATTCGACCGACAGCCGGCCCTGCGCGGCGTCGGCGTCGATGGCGGACACGAGCGTGTAGGCGAGGTCGCGCCCCGATCCGCGGTCCAGGAGCCGCACGTGGCTCCCGAAGCGCGCGACGGCCGAGCCGGCCTGGCTCTCCACGACCTCCGCGCGCAGCAGCCGATCGCGCAAGCGCAGGATCTTCGTCTCGAGTATCGCCTGCGAGTTCTTGGCGTCGTGGTACTCGGCGTTCTCCTTGAGATCGCCCCACTCCCGCGCTGTCCGGATTCGGTCGGCGATCTCCGCGCGGCCCTCGGTTTCGAGGCGGTGCAGCTCCCCCTCGAGCGAGCGGCGGTCCGCTTCCGTCATGACGACACCGTCGGACATGGCTCGGAGCATAGGGTGCCTATGCGTCCAGTACCTCAAGACAATGGGGTCCGGACCCGATAACGGGGGTGCTGAACAAGGCAAACCCGTCGTGAGGCGGGGACGCAAAGCCAGAGGTCTCGCGGTCGCGAGATGGCTCGGTTGCCGGCAAGGGGTGCTGACCAGGCGCCCCATATAGGCACACCATCCTCCCACAGGAGCCGTCTCCCCATGAACCGTCTGCAGGTCCTCGTTGGCCAGCCCAAGCTTGCGCTGGGCGCACTTCTCACCCTGCTCCTCGCCGCCGGCGCCGTCGTCGGCTCGGGCGCTGACTTCACCGCCGCCTCGGCGAACCCGGCGAACACGTTCGCCGCCGGCACGCTGAGCATCGTCAACTCCAAGGAGGGCGTCGCCGTGCTGTCGGCGAGCGACCTCCGCCCCGGCGGCCCGTCGGCCACCGGCACCGTCGACATCGAGAACGACGGCACCCTCAGCGGCGCCTTCACGCTCTCGCGCACCGCCCCCGTCGATAGCGACGCCACGTACCCGCTGTCCGGCAAGCTCAACGCCACGGTCGTCGACTGCGGCGAGTTCGTCGGCGCGACCGCGCCCACCTGCGGCGACGGCGACGACGTCGTCAAGTACACCAGCGGCACGATCGCCCAGATGGGCACGGGCGGGCACGCGATCGACGCGCTCGGCACGTACGACGCCGGCGAGAAGCACCGCTACGAGTTCACGGTCCAGCTCGCCGGCAGCGCCGGCGACGACTACCAGGGCGGCTCGTCGAGCGTCGAGTTCGACTTCAACGCGGCCTCCTAACCGCCGCGAGACACGCTCCATGGGGAACGGGATGATCCGTCGCGCCGGGCGCTTTGCGTCCGGCGCGGCGCTTGCCATTGCGGTGTTGGCCGCGATGGCGGCGCTGGCACCGGCCCTCTGGGGCTGGCAGCGCTATGCGATCGTCTCCGGCTCCATGACGGGCACGTACGACCAGGGGTCGCTCGTGCTCGCCGAGGTGGTTCCCGTCGCTGACCTCCGCGTCGGCGACGTCATCACGTACGAGCCCCCCGCGGGCGCCGGCCCCGAGCACCTGATCACCCACCGCATCGCGTGGATGGGCCGTGACGGCGCCGGCCGGCAGGTGTTCCGCACCAAGGGCGACGCCAACCCGGTCGCCGACCCGTGGACGTTCCGCCTGAGCCAGCCGACCCAGGCCCGCGTCCGCTACGGGATCCCCTACGCCGGCCATGCGCTCGCCGCCCTCGGGCACCGTGACGTGCGGACCGCCGTGGTCACCCTCCCGGCGCTGCTGCTCGTCGTGCTCAGCCTCGCCGGCCTGTGGCGCCGGCTCGGCGTCGAGGCCGAGCGCCGGACCGCGAAGGCGGCGGCGTGAAGGGCCTGCTCGCACTGGGCCTCGTCGCCGGTGTGGCCTGGGCCGGTGTGACATCGTCGGGCGCCGACTTCGTGCCCGCGTCGCACTCGCCGGGGAACAGCTTCGCCGCGGCCGCCGACTTCAACACCGTCGCCGTCTCGATGGACGATCCCGGCTCCCCGCGCAACGGGAACGTCACCCTCCAGGCCACCGCGAGCTCGGAGCGCGGCATCGACCGCGTCCGGTTCCAGTCCGCGCCCACCGGCACGTCGACGTGGACCGATGCCTGCGAGGACGCCACGGCACCGTACGCCTGCAACTGGGACTCGGCCGGCGTGGCCGACGGCGTGCGCGATCTGCGCGCGATCGCCGTCGACCAGGCCGGCTACCAGCGGATCGCCACCGTCGCCGCGCGCGTGATCGACAACGCGCTGCCGTCGGCGGCGCTCAACGACCCCGGCATTCTCGCCGGCCTCGAGATCCTGACCGCCACGGGCGCCGACCCGCTGGCCGGCCTCGCCTCGCTCGGCATCTCCTACCGGCCGGCGGGCGGCGGGTCGTGGACGGACCTCTGCACCGGGGCCACGTCGCCGCGCGTGTGCCCGCTCGACACCACGTCGCTGCCCGACGGCGACTACGAGCTCCGCGCCCGGTCCACCGACCTGGCCGGCAACGTCCGCGACTCCGTGCTCACCCGGACCGTCGACAACACGGCGCCGTCGGCCTCGATCACGATGCCCGCCGCCGTCACCGGCACCGTCACGGTTCCCGTCACCGCCGGCGACGGTGCGGGCACCGGCGTCAAGCAGGCGACCATCCAGATCCGGACGTCACCGGTCGGGGTGTGGGCGAACCTGTGCGCGGTCGACACGGCGGCGCCGTTCGAGTGCACCGGCTTCGACACGACGGCCCTCGCCGAGGGGCTCTACGACCTCCAGGCGATCGTCGAGGACAACGCCGGCAACATCACCACGAGCGCGGCGACGACGATCAGGATCGACCGGACGGTGCCGTCGGCCGCGACCCTCGTCAACCCGGGCGCCTCGCTCCAGGGCTCGGTGACGCTCAGCGGCACCGCGACCGACGCGGCGTCGGGGATCCAGTCCTGGACCGCGCAGTACCGGCTGACGGGCACCACGCCGTGGCTCGACGCGTGCACCGACACGACGGTCACCGCGCCGTCCAACTACTCCTGCGCGTGGGCGACGACCGGTGTGGCAGACGGCGTCTACGAGCTGCGCGCGGTCGGCACCGACGTTGCCGGCAACCAGACCGCCGCGACGACGCAGACCAACAAGCGCGTCGACAACGTCGTGCCTACCGTGTCTCTGACCGATCCGGGCACGCCGCTGACCGGCGCCGTGACGCTCAACGCCACCGCGTCGGACGGCGGCGGGATCGCGTCCGTTGCCTTCCAGCGCTCCCCGGCGGGCGCGGGCACGTGGACGAACATCTGCACCGACAACTCCGCGCCCTACACCTGCTCGTTCCCCACGACCGGGGTGGCCGACGCGAGCTACGACCTGCGGGCCCTCGCCACCGACAACGCCGCTCGCACGGCGGCGTCCGTGGTGGCCTCGCGCTGGGTCGAGAACGTCGCGCCCTTCGGCGTCGACGTGCAGACGACCTCCGGCGGCGCCATCGCGGGCCGGACCGACGCCGGCGACACGATCTCGCTCACGTACAGCGAGCCGATCGCCCCGGCCACGGTGCTCGCCGGCTGGAACGGCACCGCGACGGCGATGCGCGTCTACCTCACGAACAGCGCCAACAACGACCGCATGGACTTCCGGGACGCCGCCGGCACGACGCGGCTCAACCTGGTGCTCTCGGCGACCGACCTCACGCTGGCGCGCAACTACGTCACCGGGGCCGTGGTCCTCAACGGCACGATGGTCCGCACCGGCAACACGATCACCGTCACGTTCGGCACCGTTGTGTCGGGCGCGGCCTCGCTCGCGACGGCGACCGGGACGGGCGCGCTCACCTGGCGCCCCTCGGCCTCGGCGCAGGACATGTACGGCAAGGCGAGCACGACCACCCTGGTCACCGAGGGTGGCACGGCGGACGCCGACTTCTGATGCGCGCGCTGCTGCCCTTCTTCGGATCGCTGGCCATGGCCCTGTCGGCTCTCGGGCTCGCGTTCGCGGCTCCCCGAGAGGAGCGCGACGACCTCGCGGCGGTGCGCGTCGCGGCGGCGGCGGGCGCCGTGCACATCGTCAACTCCCGCGAGGGGACCGCCGTGCTCGGCGCCGAGACGCTCCAGCCGGGCGAGCAGGTCAGCGGCACCGTGCGGATCGGGAACGACGGCACGCTGGCGGGCGACCTCGTGCTGCGGGCGGGGGCGCTGAGCGACACGGCAGGGGCGGGCGGCGGCAGGGTCTCGGACGCGCTCCAGCTCAGCATCGTCGACGTGACGGCCCCCGCCCAGCCCGTGACGCTCTACGCCGGCCCGCCGGCCGGCTTCACCCAGGTCGCGGCCGGAAGGGTCGCGGCTGGGGGAGCGCGCGACTATCGGATCGACGCGACGTTCGCGACGCCCCCGGGCGACGACAACCGCTTCCAGGGATCCGTGCTCAGCCTCGGGCTCGAGTGGGGCGCGACGGCGGTTCCGGCGGCGCCCACGCCGACGCCGACGCCGGCTCCGGTCACGCCGGCGCCTGCTCCCACGACGCCCACCCCGGTCGCACCCGGCCCCGCGAGGGCGCTCGCCGACCTGCTCGGGCTGCCGAGGGCCGGGACCTGCGTGAGCGCCGGCACGCTGCGCTTCAAGCTGCGTGCCCCGAACGGCGGGCGCGTGCTCTCGGCGAGCGTGGCGGTGAACCGCAAGACGAAGGTGAAGGGCTCCAAGGCCCGGGCCGCGGTCACGCTGCGCAAGCTGCCGAAGCGCACCACGATCGCGGTCGTCGTCAAGGCCTCCGACCGCAAGACCTACAAGGCGTCGCGCACCTACGCCGCCTGCAAGAGCGCCGCGCGGCGCGGCTGAGCGCTCACCGGCACAGGCTCCAGATCCCGCGTCCGGCCGCCCGCGCGCGTTGCTCGGCGGCCCGGAAGGCGCCGAGCCGGGCGAACGGCCGCCCGTCGTAGACGTACACGCGCGCCCAGCCGCGCCGGAGCTGGTGCTCCTGGAGCGACTCGCCCTCCGACGACGCGTAGGCCAGCAGGCGGTCGTAGCGGTCGTACGTGTCCTGGGTGGGATCGGTGCGCAGCGTCACCGGCCGGCCGGCGAACCCCTCGAGCGCGGCGGTGGCCCGCTTGCCGCCGCACTCCACCGGCCGCGCCGGATGGTGGGTCTCCGGCGTGTCGATGCCGATCAGCCGCACGGTGTACCGGCGGACGCCGGCCTGCACCTTGATCGTGTCGCCGTCGACCACGTCGGTGATCCGGCCCTCGATCCGGTCGCCCGTGGCGGGCTCGAGGTCCGCGCACCCGGCGAGCGCCAGCACGGCGAGCAGCGCGGTCCATCGCATCACCGCCGACCATAGCCCGGCGGTCGGTCAGTAGCCGATGGCGATCTCCGCGCCGAGCTCGAACGGCTCGACGAGCTCGATCCGGTCGCCGCTCCAGAACCGTCCGGGGTCGTACCAGCTCGCCGGGCGCTTGTCCGGGAGCAGGCCCATGGCCTGGTAGGTGGTGGCCACCAGCTCGGCGCAGTAGACCGCCTCGTTCGAGGCGGCCCGGCGGCGGACGCGCCCGGTCGCCCACGAGCGCATGAGGCTCGGCGTGGTCGGGAACGGGCGGCCGTCGTAGCGGGCGATGACCTTCATCAGCTCGTCCTCGTGGCGGCGCTCGAGCGTGCCCTGGAGCTGGCGCAGGAAGGCCCGCTGGTTGTACTTGGTGTCCCACACGCGGACGGCGTCGGCGAGCTTGTGCAGCTGCACGCCGCGCTGGCGCTCGCCGGTCCAGACGTCGGGCAGCGAGCGGCCGAGCTCGGCGTGCCAGAGCAGGGGAGGGAGGTCGTCGAGCACGACCGCCATGCCGACGTGGTTGACGGGGCTGTTGGTGACCGTCTGGATCGCGCGGTCGGCCAGCGACCGGCCGCGGAACAGCCACAGGTCGCCGGTAGCCGCGGTTGCCACCGCGTCGGCGAGAGGGAGGGGCGTCGGTGCGCTCACGGGCCGTAACCTACGCAATCGATGCGCATCCCCTGGAAGCTGATCGGTGTGGCCGGGGTCGCCGGCGTGGCCGCGACCGGCGCCGTCGTCGCTCGCAACCGCCGGCCGGAGAGCGATCTGGAGCCGGACGAGCTGCGCGATCGCCTGCACGGGCGCCTCGCCGACGCCGACGGCGGCAGCGGCGAGCCCGCCGACGACAACGGGTCGCGGGAACCCTGACCAGCGGGTCTGTCAGCGGCGCCCCCGCGGTCGCGGTGCGCGGCCTCGTGCGCGAGTTCAAAGGCGGCATCCGGGCCGTCGACGGGCTCGACCTCGAGGTGGCCGAAGGCGAGATCTACGGCTTCCTCGGGCCCAACGGCGCCGGCAAGACGACCGTGGTGCGCATCCTCACCACGCTCCTGCGGCCGACGGCCGGCACCGCGCTCGTCGCGGGGCACGACGTGGTGCGCGACGGCGACGCCGTGCGGCGAGCGATCGGGGTCGCGCTCCAGGAGGCGGCCATCGATCCCGCTGATGACCGGGCGCGAGCTGCTGCGCATGCAGGGCGCGCTGCACGGGCTGCGCGGCAAGGAGGCGCGCGAGCGGGCGGTGTCCCTGCTCGGCCGGGTCGGGCTCACCGAGGCCGGCGACCGCCGCGTCGGCGGCTACTCCGGCGGCATGCGGCGGCGCCTGGACCTCGCGCTCGCGCTCGTGCACCGCCCGGAGGTGCTGTTCCTCGACGAGCCCACCACCGGCCTCGACCCCACGAGCCGCGTGGCGCTGTGGCGCGAGGTGCGCGCGCTGCACGCCGAGGGCACGACCGTGTTCCTGACCACGCAGTACCTCGAGGAGGCCGAGCAGCTCGCCGGCCGCGTCGGGATCATCGCCCGCGGCTCGCTGGTGGCCGAAGGCACCCCGGAGTCGCTGAAGGCGCGCGTGGGCCAGCCGACCGTGCACGTCGAGGTCGCCGACCCGGCGAGCGCGGAGCGCGCGCGGGCGGCGCTGGCCGGCCTTGGTGAGGTGGATCCGCCGGCTCCCAACGCTCCCGCGCGCGTGGCGGTGCGCACGGCCGCCGGCAAGGGGGCGATCGCGCCGATCATCCGGGCGCTCGACGAGGCGTCGGTGGCGGTCGAGTCCGTCGAGGTCGAGACGCCGACGCTCGACGACGTGTTCATGGCCGTCACCGGGTCCCACGTCGAGGGCGCCGCCGCGGCATGAGCATCGAGCGCGAGTGGCGGGTCGTCGCCGCCCTCGGGCGCCGGGCCACCAGTGTGCAGTTCCGGCGCGCCCAGCTGCTGATGCCGACGTTCGTGCTCCCGCTGATGCTGCTCGCGGTGATCGCCAGCGGCACGAGCGCCGCCCAGGGGCTGCGCGGGTTCCCCGACGTCGCGTCGTACCTGACGTTCGTGGTCCCCGGCACGATCGTGCAGGGCACGATCCTCGCCGGGCTCACCGCGGGCATCGCGCTCGCGTCGGACATCGAGTTCGGGTTCTTCGACCGCCTGCTGGCCGCGCCGGTGCATCGCACGAGCCTGGTCCTCGGCCGGCTGTGGGGCACGCTCGTGCTCGGGCTCCTGCAGTCGAGCTTCTTCCTTGTGGTGGCGCTGCTGTTCGGGGCGCGCTACCCGGGCGGCGTGTGGGGCGCGGTGGCGACCGTGGGGCTGGCCGGCATCACCGCGGTCGGCATGGGCGGCGTGTCGTCGGCGATCGCGCTGCGGACCGGCTCGCTGTCACTGCTCCAGAGCCTGTTCCCGTTCATGTTCGTGCTGCTCTTCACGGCGCCGGCCTTCTTCCCGCGCGAGTTGCTGGCCCCGGTCCTCGAGGACGTCTCGGCCTTCAACCCGCTCACCTACGTGGTCGAGGGCGTGCGCGGGCTGCTGGCCGGGGACGCCGACCTCGGCGACCCGGTGATCGGCTACGCGGCCGCCCTCGGATTGGCGCTCGCGACCACGGGGCTGGCGACGGTGGCGCTCAAGGAGCGCCTCCGGCGGACATGACGGCGGTCGCCCTCACGCTCTGGCGGCGGTCGCTCAACGAGGTGCTGCGCGTGCGCGGCGCGCTGCTGCCCGCCACCGTGGCGCCGCTCGTCTTCATGCTCGGCATCTCCGGCCAGTTCCAGCGCCTCGTCGGGCTCGACGGCTTCCCGACCGACTCCTACCTGTCCTGGATCGTGCCGCTGTCCTGCCTCCAGGGCGCCGGGTTCGCGGGCGCCGCCACCGGCTCCAACCTGGCGCGCGACATCGAGCAGGGCTGGTTCGACCGCCTGCTGGTGGCGCCCGTGCCGCGGCCGCTGCTCGTCATCGGCCCGATCCTGGGCGCCGTGACCCGTTCGCTGGTGCCGGCGACGGTGGTGCTGGTGGTCGGCCTGGCCGTGGGGGCGGAGCTTACCGGCGGCGTGCCGGGGCTGATCGCGCTCTACGTCGCCGCGGCGGGGTTCTGCGCGGTCGCCGCCCTGTGGGGCATCTTCCTGGCGGTCATCTTCCGCACCCAGCAGGCCGGGCCGCTGATGCAGCAGGGCGTGTTCCTGGCGGTATTCCTCTCGACCGCCTACACGCCGGAGGTCCTGCTGCGGGGGTGGCTGGCCGATGTTGCCCACCTGAACCCGGTCACCCACGTGCTCGAGATGGCGCGGCAGGCGACCGTCGCAGGGATCGAGCCGAGCCTCGCCCACACGCTGCCGGGTGTCGCGGCCCTGGTCGGGATGCTGACCGTCCTCGGCGCGCTGGCCATGGCCGGCCTAGGACGCATGGGGCGCTGACCGGCGCTGCCGCCGCGCCCGTACGCGATCCCCGCGCGGCCCGGCCATCCGCACCGTCAGCTCCCGCACCGTCACCTCCACCGCTCCCAGCTCCACCGCCTGCTCCCGCACGAACGCGGGCAGGTCGTAGTGATCGCCCTGGAAGCGGTGGCGGGGGATCCCGAGCCGCTCGGCGAAGGCGTGCAGCTCCTCGAAGCTGTCGTCGCTGACCATGTGGCTCCAGTGCTTGAACGGGAGCCGGGTGTGCGGGTAGGCCCGCAGCTCGTCGACGAGGATCAAGGCGAGGCGCTCGAGTGGGTCAGAGCCATCCCGAGCGACGGAAGCGCCAGTAGAGCATCACGCAGAGGAGCGCGGTCACGACGAGCACGAGCGGATAGCCGTAGGTCCACTGCAGCTCGGGCATGTGGTTGAAGTTCATGCCGTAGATGGCCGCCACGCCGGTCGGGACGGCGAGGATCGCCACCCAGGCCGAGATCTTGCGCATGTCGTCGTTCTGGCGCACGGCCGCCTGCGTGAGGTTGGCCTGGAGGGCGCTCGAGAGCAGGTCCCGGAAGGCATCGATTCGGCCGTTGACGCGCAGGATGTGGTCGTGCACGTCGCGGAAGTAGGTCCGCAGCTCGGGGGCGATCAGGTCGTAGTGGCCGCGGGCGAGCTTGTCGATCGCCGGCGTGAGCGGGGTGACCGCCCGATGGAGGTCCAGCACCTCTCGCTCGAGCGTGTAGATGCGCTCGGCCGGGTTGCTGCGGTTCGGCGCGAAGACGTCGTGCTCGACCTCCTGGATATCGGCCTCCACGGCCTGGACGACCGGCTCGTAGTCGTCCACGACGCGGTCGACGACCGCGTACAGGACGGCTCCCGCCCCGCAGCGCAGGAGATCGGGCCGCTGCTCGATCTGGAGCCGCACGTCATGCAGCTTGCTCTCGCCGTGCCGAACGGAGACCACGAAGTCGCGGTTGACGAACAGCAGGATCTCGCCGGTCTCGACGTCGTGGCGCTCCTCGACGTAGCGGACCGTCTTGAGGACGACGAACACGGTGTCGCCGTAGACCTCGAGCTTGGGCCGCTGATGGGCGTTGACCGCGTCCTCGACGGCCAGCTCGTGGAGGTCGAACTCGCGCGCGACGGCGTCGAACTCCTCCTCGGACGGCTCGAAGACGCCGATCCACACGAACGAGCCGTCGCGCTGGGCCGCCTCGCCGGCCTCGGCGAGCGGCAGATCGCCCGCGCAGCGGCAGCCGTCCTCGTACACGGCGCAGTCGACGATCATGGGGAGGAGTATCGCTCAGCGGGCGGCGAGCTGGGCCACGCTCGACTCGACTAGACCGGGCTCCGGACGGCCGAGCAGGAAGCCCTGGCCGCAGCCGACCGAGAGGTCGACCAGGCAGGTGAGCTCCTCCTCGGACTCGATCCCCTCGGAGACGACCGTGGCGCCGATGTCGCGCGCGAACGCGACGATCGCGGACGCCAGCGACTGGCGCACCGGGTCCTCGTCGATGCCGCACACCAGCGTGCGGTCGAGCTTGAGGATCTCGGGGCGCACGCGCGTGACGTGGCGGAAGGAGGCGAAGCCGGAGCCGACGTCGTCGACCGCCACGCGGGCGCCGTCGTGGCGCAGCCGGGTGAGCGCCGCGTCGAGCTCGGCGTAGTCCTCGACGGGGTCGTGCTCGGTCAGCTCGACCACGAGCGGGCGGTCGTGGTCGGCGAACAGCGCCGCGAGCTCGGGACGCGTGAGCACGGCGGGGGAGACGTTGCAGGCGAGATAGAGGTCCGCGGGCAGCCGGTCGTGACGGCTCAGCGCCAGCTCGACGACCGCCAGCTCGAGCTCGATGCCGAGGTCGAGCGCGTGGGCGTCGACGAACGTCTCCTCGGTCGGGAGCTGCGTGCCGTCCTCGCCGGTGAAGCGGGCGAGCGCCTCGGCGCCGACCACCCCGCCGCTGTCGAGCGCGACGATCGGCTGCAGCGCGATGTCGAGACCGTGGCCGTCGACGAGCCGGGCGATCCGCTCGCGGGCCTGCGCCCGGTGGCGGCGATCGAGCCCGGCGATCTCGTCCTCGCGGCGGGCTCGCGCGCGCTCGGCCTCGAGGCCGCGGCCGAGCTCGTCCTGGAGGTCGCGCAGCCGGTCGGAGACCGCGACGAAGCCGATCACGAGGCCGACGGCGGGCACGGCGAACTGCGCGGCGAGCAGGGTGAGGCTCGCCCACCAGGCGCCGGCGTACGGGTCGGAGGCGAGCAGGAAGGAGCCGGCGTCGAGCGCCGAGAGGGCGATGAGCGCGATGACGCAGACCTCGCCCCAGGTGGGCGCGCCGTCGGCGCGCCGCCACCAGGCGGCGGCGACAACCAGCTGCCCGGCGGCCAGGAGGGCGATCACGGTGCGGTCGCCGAACGGCGTGGGGGAGAGGACCAGCAGCGCGATCCCGGCCGCGGCGAAGGCGATCAGGCTGCGCGGCCGGGCTCGCACCCCGGCGAGCGCGAGGGCTCCGGCGACGAGGAGGGCCATATGCCAGATCGCGTAGCGGGCGGCCGCCGCGTCGGCGCCCTGCTCGACCGGCCCGCCGCCGGGGAAGATCGTGGGCTGCCCGAGCAGGCTCGCGACGAGACCCGCCAGCGCGACGGTGACCCCGGCGGCCATCCAGAGCAGGCGGTGGTCGCCGACGGTGCGGGCGGAGGCGTGCAGCAGATGGGCGACGAGCGCCGCGCACACGCTGCCCGCGGCCAGCGTCGCCGGCACGACCGCGGACGGCTCGGAGTGGCTCCCGGCGCTGAACGCGACGATGGCCGCGAGGCCCGCCGTCACCGCGCACGCGGCCAGCATCCGCGCCGTGACGGTCACGGGGGCGCGCAGGCTCAGCAACGGAGACATGCTGTCAGTAGTGACCGAGTGTTGTTCTGCTCAAACCCGGTAATTCGTCGAGGGCGGTAGCCTGCAGGGACTTTGGGAGCCACGCTCACGGATATGGCGGTCACCGACCCGTCTTTCGTAGTCGAGCGCTTCGGCCCCGCGGGCGATCGGATCGAGGTCGCCGGACACTGGCGCGGGCTGCGCGGGCGGCGCTTCGTGCGCCCGGTGCTGTGGCTCCACCGGGGCGACACGCGCCGCCGGCTGGTGGCCGTGCTCGACCACAAGCCGTGGGCCGCCGACGACGGCGATCCCTGGCTGGCGGCGTTCGCCTGGGACGGCGGCGCGCTCGACGCCGAGCGCGCCGAGCTCGAGGTGGGCCGGGAGCTGGTCGTCCAGCTTCCGCTGCCCGGTCGCAAGGCGCCGCCCAGCGCCCCGGCCCGCGCGCGGCAGCCGTCCGAGCTCGAGCGGGCCCGCGAGGAGCTGTCCGCCGCCACGCGCGAGCGCCGCGCGCTCCAGGCCAAGCTCGACACCGCGAGCACCGCGGCCGGCGAGCTCGAGCAGCTGCGCGCCGAGCGCGACCGCGCGGTGCAGGCCGTCGAGGCCGCCCACGCCGAGCGCGACCGCGCCGTCGAGGTGGCCGAGCGCGCGGGCGCCGACGGCGAACGGCTCGTCAACGACGAGTACCGCCAGCGCGAGCGCGCCCAGGAGTCCGCCGACCGGGCGCTCGAGCGCGCTCGTGAGACGGAGGCCGCGCTCTCGCTCGCGAACCGGCAGCTGACCGCAGCCCGCACGAGCTACGCGTCGCTCGACGCCGACCAGGCGGAAGCCCGCCGCCAGCGCGACGCGGCACGGGAGCGGCTCGCACTGGCGGAGCGCCAGCGCGACGAGGCGCGGGAGCGGCTCGCGGTCGCGATGGCCGAGGGCGATGAGCTGCGGGAGCGGCTCGAGCGCGCGGAGGCCGAGCGCGAGCGGCTGCTGGGCGCGACCGTCGAGCACGACGTGCTCGCCGAGGTCGACGTCCCGGCGAAGGAGGAGGCCCCGCGTGACAGCGAGGAGCTGATGAACGTCCGCGCCGAGCGGCAGCGGCTCGAGGCCGAGCTCGCCGGCGCCTGGGCGGACCGCGAGCAGCTCGTGGCCGAGCTCGCCGCGGCCCGCGCCGGTCGCGAGCGGGTCGAGGCCGAGCTCGTCGCCGCCCGCTCGGACCGCAAGCGGCTCGAGCGCGAGCTGTCCAGGCGCCCGGAGCGTGAGCCAGCCGCGCGTGTGGAGCCCGAGCCCGCGCGCCCCACGGTGCGCGTCTCGCCGTTCACCCAGAGCCGGATCGCGGAGCCGTCCTCCGGCGGCGCGCTCTGGATCGTGCGCATGATCGCGCTCGCGATGGTCGTCGCCCTGCTCGGCGCTGCCGTGCTGTTGCTGACCGGCGTGTTCTAGGCGCGGGCCAACGTCAACACCGGCTGGGTAGGGAGGCTAGGGAGCCAGCCGCCGCGCGAACTATCCCCGATTAGCCGCGGTTTCCGCGGCTAACTCGGGATAGTTCGCCGAACTATGCCCGAGTTAGCCGCGGAAACCGGGGCTAAACTCGACGATAGTTGGGGCGATCGCCACCCGCGCCGGCTCCCAGCCTCCCTACCCAGCCGCCTTTGACGTTCGCCGGCGGACGACCGACTACCGCCGGTGGCGGCGCGCCTCGTTCGCCTGCCGCTCGCCGAGCGCCTGGGCCACGGCGAAGACGATCAGGCCGGTGAGGAGCGCGGGGAAGAGCACGCCGAAGATGAAGATGAGGCCGAGGGAGAAGGTCCAGGCATCGCTCAGCGCGACGAGCATGGCGCGAAGCTTACCCGCGGACGGCGAGGACCGCGTCGAGCGTGTCGGCCTCGGACGCCGGCTTCTCCGGGCGGTGCCGGAGCACGCGCGCGAAGCGCAGCGCGACGCCGCCCGGGTACCGGCTGCTCGCCTGCACGCCGTCGAACGCGATCTCCACGACGAGCTCCGGGCGCACGTGGACGACGTGGCCCTCGCGCGCGACCTCCAGCTCGAGCAGCCGTGCGGTCTGCCACTCGAGCATCCGGTCCGTGAGGCCCTTGAACGTCTTGCCGAGCATCACGTGGCCCGGGCCGGCGGGGTCGCGCGCGCCGAGGTGCAGGTTGCTGAGCCAACCGCGGCGCCGGCCGTGGCCCCACTCGGCGGCGAGGATCACCAGGTCGAGCGTGTGGCGAGGCTTGACCTTCAGCCAGCCGGCACCGCGGCGGCCGGCCGCGTAGGGCGCCTCGAGCGACTTCACGAGCACTCCTTCGTGCCCGCGTGCCAGCGCGTCGTCGAGCATCGCGCCCGCCGCCCCGGCGTCGGTCGCGACGGCCCGCGGGACCCGTCCCTCGTCCGGGACGAGCTCGGCGAGCGCGGCGAAGCGCTCCGCGCCGGGCCGGTCGATCAGGTCCTCGCCGTCGGCGTGGAGGACGTCGAAGAACAGCGCCGTGAGCGGCGTCGCGGCACCCGGCGTCCGGGTGCCGAAGCGGCTGGCCGTGACCTGGAACGGCTCGGGCCGCCCGTCGGCGCGCAGCGCGATCGCCTCGCCGTCGAGGACCACCGCCTGCGCCGGCACGGCGAGGGCCGCGCGGACGATCTCCGGCACGCGGGCGGTGACCTCGTCGAGCGTGCGCGTGAACACCCGCACCTCGTCGCCGCGGCGGTGGACCTGCACGCGGACGCCGTCGAGCTTGTACTCGACGGCCGCCGGGCTGATGCGCTCGAGCGCCGAGTCGAGGTCGTCGCCCGGCGCCGCCAGCATCGGCTGCACGGGGCGCAGCAGCTCGAGCGTGATCCGCCCGAGGCCGGCCGTCCCGTCGGTCAGGGCCACCGCCGCCACCGCGCCGAGGTCGCCGCGCAGCATCAGCGCCCGCCGCACGTCGGTCCGCGGCACGTCGGCCGCCTTCGCCACGGCGTCGACCATCACGCCGGCCAGCGCGCCCTGCCCGAGGTCGCCGAGCAGCAGCGCGACGAGGAAGCGCTGCTCGGCCTCGGTGGCGCGGGAGAGCAGGTCGCGGACCGCCTCGCGCCGCGTGCGCCTGCGAGCCGGGCCCGGACAGCTCGCCGATGCGCGTGAACGCGCTCTCGACCTCCGCGATGTCGAGCGCCGGCTCCGCGGCCGGCGCCGGCAGGTCGCGGAGCGCGGCCCAGCCGACGCCGATCTGCCGCTGGGTCAGCTCACCCGACAGCCAGGCGACGGCGGCCGGCGTCTCGGCGGGGGAGACGCCCCGCAGCACCGCCGCGAGCGCCTGCACCTTGGCGTTGCGGGACGAGGTGGCGCGCACGGCGGCCGACGCCTCGACGAGCTCGCTGAGCAGCACGCGGTTGATGGTGTCACGGGTGCAGCAGGCGGCCTTCCATGCCGCCGGCCACGGTCACCACCTGGCCGCTCACGTGCCCGGAGGCGAGCGGCGAGCAGAGGAAGGCGATCGTGCGCGCGATGTCGTCGGTCGACGCGACCTTTCGCAGGGCCATCGTCGCCGTCACCTCGGCCACCGTCTCCTCGGTGAGGTCGGCGGCCGTCATCGGCGACACCGTCCAGCCGGGCGCGACGACGTTCACGCGCGCGAGCGGTGCGTCGCGCACGACCTCGTTCTTGAGCGAGAGGGCCAGCCCGTGGGCGATCGCCGCCTTCGCGGCGGCATAGTCGGCGTGTCCCGCCTCGCCGAAGACGCCGGCCGTCGAGGCGACGAGGACCAGCGAGCCGGCGCCCGTGGCGGCCACGTGGCGGCAGTAGGCGCGGGCGGTGAGGAACGTGGCGGTGAGGTTGCCGTCCAGCGTCGCCCGCCAGCGCTCGAGCGGCATCTCGGCGACCGGCACGTCCTCCGACGGCCAGACGCCGGCGTTCGCCACGCAGGCGTCGAGCCGCCCCAGCGCGGCGACCGCGGCCGGCACGAGCGCGTCGGCATCCGCCTCGTCGCGCAGGTCGGCTCGCAGCGCGACCCCGCCGATCTCGGCGGCCAGCGTCTCGGCGGCGGCCGCGTTCGAGTGATAGTGCACGCCGACGCGCGCGCCCTCGGCGGCCAGCAGCCGCGCGGTGGCGGCGCCGATGCCGCCCGACGCGCCGGTGACGAGGATGCCAGTGCCCGCGAGGCCGAGATCCATGGCGCGGCAGTCTGACGGTCGGCCGCCATTGACAGAGGTGGTGGAATTGTGGAACAATCCTCGACCATGCTCGTCGCTCGCACCCAGGTCCTCCTCGCCGCCCTCTGCTTCGCCACCACCGGCACCGCCCAGGCGCTCGGTCCGTCAGGCACCCAGCCGGTCGGCGTGGGCGCCGCCCGGATCCTCGTCGGCGGAACGCTGCTGGTCGCGGTGGTGCTGCTCCGCGGCAGCGGGTTCCGCTCCCGCCCATGGGCGCGCGGCCCGCTGCTCGCGGCCGTGGGCGGGGTCGCGGTCTACCAGCTCGCGTTCTTCGCCGCCGTGGCGGACACCGGCGTGGCCGTCGGGACGATCGTGGCGCTCGGCTCGGCACCGACGCTCGCCGGGCTCTTCGAGTGGGTGCTCGACCGCCGGCGTCCGAGCGCCCGCTGGAGCGTCGCGACGGCGCTCGCCTGCGCCGGCGTCGCGCTGCTCGCGCTCGCGGGCGGCGGTGCGAGCGTCTCGCTCCTCGGCGTCGCGCTCGCCGTCACGGCCGGCGGGGCCTACGCGACGTACACGCTCGCGGCCAAGCGCCTGCTCGCCGCCGGCCACGCGCCCGAGACGGTGATGGCGGCCGCCTTCGGGCTCGGCGCGCTGACTCTGATGCCCGTCCTGGCGGCGAGCGAGCCCGGCTGGCTGCTGCACGCCGACGGGGTCGCCCTGGCGATCTTCCTCGGCGTGATCCCGACCGCCCTGGCGTACGTGCTGTTCGCCCGTGGGCTGCGGCGGCTGAGCGCGTCGGAGACCGCGACGCTGACGCTCGCCGAGCCGCTCACCGCCGGGGTGCTCGGCGCCGTCGTTCTCGCCGAGCCGGTCACCGCGCTGTCCGCGACGGGCGGCGGCTTCGTGCTGGCCGGCCTGCTGGCGCTCGCCGCACCGCGGCTGCCGGCGCTTGCGTCACTGCGCCCAGTGCAGGCATGATCGGGCAGTGAGCGCTACGCGACCACTCCACCGGACCTCGACGGTCGACGCGCTGGCGCAGGCGCTGCGGCAGCAGATCCTCGACGGCGAGCTTCCTCCCGGCGCGTGGCTGCGCGAGCGGGAGCTGTGCGAGACCTACGGCGTGGCGCGCCACTCGCTGCGGGCCGCGCTGCGCCAGCTGGCCGCCGAAGGCCTCGTGCGGATCGAGCCGCATCGCGGCGCGCACGTGGTCGAGCTGAGCGCCGACGAGCTGCGCTGGCTGTACGAGCTGCGCGCGGCACTCGAGCTCGAAGCCGCCCATCTGGCGCTCGAGCGCGGCGGCGGGCGGCTCCCGCCCGAGGTCCACGAGGCGCTGGCGCGTCTGGAGGCCGCCTGCGCCGGCGACGATCCGCCGTGGAGCGAGGTCAACGCGGCTCACACCGCGCTCCACGCCGCCATCGTGGCCGCCGGCGGCAGCCCG
The DNA here is from genome assembly GCA_963730535.1 of uncultured Solirubrobacteraceae bacterium. GTDB lineage: Bacteria > Actinomycetota > Thermoleophilia > Solirubrobacterales > Solirubrobacteraceae > DASSUW01. The sequence continues at coordinate 113,429 of CAVSRU010000005.1, forward strand.
CGGATCACCGCCGCCCACGAGTCGCTCAGCGGCGAGATGCACCTGTTCCTGCTCGCGCTGCGGCCGCACGTCGCCGCCCGCGAGCTGGCCGAGGACCACGCCGCGCTCGTGCGCGGGCTCGAGTCCGACGGACCCGAAGTGCTGCGCGAGCACCTGTGGCGCTCGGCGGAGACCCTCACGCGCGCATGAGCCCGATCGACCCCCGCCTCGAGCGCCACCGGCCCGCCCTCGTGTACGACCCGCAGGAGGGCTACCGGGCGATGTCCGCGGCCTCGATCACGGACTACGACGAGAACCTCCTGCGGCGCAGCAAGGGGGCGATCGTCGCGCGCGCCGGCGCCGGGCTGTCGCTCGCCCTGCTGAGCACCTACGACGTCGAGGACGGCGACCGGCTCGACGAGGTGGGCGACATCCTCGCCGCCTCCCGCCGCTTCCAGGGCGACGCCGCCTACCGCGAGCGGGTCTACGGCCGCGTGAAGGAGGACGCCGGCCGCGTCTGGCTCCAGTACTGGATGTGGTCGTACTACAACCCGAAGCAGCTGCTCGGCCTCGGCAAGCACGAGGGCGACTGGGAGGTCATCCAGATCGGGCTGTCGGACGGCGGCGACCCGGAGGTCGCGACCTTCTCCCAGCACGAGGGAGGCGAGGCGCGCAGCTGGGACAAGCTGAGGCGCCAGGGCGACCACCCGATCGTCTACGTGGCGCCGCTCTCCCACGCGTGCTACTTCGAGCCCGGCGCGCACCCGTACGTAGTCGGGGTCGACAACCCGGACGACTCGCTGCCGCCCGTCCTGCCGCAGGTGGAGCCGTTCGGCGCCTGGGAGGACTGGACCGGGCGCTGGGGGAGCTCGACCGGCGTCGGCAGCCGCTTCCTCCGCGGCCCTCTGGCCGGTCGCTTCGGCGGGCGCAGCCCCGCGAGCCCCGGGCAGCAGACCCAGAAGTGGGACCACCCGACCGCGTGGCACCTGCGCGCCCGGGCCGCGACGCCCCTCCGGCAGGCGCGCCGGGTCGTGCGGGCGGCCGGAGCCGCGACGTACCCGAAGCTGCTGGCGATCGAGGCGCGGCGCGAGGGCGACCGCGTGTTCGTCGACTACCGGCTCGACCCGGCGCCTCAGCGGCGCGCCTCGCGGCTGCTGGTCACCCTCCACCGGCCGGACCGCGAGGCCCAGTTGCTGGCCACATCCCCGGAGGAGATCGACGGCCCGCAAGGCACCGTCGACGTGCCGCTCGAGGCGGCCGTCGAGGGCGAGGTCGTGGTCCGTGCGTCGGCCTACAACGCGTTGCGCCAGCGCAGCGACCCGCTCGAGACGGTCGCTCGCCCCACGCCGCCCTAGAGAAGGAACCGCCACCCCGGCGGATAACGTGAAGGTGCATGACGAGGAGATTTGAAGTCGGGCCGCTGCTCGTCGCCCTCGGCGCGGCGCTCCTGCTCGTAAGCCTCTTCCTCGAGTGGTACGGCACGCTGACGGCCTGGGAGGCCTTCGAGGTGGTCGAGGTGCTGCTCGCGGTGCTCGCCGCCGCGGCGCTCACGGTCGCGGCCGGGCTGCTGCTGCCGGACCTCGGGTACCTGGAGCGCCGCTGGCTGCTGCCGGTGGTCGGCGCCGCGGTGATCCTCGTGGTCGCCGAGGTGATCGATCCGCCGCCCGCCGCGAGCGGCGAGGAGCTCGAGGCCGGCGTGTGGGTCGCGTTCGGGGCGGTGCTCGTGATGAGCCTGGGCGCCCTGCTCACCTTCGGTCGCATCTCGTTCTCCCTGTCGGTCGAGGACCGCGACGTCCGCGAGCGCGTACCAGTGGTCGACCACCGCCAGGACACGACGGACACCGTGGCCGTGAAGGCAGACGAGGACCCCACCGAGAAGCGATGACCGACGTGCGCGAAGTCGGCTTCGAGCTCGAGCGCTTCAGCTTCACCGCCCCGGGGCGGCTGGAGGTGGTCGGGCGCTGGAGCGGGCTCGAGGGCCGGCGGCTCGGCCGCCCCGTCCTGACCGTCGAGGCGGGCGATCTCCGCCGGCGGGTGACCGCGCTCCCCGGCGGGCAGTTCACGCCGTCGAGCACGGGCGAGTGGCGCGCGGCGTTCGCCTACGACGGCGACCCGGAGGCGGTCACGGGCGCCGAGCTCGAGGTCGGCCGCCGCCTCGTCGCCGAGCTGCCGCGCCCGCGTCGCCGCCGGCCCAGCCCCACGCCGGCCGAGCCGGGGCCGCCGCGGGAGGACCGCCGGGCCGCCGAGCTGGAGCTGCACGCGGAGGTCGAGCGCCTGAAGGCCGAGCTGACGCCGCTGCGGGCCGAGCACGAGCGGCTGGACGCCGAGCAGGCCGACCTCTACGACCGGCTGAAGGCCGCCGAACGCGGCCGCGAGCAGCTCGCGGGCAAGCTGGCGGAGGCGGAGTCCGCGCTCGAGCGCGCGACCGCCGAGCTGGCCGAGCGCGAGCGGGAGGTCGCCGCCGCGCGCGAGGAGACCGCGGCGGCGCGCGAGGAGGCCGCGAGCGCGCGGGCGGAGACCGAGCAGGCGCGCGAGACCGCGGAGCAGCGGCTCGCGGCCGAGCGGGCGAGCGCGACCGACGTGCGTGACAGCCTCGCCACCGCCCGCGAGGAGGCGCAGAAGGCGATCGCGGCGGAGGCGGAGGAGACCGAGCGCCTACGGGCGGAGCTGCGCGCGGCCCGCGAGGAGACCGAGCGGACGCTGACGACCGAGCGGGAGGAGACCGCGCGGCTGCGCGAGGAGCTCGCCGCCCGGCCGGCGCCCGACGAAGGCGACGACGGCGGGGAGGCCGACGTCGCCGCGAAGCGCATGTACGAGCGGATCGCGCGCGAGCTCGAGCACGAGCGCGCGGCGGCCAGGCACCTGCGCCGGGAGCTCGACGCCGTGCAGGCCGAGACGGCGCAGCACCGGCGTGAGGCATCGACCGCCGCGGCGACGACCGGCGGCGACAGCGCCCCGCACCTGAACGGCCCCGCCGCGGCGACGCCGGCGGGCCGGCTCGCCGCCGCCCGGCGCACCGAGGTCGCCCGCGCGGCGGCCCACCATCGCGCGGATGCCGCCCGCGCCGCAGCGGCGCACCGGGTCCCGGACGGGCACCGCTCGCCGGTCAACCTGTGGCTCGTGCGCGCGGCGGCGATCGCGGTCGTCGCCGCCCTGCTCGTCGCGCTCGTGCTGATCGTCAGCGCGGTCGCCTGACGGACTTGTCCCGCGCGGCGGCGGTGGTCGGCGCCGCGATCGCCGTCTCCGCGCTCTCGCTCCTGATCCCGTGGTCGCTGGCCTACGACGCCCAGGCCTGGGTCGTGTGGGGCCGGGACGCGCTGGACCTGGCGCTCGACACGCGCTCCGGGCCCTCCTGGAAGCCGCTGCCGGTGCTCGTCACCACGCCGCTCGCGGTCACCGGCGACGCGGCCCCCGCGCTGTGGATGGTGCTCGCCCGCACCGGCGGCCTGCTCGCGCTCGTGGGCGCCGCCGCGCTTGCGAGCCGGCTGGCCGGGCGCACCGCCGGCGCGGCGGCCGCGGCGGTGATGGCCCTCAGCCCCTGGTGGTTCCACAACACGATCCTCGGGAACTCGGAGGGGCTGCTCGCCGCCGCCGTCCTCTGGGCGGTGGTGGCCCATCTCGCCGGGCGCTCGCGGGCCGCGCTGGCGCTCGCCGGCGCCGTGGTGGGGCCACGCATCGCCCGGGTGCTGGCCGGCGCGGCGCTCGTCTGGGTCGCGATCGTCGCCGTCATGGCTCAGGCCGGCTACGCCGGCAACCCGCGCTACCTCGTGGCAGCCGTCTCGCTCGGCTGCGTGCTGGCCGGCGTCGGTGCCGCGCAGGTGGCACGCCGCGCGGCCGTCCCCGTCGCGACGGCGCTCGTCCTCGCCGTCGCGCTCGTCACCGCGGGAGACCTGCGCGACCAGGCGTCGGAGCTGGACGTGCGGGCCGACCGGCGGGCTGCGCTGCCCACGCTGATCGAGCGGGCCGGCGGGCGCGACGCGCTGGTGGGCTGCGCGCGGGTACGCACGGCGCCGGACATGCGCCCACTCGTCGCCTGGGATCTGGACCTGCCGATGCTGGGCCTCGACTTCCGACCCGAGCCGCCCGCCGTGATCCTGCGCTGGCGGCCGCACTACCCCGGCCCCATCGAGCCGGTCGGGGATCCCGCGGCCGAGGGCTTCCGCAAGCTCGCGGTCGCACCCGGGTGGGAGGCGTGGGCGCTCTGCGGCCCGGCGCCTCAGACCACGGGCTGAGCGAAGCGCACCGCCATGGCACGCAGCGGAGAGGGCGATTACTCTGCCGACCCGATGGATGAGATCGCGATCGTGGTGCACGGCGGAGCGGGCGGGCTCACGCGCGACCCGGATCGGGAGGAGCGCATGCGCGCGGGCGCGGCGGCCGCCGTGGCGGCCGGCCACGCCGTGCTGGCGGCCGGTGGCGCGGCGATCGACGCGGTGGAGGCGGCGATCGTGGTGCTGGAGGACGACGCCGAGTTCAACGCGGGGCGCGGCGCGGCGCTGACCGAGTACGGACGCGTCGAGCTGGACGCGTCGATGATGGAGGGGACCACGCGGCGGGCCGGCGCGGTCGCCGCGGTGCGGGGGGTCCGCAACCCGATCCGGGCGGCGCGCGCGGTGCTCGAGGAGGGTCGCCACGTGCTGCTCGTCGGCACGCCGGCGACCGAGTTCGCGGCCACCGCCGGGCTCCAGTTCGAGTCCGAGACCTGGTTCGTCACCGAGCGCGAGCGGCTGGCGCTCACGATGGCGGGCTCGGCCGGCGCCCGCGGCACGGTCGGCGCGGTCGCGCGCGACGCCGACGGCCGGCTGGCCGCCGCGACGTCTACGGGCGGTGTCTCCGGGCAGCGGCTCGGGCGCGTCGGGGACTCCCCGCTGGTGGGGGCCGGCACCTGGGCCGACGACGACACGGTCGCCGTCTCGTGCACCGGGCACGGGGAGTCGATCATCCGCTCGGCGCTCGCCCACGAGGTGGACGCGCTGCTGCGCCACGGCGGCCTGGAGCTGCAGGACGCGTGCGCCCGGGCCATCGAAGGGCTCGGACGCTGGGGCGAGGACGGCGGGCTGATCGCCGTCAGCGCCCACGGCGAGGTGGCCGCCACGTTCAACTCGGCCGCGATGACGCGCGCGTGGCAGGTGGCGGACGGGCCGCTGATCACGGCCCATGGACCCGGTGGCTGAGCCGGTCGACGAGCTCGCGGGCCGGCTCTACGGGCTGCCGCTCGAGGAGTTCACGCGCGAGCGCGACGCGGCGGCGCGCGAGCTGCGCAAGGCCAAGGACCGGGACACCGCGGCGGTGGTCGCGAAGCTCCCCAAGCCGTCGCAGGCGGCGTGGGCGGCGAACACGCTCGCCCGCGAGCAGCGGGGCCTGGTCGACGACCTGCTCGCGGCCGGCGAGCGCCTGCGCGACGCGCAGGATGCCGCCGTGGCGGGCCGCGGCGCGGCCGCGCTGCGCGAGGCCGGCGCCGCTGAGCGGGCGGCCGTCGACGCGCTCGTCGAGGCCGCGGGCGACCTCAAGCCGGGCGGCCGCCGCCCGACCGCCGCCACGCTCGAGCGACTCCGCACCACGCTGCACGCGGCGGCGTCCGACGACGACGTCCGCCAGGCCCTGGACGACGGACGCCTCGTGGAGGACGTCACGGGCGGCGGCGCCTGGGGCCTGTTCGGGGGCGGCGAGGGCGGCGACGAGCCAAAGGCGCCCAAGCCCCGCGCCAAGAAGGCGGCGGCGGCCTCGGCTCCAGCGAAGCGCGACCAGCAGCGCGAGGAGCGCGAGCGCAAGGAGCGCGAGGCGCGGGAGGCCGCCGAGCAGGAGGCGCGGCAGAGGCTCGAGGCGGAGCTCCGCGAGGCGCGCGCCGAGCGCCGGTCACGCGACCGCGAGCTCGAGCGCGCCGAGAAGGGCGCCGCCCGCGCCGACGAGCGGCTCCAGGAGGCGCGCGAGCAGTCCGAGGAGGCAACCGCCGAGCTCGAAACGGCCCGCGAGGCCGCCGACGAGGCGCGGGACCATGTCGCGCGGCTCGAAGAGCAGCTTGACTGAGCTCCGGCGAACGTCAACTGCGGCTGGGTAGGGAGGCTAGGGAGCCAGCCGCCGCGCGAACTATCCCGGATTACCCCCGGAAACCGACGGTAATCGGGGATAGTTCGCCGAACCTTGTCGAGTTAGCCCCGGAAACCGGGGCTAACTCGACGCAGTTCAGGCAATCGCCACCCACGCCGACCCCGTCGCCTCCCTACCCAGCGCAGTTGCCGTTCGTCAGCCCATCGCTGCGGCCAAGACCGACGGATCCCGCTCGCCCTCCGGCAGCTCCATGGCCATCAGCCGCGCGAGCTGCGCCCGGCCGCGGACGTCGAGCTTGCGGTAGATCTGGCCGAGGTGGTACTCGATCGTCTTCGGTGAGAGGAAGAGTGCCGCGGCCGCTTCGCGGTTGGTCATGCCCTGGGCGACCAGCACGGCGATCTGCAGCTCGTGCGGGGTGAGCTGCTCGGCCGATGTCTCGGCCCGTGGTGCCTGCTGTTCGCCGGTGGCGCGCAGCTCGGTGCGCGCGCGCTCGGCCCACCCGCGGGCGCCGAGCCGCTCGAACGTCGCCAGCGCATCCTTCAGCGGCTCGCGGGCCTCGGCCCGCTGGCGGGCGCGGCGCAGGCGCTCACCGAAGCAGAGCAGCGTGCGGGCGCGTTCGAACGGCATCGGCAAGGCCGTCGTGCACCGCGAGCGCGGCCTCGAACCGCGGCCGCACCTCGGCGTCGGGCCCGAGCAGTCCCCGGAGCCGGCCGGCGGCGGCCTCGGCCCAGCGCGAGCCCGAGCGCCGGCCCGCCGCCTCGAACGCCTCGAGCGCCGCCAGCGCGTCGTCCCGGCGCCCGGTGCGCGCGTAGGCCTCGGCGAGGTCGGGCGCCGACATCACCAGCGACGGCTGCATCTGGAGGCGGTCGCCGATGCGCTGGCTCTCCTCGAGCGCCGCGATCGCCTCCTGCACGCGGCCCAGCCCCAGCTCGAGCAATCCCACGGCCCCGTGCAGGTAGGCGCCGAGGGCGTCCGCCTGGAAGCGCGAGACGAGCGCGAGCCCGTCGGCCACATGGCGCCGGCACTCGTCGGCGAGCCCCATCGCGGCCTCGACGTGCGCGAGCGCGGCGAGGCTGTGCGTGAGCAGCGCCTGCTGCCCCGTGTCCTGCGCCAGCTCGACCGACTCGGCGGCTTGCGCCCGCGCGGTCGCCCAGCGGCCGAGCCGGAAGTCGAGATGCGAGCGGGCGGCGAGCGGGTAGATCAGCGCGCTGACCGCGCTCGCGTCGCGGGCGGCGGCGATCAGTCGCTCGAAGATCCGCTGCGCGCGGTCGAACTTCTCGATCCAGACCGACGAGTGGGCGGCCATGCCGACGACCTCGACGATGGCCAGCGGATCGCCCTCCAGCAGATACGGCTCGCAGACGCTCAGCAGCGCGTCACCCTGCTCGACGTCGCCGAGCGCCAGGTGCGCCTCGCCGATCACCGCAGTGGCCAGCAGCTCGACCGCCGGGTCGGCGGAGGTGGCCAGCGCCCGCGCACGCTCGGCGGTGGCGATCAGCGCGTGCATGTCGCCGGTCATCATGTGCGTGACCGAGGCCTCGAGGAACATCCCGGCCGCCCGCCGCGGGTCCCGCGAGCGGACGCGCTCGGCCTCCGCCACCAGCAGCTCGTAGGCGACGAGCGGCGACCCGCGACGCATCTCGACGTGGCCGGTCATGCGCTGCACGTCGGCGGCGAGCAGGGGGTCGGTGGCGAGGCGCGCCGCGTCGCCGAGGAGCGCGAAGGCGCGGTCGGGCTCGCCCGAGCGCGTCGCGTCGACCGCCGCCTCGAGCAGCCGCCGGGCGCGCGGCTCGTCGTCGGGGGTGAGCTGGGCGGCGCGGCCGAAGTCGCGCGCCGCGGTGGCGTGGGCGCCGCGGCCGCGGGCGTCGAGCGCCGCCGCCTCGAGCGCGGCGGCGACCGCCTCGTCCGGCGCCACCGCGCACGCGGCCAGGTGCCAGGCGCGCTCCGGGCTGCCCTCCGGCGCGGTCGCGGCCAGCGCGGCGTGCGCGGCGCGCCGCTCGCCGGCGCTCGTGGCGTGGTAGGCGGTCGAGCGCAGGAGCGGGTGGCGGAAGTCGACCTCGCCGTCGGCGATGGCGATCAGGCGCGCGTTCTCGGCCGGAGCCAGGTCCGCCGCGGCGAGGCCCGCCTCCCGTAGCGCCGGCTCGATCACGTCGAGCCGTCCCGTGTGCGCGGTGGCGGCGACCAGCAGCGCGCGGCGGGCGTCGCCCTCCAGCGCGTCGAGCGCGCGGCGGAAGGCGCGCTCGACCCCGGTGCCCGGCCGAAGCGGCTCCTCGAGCGGCTCGCGGCCCGCCCGCTGGCCGTCCGAGAGCTGGCGCGGGATCTCGAGCAGCGCGAGGGGGTTGCCGGCGGCCGTGCTCACCAACCGGTCGGCGACCGACGGCGCCAGCCGCTCGCTCTGCGCTCCCGACAGCAGCTCGCGCGCCTCGTCGTCGGCCAGCGGGGAGATCCGCAGCCGCTCGAGCCAGGGGACCTCGAGCGCGGCGGCCGTGGTGCCGTCGCGGACGGAGCCGAGCATGGCGATCCCCTCCGCCTCCAGCCGCCGCCCCGCGAACAGGAACGCCTCCAGCGACGGCTCGTCGAGCCACTGGGCGTCGTCGATGGCCGCCAGCACCGGCTGCTCCTCGGCGGCGACGCCGAGGAGGCTGAGCAGCCCGGCGGGCACCGTGAAGCGATCGTGCGGCGTGGCCGGCCCGAGGGCGAGGGCGCCGCGCAGCGCGCGGGCCTGCACCTCGGGGATCGCGTCGAGCCGGTCGAGCAGCGGGCTCACGAGCTCGGCGAGCCCGGCGAACGGGATGTCGGACTCGGTCTCGATCCCGCGGGCGCGCAGCACCCGCATGCCGGTCGCCTGGCCGATGGCCCAGCGCATGAGCGCGGTCTTGCCGATGCCCGCCTCGCCGTGGAGGAGCAGCGCACCGCTCACCCCCTGACGCGCTCCTTCCAGCAACCGGTCGATCCGTGCCCGTTCCCGTTCGCGTCCGACGAACATCTACCGGGGAGTCTACGTTCCGGTGAACCGCGTGGGGGAGCGTGGGAGCGCCGCCGGATCGAACTGCGCGGGGGTCAGGTCCCGTGGCAGGCGCAGGCTCTGGAGCATCCACTCCCGTGCCCGGTCGGCGGGCACCTCGCGTAGCGTCACGTCGCCGTGCCGCTTGGCCAGCCGCGCGCCGTCCGGCCCGAGCACGAGCGGCACGTGCGCGTACGAAGGCTCCGGCAGGCCGAGCAGCCGCGCGAGGAAGAGCTGTCGCGGCGTGGAGTCGAGCAGGTCGTCGCCGCGCACCACCTCGGCGATGTCCTGCGCGGCGTCGTCGACGACGACCGCGAGGTTGTAGGCGATCGCGCCGTCGTTGCGGCGCACCACGAAGTCGTCGACCACGCCGTCGACGTCGCCGTGCAGGCGGTCGGTAAAGCCGACGACGGCGCTCTCGGCGCGCACGCGCAGGGCCGGCGGGCGGCTGGCGCGCCGCTGCTCGCGCTCCGCCTCCGTGAGGCGCAGGCAGGTGCCGGGATAGTGGCCCTCGGGCAACGGGCCGTGCGGAGCCGACGCCGCCTCGCGGATCTCCGCCCGCGTGCAGAAGCACTCGTAGAGCCGCCCGGCGGCGCGCAGCTGCTCGATCGCGTCCGCGTAGCGCTCCAGGCGGGCCGACTGGTAGGCCACGTCGCCGTCCCAGTCGAGCCCGACGGCGGCCAGGTCGGCGAGCTGCTGCTCGGCGACGCCGGGCCGGACGCGGCTCGTGTCGAGGTCCTCCATCCGGACGAGGAAGGCGCTCGCCGCCGAGCGCGCGAAGAGCCACGCCAGCAGCGCCGTGCGCAGGTTCCCGAGATGGAGGGTGCCCGTCGGGCTCGGCGCGAAGCGGCCGTTCACACGGAGAACGGGAGCGAGTCGGCGATCTCGGCGAGCCGGGGGGCCGTGCGGTCGCGCTCGGAGTAGACAAGCTCCATGTCGGGCCACTCGATGCCCACGTCCGGGTCGGCGAACGAGAAGCCCGACTCGGTCGCGCCGTCGTAGTAGCTGGTGACCTTGTAGACGAAGTCGGCGACGTCGGAGAGCACGCAGAAGCCGTGCGCGAAGCCGACCGGGATCCACAGCTGGAGCGCCCGCTCGTCGTCGAGCTCGACGCCCTCCCACTCGCCGAACGTGGGCGAGCCGCGCCGGACGTCGACCACCACGTCGAGCACCCGGCCGCGGGCGACGCGTACGAGCTTGCCCTGCCCCGGCGTGGTCTGGAAGTGCATGCCGCGCAGCGTCCCGCGGCGGGAGCGCGAGTGGTTGTCCTGGACGAAGTCCGTCGCGACGCCGTGCTCCGACCACGCGTCGGCCCGGAAGGTCTCCACGAAGAAGCCGCGCTCGTCGCCGTGGACAGCGCCGGTGCGAGCAGCACCAGGCCGTCGAGTCGTCGTGGGGAGTCGCTCCATAAGCCGGGGCAGGAGGTTATGACGCCGCCGTCGAAAGACCCGGAGCCATGCCGAGGACCGCCACGATGCCCCCGGCCGCCCGCGGCCATCAGACCCTCTCTGCGTACATCTCGTCGCGCTTCGACGAGTTCTCGCGCTCGCAGAAGGACGTCGCGCAGTACGTCGTCGACCACCTCGACGAGGTCGCGTTCCACACCGCCGAGGAGCTGGCGCGGCGCGCGAGCACGTCGTCGTCGACCGTCGTGCGCTTCTCGCAGGCGCTGGGCTTCGAGGGCTTCCCCGAGCTCCAGGAGGCGGCGCGCGACGAGTACCGGTACCACCACCGGACCACGGCGCCGAGCGGCTTCGAGGCCGCGCCGCTGTTCTCGCTCGACCAGACTCCGTTCGAGCAGGCGGTGGCCGCCGACCACGTGAACGTGGAGGAGACGGCACGCAAGGTCTCGCGCTCGGAGGTCGACGGCGCGATCGAGGCGATCGCCACCGCGAGCCGCCTCCTGATCGCCGGCACCGACCAGATGGCGTTCTTCGCCTCCTACCTGCGCCACCTGCTGATGCTGCTCGACATCCGCGCCGAGATCGCGGCGTCGCCGTCGCAGGAGGCGCTCTCGCGGCTCGGGCGGATCGACGAGGGCACGCTGGTCATCGGCCTCTCGGCCGGCCGCCCGCACCCGCTCGTGGTGCGCGCGATGAAGATCGCCCGCCACCGCAAGGCCTCCACGCTGGCGATCGTCGACGCGACCCTCTCGGAGGTCTCCAAGCTGTCCGAGCGGACGCTCTACTACTCGTCGAACTCACCGGCCTTCGTGCGCTCGCACGCCGGCCTGCTGTCGCTCATCCAGGCGCTCGCCTACGGCGTCTACTCGCGTGACGCGGCCCAGTACGACGACCGCATCCGCGCCTTCAAGCTTAAGTAATCAAGGCGCTCGCGCGAGCTTGCGAGTGCGAGTAAGCCGCACATGTCATCGTCCTGGGAGGTTGATCGCCCGGATGCTCGCGTCGTCGGGCAGCTTGGCGAGCACCTCGCGGATGATCCGGTGCACGTCCGGCTCGTCGTGACCGAAGTCGGCCAGCATCGACCGCAGCGCAGAGTGGGTGATCTTCAGCTGGGCGGCGGTCAGCTCGAGCCGGAAGGCGGTCTCGTCGGGCGCGATGAGGTCGTCGGCAGCCATGTGACAAATGTTACTTCAGACTGCGAGGTCGATCTCGAGATCTGGTGCCAGGAGCATCGTGATGCCCTTGCGCGGGTCGCGCGGCGACGGCCTCAGCTCGCGCAGCACGACCGCCGACCACGGCCGCCCGGCGTCGAGGTCGCCCGCCAGCTCGGCCGCGATCTCGCGCGGCACCCAGCCGACCTGCGCACCGGCCGCCAGCACCGCGATCGCGTTCTCGTCGTGCGGGTTGGCGGGGTCGCGGCGGAGCTCGAGCGCCGCGCCGGGAGCCGCAGCGTCGGAGGCGAGCGCCTCGGCATGGTGCTGGGCCGCTCCTGCTACGCCGCACACGCGCAACCCGCGGGCCGCCAGCTCGGGCGCGTCGCGGGCCAGGTAGCGGCCCTCGGCGTCGACCGGCGTGTAGCCGGCGATCCACACCTGGCCGCCCTCGTCGGGGTACCAGTAGCGCTCCTCGAACACGGTCGCCACGCGCACGACGGCGAGCCTATCCGGAGGTCCATGGCGGCCCGCGGGGTGCGGTCGCTACCGTCGAGTGATGCCGGACGACCTCCACCAGTGCTCTCGCTGCGGCGCCTTGCAGCAGGGCGCCGTGCCGTGCCGCGAGTGCGTCGAAGAGCTCGAGTGCCGCCGCCTGCGCGAGCGGCTGTTCGCGCCCTCGAACGAGCTCGAGCTGCTGACCGACTAGGCGCACCGCACCGCCGGGCTTTGGACGAACGTCCTGCGTGCGCACGGCTATCCTGCCCTGCGTATGCGCGACGAGGCGACTTTCCGGGTCAAGGCCGGACTGGCCGAGATGCTCAAGGGCGGCGTGATCATGGACGTGGTCGACGCCGAGCAGGCCAAGATCGCCGAGGATTCGGGCGCCGCCGCGGTGATGGCGCTCGAGCGCGTGCCGGCCGACATCCGGCGCGACGGTGGCGTCGCCCGCATGTCCGACCCGCTGCTCGTCCGCGGCATCCAGGAGGCCGTGACCATCCCGGTGATGGCCAAGGCCCGCATCGGCCACTTCGCCGAGGCCCAGGTGCTGGAGGCGCTGGAGATCGACTACGTCGACGAGTCCGAGGTGCTGACGCCGGCCGACGAGGCCAACCACATCGACAAGTGGGCGTTCAAGGTGCCGTTCGTGTGCGGCGCCACCAACCTGGGCGAGGCGCTGCGCCGGATCGCCGAGGGCGCGGCCATGATCCGCTCCAAGGGCGAGGCCGGCACCGGCGACATCGTCGAGGCCGTGCGCCACATGCGGCGCATCAAGGGCGACCTCAAGAAGCTGACGGTGATGGACGACGCCGAGCTGGCGACGGCCGCCAAGGAGCACCAGGCGCCGCTCGACCTCGTGCGCCAGGTGGCGCGCGACGGCAAGCTGCCGGTCGTGCTCTTCTGCGCGGGCGGCATCGCCACGCCCGCCGACGCGGCGCTGATGATGCAGCTCGGGGCCGAGGGCGTCTTCGTCGGCTCGGGCATCTTCAAGTCCGAGGATCCGGCCACGCGCGCGGCGGCGATCGTCGAGGCCACCACCCATTTCGCCGACCCGGCGCGCGTCGCCCGCGCGTCCGAGGGGCTGGGCGGCGCCATGACGTCGCTCGAGACCCGCAAGCTCGACGAGCAGCAGCTCCTCGCCAACCGAGGTTGGTGATGTCCCAGGGCGCCGGCCCTCTCGTCGGCGTCCTGGCACTCCAGGGCGACTTCGAGGCGCACGGCCGGGTGCTGCGCGACCTCGGCGCCGACGTGCGTGAAGTGCGCGTGCCGGCCGACCTCGAGGGCCTCGACGGGCTGGTCATCCCGGGCGGCGAGTCGACGACGATGACGCTGGGGGTCGAGCGCGAGGGGCTCGCGGAGCCGCTGCGCGAGCTGGCCCGCTCGGGCACGCCGATCTTCGGCACCTGCGCGGGGATGATCATGCTCGACCGCGCGCACCTCGGGGTGATCGACATCGAGTGCCGCCGCAACGCCTTCGGCCGCCAGATCCGCTCCTTCGAGGCCGACCTGCGGATCCCCGGCGTGCCCGGCAAGCCGGTCCGGGCCGTGTTCATCCGCGCGCCGTGGGTCGAGGTGTGCGGCGACGACGTCGAGGTGCTCGCGGCGGTCGACGGCCACCCCGTGGCCGTCCGCCAGGGGAACCTGTTGGTGATCTCCTTCCACCCTGAGATCGCGGGGGAGACCCGCCTGCACGAGCTGTTCCTCGAACAGGTGCGCGATCAGTCGGCGAGACCGTCGACGATCGCGTCGGCGACCTCGGCGAGATCTCGCCCCCTGTAGTCGGGGGCGGGAACCGTGTCGAGCAGCGAGCGCTCGCGCCGCGCGACCCACGCGGTGTGTAGGCCGCTGCGCTTGGCGCCGGCCACGTCCCACCAGTAGGTGGAGACGAAGCACGTCTCGGCGGTCGACGCCCCGGTGCGCTCCACCGCCATCCGGTAGGGCCGCGGGTCCGGCCTGTACGCGCCGGCGTCCTGCGCGCTGAGCACGAGCTCGAAGCGATCGCGCAGGCCGGCGAAGCGCAGCACCGCGTCGGTCGCCGCCACCGAGCTCTGCGCCAGCACGCCGAGCCTGAGGCCGTGGGAGCGCAGCGACTCGAGCGCTCCCGGCACCTCGAGATAGGCGGGCATCGTCCCGGTCAGCTCGAGCGCGTCCGCCGCCCGCTCCTCGTCGGCTCCCACCAGCCGCAGCCGGCGGCGGAGCGCCGCCTCCATCAGCGTGGTCAGCGGCGTCGTCTCGCCGGTCAGGGCGTCGGCCATCGCCATCGCCACCGTGTCGTCGAGCGCGGCCAGCACCAGCTCCTCGTCGGCCCCGGAATCGCCCAGCGGCTGCGCGAGCACCGCCGGGTCGACCAGCGTGCCGGTGAGGTTGAAGAGCACCCACGTCAGACCCATCTCGGCGCACCGTACTCGCGCAAGGAGCGTTTGCGCCCTCGCCTCATGGGCGGGCCTGGGCGATGCCTCAGACGACGAGGCCGTGGCGCATGGTGTTCTCGGTCACCACGCGCGGCTCGACGAACTGGAGCAGGTAGCCCGGGCCGCCGGCCTTGGTGCCGGTTCCCGAGAGGCGGTTGCCGCCGAACGGCTGGCGGGCCACCATCGCGCCGGTGATCGCGCGGTTGACGTACAGGTTGCCGACGGGCGAGCGCTCGACGACGCGGTCGACGGTGTCGGGGTTGCGGGCGAAGAGGCCGCCGGTGAGGGCGAACGGGGAGGCGTCGACGCGGTCGCACGCCTCGTCGACGTCCCTGACGCGCTCGACGGCCAGGAGCGGCCCGAAGATCTCCTCGGTGAGCACGGGCGAGTCGGACGGGAGGTCGGTGGCGAGCGTGGGGGCGGCGAACCAGCCGGCGTGGTCGGGCACGGAGCGGGCGCGAGCGGCGATCCGCCCCTTGCGCTCGGCCTCGGCGGCGTAGCGGGCCACGCGCTGCTGGGCGTCCTCCTCGATCACGGGAGGCACGTCGATCTCCAGGTCATCGGCCTGGCCGACCTCGAGCACCTCGACCGCCCCGGCGAGCCGCTCGACGAGCGCATCGTGGACCGCCTCGTGGCAGAGCACGCGCGCGGCGGCCGAGCACTTCTGGCCGGCGAACGTGAAGGCCGACTCGACGAGCGCCGGGACGACCTCGTCGAGGTCGGCGTCGGAGTCGACGATCACGCAGTTCTTCCCGCCCATCTCGGCGATCACCCGCTTGAGGTGCTTCTGCCCCGGCGGCACCTCGGCGGCCGTGCGGACGATCTCGAGCCCGACCTTGTTCGAGCCGGTGAACGCGATCGTGTGCACGCGCGGGTCCTTGACCAGCGCGGCGCCGACGTCTCCCTCGCCGGGCAGGAGCGCGAACGCGCTGGGTGGCACACCCGACTCTCTGAGCGCCCGCGCGAGCAGGAGCGCGCAGCCGGGCGACTGCTCGGCCGGCTTGAGCACCACCGCGTTGCCGGTGGCGAGGCCGGCGGCCGCCATCCCGCAGGCGATCGCGACCGGGAAGTTCCAGGGCGAGATCACGGCCACGATCCCGCGGGCGTCCCAGCGCAGCTCGTTGCGCTCGCCCGGCGGCTGGAGCAGCGGCGCGCCCTGGGCGAGGTCGATGGCCCCGCGGGCGTAGTACTCGAGGAAGTCGATCGCCTCGCAGACGTCGGCGTCGGCCTCGGGCCACGGCTTCGCGCACTCACGGACCTCGAGCGCGGCGACCTCCAGACGCCGGTCGCGCAGCCACTGCGCGGCCTTCTGGAGGACGCCCGCACGCGTCTCCGCGGAGACGTCCCAGCGGCGGGCGGCGCTCAGGGCGGCGTCGACGTCCGCGGGCGTCGCGGCGGCCGCCTCGGCGACGACATGGTCCGGGTTGCCGGGGTCGGTCGAGACGATGTCCGAGCCCTCGCGGGTGTCGTCGCCGATCCAGACCGGGACCTTGAGCACCGGTCGGGCGTCGTGGGCCTTGAGCGCGTCAGCGAGCTGGTTCCGCACGGGGGCGCGGCGCAGTTCGAGGATCGGCTCGTTGTCGAACGGCTTCACGGGGCGGTGACGATAACGCCAGGCGGGGCGCCGGCGAACGTCAACGGCGGCTGGGTAGGAGGCTGGGAGCCGGCGGGCGTGGATAACCGGACAAGTGCGACGCATGTTTCGGCGCGTGTCCGTTTGTGTGCCGTAGGGGGTGTACTTCTGCACAAGCCCAGATTCCGGTGTGGGCGCGTGTCCCTTTGTGCACGCCCCGACCCCCGAGATCGCGCGCACCCTTCCGTCTTCCCTTCAATGCCGCAGTTGATGTCCTTACGCCGGCGAACGTCAACGGCGGCTGGGTAGGGCGGGTGAGGGTCGAGCCGGTGGCGAACTATCGCGGATTAGCCGCGGAAACCGAGGCTAATCCGGGATAGTTCGCGCTCCCGAAGCCAACCGCGGCGATCGACGTGTCGCCTTCCTACCCAGCCGCAGTTGACGTTCCTACGCCGGCGACGACGCCACGGGCCGCGCCAGCAGGTCGTCCAGCGCGACGCCCTTGGCCTGCTCGGCCAGGAACGAGTCGTTCGACGTGTTCTCGAGCAGCCGCCTGACCAGGTACGCCATGCCCGCCACGAGGTCGCCGACCGGGCAGTAGGTGCGCACGCGCAGGCCCTGGCGGGCGATCGCGGTCTGCAGAGGGTCGCCGAGACCCCGGAGCACCTGCATCTCCAGGTCCGCGTCCGAGCCGCCCGACAGCCGGCTGTAGGCGATCGCGTGGCTCACCGAGCGCAGGTTGTGGGACGCGATCGCGACGCGCACCGCGGGCCGCGCGTCGAGGAGCCGGCGGGTGAGCTCCTCGAAGTTCAGGTCGCAGTCGGCCTTGACGTCGAACACCGGCATGTCCCATCCGTGCTGGCGCGCCTGGACGATCTCGTGGTCCCAGTACGCGCCCTTCACGAGCCGGACGGTGAGCGGATGCGCGCGCTCGACGCGCCCCAGCCAGTCGAGGATCGTGTCGAGGGTGGCGGGCGAGTCGCGCAGGTACGCCTGGAGGACCATCCCGGCCGACGGGCCGCGCCGGAACTCCTCCTCGCTGAGCAGATCGAGCACCAGCTCCAGCACCGCGTCGCGCGAGTCCATCGACTCCATGTCGATGTGCAGGTGGGCGCCGAGCTCCGACGCCCGGCGCAGCAGCGGCCGCAGGCGGTCGGCGGCGTCGCGCTTGCCGCGCTCCGGCGCGTCCGGGCGCAGCAGCGGCGTCAGCGCCGACACCTTCACGGAGAGGTTCGCGCGCGGGAGCGTCCCGGCCGAGTCGCGCTCCAGCGCCGGCCGCTCGGGCCACCGGCGCGTGGCCTCGGCGAGCGTGTCGAGCGCGCCGGCGCAGCGGTCGGCGTAGCGCTGCGCCTCGGCCGCCGTCACCGTCGCCTCGCCGAGCAGGTCGACGGAGGTCGCGACGCCGTCCTTCCAGAGATCGCGCAGCACCCCGAGCGCCGCGCGCGGGTCCTCGCCGACGATGAAGCGGTGCGCCATGTGCCGCACGCCCGCCGCCGACGCCGCGCCCAGCGCCGCCCGGCCCGTCTTCGTGTTGCCCATCCGCATCGCGACGGCGATCGGCGCCGGTCCCTTCTCGACCTCGCCGAGGAAGCCGGTGAGGTGGCGCGCCAGGTCCTCGAGCGACCGGCACGCCGGCACGACGTCGACGAACCGGAACAGCGCGGCCTTGAGCTCGGCGTCCTGCGCGGCGAGGTCCATCGCCTTGTTGTCGAAGGCCTTCAGTGGGTTGCGCGTGACCGGCATCGCGCGCGCCAGCTTCGACCCCACGTCGTGCAGCTCGGCCTCTAAAGCGCGCTCCTCGATCATCTCCGGGAACATTACGACCATGGCGCGCGAGCCGACACTCGTCACCGTCGCGGCACCGATGCACGACGAGGAGGGCACCGTCGAGGCCTTCCATGCCCGCGTGGCGGCCGCGCTCGACGACGTCCGCTTCGAGCTCGTGATCGTCGACGACGGCAGCCGCGACGGCACCGGGGCCAGGCTGGCGGACCTGGCCGCGAGGGACGAGCGCGTGAAGGTCGTGACCCTCTCCCGCAGCTTCGGCCACCAGGCGGCGCTGACCGCGGCGCTCGAGCATGCGACCGGCGACGTCGTGGTGATGCTCGACGGTGACCTCCAGGACCCGCCCGAGGTCATCCCCGAGATGCTCGACCGCTGGCGCGACGGCGCCGACGTCGTGTACGCGGTGCGCAGCGAGCGCCGGGGGGAGACCGCCTTCAAGCGCACGACCGCGAGCTGGTTCTACCGGCTCTTCGGCAGCCTCGCCGACATCGACCTCACACCCGACTCGGGCGACTTCCGGCTCATGGACCGCCGCCCGCTCGACGCGCTGCTCGCGATGCCGGAGCGCAACCGCTTCCTGCGCGGGATGACCGTCTGGGTCGGCTACACCCAGACGGCGGTGACGTTCGAGCGCGAGGCGCGCACGGCCGGCCGGACGAAGTACTCGCTGGGCCGGATGGTGCGCTTCTCCTTCGACGCGATCACGAGCTTCTCGCACCGCCCGCTCCAGTTCGCGACCCTGCTCGGCTTCGCGTTCTCGGCGCTCGCCTTCCTCGCCATCCCGCTGACGGTCGTCGCGCGCTACACGAACATCTACGACCGCGGCGTGCCCTCGGCGATCGTGATCATCCTCCTGCTCGGCGGCATCCAGCTGATCTGCGTCGGGATCATCGGCGAGTACGTGGGCCGCATCTACGACGAGGTCAAGCACCGGCCGCTGTACGTCGTGCGCGACAAGACGAACCTCGACAAGTGAGGATCGCGGTGATCGGAGCCGGCGTCGCGGGCCTCGTGGCGGCGCACCGGCTGACGCAGGCCGGCCACGCCGTCGACGTCTACGAGCGCTGGCCCGGGCTCGGCGGCCAGGCGGCGACGATCGACATCGGCGGCGGGCACCGGCTGGAGCGCTACTACCACCACCTGTTCACCACCGATCGCCACATCGCCGCGCTCTACGACGAGCTGGGCCTCGAGATCGAGTGGCGTCCGTCGAGCGTGGCGATGTTCGCCCGCGGGCGCCAATGGCCGTTCACGACGCCGCTGGACCTGCTGCGGTTCGGGCCGCTGCCGCCGCTCTCGCGCGTACGGATGGGCGCGGCCGTCGTCGGTCTCCAGCGGCTCGCGAACGACCGCGCGCCGTACGAGCGGGTCACGGCCCGCAGGTGGATCGAGAAGTGGATGGGGCGGGCCGCGTACCGGGAGGTCTGGGGGCCGATGCTGCGCGGGAAGTTCGGCGACCGCGCCGACGAGATCGCGATGGTGTGGCTGTGGAGCAAGCTGCGGCTGCGGCGCGGCGAGGATGCGCGCGAGGAGAAGCTCGGCTATCCCGCCGGCTCGTGGGAGCCGCTGTTCGAAGCGTTGCGACAGCGGATCGAGGCGGGCGGCGGGCGGGTGCTGATCGACCGGCCGGCAGTGCGGATCGCGCCGGGCCTCGAGGTGACGTACGGCGCGCCCGGCTCTTTCCGCGCCGGGCACGATCCGCGCAGCTTCGAACCGGCCGGTGCCGAGCGGTACGACCGGGTGCTCGCCACGGTCCCCAACGACGTCTTCGCACGGCTGGTCGACCTGCCGGAGCCGCCGATCGAGTACTTCGCCGCGCTGTGCCTGCTGCTCGAGCTCGACCGCCCGTTCAGCCCCTACTACTGGACCAACGTCGCCGACCGCGAGCTGCCGTTCGTGGGGCTCGTCGAGCACACCAACTTCGTCGAGCCGGAGCGGTACGGCGGCCGCCGCTTCCTCTACGTCGCCAACTACCTCGAGCACGGCCACGAGCTGCTCTCGCTCGACGCTGATGCCCTGCTCGAGCGCTACACGCCCGGCCTGCGCGCGATCAACCCGGCCTTCGACCGCTCGTGGGTGCGGGCGAGCTGGCTGCATCGCGAGCCGGCCGCCCAGCCGATCGTCACGGTGGGCTACCACGAGCGCATCCCGCCGCTCCAGACCGCGGTCCCCGGCCTCGTGCTCGCCAACACCACCCAGGTCTATCCCGAGGATCGCGGCACCAACTACGCCGTGCGGCTCGGGGAAGAGGCGGCGCGGGCGGTGCTCGCATGACCGCGCTGGGGGTCGACGTTGGAGGCACGTTCACCGACGCGGTGCTCGTCGGGTCGGACGGGATGGTCACCGCGAAGGTCCTGAGCACGGCGCGGCAGGAGGAGGGCGTCGTGGCGGCGGCTCGTGAGGTGCTGAACCGGGCGGGGGCCGCGCCGCACGACGTCGAGCACTTCGTGCACGGCTCGACGGTGGCGACCAATGCGCTGCTCGAGCGACGGCTGGCGCGCACCGCGCTCGTCACCACGAAGGGGTTCCGCGACCTCCTCTTCCTCGGGCGGCAGGCGCGGCCGAGCCTCTACCGCCTGCACGAGGCGCCGACGCCGCCGGTGGTGGAGCGGCGGCTGTGCGTCGAGGTCGACGAGCGGATGGGGCCGCACGACGTGATCCGGCCGCTTGACGAGGCAAGCGTGCACCGCGCGGCGCGCCGGCTTGCCCGCGCCCGGGTCGAGGCCGTGGCCGTGTGCCTGCTGTTCGCGTTCCGCGACCCGGCCCACGAGGCCCGCGTCGCGGAGATCCTCCGCGACGAGCTCCCCGACGCGTTCGTCGTCGCGTCCCACGAGGTGGCCGCCGAGGTGCGGGAGTTCGAGCGCGCGACGACCGCCACCGTCGACGCCGCCCTCGGCCCGCCCACCGGCCGCTACCTCGGGCGGCTGCGCGAGGCGACGCGCGAGGCCGGGCTTCCCGAGCCGCACGTGATGCTCTCCTCCGGCGGGGTGGCGACGCTCGAGCAGGCCGCCGCCCACCCGGCCGCGATGCTCCTCTCCGGGCCCGCGGGCGGGGCGGTGGCGGCGCGGATCGTGGCCGAGCCGCCCGCCCTCGGCTTCGACATGGGCGGCACGAGCTGCGACACGTTCTTCCTCGCCGAGAGCGGCGGCGAGTCCGAGCTGACCGTGCAGCGGCAGGTCGCCGGGCTCCCGGTGCGGCTCCCGATGGTCGACATCCACACCGTCAGCGCCGGCGGCGGCTCGATCGGCTGGGTCGACAGCGGGGGAGCGCTGCGCGTGGGGCCGCAGAGCGCGGGCGCCGACCCCGGTCCGGCCTGCTACGGCCGCGGGGGAGAGGAGCCGACGGTGACCGACGCCAACCTCGTCCTCGGCCGCCTGCCGGCCACGTCGCCGATCGCGGCCGACCTGCGGCTCGACCCGGAGGCGGCCCGCGCGGCGCTCGAGCGCCTCGGCGTCGGCTCGGCCGAGGAAGCGGCCGAGGGCGTGATCGCCGTGGCCGTCAACGCGATGGTGCAGGCGCTGCGGGTGGTCTCGGTCGAGCGGGGCCACGATCCCGCGGGCGCGACGCTGATCGCGTTCGGCGGCGCCGGGCCGCTGCACGCGTGCGAGCTCGCCACCCAGCTCGGCGCCCGGCGCGTGCTGTGTCTGCCCGCCAGCGGGGTGCTCTCGGCCGTGGGGCTCGCGGCCGCCGAGCGCCGCCGGGACGCCTCCCGCAGCCTGCTGACGCCGCTCGCCGAGGCCGAGGGGCTCGACCGCGCGGTAGCCGAGCTGGCGGCGGCCCGCGACGGCGAGACGGTGCGCGCGGCGGCCGACCTGCGCTACGCCGGCCAGTCGTTCGAGCTGCTCGTGCCGTTCGAGGACGCGGCCGAGCTCGAGGACGCCTTCCACGCCGAGCACGAGCGCCGGTACGGCCACGCCGACCGCGAACGCCCGGTCGAGCTCGTGACCCTCCGCGCCGCCGCAGTGGCCCCCGGCGCGCCGGTGACGGTCACCGCCACCGGCGACGTCGAGCGCAGCCGCCGCACGATCCGCTGGGACGGCGACGAGGTCGAGGCGGAGGTCTTCACCGGCACGGGCCTCCCGCCCGGCACGCGGGTCACCGGCCCGGCGATCGTCGAGTTCCCGGAGACCACCTGCCTCGTGCCGCCCGGGTGGGCCGGCGAGGCGGACGACCACGGGATCCTGAGGCTCGAGTCGTGAACGCCGCCGAGCTCCAGGTCGCGGTCGGCTCGCTCCGGGGCATCGCGGAGGAGATGGGCACCGCGCTCATCCACAGCGCGCTGTCGCCGAACATCAAGGAGCGCCGCGACTGCTCGACGGCGCTGTTCGACCCCGACGGCCGGCTCGTGATCCAGGCCGAGCACATCCCGGTGCACCTCGGCGCGCTGCCCGCGTCGGTGGCCGCCGTGCGCGAGCGCGACGTCGCCCCCGGGGAGGTGTGGGCGCTCAACGACCCGTTCCTCGGCGGCTCGCACCTGCCGGACATCACGCTCGTGTCCCCGCTCCATGTCGGTGACGCGCTGGTCGGATGGGCCGCCTCGCGCGCCCACCACGCCGACGTCGGCGGGATGGCGGCGGCCTCGATGCCCGCCGACTCCACCGAGCTGCACCAGGAGGGCCTGATCCTGCCGCCGGCACGCCTCGACGACGACCTGATCGCGCTGATCGCCGCCAACTCGCGGGCGCCGGAGGAGCGGCGCGGCGACCTGCGCGCCCAGCTCGCCGTGCACCGGCTCGCCGAGCGCCGCGTCCGGGAGCTGTGCGACCGCCGCGGCGAGGACTGGTGGCACACCGCGTGCCGCGAGGTCTGGGACTACGCCGAGCGGCGCACCCGCGCGGCCGTCGCGGCGATGCCGGACGGGCGCTACGAGGCCACCGAGACCGTCGAGGCGGCCGACGAGGACCTCGAGATCCGGGCCGCTGTCGAGATCGACGGCGAGGACGTGCGGGTCGACTTCGCGGGCACGGCCGGGCCGCACGCCGGCAACCTCAACTGCCCGCTGGCCGTCACGGTCTCCGCGTGCTGCTTCGTGCTGCGGGTCATCGCCGACCCGGACGCGCCCGCCTCCGGAGGCGCCTACGCGCCGCTCACCGTCACCGCTCCCGAAGGGTCGCTCGTGAACGCCCGCCGGCCGGCCGCGGTGGTGGCCGGGAACGTCGAGACCTCGAGCCGGATCGCCGACTGCCTGCTGCGCGCCTTCGGGCAGGCGGTCGACGCTCCCGCCCAGGGGCAGGGGACGATGAACAACCTCACCTTCGGCTCGCCGCGCTTCACCTACTACGAGACGATCGGCGGCGGGCAGGGCGCGTCCGCCGCCGGGCCGGGGCCGTCGGCCGTCCACGTGGCGATGTCGAACACGCTCAACACGCCGATCGAGGCGCTCGAAGCCGCCTATCCGCTGCGCGTCGAGCGCTACGCGCTGCGGGCCGGGAGCGGGGGAGAGGGACGCCACCGCGGCGGCGACGGCGTCATCCGCGCGATCACCGTGCTCGAGCCGTGCGAGGCCTCGCTCCTCTCCGACCGCCGCCGCCACGCGCCGCGCGGCGCGGCGGGCGGCGCACCGGGCGCCCCGGGCACCAACCGGCTCAACCGCCGCCCGCTCGGCCCCAAGGCCCGCGTCCGCCTGGAGCCGGGGGACACGATCACGATCCGGACGCCGGGCGGCGGTGGCTACGGTAGGCCGGGATGAGGATCTCCGTGGCAGCCGACGAGGACACCGGCGTGGCCGGCGCCATGGTCGAGCAGCTGCGCGCCCGCGGGCACGAGCCCGTGCTCCATGGCGCGCTCAACCCGGACGAGCGCGACGACTGGGCGTGGGCGTCCGAGGCCGCGGCGCGCGACGTCGCCGACGGCCGCGCCGACCAGGCCGTCGTCGCCTGCTGGACGGGCACCGGCGCCTCGATCGCCGCCAACAAGGTCGGCGGCATCCGCGCCGCGCTGTGCGTCGACGCCCAGACGGCCGAGGGCGCGCGCAAGTGGAACGACGCCAACGTCCTCGCCCTCTCGCTGCGCAGCACCTCCGAGGCCGAGCTGTCCGAGATCCTCGACGCCTGGTTCGCCGCGCAGCCGTCGTCGGACGACGAGGATCGCGCCAACGTGGCGCACATAGACGAGATTTGAACTGGGGGCCCCGCCCAACGGGCCATTCCGTGTGGAGCGATGTCCCGTTGGGCACCCCCTAGATTTCGAGCCGCTCTTCCTCCAGGTCGAGCTCGCGCTCGAGCCGGTGCATGACCTCGTTCGAGATCTCGCCGGCGTTGCGGAGCCGGACGAGCTCGGCCCGCTGCGCGGCGAGCACGCTGCGGACCATCTTCTGGTACTTGAGCGAGCGGTGCTCGATCCCGTCGCCGCCCTCGGTCTCGCCGGCGCGCGCGGCGAAGCGGCGGCTGCGGTACTCGTAGAGCTTGCGCATGCGCTCGGCGGTCTCGTCGTAGGTCCACTCCTCCGCGGCCAGCTCGTCCAGCCGCTCGAGCGCGACTTCGACCGCCGCCCGGCGGCCGAGCAGCTCCTCGGCGGCGTCCGCGCCGTCGTCGTGGATCCCGAACGTCCGGATCAGGACCGGCAGCGTGAGGCCCTGGAGCACCAGCGTGGCGAAGATCACCGCGAACGTGAGCAGCAGGATCAGCTCGCGCATCGGGAAGTCGGGCTCGAGCGCGAGGGCGGCGGCCAGCGACACCGAGCCGCGCATGCCCGCCCATCCTCCGACCATGCGCATCTGCCACGTCGTGCGGCGCGGCACCAGCTCCGGGCGCCGATCGAGCGCCCGGATCACGAACACGACCAAGTGAACCCACAGCAACCGGACGACGATCACGACGAGGCTGATCGCGACGCACCACCACACCAGCTCGCCGGCCGACTGCCCCTCCAGCCCGTCGAGGATCAGCGGCAGCTGGAGCCCGATCAGCACGAACAGCAACGCGTTGAGCAGGAAGGTCACGATCTCCCAGACCGCGTAGCCCTGGAGGCGCATCGACGCGGTCGAGATCTCCGGCGCCATCCACCCGAGCACGATGCCGGTCGTGACCGCGGCCAGGACCCCGGAGGCGCCGACCGCCTCGGCCGGCACGTAGCCGGCGTAACCGCTCAGCAGGGAGATCGTGATCTCGACCGGGATGTCGTCGATCCGCCGCCGGATCTCGCCGATCAGCCAGCCCAGCGCGAGGCCGATCGCGATGCCGCCGGCGGCGCTGAGAACGAACTCGAGCCCGGCCTCCCAGAGCGAGAACGACCCGCCCACGGCCGCCACCGCCGCCCGGTAGGCGACCAGCGCCGTCCCGTCGTTGATCAGGCTCTCGCCCTCGACGACGGAGACCATCCGCCGCGGGACGGCCATCCGCCGCATGATCGCCGTGGCCGCGAGCGGGTCGGTCGGGGCGACGATGGCGCCGAGCGTGAACGCGGCCGCCCACGGCATGTCCGGCACCAGCGCCTTGATTGCCAGCGCGACCGCGCACATCGTCACCAGCACGAGCCCGACCGCGTTGAGCGTGATCGGCCGCAGGTTGCGCCGCAGGTCGTGCAGGTTGGAGAAGAACGCGGCCGAGTAGAGCAACGGCGGCAGGAAGATCACGAGCACCAGCTCGGGCTCGAGCTGCGCATCGGGAAGGCCGGGGACGAACCCCAGCGCCAGTCCGCCGACCACCAGCACGATCGGATACGGGATGTTCACCGCCCGCGCCGCCGCGCCCAGGAGGGCGACCGCGACCAGCAGGCTGACCAGGACGGCCTCGACCTCGTCCATCAGCTCGATTCGTAGCGGATCACGCCGCCGACCTCGACCTCGCGGACCTCGCCGCGGTCGATCAGCAGGTCGACGTGGCCGAGCACCTCGGACAGCGTCAGGTACGCCTGGGTGACGGCGACGTTGCCCCACAGCGCCTGGGCGATCTCGTACGCGGTCTGCGGGCGCTCGGCGATCAGCCCGGCGATCTTCGCCGCCCGCCGCTCGTGCATCGCGAAGCGCTCCTCGATCAGGCCGACGTGGTCGGTGACCGGCTCGCCATGGCCGGCCAGCACGACGTCGGCGGGCAGCTCGCGCGTCTCGCGCAGCGACTCGATGTACATCATCAGCGCGCGCGGCCGCGCGCCCGGCTCGCCGGAGCGCCCGCCGAGCGGGCGCGAGATCAGGGGATTGGAGGAGATGTGCTTGATCAGGTGGTCGCCGCCGATCAGCGTCGCCCGCTCGCGGTCCCAGAACAGGGTGTCGGACGGCGAGTGCCCGGGCCGGTGCTGGACCTCTAGCGTCCGTCCGGCGAACTCGAGGCGGTCGCCGTCGGCCAGCCGCCGGTCCACCGCCGCGCTGCCGCCCCAGCCGCGGAACGAGCGCGAGACCGAGCGCAGCGCGGTCACGACGTCGCGCGGGATCCCGTTGCGGAGCATCAGCGCCACGGCCAGCTCGTCGTCGCGCTCGGCATGGGCGCCGAACTCCTCGATCACCGGCGCCAGGAGGTCGAGCGAGCAGATCTCGGCGCCCGAGCGGTCGGCGAGGATGCCGACCAGGCCGAGGTGGTCGAGGTGCTGGTGCGTGATGACGATCCGCTCGAGGTCCTCGATCCGGCGCCCGTGCTCGCCCAGCGCCCGCTCCAGCGCGTCGAGCGCCTTGCCGGAGTTCGGCCCCGTGTCGACGAGCGTCAGCGGGTCGTCCTCGATCAGGTAGCAGTTCACCCGTCCCACGGCGAACGGCGTGGGGATGGGGAGGCAGTGGATGCTCATGCCCGGATGACGGAGAGCACCTCGTCGCGCCGGCGCTCCATGTCCGCGCGCGAGACCAGGCTCTCCAGGTTCAGCCGCAGGAGCGGCTCGGTGTTCGACATCCGCACGTTGAAGTGCCAGTCGTCGTAGTCGACCGACAGCCCGTCGAGCTTGGTGACGCGCCCGTCGCCGTAGCGGCGCTCGAGCTCGGCCGCGCGGGCCGCCGGGTCGCCGACCTCCGAGTTGATCTCTCCCGACACGAAGTAGCGCTCTCGCAGCGGCTCCAGCAGCTCGGACAGCTTGGCGCCCCGGCGGGAGAGCAGCTCGAGGATGAGCAGGGCCGGGATCGTGCCGGAGTCGGCGTTGTAGAAGTCGCGGAAGTAGTAGTGGCCGGATACCTCGCCGCCGAAGTCGCCTCCCTCGTCGCGCATGCGCCGCTTGAAGAACGCGTGCCCGACGCGGTTGACGTGCGCACGGCCGCCGAGGCGCGCGACGAGGTCGGGCACCGCGCGCGACGCGCGCACGTCGTAGAGGATGTCGGCGCCCGGATGGCGGGCGAGCACAGACTCGGCGAGCAGCGCGGTCATGAAGTCGCCGTCGACGAAGCGGCCAGTGTCGTCGATGAAGAAGCAGCGGTCGGCGTCGCCGTCCCAGGCGATCCCGAGGTCGGCTCCCTCGGCGCGCACCTTGTCCACGATGAACCGGCGGTTCTCCTCCAGCAGGGGGTTCGGCTCGTGGTCGGGGAACTCGCCGTCGGGCTCCCAGTACGTCGTCACGAGGTCGAGCCCGAGGCGCTCGAGCAGCGGGCCGACCATCGGGCCGGCCATGCCGTTGCCGCCGTCGACCACGACCTTGAGGGGCTCGACGGCGGTCGGGTCGATGAACGCCAGCGCGGCGGCCTGGAACGGCGCGTAGACGTCGACCTCTTCGCAGGTGCCCCCGTGCGGGGCCTTCCCGAGGCCCTCGTGCACGAGCCGCCCGATCTCGCCGATGCCGCTGTCGCCCGACAGCGCGACGGCGCCGCGCTCGACGAGCTTCGCGCCCGTGTACGCCTTCGGGTTGTGCGAAGCGGTGCACATGAGCCCGCCGTCGAGGTCCCGACTGCCGACGAGCCAGTAGAGCATCTCCGTGCCCACCATCCCGGCGTCGAGCACGTGCGCACCCTCGGCCATCAGGCCGGCGCGGTAGCGGGCCGCCAGCTCGGGGGCCGACAGCCGCATGTCCCGCCCGAGGCCGACGCGGAGCTCGTGGGCGGGCGTGCGGGCACGGTCGGCGAGCACGCGGGCGAACGCGCGGCCGACCGCCTCGGCGACGTCGCCGTCGATCTGCTCGCCGTACAGGCCGCGGATGTCGTAGGCCTTGAAGATGTCTGGCGGGACCGTCACGGACATCGGCGCGAGGATACGTCGCCGAACGCAAGTGCCGACGAAGGAGGCATCTTGCGTGGCAGGCGAAACTTGCATCTATGAAGGTGGTGATCCTCTGCGGCGGGCGCGGCACGCGGCTCAACGGCGAGCAGCCGAAGCCGCTGGTCGAGGTCGGCGGCCGGCCGATCGTGGAGCACGTGATCTCGATCTACGCCGCCCAGGGGTTCGGCGAGTTCATGCTGCTCACGGGCCACGGCGGCGAGGCAGTGGCGGCGTGGGCGGCGGGCGACCCCCGGGTCGAGTGCGTCGACACCGGGGTCGACACGCCGACGGGCGGGCGGGTGCACGCCGTGCGCGACCGGCTGCGGGAGCCGTTCTGCCTCACCTACGCCGACGGGGTCGCCGACATCGACCTCGCGGGGTTGCTGCAGCACCACGACCGCAGCGGCGCCCTGGCCACGATGACCGTCGTGCGGCCCGAGCTGCCGTTCGGGGTCGCCGTCGTGGAGGACGGCCGCGTGGTCGGCTTCCGTGAGAAGCCACGGGCGGAGCAGTGGGTCAACGGCGGCTTCTTCGTGATGGATCCCGCTGCGCTGGCGTATCTCGGCCCTGACGCGGTTCTCGAGCGCGAGCCGCTGGAGCGGCTCGCCGCCGACGGCGTGTTGGGCGCGTATCGGCACACGGGCTTCTGGCGGTGCCTTGACACCGTGAAGGACGCGGTGGCGCTCGAGGCGGCGTGGGCGGGTGGGGCGCCTTGGTTGTCTCGGGCGCGAAACGTCAACTGCGCTGGGTAGGGAGGCTAGGGGGCCGGCGCGGCTGGCGATTGCCCGAACTGCGTCGAGTTAGCCCCGGTTTCCGGGGCTAACTCGACACGGTTCGCCGAACTATCCCGGATTAGCGTCGGTTTCCGGGGCTAATCCGGGATAGTTCGCACGGCGGCTGGCTCCCTCGCCTCCCTACCCAGCCGCCTTTGACGTTCGCCGGGGTAGTAGACGCGGCCTAGACTCGACACCCATGGCCGGACACTCCAAGTGGGCGGGGATCAAGCACAAGAAGGCGATCGTCGACGCCCGGCGCGGCAAGCTCTTCACGAAGCTCGCGCGGGCGATCACGGTGGCGGCCAAGGAGGGCGGCGGTGACGTCGACGGCAACCCGGCGCTCTCGCTGGCGGTCCAGAAGGCCAAGGACGCTTCGATGCCGAAGGACAACATCGAGCGCGCGATCGCCAAGGGGACCGGCGAGGGGGCGGACGCCGATGCGCTCGAGGCCGTCGTGTACGAGGGGTATGCGCCCGGCGGCGTCGCGGTGCTGGTCGAGGCGCTGACCGACAACCGCAACCGCACGGGCTCGGAGATGCGGCACGTCTTCTCCAAGCACGGCGGCAACCTCGGCGAGCCGGGCTCGGTCGCCTACCTGTTCGACAAGAAGGGCGTCGTGGTCGTCGACGGCGAGCGGTACTCCGAGGACGACCTGATGGTCGCGATCGACGCCGGCGCCGAGGACATCCAGATGGACGCCGACGTCTTCGAGGTCCTCTGCGAGCCGGCCGACCTGGCGGCGGTGCGCGCCGCGCTGACCGACGCGGGGATCGAGGTCGACGACGCGCAGGTCGCCCAGCGCCCGAAGACGCTCGTCCCGCTCGACGAGGACGGCGCCGTGAAGGTCCTGCGGCTGATCGACGCGCTCGAGGACCAGGACGACGTCGACGCCGTGCACGCAAACTTCGACGTCGACGCCGAGGTCCTGGAGCGCGTCGCGGGCTGAACGCGGGTACTACCGCGTTCGATGCGATCCGCCTGGTCACCCGCCGCCGTCGCCCTCGTGGCGCTGATGGCGCTCGGCAGCGTCGTCATGTGGCTCGGCGTCCCGCTCGGGCTCGTGTACGTGGCGTCGAAGCTGGCGGACACGCCGAACCCCACCATGGGGCCGTACCTGCTCGTGATCCTCGGCCTGCCGGTGGGGATGGCGGTCGTCGGCAAGGGCCTGGGGGCGCTCAACCGCGCCCACGTGCGGCTCACCGGCGCCGAGACCGACGCCTACCGCCCCGGCTGGACGCGCTCGATGCGCGGCGAGCGCCGGGTGGACCGCCGCAACGGGGTGCTCGACAAGGTGATGATCGTCTCGGTGGCGGTCGCGGGCATCGCCTTCGCGGTCTGGTTCTTCGGCTTCGCCGGCTCGTCTCTCCCGACCGGCTGAAGGCGTCCGACCCTCCGCGCAGGAATCTGAGGATTCTTCGACGGGCGGGCTGAAGGCGTCCGACGCCCAACGCAGGAATCCGGGGATTCTGCACGGGCGGGCTGAAGGCGTCCGACGTCCCGCGCAGAATCCCTTGTGTGTACGTGATCGTCCTCGGGATCGACCCTGGCGTGGCCAACACGGGCTACGGCGTCGTCGCGCAGCAGCGCGGGCGCCTCGTGGCGCTCGACGGCGGGGTGATCGAGACCTCGGCGGGGCTCGACGCCGGCGCCCGGCTGCGGGTCATCCACGAGCAGGTCGGCGGGCTGATGGACGCCTACCACCCGGATGCGGTGGCGCTCGAGGACGTCTACTTCGGCGTCAACGCTCGGTCGGCGTTCGCGGTCGGCCAGGCGCGGGGCGTCGTGCTGCTCGCGGCCGGCCAGCGCGGCCTGCCGTGCGCCTCGTACACGCCCCAGCAGGTCAAGGGCGCGGTCTGCGGCTCCGGCCGCGCCGCGAAGGACCAGGTGCAGCGGATGGTGCAGACGCTGCTCGCCCTGCCCGACCTCCCGCAGCCCGACCACGCGGCCGATGCGCTGGCCGTCGCGATCTGTCACACCAACGGGGCGCCGCTCGCGGCGGCGCTCGCCTAGCTAAGCGATGACGAGCGTCAGCGAGTCCAGCGCAGCGGCGACGAGCGTTAGCGAGGCAGAATGATCGCGCTCGTCGAGGGCACCGTCGCCGTGCGGCGGGCCGACCACGTGGTCGTCTCCTGCGGCGGCGTTGGCTACCGGCTGGCCGTCTCCGCGGAGACGCTGCGCCACGTCCCGCGCGTCGGGGAGCCGGCCACGCTCTTCACCCACCTGATCGTGCGCGACGACGCGCTGCTGCTCTACGGCTTCGCCACCGAGGAGGAACGGGACCTGTTCCTGCTGCTGATCGGCGTGCAGTCGGTGGGGCCGAAGATGGCGCTCGCGGTCCTCTCCGGTGGCCCGCCGCGCGAGCTGCTGGGTGCGGTCGCGGGCGGCGACACGGCGCGGCTCCAGGCGGCGCCCGGGATCGGCAAGCGCACGGCGGAGCGGATCGTCGTCGAGCTGCGCGAGAAGGTCGGCGTGACGGCCGAGGATCCGATCGTCATCACCCGCGGCGACGACCCGCGGGCGCTCGCGCGCGAGGGTCTCGTCGGCCTCGGCTTCTCTCCCCAGGAGGCCGACAGGCTGCTCGACGGCGCGCCCGGGGACTCGCCCGAGGACCTGATCGCCCACGCGTTGAAGGGCGCGCGGCGATGATCCGGACGCCCGGCGCCGAGCGGCTCCAGGCCCCCGAGGCGAAGCCCGAGGAAGAGGTCGACGCGACGCTGCGCCCGCGCGCGCTCGAGGACTTCGTCGGCCAGGAGGCGGTCAAGGACCAGCTGGGCGTCTCGATCGCCGCCGCCGCCGCCCGCGGTGAGGCTCTCGACCACGTGCTGCTCGCCGGCCCGCCCGGCCTGGGCAAGACCTCGCTCGCCCAGATCGTCGCCAACGAGCTCGGGGTGCCGTTCGTGCAGACGGCCGGCCCGGCGCTCGAGCGCAAGGCCGACATCGCCGCGTTCCTCACTGCGCTCGAGCCGCGCGCAGTGTTCTTCGTGGACGAGATCCATCGGCTGCCGCGCGCGATCGAGGAGACCTTCTATCCCGCGATGGAGGACCGCCAGCTGCCGATCACGGTGGGCGCGGGCGCGGGCGCCCGCGTGGTGACGCTCGACCTGCCGGCCTTCACGCTGGTGGGGGCCACGACGCGCGCCGGGCTGCTGACGACGCCGCTGCGCGACCGCTTCGGCATCCAGCACCGGCTCGACCACTACGGCGCCGACGACCTCGCCCGCATCGTGACCCGCTCGGCGCGCGTGCTGGGCGTGGTGATCGACGCCGCGGGGGCGCGATCGATCGCCGAGCGCTCGCGCGGCACCCCGCGCGTCGCCAACCGGCTCCTGCGCCGCGTGCGCGACTTCGCGGAGGTGCACGGCGGCGGCACGGTCACGGCCACCCTGGCGGGTGCGGCGCTCGACCTGCTGGAAGTCGACCACGAGGGGCTCGACCGGCTCGACCGCGAGATCCTCTCCGCCATCTGCTCGCAGTTCTCGGGCGGCCCGGTGGGGCTCTCCACGCTGGCCGTCGTCGTGGGGGAGGAGGCGGACACGATCGAGGACGTCTACGAGCCCTATCTGCTCCAGCGCGGCTTCCTTCAGCGCACCCCGCGCGGCCGCTGCGCGACGGTCCACGCGTTCCGTCACCTGGGCCTCGAGCCGCCCCCCTCGGACTCGACGCTGTTCTGATCAACGGTTTAGCTCGGCGTCTAGCCTAAGAGGCCGAAATGGCGCACCTCTTCATCTGCCCGAACTGCGGCCAGCGCTCCACCGCTACGGACCGCCAGCAGGGCTTTCGCAACCAGCCGCGCGGATGCGGCAAATGTGGCTTCGGCTTCCTGTTCGAGCTGCTCGACGACTACTACCCGGCCCCGAACGCCGCCTTCTTCGTCTGCGACCAGTCCGGCCGGATCATCGGGTGCGGGCGTGGCGCGCGCGAGCTCACCGGCCTCTCCGACGAGAAGGTCATGGGTCGCGAGGTGCGTGAGGTGCTCGGTCTCGACTTCGAGGGCGGCGCCGACCACGTCGCCACCGTGCTCGAATGGGGAGTGCGGCAGCTCGGCAAGCCGGTCGTCGTGAACGCGGAGGGCGATCTGCCCGCAAAGGCGGTGGCCGACCTCTTCCCGGCGTACGATGACGATGGCGGCCTGCTGCTGGTGCTCACGCCGTCGAAGTAGCGCCGACTACCCTTCACCAGCCGCTCCATGTCAGAACGCCGCCGCTCCTCCTTCGTCCTGCTGCTGGTCCTCGGGCTCATCGCCGGGTCGATCTTCGCCGTCTCCAGCCGGGACACGAAGCTCGGGCTCGACCTCCAGGGCGGCGTGCAGCTCATCTACGAGGGCAAGCCGACGGCACAGCAGCCGCAGGTCACCCAGGAGGCGCTCCAGCGCTCGCTCGACATCATGCGCGAGCGCGTTGACGCCTTCGGCGTCGCCGAGCCTGAGCTGCTCCTCTCCGGTGGCAACCAGATCGAGGTCAACCTGCCCGGTGTCGAGGACGCCGAGCGGGCCGCCCAGCAGGTCGGCTCGACCGCCCAGCTCTTCTTCTACGACTGGGAAGCGAACATCCTCGACGAGGATTGCCAGACCAACCCGGACGAGAACGCGAGCGCCAAGCGGCCGATCACGGGCTTCTACAAGGCGGTCCAGGCTGCCTCCAAGTGCGAGGCGCAGAACGACCGCAACAACAACGCCGCTGACGCCCCGCGCTTCTACGCCTTCAACAAGACGAGCAAGCAGCCGCTCAACAACGGCCAGCCGTCCGAGAGCCGCGAGGCCGCGCTCACCGACCTCAGCGACCAGGAGCGGGCCAACGCCGAGGTGGTGGAGGTGCCCGAGGGCATCCTCGTCGTCCGCGACGAGAAGCCCGACGCCGACGCTCCGGACCCGGACCGCTACTGGATCGTCGAAGACAACCCGGCGCTGTCGGGCACGGACATCAAGAATCCCGAGCAGGGCTTCGAGCAGCAGGGCGGCGGGGAGCCGATCGTCACCTTCAACCTCACGGACAAGGGTCGCGAGGCGTTCCACAACATCACGCGCGAGATCGCCCAGCGCGGCCAGGACAACGCGCTGCCGGGCACCAACCCCTCTGCCGGGTCCCAGCACTTCGCGATCGTGCTCGACAACGAGCTCGTCTCGGCGCCGACCATCAACTACGTCGAGTACCCGGACGGGATCGACAGCACGACCGGCGCCCAGATCTCCGGCAACTTCACGATCTCCTCCGCCCAGGACCTGGCGAAGATCCTCGAGATCGGCGCCCTGCCGATCCGCCTCGAGCTGATCTCGCGCTCCCAGGTGTCCGCCTCGCTCGGCGCCCAGGCGCTCGACCAGGGCGTGCTGGCGGGCGCCGTGGGCTTCCTCATCGTCGGGCTGTTCCTGATCACCTTCTACCGCGTGCTCGGCGTCATCGCCGTGCTGGCGATGGGCATCTACGGGCTCTACTTCTACGCGCTCGTCGAGCTGATCCCGATCGTCCTCACGCTGCCGGGCATCGCCGGCCTGATCCTCACACTGGGGGTGGCGGCCGACGCCAACATCGTGATCTTCGAGCGGGTGAAGGAGGAGCTGCGCGCCGGCCGCAGCGTCGGGCAGGCGATCTCGGCCGGCTACAAGAAGGGCCTCACCGCGATCGCCGACGCGAACGTCGTCACGTTCCTCGTCGCCTTCATCCTCTTCATCCTCGCCACGGCGGGCGTCAAGGGCTTCGCGCTCACGCTCGGCGTCGGCGTCATCCTCTCGCTCTTCACCGCGGTGCTCGCCACGCAGGCGATGCTCTACGCGCTGCGCGGGACGGCGCTGCTTCGCTCCCGCGCGGCGCTGGGGTCGCGTGACTCCAAGCCGATCCGGTTCGACTTCATCGGCCGCTCGCGCTGGTTCTTCTCGATGTCGGGCGTGATCCTGCTGGTCTGCGCGATCGCGCTCGCGGTCCAGGGGCTGAA
The DNA here is from genome assembly GCA_963730535.1 of uncultured Solirubrobacteraceae bacterium. Taxonomy (GTDB): domain Bacteria; phylum Actinomycetota; class Thermoleophilia; order Solirubrobacterales; family Solirubrobacteraceae; genus DASSUW01. The sequence continues at coordinate 148,088 of CAVSRU010000005.1, forward strand.
CTTCGGGATCGACTTCGAGGGCGGCACGCGGATCACGGCGCCCCTGGAGCGCAAGGCCTCGGTGGAGGAGGTGCGCGACGCGATCGGCATCCCCAACGCCGAGATCCAGACGGTCTCGGGCGAGGAGCTGGGCAAGAACGTCGTCCAGATCAGCGCCGAGGAGCTTGCGCCGAACCAGGTCGACGACGTCGAGAACGCGCTCCAGCGGGAGTTCGGGCTCGCCGACAATGCGAGCACCGAGTCGATCGGCGCGAGCTTCGGCCAGTCGGTGGCCGACAACGCGATCAAGGCGATCATCGCCTCGCTGATCATCATCTCGATCTACATCACGCTGCGCTTCCAGTGGAAGTTCGCGGTGCCGGTGCTGATCGCGCTCGCGCACGACCTGCTGATCACCGGCGGCGTCTACGCACTGCTCGGCCGGGAGGTGACGGCGTCGACGGTCGCGGCGCTCCTCACGATCCTGGGCTTCTCGCTCTACGACACGATCGTCGTGTTCGACCGCGTGCGGGAGAACATCCCGCGCATGCCGAACGCGGCCTTCTCGCAGATCTACAACCGCTCGATGTCCGAGGTCATCATCCGCTCGCTGGCCACCAGCTTCTGCGCCGGCCTGCCGATCCTCGCGCTGATGCTGTTCGGCGGCGAGACGCTCCAGGACTTCGCGTTCGCGCTGCTCGTCGGCACGCTGTCGGGCACGTACTCGTCGGTGTTCATCGCCGGCCCGGTGCTCACGCACTGGAAGGAGCGCGAGCCCGTCTACAGGGCGCGCGAGACGCGGATCCGCAACCAGTTCGGCGGGGTCGTGCCGGCCTACGCGGTCGCCACGGCGGGTGCGCCGGTGGACGTCGCTCCGTCCGAGGCGAAGCGGCGCCGGGACCGGCTCACGACGCCGCCCGACCCCACGCGCGGCGTGTCGAGCGAGGAGTTCGAGGAGATGGTCCGCGACCTCGGGGTCGACGAGGAGCAGGAGCAGCCCTCGGCGCCGGAGCCGGCCGGCGCACGGTCCGCGGGCAGGCCCGCCGGCGGCCGCCGGGCGCGCTCGCGTGCCGCCAAGGCCTCGGACTCGGGCGACAAGCCGAAGAAGCCGCCGAACCGCCGCCACGGGAGGCCGCGCTGATGGCCGGGCTCGTGTGGGTGATGATCGGGATCGCGCTGTGGCACTTCGCGATCTTCGTGCCCGACCACTTCTGGTCCGGGATCGTGGGTGCGTTCCTCGGCGCCGTGGTGGGCTCCTTCCTGTTCGGGTTCCTGATCCACGGGCTCACGGTGCCGGGGCAGAACGACACCGGGCTGCTGAACGCCGTCGAGGCGATCCCGGGCGCCGTGCTCGGGATGGCGGTCGTCTACTGGATCGGGCTCCGCCAGGAGCGTCTGCACCCGGCGGTCTAGGGCGTCAGGCCGCCTCGCCGGCGGCCGGCTCGGTCCCGTCGCTGCCGTCGTCGGGCTGCGGGACGCGGAACGTGGGAGCGGCGCCGACGGCGCGCACGAGCTTGCGATACGCCTTGCCCTCGGCCTTCGCGGCGCGCTGCAGCTCCTTGTCGCGGCGGAGGTACTGGGAGTACTCGCGCGCCGCGGGCGCCTTGTCCTCGTCCTTCACGAGGAGCGTCTCGTACTCCTGCACGGCGGACTGGAACTCCCGCAGCGCTCGCTGGTAGTTCGCGGTCTGTTCCGCCGCCCACTGCGGCGGGTCGAGCCTGTCGATGCCCGACACGCCGCTGGCGACCGCGAGGCTCATCTGGCGGAAGCCCTTCGCGACCTCGCCCGGCGTCGACGCTCCCCGCAGGTCGATCCTGCGGATGCGGCGCAGGACCGAGCGGTTGAGCTTGGCGAACTGCTCGGCGAAGACGGGAGCGCGGACGGCGTCGGGGACGAAGAAGCGCTCGTCATGGGTCAGGCAGTCGCTCAGGCCTGCCGCCTCGGCGCGCTTCTCGAGCTCGGCCAGCCGCGGCTTGAGGGTCTCGGCGATGTCGACGAGCTCGGCCGGCTCGAGGTCCTCGCTCGCGTCCGACAGCTCGGTCAGCTCGGAGTCGAGCGCCTTGAGCTCGCTCACGAACGCGGCGGGGCGCGGGCCGGCGCCCTCGGGGATCTTCAGCGCCGCGATCGACCTGATGGCCTCCCGGGCGTCATCGATGCCGCGGACGACCAGGCGGTCGAGGTCGACGAGGTCCATCGGCCAGCCGCGGCCGGCGATCGCGTCGTTGGCCTTGCGGCAGGACGAGTCGGCGCGCTGGATCCACCGGTTCTTGGCCGCCTTGCGCTCGGCCCCGGTCGGCCCGGAGTCGCCTCCGCAGGCTGCCAACCCCGCGATCACGGGTGCGAGCACCGCCGCGAGGGCGCCGCGGCGAACCAGTGCTTGCCCCCGTCCCGCACCTGCCATCGCGCCTCCACCCCCGGTCGAGATTGTGGAGCGTTGTTACCCCGACGGTTGATACGCCATGCCCCGGTCGCCGAACGTCAACTGCGGCATTGAGGGGGAGCCCGGAAGGGTGCATTTCGTCGACCTCACGGTGTTCCGGCTCGCGAGGTCGACGTTGTGCACCTATACGGTGCATTTCGTCGACGTCACGAAGCGCGGGCGGCGCCGAGGTCGACGTTATGCACCCTCATCGCGGCCGATCTCCTCACCTCCCTACCTAGCCGCAGTTGACGTTCGTCCCGAGCGGCGAGGCGCGGTTTCCGTCGTGGGGCGCCCGTACGCTCCGGCGACCGTGACCAGGCCCGACACCCGCTTCACCGTCCCGCCCTACGACTACGGCGCCGCCCAGCGCCTGGCCGCCGAGCTCGGCGTCTCGCACGTGCTCGCGCAGGTGCTCGTGCGGCGGGGGTTCGGGGAGGTGGAGACCGCGCGCGCGTTCCTGGCGGCCGAGGAGTCGCACCCGCTCGACGCGTTCGGCGGCCTGCGGGCGGCCGCCGCGCGGGTGCTCGAGCACGTCACGCGACGATCGCGGATCACGGTCCACGGCGACTACGACGTCGACGGGGTGACGGCGACCGCGGTGCTCGTGCGCGCGCTGCGGACCGTCGGCGCCGATGTCGACTGGTACCTGCCCAGCCGGATCGACGACGGCTACGGGCTCGCCGCGACCACCGTCGAGCGGCTCGCGGCCCGGGGAACGGAGCTGCTGATCACCGTCGACTGCGCGATCACCGCGGTGGAGGAGGTCGCCGCCGCGCGCGCCGCAGGGGTCGACGTCGTGGTGACCGACCATCACGCGCCGCGCGCCGACGGCCGGCTGCCCGACGCGCCGATCGTGCATCCGGGCGTGGGTGGATACCCCTGCGCCGCGCTGTGCGCGGCCGCCGTCGCGTACAAGCTCGCGGCGGCGCTGCTGGAGGGCGGCGGGGAGGACCCGTCGCTCGCGGACGAGGACCTCGACCTGGTGGCGCTCGCCACGGTCGCCGACGTCGTGCCCCTCGTAGGGGAGAACCGGCGGCTCGTCCGGCACGGGCTGCGGGCGCTGGCCGCGACGCGCAAGCCCGGCCTGCGGGCGCTGATGGAGGTCGCCCGGGTCGATCCGGGAGCGCTCGACGCGTCGGCGATCGGCTTCCGCCTGGCGCCGCGGATCAACGCCGCGGGCCGCCTGCACCGTGCCGACGCGGGGCTCGAGCTCCTGCTCACCGAGGATCCGGCGCGCGCCCGGGCGATCGCGGCCGAGCTCGACGCGGTGAACACGGAGCGGCGCGACGTGGAGACGCGCATGCGGTTCGCGGCCGAGGCGCTGGTGGCCGAGCAGGGCCCCGCGCCGGCATACGTCCTCGCCGCCGAAGGCTGGCATCCCGGCGTGATCGGGATCGTGGCCGCGCGGATCGCCGAGCGCCACCACCGCCCCACGGTGCTGATCGCGCTCGACGGCGAGGAGGGGACCGGTTCCGGGCGCTCGATCCCCGCGTTCGACCTCCTGGGCGGGCTGACGGCCGCGAGCCGGCACCTGGAGCGCTACGGCGGCCATCGCGCGGCGGCCGGCCTCACGATCGCGCGCCGCGACGTCGACGCGTTCCGCGAGTCGTTCGCCGGTCACGCGGCGGAGGTGCTCACGCCCGATGACCTGGTGCCCGAGTGCCGCGTCGACGCGGTGGTTCCCGGCGACGCCCTGACGCTCGCGCTGGCGGAGGAGCTCGAGCGCCTGGCGCCGTTCGGCCAGGGCAACCCCGCGGTGTCGCTCCTCGTCCCCGCCGCGCAGCTCGCCGACCCCCGGGCGATGGGGGAGGGCCGCCACGTCGCCTTCACGCTCCACGCTGGCGGCGCGCGCTCCCGGTGCGTGCGGTTCGGCGCGGGGAGCCGGCTGCCGGTCGAGCCAGGCGAGCCGGTCGACGCCGCAGTCCGGCTCGAGGCCAACCGCTGGAACGGCGCCGTCGAGCCCCGGCTCGTCCTCCGGCACGCCCGCCCGTCCCGCCCCGCGCCGATCGAGATCGTCGGCGAGCCGGCCTTCCACGCCGGGCTCGAAGCCGAGCTCACGCGCGACCTGTCCGCCGCGGCCGACCTCGCGCCCCTCGTGGGCGGCGGCCCCACGCGCGACGTCCGTGGCACCGGCATCGCCGGCCTGCTCGCCGATCTCGTGGCCGCCGGGGATCCTGTACTCGCGGTGGTGGCCCACGCGCCGCATCGCGCGCGCACGCTGCAGAGCCGGATCGGGGGCTTCGCGATGTGCTCCTGGGCAGCCCTCGAGGACGATCCGTCGCTGGTCGCCGGGTTCGCCCATCTCGTCGCGGTGGACCCCCCGGCCGACCGGGCGGCGCTCTCCCGCCTCCAACGTCTGTCCGCGCCGTCCCGAACCCACCTGGCGTGGGGTGAGCCTGAGCTACGCTTTGCTCAACGAATACATCAGTGGGACTTCGCCCTCCGCGACCCGCTGACGGCTCTCTACCGCGCACTGCGCGGGGCCGGAGACGTCCGCGGGGAGGCCTTCGAGGCCGTGCTACGGGGCGAGGGGTCGCAACCGAGGTCGGCCGCGCTTGCGGGGCGCCTGGTGCGGGTCCTCTCCGAGCTCGATCTCGTGGTCCTCGATCGTGAAGGGCCGGCCCTCCGGCTCACCGAGGCGCCCGCGCGCACCGCGCTCGAGCGCTCGGCGGCCTTCCAGGCCTACCACGCGCGCCTCGAGGACGGACTGCAATTCCTGACGACCGACACGATCCGCAAAGCGGCCTGACCCCCTCGGGAGAGCTGGGGCGGCCGCCGATCGCGGGCGGGGCGGGCGCGGCCGACGGCTCGATCGACCCGGACGCGCCGGTCGCCGTCGCCGGTCACCGGCCGGTCGACCGCGCGGACCACGCGCACGGGCCGTTCGCGAATCTGCCCTCCGACCTGACGGCGGTCGAGCGCGAGCTGCTGGCCGACCTGTTCGCGATCGTCGAGGAGCACGCCGACGAGGTCGCGCTCGACATCGACCGCGAGCGCGTGATGCGCGCGTTCGTCTTCGCCTGCGAGCACCACGCCGACCAGCGCCGCCAGTCGGGCGAGGACTTCATCGTGCACCCGGTCGGCGTGGCGAAGATCTGCGCCGGGATGCGGCTCGACACCGAGACGCTGTGCGCGGCGCTTCTGCACGACACCGTCGAGGACACGTCGGCCTCGCTCGACGAGGTGCGCGACGCGTTCGGGGACGAGGTCGCCGGGCTCGTCGACGGGGTGACCAAGCTCACCGGGATCACGTTCCAGTCGCGCGACGAGGCGCAGGCCGAGAACTACCGCAAGATGATGGTCGCGATGGCCACGGACATCCGGGTCATCCTCATCAAGCTCGCCGACCGGCTGCACAACATGCGCACGCTCGAGGCGATGGCCAAGCAGAAGCAGATCGACAAGGCCAAGGAGACCCTGGAGATCTACGCGCCGCTGGCCCACCGGCTCGGCATCCACGCGATCAAGTGGGAGCTCGAGGACCTCGCGTTCACGACCCTGCACCCGCGCAAGTACCAGGAGATCAAGGGCCTGGTCAACCAGCAGCGCGAGGAGCGCGAGCACTACGTGGCCCGCGCGGGCGGCTACCTGGCCAAGGAGCTCGAAGCGCTCGGCATCCACGCCGAGATCTCCGGCCGCGCCAAGCACTTCTACTCGATCTACTCGAAGATGACCCGGAAGGGCCGCGAGTTCAACGAGATCTACGACCTCACGGCCATGCGCGTGATCGTCGACTCCGTGAAGGACTGCTACGGGGCGGTGGGCGTCATCCACTCGCTGTGGAAGCCGCTCCCCGGGCGCTTCAAGGACATGATCGCGATGCCCAAGTTCAACATGTACCAGGCCCTCCACACCACGGTGATCGGGCCTGAGGGGCGGCCGCTGGAGATCCAGATCCGCACGCGCGACATGCACGAGACGGCGGAGTACGGCGTCGCCGCGCACTGGCGCTACAAGGAGTCGAGCAAGTCCGGCGTCGACCCGACCGACATGAAGCTGAAGTGGCTGAAGTCGCTGCTCGACTGGCAGGGCGACGAGGACGACCCGGTCGAGTTCACCGAGCACCTGCGGGGCCAGCTGATCGAGGACGAGGTCTACGTCTTCACGCCGAAGGGCGAGGTCAAGTCGCTGGCCGTCGGCGCCACGCCGCTCGACTTCGCGTACGAGATCCACACCGACGTCGGGCACCGCTGCGTCGGCGCGAAGGTCAACGGCAAGATCGTCCCGCTGCACTACGAGCTCGAGTCGGGCGACATCGTCGAGATCCTCACGGCCAAGCGCGAGCGCGGCCCGTCGCGCGACTGGCTCGCCCTGGTGAAGACGACCCGCGCCCGCAACAAGATCCGCGCGTGGTTCAAGGCCGAGTCGCGCGACGATTCCGAGCACACCGGGCGCGACCTGCTCCAGGAGCACCTCAACAAGGCCGGCCTGCCCGCCCAGCGCATCACGGGCTCGCCGCTGCTCGCCGACGTCATCCGCGAGATGGGCTTCCGCAAGGCCGACGACTTCTACATCGCCCTCGGCGGGGCCAAGATCTCGCCCAAGGTCGTCGTCAACAAGGTCCTCCAGCGCCTCAAGCAGGGCGAGAGCGCCGAGGCCGAGGTCTCCGCCGCCGAGGACCTGATCAAGCCGACCGTCCGCCGCAAGCCCGAGGCGTCGTCCTCGCAGTTCGGCATCCGCGTCGAAGGGGTCGACGACGTGCCGCTGCGGCTCGCCAAGTGCTGCCGCCCGGTGTCGGGCGACCCGATCCTCGGCTACGTCTCGCTCGGTCGCGGCATCACCATCCACCGCGAGGACTGCCCGAACGCGGAGGCCCTGCGCAAGGACCCGGAGCGCTTCGTGGCCGTCTCCTGGGACGGGGACAACGAGACCTCGTTCAAGGTCGAGATCCAGGTCGACGCCTGGGACCGCCACCGCCTGCTCGAGGACGTCGCCCGCACGTTCGCCGAGGGCGGCATCAACATCGTCGAGGCCTACTGCAGCGTCCAGCACCCGATGGTCAAGAACCGCTTCGTGATCGAGGTGGGGGACACGCAGGCGCTCAAGACCGCCATCAACCGCCTGCGGTCGATCGACTCGGTGTTCGACGCCTACCGGGTGACCCCCAGCGGCGGTTGATGCGTATCCCCTGACTCGGGGGGATGCCGCGCGTTGTCACAGGAGATCGGTGGATGAGCGATGTGAGCGTCTCGAGGCCGGGATGGCGAGCGCGAGCCGTCCCGCTCCGCCTGCGCTCGGACGACCGGCTCGCCCGCGACGCCGCGAGCGGGGACACCGCGGCCTTCGCCGCGCTCTACGAGCGCCATCACCAGCCGCTCTACCGCTACTGCCGCTCGATCGTGGCGAACCCGGACGACGCCGCCGACGCGCTGCAGAGCACGATGACCCGCGCGCTCGCCTCGATCGCGGAGCGCAACCCGGCAGCGCCGGTCCGGGCGTGGCTGTTCCGCATCGCCCACAACGAGTCGATCTCGCTGATCCGGCGCCGGCGCACGGCGGAGCCGCTCGACGCCGAGCTGCTCGTCGCGCCCGACCTGGCCACGGACGCGGAGCACCGCCGCCGGCTCGCCGACCTCGTCGGGGATCTCCAGGGGCTGTCCGAGCGCCAGCGCGGCGCGCTGCTCATGCGCGAGGTGAGCGGCCTCGGCCACGCGGAGATCGCCGCCGCCCTTGGCGCCACGGAAGGGGCCGTGAAGCAGTCGATCTACGAGGCGCGCGTCGCTCTGCAGGACCTGGCCATGGGACGTGAGATGAGCTGCGCTGCCGTGCAGCGCGAGCTGTCAGACGGCGACGGGCGCACCGCGCGCAGCCGCAGGCTGCGAGGGCACCTGCGCTCCTGCGAGGACTGCCAAGGGTTCCGCGAAGCCCTCCAGGCGCGTCGCTCCGAGCTCGCCCTCATCGCGCCGGTGCTCCCGGCCGCCGCGGCAGCCGCCGTCCTCGAGGCGGTCATCGGGGCGGGGACGGCGGGGGGCGGCGGGCTGCTGGCCGGGCTGCTCGGCGGGGGCGGTGCCGCCAAGGTCGTCGCGGTGGGGGCGGCGACGGTCACGGCCGGCGCCGGGGCCGTGACCTACACCGCCGTGGGCCCGGACGAGGAGCGCCGCGAGCGCGCCGCGAGGACGCTCAAGCGCGACGATGCCGGCACGGCCGCCCCGCGCGCACGGAAGGCGCCTGCCGTCGTCGAGGCCGTGGCGACCGAGGCCGTAGCGACGCGGGACCACCGGGCGTCGACGCTCGCCGCGCAGGATCGCGAGGAAGGCGACGGCGGAGGCGCGCGCGGCCCCGGGCCCGAAGGCCATGATCGCGGCGAGAGCCGCGGGCCCGGCTCGCAGCGGCGCGAGCGGGAGGACGGCGACGGTGAGGACGGCTCGTCCGGCCGGAGCGGGGGTCACGACCCCTCCGACGACGACGAGCCGGGCCACGATTCATCAGGCCCGGGCAGCGGCGAGGTCGAGCTCGCCGAGGAGTCCTCGGGCTCCTCGGGCAAGGGCGGCGGCGAGCCCGAGCTCGACGACGATGACGAGCCGGAGCCCGTCGAAGAGGACCACTCCGGCAAGGGCTGACGGGCGAGCGGCGCCTGGCCGCCCGCCCCGCCGCTACGTCGACCTACCGCCGCTCGGTCTTGCCGGTCTTGTCGCCGGGGTCGGTCTCGCCCTTGGTCGACACGCCGGTGTCGAGCCCGGGGCGGTCCGTGTTCTTCGCGCCGGTCTCCTTGCCGGTCTTGAGGTCCTGGCGCTCGCCGGTCTTGCCCCGCGTGCCGGTCCCGGTGCCCGTGTCGTCGTCGTCGCCGGCCGTGACCTTGCCCTCGTCGGTCGTGCCCGTGGCCGGGTCGGTGGTGCCGGTGTCGGTGTCGTCGTCGTCGCCGCCGCCCGGGCCTGAGTTGTCCTGGTCGTCGCGCAGGTCGTCGTCGTCGGACTTGACGAGCACGGCCTCCGGCCCGTTATCCGAGCCGCCAGAGCCTGCAGCCGTGCCTGCCCAGCCCAGCGGCACGGCCACGGAGAGCAGGCCGGCCACGAAGAGGATGAAGAGCTTGCGGGTGCGCGACAGCTGATCGCCCTCGGTAGCGCCGTCCGCGGCGAGCGTCTGGAAGAGCCGCGCGGCGGCCTGCTTGTGATGCTGCGGGTCCGTCATGAGGGGGTTCGCCTCCCGTAGCGGTGGACGTGTTCGCTAGGTCAACGCATCGGCACGCGAAGAGTAAGGATCAACTAGCGCGCGCGCATGCCGAATCGCCCGAACGCGAGCTTGCGCGGCAGCTCGGCGACGAGCGGCTCGAGCGCGAGCGCCACCTCGCCGGCGGACGGGCGGTCGGCGGCGGCCGGTGCCAGCGTGTGCGTGATCAGCTCCCGCAGCGCCGTCGGCACGTCGCGGGGGAGCGGCTCGACCTCGCGCCCGAGCTGCGGCCAGCGGGCGAGCGGATCGTCGCTCGAGCCCGCGCCGCGCTCCCGCGGGAACGGCACCTCGCCCACGACGGCGTGGTAGAGGGTCGCGCCGAGGCCCCAGACGTCGGAGGCCGGGGAGATGTCGCCCGGGTGCCCCTCGGGGTCGCACTGCTCGGGCGGCATGTAGGCGTCGGTCCCCAGCGCGCCGCGCAGCTCCGCGGCCTCGGCCAGCGGCGTCGCGATGCTGAGGTCGATCAGCCGCGGCGGGACGCCCATGATGATGTTGTCCGGCTTGACGTCGAGGTGCAGGATCCCGACCTCGGCCATGTAATGCAGGGCGGCCGCCACATGCGCGCACAGCGGCAGCGCCTGCTCGAGCGGCAGCGCTCCGTGGCGCTTGATCAGCGACCTCAGCGACGGTCCCTCGAGGTGCTCGATCAGCACGTGCGGGAACTGCCCGTCGAGCACCGCGTCGAACCCGCGGACGATCACGGGATGGCGCAGCAGCTCGAGCGCACGGGCCTCCTCGCCCAGCTCGCGCAGCGCGCGCTCGGACTCCGCGTAGCGCGGTCGCAGGACCTTCGCCACCGTGAGCGCGAACAGCCGCTCGTCCCACACGAGCATGACCTCGAAACGCCGCCCGCCGCCGATGTCGCGCACGACGCTGCGGCCGGGCGCGATCTCGTCGCCCTCCTCGAGACCCCAGGAGCCCGCCTCGTCGGCCATCGTTCAGCTGACGACCTGGAGCGCGCCCGGGCCGACCGTGATCTCGACGGTCTCCTCGTCGCCGATGTAGTCGCCGTCGACCTGCGTCGGCACGAGCCGGCCGTCGAGCGAGCGCACGGTGATCCGGTGCACGCCGGCGAACGCGTCGACGCCGCGGTGCTTGGCGATCCGGGCCGCCCCTGACAAGGCGCGGAACGAGACCGTCGGGACGTCGTACGGCCGGGCGCGGGTGAGCATCACGCCCGCGAGGTCGCCGGAGTCGAGCCGCGCGCCCTCGACGAGGTCCACCGGGCGGCTCTTGAAGTACGTGTACGGCGAGCCGTTCTGGAAGAACGCGCTCACCCCGCGCACGAGCCGGCCGTCGAGATCCATCTCGAGCCGTGGCGGGCCCACCACATAGCGCCGCAGGAAGGTCGACACCGCCGACGCGGTGTAGTACCAGGCGCCGTAGCGGGACTTCAGGTGCGGGTGGCTGTCGACGCGCTCGACCACGCTGGCGTCGAGCCCCACGCCCGCCGCGAACGTGAACCAGCGCCCGTTCACCCGCCCGAGGTCGACGGCCCGGGGCTCCCAGCGGTCCGGCAGCCGCAGCAGGTGCTCGGTCGCATCGACCACGTCGTTGGGGATCCCGAGCATCTTGCAGAACACGTTGTTGGAGCCGCCGGGGAGGCAGGTGAGCGGTGTGGGGAAGCCGGCGAGGCCGTTGGCGGCCTCGTTCACCGTCCCGTCGCCCCCGAACGCGACCACGACGTCGAAGCCCTCCTCGGCCGCCTCGCGGCAGAGGTCGATCGCGTGGCCGCGGCGCTGGGTGTCGATCGCGGTCACCTGGTAGCGCCCCTGCAGCGCGTACACGACGAGATGCTTCAGGCGGTCGGACATCGTCGTCGCGTAGGGGTTGACGATGACCAGCATGCGCTTGGCCTGCGCGGGGCGCTCGAGCGCGGCGACGTCGAGCAGCCGGCGCTCGGCGAGCGCCGCGTCGGTCACAGCCAGCCCCGGCGGCGGAAGTACGCGATCAACCCCACGAGCATGGCGAGCATGAGGCCGAGCACGAGGTAGAAGGCGAGCGAGTCGCCCTCCCCGGGCACCCGCACGTTCATGCCCCAGATGCTCGCGACCAGCGTCAGCGGGAGCACGATCACGGAGATCGCGGTCAGCACCCGGAACGTCTCGTTCGTGCGGTGGGCGATGGCGGACTCGTTCGTGTCGTCGAGCGCCTCCACCACCTCCTTGTAGTTCTCGAGCATGTCCCACACGCGCTCGGACGCGTCGTTGATGTCCTCGAAGTAGATCTCGAGGTCGTCGGCGATGTAGCGCGCCTTGTTGCGCTCGAGGTCCTGGAAGGCCGGCCGCTGCGGGCGCACGATCTTGCGGAAGTTGATGATCTCCTGCTTGACGTTGGAGATGTCGCGGACCACGTCGGCCGAGTCACCCTCGAAGATCTCCTCCTCGATCCGCTCGAGCTTGTTGCCGATCTTGCGCAGCATCGGGAACGAGGCGTCGACCAGGTCGTCGACGATCTTGTAGAGCAGGTAGCCGGAGCCCTTGGAGAAGATGGACTCCCGCAGGTCCTCGTTCGTCCGCACCCGCTCGAACAGGTACTCGATCGGCTGGAGCGGCTCGTTCGGGATCGTGATCAGGAAGTCCGGCCCGACGAAGAGGTCGACCTCGGCGGCGTTGAGGCGGCCGACGGACTTGTCGTAGCGCGGGAAGTGCAGCACGATGAACAGGTAGTCGTCGTACTCGTCCACCTTCGGGCGCTGGTTGCGCGAGCCGACGTCCTCGTAGTCGAGCGGATGGAAGTCGAAGCGCTCGCCGAGCCACGCGAGGTCGACCGGTCGCGGGCGCTCGATGTTGATCCAGCGCAGGCCGGGCGATTCGACGATCTCGACGCGCGGCTCGTCGCGCTCGGGGACGCGTTCAGCAGTAGAACGGCGAGCCGAGCGCCGCCCGAACGGTGAGCGTGGCAGGCTCGGCATGACTGAGCGGGTCCTCGGCCGGAGGCATCACGGTAGGGATTCTACGCGGCACCGTGGTACCTTTCTCCACCACATAGCAGTACGCATCCAGAGGGGTGGAGGGACTGGCCCTATGAAACCCCGCCAACCATCCCGCGCAAGCGGGAAACGGTGGCAATTCCATCAGGCTCCAAGACGACGGCCTGGGAGATGCGGCGCAGGGCATCCCCGGACGCCTCCGCCGCACCACCCGGGCGGAGAAAGCGAAACCAATGCCGGCAGATGCCCTGAAGTGCAAGGAGTGCTCGACCACCTACCCGCTCGACGCACGCTACGTCTGTAGCCGCTGCTTCGGGCCTCTCGAGGTCGCCTACGCCGCGTCCTCGGCGACCGCCGATGAGCTGCGCCGCCGCATCCAGGCGGGCCCGCACACGCTGTGGCGGTACGCGGACTTCCTGCCCGTCGAATCCGCGCGCTCTGCGCTGCCCACGGGCTGGACCCCGCTCGTGCGGGCGGACCGCCTCGCCGAGCGCCTCGGCCTGGGCGAGGTGTGGATCAAGAACGAGACCGCGAACCCGACCCACTCGTTCAAGGACCGGGTCGTCTCCGTGGCGCTGGCTCGAGCGCAGGAGCTCGGCTTCGAGACGATCGCCTGTGCCTCCACCGGCAACCTCGCGAACGCGGTGGCCGCGCACGCCGCCGCGGCCGGGCTGCCGTCCTACGTCTTCATCCCGGCGGACCTCGAGGCCGAGAAGGTGCTGGCCACCGGCGCCTACGGCACGAACATCGTCGCGATCCGCGGCAACTACGACGCGGTCAACCGGCTCTGCACCGAGATCGCCGGGGAGCGGCCGGCCTGGGCGTTCGTGAACGTCAACGTGCGGCCGTACTACGCCGAGGGCTCCAAGACCCTGGCGTACGAGACGGCCGAGCAGCTCGGCTGGGAGCTGCCCGACCGCGTGGTCGCCCCGATCGCGTCCGGGTCGCTGTTCACGAAGGTCGCGCGCGGGTTCCAGGACTTCATCGACGCCGGCCTGCTGGCGGGCGAGGTGCCCGTCATGTGCGGCGCCCAGGCCGAGGGCTGCTCCCCGGTGGCGGCCGCGTTCGCGGCGGGGACCGACGTCTGCCGCCCGGTCAGGCCCGACACGATCGCCAAGTCGCTCGCCATCGGCAACCCGGCCGACGGCCCGTACGCGGTCGAGCTCGCGCGGGCCACCGGCGGCGTGATCGAGAGCGTCAGCGACGACGAGATCCGCGCCGGCGTCCGCCTGCTGGCCGAGACGACCGGCATCTTCACGGAGACCGCCGGCGGCGTGACCACCGCGGTGCTGGCCAAGCTCGCGGCGGCGGGCGCGATCGATCCGGGCGAGCGCGTCGTCGCCTACATCACCGGCGACGGGCTGAAGACGCTCGACACCGTGCGCGGCACGTTCGACGTGACGGAGATCGCGCCGTCGCTCGACGAGTTCGAGGCCTCCTTCGAGCCGGCGGTGGCGTGATGGCGGTCCGCATCAAGCTCCCGACCCAGCTGCGCGACGCGGCGGGCAACCGGGCGGAGGCGCACGTCGAGGGCGGCACGGTGGGAGAGGCGCTCGACGCGCTCTACGCCGAGCACGGAGAGCTGCGGTCGCGGCTCTCCGACGACGGCGGCAGCCTGCGCCGGTTCGTCAACGTGTACGTCGGCGGCGAGGACATCCGCTTCCTCCAGGGCCTCGAGACGCCGGTGTCCGACGGCGACGAGCTCACGATCCTGCCGGCCGTCGCCGGCGGCTAGGGGTCTAGGCGACGCGGCGCGGCGCGAAGTCGTCCGCGCCGATGAGGTCGCGGTCCAGCGCCGAGACGAGCGAGGCGACGAGCGCCTCCATGCTCTCGGTCACCGACTGCTCGTACGCCGCCACGATCTCGTCGCGCCACTCGGTCTGCAGCCGGTCGAGCTCCGCCATGTCGCCGCGCGAGTAGGCGACCTTGATCAGCAGCATGCACTCGGGGCAGCGCAGGTCCACCAGCACCTCGTCGCCCTGCGGCTCGCAACGCAGCGGCTGCAGGAAGTTCGAGTCGCAACTCGGACAGGCGGTGAGCGCCATGGCGCGAAGCTAGACCCAGGTCCGGACGGAAGCGGTACCGTCTGCACATGGCCCGCGCCGCCGAGCGCCTGACGGTCGAGTGCCCGCATTGCGGACAGACCTTCGACACGTGGGCGATGGGGACGCCGGAGCTCGACTTCGACCCGGCGGTCGCCGACCCGGGCTTTCTCTCCGCCGCGTCGGCCGCCACGTGTCCGCACTGCGGCGACACCTCGTGCTGCTCCGGTCTCGCCGCCGAGCGCGAGGCCTGGCGCGACTGATGGGCTTCTACCACGACGGCAGCCGCCGGCTCCAGGACCGCTTCGACTCGCGCCGGCTCGCCGACCGGCTCGAGGACGTCAAGGTCCGCGACTTCATCGACGACGGCGACCGCGCGTTCATCGAGTCGATGGACATGCTGTTCCTCGCCACGGCCGACGAGCAGGGGCGCCCGAACTGCTCGTACAAGGGAGGGGAGCCCGGCTTCGTCCGCGTCCTCGACGAGCGCACGCTCGCGTTCCCGAGCTACGACGGCAACGGCATGTTCGTCTCGGCCGGCAACATGCTGGTCAACGCCGAGGTCGGCCTGCTCTTCATCTCGTTCGAGCGTCGCCGCCGGCTGCGGCTCAACGGCACGGCATCGATCGACCCCGACGACGAGCTGCTCCCCTCGTGGCCGCGAGCCCTGCTCGTCATCCGCGTCCGCGCGCGGGAGGTCTTCCCCAACTGCCCGCGCTACATCCACCACTACGAGCTCGTCGAGCGCTCCCACTACGTCCCGAGAGGCGACACCGAGCCGCCGGTCCCGGACTGGAAGCGCACCACCTGGGCCCGCGACGTCCTGCCGCGCAGCTAGGGCTTGACGGCGACCCGCGCAGAGTCGACGGGCACGAGCAGGAGGTGCGCTCCGCGGGCGGCCAGGAACTCGTCGACGGCCTGCCGGGATCCCTCCCAGTAGTCGTAGTCGTCGACGATCAGCACGCCGCCGGAGGGCACCCGGTCGTAGAGGTGCGCCAGCTCGTGCCTGGTGGACTCGTACCAGTCCGTGTCGAGCCGCAGCAGCGCGATCTGCTCCGGTGCCTGCGCCGGGATCGTGTCCTGCACGAGGCCGGCGTGATAGCGGACGCGCTCGGCGGGATACCCCGTCCGCGCCATCCCGGCCTGGACGTCGGGGAGGTCGGCGATCGCCCAGACGGACCGCGGCGTCTGGGGGCTGCTCTCGAGGAGCTCGCGAGCCGTCCGGCCGCCCACGCGCCGGTCCTCCTCGGTCGGCGCCGGCATGCCCTCGAAGGTGTCGAAGAGATGGAGCTCCCGGTCGTCCACCCCGCGGCCGAGGAGGGTCCGCGCCACGGCCTGCATGCTGCCACCGCGCCACACCCCACACTCGACCATGTCTCCTTCTACACCGCGGTCGACCACGTACCGGACCGCCACGATCAGCGCGAAGATCCGGAAGTACGACGTCATCGTCCACGGCCGGACGGCCTTCATCGTGGCGCGGGCCTCCGCGTCGTGGTACCGCTTGATGCGGTCCGGCCTGGACGGCCTCGCCCTCGGCCTCGGCCTCGGCTTCGGCTTCGGCTTGGGGGGCGGAGGGGAGGAGGCGCAGCGGCCTTGACGACGCGATAGCCGGTCGTCCGCTCGAGCCCCGCGTTGATCGCCCCGCGCCAGCTCACATCGATGCCAGCACTGCGCCCGGGCGGCCGTGCTCGACCGTGAACGTCGCCAGCGTCGAGCACGTTCCCTGCGGCTGCACGACCGACGAGACGGCGCGGAACTCGCTCGTCCAGCTCTCCGGCGTCAGCGTGCAGCGCACGTAGCCGCGGTTGTTGTTGCGGAACAGGATGTGGGGGTTGTTGGGATCGTCCGCGAACCGGCGCGTCACGATGGCCGGATCGCCGTTGGTGGAGATCGAGGTGCCCATGAACTCGGTGGCCACCGGCAGTCCGTCGAAGCTGCGGAAGTTCGGCGGCACGTTGCGGACCCAGTTCTGGTGGGTGTCGCCGGTCAGGACGACGGGGTTCGGCGTGCCCTTCTCGACGATCCAGTCCAGGATCCGCTGGCGCTCGGCCACGTAGCCGTCCCAGCTGTCGGAGGGCGGCGCGAAGCTGCGCGAGACGCCGTCGGTCGCGCGGTTGAACGGCGCGAAGCCGGTCTGCTGCGCGAGCACGTTCCAGCGGGCCTTCGTGGTCGCGAGATCCTCGAGGAGCCAGTCGCGCTGCGCGTCGCCGAGCATCGTGCGCGCGGGGTTCAGGTCGTCCGGGCAATGCCCCGAGATGTCGCGCTCGGCCGGGATGCATGCCAGGGGCTGGTCGGAGCGGTACTGGCGCCCGTCGAGCACATTGAACGTGGCCTGCTGGCCCCAGCGGAAGCGACGATAGAGCTGGAGGTCGGGGCCCTCAGGCTTGCGATCGCGCGCGAGCGGCATGTGCTCCCAGTACGCCCGGTACGCGGCCGCCCGGCGGGCGCGCACGAGCTCGACCGGCACGTCGGGGTCGATGTCCTCGTCGGCGTAGTTGTTCTTGAACTCGTGGTCGTCCCAGGTGACGAGCCACGGGTGCGCGGCGTGGGCCGCCTGGAGGTGCGGGTCGGTCTTGTACTGGCCGTGGCGGATCCGGTAGTCGTCGAGCGTCTGGATCTCGCGCCTCGGGCTGTGCGCCCGCACCACCCTGGCGCCGCCCTCGTAGATGTAGTCGCCGAGGTGGATGACGGCCTCGACGTCGGCTGCGGCCGCGACGTCGGCGTAGGGGGTGAAATGCCCGTCCGCGAAGTTCTGGCACGAGACGAACGCGAACGTGACGGCCTCGACCATCGCGTTGCCAGGTGGAGTGGTGCGCGTGCGGCCGACCGGGCTGATGTCGTCCCCGGCCTTGAAGCGGTAGAAGTACTCGTGCCGCGGCCCGAGCCCGAAGACTTCGACGCGCACGCTGTGCGCCTCGTCCGGAAGGGCGACGGTGGTCCCCTTGCGGACGATCGAGTGGAAGTTCTCGTCACGGGAGACCTCGAACCGCACCTCGTACGGCTCGGGCGGCAGGCCGCCGCCGATGGCGAGCGGATCCGTCACCAGCCGCGTCCACAGCACCACGCCGGTGGGGCTCGGGTCGCCGGAGGCGACGCCGAGCGTGAAGGGGTAGCTGCCGAACCCGGCCTGCGCGAGGGCCGGCCCGCTCGCGATCCCGGCCAGCGCCACGCCGGCGGCCAGCGAGCCTCCGGACCTGAGCAGCGTCCTCCGGCTGATGCGCCGGTCCCAGCCGCCAGAGATGGCCACGGCTGCGTCTCCTTGGTTCGAGTGAGAAGCCGTGACGAGTGTCCGGCCCACGCGCTGGCGTGGGCAGACCCCATAGGGTTGAAGTCACTCAGCCCATTTACGGGAGGCGCGCGGCAGGATTCGGACCTGCGGCGCGCCGCTCCGGAGACCTAGGGGTACGGATCGTCCTTCGAGTCGCCCCCGCTGACGGTGCTGTAGCTGCCGTTGCCGCACTCGGGGCACGGCGGAAGGTGCTTGGTCGAGCTGACTTCCAGCTCGTAGCTGCAGTTCGTGCACTTGTAGGTGCCCGACGACACGTCGCTTCCGGCCGGCACGGGATCAGCCATGAATCCTCCCTCTGAACTTGGTTGACGCGCACGTCCTACCCAGAACGCGCGCGGCGCGCACCGGGCCCGCGTCGCGGACCCGGTGTCGCGTCGTCGTGCTTGCGACTAGTGGCGGTCGCTGTTCTCGGTGTAGGGGTCGCGGCTGCCGGACTTGGCCAGCCCGCGGCTGACCATGTAGCCGACCGTGAGGACGGTCACGTACAGCCAGACCTGCTTGGCGCCGAGGCCGCCGGCGTCTGCCTGGTCCACGACGGCGCCGGCGATCAGGACGCCGAGGGTCGCGACGACGTACATGATCAGCTCGGTCGTCTTGAACGCCGCCTTGGTCTCGGTGCTACGACGGACGGCGCCGCGGTCGCCGCGGTCGGCGAACGTGTGGCCGTCGGCGCTGGCGCGAGTCGATGCTGCTGCGGGAGAGGTTGCCATGGAGTGGCTCCTTTGGATGGATGTGCCGAAGCGCCCCTGGGGGGAATGCGTCCAGCGGTTTGGTCTGAGGTCGCAGCGGCGGATGCCCTGCGACCGACGCCGTTACGTGAGTCCGCGCGGTACGCACCTCTCCCGATGGGAAGGTTGCGCGGGCAGAGGAACTTCGCCAACGTCCGTCTTGTCGAGGTCAGTTGCGGCAACTCGTGAGTTCACGAGCGTCCGGTCAATGCCCTCGTCCTATGAGTCTCCCCATGCGCGGGGGGAGCCCAAACATCTGCCGCTGCGACGACGGAAGGCCGCTCGTCAGGTTCCCGCGGAGCCGTCGGCCGCGCCAACAGCGTCGTCGCGCAGCTGACCCTCGACCGTCGCCTCGATGCCGTCCTGGCGGGGCTCGGCGAAGAAGAACATCTCCACGATGATGTCCGGGTCGAACATGATCTGCGACTGGTAGTTGACGACCGTGCGACCCGTCGTCTGCTCGACCAGGCCGGTCAGCACCTTGGTCATGTCGTTCTCGAACAGCTGGCGGAACTCGCGGACCAGGTTCTCCCGGCCGAACCTGAGCATCGTCTGCTCGGCGGTCGTCAGGCCGCCTCGCATGACAACGATGAGCAGGTCGTCGAGCATGTAGCTCTTGGCCTGCTCGGGGCCCTTGCCGAAGAACTGCTTCTTCGCGCGAACCATCTCGTCCGAGAGCCGGGCGAGCATGTCGCCGCCGCGCGGCTCGGGCGGTTCTGCCGAGGGCCTCTCGCTCATCGCGGCAGCGTATCGTCGCCAGGCGGACGCCTTCGCTGCGACCACGTGGGCCCGGCGACTGAGGCGCCGATTCCCCGCATGCTTGCCGGGGGTCGGCGCCTCACGTCCGCGCGGTGAGCTCAGGTGCGAGCGGGGCCTGCCGCCTCTTGGGCGTGCTGCTGTGCCGACGACCTGAGCTGTTCCGCATGCTCCTGGCCGGACTGCTGCGCAGTCTCCTTGGCGCTCGCGGCTGCCTCCTGCGCAACCTCCTTGCCGCGCTCGAGAGCCTCCTCGCCCGTCTGCTTGACGCGGTCGACCACGTCGTCGGAGACCTGACCGAGCTTCTCGTCCTCGACGCGGGTCGCCGGGATGAGGAGTCCGGCGACGAAGCCCACCGCGATCGAGCCGATCGCCAGACCGAGCGGGTTCTCCTGCGCGAGGCCCTTGGCACGCTGCGCCTGCTGCTTGACCTGTGCGGCATCCGGCGTGGCGTCGGAGGCTGAGTCCTTCGCCCCGACGAGCTTGTCCTTGACTCCCACGATGCTCTCCTTGGCTGAGTCGCGCTTGTCCTGCAGCGATTCCTTGGCGCGCTCCTTGACGTCGGCCTTGTAGCCGAGCGCGTCCACCGTCTGGCTCATGTCCGCGCGCGTCTGTTCTATCTCGCGGCGGATCCGGTCTGGGTCTTCGCCCATTCGATGTCCTCCTTCACGGTTTCGATTGTCTGTGGTGCCGGCGGGGTCGCCTGTTGCAGCGACTTCTGGCCCGCCTTGGCGAGCACGAAGGCCACGACCAGCCACAGCACCATCACGATGAGCGCGGCGATCCAGGTGGCCACCCACGTATCAAGCAGCGCGATCAACGCCGCGGTGAGGGCGCCGAGGCCGAGCAGCCCGAACACGGCCGCGCCGGCGAGCATGCCGGCGCCCTTCCCGGCGAGCTTGCCCTTCTGGGTCACCTCGGCCTGGGCGAGCTGGATCTCCTGGCGGACGAGCGTCGACGTCTGGCTGGCCAGGTCCTTGACCAGCTCACCGATGCCGCGGTCCCGCGCGGAGAACTCCTCGCTCGCCGCCGCCGGGCGCGAACCGCCGCCCGTTACCTCCGACGCAGCCATGGCTAGCGCTGGCCGGCCGGCGGCGACGCGGGCCCGGGCATGACGCCGCCGACCAGGTCGACGGGACGCTGAGGGCCGCCGGGCGACGGCTCGCCGAACGCGCCGTCGGGCCTGATCGGAGCCGGCATAGCGGGGGACGCCGTGGGCGGGACGGTCGCAACCGGCGGTCGCACGGTGGACGACGGCTCCGGCCGCGTCTCGTAGCGCCGGCTGCTCGACGCCTTCAAGAAGCGGGAGGCGAGGAACCCAGCCGCCAGACCGCCGACCATGACGGCCCACGGCTGACGCCGGCCGAAGTCCTCGACGTCGCGCAGGATCGTGTCCCCGTCCGCCCGCTTGAGGTACGTGCCCAGCTTCTCAGTCCGGTCAGCCGCCTGCTCGGCGAGCTTCGCGGGCTGGTCCTTGCCCTGCTCACGGAGCTGTCCGGCGATGTTGCGCATGTCGTCCGCAGTGGTGGTGACCTGCTCACCGGCCCGCGTCGAACGCTGGTCGACCTGCTCGCGCACCCGCCCCTTCGCCTCGCCAGCGGCCTGCTGCGCCGTCTCCTGGGCCTTCTGCTTTGCTTGCTCGGCCGTCGAGGGGTCTTGAGCAGTGCGCTGCTCTGACCAGCCTCCAGCCGTTGTGTTTCCGATGGTGCTCACGGCGAATCTCCAATCAATCGAGTCCCGTGAGGCTTCCAGTCATGAGCCATCGCCAACCGCGGTGCCCGACCGCTGGTCATGACCAGGACGCCCGGCGCCCGGACGTCAGATATCCACGCACTGATGTTCGCGTGCCGACAGTTTCGGTAAGCACCCCTCACCATGTTCCGGCCCCGCTCGCCCTACGGCTACGGCAGACGGCGCCGGGGCCGGAGCCGGAGCCGGAGCCGGGGCGGATTCCTCGGACCGTTCCCCTACTACTCCAGGCGAACGCGCGGCGGTTCGCGCGTGACCGTGTCCGGGTGCTGCCTGCCGATTCCCTTCGGTGCGTTCAGCGTGTTGATGCTCGCGGCCTGGCGGCTCGCTCACCGCTGAGCCGAACAGTCGTCCAGTTGGCCTCATCTGCGGTCATGTGGCAGCCGATACCGATCGGGCACGTTTGAGTCGCCTAGGGCAAACCCGTCGTGAGGCGGGGACGCAAAGCCAGAGATCTCGCCATGGAAGGTGAGGCAGCTCGGCCGCCGGCTTCAGTCTGCGTTCCCATGACACGGAGGTTGAGATGACGCCCTTGCGCACCCTGCTCACCGCGGCGACCGCCGCCCTGGCGCTGGCCGTCATGGCCAGTCCCGCCGCCGCCGCCAAGGCGCCGAAGGCCCCGTACACCTACTACGCGACGATCGATTGCGGCGCCGGCCCGGTCGAGGTCGGCTCGTGGGATGACATGTGGGCCCCGCTGGTCGACCTGGAGAGCGGCAGGAAGTACAAGCCCATCGCGTGGCATGTCTCGGTCGGCGAGTTCGTCATCGACGAGGTCAAGCGCGACCGCAAGCACGCGGTCGAGTGCAGCTACTCGGACGGCGTCGCGACCGGCACGGTCACCGTGAAGAAGGCGTAGCGCGCCCGGCAGGATTCGAACCTGCGGCCTCTCGCTCCGGAGGCGAGCGCTCTATCCACTGAGCTACGGGCGCCGGATGTGGGAGCTTAGCGGCGTGGAACTCGCGATCGTGAGCGATACGCACATGCCTCGGCGGGGGCGCGAGCTGCCTCGCGAGTGCGTCGAGCGCCTCCGGGCCGCGGACGTGATCCTGCACGCCGGCGACTTCATGGAGGCGTCGGTGCTGGCCGAGCTCGAGGCGCTCGGGCCGCCGGTGTACGGCGTGCGCGGGAACGTCGACTCGGTCGAGCTCCAGGCTCGGCTGCCGCTGACCCGGATCGTCGAGGCGGCGGGGGCGCGGATCGCGATGATCCATGACGCCGGCCCGAGCGACGGGCGGCTCGCGCGCCTCAAGCGGCGGTTCCCGGACACGCAGGCGGTGGTGTTCGGGCACTCGCACATGCCGCTGCTCGAGCTCGCCGCAGGCGGTGGCTTCGCGATCTTCAATCCCGGCTCGCCGACCGAGCGGCGGCGGGCGCCGGCACACACGATGGGCGCCGCGACCGCGCAGGACGGCCGGATCGCGTTCGAGCTCGTCACCCTCGGCCACTAACCTCGACAGGGCATGGACGTCTCGCTGTTCTTCGCCGGCACGGCCGGCTCGGTGCCCACGGCTCGCCGGGGGCTTCCTGCGCTGCTGCTGCGCGCCGGCGGCGAGCGGATCCTGATCGACTGCGGGGAGGGGACGCAGCAGCAGCTGCTGCGGTCGGTCGGCCTGCCCGAGCTCGACTCGATCTTCATCACCCACCTGCACCTCGACCACTGGCTCGGGCTGCTGGGGATGGTGAAGACGTTCGACCTGCGCTCGCGCGAGCAGCCGCTCGCCATCCACGGCCCGCCGGGGCTCAAGCGCGTCTGGGAGTCCCTGCGGCCGATCGTCATCGGCCGCACCGGCTACCCGCTCGAGATCGTGGAGCTGGAGCCTCACGAGGAGGTCCGCTTCGGCTCCTTCCTGATCGCGCCGTTCGCCGTCAAGCACCGGACCGAGGCCTACGGCTACGCCTTCGTCGAGGACGAGCGGCCCGGCCGCTTCGACGTCGCGGCGGCGCGGGCGCTCGGCCTGCCCGAGGGGCCGGCCTGGGGGCGGCTCCAGAAGGGGGAGACCGTCGACGGCGTCCGGCCCGAGCAGGTGATGGGGGAGACCCGGCACGGGCGCCGGATCGTCATCTCCGGCGACACCGCGCCGTGCGAGGCGGTCGAGGTCTACGCCCACCACGCCGACCTGCTCGTCCACGAGGCCACGTTCCTGGAGGAGGAGCGCGCCCGCGCGCGCGAGACCGGCCACTCGACCGCCCGTCAGGCGGCCGAGATCGCTCGCGACGCCGAGGTCCGCCTGCTCGCGCTCACCCACCTCTCCACGCGCTACTTCCCGCGCGACGTCCGCGACGAGGCACGCGCCGTGTTCCCCAACACCGTCGTCCCGCGCGACTTCGACGAGATCGCGGTCCCGTTCCCGGAGCGCGGCGAGCCGGCCCTCGTCAAGCCCGAGCCCGAGCCGCGTGGCGGCGTCATGAGCGCTCTCTGGTTCCCGCTCGACGACGAGTGCGAGCCCGTCCAGGGCCGCTTCCTGATGGCGCTCCGCCGCCTCGCGCTCGACTGGCCGCCGGGGATCGACCCGCAGCACTCCGGCGCGTTCGTCGTCGACGGCGTGCTCGCCACCTACGTCGACGTCGTGACCGACGACGGCGAGCGCACGTCCCTGCGCGTCGACTACGACGGCTCCCTGCTCTCCGCCGACGAGAGCCTCGGCGGGCTCGGCGTCGCCGGCAGCCCGGACGCCTGCGCCGCCGAGGGCTCGCGCTGGTTCCTGGAACGCCTGCGCGCCGTCCGGTAGGGGTGACGGACCCCGTCCGATCTCGCTGCTACCTTCCCCACCGTCCCTTTAACCCGGTCCCGTGAGGCCAGGAAGGAACGTGCGGATGAACCATGCAAAGGTCGTCCTCGACGAGGACGACATCCGGCGGACGCTCGTGCGGATCGCGCACGAGATCGTGGAGAAGAACGCCGGGCAGCCTGTCGCGCTCGTCGGCATCCACCGTCGCGGCGCCCACCTCGCCACGCGGCTGCACCAGCTCGTGTGCGACCTGCTCGAGGACGACGTCCCGCTCGGGGACATCGACATCGCCTTCTACCGCGACGACGTCTCGCGCCGCCCCGCCGACCCGGCGGTCCACGCCTCGCACCTGCCGTTCCGGCTCGAGGACTACACGGTCGTGCTCGTCGACGACGTGCTCTACACGGGCCGCACCGTGCGCGCCGGGATCGAGGCGCTGTTCGACTACGGGCGCCCCGCCCGCGTCCAGCTCGCCGTGCTCGCCGACCGCGGCCACCGCGAGCTGCCGATCCGCCCCGACTACGTCGGCAAGAACCTGCCCACGGCCCGCGGCGAGCGGGTCAACGTCCGCGTGACCGAGATCGACGGAGTCGACGAGGTCGCCATCGCCACGCTCCAGGAGGCGCTCACGTGAGGCACCTGCTCTCGATCGAGGATCTCGACCGCACGGCGATCGAGCACATCCTGGACCGCGCCAAGTCGTTCACCGAGGTCTCCGAGCGCGAGATCAAGAAGGTCCCCGCGCTGCGCGGCCGCCGCGTGCTCAACCTCTTCTACGAGGCCTCCACCCGCACCCGCTCGAGCTTCGAGCTGGCGGCCAAGGCGCTCAGCGCCGACGTCGTCAACTTCGCCGCCGGCGGGTCGGCGGTGGAGAAGGGCGAGTCGCTCAAGGACACGGTGCAGACGCTCTCCGCGTACCGGCCCGACCTGATCGTGATCCGCACCCCGCACGTGGGCGCCGCCCACCTCGTCGCCCGCTGGACCGATGCCGGCGTCGTCAACGCCGGCGACGGCAAGCACGAGCACCCGACCCAGGCGCTGCTCGACGTCTACGCGCTGCGCGACCGGATCGGCTCGCTCGACGGCGCGAGCATCTGGATCGTCGGCGACGTGCTGCACTCGCGCGTCGCGCGCTCGTGCATCCACGCGTACCGGATGATGGGCGCCCGGGTGACCGTCTGCGGCCCGCCGACGCTCATCCCGCGCGACATCGAGGAGCTCGGCTGCGACGTCGAGTACACGCTCGACCGGCTGCACGAGGCCGACGTCGTGTACGCCCTGCGGATGCAGCACGAGCGGATGGTCGACTCGTTCGTGCCGTCGCTGCGGGAGTACGCCGCCCGCTACCAGATCGACGGCCGCCGGCTGAAGCCCGGCCAGGTGCTGATGCATCCCGGCCCGGTGAACCGCGGGGTGGAGCTGGCCGCCGAGGTGATCGACTCCCCGCAGGCGATCATCGGCCAGCAGGTGGCCGCGGGCGTCGTCGTGCGGATGGCCGTCCTCTACGAGCTGCTGGCGGGCCGCGGCGCGGCCCAGCCCGCTCCTTCGATCGCGGTGCCGGCATGAGCGTCCTCGACTCGCGGTCGGCCGCCCCCGCCGACCTGCTCATCCGCGGCGCGCACGTGCTCGACCCCCGCGCCGGGGTCGACGCGGTGCTCGACGTGCTCGTCCGGGGCGGCGAGATCGCCGAGCTCGGTCCCGATCTGGAGGCGCCGGACGGCGTCGAGGTGATCGACGGCGAGGGCAAGCACCTGTTCCCCGGCTTCGTCGACCCGCACGTGCACCTGCGCACCCCCGGGCAGGAGCACAAGGAGACGCTCGAGTCCGGCACCCGGGCGGCCGCGGCCGGCGGCTACGTGGCCGTCGTCGCGATGCCCAACACCGACCCGACGGTGGACTCCGCGTCCGTCCTCATCGCCCTGCGCGAGCAGGCGCGACGCGACGCTCGCGTCCCGGTCGGCTTCCTGGCCGCCGTCACGCGCGGCCTGGGTGGCGAGTCGCTCACGGAGATGGCCGAGCTGAGCGACGCCGGGGCGCTCGGGTTCACCGACGACGGCAAGCCCGTGCACCGGGCCGGCATCCTGCGCAAGGCGCTCCAGTACCAGCGCCTGGCCGGCGGGGTGCTGTGCCTGCACGAGGAGGACCCGACGTTGTCCGGCCGCGGCGTGATGCACGAGGGCGCGGTGTCCGCGCGGCTGGGGCTGGCCGGGATCCCGTCGGTCTCGGAGTCGACGCTGATCGCCCGCGACGCGGCGCTGGCCGGCTACGAGGACGGGCGCATCCACATCCAGCACCTCAGCGCCCGCGAGTCGGTCGAGGCGGTCGCCGCCGCCAAGGAGCGCGGCGTGCGGATCACCGCCGAGGTCTCGCCCCACCACCTGACGCTCACCGACCGCGCGCTGCTCGAGCAGCTCGACACGCGGCTGAAGATGAACCCGCCGCTGCGCGCCGAGGCCGACCGCCAGGCGCTGATCGCGGGGCTGCTCGACGGGACGATCGACTGCATCGCCACCGACCACGCGCCGCACGCGCGCGAGGAGAAGGAGGTGCCGTTCGAGGAGGCGCCGATGGGGACGACCGGGCTCGAGACCGCGTTCGCGGCGCTCTACACCGAGCTGGTGCTGCCAGGCGCGATCCCGCTCGGACTCCTCGTCGACAAGCTGTCCAGCGGCGCCGCCGTCCTCGGGCTGCCGCTGCCCGCGATCGAGCGCGGCCGGCCGGCCGACCTGTGCCTCGTCGACCTCGACGCGGAGTGGGAGGCGGGCGAGCACGGCTACGAGAGCCGGGCCGACAACTGCTGCTTCGACGGGCGCACGCTGCGCGGCCGGGTCCTGGTCACCGTGGCCGCGGGCGCGATCGCCCACCAAGAGCGGGTCCCGGCTTGAGCGCGTATCTGCTGCTCGAGGACGGCGAGCGCTTCGACGGCGATGCCGTCGGAGCGGACGGGCTCACCACCGGCGAGGTCGTGTTCACGACCGGCATGTCGGGCTACCAGGAGTCGATGACCGACCCCAGCTTCGCCCGCCAGCTGATCACGTTCACCACCGCGCACGTCGGCAACTACGGCGTCAGCGAGGCCGCCTGGGAGTCAGACCACGTGCATGCCGCCGGGGCGATCATGCGCGAGGCCGTCAATACCACCGACGCGCCGGGCGCCGAGCACGGCTGGCTCGACTGGCTGGCCGCCGAGGGCGTGCCGGGCATCGCGGGCGTCGACACCCGCTCGCTCGTGCGGCACATCCGCTCGGCCGGGGCGATGCGGGGCGGGATCTTCCCCGCCCGCTTCGATCCCGCCGACGCCATGGACCTCGTCCGGGCCGAGCCCTCGATGGTCGGCCGCGACCTCGCGCGCGAGGTCGGCGTCGCCGAGCCCCGCGCGTACGGGCCGGAGGGCGGCCTGCGGATCGTCGCGCTCGACACCGGCATCAAGCGGTCGATCGTCCGCAACTTCGTCGAGCGAGGGGTGCGGCTGGAGCTTTATCCGTGCACCACGCCGGCGGACGAGCTGCTGGCGGGCGACCCCGACGGGTTCTTCCTCGTCCCCGGCCCCGGCGACCCGGCGGCGCTCGACTACCTCGTCGACACGATCCGGGCGCTGCTCGTGCGCAAGCCGGTGTTCGGGATCTGCCTCGGCCACCAGCTGCTCTCGCGCGCGGCCGGCCTGGACACCTTCAAGCTCCCGTTCGGGCACCGCGGCGCCAACCACCCGGTCAAGGACCTCGCCACCGGCCGGATCGCGATCACGTCGCAGAACCACGGGTTCGCGGTGGCGGGAACGCCGGGCGCCCGCATCGAGTCCGACCTGGGAGCGGCCGAGCTCACGCACGTGAACCTCTACGACGGCACCGTCGAGGGCTTCCGGCTGCTCGACGTGCCCGCGGCCTGCGTCCAGTACCACCCCGAGGCCGGCCCGGGGCCGAACGACTCGCTCGGCCTCTTCGACACCTTCATCGGCGAGTTCGAGCATGCCGCGTAGGGACGACCTCCAGAAGATCCTCGTGCTCGGCTCGGGCCCGATCGTGATCGGCCAGGCCGCCGAGTTCGACTACTCCGGCGCCCAGGCCTGCAAGGTGCTGCTCGAGGAGGGCTACGAGGTCGTCCTCGTCAACTCGAACCCGGCGACGATCATGACCGACCCGGAGTTCGCGACCGCCACGTACGTCGAGCCGCTGCTGCCCGGCCCGGTCGCCCAGGTGATCGAGCGCGAGCGGCCGGACGCGCTGCTGCCCACGCTCGGCGGCCAGACGGCGCTCAACCTGGCCAAGGCGCTGTACGAGGACGGCACGCTGGAGCGCTTCGGCGTCGAGCTCATCGGCGCGGCCTACGACGCGATCTGCCGCGCCGAGGACCGCGAGCTGTTCGACGCGACGATGCAGCGGGCGGGCCTGCGGACGGCGCGCAACACGATCGCCACCAACCTCGAGCAGGCGCGCGCGGCGCTCGACACCTACGGGCTGCCGCTCATCATCCGCCCGGCGTTCACGCTCGGTGGCCGCGGCGGCGGTATCGCCCGCTCGGAGGCCGACTTCGAGCGGATCGTGGCCGGCGGCCTCGCCGCATCCCCGATCGGGCAGGTGCTGATCGACGAGTCGGTGCTCGGCTGGGGCGAGTTCGAGCTCGAGGTCATGCGCGACAGTGCGGACAACGTGGTCGTCGTCTGCTCGATCGAGAACGTCGACCCGATGGGCGTCCACACCGGCGACTCGGTCACCGTCGCCCCCCAGCAGACGCTGACCGACCGCCAGTACCAGGTCCTGCGCGACCAGGCGATCGCGGTGATCCGCGCCGTCGGGGTCGAGACCGGCGGCTCCAACGTCCAGTTCGCGGTCAACCCGGCCACCGACGAGGTCGTGGTCATCGAGATGAACCCGCGCGTCTCGCGCTCGAGCGCCCTGGCCTCGAAGGCGACGGGCTTCCCGATCGCCAAGATCGCGGCGCGGCTCGCGGTCGGCTACCGGCTCGACGAGATCCCCAACGACATCACGCGGCGTACCCCCGCCTCGTTCGAGCCGGTCCTCGACTACGCGGTCGTCAAGTGGCCGCGGTTCGCCTTCGAGAAGTTCCCCGGGGTGGACAGCGGGCTCTCGACGCACATGAAGTCGGTCGGCGAGGTGATGGCCATCGGGCGCACGTTCCGGCAGGCGTTCGCCAAGGCGATGCGCTCGCGCGAGCTCGACGCGCCCGTCGACCTCTCGGGCGACCTGCTCGCCCGGCTCGAGCGCCCGTCCGCCGACCGCTTCGACCTGATCCTCGAGCTGCTGGGGCGCGGCGTCGCCGAGGAGGAGATCCGGGCCCGCACCGGGATCGACCTCTGGTTCCTGCGCCAGCTGCGCGAGCTGGACGACGCGTTCGCGGGGGAGCGGACCTACCGCGCGGTCGACACCTGCGCGGCCGAGTTCGAGGCCGAGACGCCGTACTTCTACTCGGCCTGGGAGCGGCCGCCGGTGCGCCCCGAGATCGAGCGCGGCGTGGGTGGGCGGGCTTCAATCATGATCCTCGGCTCCGGGCCGAACCGGATCGGCCAGGGGATCGAGTTCGACTACTGCTGCGTGCACGCGGCGATGACCGTGCGCGAGTCGGGCCGCGACGCCGTGATGGTCAACTGCAACCCGGAGACGGTCTCGACCGACTACGACACGTCCGACCGCCTGTATTTCGAGCCGCTGACGCTCGAGGACGTGCTCGCCATCGTCGACGTCGAGCAGCCGGAGGGCGTGGTGGTGCAGTTCGGCGGCCAGACGCCGCTCAAGCTGGCCGCCGGGCTCGAGGCGGCCGGCGTGCCGCTGCTCGGCACCCAGCCCGAGGCGATCGACCTCGCCGAGGACCGCGGGCGCTTCTCGCGCCTGCTCGGCGAGCTCGGCCTGCGGGTCCCGCCGTACGCGACCGCGCACTCGGCCGAGGAGGCGCTCGCCGCCGCGCCCGGCATCGGCTGGCCGCTGCTCGTGCGCCCCAGCTACGTGCTCGGCGGGCGGGCGATGGAGATCGTCTACGACCGCGACGGGCTGGCCGACTACCTGCGTCGAGTGAACGGCAGCGGACGGGAGATCTTCCTCGACCGCTTCCTCGAGAACGCGATCGAGGTCGACGTCGACGCCATCTGCGACGGCGAGGACGTCTGGATCGGCGGCGTGATGCAGCACGTCGAGGAGGCGGGCATCCACTCCGGCGACTCGGCGTGCGTGCTCCCGCCGCACTCGCTCGGCTCGGAGATGCTCGGCGAGATCCGCGAGGCGACGCGCCGGATCGCGCTCGCGCTGGGGACCGTCGGCCTCATCAACGTCCAGTACGGCGTGCTCGGCGACGACCTCTACGTGATCGAGGCCAACCCGCGCGCCTCCCGAACGGTGCCGTTCGTCTCAAAGGCGACCGGCGTGCCGCTGGCCAAGCTGGCCTGCCGCGTGATGCTGGGGGAGCGGCTCGCCGCCATGAACCTGCCCGACGATCCGTGCGGGGACCACGTCTCCGTCAAGGAGGCCGTGCTCCCGTTCGACCGCTTCGCCGGGGCCGACGCGCTGCTCGGCCCGGAGATGCGCTCGACCGGCGAGGTCATGGGAGTGGCCGCCGACTTCCCCGCCGCCTTCGCCAAGGCCCAGGCCGCCGCCGGCGCGCGGCTGCCGGCCTCGGGCGCCGTCTTCCTCACCGTCACCGACACCGACAAGTCGGCGGTGATGGGGATCGCCGCCCAGCTCTACGACCTCGGCTTCCGGATCGTCGCGACGCGCGGGACGGCCGCCGCGATCTCGCGCATGGGCATCCCGGTCGAGCCCCTGAACAAGATCGGCGAGGGCTCGCCCCACGTGCTCGACTGGATCGAGAGCGGCGACGTGACGCTGGTGATCAACACGCCCACCGGCACCGCCGCGCGCACCGACGGCTACGAGATCCGGCGCGCCGCGATCGCGCGTGGCATCCCCTGCATCACCACCATCGCCGGAGGGATGGCCGCGACGCGGGCGATTGCGGCCGGGCGCGTCGGAGAGCCCGCAGTCGTGTCCCTCCAGGAGCTCCACGCGCGGGGTGTGGCGCACGCTTTCCCTGCAAACGCGGCATCCGAGGTCGAAAGCACGCAGCGGTAGCACAAATGCTGGCGAAAAGCCCTGCAAAAAACCCGGTTACCGTAAACTCCCCTGCACGCGGCTTCACCTCAACTTGAGGTCGAGGCGAATTCGGACCGTATCGCTTGTCCCGCAGTGAAACGAATGTAGACTCGCCGCCCATGCCGCCCGCGACCAAGACTCCCGTGAAGCCCCTCGTGGCCGCCCCGGAACGCTCGCTCGTCCAGCGGATGGAGGCGCTGCAGCGGGCCAACGAGATCCGGACGCGGCGGGCGCAGCTCAAGCGGGATCTCAAGGGCGGGCGGGTCAGCATCCACGACCTGCTCCTCGAGCCGCCGGAGTACGTCGAGACGGCGAAGGTGTTCGACATGCTGCTGGCGGTGCCGAAGTACGGCCGCGTGAAGGTCAACAAGGTCCTGCAGCAGTGCCGGATCTCGCCGTCGAAGACGATCGGCGGCCTCTCGCAGCGCCAGCGCACCGAGCTGGTCTCCATGTTGCGCCGCTAATAGTGAGGCCGGAGGCCGAACCTCCCTATCAGACCGCGGGGCTGGATGCCCCGCGGAGGTACTTCCCTCGCGTCTTCGTCATCACCGGTCCTTCGGGGGTCGGCAAGGGCACGCTGATCCGCACGCTGCTCGGGCGCATCCCCGAGCTGGAGCTCTCGGTCTCGGCCACCACCCGCCGACCGCGCCTCGGCGAGACGCACGGCGTCGACTACCACTTCCTCGACGAGGACGAGTTCGAGCGCCGGGTCCAGGCCGGCGACTTCCTCGAGCACGCGAACTACTCCGGGCGCCGCTACGGGACGCTGCGGTCCGACCTCGAGCAGCGGCTCGCGCAGGGCGCGCCCGTGGTGCTCGAGATCGAGGTCCAGGGCGCCCGCCAGGTCGCCGAGACGATGCCGGAGGCCGAGCGCATCTTCATCGCGCCGCCGTCCGAGGGCGCGCTGCGCGAGCGGCTCGTGGGGCGTGGCACCGATTCCGCCGAGGACGTCGACAAGCGGCTCGCGACGGCCCGGGAAGAGCTGCGTGCGCAGGGAGAGTTCCCGCACGTCGTGCGAAACGACCGGCTCGAGGACGCGGTGGACGCCCTCGAGGAGCTCGTGCGCGCAGCGCTAGGATCTGAGGTCACGAAACCGACGAAGGGCCCCTCTTGATCTCACCCCGCGTGGACCGTCTGCTCGACAACGTGGACTCCCCGTACGCCAGCGTCATCGTGGCCGCCAAGCGCGCCCGCCAGATCAACTCGTACTACCACAACCTCGGCGAGGGGACGTTCGAGGAGTTCCCGCCCCCGATGGTGGACACGGGCTCCAAGAACTACCTGACGATCGCCCTCGAAGAGGTCGCGGGCGGCAAGGTCAAGTACCGCTACCGCTGAGCCGCACATGGCCCGCCTGCTGCTCGGCGTCACCGGCGGGATCGCCGCATACAAGGCGCTCGAGCTGGCGCGCGCGGCCATCAAGGCGGGCCATGCCGTCCGGGTGATCCAGACCGAGGCGTCGACCCGCTTCGTCGGGCCCGCCTCGTTCGCCGGCATCACCGGGGCGCCGGTGCTCGTCACCGAGTGGGAGCCCGACCCCTTGCGGGGCGCCTTCCCGGGCGACCCCGAGCCCGAGCACGCGCCGCTCTCGCACCTCGAGCTCGTCCAGCGGGCCGACGCGTTCCTGATCGCGCCCGCCTCCGCCAACACGCTGGCCAAGCTCGCGGGCGGCCACGCCGACAACCTGCTGACCGCCGCCGCCCTCGCCTGCCGGCGGCCGCTGATCGTCGCGCCCGCCATGAACGGCGCGATGTACGAGCACCCGGCGACCCAGGCCAACCTCGCCCGGCTGCGGGAGCGCGGTGTCCGCGTGCTGGAGCCCGGCACCGGCTCGCTCGGCTCGCTCGGCGAGTGGGGGATCGGCCGGCTCCCCGAGCCGCCCGAGCTGCTGGCCGCGTTCGAGGACGCGCTGCGCACGAGCCGGGATCTGGACGGTCTCGACGTGCTCGTCACCGCCGGCGGCACCCGCGAGCCGATCGACGCCGTCCGCTACGTCGGCAACCGCTCCTCCGGCCGCATGGGCTTCGCGCTCGCCGAGGAGGCCGCCCGCCGCGGCGCGGCCGTCACCGTCGTCGCCGCCAACGTCGCGCTCGAGCGCCGCGCGGGCATCGCCTACGTCGACGTCCGGACAGCGGCCGAGCTGGCCGCGGCGTGCGAGGAACGCTTCGACGCGGCCGACGTCCTGCTGATGGCGGCCGCCGTCGCCGACTACGCGCCGGCCGAGGCCCACGCGGGCAAGCTCAAGAAGGATGAGGCTGGACCGGAACTCGACCTGCGCCTCGTACGTACTACGGACGTGCTCACCACCCTCGCCGACCGCCGCCGGCCCGACCAGCTGCTCGTCGGGTTCGCCGCCGAGCACGGCGACGGCGCCGTCGAGCGCGCCCGCGAGAAGCTGGCGCGCAAGCACCTGGACGCCCTGGTCGTCAACGACATCGGGGCGCCCGGGATCGGCTTCGACGCGCCCGACAACGAGGTCACGATCGTCACGGCCGACGGCGAGCGGCACGTGCCGCGCACGGCCAAGGCCGAGGTCGCGGGTGCCATTCTGGACCTGGTCTTGAGCCGCCGTTCATCTCCCGACATGAAGGTGCCCCGCTGATGGAACCCCTGGAGCCCACGCCCGAGGCAGAGCGCACCGTCGCCCCTGAGCAGGTGGAGGCGGCGGTGTCGGTCGCCCGGCGGATCGCCGGCAACATCCGCCGGGCGGTGAAGGTCCACGACGAGGTGCTCGAGCAGGTGATCGTCTCCCTGCTCGCCGAGGGGCACATCCTGGTCGAGGACTACCCGGGCGTCGGCAAGACGGCGCTCGCCCGCGCGCTGTCGCGGTCGATCGACTGCGCGTTCGCTCGCGTGCAATGCACGGCCGACCTGCTGCCCGCCGACATCGTCGGGACCAACGTCTACAACCAGCGCGAGGCGCGCTTCGAGTTCCGGCCTGGGCCGATCTTCGCCAACGTCGTGATCGTCGACGAGATCAACCGCGCGTCGCCGAAGACGCAGTCCGGCCTGCTCGAGTGCATGCAGGAGCGCCAGGTGACCGTCGACGCCACTTCGCACGAGCTGGCCCGGCCCTTCCTCGTCTTCGCCACCCAGAACCCGGTCGAGTACGAGGGCACCTACCCGCTGCCGGAGGCGCAGGTCGACCGCTTCATGATCCGCGTCTCGCTCGGCTACCCGAGCGCCGCCGACGAGGCGAGCATGCTCGCCGGGCACGAGGCGCGCGACCGCGTGCTCGACCTCGAGGCGGTCGCCGACCGCGCCGAGGTGGTCGAGGCCGTCGAGGCCGCGCACGGCGTGCACGCCTCGCGCGCCCTGCGGGACTACATCGTCGCGCTGATCCGGCACACCCGCGCCGACTCGCGTGTGGAGCTGGGCGCCTCGCCGCGGGCCGGGCTGATGCTGCTGCGGGCCGCCAAGGCGCGCGCGCTCGTGCAGGGGCGCGACCACGCGCTGCCAGACGACGTGCAGTCCCTCGCCGGCACCGTCCTCGCGCACCGGCTGATGCTGGTGCCCGAGGCCGCCGGCGTCCACCGCGGGACGGTGGTCGCCGACGCCATCGCGGCCACGCCCGCGCTGTAGGAGGCGAGCCGTGCGGTCGGCGCTCGGATGCGCGGCCCTGGGGGTGCTGTTGCTGGTCGTGGCCGGCACGTTCGACGCCGAGCCGCTGTACGTCACGGGCTCCGCGCTGGCGCTGCTCGGCCTCGGAGCCGCCGGGTGGATCGGGGCCGGCTCGTTGGGCGCCGAGGTCCACCGTGAGCTGGGGGCGCGCAGCGTGCTCGAGGAGCAGCCGCTCGCGGTCCGGATCTCCGCCACGTCCGGTCGCCTGCCGCTGCCCCCGGGCTGGATCGACGAGCCGCTGCTGCCCGAGCCCGTCCGGTTCCAGGCCGGGCGCCGCCAGGCGCGCGTACGGGTCGAGGTCACCTTCGGGCGCCGCGGCCGGCGCCGGCTCGCCCCGCCGGCGCTGGTGTTGCGCGATCCGTTCGGCCTGGCGCAGCGGGTGGTGAGCGGGACGGGTACCGACGAGGTGCTGGTGCTCCCGCGCCTGCTGCCCGTGAACGCCACCGCCGGCGGGGGCGACGCGACGCCCGCGCACGCCCGCGCCGCGCTGATCGCGGCCGCCGAGACCGAGCTCGACGGCCTGCGCGAGCACCGCCCGGGCTCGCCCGCCTCGCGGATCCACTGGCCGGCCGTCGCCCGCGGCCACGGGCTGATGGAGCGCAAGTTGATCTCGGAGGCCGACTCGCGCCCGCTCGTGGTGCTCGACCCGCGCGCCCCGGCCTCCCAGGATGCTCTCGACAGCGCGGTCCGGGCGGCGGGCTCGCTGTGCGTGCACTTCGCCCGCCGCAGCGGCTGCTCGCTGCTGCTGCCCGGCGACCGCCGCGCGCACGTGATCGAGAAGGACCTGCTCGCCTGGCCCGCGGCGCATGTGCGGCTGGCGCTGCTCGACGAGTCGACCGGCCCGTCGCTGGTCGCCGCCCAGAACCGCCGCGGGCTCGTGGTGCTCGTCGCCGCGCGGGTGCTCGACCGCCCGCCACGCGGCCTCGGCCGCACCCCCGGCGGCTGCATCCTCGTGATCCCCGGCGCGCTGCCGGGCCGCCGCGCCGTGCTCGAGGTCGCCGGCTGCCAGGGGTTCCTGACGACCCGCAGCGGCGCCGCCGCGGCGATGGTGGCGGTGGCTAGCGCAGCGGCGATGAGCCCCACACGGAGGGCAACGTGACCGTTGGTCCCGAGAGGGGCGAGGCAGAATGAGTGCCACCCGCTCGCTGCCGTCCGAGCCGACCTTGTCGCTCCCGGTGGCGCGCGGCCTCGCGTTCTTCGCGCTCGCCGGCTTCGGCGCGCTGCACTGGATGGTCCTGCTCGAGCCCTCGGCGCCCGAGCGGGCGCTCTATGCGCTCAGCGCGGCGGCGCTGGCGATCGGCGGGCTGCTCGCCGCCGCGCGGCTCGAGCCCCGCGCCCGCCGTGCGGCCGCGGCCGGCATCACGCTCGTGGCCGTGGCCCTGGCCATCCTCGGCGGCGGCGTCGCAGACGAGCTCCTGCGCCCGGACGAGTGGGGCGCGCTCGCCTCCGGCATCGCCCGCGGGATCGAGTCGCTGCCGGGGATCCGGGTCCCCTACCGCGGCGTGGACGAGTGGACCCGGACGACGATCGGCGTCGGCGGGACCGTGCTGACGACGCTCGCCGCGCTGGTCGCATTCTGGCCGCGCGGCCGTCGCACGGGCTACGTCATCCCGGCCCTGGTCCTGCTCGTGGCGCTGTACGCGGTACCGGCCGTGGCGCTCGACTTCGAGAACGAGTTCCTGCGCGGCGCCGCGCTGGCGCTGCTGGTGGTGGCCTTCCTGGCGCTCGAGAGGCTGCGGCTCGGCGACGCCGGCAACGCGGGGCTGGTGGCCACCGCCGCCGCAGTGCTCGCGCTGCTGCTGGCTCCGGCGCTCGACGGCGACCAGCCCTGGTGGGACTACGAGACCTGGGCACTCGGCGCCGCGTCCGCGCGCTCGACGTCGTTCTCGTGGGACCACGACTACGGGCCGCTCGACTGGCCGCGCGACGGCCGCGAGCTGCTGCGCGTGCGGGCCGAGCGCTGGCCGGCGTACTGGAAGGCGGCAAACCTCGACAGCTTCGACGGCATCCGGTGGCGCCAGGGCGGGATCGGCGTCCGCGGCGCCGGGACGCCGGGGCAGGGCGAGGAGGGGCCGCCCGAGGCCGGCGTCCAGAACATACGGGTGACGATCCGCAACCTGACGAGCCTCGCCTACGTGACCGCGGGCTTCGCGACCGACGTCGAGTCCCGGACCGTGCGCGAGATCGATCGCGGCGACGGCACCTGGGCCGCCGGGCGGCCGCTGCGGCGCGGCGACTCGTACGAGGCCACGGTGTACACGCCGCAGACGAACGAGGGCCAGCGCCGCGACGCGGGGTTCGAGACCGACCGGCCCGACCTCGCCAGCTTCCGGCGCCTGCTGCTGCCGGCGAGCGGCACCCGCATCGGCCAGAGCGGCGTCCCGCGCTACACGGTCGACTTCCCGGCGTTCGGCTTCGACGAGGGAGCGGACGTCCTCGTCCGCGCGCCGGACCGCTCGCAGCCGGCCGACCGCGCGACGACGCGCGCCGTGCTCGACGAAGGGCCGTACCAGCGGACGTGGGCGCTCGCCCAGCGGCTTCGCGACCAGGCCGAGACGCAGGAGGACCTGGTCCAGTCCGTGCTCGCCTACCTGGGCCAGGACGACTTCGGCTACACCGAGCAGCCGCCGCGCGAGGCGTACACGCTCGAGGGCTTCCTGTTCGACGCCAAGCTCGGCTACTGCCAGCAGTTCTCGGGCTCGATGGCGCTGCTGCTCCGGATGGCCGGCGTGCCGGCGCGCGTGGTCACCGGCTTCACGTCCGGCTCGCTGGACTCCAACACGCGCGAGTACGTGGTCCGCGACCTTGACGCCCACTCGTGGGTCGAGGTCTGGTACGCGGGCATCGGCTGGGTGACGTTCGACCCGACGCCGGCGGCCGCGCCGCCGCGCGCGCAGCCCGACGAGGCGCGTGGCGGCGGCCCCGGCGGCGCGGCGAGCGCGCCCCCGAGCCTTGGCGGCGACCGGCCCGCGGACCCCGGCCGCCGCGGCCTGGCGGCCGAGGGAGGGACGCCGTGGGGCTGGATCGCGGCCGGGGTCGTCGGCGGCCTCGCGCTCGCGTTCGCGCTGGTCCTCCTGTGGCGCGCCCGCCGTCGCCGCGCCCACACGACCCCGGCGGCGTCGGGCCTGGCCGAGCTCGAGCGCGCGCTGCGCCGCACCCGTCAGCAGCCCGGCCCGGCGACCACGCTGCAGGCGCTCGAGCGGCGGTTCGCCCCGCGCAGCCCCGCCGCCGCCGGCTACGTGCGGGCGCTCAGCCAGCTGCGCTACGGCGGCCGCCCGCTCACGCCGACCCCTGCGCAGCGCCGTGGCCTGCGCGCCGAGCTGGCCCGGGGGAACGGGCTGGCGGGCCGCCTGCGCGCGTGGTGGGCACTCCCTCCACGCGGACGATAGGCCCTACACTTCGGGGGTCCATGGACGACGTCTACGACCTCTTCAAACGCGGCACCGCGCTGCTCGAGGCCGGCGACTTCAACTCCGCCACGGTGCCGCTCTCCAAGGCGGCCGAGCTCGAGCCCGAGAAGACGTCGATCCGCGAGGCGCTGGGACGCGCGTACTTCCGCTCGAGCCAGTTCGAGGCCGCCCGCGTGGAGTTCGAGGCGGTCGTCGAGCGGGCCCCGACGAACGACTACGCGCTCTTCTGCCTCGGCCGCTCGCTGATGAAGCTCGGACGGCCCGCGGAGGCGCGCAAGCCGCTCGCCCTCGCAGCCCAGCTGCGACCCGAACGGCGCGACTACCGGATCTACCGTGAGCGTGCGGCAAAAGCCGCCTGAACGCGCTCTCGGTGCTATAACACCAGCACAGCTTTTTCGGCCCGAAGGGCCACGAAAAGCGGGCGCTCGCCCGCTTTTTTCATGATGATGGGGACAGTGATGAGTGGGATTCAGGCAGACATCGAAGCGCGGCTCGCAGACGTCGAGCCCGATGTCGAGGTGCTGCTTGCCGAGGTCGTCGGCGGTCGCCTGGTGCGGCTCTTCATCGACCACCCCGACGGCGTCACGCTCGCCCTCTGCGAGCGCGTGACCAGCCGGCTCCCGGAGGTGCGCGAGAAGTACGCGCTCGAGGTGTCCTCGCCCGGCGTCGAACGGCCGTTGACCAAGCCCGAGCACTTCCGCCGCTTCGTCGGCCAGAAGGCGCGCGTTCGCACGCGTGGTGAGCACGAGGGCCGGCGCTCGTTCACCGGCGAGCTGCTCGACGCGTCGGGTGACGGCGTGACCGTCGCCGCCGAGACCGGCGTGGTCTCGATCCCCTACGCCGATATCCACCGATCCAACCTCCTGGGGGACTGAGCATGTCGCAAGAGATCGTCGACGCCGTGCGCGTCCTCGGGCGAGAGAAGGGCATCTCCGAGGAGAAGCTGATGCTCGCCCTGGAGGACGCCCTCCTGTCGGCCTACAAGAAGCAGCCGGGCGCCGCCCGTTACGCCCGCGTCCGCATGGACCGCGACAACGGCGACTTCCGCGTCGACGAGCTGATCCTGCCGCCCGATCTCGAGGAGCAGCTGCTCGACGAGGCCGAGGAGGCCGCGACGCTCGAGGAGCGCCGCGTCGATCCCGAGACCGGCGAGGTCATCATCCCCGAGGCGCCGGACATCGACCCCGCGCGCCTCGCCGAGTTCGACGATCAGATCGAGGCGGTCGACGTCACGCCGCACGACTTCGGCCGCATCGCCGCGCAGACCGCCAAGCAGGTGATCCTCCAGCGGATCCGCGAGGCCGAGCGCGACATGATGTTCGAGGAGTACCGCGACCGCGTCGGGGAGCTGATCACCGGCATCGTCCAGCAGTCGGACTCCCGCTACACGCTCGTGCAGCTGCGCGAGCGGGTGGAGGCGCTGCTGCCGAAGTCCGAGCAGGTCGACGGCGAGCGCTACGACCACTCGCAGCGGATCAAGGCCGTCATCAAGGAGGTCTCCTCGTCGACGCGCGGGCCGAGCATCATCGTCTCCCGCCGCGACCCGGAGCTGATCAAGAAGCTGTTCGAGCTCGAGGTGCCGGAGATCGCCGACGGCCTGGTGGAGATCACCAACGTCGCGCGCGAGCCCGGCTACCGCTCGAAGATCGCGGTCGTCTCGCACGCCGACGGGGTCGACCCGGTCGGCGCGTGCGTCGGTCCTCGCGGCTCGCGCGTGCGCATGGTCGTGTCCGAGCTGCGCGGCGAGAAGATCGACATCATCCCGTACAACGACGAGCCGGCCCGCTTCGTGGCCAAGGCGCTCAGCCCTGCGCGCGTGCGCGAGGTGCTGGTCGACGACGACGGCAAGCAGGCGACGGTGATCGTGCCCGACGACCAGCTCTCGCTGGCCATCGGCCGCGAGGGCCAGAACGCCCGCCTCGCCGCCCGTCTCACCGGCTGGCGCGTCGACATCCGGTCCGAGACCGAGTTCTCCAAGCAGGAGACCGAGGGCGGCTACGAGGACGAGCAGGGCGAGGAGGTCGGCGGGCGCTGCCACGCGATCCTGGCCAACGGCCGCCGCTGCCCGAACGCCGCGCTGCCGAGCTCGCGCTACTGCGGCCTGGACTCCCACCAGGCGCTCGAGGGCAAGCCGACCGACGTAGTTGGCCAGGCCTGAGCGCTGTCCGCTCCTGCGTGGGGTGCGGCGTGCGCGCCCCGCGAGCACTTCTCCGGCGCTTCGCTACCGTGGAGGGTCAGTTGGTGCCGGATCCGCTCGCGCGGATCGCGGGCCGCGGTGCGTGGGTGCACCCGTCACGCGAATGCTTCGACGCCGCGGTCGCCCGCGGCGGCTTTCAGCGGGCGCTCCGAGCCCCGCTGACCATCCCTGACGAAACCGTAGACTTCATAGACACATGGCCAAGAAGCGCGTCCACGAGCTAGCCAAGCAATACGACATGCCCTCAGCGGAGGTCATGAAGCGCCTGAACGCGTACGGCCTCAACGTGAAGGCCTCGGCCTCCGCCGTCGACGAGCACGAGGCGGAGCGCGCGCTGACCGGCAAGGCGCCCAAGCAGGAGAGCAACGGTAAGCCCGAGGCTCAGGCCGCGAAGGCGCCGCAGCAGACGGGCATGGGCTTCGACCGCCCGGCCACCGACTCCGCTCGCCAGCGCCTCGAGGAGCGCCAGAAGGCGCAGCAGGAGGCGCGCGCGAGGGCCAAGCAGCAGCAGGAGAGCAAGGACGGCGCAGCGGCGGCCGGGGAAGACAAGCCCGCCGACGCAGGCGACCAGCGCCGGCAGCGGCCGACGCGCTCCTCGCTCCAGGGCGAGCGCACGCCCGGCGCAGCCGGCGGCGTGCGCCGTGTGGTGATCGACTCGCAGGCCTCGCGCCGCGGTCCGGGCGGCCCCGGTGGTCCCGGCGGCGGTCCCGGCATGCCCCCGCGCCGCCCGCCGCGCCGCGGCGGCCGCCGGCGTCGCGGCGCCTACGTCGAGCCCGCCGCGCAGGACGTCGCGTCGCTGAAGGCCGACGTCATCAAGGTCAACTCCGGCTCGACGGTCAAGGACGTCGGCGAGTACCTCGGCGTCCCCGTCCCCGAGATCATCAAGAAGCTCATGAGCCTCGGCGAGATGGCGATGGTCACGCAGACGCTGGCCGACGACACGATCCAGATCCTCGCCGAGGAGTTCGACAAGGAGATCGAGATCGTCCACGCCGCCGACGAGACGGCGGACGACGTCGAGTTCGAGGACACCGACGAGGAGCTCGAGCCGCGCGCTCCGGTCGTGACGATCATGGGCCACGTCGACCACGGCAAGACGTCGCTGCTCGACGCTATCCGCGAGACCGACGTGGTGGCCGGCGAGGCGGGCGGCATCACCCAGCACATCGGCGCCTACCAGGTGCACCACGGCGACAAGGTCATCACCTTCCTCGACACGCCGGGCCACGAGGCGTTCACCGCCATGCGGGCCCGCGGCGCCCAGTCGACCGACATCGCGGTCATCGTGGTGGCCGCCGACGACGGCGTGATGCCGCAGACGCGCGAGGCCGTCGACCACGCCAAGGCCGCCGAGGTCCCGATCCTCGTCGCCGTCAACAAGATCGACAAGGAGGGCGCGCAGCCCGATCGCGTCCGCCAGGAGATGACCCAGCTCGGCCTGCAGCCGGAGGAGTGGGGCGGCGAGACGATGTTCGCGGACGTCTCCGCGAAGACGCACGCCGGCCTCGACGACCTGCTCGAGTCGCTCCTCCTGCTCGCCGAGATCGAGGAGCTCAAGGCCAACCCGGACGTCGAGGCCTCCGGCGTGGTCATCGAGTCGCGCCTCGATCCCGGCCGCGGCGCGGTGGTCACCGTGCTCGTGCAGCGCGGGACGATGAAGGTCGGCGACGCGCTGGTCGCCGGCGCCCACTGGGGCCGCGTGCGGGCGATGCACGACTACGTCGGCAACCGCGTCAAGGACGCCGGCCCATCCGACCCCGTCGAGGTGCTCGGCTTCGACTCCGTGCCCGAGGCCGGCGAGTTCGTGCGCGTGGTCGAGAACGACCGCCGCGCCCGCTCGCTCGCCGGCGAGCGCGCCAACCGGCTCAAGCTCGAGCAGCAGGCCCGCCGCGGCGGCCGCAAGGTGTCGCTCGAGAGCATCTTCGACCAGGCGCGCGACGGCGAGATGATGGAGCTCAACCTCGTGCTCAAGGCCGACGTCTCCGGCTCGTTGGAGGCGTTCGAGGACGAGATCGCCAAGCTGCCGCAGGCCGACGTCGAGGTCAACATCGTGCGCTCCGGCGTCGGCGGCATCACGGAGTCCGACGTCAACCTCGCCGCGGCGTCCGACGCCGTGATCATCGGCTTCAACGTCCGCCCGGTGGGCGACGCGACCGCCGTGGCCGACCGCGAGGGCGTCGAGATCCGCACCTACTCGATCATCTACCGCGCCTTCGAGGAGCTGCGAGACGCCATGGAGGGCATGCTCGCGCCCGAGGAGGTCGAGGAGACGGTCGGCGAGGTCGAGGTCCGGGCGATCTTCCGCGCCTCGCGCGTGGGCACGATCGCCGGCTCCTACGTCACCGACGGCCACGTGACCCGCGGGGCCAAGGTGCGGCTCGTGCGCGACGGCGCCGTCGTCTACGACGGCACGATCGCCTCGCTGCGCCGCGGCTCGGACGACGTGCGTGAGGTCGCCGCGGGCTTCGAGTGCGGCATCGTGCTCCAGAACTACGCGGACGTGAAGGAAGGCGACCAGCTCGAGGTCTACGAGACCCGGCAGGTCGAGCGCACGCTGAGCTGATCGGTGTCTTCCGGCGAACCCGCGTTCGTCGTCCTCATGCGCGTCCACCTGCACTTCCCCGACGTCGGCTCCCTGAAGGGCAAGCGAGCCGAGCTCAACCGCATCAAGGCCCACCTGCACGACCGCTGCGGCGCGACCGTGGCGGAGGTCGCGTACCAGGACACGTGGCAGCGGTCGACGCTCGCGGTGGCCGTAACCGGCGGCTCGCCTGGACGCGTCGCCGAGGTCGCGGACGGCGTCCAGCGGCTGCTCGATGCACGCTTCCCGCAGGGCGTACGGGTCGAGCGGCGCGTCGCGTCATGGGACGACCTGGAGTCACTACGATGACCAGCGGCCGGATGCGGCGCGTCGATGAGGCCATGAGGGAGGTCCTCTCCGGCGCGATCACCTCCGAGCTGAAGGATCCACGGGTCGGATTCATCACGGTGACCGCAGTCGATACAGCCCCTGACCTCCGCTATGCGCGGGTCTACGTGTCCGTCCTGGGCACCGGTGCCGTGCGCCGCCGCTCGCTCGACGGCCTCCGCTCCGCCCACGGGTACCTGCAGCGCCGCGTCGCGGACGAGCTGCACCTCAAGCACACGCCCACGCTCGACTTCGTCTACGACGACACGGCCGAGCGCGCGCAGCGGATCGAAGAGCTGCTCGGGCGAGAGGACGCTAGTGGTCCCTCCCGCGAATCCTGACGCACTTGGATCGACCGCTGATCGCCGCCTGGCGTCGTCCTCGACCGAGGGCTGTCTGCGCAAGCACGCCATGACTCACGGGATGAACCACTAGTGTCCGACAACGGCTCGACGTCGACTCGCGAGCAGACGCTCGCCGTCCTG
This sequence comes from uncultured Solirubrobacteraceae bacterium, assembly GCA_963730535.1. Classification (GTDB taxonomy): domain Bacteria; phylum Actinomycetota; class Thermoleophilia; order Solirubrobacterales; family Solirubrobacteraceae; genus DASSUW01. The sequence continues at coordinate 191,605 of CAVSRU010000005.1, forward strand.
CGGGAGTACGACAAGTTCCTGCTCACCACCCACGAGCGCCCCGACGGCGACGCCGTCGGCTCGCTGGCGGCGATGCAGCAGGTGCTGACGGCGCTGGGCAAGGACGCGGTCGCCTTCCTCACCGCCGACGAGTTCCCGCTCCCGTACGAGTACCGCTTCATCCACCTCGACGGTCTGGTCACCGAGCCCCCGGCCGACCTCGCCGAGCGCGTGATGGTGTTCCTGGACTGCGGCAACATCGACCGCACGCCGGCCGCGGCGCTCGAGGGCGCCGGCCGCGGGATCCTCAACGTCGACCACCACCACGACAACACGCGCTTCGGCACGCTCAACCACGTCGACCCGCACGCGTCGTGCACCGCCGAGATGGTGTGGGACCTCATGCAGGGGCTGAAGGTCGAGGCCACGCGCCCGATCGCCGAGGCGCTGTACGTCGGCCTGGTGACCGACACCGGGCGCTTCATGTACGAGAACACCGGGCCGCGCGCCCACGAGATGGCGGCCGCGCTGATCGAGGGCGGCATCGACGTGCACTCGATCTACCGCCGGCTGTACGAGGAGATCCCGCAGGGCAAGCTCGAGCTGCTGGCGCGGGGCCTCACCAACGTCGAGCGCTTCGACGGCGGCGTCCTCACGCTCACCCACCTGACGCTCGAGGACTACCGGTCCACGGGCGCCGACGAGAGCTACTCGGAGGGCGTGGTCGACCACCTGCGCTCGGTCGAGGGGACGGCGGTCGCCGGGCTCGTGCGCGACCTGCTCGGCAACGGGACGAGCGCGAAGCGCAAGGTGTCGCTGCGGGCCACCGACGACCGCGTCGACGTGTCGGTGATCGCCCGCGCCCAGGGCGGCGGCGGCCACCGCCGCGCCGCCGGCTTCTCGACCGACCTCGACTTCCCCGAGCTCGTCGACTTCCTGCGCGGCGCCGTGTCCGCCCAGCTTTGATAGACGGCGTCCTGCTCATCGACAAGCCCGCCGGGATGAGCTCGCACGATGTCGTGGCGGGGGTGCGGAGGTCGCTCGGCCGCGGCACGAAGGTCGGCCACGCGGGCACGCTCGACCCGTTCGCCACCGGCCTCCTGCTCGTGCTCGTGGGCCGGGCCACGCGCGTGCAGCGCTTCCTGATGGCGCTGCCCAAGCGCTACCGGACGGTGGCGCGGCTGGGGTGGACGTCGACCACCGGCGACCCCGAGGGGGAGATCGCGCCGGGCCGCACGCCGGCCGAGCCGCTGGAGCTCCCGGTCGGCCGCCTGCGTCAGCGGCCGCCCGCGTACTCGGCGGTCAAGATCGGGGGCCAGCGGGCCTACAAGCTGGCGCGGCGCGGGGAGGCCGTCGACCTCCCCGAGCGCGAGGTCGATGTCCAGCGGTTCGAGCTCGTCGCGCGTGAGGGCGAGCTGGCGACGTTCGAGATCGACTGCTCGTCGGGCACGTACGTGCGCTCGCTGGTCGCCGACCTCGGCGATGCCTACTGCGTCGAGCTGCGACGGACCGGGATCGGCCCGTTCGACGTCGCCGACGCCGACCCCGAACGGCTCCTGCCGCTCGACGACGCGCTCGCGTTCCTGCCGGCCGTCGACCTCGAGGGCGACGCGGCCCGCCGGGCTGCCCACGGGGTGGTCGTGGAGGGCACCGCTGAGGGAGCGGTCCGCCTGCGCGACGCCGCTGGCCTGATCGCGATCGCCGAGCCCCGCTCCGGTTCACAACTGAAGCCCGTCGTAGGCTTCCGCGGCTAGATGGCCGGCCCTACGACCCCCACGACCGCCTGGCGCCGTCTCGCGGCGCAGGATCGGCACCCGCCGAAGGGGCCCGTGGCTCCGCCACTGTTCCCCTTCGTCGTGCACCGCCCTGCATCCACGATCCGGGGCCAGGCGGCCGCGCGGGCCGCACGTCCGACCATCTGATGGACGTCACCTGGCTCCCCGACGCCCAGCGGCGGCCGCGCCACGTCGCCGTGGGCGAGTTCGACGGCGTGCACCTCGGCCACCGCGAGGTGATCCGCGGTTCGGACACCGTGCTGACCTTCGAGCCCCACCCGCGGACGGTGGTGGCGCCCGACTCGGCCCCCAAGCTGCTGATGTCGCTCGACACGAAGGCCGACCTGATCGCCGGCCTCGGTGTGCAGGAGCTGGTCGTCATCCCGTTCGACGGCTCGTTCGCCGCCCAGTCGCCCGAGGAGTTCATCGAGCGGGAGCTGGTCGAGCGCCTCGGCGCCGAGCGCGTCTCGGTGGGGGAGAACTTCCGCTTCGGGCACCGGGCGCGCGGCGACGCCAAGCTGCTGGCCGCCCAGGACGCGTTCGAGACGCGCGTCGCCCGGCTCGTCGAGCTGGACGGCGAGATCATCTCCTCGACCCACATCCGCGGGCTCGTGTCGGCCGGTGACGTCGCGGCCGCCGCGCGCTTCCTGGGCGCGCCCTTCCAGATCCGCGGGTCGGTGGCGCACGGCGACAAGCGGGGCCGCACGCTCGGATACCCGACCGCCAACCTCGTGCCCGACCCGAAGCTCGTCGTCCCCGACCACGGCGTCTACGCCTGCCGCGCGTTCGTCGGGGGTGAGGAGCACGTGGCCGCCGTCAACGTCGGTGTCCGGCCCACGTTCAAGACCGGCCGCGGGCTGCTCGTGGAGGCGTTCCTCGTCGACTTCGAGGGCGACCTCTACGGCGACCCGCTGCGGCTCGACTTCATCGAGCGCCTGCGCGGAGAGCGCCGCTTCGACAGCGTCGACGCGCTCGTGGAGCAGATGGGGCGCGACGTGCACGAGACGCGCCGGATCGCGGTCTAGACAGACGTTCGAGCCTAATTGCAGACGCTTGGGGTATTGGTCTGACGAACATGCGAGTTGTCGTGGCCCATCGGCGGGAGGGTGAGCGGCGTCGCTTCCAGCGGGTGCTGGCGGAGGCGGGCCACGAGGTGACCGAGTGCTGCGCCGCGGGCGACGCGTTCGACTGCTGCCGCCAGTGGCAGCCGGACGTCGCCGTGGTGGACGCTGAGGCCGGGCGCGGGCTGCTCGACCGGATCAAGGCCGACGCCGATGCGTTCGGCACCGCCGTGCTCCTGATCGAGGAGGGGACGCCGCCGCTCGAGCGGGCGGTCGAGGCGCTCGAGCACGGGGCCCAGGACATCCTCGTCGAGCCGGTGCTCGACGCCGAGCTTCTCCTGCGCGTGCACGCCGCCGGGCGCACAAAGGGGCTTCAGGATGAGATCGTCGCCCAGTCGAAGCGGCTCGAGGCGGTCCTGTTCGAGGACGCGCTGACGGGGCTTTCCAACCGGCGCTTCGTCCTCACCCAGCTCGCCGGCCAGGTCAGCGGCGCGCGGCGCCACGAGCGGCCGCTGTCCGTCGCGATCATCGACGTGGACCACTTCAAGTCGATCAACGACACTCGGGGGCACGCGGAGGGCGACCGCGTGCTGGTCGCGGTGGCGATGGCGCTCCGCGCCAACCTGCGCGCGGAGGACCAGCTCGGTCGCCTCGGCGGCGAGGAGTTCCTCGTGCTGCTCCCTGACACCGACGCCGAGGCCGCCGCGGCGGCGGCCGAGAAGCTGCGCGTGAGTGTGGCCGAGACGGGGGTCACGGTCAGCATCGGCTGGGCCGCGTGGGAGGGCGAATCGGCGGAGGAGCTGGTGCGCCGCGCCGACGACGCGCTGTACGACGCGAAGGCCGCTGGGCGCGATCGGGTGGTCGGCGCCCCTGCTACTCTGCCTCGCCGCAGATGACCGCATTCACCCCTGAGGAAAAGCGCGAGATCGTCGAGCGTTTCGGCAAGGCCCCGGGCGACACGGGCGCCACCGAGGTGCAGATCGCGCTGCTCACTTCCCGCATCAACCATTTGACCGAGCACCTGCGCGAGCACAAGCACGACCACCACTCGCGCCGCGGTCTCCTGATGCTCGTAGGCCGGCGCCGCCGGTTCCTGAACTATCTGCAGAAGAAGGACCTCGAGGGGTACCGCTCGCTGATCCGCGAGCTCGGTCTACGCCTAGGGGTGCCCAACGGGACATCGCTCACACGGATGGCCATTGGGCGGGACCGCCGGCGAGCCGGCGCCGCCGGAGTTCTCGCTCGCCCGCGCGGAGGGCGCGCCCTTCACGCGCTCCGACCTGCTCGGCACGACGACCGTCCTGGTCTTCTATCCGTTCGCGTTCTCCGAGGTGTGCACGACCCAGCTCGGGCTCTACGACGAGCTGCTGGACGACTTTACGGCCCGCGGCGCCACGCTGTACGCCGTCTCGTGCGACGCCGTGCCCTCGCAGCGGGCGTTCCGGGAGCAGCTCGGCGTGCGGATCGAGCAGCTGTCGGACTTCGAGCCCAAGGGCGCGGCCTGCCGGGCGTTCGGCGTGCTGCACCCGGGCGGCTTCCCGCAGCGCGCGCTGGTCGTCGTCGATCCCGACGGCACGGTGCGCTGGAGCCACCAGGCCGAGCGGATCGGGGACCTGCCCGGCGCCAACCTCATCTTCGACGCCCTGGACGGCTGACCGACCTCCGCTCCGCCCCGCTGCCGCCCCTAGGCCCCGACGACCACCTGCGGGGTCCGGACGGCGCACGGCTCGCGATCGTTTACGGCGACTACGAGTGCCCGTTCTGCGCGGCGCTCGAAGTACGGTTGCGGGAGCTGCCGGTGCGCATCGCCTTCCGTCACTTCCCCGTGCGGGCCAGCCACCCGCGAGCGCTCGCCGCCGCCCACGCCGCCGAGGCGGCCGCGGCCCAGGGCGCGTTCTGGCCGATGCACGACGCGCTGTTCGCCGACCAGGGCCGGCTGGAGGACCCGCACCTGTGGGCGCGCGCCGAGCGCCTCGGGCTCGACCTCGAGCGCTTCGAGGCCGACCGGCGCTCGGACGCCGTCGCCCGCCGGGTGCGAGAGCAGTTCCACGGCGGCGTCCGAGCGGGCGTCGCCACGACCCCGACCGTGTTCGCCGGCGGCGCCCGCCACGTGGGCCGAACCGCGCTCGGCGACTGGACGTACACCGAGTGACCGTGACCCGCGATGCCGACCTGATGGAGCGCCTCAGCGGCGACGCCACCGGCGAGGCGCTGCGTGAGCTCTACCGGGCCTACTCCGGCGAGCTGCTCGGTTTCGCGCTCCATGCGCTCGGCGAGCGGGGCGTCGCCGAGGAGGTCGTGCAGGAGGTGTTCCTGCGCACGTGGCGCCGCGCCGACAGCTACGACCCGGCGCGCGGCAGCGTGCGAACGTGGCTGTACCAGATCGCGCGCCACGCGATCATCGACCAGCGGCGCCGGGCGGCGGCGCGGCCCGCGCTCGCTCCCGGCGAGCCGCTGTTCGAGACGGTGTCCGCGGGCGAGGAGATCGAGCAGGCGATGCTCGGCTGGCAGGTCGCCGCCGCGCTCGAGCGGCTGACGCCGGAGCACCGCCAGATGATCCGCCTCGCGCACTTCCAGGGCCTGTCGGTGCGCGAGATCTCCGAGCGCTGCGACATCCCGATCGGGACCGTGAAGAGCCGCACGTGGTACGCGCTGCGCTCGCTGCGGCTCGTCCTCGAGGAGATGGGCGTGGTGCCGTGAGCGAGCACGTGAGAGAGGCGCTGGGCGCCTACACGCTGGGCGCGCTCGATCCCGACGAGGCCGCGGCGGTGCGCCGCCACCTCGCCGAGTGCCGCGCGTGCGCGGCCGAGCACGATGCGCTCGTCCCGCTGCCCGGACTCCTGGCCACCGCCGAGGGCGCGCACGCGGCGGCCGCCGAGCCGCTGTCGCCGGCCTTCGAGGAGCGCCTGCTCGACGCCTATGCGCACGACCACGCCACGCGCCCGCGCGGCCGGCGGCGGCGGCGCCCCCAGCGACGCTGGCTCGCGGCCGGCGCGCTGGCCGCCGGGGTGGCGGCGATCGTGCTCGCGGTCGTGCTCGCGGGCTCGGACGGCCCTTCCGCCCCGGCGCGGTACGACGTCGCGTTCCGGCCGGTCGGCGCCGGCACCGCGCGCGGCCAGGCGAAGCTCGAGAGCGGGGGCGAGGGGACCACGCTGCACCTCCGGGTCGACGGGCTGCCGGGCGACGAGGGCGCCGTATACGAGGTCCTGTGCGACGCCGAGGGCTGGACGGCGACGGCCGGCACCTTCCGCACCGACGGCCGGGGCAGCGCCTACGCGATCCTCACCACCGCGATGCGGCGCGGCGAGTACGATGCGATACGGATCGTGCGCCGCGGCCACCGCCCCGACGGGCGGCTCGTGAGGCGCGTCGTGCTCGCCGCCCGGCTCTCCTGAACCGCCGCGTCACGCCCCGCGTACCACCCGCCATGCGACGTATTTCCCATCTGCTCGTGCTCCTGCTCACCGCCGGCGTCCTGCTGGCGGCCGGGTGCGGGGGCGACGATGACGACGGTGGGGGCGGCGGCGCCGCGACGCCCGAGGCCACCGAGGAGTCCGGAGGCGGAGGCGGCGGTGCCCTGACGCTGACCGCTGACCCCGGCGGCGCGATCTCCTGGGACAAGAGCGAGCTGTCGGCGCCTGCCGGGAAGGTCACGATCAAGCTCGTCAACGAGTCGACCACGCCCCACGCGGTCGAGATCGAGGGCAACGGCGTCGAGGAGGAGAGCGACACGGTGACGGAGTCCGACGCCGAGGTCACCGCCGACCTGAAGCCGGGCGAGTACGAGTACTACTGTCCCGTCGGGAGCCACCGCCAGACGATGAACGGGACGCTCACGGTCAAGTGAACGCGGCCCGCACCCGCTCGGTGCGGAAGTCGTGATGCCTACTCGATCAGCGTGCCCACGTGCACATCGGCCGGGCGGGGCGGGCAAGCGCTGCTCGCGCCGCAGGACGTGATGGCCGAACACCTTTCGGGTACGGCGGCCGCGCGTCAGCGGATTCCAATGCGCAGCGAGTCGAGCACCGGGGCGGCGACGCGGTCGACGGCTGCGAGCTGCCGCGGCGACGAAGCGACGGTGAAGATCACGAACGGCTCGCCCTCGATGCGCAGCTGGATCATGTGCAGCCGCATGCCGTCGAACACCGAGAACCGGGGCCCGATGAACGTGCACGTGCGGCGGAAGTTCTCGCGGCAGAACGGGTCGTTGTGGGCGGGGCGGGTGAAGCTCACCTCGACGAGGAAGCGGGTGCCGCGCACGCCGCCGACCGTCACCGGCTCCGAGCCGGACACGTGGAGGTCTGGGTGCCGCGCGAGCCAGGCGTGGAGGTCCTCGGGGGCCGGGATGCGGGCGGCCTTGCGGCTGCGGACCCCGGGGTCGTAGAGCTCGCGGATCCGCTGGAACCCGAGCGCCGGCTGCGGCCCCGGCGGTCCCGGCCCGCCGCGGGTGACGCGGTTGAGGATGAAGACGTCCGGCAGGTCCGTGACGCGTGCCTCCCAGTTGTCGTCGGCGACGATGAACGACAGCGTGGGGACGAGCGCGCGCGTGCGGTAGCGCTCGCCCGGGAACAGCGTCCCGCCGAAGACCGGGCGGCCCTCGGGCGCCGGCGGCTTGACCGGGCGCTCGACCGCATCGTGATCCGAGCGCAGGGCTCCCGCGACCGCGAGCACGAGGAGCACGGTGACGGCGACGCCGGCCGTCGCCAGCACGAGCGGCCGCAGCGGCGGAAGCGCGAGGCGGGGGCGGGTCCGCGCCTGCTCGCGGGCGGCGGCGGCCACGAGCTCGCTGCGCAGCTGGTCGACGAAGCTCGTCATCGCCGCGCTCCGATCCGGCTGCGGAGCGCGCCGAGCCCGCGGCTGACGCGCTTACGGACGACGGCCTCGGACGTCTGCTCGGCCTCGGCGATGTCGACGTAGGCGCGGTCCTCGAGCACGTGCGCGCGCACGGCGTCGCGCTGTTCGGGCGGAAGCTCGTCGATGAGCGTGAACGCGGCGTCGCGGCCGAGCAGCGTGATCAGCTCGACGTCCTCGGCGCTGACATCGATGCGCTGCATGCCGAGCCGGCGGCGCATGCGGTCCTCGGCGGCGCCGCGCCGGCGAGCGTCGGCCAGCTTGTGCTGCGCGATCCCGAACAGCCACGCCACGGCAGGCGTTGGCCCGCGACGGAAGCGCTTGCGGGCGACGAGCGCGGCGGCGAACGTCTCCGCCGTCAGGTCGGCGGCGATCTCGGGGTCGTGGACCCGGCGTGCGAAGTACCCCAGCAGCATGTCGACGTAGCGGTCGTAGAAGCGCCCGAAGTCTTCGGGATCGCCCGACAGGAGGAGATCCTCGTCGTCGGTCATTGACGCTCCTAACCGATCCTCGCAGGAAGGCCGTCGCATGTGACAGCATCGCGCTCGTGACCCGGGTGGCGATCCTCGGCGGTGGTGTCGCTGGCCTGACGGCGGCGCACGAGCTGGCCGAGCGCGGCTTCGAGGTCGTCGTCCTCGAGGCGCGCGACATCCCGGGCGGCAAGGCCCGCAGCCTGCCGGTGCCGGGCTCCGGCACCGACGGCCGGGCCGACCTGCCCGCCGAGCACGGCTTCCGCTTCTTCCCGGGCTTCTACCGCCATGTCCCGGACACGATGCGGCGGATCCCCGACGGATCCTCGACGGTGTTCGAGAACCTCGTGGGCGCGACCCGGATCCTGCTCGCGCAGGCGGGCGGGCGCAACGAGATGGTGTCGGGCGCCCACCTGCCGGAGTCGCTCGAGGACCTCACGGTGCTGAGCCGCTTCCTGTTCGAGCTCATGACCTCGCTCGGGATCCCGCCGCACGAGCACGCGTGGCTCGTCGAGCGGCTGCTCACCCTGCTCACCAGCTGCGACGAGCGGCGCTACGAGCAGTGGGAGCTGCAGAGCTGGTGGGCCTTCGTGCGCGCCGAGGAGCGCTCGGTGGCGTTCCGCAAGTTCCTCGCCGAGGGCCTCACCCGCACGCTGGTCGCCGCCCGCGCGCGTGAGATCAGCGCCCGGACCGGCGGCCTCATCCTCGCCCAGCTCATCTTCGACCTGACGCAGGCCGGCGGCCGCGCCGACCGCGTCCTGAACGCGCCGACCAACGAGGCGTGGATCGACCCGTGGGTCGCGCAGCTGGGGCGACTGGGCGTCGACCTGCGGCTCGGGATGCCGGTGCAAGGGGTCACCGTGCGCGGCGGCCGGATCGCGGGCGTCACGACGCCGGCGGGGACCGTGACGGCCGACCACTATGTCGCCGCGCTGCCGGTCGAGGTCATGCGCACGCTGGCCGGCCCGCCGCTGCGCGCACTCGACCCGCTGTTCGAGCGCCTCGACCGGCTCGTCACGCGCTGGATGAACGGCGCGCTGTTCTACCTCGACCGCGACGTCCCGCTCGTGCACGGGCACGCGATCTACATCGACTCCGCGTGGGCGCTGACCTCGATCTCGCAGCCGCAGTTCTGGCGCGGGGTCGATCTCGAGCGCTACGGCGACGGCCGCGTGAGGGGGATCCTGTCCGTCGACGTGTCGGACTGGACGACGCCGGGGCGGCGGACCGGCAAGGTCGCGATGCGCTGCTCGCGCGAGGAGATCCGCGCCGAGGTGTGGGGCCAGCTCGTCGACCACATCGACGACGGCTCGCTCGACGAGCGCCACGTGCTCGCGTGGTTCCTGGACCCGGCGGTCGAGTTCCCGAACCCGACGGAGGCCACGAACCTCGAGCCGCTGCTCATCAACACAGCCGGCTCGTGGGCCGACCGCCCGGGCGTCACCACCCGCATCCCCAACCTGCTGCTGGCCGCCGACTACGTCCGCACCGACACCGACCTGGCGACGATGGAGGGCGCCAACGAGGCGGCTCGCCGGGCGGTCAACGCGATCCTCGACCGCACCGGCTCGAGCGCGCCGCGCTGTCAGACGTTCAAGCTGCGCGAGCCTGCGGTCCTCGGCCCGGCCCGCACGCTCGACCGCCTGCGCTGGCGGCTCTTCCGCCGCCCGGCCCGCCCGCCGCTGCAAGTGACCGGAGACGGCGGGGTGGAGGCGAGCGGCCTACTGTCCCGCGGCACGCTGGCCGTCGGTGCGCTCAACCGCCGGCTCCGCCGCTGACGGCCACCGGCTGGGACGACCGCGCGCTCGGCCGTCTCGTCGCGCTCGAGGGGCTGTGGATCGGCGGCCTCGGCGGGATCGCGGGCGCGGCCGCCGGGCTCGCCGCCGCGGCGCTGTTCGCCGGCGCGCTGCCGGTCGGGCTGCTGCTGACACGCTGGCCGCCGCGATCGGTGGGACGCTGCTCGCCGGCGTGGCGGCGCTGGCGCCGGCGATGTGGCTACGGCGCATGCCGGCCGTGCCGCTGCTCGCCGGTGAGTGAGCTGGGTGCCGGCGAACGTCAACACCGGCTGGGTAGGGAGGCGGAGGGGCCGGCGTGGACGGTGATGGCCCGAACTGCGTCGAGTTAGCCCCGGATTCCGGGGCTAACTCGACAAGGTTCGCGAACTATCCCCGATTACCGTCGGTTTCCGGGGGTAATCCGCGATAGTTCGCGCGCCGCGGCTGGCTCCCAGCCTCCCTACCCAGCCGCAGTTGACTTTGAAGTTCGAGCCCTACGCGGCGACGCGCTCGAGCCCCGCCTCGCGGCAGCCCGCCTCGAGCGCGTCGAGCCCGAACGCCTGCACGGGCCCGAGCGCGCCGGTGTCGCTCACGCCCTCCCCGGCCGCCCGGCGCGCCGCCCAGGCGAGGATGCCGGCCGTCAGCTTGTAGGGCTCGCCGCCCGTCAGGTGGACCTCGGAGAGCCGCTCTCCCGCGGCGTCGTAGGCCTCGGCCACGACCCAGGAGATGCCCGACTCGGGATCGGGCGGGCTGGCGAGGCCGACGAGGCGGTCGGCGGCGGCCTTCAGAGCGGGCCGGACGCCGGGCACGCGCATGGCCATCGAGCCGGCCAGGCTCCCGGCCTGGAGCGGCTTGGCGAGCGCGCCGAACCAGCCGAGGTAGACGTTGACCTCGAGCAGGCTGGGATAGCTGGCCGGCAGCGTGAGGTGCTCGGTGCCGCCGATCGAGACGGCGTCGCGGTCCTTGCCGCGGACGGCGAAGGAGCGGACCCGCTCGGCCATCCGGGCGGGCTGGACGGCGCCGCCGCGGAACGCGTAGCCCTCGTCGAGCGCGGTCGCGACCGAGGACCTGCGCGTCCCGGCGCTGGACCCCGCCCCGAACGCGTAGTAGCCGATGTCGACCCGCTGGGCGTCGAGCCCCGCCTCCTCCAGCGCCAGCGCGCCGGCCAGCGCGCCCGGCACGAAGTCGTAGCCCATGGCCGGCAGCAGCGAGGCGCCGGCGCGCTCGGCGGGCGGCCCGAACTCGTCGAAGACGCGGCGGATGAACACCGGCTCGCCGGTCGAGTCGATGTAGACCCCTCCCGCCGCGATCGCCGCCCGCACGGCGGGCTCACCCCACTTGGAGAACGGACCGACGAGGCTGAGGAGGACATCGCCGGGCTCGACCAGCGCGAACACGGAGTTCTGGCGCATCGCGTCGGCGACCCGCCACTCGACCCCCAGGCGCTCGGCCAGCTCGCGGACCGATGCCTCGGTGCGCCCGGCGAGCACAGGAGCAGCACCCTCGGCGGCGAGGCGCTCGGCCACCAGACGGCCGGTGAAGCCGGTGGCTCCGAAGACGATGATGCGGCGTGCGGCCATGGATTCCAGCGGATACCCGTGTTCGTCCAGCTACTACCATGGGTGTCAACGACTACCGAAGCGTCAAAGACGATGCAGAGGGCCCGCCCACGAGAGGCGGGACACGAAAGGAACACATGCCAGAAGTGCACAAGGTCTCCGTGGAGATCGGGGGGACGGAGATCTCGTTCGAGACCGGCTGGATGGCCAAGCAGGCCTCCGGCGCCGTCGTCGTCCGGTCGGGCGACACCGTCGTTCTCAACACGGCCACTGCAGGGAACCTGCGCGACGTCGACTTCCTCCCGCTGACGGTGGACGTCGAGGAGCGCATGTACGCCGCGGGCAAGATCCCCGGCTCGTTCTTCAAGCGCGAGGGCCGCGCCGGCGAGAAGGCGACGCTCGTCGCCCGCATGATCGACCGCCCCCTCCGCCCGCTCTTCCCCAAGGGCTGGCGCCGCGAGACGCAGCTCGTGAGCATGCCGCTCTCCGTCGACCAGGTGAACCCCTACGACGTGCTCGCCATGAACGGCGCGTCCGCCGCGGTCGCGATCTCCGACATCCCGTTCCCGACTGCGGTCGGCGCGGTGCGGATCGGCAAGGACCTCGAGGGCAACTTCCTCATCAACCCGACCGAGGAGCAGCTGATCGAGTCCGGGCTCGACCTGGTCGTGTCCGGCACCGACGAGGCGATCCTCATGGTCGAGGCGGGGGCCGACGAGATCCCCGAGGCCGAGATCCTCGACGCGCTCGACATCGCACACGGCGCGATCAAGAAGCTCGTCGCCGCGCAGCGCGAGCTGGCCGAGAAGGTCGGCAAGCCTAAGGTCGAGGTCGAGGTGCCGCAGGCCGACCCGGACCTCGCGCGCCAGATCGCCGAGTCCCACGGGGCCGCGCTCGACCGCGCGACGTCGGTCGAGGACAAGCTGGAGCGCCAGGCGGCCACCAAGGCCGTCGAGGACGAGGTACTCGCCCACTACTCCGGCGACCCCGCCTCCGAGACCTGGGCCGAGTTCCGCCAGCGGGCGCAGATCGCCTTCGACGCGCTCGAGAAGAAGGTCATCCGCGAGCGCATCGCGGTGCACAAGAAGCGCCCGGACGGCCGCCAGCCGGACGAGATCCGCGCGATCGACATCCAGATCAAGCCGCTCCCGCGTACGCACGGGTCGGCGCTCTTCACCCGCGGCCAGACCCAGGCCCTGTCGGTGGTGGCGCTCGGCACCACGCGCGAGGAGATGCGGATCGACTCGCTCGGCCTGGAGACGTCCAAGCGCTACTTCCACCACTACAACTTCCCGCCGTTCTCGGTGGGCGAGGCCGGCTTCATGCGCGGCCCGAAGCGGCGTGACATCGGCCACGGGGCGCTCGCCGAGCGCGCGCTGGTCCCGATGATCCCCGACCAGGAGCAGTTCCCCTACACGATCCGCGTCGTGTCGGACATCCTCGAGTCCAACGGCTCCTCCTCGATGGCCTCCGTCTGCGGCTCAACGCTGTCGCTGATGGACGCCGGCGTGCCGATCAAGGCGCCGGTGGCCGGCATCGCGATGGGGCTGATCAAGGAGGGCGACGACTACGTCGTCCTGTCCGACATCGCCGGGGTGGAGGACCACCTGGGCGACATGGACTTCAAGGTCGCCGGTACCGAGAAGGGCATCACCGCCCTCCAGATGGACATCAAGATCACCGGCGTGACCTTCGACATCCTGCGCGACGCGCTGACGCAGGCCAAGGAGGGTCGCTCGTTCATCCTCGGCAAGATGGCCGAGGCGATCGGCGAGCCGCGCACCGAGCTCTCCGAGTTCGCGCCGCGCATCTCGGCCGTGAAGATCGACCCCGACAAGATCGGCCTGCTGATCGGCAAGGGCGGCGAGACGATCCGCGCGCTCCAGGAGGAGTACGAGGCGCAGATCGACGTCGACGACCTCGGCAACGTGCGCGTCTACGCGCAGACCGGTGCCCAGGGCGACGCGCTCGTCGACCGGATCCGCTCGATGACCAAGGAAGTCGAGGTCGGCGACGAGTTCCCGGGCGCGAAGGTGGTCAAGACCACCACGTTCGGGGCGTTCGTCGAGCTCGCCAAGGGCACCGACGGGCTCCTGCACATCTCCAACGTCTCGCCCGGCCAGCGTGTCGGGACGGTCGAGGAGGTTCTCAACAAGGGCGACGAGATCTCGGTGCGCGTGGTCGAGGTCGACCGCGAGCGCGGCCGGATCGGCCTGCGCCTGGCCGAGGACCCGGAGATCGCCGGCAAGTCCAAGGAGGAGCTCGCCACCGTCACCGCCGGCGGCGGCGGGGGCGGCGGCGACCGCGGCGGCCGTGGCCGCAGCGACCGGCGCAACGGCGGCGGCCGTGGCCGCGACCGCGACCGCGACCGGAGCCCGCGCGGCGACCGGGACCCGGACCGCAGCTAGCGCGCTGTCCGCCCACCAGATCACGGAGCTGCCTTCAGGGCTGCGGATCGCGACGGAGGTCATGCCCTCCGTCCGGTCCGCCGCCCTCGGCTTCTTCGTCGGCACCGGCTCGCGCGGCGAGTCGGTCGCCGAGGCCGGTCTCTCCCACTTCCTCGAGCACCTGCTGTTCCGCGGCACCGACCGCTACGCCTCGGCCGAGATCGACCAGCTGTTCGACGGCATGGGCGCCGAGCTGAACGCCGGCACCGACAAGGAGAGCACCACGGTCTACGCGCGCATGCTCGACCAGCACCTCCCGCGCGCCTTCGACGTGATCGCCGACATGGTCTGGCGGCCCGCGTTCCGGGACGTCGATCCCGAGCGCGAGGTCGTGCTCGAGGAGATCGCGATGTACGAGGACGACCCGCAGGACACGGTGTTCGACGTGCTCGGCGAGGCCGTCTTCGGCGGCCACCCGCTCGGGCGGCCGATCATCGGCCGGGCGCCGGTCATCCGCGAGACGCCGGTCGACCGGATCGCCGCCTTCCACGCGGCCCGCTACGTCCCGGGATCGGTCGTGATCGCGGCCGCCGGATCGGTCGACCACGACAAGGTCGTGGAGCTGGCCGAGCGCACGCTGGGCGTCAGCGCGCCCGAGGGCTCCCCGGAGATCGAGCCCGCCCCGGCCGATCCGGCGCCGACCGTGCGCTTCCAGCGCAAGGACACCGAGCAGTGCCACGTCTGCTTGGGAGCGGTCGGCCTCCCGCGCGGCGACGAGCGCCGCTTCGCCTCGCGGGTGCTCGACGCGATCTTCGGCGGGCTGTCCTCCTCGCGGCTGTTCCAGGCCGTGCGCGAGGAGCGCGGCCTCGCCTACTCGGTCTACTCGTTCGCGGGCCAGTACGCCGACACCGGGCAGGTCGGCCTCTACGTGGGCACGCGGCCCGACAAGGTGCGGGAGGCCATGGGCGTCGTCGGCGAGGAGCTCGCGCGCCTGCGCGAGCAGCCCGCGACCGAGGACGAGCTCGAGCGCGCGCGCGAGAACGTCAAGGCCCGGGTGATCCTCGGCCTCGAGTCGACCGGCGCGCGCATGAACCGGCTCGGCGCCTCGCTGCTCTATGGGCTGCCGCTGCTGGAGGCCGACGAGGTGATCGCGCGCTTCGAGGCGGTCACGATGGACGACCTGCAGGAGCTGACCGACGAGCTGTGGCGGCCCGAGCGGCTGTCCGCGGCCGGAATCGGGCCTGACGAGCAGGCGTTCCGCGACGCCGTCGAGGACGTCTGCCCGGGCGCGAGCGTCGCGGCATGATCCGCGTGGCCGTGGCCGGCGCCGCGGGCCGCATGGGGCAGACGGTGTGCGCCGCCGTGGAGGGCGCCGACGACCTCGAGCTGACCGGTCGCGCCGACCCGCAGCTCGGCACCGCGGTGGCCGACGTCGTCGGGGACGCCGACGTGCTCGTCGACTTCACGCAGCCGGACACGGCGCTGGGGAACGCCGAGACGGCTCTCGCCGCCGGAGTGCACGTGGTCATCGGCACCTCCGGCTTCGACCTCGACGGCCTCCGCGCGGCGGCCCGCGACGCGAGCGCCAACGCGCTCTACGCGCCCAACTTCGCGATCGGCGCGGTGCTGATGATGCGCTTCGCCGCCGAGGCGTCGCGCCACATGGAGCGCGCCGAGATCGTGGAGCTGCACCACACGGCCAAGCTCGACGCGCCGTCCGGGACCGCCGCGCGCACGGCCGAGATGATGGAGGGGGACGTGCCGATCCACTCCGTGCGCCTGCCGGGCCTCGTCGCCGACCAGGAGGTCATCCTCGGCGACGTCGCCCAGACGCTCACCATCCGCCACGTCACCACCGACCGCACGAGCTTCATGCCCGGCGTGCTGCTGGCGATCCGCCGGGTGGCGGACCTGCCCGAGTCCCCGGTCGTGGGCCTCGAGCACCTGCTTTTTGATTAGCATCGCGGTCACCGACCACGCGGTCGAGCGCTACCTCCAGCGGGTGCGCGGCGTGCTCGACGCCCGGCCGGAGATCGCAGGACGGGTGCGGCAGGCATGGGAGGCGGGCCGGGTCGCCGACGCCGGCCGGGGCACCGTCCACGTCAGCGACCTCGCGCGCTCGGATCTCATCTACGTCTGCGTGTGGGACCGGCCGCGCGGCGAGCTCGTCGTGGTGACGCTGTGGGAGGAGGGGGACGACGCCGCGGTTCCGCGGCGCTTCACTGATGCGCTGCGGCGGCGCCGCTGAACGTCAACTGCGGCTGGGTAGGGAGGCTGGGGAGGCCAGCCGCGGCGCGAACTATCGCGGTTTAGCCCCGGAAACCGACGCTAATCGGGGATAGTTCGGCGAACTGTGTCGAGTGAGCCCCGGAATCCGGGGCTAATCCGACGCAGTTCGGACCATTGCCAGCCACGCTGGCTCCCTCGCCGCCCTACCCAGCCGCAGTTGACGTTGCAGTTGGAGCCCTAGTACCGCACGACGTGCCCGCGCCCGGCGCGCTTGGCCGCGTACAGGGCCTCGTCGGCGCGTGAGAGCACTGCTGAGAGGGTGTCCGGGTCGCCGGGGCTGGCGGCGCCGATCGAGACGCCGACCTCGAGGCCGTCGCGCGCGGCCTCGAACGCGCCGGCGACGGAGCGCAGCACCGCGTCGGCGGCCTCGTCGCCCCGGCCGGGCGTGCCTGCGACCCAGATGCCGGCCTCGCGCTGCTCGACCGCCCGGTGCGGAGGAGTCGCGCTTGTCAGATTAGGAACTATCGACCTCTCAGAGTCAGATGGACGGGCGGGCCGGAGGCTTGAGCGTGCCGATCCGCCCACTCGCGTGCCAGACTGACGGCCATGCGTCCGCTCGAAGGCTTGCTGACGGCCATGGTGACCCCGTTCCGGCCGGACGGGTCCGTCAACGAGGATGGCGCGGTGGCGCTCGGCCGCCACCTGCTCGCGCACGGGTCCGACGGCCTGGTGGTCTGCGGGACCACAGGCGAGTCGCCCACGCTGTCCGACGACGAGATGGTGGCCCTCGTCGGCACGATGGTGGAGGAGCTCGGCGACGAGGCGCTGATCGCCGCCGGGGCGGGCTCCAACGACACCCGGCACGCCTGCCACCTGGCGGAGCAGATGGCCGCCACGGGCGCCCACGCGCTGCTCTCGGTGACCGGCTACTACAACCGCCCGAACCGCCGCGGGATCGTCCGGCACTACGAGGAGGTCGCGCGCGCGGCGGGCGGCACGCGGGTGATCATCTACAACATCCCGAGCCGGACGACCGTGAACCTCGCTCCCGACCTGCTGGCCGAGCTGGCGCAGATCGACGGCATCGAGGCGGTCAAGCAGTCCAACTCCGCCGAGCTCGGCCCGATCGACGGCATGACGCTCCTGACCGGTAACGATGAGGACCTGGCGCGCTGCCTCGACCTGGGCGGCGCCGGCGGCGTGTGTGTCTCCAGCCACGTCGTCGGGACCGAGATGCGCCGCATGTTCGACGAGCCGGAGCGCCGCGCGGAGATCGACGCCGAGCTGCGCCCCGTCTTCAAGGCGATGTTCTGCACGTCGAGCCCGATCCCCGTCAAGACCGCGCTCAACCTGCTCGGACACGACGTCGGCGGCCTGCGGCTGCCGCTCGTCGATGCCGACGAGGATGAGCTCGCCACCGTGCGCGGCGCGCTCGAGCGGCACGGTCTGTTGACCGGAGTCCACGCGGGGTGAGCGGCAAGCTGCGCGTCCTCCCGTTGGGAGGCGTCGGCGAGATCGGCAAGAACCTCACGGTCGTCGAGTACGAGGACCGGATCGTCGTCGTCGACTGCGGGCTGCGGTTCCCGACCGCGGAGATGATGGGCATCGACCTCGTGCTGCCCGACTTCACGTTCCTGCGCGAGCGGGTGGACGACATCGAGGCGATCGTCATCACCCACGGCCACGAGGACCACCTCGGCGCGCTCCCGTGGGTGCTGCGCGAGCTCGGCCAGGACAGCGTCCCGGTCGTCTACGGCGGGCAGCTGACCATCGCCATGGCGCGCTCCAAGCTCGACGAGCACAAGCTGCGCGAGGTCAACCTGGACGTGCTCCCGATCGGCCAGGTGGCCGACGCCGGGCCGTTCGGGATCGAGATGGTCCACCTCACGCACTCGATCCCCGACGCCGCGGGGGTGGCCCTCAAGACCGACCTCGGCACGGTCCTCTTCACGGGCGACTACAAGTTCGACCAGACGCCGGTCGGCGGTCCGCCGGCCGACATGGCGCGGCTTGCCGAGATGGGGCGCGAAGGCCTGCTCCTGCTGTGCGGCGACTCCACGAACGCCGACCGGGCCGGCATCTCGACCAGCGAGTCGGTCGTCGGCCCGCAGCTCGAGCGGCTGTTCTCGCACTGCCCCGGCCGGATCGTGGTGACGTGCTTCGCCTCCAACATCCACCGGGTGCAGCAGGTCGTCGACGCCGCGGCGACCAACGGCCGCAAGGTCGCCCTGATCGGCCGCTCGATGCGCAAGAACGTGAACATCGGCCGCTCGCTCGGGCACATCGCGATCCCGGAAGGCCAGCTGATCCCGCCGCGCGAGCTCGAGCACTACCCGGACGACAAGGTCGTGATCGTCTCGACCGGCTCACAGGGCGAGCCGCTGTCCGCGTTGCGGCGGATGGCCTACCGCGACCACCCGGCCGTCGAGCTGCGCCGCGGCGACACCGTCGTCTTCTCGGCCACCCCGGTCCCCGGCAACGAGCGGTCGGTGAACGAGACGATCGACCGGCTGTACCACATCGGCTGCGACGTCGTGACCGCCCGCGACGAGCCGATCCACGCCTCCGGCCACGGCTACGCGGAGGAGCTGAAGATGATGCTCAACCTCACGCGGCCGCGCTACGTGATGCCGGTCCACGGCGACTACAAGCGGATGCTGCTGCACTCGCAGCTCGCGGAGGCCGTCGGCATCGAGGCCGAGAACATCTTCCGCACCGAGAACGGCGTGCCGCTGGAGATCGACGAGCGCGGCGCCGGCCTCGGGGACCCGGAGACGGCGGGGCTGGTGTTCGTCGACGGGGTCGACATCGGGGACGTGGCCGACGTCGCGCTGCGCGACCGCCGCATGCTGTCGGCGGACGGCATCTTCATCATCGTCGCGACCGTCAAGGAACAGGACGGATCCTCCGTGGTCCCGCCCGAGGTGCTGGCCCGCGGGGTCCCGTTCCTCGACGACGACGGGAAGATCATCGGCGAGCTGCGGGAGGCGGTCGAGGACTCGCTCGACCGCGCGGCCGAGGAGCGGATCACCGAGATCGACGTCCTCGAGTCCGTCCTCCACGACGACATCGCGGCGTTCGTCTACGAGCGCCTCAAGCGCCGCCCGATGATCCTGCCCGTCGTCGTAGAGGTCTGAGCCTGAGTCAGCGCTCGGCGACGGCCGGGAGGTCGGCCGGCCGGGTACGGGCGGCCGAGTGGTGGGCCAGCCGGGGGCGCAGGGCGAGCGACGCGAGCACGAGCAGGAGCACGCCGGCGCCGGCCACGCCGTACGCCGTCCGCGGGGATCCGAGCGCGACGAGCGCGCCGCCCAGCAGGTAGCCGACGCCCGGCATGGCGGCGGCGAGCGACTCGAGCAGGCCGACGATGCGGGCCTGGTAGTCGGTCGGCGTGGCCTCCTGGAGCGCGGTCACGACGGCGATCCACTGGATGCCGTTGCCGGCACCGCCCACGATCGAGACCAGGCACGCGACGAGCAGCGTCTCGGCCGTCGCGAGGCCGAGGTAGGCGGCGCCGATGAGCGCCGTCGCGCCGATGATGAGCGGCAGCGGCGAGCGGTTCTTGACCAGCAGGTAGACGAGGCTCCCGACGAGGATCCCTCCGCCCCACGAGGCGAGCAGGAAGCCGAAGCCGGCGTCCGTGGTGCCGAGGCTCTCCTTCGCGTAGATCACCTCGATCGGGATCACGAGCGTGAAGAGCACGAGCGCGACGGCCTCGCCGATCAGCAGCAGCCGCACGAGCGGGTTGGTGCGGGCGAAGCGCATGCCGGCGGCGAAGCGCTCACGCCACGGCTCGCGCTCGACGTAGGCGGCTGGCAGGCCCTTGGTGAGGGCGATCATCGCGGCGATGGCCAGGAACGACGCGGCGTCGACGAGCAGCGCGGTGGCGATGCCGAACTCGCCGATCAGCAGGCCGGCGAGCGCGGCCCCGGCCACGGCCGAGAACGCGAAGCCCATGTTCATCAGCGCGTTGCCCTCCTTCAGCAACCCCTTCGGCAGGAGCACGGTGGCGACGGCGCCGCGCGTAAGGCCGCGGGCGGTGATGGCGAGCGCGCCGTCGAGCAGGCCGAGCGCGAGCACGAGGCCGAGCACGAACGTCGTCTCGGCGAGCACGGCGAGCGCCGCGAAGGCCACGGCTTCGGCCACGTAGAGCAGCGGCAGGCTCCGGCGCAGGGCGACCTGGTCGAAGCGCGCGGTGAGCGGCGGTGCCAGGAGGGCGGGCAGGAACTTGGCCGCGAAGAAGAACGCGGCGGTGGGCGCCACCGCCTGCGTCCGGTCGTAGACGAGGACGGCGAGCGCGACGAGGCCGACGCTGTCGCCCAGCTCGTTCAGCGTGTAGGAGGACAGCAGGCGACCGAACGGCCGTACGGCCAGTGGTGCAAAGCGCCCCCGCATCCGGTCATCGTAGTCCTTCCGGTGCACGACTCCAATGCGGACAAATGTCCGGGCCGCGGAGGCCTTCTGGCATCAAGTCAGATAGGTGACATGCCGATCACCGGGAGGCTGTGTCGAGACGCCCGGGGCTCATTCTGGCCGCCCAGACGGCCGTGGTGGCGGTGGCGGTGGTGGCCGCCGCGCGCTCGTCCGAGGCGGCCGACTGGCAGCCGCTGGAGCTCGTGCTGCTGCTGTTCGTGCTCGCGGCGGGAAGCGAGGTCCTGACCCTCCATTTCCGTGGCGTGCGGATCTCCGCCTCGTTCCTCGCCATCGTGCTCGCGATGGCGCTGCTGGGCCCGGCGCCCGCGGCGGCGATCGGCGCCGCCTCGATGCTCGTCGACGGGCTGATCGCCCAAGCATCACGCCGGCAGGTGCTGACGAACATGGGGATCTTCACCGTCTTCCCGGTCGTCGGCGGGCTCCTCATGACGGTCCTGGCGCCCGGGGCGGCGGCGCCGGGCGACGAGGCGCTCGGCTTCGCCGCCGTCGTCCTGCTCGTCTTCATGCTCACCAACGCGCTGAACTTCCTGCTCGTGGTGCTGGCGCGCCGTGCGCTCGACGGCGTCTCGGTCGTCGACATGGTCAGGCACGCGTTCCTGCCGGTGCTACCGGCCGAGTTCGCGACCGGCCTGCTGACCGCCGCCGTCGCGTTCATCTACGGTCGCATCGGGGTGGGCGCGGTCGGACTGCTCGCGGTCGTGATCTTCGTCTTCCAGTACCTCTTCCGCGCGGGGGTGCAGGCGTTCGAGCGAGGAGAGGAGCTCGGCCGGCGCACGCGCGAGCTCGCGTCGCTGCAGGTCGGGCTGTTGAGCACCGTGATGCAGACGCTGTCGATGCGCGACGCGATGACCGCCCGCCACTCGGCCGCGGTCGCCCGCTACGCCCGCGAGGTGGCCGAGATGCTCGACCTGCCGCCGCGCGAGCGCGAGCTGGTCCACACGGCGGCGCTGCTGCACGACATCGGCAAGTTCATCTTCCCCGACTCGATCCTGTTCGCCGACCGCAAGCTCACCGACGAGGAATGGAAGACCGTCAAGCTCCATCCGGAGCAGGGGGCGCGGCTGGTGGCGCGGATCGAGGGCTACGGGCCGGTCGCGGAGATCATCCACAGCCACCACGAGCGCGTCGACGGCCGCGGCTATCCGGCCGGCCTGAAGGGCGACGACATCCCGCTCGGCTCGCGCATCATCTCGGTCGCCGACACCTACGACGTGATGACCTCGCGCGACTCCTACCGCCGCCCGGTCAGCTCCGAGGCGGCGATCGTCGAGCTGCGCCGCGTCGCCGGCTCGCAGCTCGACCCCGTGGTGGTCGAGATCTTCATCGCCATGATCGAGGCCGGGCGCGTCGCGTTCCGTCACGCGGACGAGTCGGACTTCGAGCTCGAGCTGGCCTTCGAGCGCCGGGTGGAGGACTACGCCCGCCCGCGCGCCCTCGTGGTGTAGCTGAACGCCGCGCCGCAGGGCGGACGAATGGTCCACCCCGGATGTTGGTCCGGACATCAAGTCAGCTCTGACCGGTGCCGATTACCAGAGGGCTGTGTCGAGACGCCAGGGCCTCATTCTCGTCGCCCAGACGGCAGTGCTAGCCGCCGCCGTGGTCGTCGCCGTGCTCACGTCGGACGCCGCCGACTGGCAGCCGGCGATGCTGGTCCTGCTCCTGTTCTCGCTGGCGGTGATCAGCGACGTGCTGACGGTCGACTTCCGCGGCGTCCGCGTCTCCGGCTCGTTCCTGGCCATCGTGCTCGCCATGGTGCTGCTGGGGCCGGCCCCCGCGGCGGCCATGGGGGCGTCGGCATCGCTGATCGACGCGATCCTCTCCAAGCGGACGTGGGACCGCGGGCTCAACAACGTCGTGACGTGGGCCGTCTTCCCGGTCGTGGGCGGCCTGATGGCCGAGAGCATCGCCGGCCATCACCTCGTCGGCGACGACCCGGGCGGCCTGGCGGTGACGGTCGTCGTGGTCTTCATGGCGACGAACGTCCTCAACTTCCTCTTGGTCGCGGGCTTCCACCGCGCGTCGTACGGGGAGTCCCTCCGGCGGAACCTGGGCTCCGTCTATCTGACGGTGCTGCCCTCGGAGTTCGCCACCAGCCTGCTGACCGCCGTCATCGCGTACGCCTACGACGCGATCGGCATCGGCGCCGTCGCGCTCATCGCGGTGGTGCTCTTCGTGTTCCAGTACCTCGTGCGGGCGGGCGTGCAGGCGTTCGAACGCGGGGAGGAGCTCGGCCAGCGCACCCGGGAGCTCGCGTCCCTCCAGGTCGGGCTGTTGAGCACCGTGGTGCAGACGCTGTCGATGCGCGACGCGATGACCGCCCGGCACTCGGCCGCGGTCGCCCGCTATTCCCGCGAGGTCGCGCGCCTGTTGGGCGTCTCCGAGCGCGAGCAGGAGCTCATCCACACGGCAGCGCTGCTGCACGACATCGGCAAGTTCATCTTCCCCGACTCGATCCTGTTCGCCGACCGCAAGCTCACCGACGACGAGTGGGAGACCGTCAAGCTGCATCCCGAGCAGGGCGCGAAGCTGGTCCGCCGCATCGAGGGCTACGGCCCGGTCGCGGACATCATCCACAGCCACCACGAGCGCATCGACGGCCGCGGCTATCCGGCCGGCCTGAAGGGCGACGACATCCCGCTCGGCTCGCGCATCATCTCGGTCGCCGACACCTACGACGTGATGACCTCGCGCGACTCCTACCGGCGCCCTGTGAGCTCGGAGGCGGCGATCGTCGAGCTCCGGCGTGTGGCCGGCGCCCAGCTCGACCCTGAGGTGGTGGAGAAGTTCGTCGAGATGGTCGAGGCCGGTCGCGTCGAGTTCCGCCACGCCGACTCGGCCGACTTCGAGCTCGAGCTCGCCTTCGAGCGCCGGGTCGAGGCGTACGCCCGTCCCCGCGTGGCCGCCGCCTAGACGGACGTCCGATCATGAGCGGCGCCCGGCCAACCGATTAGAAACGGCGAGCGCCCGCAGGCGCTCGCGTTGTGAGAAGTGCTGGACTGCGACTAGCTGCGGAAACCCATGTGACCCGCCTTTCCCGCCGGACTCGCGGCTGCAACCGCGACCCGGAGTCGATCCGCTTCCCTGATTACGAGAAGCACCTTAAGGCGGTCCGCGGAAGTCCGTAATAGGACATACGTCCAGACGATGGCCTCGGAGGTTTAGCTCCGGGGCCATCGGTACGCAGGGGGAAGCGCGTGGCGGTGAACCGCACCCGCCGGCCGGGTGTTCTTGCCCCCGGCGACGCTGGGAGGCTCCATGTCCCGGTGCGCTGGGGGATGGGACCGTGGCTGGCAATGACCACCCTCCTTCCCGCTCCCCGTCGCCTTCGCCGTGCCGCCCTGTCCGGCGAGGCGCTCGTGTTCTCCGCAGCCACCGTCGTCGCGCTCCTCCATGCCTTCGACGACGCCTTCCTGCACCGCCAGCCGGGGCTCGGGATCGGCCAGCACGCGCTGGCAGCGGCGATCGCCGCGGTAGGTGCGCTCGCGGCCATCCTCGCCTTCCCGTCGCTGCGTGCCGGGCTTCGCGCCGGGCTGGCGCTCACCTTCGGCTCGCTCGCGATCGTCAACGGCTTCCAGCACCTGAACCACATCAGCGTCGACGGGGCGTCGCAGAGCGACCTCACCGGCGTGCTGGCGGCGGCTGCCGGCGTCATCCTCGTCGGGCTGGCAGTGAGCATCCCGTGGCGGCATCGTGGGACCGGCTCGTGGCGGAGCCGGGCGGTCGCGGCCGTTGCGCTCCCCGTCACTGCCATCGCAGTGCTCGGCCCGATCGGGATGGCCCAGTTCGACGCCCATAAGTGGCGCGAGCCGATCGGCGCGCCCCCGAGCGCCGCCTACGAGCCCGTCGCGTTCGAGGCGAGCGACGGCCTCGAGCTCAAGGGCTGGTACCGCCCCTCGAGCAACGGCGCGGCCGTGATCGTCGTGCACGGCGGCGGCGGCGACCGGACGGGCGCCGTCCGTCACGCCCAGATGCTCGCCCGCCACGGCTACGGGGCCCTCGTCTACGACGCCCGCGGACGCGGCGAGAGCGAGGGGAGCCCGAACGGCTACGGCTGGGACTGGGAGAAGGACGTCTCAGGCGCGCTGCGCTACCTGCATACGCGTCCGGACGTCGACGGCACCAGGATCGGCGCGCTGGGCCTCTCCACGGGCGCCGACGTCCTCCTCCAGGTGGCAGCGGAGACCGACGACCTCGCAGCGGTCGTGACCGACGGCGCGGCCGCCGGCTCGTTCGAGGACTGGGCCCGCCTGCGCGGCACCGAGCTCGGCACCGTCCCCGGCTGGGTCATGTTCACCGGCATCCGCGTGCTGACCGGCGACGCCCCGCCGCCGCCCCTCCAGGATCAGGTCGCGAAGATCGACGAGCCGCTGATGCTGATCGGCGCCGGGATCAACGAGGAGCACGAGTTCAACGAGCTCTACGCCGAGGCGGCGCCCCACGCCGAGCACTGGGACGTCGACGCCGGCCACACGGCCGCCCTCAGGGAGCGCCCCGAGGAGTACGAGGAGCGCGTGGCGGGCTTCTTCGACCAGGCGCTGGCCGGTTAGGCCAGCGCCTTCCCGACGGCCTCGATCACGCGGGCGGCCTGAAACGGCTTGACGACGAAGTCCTTGGCGCCGAGCTTGATCGACTCGAGCACCTTGGACTCCTGCCCGAGCGCCGAGCACATGACCACGCGGGCGGAGGGGTCGAGGGCGATGATCTCCCTCAGGGCGGTCAGGCCGTCCTTCTCCGGCATCGTGATGTCCAGCGTGGTCACCTCGGGCCTGAGCGACTGGAACGAGGCGATCGCCTCGACGCCGTTGCCCGCCTCGCCGATGACCTCGTGGCCGCCCAGCGCGAGCGCGTCGCTGAGCATCTTGCGCATGTAGGCGGCGTCGTCGACTACCAGGACTCGGGCCATCGGGCCGCCTCCAGGGGAGAGTCGGAGTCCGCGTCGGAAGCGGGGAGGACCTCCTCGATCCGGACCGCCCAGTCGGTGAGGTTGGAGAGGCCGTCGGTCACGACGAGCTGGCGCGAGCTGGGATCCGGCATGGCACCCCGGTCGTCGGCCGCGGGTGCTCCGACTTGAGGGCTCAGAGGCCCGGCAGGCGCACCACGAAGCGGGCTCCGCGCCCGTCGAGCGGCTCCTCGAGCCGCACGCTGCCGCGGTGGGACTCGGCGACGGCGCGGACGATCGACAGGCCGAGCCCGGACGAGCCGCTGCGGTCGCCGGAACCGCGGTAGAAGCGCTCGAACACCTTCTCGCGCTGGTCGAGGGCGATTCCCGGCCCGTCGTCCTCCACCGCGAGCACGACCTCGCCGTTGCGCCGCTCGACCGTCGCCTCGACGGCGGTCCCCGGGTCGGTGTGGCGGAGCGCGTTCTCCATCAGGTTGAGCACCAGGCGGTGCAGCTCGTCGCGCGCGCCGTCGACCCGGGCGCCGGGCGGCGCGGCAACGGAGATGTCGTGGCCGCCGGCCACCGGCTCGAGCTCGGCCGCCGCCTCGGTGACGACTTCGGCGAGGTCGACCGGCCGGTGCGGCGCCTTGCGCCCGGCGTCGGCGCGGGCCAGCAGCAGCAGGTCGCCCACCAGGCGGCGCATGCGCTGCGAGGAGCGCAAGGCGGAGGCGGCGGCCTCCCGCGGCTCGCCGGTCAGCTCCTCCGCGAGCAGCTCGAGGTTGGCGAGGACCGAGGTCAGCGGCGTCCGCAGCTCGTGCGAGGCGTCGGCCACGAACTCGCGCTGGCGGGCCAGGGAAGCCTCGGTCTCCGCCCGCGCGCTGTCGAGCGAGGACAGCATCGCCTCCAGCGTGCGCGCCAGCTCGGCGACCTCGTCGTCCGCCTCGGGGTGGGGCATCTTCAGCGAGGGGTCGCGTGACTGCGCGATCTGGCGGGCGACCGCCGTGAGCTCGGCGATCGGCTCCATCGCCCGCCGCGCCGTCGCGAGGCCGGCGAGCAGCGCCAGCAGCGCGCCGCCGAGCACCCCGAAAGCGAGGAAGACCTTCACGCGGTTGGCCGTGTCCTGGATCTCCGATGTCTGCTGGGCGTACTGGATCCACAACCGGTCGGGCCAGTTGACGACGGTGACGCGGCGTGTCTCCACGCGCCAGCCGTCGGCCTCGAAGCTGCGCCGGGTCGGCGGGCCGAAGTCCGGCGCTCCGGGCGTGCTGAACCCCACCAGGTCGTCCTTGGTGATCACGCGGATGGCCGCGTTCTCGGACGCCGCGAAGTCGTTGAGGTCCGGCGAGGTGGGCACCGGCCGCAGCTCGAGCCCGGCGCTGCGCTCCACGATCCGCAACTGGGCCTCCTCCTCGAGCTTGTCGGCGGTGCGGGCGACGTCGGTCCGGAAGTCTTCGTGGATCTGCCGCGTCGTCAGCACGCCGACGATCGCCGCGAAGCCGCACAGGATCACCAGCGTCAGCGCCGCGGAGCCGCCGGCGAGGCGCCAGCGGATCGGCAGCCGCTTATACGCGGAGGACGTAGCCCGCGCCGCGGACCGTATGGAGGAGCCGAGGCTCGCCATCGGCTTCGAGCTTCCTTCGCAGGTTGGAGACGAAGACCTCGATCGTGTTCGTGATCGAGAACGGGTCATAGCCCCACACCTCGTCCAGGAGCTTCTGCCGGGAGATGACCAGGCGCTCGTTGCGCATCAGGTACTCGAGGAGCTCGAACTCCCGCTGCGTGAGGTCGATCGCCCGGTCGCCGCGCGTGACCTCGTGGGTGTCGGGATTGAGCATCAGGTCGCCGACCCGGAGCGGAGCCATGCCGCGCGGGGGCCGCCGCCGCAGCAGCGCGCGCAGCCGGGCCAGCAGCTCCTGGCGCTCGAAGGGCTTGACGAGGTAGTCGTCGGCGCCGATGTCGAGACCCTCGACGCGCGACTCGAGCGCGTCCCGGGCCGTGAGGATGAGGATCGGCACATCGTCGCCGCCCTCGCGCAGGCGGCGCGCGACGTCGATCCCGTCGAGCCGCGGCAGGCCGAGGTCGAGCACGATCAGGTCGGGCAGGAACGCGTGCGCCTCGTCGAGCGCCTGGACGCCGTCGGCCGCGAGCTTGACGTCGTAGCCGTCCAGGCGCAGCGAGCGCTGCAATACCTGGGCGATCTCGGTGTCGTCCTCGACGACGAGCACGCGAACGGGGCGATCGGAGGCTTCCATCGTGCTGTTGATGGTAGGGCCACTGCGGGATCGACCGCCGGCGTCGGGATCGTCAACTGCGGCTGGGTAGGGAGGCCGGAGGGGGCAAGGCGGGATTACGTGTCTTTCGGCGAGCCGGGGATCACCGAAATCCACCTTTATGCGCGTCTGGAGCACAAACGTGGATTTGGGCGACGCGCAGCTCACCGAAGTACACGAAACCCCGCCTTGACCACCACAAGGGAAGCCGACCCGCCGGCACCCTCACCTCCCTACCCAAGCCGCAGTTGACGTTTCCGGCAAACAAGGTCACGGGAGGGTCTTCGAGGCCGCCGTCGAAGAGGTGCGAGCCCGATGGCCGCCCGCAAGCCCAAGCCCCGAGCCCGACGCAGCGCGCCGGCCGCGCGGTTGCGCCTGCCCGCGCTCGAGCAGCGGCAGATCGATCTGATCGGGCTCGGCCTGGTGGCCGCCGCCGTCTTCTTCGCCTTCCTCATCTACCTGCGCTGGGACGGCGGGCGGGCCGGCGCGTGGGCGGTCGACGGGCTCCAGCGGCTGCTCGGCGCGGTCCACTACGGCGTGCCGGTGGCGCTCATGGCGACAGGGGCGATCCTCGTGCTGCGCGAGATGCTGCCGGCCGTCAAGCCGTTCCGCGCGGGAGGCCTGAGCCTGTTCGCAGCGGCCTCGATCGGTCTCGCCGCCGGGACGCTGGGACTCGGGCCCGGGGGCGCCGAGGTGCGCTGGGACCCCGAGTGGGTCCGTCCGCGCGGGGGGCTCGTCGGCGAAGCCATGTACTGGGGCGTCTCGACCGCGCTCGGCACCGTCGGCGCTCACATCGTCTGCCTGTTCCTGATGCTCGCCGCCGTGTTGCTGCTCACGGGCGCGTCCGTGGCCGGCGTCGTCAAGGCCACGAGCACCTCGGTGTCCACCACCACGCGGGACATGCGGGCGGCGGTGGCGCGCCGGCGGCCGGTCGAGGAGCTGACCGAGATCGAGCGCGACGTCCCCGAGCCACGTGTTTCACGTGGAACACCTCCCGCCGAGACGATCGAGTGGGAGGGGGAGGAGCCGGAGGCGTTCGAGACCGTGGTGCTCGAGGAAGAGGTCGTCGAGGACGAGCCGCGACTGGCTGAGGATCCCGAGACCGACGAGCCGGGCGTGACCCGGGCGTCGGCGAGCGACCTCACGCCGCAGGGGCGCTTCCGGCCGTCGGTCACCGACTCGGACGACTTCGTCTGGAAGGTCCCGGACCCGAGCTTCCTCAAGCGCTCGTCCGAGGAGGCCTCGCGCCCGGACACCGCCGGGCAGGAGAAGGTGGCGACCCAGCTGGTCGAGGCGCTCGGCCACTTCGGCGTCGACGCACGCGTGATCGGGAAGGTCTCCGGGCCGCACATCACCCGCTACGAGCTGCGGCTGGCGCCCGGCATCAAGGTCGGCAAGGTCGCCCAGCTCAAGGACGACCTCGCGTACGCGCTGGCCGCCGCCGACATCCGCATCCTGGCGCCGATCCCCGGCAAGCAGGCCGTGGGCGTCGAGGTCCCGAACGCCCGTCGCCGGATCGTCCACCTCGGCGACGTCTACCAGGCCCCGCCGGACGACTGGTCTCCGCTCACGGTCTGGCTGGGCAAGGACGTCGCGGGCCGCGCGATCGGCGCCGATCTCGCGAAGATGCCGCACCTGCTGGTGGCGGGGACGACCGGCGCGGGCAAGTCCGGCGCCGTCAACGCGATGCTCTCCTCGATCCTCCTGCGCGCCACCCCGCACGAGGTGCGGATGGTGCTGGTCGACCCCAAGCAGGTCGAGCTAACCCACTACGACTCGATCCCGCACCTGCTCACGCCGGTCATCACGTCGCCGCGCAAGGCGGCGACGGCGCTCCAGAACCTCGTGCGCGAGATGGAGCAGCGCTACTCGTACATGTCGCTGGCGCGCACGCGGACCCTGCACGACCTGAACGCCGTGCGCGAGCGGCGCGGCGAGGCACGTCTCCCGTACGTGCTGTGCGTGATCGACGAGCTGGCCGACCTGATGATGGTCGCCCCGGCCGACGTCGAGGACTCGATCATCCGGATCGCCCAGAAGGCGCGGGCGGTCGGCATCCACCTCGTGCTCGCCACCCAGTCCCCGCGCGTGGACGTCATCACCGGCATGATCAAGGCCAACGTGCCGTCGCGGATCGCCTTCGCGGTGTCCTCCCAGACCGACTCGCGCGTGATCCTCGACCAGAACGGGGCCGAGTCGCTGCTCGGGATGGGCGACATGCTGTTCTCCCCGGTCGGCTCCTCGCGGCTCCAGCGCATCCAGGGGGCGTTCATCGACGAGGCGGAGATCGCCGCGCTGACCGACGAGTGGAAGCGGCAGGGCGAGCCGGAGTTCGTCGAGGAGCTGCTGGAGGAGGTCGAACCGGCTCCCGACGAGGGCGGCGGCGACGACGGGTTCGATCCCGACGAGGACGCGCTGCTGGGCGACGCCATCCGGCTGGTGGCCGAGATGCAGACCGCGTCGACCTCGATGCTCCAGCGCCGCCTCCGGCTCGGGTACACGCGCGCGGGGCGGCTGATCGACATGCTCGAGCGCCGTGGCGTGATCTCCGGCTACGAAGGCTCCAAGCCTCGCCAGGTGCTGGTCACGGAGGCCGATCTCCCGCGCGTGCTGGCCGCGCTCGGCGACCAGCCCGTCCCGGTCCTGGAGGAGGACCCCGAGTAGCCTGATCGGCCGATGCCAGAGATCGGCGAGACGCTGCGCGAGGCGCGGATGCGCCGGCGGATCGACATGACGGAGGTCGAGTCTGCGACCAAGATCCGCGGCAAGTACCTTCGGGCGCTGGAGAACGAGGAGTGGGAGCTGCTCCCCGGGCCGACGTTCGTCAAGACGTTCCTGCGCACGTACGCGGAGTACCTGGGGCTCGACGCGCGGCTGCTGGTGGAGGAGTACCGGCAGCGGTTCGAGCGGCCGTCGACGCAGGAGCTGACGCCGTTCCGGCGCCAGCCCCGCCGCGCGCGGCGGCGGCTCTCGCTGCTGGGCCCGGGATTGGTGCTGTTCGGGGGCGTGGTCCTGCTCCTGGCGATCTTCTGGGTGCTCGGGACGTGGGGCGACGACGAAGAGCCGGCGGCGCCTGCGCAGGTGGCGCCGACCGCGACGCCTGAACCCGGCGGGGGCGCGGGGGGCGGGCGGGAGCCAGAGCGGGAGCGGAAGCCGCGTCCGCGACAGGTGCGGCTCCAGCTGGTCGCCTCCGGCCCCGTCTATGTGTGCCTGGTCGACGCGCGGGGGCGGCAGGTGATCGACGAGGAGACGCTGCAGGCCGGCGCGCGCACGAAGGTCTTCCGCAGCCGGTTCTTCCGGACCAACTTCGGCAACGCCAACGTGCGCATGCGGGTCAACGGACGGCTCTACGACGTGGCCGCGAGCACGGACCCGGTGGGCTACGAGCTGCGGCCCGGGCGGCCCCCGCGGCGCCTGGCGGCCGGCGCGCGGCCGGATTGCTCGTCGTGAGCGGCGTGCGGGCCGGCATCGTGGTCACGGGCACCGAGGTCCTGTCGGGGCTCGTGCAGGACGCCAACGGACCGTGGCTCTCCGGGCGGCTGCGAGAGCTCGGCGTCGACGTGGCGCACGTGATGGTGGTGGGCGACCGGCCGTCGGACCTGCGGGCCGCGCTGTCGTTCCTGGCCGGCGAGGGCATCGACCTGGTGGTCACGAGCGGCGGCCTGGGCCCGACCGCCGACGACCTGACCGCGGAGGTCGTGGCGTCGTTCTCCGGCCGCCCGATGGCCGTCGATTCCGCGCTCGAGGAGCGGATCTGGGACATCGTCGCTGGGATGCGCGCCCGCTGGCGCGACGTGAGCGAGGAGGGGCTGCGGGCGGGCGCTCGCAAGCAGGCGCTCGTGCCCGAGGGAGCGGCGGTGCTCGAGCCGGTGGGCACGGCTCCCGGGCTGGTGGTCGCGGGAACGCCGGTGGTCCTCGTGCTGCCCGGTCCGCCGGGGGAGCTCCAGCCGATGTGGCAGGCGGCCCGGTCGGTGCCCGCGGTCGCGGAGGTGCTCTCGCTCGGCGGGTCGCTCGAGACCCGGATCATCCGCATGACCGGGCTCCCGGAGTCCGAGCTGGCACGGACGCTGCGCGGGTTGACGGTCGATCCGGAGCTCGAGGTCACGACCTGCCTGCGCCGCGGCGAGCTGGAGGTCGCCACGACGTTCCCGGCGCCGGCGGGCGCGGCCGCGTACGAGCGGTTCGAGGCCGCGCTGCTCGAGCGCCACGGCGACCGGGTCTTCTCCCGCGACGGCTCGACGGTGGACGACATCGTCGCCGGGCTGCTGGCTGGTCCGCCGCCGCTGACGGTCGCCGTCGCCGAGTCGTGCACAGGAGGCCTGATGGCGGCCCGGCTCACCGACCGCGCCGGGTCGTCGGCGTACATGCTGGGCGGCGTCGTCGTGTACTCGAACGAGGCCAAGGTCGCCCATGCGGGTGTCGAGCCCGAGGTGATCGAGCGCTACGGCGCGGTCTCGCCCGAGGTGGCGCGGGAGCTGGCCGAGGGCGCCGCCGAGCGTTTCGGCGCGTCGCTGGGGGTCGGGATCACGGGCATCGCGGGCCCGGGCGGGGGCACCCCGGCGAAGCCCGTGGGGACGGTCTGCCTCAGCGTCTCCGGCGGCTCGGGGGGCGTCCTCGAACGCACCGTCCACATCCCGGGCGACCGAGCCACCGTCCGGGACCGGAGCACGACCGTGGCGATGCACATGCTCCGCCGCACGCTGCAGAGCGGTGGCGCAGCCGCCGCGGCATGACCGGGTCGCGCGACCCTCTGCGCCTCTTCGTCGCGCTCGAGCTCTCGGCCGCCGCCCGCGCCGCGCTCGCCGCCTTTCGCGAGGCGGAGGCGGACCCACGGATCTGGCGGCCGGTCGCGGACGAGGCCCTTCATCTCACCCTCGCGTTCCTGGGCCGTCGTCCGCAGGGTGATGTCGAGCGGATCTCGGAGGTCCTGCGCGAGGAGGCCGGTCCGCCGCCGCGCCTGGTCCTCGGCGCAGCGCTGCTCCTCCCGCCGCGCCGCGCCCGCGTGCTGACCGTCGCGCTCGACGACCCGGACGGGACGCTGGCCGTCTTGCAGGGCCGGGTGAGCGCCGGCCTCGAGGCCGCGGGGGTGTTCGTGCCGGAGAAGCGGCCGTTCCGGGCGCACGTCACGGTCGCCCGCCTTCGGCCCCGCGAGCGGGCGCCGCGGTCGGTCGATGCCGCGCCCGAGCCGCTCGAGCTCCACGCCGGCCCGCTGACGCTCTTCGAGTCCCGCCTGCATCCGCGCGGAGCGCGCTACGAGGCTCTCTCGCGCGTGACTCTGCGCTGATCTGTCACACCCGCGCCTTGTTCGGTCACGCCCGCGGCGGCAGGGTGAGGTTCCGTCCGGTCGACCCCCCAAGCTGTGGAATTCACGTGCCGAGATCGCAGGAGAAGAGATGACCGCTACGCAGGACGCCAAGGACCTCAAGGCGCGCGACGCCGCCCTCCAGGGCGCCCTCGCGCAGATCGAGCGCCAGTTCGGCAAGGGCACCGTGATGCGGATGGGCGACGAAGGCGCCCAGGTGAAGGTCGACGCGATCCCCACGGGAGCGCTGTCGCTCGACATCGCGCTGGGGATCGGCGGTTGCCCGCGCGGCCGGATCGTCGAGATCTTCGGCCCGGAGTCCTCGGGCAAGACGACGCTGATCTACCACATCATCGCCGAGGCCCAGAAGCTGGGCGGCGTCTGCGCGTTCATCGACGCGGAGCA
Source organism: uncultured Solirubrobacteraceae bacterium (assembly GCA_963730535.1). Lineage (GTDB taxonomy): Bacteria > Actinomycetota > Thermoleophilia > Solirubrobacterales > Solirubrobacteraceae > DASSUW01. Next base: position 224,978 of record CAVSRU010000005.1, read on the forward strand.
CGCCATGGACCCGCTGTACGCCAAGAACCTGGGCGTGAACATCGACGAGCTGCTCGTCTCCCAGCCCGACTACGGCGAGCAGGCGCTCGAGGTCGCCGACATGCTCGTGCGCTCGGGGGCCGTCGACGTCGTGGCGGTCGACTCGGTGGCGGCGCTCACCCCGCGCGCCGAGCTCGAGGGCCAGATGGGAGACCAGACGGTCGGCGTCCAGGCGCGGATGATGTCCCAGGCCATGCGGAAGCTGGCCGGCAACCTGAACCGCACGCAGACGCTCTGCCTCTTCGTCAACCAGATCCGCGAGAAGGTCGGCGTCATGTTCGGGTCGCCGGAGACCCAGCCGGGCGGCCGCGCGCTGAAGTTCTACTCGTCCCAGCGGCTCGACATCCGCCGCATCGAGACCCTCAAGGAGGGCACGGAGGCGGTCGGCAACCGCGTCCGGGTCAAGGTCGTCAAGAACAAGGTCGCGGCGCCGTTCCGCCAGGCGGAGTTCGACATCGAGTTCGGCAAGGGCATCTCCAGCGCGGGCTGCATCCTCGACCTCGGGCTCGAGCACGGCATCGTCAGCAAGTCGGGCTCGTTCTTCTCCTACGGCGAGGAACGGCTGGGCCAGGGGCGCAACAACGCCAAGGCGTATCTGGACGAGCACCAGGAGGTCGCGCGCGAGATCGAGGCGAAGGTCTACGAGGCGCTCAACCTCGACCAGGACCTCGTGCAGCCGATCGAGCGGGACCCCGACGCACCGCCCGTCCCGGAGATCGCCGTCGCGTAGCCCGCCCCGCGCGATGCCCGGCGTCCCACCCGACGAGCCGCCCGTGCGGCTCGTCGCCGCCGATGACCCGTCGGCGGATCGCCCGCCCGAGCGGTCGCTCGACCCGGAGGTCCGCCTCCAGCACGCGCGCGACCTCGCGTGGCGGGCGCTCAACCGCCGCGATCACACGGTGGCGGAGATCGCCCGGCTCCTCGGCCGCAAGCGCGTCGAGCCGGCGGTGATCGAGGTCGTGGTCTCGGACCTCTGCGAGCAGGGCTACCTCGACGACGCGCGGTTCGCCCAGCGCTTCGCGGAGGACCGGCGGCGGCTCGACGGCTGGGGCGCGGAGCGGATCGAGCGCCGCCTCGCCGACCTGGGGGTGGAGTCCGACCTGATCGCCGCGGCCGTCGGCGCACGCGATCACGACGAGGAGCTGGAGGCGGCGATCGCGCTCCTTCGCCGCCGCTTCTCGCCGCCCCCTGCGACGCCTCGCGAGTGCGAGCGCGCCCTCGGCGTGCTCGTCCGCAAGGGCTACGAGCTCGAGCTGGCGCACGACGCGATCCGGCGCCACGCGGGCGCTCCGGCCTTCGAGTGAACGGGACGGATTGCGCAAGGGTCCCGCCGGTACTACGATCCCGGCAGCGACAGGCCGGGCCGATCCAGGCTCGTGAAACTCCCAGCAAATTCCATTGTTTGAAGCGGAAGCAGCAGCTTCAGTGACGACGGCCACCATCGAGAACCACCTCAGCGGACGATCTGGCACCGCATCCGGGCGGGCGCGCCCGGCACATACGACCCAACAGCGCGCGACAGCCGCCATCTGACGGGGCGGCCGCGAGCCGCCTTCCTGCTCGTCTCCTCCGCCAGCGCCGAGGCAACGCTCGGCCTGCCGCCTTCCAGAGACAGGTGACTGAGCATCTCGCGTCGCGCCATACGGTGCGGCGCTGGGGAGAGGAAACGCAATGGAGATCGTGATCGCAGCGGTCTTGGTGGCATTTGGTCTGGTAGTCGCAGCGACCCTCGTGACCAAGCGCGCGCCGACACCCGCGACGGTGAACGGGCGCCCGAAGGTAGTCCTGCCGCACGGTCCGGCCGAGGAGACCAGCACGGCGGTCCGCCCGGACGCCGGTCGCCTCGAGGAGCGCCTGCGGGCACGCGAGGAAGCACTCGATGCGCGCGGCGCCGACCTCGGGGAGCGCGAGCGGCGGCTCGCGGACGCCGAGAGCGAGCTCGTCGAGGTGCGCGAGCGGACGATCCGCGAGCTCGAGCGAGCGTCCGGGCTGTCGGCCTCCCAGGCCAAGGCCCTGCTCCTCAAGGACCTCGAGGACCAGGTGCGGCACGAGTCCGCCCGCCGCCTGCGTGCCATCGAGGAGGAGACCAAGCGCGACGCCGAGCGCCGCGTGCGCAACATCCTCTCCGTGGTCATGCAGCGGCTCGCGGCGGGTCATGCGGCCGAGACGACCGTCTCGGTCGTCCAGCTCCAGGCCGACGACATGAAGGGCCGCATCATCGGCCGCGAGGGCCGCAACATCCGGGCCCTCGAGCACCTCACCGGCGTCGACTTCATCATCGACGACACGCCGAACGCGGTCATCCTCTCCGGCTTCGACGGCGTCCGGCGGGAGATCGCCCGGATGACGCTCGAGAAGCTCCTCCAGGACGGGCGCATCCACCCGGCGCGGATCGAGGAGACCTACTACCAGGCCAAGTCGGAGCTCGAGAGCCACATCGCCGAGGCGGGCGAGCAGGCGTGCTTCGACGCCAACGTCCAGGGTCTCGACGCCGACCTCACGAAGACGCTCGGGCGGCTCAAGTACCGGACCTCCTACGGCCAGAACGTGCTCGCCCACTCGGTCGAGTGCGCCCACCTGGCCGCGATGATGGCCGACGAGCTCGGCGCGTCGGCCAAGACGGCCCGCCGCGCCGCGCTCCTGCACGACATCGGCAAGGCGGTCTCGCACGAGGTCGAGGGGCCGCACGCGCTGGTCGGCGGCGACCTTGCGCGCCGCCACGGGGAGACCGAGGCCGTCGCGCACGCCATGGAGGCCCACCACAACGAGGTCGAGCCGCAGACGATCGAGGCCGTGCTCGTCCAGTCCGCCGACGCGCTGTCCGGCGCCCGCCCGGGCGCGCGCGGCGAGTCGCTCGAGCAGTACGTCAAGCGCCTGCGCGACCTCGAGCACATCGCCACCCGCCACGACGGCGTCGACAAGGTCTACGCCATGCAGGCCGGCCGCGAGATCCGCGTGATGGTCCTGCCGGGCTCGCTCGACGACGACGGCGCGGTCCTGCTCTCGCACGAGATCGCGCGCGAGATCGAGCAGGAGCTCGAATACCCGGGCCAGATCAAGGTGACGGTGATCAGAGAGTCGAGGGCGACGGACTACGCGCGCTGAGTGACGGCACCTCGACGAGGTCGAGGAGAAGCCGCAGGAGGTCGGCGACGATGCCGTCCTCGAATCGCACCTGCGGCCGGGTGAAGCGCACGACGCGCCAGCCCGCCGCGGTCAAGCGCGCATCCCGCGCGCGGTCGCGCTCGAACGCCTCGGCCGTGCCGTGGTGCGTCCGGCCGTCGGTCTCGACGATCAGCCGCGCGTCCGGCCACACGAAGTCGACCTCGAACCCCTCGACGTAGGTGTTCACCAGGGGCCGCGGGATGCCGTGGCGATCACACAGCTCGAGGAACTCGTCCTCGAGCGGGCTGCGGGTCGTCCTCTCCAGATCGTGCCGCTCGAGCACGTCGGCGAGGCGGGCGGCGCCGGGGTGGTCGGGATCGAGCGCGACGTCGAGCCGGAGCGCCTCGGCCATCTCGGCGGCCTTCTCCAGCGCGCGTCGCGGGACCGCGGTGGCGAGGTCCTGGAGGGTCCGCCCGGGCGTGGTGACGCGGATGCCGGCGTGCGTCGTCACCACCGGCGGCAGCCGAGGCCGATGCACGGCGATCGCCCGCGTGCTCCGAAACCCGCACGTACGGGGAACGGTGACGTCGATCCTCGCCGCGTCGCTGCGATGGATGCCCCACAGGATCCCCGCGCTCCGGTGGCTGAGCACGGCGCCATCGCCGGCGGCGAGCACGGCCGCGAGGTAGCGCGCGTTGCGGTTGAGCACCGTGTGGCCGACCGCGTAGACGCCCACGTGAATGCGGTGCAGGCGGCCCGCCCGCACCCGCCGGGCGATCGCGTTCCGGTGAAAACCGAGCTCGTGGAGTTGGCCAACGCTGACGACCCCGTGCTGCGCCGAGGCGAGCCGGGCGAGGCGCTCATCGCGGCCTGGGGCTGCTGAGTCCCGCATACGGGGACTGAGCAGCCCCAGCCCAAATCTCGCCCCCCTCCCGACCTCCCTTCAATGCCGAAGTTCCCCGATACCCTCACCCAACCAATGAGGTTCCACGTCACCACCTTCGGCTGCCAGATGAACGAGCACGACTCCGAGCACATGAAGGGCATGCTCGAGTCCCTCGGCTACACGGAGGTGCCCACGAGAGCCGAAGCCGACCTCATCCTCTTCAACACCTGCTCGATCCGCGAGAAGGCCGACGAGCGGTTCGTCGCCCATCTCCACGAGGCCAAGGTGCTCAAGAAGCGCGATCCGGAGCGGGTGATCGGGGTCGGCGGCTGCTGGGCGCAGTCGGTCAAGGACGAGGTCTTCCGCCAGTTCCCGTTCGTCGACGTGGCGTTCGGGCCGGGCCAGGTCCACAAGCTCGCCGAGTTCCTCACCAGCGACTCGCTGACCGCCCAGGGCTTCTTCGAGTTCGAGGGCTTCACCGGCCACCTGCCGCCCAAGCGCGCGCGGGACTTCCAGGCGTGGATGCAGATCTCGGTCGGCTGCAACTGCCGCTGCTCGTACTGCATCGTGCCGTCCACCCGAGGTCGCGAGGTCAGCCGCCCACTCCAAGAGCTCGTCGCAGAGGCGCGCCGCACCGCCGCCGAGGGCGTCAAAGAGCTCACCCTCCTGGGCCAGAACGTCAACTCCTACGGCCGCGACCTCAGGCCCGACCGGGCGAGCTTCGCCGAGCTGCTGCACGCGCTCGATGCCGTCGACGGCCTCGACCGCATCCGCTACACGAGCCCGCATCCCAAGGACATGCGCGAGGACGTGATCCTCGCCCACGCGGATCTGAAGAGCGTCTGCGAGCACATCCACCTGCCGCTGCAGTCCGGCTCGTCGCGCATCCTCAAGGCCATGCGCCGCACGTACGACCGCGGTCGCTACATGGATCGCGTCGCGCTGATCCGCGAGCACGTCCCCGACTGCGCTCTGACAACCGACATCATCGTCGGCTTCCCGGGGGAGACGGAGGCGGACTTCGAGGAGACGCTGCAGGTCGCCGAGGAGGTCGGCTACGACGGCGCCTTCACCTTCATCTACTCGCCGCGCCGCGGCACCGAGGCGGCGACACTCACCGACGACTTCATTCCCCACGACGTCGCCGTGGAGCGTATGGAGCGCCTCGTCGAGGTCGTCCAGCGCCGCGCTCGCGAGCGGGCGCAACGGTTCGTCGGCCGTACGCTCGACGTCCTCGTCGAGGGCACCTCCCGGACCGACGCCAGCCGCCTCCGCGGCCGCACCCGCCACAACAAGGTCGTCAACTTCGACGGCCTCGCGTCGCCGGGGGAGATCGTGCCGGTCACGATCGCGGGCGCCACCAGCCAGACGCTCACGGGCGAGATGTCACTGCTCGCCCGCGCCGGCTGACTCCCGAGCGCTCGGATGACCTCGACCCGTCCGTCGAGCCGCGCACGCTGGAGCAGCTCAGACGGGCGCTCGACAAGGGCTGAATAGACCGACGCAGCGTCAGTTTACGGACTCACATCACCGTTCCGAGACACTGATCGGAAAAAGTGATGTTTGGATTGCCAACCCCCGGGCAAATGTTCTTCTCAGTAACAGCGTGCTGCGCCGGGCACCCCGTCCGGAGCGGCCTTCCCAGGAGGTGGCGGGTCCTTGTCCGAGGCAACGTCTGCGAGCCGACGTGCTCGCGTTGTCGTTCATTCCGTTGCGACGCTCTGCGTCGCCGCGTTCGCCGGCGCGCTGAGCGCCGCACCCGCCCTTGCGCAGGCCGACAACTGCCGGGCGAGCGCCTCGCGCTTTTCGGCCCCGCCCACGGCGACCTCTGAGCCGGTGATCGCCAACCCGGACGGCTCGCCGTGCCGGACCGACGCCCGCGCGCCGGCCGACGCGGCCCCGGCAGGCCCGCTCAACGTCACCGAGCCGTCCGCGCAGACCCGCCGCGGCAACGGTGTCCTCGCTGCCAGCGCGAGCGTCAAATCGTCGCAGCTGATTCTTGGCACGTCCGCGATCACCACAGGCGTGGTGACGTCCAGCCAGGTCGTCTCCTGCACGAATGGCGTGTCGACCGCGTCCGGCAGCTCGCGTGTCGATGGCCTCGTGATCGGCGGCAACCCGGTCGACATCATCGCCGACCGCCCGTTCGACCAGACCATCGGCGCAGTGCGCATCCGTGCCAACCAATACGACGGCACCACGCGCACCGCGCTGATCCTTGATTTCGGCGGAGCGCAGACGGTGATCGGGGAGGCAACCGCTGCGGGTGACGCGTGCGCCACGCTCAGCGACGACGACGACAACCCCGGCGGCCGGATCTGCCCCCAGGGCGCGACCTACGACGTCGCGCGCAACGTCTGCGTCATCTATGAGCCGTCCGAGCCCGGCGGCGTGATCATCGTCGGCGCGACGTACCAGGGTCCGTCCGGCGGGACCGTGATCTCCCTGTTCGACGCCCGCCAGATGGCGAACCGCGGCGAGCTCCCCAAGAGCCGCTGCCTGCGCGGCTCCGGCCCGCGCTTCGTGGTGCTCGGCACGAACCGCTCCGACCGCATCACGGGCACCAACCGGCGTGACCGGATCATGGCCCTCGGCGGCAACGACCACGTCGACGGCGGCCGCAACGCCGACTGCCTCGACGGGAACCGGGGCCACGACCGGGTCGCCGGCGGGCTGGGCGACGATCGCCTCTTCGGTCAGGGCGGCCGTGACAAGCTGACCGGCGGCCTCGGCAACGACCGCCTCTACGGCGGCGCCGCGGCCGACTCGCTGAACACCGGCTTCGGGCGAGACTACGCGAGCGCGGGTGCGGGCAACGACCGGGTCAACGCCGCGTCCGCGGGCCGGCCCGCCAAGCGACTGCTTGGCGGCAAGGGCCGCGATCGGGTGTGGGTCAACCGCAACGAGCTCCGCCGCTACAGCGGCTTCGAGATCACCCGCACGTTCCGTTAGCTCTCTCCCCAGGGACGCCGGGCGGGGTGAGGCCCCGCCCGGCGCTCCCGTCCGGCCGGTATGCGAACATGTGTTCGTGCGCTGGCAATCCCAGAGCGTCGAAGCCGAGACGGAGGCCCGCCTCCCGGGCTTCAGCGACGACGTCGTCGTCCGCCGCTTCAACGCGCCCGAGGCACTCGACACCCGGTTCCACGAGATCCGGACCAAGTCCGCGATCAACCGCGTCCCGGACGCCTCCAGGCTCCCGTTCGCCTGGACGGTGAATCCCTACAGGGGCTGCAGTCATGCGTGCTCTTACTGCTTCGCTCGCCCCACGCATGAGTATCTGGACTTCGACGCGGGCCGGGACTTCGAGCGCGAGATCGTGGTGAAGGTCAACGTGCCGGAGGTGCTGCGAGCGGAGCTGGGGCGGCCGTCGTGGGGGAGGGAGCACATCGCCCTCGGCACGAACACCGACCCGTATCAGTGGGTCGAGGGCCGCTACAAGCTGATGCGCGGCGTCTGGGAGGCGATGCGGGACTTCGCGAACCCGTGCTCGATCCTCACGAAGTCGCCGCTCGTGCTGCGCGACGCGGATCTGCTCTGCGAGATCGCCGACCGCACGGGGGTGAGCGCGTGCCTGTCGGTGCCGACGCTCGACGAGAAGGCCTGGCGGGCGACCGAGCCGCACACGCCGCATCCGCGGGCCCGGCTCGAGGCGGTGGCCGAGCTCAACCGCCTCGGGATCCCCACCGGCATCCTGATCGCGCCGCTCATGCCTGGGATCAACGACGCGCCGGAGCAGGTCGAGCGGATCGTCGCGCTCGCGACCGAGGCCGGAGCGGTGCACATCGGCGGCCAGACGTTGTTCCTGCGGGGCTCGGTCAAGGACGTCTTCTTCGCGTGGCTGCGCGAGCACCGGCCCGATCTCCTCGAGCGCTACGAGAAGCTCTACGCGCGCGGCGCGTACCTGCCCGCGGACGAGCGCCGGACGATCGAGGTGGCCGCCGGCGCTCCGTGGGCCCGGCACACGTACGCGGATCGGTTCCGGCACCGCCGCGGCGGCGGCCGCGGGCGATCGCCGCGTGCCCGGGAGGAGGTGGTGCGGCCGGCGCAGCAGCAGCCGCTCTTCTGAACGACGGCACCGCCGCCCGACCGGGAGTCGCGGTCGGCGCCCGACCGGGACGTCGGGGTCGGCGACCGCGTGCCCGTCTACCGTGACGACCGGCTAGCGCTTGGCGCGCTGGCCGGTCTCCATCTCCGACGCGACCTGGTCGGCCCCGAGCCGGCGCTGCACGTTCTTCGCGAGCTCCGGCGCGAACGCGGCGATCGTGGTCCCGAGCCGCATCGCGAGCGGCGCGACGTCGACCTCGGCGCGATTGCGCTCGACCGCCGAGACCACGGCGCCGGCGACGTCCTCGGGCGTCTTGGTGCCCACGTAGCCCGGCAGCTTCGCGCCCGCCTCGTGAAACATGCCGGCGTCGCGGATGAAGCCGGGGAAGATGGTCGAGACGCCGACGCCGCGTGGCCGCAGGTCCTCCCGCAGCCCCTGCGCGAAACCGCGCAGGCCGAACTTGGTCGCCGCGTAGATCGACGTCCGGACGGTTCCGGTCTTGCCGCTGAGCGACGAGATGAACACGATGTGGCCGCCGCCGCGCTCGGCCATGCCCTCACACATCAGGCGGGCGAGGACGATCGGGGCGCGCAGGTTGACGTCGATGGCCCGGTCGATCTCCTCGAGGGTGAACGACTCGATGCGGCCGCTGCCCGGGTTCCCCGCGCTCGCCACCAGCACATCGACGGGTCCGGCCTCCTCGACGAGCCGCAGCAGCGACTCGCGGTCGCTGAGGTCACATGCCAGCGCCCGCCCGCCGGTCTCGGCGGCCAGCGGCTCGAGCACCTCGACCCGCCGCGCCGTGAGCACGACGCGCGCTCCGCGCTGCACGAGCGCGCGCGCGATCGCCTGCCCGAGCCCGCCGCTCGCGCCGGTCACGAGAGCTGTGCGTCCCCCGAGGTTCATTTCGCCACTCTGTCATGCGGAGCGACCGCATTCACGCGAAGACCGCGACGGTGGCGGTGAAGCCGTGGAGGAACGTCTCGCCGCCGACGGGGCCGATCTCGCCGGCGGCGAAGAAGCCCGCGGCCGGGGCTCCGGCGAGCTCGTGGGCCACGGTCTCGGCGTCGTGGTCGGCGTAGCCGAACAGGCCGCGCCCGCGGCCGTTGCACGCGAACACCAGCGCGCCGGCGGGCGTGCGGCCGCCGAGCGCCCGCATGCGCACGCCGAGCGCCTCGCGGAGGTCGCGGTCGGCGCTCTCGGCGTCGCGGGCGTGGAGGCGTACGACCTGGCCGGGGTGGACGTCGGCGGCGACCGCCACCTTGCCGGTCTCCGGATCGGCGCCCACGAGGCCGCGCACGAGGAAGTCGCCCTGCACGTACTCGGGCTTGTTGGTCTCGACCACGATGCCCATGAGCAGCCCGCCCTGGACGAGGGCGAGGTCCTCCTCCGGCAGCGCCTCGATCGTCTCGCGCAGCTTGTCGAGCGCCGGCTTGCCCGCCAGCTCGTTGATCACATGGCCGTCGGCGTCCGTGATCGTCAGCTCGGGACCGATCGGCGCCGCGCCCTGCGAGACGCACGGCAGCACCTCGACGCCGTCGAGCCGCACGCCGACGGCGCCCTCGTCGACGACGCGGTCGCCGGCGAACAGCGCGGTCGTCCCGCCCGCCGTGCGCGCGGAGGCGAGCCCGCCGATGAGCGGGACCGCCGGGGCGGCGTGCGAGAGGAAGCGCAGCACCGCGTCGGTCGGGAAGGTCGCCGGATCGGCGAGCAGGATCGCGCCCGCGGCGCCCTCGAGGTCGACCATCCCGGCGAGCGCTCCCGTGCCCTCCTCGATCTCCTCGACCATCGCGTGGAAGACCGTCGCGGTGCCGCCGTCGAGGTGCGCGGCCCAGACGGTCACGGCGGTCCCGTGCTCGACCTCCCGCCGCGCGCCGATCACTCCGCCGGCCGCGCAGCCGGCGAGCTGCGAGGGGGCGAGCGCCTCGTGGACGGCCTCGAGCACCGCCTCGGGCGCCGCCAAGTGCGAGCCCGAGGCGAACACGATCGCCAGATCGCACGGGAACTCGCGCAGCCCGTCGCGCGCCGTCAGCGCGGCCTCGAGCGCCCCCGCCCGCGGATCGGGGCTCGTCGACAGGCCCGTGCCGATGCGCAACGCCATCGAGGACGACGATACCCCTCAGCCGACCGCCCTCATACTCGTCGCGTGCGCCCAACGGTCCTCGCCATCTTCGGCCCCACCGGCGTGGGGAAGACCGCGGTCGCCATCGCGCTGGCCGCGCGGCTCCGCGCGGACGGGGAGGAGCCGGTGGCGGTGTCGGCCGACGCGCTCCAGGTCTACCGCGGGCTGGAGACCCTCACCGGGGCGGCCACGCCGCAGGAGCAGGAGCAGCTCGAGCACCGGTTGCTCGCGTTCCTGGACGCCGACGCGCCGTTCAGTGCCGGCCAGTACGCCCAGCTGGCGCATCGCGAGATCGACTCGCTGCTGGCCGCCGGGCGGCGCCCGATCGTCGTGGGCGGCACCGGGCTCTACCTGCGCGCGGCGCTCGCCGAGCTGGACCTTCGCCCGCCGGTCGCCACGGCGATCCGCCGGCGGCGCCGACAGCAGCTCGAGGAGCACGGCGCCGCCGCCCTGCACCGCGAGCTCGCCGCCCGCGCCCCCAAGGCGGCCGCCACCGTGAAGCCCGGCGACAGCCAGCGGATCGTCCGCGCCCTCGAGCTGCTCGACGCCGGCCACGGGCCTCCCGCGGGCGACCAGCTGTGGACGTCGGCCACGCGCCACCCGACCCTCCTGGCCGGCCTCACGATGGAACGGAACGCGCTCAAGCGGCGGATCGACGCCCGCATCGACGCCATGCTCGCCGCCGGCGCCGCCGGGGAGGTGCGGGCGGCCGCTGCCCGCGGCACCTCGCCGACCGTCAGCAAGGCGCTGGGGTTCCGCGAGCTGCTCGACGGCGACGTCGAGGCGATGCGCCGCAGCACGCACCGCTACACGCGCCGGCAGCTGACGTGGATGCGCAAGCTCCCCGGCGTCAACCTCGTCGACGTCACCGACCGCGAGCCGGAGGACGTCGCGGCCGAGATCCACCGCGCCCTGAGAGCATGACCGCCGTGCGGTTCGAGAAGTGGCAGGCCCTCGGCAACGACTACGTGATCCTCGAGCACGGCGCGCTCGACCTCACGCCCCGTGCCGTGCAGCGGCTGTGCGACCCGCACTTCGGGCCCGGAGCCGACGGCGTCCTCGAGCTCTCGCCGCCGACCGAGCCGGGCTACGTCGCGAGGCTGCGGATCTTCAACCCCGACGGCTCGGAGGCCGAGCTGTCGGGCAACGGCGCCCGCGAGGCGATCCTCTACCTCCGCCGCGCCGGCTGGACGAGCGCCGACACGTTCTCGATCCAGACCGCCGCCGGCGAGATCCGGCCCACCATCACCGGCCCGACGACCTGCCGTGTCGACATGGGGCGCGCCAGCCTGACCTCCAAGGACTTCCCGGGCGGGCCGCCCGACGGCCTGGGGGAGATCGACGGCCGGCGCTTCCAGCACGTCTCGATCGGCAACCCACAGTGCGCGATCCACGTCAGCGGCGAGGCCGAGCTCGACGCCCTCGATCTCACAACGCTCGGCCCGCCGATCGAGCACGCCTCGATCTTCCCCAACCGCACGAACGTGTCGTTCTGGACCGAGCTCGGCGCCGGCACCATCCGTGCCCGCATCTTCGAGCGCGGCGTGGGGGAGACGCTCTCGTCCGGGACCGGCGCGTGCGGTGCGGCGGTCGCCCACGTCCTGCGCGGCGGCGACTCGCCGGTGACCGTCAAGCTCGACGGCGGGGAGCTGGAGGTCGACGTCGACGAGGCTCTGCACGTCGACCTCACCGGCTGGGCGGTGCCCGTGTACCGCGGCGAGCTGAGCGATGAGCTGCTGGCCGAGCTAGCGTCTACGACCCGATGACCGAGTACCTCACCGACCGCGCCTGGGGCTCCGGACTGGCCACGCTGGCCGGCGATCGGGTGCTCGACGTGTACTTCCCCGAGCCGCAGCTGGGCGGCGGCGTGGACCCCGGCGTGCACCGCGGCGGCCAGGGCGCCCCCGACGAGCTGCGCGGGATCGAGATCGTGCCCGTCACCGTCTCGATCGCCTCGCTGGCCGACCCGCCACAGGACGCCTACGACGCGTACCTGCGCCTGCACCTGCTCTCGCACCGCATCATCCGGCCGCACCAGGCCAACCTCGACGGCGTCTTCGGCGTGCTCAACAACGTCGCGTGGACGAGCCACGGGCCCGTCGACCCCGCCTCGCTGCCCGATGTGCAGCACAGGTTGCGTGCCCAGGGCAGCCCGTTCTCGGTCTTCTCCGTGGACAAGTTCCCGCGCATGACCGACTACGTCGTCCCGCCGGGAGTGCGGATCGCCGACGCCGACCGCGTGCGCCTCGGCGCCCACCTGGCCGACGGCACGACCGTCATGCACGAGGGCTTCGTCAACTTCAACGCCGGCACGCTCGGGCACTCGATGGTGGAGGGGAGGATCAGCGCGGGCGTGGTCGTCGGCGACGGGTCCGACGTCGGCGGCGGCGCGTCGATCATGGGCACGCTCTCCGGCGGCGGCACGGCGGTCATCTCGATCGGCGAGCGCTGCCTGCTGGGGGCAAACTCGGGCCTCGGGATCTCGCTCGGCGACGAGTGCGTGGTGGAGGCGGGCCTGTACCTGACCGCCGGCACGCGCGTGACGCTGCCCGACGGCGACGTGGTCAAGGCGCTCGAGCTGAGCGGCGCCGACAACCTCCTCTTCCGCCGCAACTCCCAGACCGGCGCGGTCGAGGCCTGGCCCCGCAACGGCAGCTGGGGCGGCCTCAACGCCGTGCTACACAGCGGCCAGTAGTTCGGCGGCGCGCTCGCACTCGGCCAGCGTGGGCACGAGTGCCAGCCGCAGGTAGCCCTCGCCCGCCGGTCCGAAGAAGGAACCGGGAGCGAGCACGATGCCCTGCTCGAGCAGCCGCTCGTGCTCGCCCTCGGCCGCTCCCGCCAGCCACAGGAAGAACGTCGCGTCGCCGCCCACGTGGCGCAGGCCGCGCGCCTCCAGCGCCGGCAGGAGCACATCGCGCTTGGCCCGGTAGAGGCCGCGCACCTCGGCCACGTGCTCCTCGTCGCCCCACGCGACCGCAGCCGCGCGCTGGATGAACTCCGGCGGCGCGACGCCGACGTTCGGCCGGTAGCGCTTCAGCGCCGCCACCAGCTCCGCGCTCCCGGCCACGAACCCCGACCGGTAGCCCGGCATCGAGGAGCGCTTGGAGAGCGTGTTGAACACCGCCACGTTCGTGCGGTCCTCGAGCTGGAGCGCCGAGGCGGGAGGCTCGTCGCCGAAGTAGAGCTCGGAGTACGCCTCGTCGGAGGCGAGCACGAAGTCGTGCTCGCGGGCGAGGGCGGCCGCCTGCTCGTAGAGCGCCGGCGGTGCGGTGGCCGCGGTCGGGTTGTTGGGGTAGTTCAGCCACAGCACCGCCGTGCGCCGCCAGATCGCGGGCGGCACGGCGTCGAGGTCCGGGAGGAAGCCGTTGCCCGCCTCGAGCGGGAGCTGGAACACCGCTTTGCCGGCGAACGCCGCGCCGCGCTCGTAGACCGGGTAGGCGGGCTGGGGCACGACCACCAGCTCGCCGTCGAAGACCTGGGCGAGGTGGAAGACGGCCTCCTTGGAGCCGAACGTCGGCACCACCTCGGTGCTGGGGTCGAGCGCGGTGCCGAACCGCCGCCCGACCCAGGTGGCGACCGCCTCCCGCAGCTCGGGCAGGCCGTCGGCGGCCGGGTACTTGGAGAGCGGGTCGAGCACGAGCGCGTCGCGGATGAACGCGGGCGTCTCCTCGCGCGGCTCGCCCATCCCGAAGTCGATCACCTGCACGCCGGCGTCGGCCAGCCGCCGCCGGGCCTCGGCGAGCCGCACGAACGGGTACGCCCGCATGCCGGCGAGCACCGGGGAGATCCTCATGCCGCGAACGCCTCCAGCACGCGGTAGGAGCGCACGAGGCCGGGGATCTTGACCGACTCGTCGCGCCGGTGGGCCTGCGCCGGCGCCCCCGGCCCGAAGTTGACGGCGTCGAGCCCGGCAGCGCCGAACTCGGCGACCGGCGTCCAGGCCTGCTTGGGGGCGACCGGGAGGTCGCCCGCGGCGATCAGGGCCTGGGCTCGCGGGTTGCCGACCGCCACCGGGCCCGACGCCGCCAGCGAGTCGATCCGCAGCGAGCCGCCCTCGCACAGCTCCCGCAGCCGAGCCTCGGCCTCGGCCGGCGTGCGCCCGGGGGCGAAGCGGTAGTTGACGTGGCACTGCACCCGGTCCGGGATCACGTTGTCGGCGATCCCGCCGGCGATCCGCGTGACCGACGCCACCTCGTAGAACGGCAGGCCGTCGAACACGTGCTCCTCGCGATCGTGCGCGGCGAGCGCGGCGATCCCGCGCGCGGCGGCGTGGATCGCGTTGTCGGCGTCCCAGGGCCGCGCGGAGTGCCCCGAGCGGCCCTCGAACGTCCACGTGGCGTTCACGTTGCCGAGGCAGCCGGCGTGCAGCTCGTTGTCGGTCGGCTCCATCACCACGACCAGCTCATGGGAGAGCCGCTCGCGCTCGAGCAGCGGGCCGAGCGCGCTGTCGGCGGCCGGCAGCTCCTCGCGGCCGAAGAACAGCAGGTCGAACGGCGCGCCCGCCAGCGCGAGCTCGATCATCACCGCCAGGGCGCCCTTCATGTCGCTCGCCCCGAGCCCGTGGACGCGCGCCCCGTCGATCCGGCCCGGGAGGTTGTCCTGCGCCGGGACGGTGTCGAGGTGCCCGGCGAGCAGCACGGGGGCGCCGCGACCCGCGCGCAGGCAGGTGTCGCCGAGGTCGGCGACCGGCACGCCGCCGGCCTCCAGGACGGCCGCCACGTGCTCTCCCAGATGCCCCTCGGCGCGCGACTCGGAGGGCACGTCGACCAGCTCCAGGGTGCGAGCGGCAAGCCGCTCGGCGAGCTCCTCGTCGCGCATGAGCGGGCACCCTAGTGGTTCCTCCGAGGAGGGTCGGGACCTGCAGGAGGGGCGACTAAACTGGATGGCAACTTGGAGAAGTCGAGAAGCGGCCGGACCGCAGAATCCCGATACGCCCCGCAGCCCGGCCAGGGCCGCGCCCGCCAACGCGCATTCGTCGTCGCCGCCTCGCCCGAGCCGACCGATCTCGCCGAGATGCGCGAGCTGCTGCGCACGGCCGGCGTGGCGACCGTCGGCGAGGTGGTCCAGATCCGCGACAAGCCGCACCCGAACCTGTACCTCGGCCCCGGCAAGGTGGAGGAGCTGGCCCCGCTGCTCAAGGCGGCGGACGCGAACCTGGTCGTGACCGACGACGAGCTGAGCCCGCGCCAGGAGCGCAACCTGGAGAAGCAGCTCGAGCTGCCGGTGCTCGACCGCACCGCCGTCATCCTCGACATCTTCGCCGGGCACGCCCACTCGGCCGAGGGCAAGCTCCAGGTCGAGCTCGCCCAGCTCGAGTACAACATGGCCCGCATGCGCGGCCTGTGGACGCACCTCGAGCGTCTCGGCGCCGGCCGCGGCGTGGGCGGCATCGGCACGCGGGGCCCGGGCGAGTCACAGATCGAGACCGACCGCCGGCTCGCCCGCGACCGCATCACCGCGCTGCGCCGGCGGCTCGACCACGTGCGCTCCAACCGGGCCGTCCAGCGCGCCGAGCGGGAGCGCGCGCACCTGCCTTCGGTGGCCCTGGCCGGCTACACCAACGCCGGCAAGTCGACGCTGCTGAATGCGCTCACCGGCTCCGAGGTCGGCGTCGGCGACCGGCTCTTTCACACGCTGGACCCGACTACGCGTACCACCCGGGTGCAAGGCCGCACCTACCTGATAACCGACACCGTCGGCTTCATCCGCAAGCTTCCCCACCAGCTGGTCGACGCCTTCGCGGCCACGCTCGAGGAGACCAACCGCGCCGACCTGCTGCTGCACGTGGTCGACGCCAGCGCCCCGGAGGATTTGCTGGTGGCGATGACCGCAGCGGTCGACGACGTGCTCGAGGAGATCGGCGTCGGCGACCAGCCCCGCATCCTCGTGCTCAACAAGGCCGACCTCCTGGACGACGATCGCCGCCGCGAGCTCGCCTTCCGGCACCCGGAGGCCGCTCTCGTGAGCGCGATCAGCGGCGAGGGGCTCGACGAGCTCCAGGAGCGGATCGCCGACGAGTTCGAGCGCACCCTGCGCGACGTGGAGCTGCTCGTGCCGTTCTCCGACGGCGGCACGCTGTCCGAGCTGCACGACCTGGCCGGCGACCTCGAGCGCACCGAGACGCCCGACGGCGTGCGGATCCAGGCGCGGCTGCCGTCCGTGGTGGCCGAACGCTTCGACCGCTACGCGGTCAACGGCGCGGGGCCGTAGCTCCTGCCTACGGCGCTCTCCATCCAGCGCACGTACCTGGTGCTGATGCTGGGGAACACGCTGGCGGCCTCGTTCATCTGGGGCATCAACACGATCTTCCTGCTCGACGCGGGGCTCACGAACCTCGAGGCGTTCGCCGCCAACGCGTTCTTCACCGCCGGGATGGTGCTGTTCGAGGTGCCGACCGGGATCGTCGCCGACACCGTCGGGCGGCGCGCGTCGTACCTGCTCGGCACCATCACGCTGACCGTCTCGACGCTGCTCTACGTCCTGCTGTGGGAGATCAGCGCGCCGTTCTGGCAGTGGGCGCTCGTGTCGATGTTCCTCGGCCTCGGGTTCACGTTCTTCTCGGGCGCGGTCGAGGCGTGGCTGGTCGACGCGCTGACCGCCACCGGGTTCACGGGCCAGCTGGAGACGGTGTTCGGGCGCGGGCAGATCGTCTCCGGCGTGGCGATGCTGAGCGGCTCGGCGGCCGGCGGGCTGATCGCCCAGCTCACCAGCCTCGGCGTGCCGTTCGTGCTGCGTGGAGCGGTGCTCCTCGTCATGTTCGCGGTCGCCTTCCGGATGATGCACGACGTCGGCTTCACGCCGGTCAAGGGCGGGCGGCCGCTGGCCGAGATGCGACGGATCACCGCGGCCTCGATCGACTACGGCTGGCGGGTGCCGGCGGTGAAATGGCTGATGGTGGAGGCCCTGTTCGTCGGCGGCGTCGGCTTCTACGCCTTCTACGCGCTCCAGCCGTACCTGCTCGAGCTCTACGGCGATCCGGAGGCGTACCAGATCGCCGGCCTCGTCGCTGCGATCGTGGCCGGCGCCCAGATCCTCGGCGGGATCGCGGCGCCGCGCATCCGGCGCCTCTTCCGGCGCCGCACGTCGGCCCTGCTGCTCACCGCGGCGCTGAGCACCGCCACGATGGCCATGATCGGGGTGTTCGAGAGCTTCTGGGCGGTGCTCGCGCTGATCGTGGTCTGGGGGCTCCTGTTCGCCGCCACGATGCCGATCCGCCAGGCCTACATCAACGGGATGATCCCGTCCCAGCAGCGGGCGACGATCCTCTCGTTCGACTCGCTGATGGGCTCCACGGGCGGCGTGTGGGCGCAGCCCGTCCTCGGCCGCGCCGCCGACGTCTGGGGCTACGCGCCCAGCTACCTGATCGGCGCCGGCATCTCCGCGCTCGCGGTGCCGTTCATCGCGCTCTCACGGCGCGAGAACACGGTCGCCGACTATGTCACCGGCGACCCCAGCGCTCCTCCGGAGGAAGCCGACTCGGCCCCACTTGAGCGTCAAGCCACGCGTTGATCGGCTCGGCGGCCCGCCAGGTGCCCGCCACGTGCGCGAGCGCCGCTTCGCGGTCCAGGCCGCCTTCGCCCGACGCCGCGCGGCCGGCGACGAGCTCCTTGCGCCGCAGCAGCTCGATCCGCGGATGGTCGCGCGGGTAGCCGCGCGGCGCCGTGCGCAGGCTGTCGCCGGCCAGCTCCAGCCCGGCCTCCTCGGCCCCGGCGGCGGCCGCCTCCAGGGCGGGCCCGGCTTCACCTGCGACGGCCTCCCGGTAGCGCTCGAGCTGGTCGCGGGCCATCCGGTAGTAGCCCGTGCCGGCGTACAGCCCGCGAGACGAGAGCTGCGCGTAGAGCCCGTGGCCAGGGACCGCGACCTCGTAGAGGATCCCGTACGTCGTCGTCTTGTACGGCGACTTGTCGGGCGAGAAGCGCACGTCGCGGTTCTGGCGGAACATCTTGACGTGGCCGCCGAAGTCGGCGGCCAGCTCCTCGAGCATCTCCTCGAGCGGCTCGCGCACCTGCGTCTCGTACACCTCGCGGCTGGCGGTGAAGTACGCCTTCGTGTTGTCGCGCTCCAGCCCGGCGAACCAGGCGAACGCCTGGGTGCTGAAGCCGGTGAACACGCCGCCCCGCTCAGCCGCTCAACGCCCCGACGAGCCGAACCCGTTCTCGCCGCGGTCGTCCGTGGCCGGCGGGAGCTCGTCGACGACGAGCAGGTCCGGGGCCACGAAGGGGACGAGCAGGAGCTGGGCGATCCGGTCACCCGGCGCCGCCTCGAACCGAGCGTCGCCGAGGTTGACGAGCACGACCCGCAGCTCGCCGCGGTAGTTGGGATCGACCAGACCGGGGCCGTTGACCACCGACAGCCCGTGGCGAGCGGCGAGGCCGGAGCGCGGCACGATCAGCCCGGCCACGGCGGGCGGGAGCGCGATCGCCACCCCCGTCGGCACCGTCACCCGCTGGCCCGGCCACAGCGAGAAGCCCGACACGCACCGCAGGTCATAGCCGGCGTCGCCCGGCCGCGTACGGGTGGGCGCGTGCGCGCCGGCGCGCAGGAGACGGACGTGGAGCTGGTCGAGGGCGGTGTCGAGAGCCATCGGGCGACACTAGACGCCGGCCCGGCAGAACGCGCGGGCCGGCGTCGAGTGAGGCCGCTTACAGCGTCGACTTGTAGAGCAGCCGGTTCGGCGTGCCGGTGCGGTTGCGGGAGATCACGTTGGGCGTCGCGTTGGTCGTGATCCACGACGAGACGGTCGACGACGACGCGTCGCCGAACGCGCCCTTGTACAGCGCCGCCACGCCCGCCACGTGCGGGCTCGCCATCGACGTGCCGCTGATCGTGTTGGTGCCGCCCGACAGCCAGGCGGAGCGGATCGCGACGCCGGGCGCGTATGCGTCCACGCACGAGCCGTAGTTCGAGAACGTCGCCCGCCGGTCCGACCGGTCGGACGCCGCGGTCGTGTACGCCGAGGCGGCCGAGGCGGGGGAGACGTTGCACGCATTCTGGTTCTCGTTGCCGGCCGCCACGGCGACGAAGACCCCCGAGTTGGCCAGCGTGTTGGTCGCGTTGTTGAGCGCCTGCGAGAAGCCGCCGCCCAGCGACATGTTGGCCACGGCGGGCTTGATCGCGTGGACGCGCACCCAGTCGAGCGCCGCGATGATGCCCGAGGTCGAGCCGGAGCCGGAGCAGTTGAGCACCCGGACGCTGACCAGCTGTACGGCCTTCGCCACGCCCCACGTGGCGCCACCGATCGTGCCCGCCACGTGCGTCCCGTGGCCGTGGCAGTCCTGCCCGTTGCCGCCGAGCGCGTCGTAGCCCACGCTCGCCCGGCCGCCGAACTCGGAGTGCGTGATGGCGATGCCCGTGTCGATTACGTACGCCCTCACGTTGCCGGCGGTGGTGTTGTACGTATAGCTCTGAGAGAGCGGCAGGCTGCGTTGGTCGATGCGGTCCAGGCCCCACGGGTCGGACGCGATCGGCTGCGTCGCGCTCGCCTCGACGACCTGGTCCTGCTCGACGAGTGCCACGCGGGCGCTGTGGCGCAGCGCGCGGACCTGCCCGGCGTCGAGGTTCGCGGCGAAGCCGTTGAGCGAGTCGAACACCTGCTGGTCGCGGCCGCGAGCGACGTCGTCGGCGTCGTGGCCCTTCTCGACCATGACGATGTAGCGCCCTGGAATCGCGTCACCCGCCTGCTGCTCGGCGGCGAGCGCGGGCGCGCTTGCCGTCAATGCCCCGCAGATGGACACGACGAGCGCCATGCGCTTCGTTCGCATTGTTGCCTCCCTGGACATTCCCCTGCCGCGACCCCGCGCCACGGCGTACCGCGGCGCAGGGTAGCGCGGGAATCGTCAGCCGCCGATGAGGCCGGTCTCGGTGAGGTACTCCTTCGCGACCACGCCGGGATCCTTCTTGTCGAGGTCCACGCGGGCGTTGAGCTCCTGCATGTTCTCGTCGGTCAGCTGCTCCTGCAGCAGCTCGACCGTCTTCTGGAGGTCGGCGCCCGCCTTGTCGGCGGTCTCCTGCTTCATGACCAGCGTCGAGTTGTACGGCGGGAACATGCCCTGGTCGTCCTCGAGCAGGACCTCCTTCTCGCGCTGGATCTGGGGGTCGGTGGTGAACACGATCGACACGTCGGCGCGGCCTGAGGTCAGCACCTCGTGGCGCTGGGCGATGTCGACCGGGACGAACTTGGCGAACTTGAGCCCGTAGACCTGCTGGAGGCCGAGCAGGCAGTCGAGCCGCTGCCGGCACTCAGGCGAGCCGTAGAGCGTCAGGTCCTGGGACTTGCCCTTGAGGTCGGAGATCGTCTTCAGCTGCAGCTCGTCCGCCGTCTCCTGCGTCACCGCGACCTCGTTCGAAGACGTGAACGGCGTCGGCGGGAACGCGACCAGGCCGTCCTCCGCGAACCCGGCCTTCGCCTCCTCGTAGGCGGCCTGCGGGTCCTTGGGCAGCTCGTCCGCCTTCTTGCCGAAGAATGAGAGCAGCGCCGTGCCGGTGTACTCCGGGTACGCCGAGATCTCGTCGGACTTGACGGCCGCCAGCGCCGTCTTCTCGTCGCCGAGGTTGAGGTCCTTGCTCACGTTGTAGCCGGCGGCCTCGAGGCCCTGCGCGTAGATCTCGCCGAGGACCTTCTGCTCGGTGAAGTTCTTGGAGCCGATCGTCAGCTGGATCTTGCTGTTGGCGTCGTTGCGCTGGATCTTCCCGCTCGACGCGGCTGTCGATTCGGCTTGCGGCGAGGAGCTCTCGTCGTCGTCGTCCCCGCAGGCGGCGACGAAGATCGCGCAGCAGGCGAGCAGCAGTGCGAGTAGTCGTGTCATGGGGCGGTTTGGAGCCTCCTCTTGAGGGGTCGTCGTTCGAGCTTGATGCCGGCCGGGGTGACCGCGCGCTGGACGGCGGCGAGCACGGCCTCGGAGGTCACGGCGAGCAGCGCCACGACGATCGAGGCGCCGATCTGGCCCGCCCGGCCGTGGACGCTGCCGGAGATGATCGGGTCGCCGAGCGTGAGCACGCCGACGAGCGGCGCGATCGTGGCCGTAGCAATGACGTTGACCGTCGAAGTGCGGATGCCGCCGAAGATCAGGGGCAGCGCGAGCGGGAACTCGACCGCGCGGACGATCTGCGTGTCCGACATCCCCATCCCGCGCGCCGCGTCGACCGCGTCGCGGCTGACCTGGCGCACGCCGACGTAGGCGTTGGTGAGGATCGGCGGGATGGCCAGCAGAGCCAGCGCCGCAGTCACGTTCCAGAACTCCGGCGTGCCGGGGAAGAACGCGACGAAGAACGCGATCAGCGCCACGCTGGGCACCGCGCGGCCGGTGTTCGAGATCGAGATGGCCGCGAACGAGCCGCGACCCGTGTGGCCGAGCACGAGCCCGATCGGCAGCGCGATGGCGATCGCGATCCCCATCGAGAGCGCCGTCACCTTGAGGTGCGTCCACAGCAGCGGGAGCAGCTCCGAGCCGCCCACGCGCGCCCCGCCGGCCTGCGACTCGCGCGAGTGGAAGATGTAGTCGATGGCGTCGCCGAACTCGCCCAGGAAGGCCAGCGAGGGCGTCATGCCGCCGCCCGCGTCCAGGGGGTGACCGCCCTCTGGAGGCCGAGGATCAGCAGGTCGAGCACCACCGCGAGGCCGATCGCCAGGCCAGCGGCGACCAGCACGTTGGACCGGAAGTTGATGTCGTCGAACAGGGCGCCGCCGAGGCCGCCGGCGCCGGCCAGGAAGGCGAGCGAGCCCAGGCCGACGGTGGTGGTGACCGCGATCCGCAGCCCGGCCATGATCTCCGGCAGCGCGAGCGGCAGCTCGACCCGCCACAGCAGCTGGCGCGACGTCAGACCCATCCCGCGCCCGGCGTCGCGCGCATCTTCGGGGACGTTGTCGAGGCCGGCCATGATGTTGCGGAAGAGGATCAGCAGCGTGTACGCGACGAGCGCGATGATCGCCGTGGTGTTCCCTCGGCCGGTGAGCGGCAGGAGCAGGAAGAACACCGCGACGCTCGGCAGCGTGTAGAGGATCCCGGTCACCTGCGTGATCGGCGGCGCCAGCCAGCGCCGCCGGTGGGCGAGCAGCGCGAGGGTGAACGCGATCGCGAAGCCGATGCCGACCGACACGAGCGTGAGGTAGACGTGCTCCCAGAACGGGCTGACGTAGCGATCGAAGTTGTCGGCGATCCAGTCCGGGCAGATCCCGTTGTCGGCCACGCAGTCCGCGCCGGTCCGGTCGTGCGTCTCGAGCTGGGCGAAGAGGGCCGTCACGCCGCCTCCGGCGTCGCCGCGATCACGTGCGAGAGCAGCTCGATCGAGAGCACGCCGACCACGCGGCCCTGCGGGTCGACGACCGGGCCGTACTGCACCTCGTGGGCCAGCAGGTCGCTCAGCGCGTCGCGCAGCACGTCGTCCAGCTCGACGACCGGCTCGGGCGACGACGCGAGGTCGGCGCGCACGCGCTCCTCGGCCAGGCCGCGCTCGGTGAGCCAGCCGAGCGGTCGCCCGCCGTCGTCGACCGCCAGCGGATACGGCACCTCGGACGCCGCGGCGCGGGTGCGCGCCTCCGCCACCGGCTCGCCCTCGCGGACGAGCGGCGCCGTCCACAGGTCGACGTCGCGAACGCGCTGGAGGGCGAGGCGCTTGAGCGCCCGGTCGGCGCCCACGAAGTCCTCCACGAACCGGTTCGCGGGACTCATCAGCAGCTCGGCGGGCGGGGCGTACTGGGCGAGGATCCCGCCCTCCTGGAGGATCGCGATGCGGTCGCCCATCTTGATCGCCTCGTCGATGTCGTGGGTGACGAAGACGGTCGTCTTGCGGATCTCGGCCTGCAGGCGCAGGAACTCGTTCTGGAGCCGCTCGCGGTTGATCGGGTCGATCGCTCCGAACGGCTCGTCCATCAGCATCAGCGGCGGGTCGGCGGCGAGGGCGCGGGCGACGCCGACGCGCTGGCGCTGGCCGCCCGAGAGCTGGGCCGGATAGCGGCCGCTCATCTCGCGCGGCAGGCCGATCAGGTCGAGCAGCTCCTCGACCCGCGCCGCCGTGCGCCTGCGGTCCCAGCCCAGCAGCCGGGGGACGGTGGCGATGTTCTCGCCGATCGAGCGGTGCGGGAAGAGGCCGATCTGCTGGATCACGTAGCCGATGTCGCGCCGCAGCTCGACCTCGTCGCGCTCCCGCACGCTGCGGCCGCCGACGAGGATGTCGCCGTCTGTGATGTCGATCATGCGGTTGACCATGCGCATGGCGGTGGTCTTGCCGCAGCCGGAGGGCCCGACGAGCACGCAGATCTCGCCGGCCGGGACCTCGAGCGTGAGGTGGTCGACCGCCAGCCCGTCGGATCCCGGGTAGCGCTTGGTGGCAGCGCGGAACTCCAGCGAAGCTGCCTGACGGGACGCGGACGGCCCCTCGGACTGGGCGGTGTTGGCTGTCGTCACAGAGGAGACCCGATGCGTCAGGTCGCAGGCAAGCCTACCCTCTCGCCGCGAGCCGACTCAGATTCCGGCGGCTCGGCGCGCTGCCGCGTGCGCCGCGGACTCGAGCGCGTCGTCGAGCGGCGCCAGCTCGGACGGCTCTACGGCGAGCGCCATGGCGGTCAGCCAGTCGGCGAAGTGGGCGTTCTTGGGAAGCAACGGACCGTGGAGATAGGTGCCGACCACGGTGCCGCGCGGACCGCCTCGCACCCCCTCGTAGCCGGACCGCCCGTCGTTGCCGTGCCCGCGCAGCACCCGGCCGAGCGGCTGCGCGCCGGGGCCGAGCCGCGTGCGCCCGCCGTGGTTCTCGAAGCCGGCCAGCACCTGGCCGTCGTCAAGCTCGATCGCCACGTTGCCGATCAGCCGCGGACCGTCCTCGCGCACGGTCTCGAGGTCGACGAGCCCGACGCCCGGGAGGCGCTCGCCGCCCATGACGTAGCCGTGCCCGAGCAGCTGGTAGCCGCCGCAGACCGCGAACACGACCGCTCCGCGCTCGGCGGCCGCGTGCAGGGCGTCGCGCTTGGTCTCGACCATGTCGCGCGCGCAGAGCGCCTGGTCGCGGTCCTGGCCGCCGCCGATGTAGAGCAGGTCGTGGGCGTCGGGATCGAGCGCCTCGCCGAGGCCGATGCCGCGCAGCTCGAAGCCGAGGCCGCGCCACGCGCAGCGCCGCTCGAGCAGCAGCAGGTTCCCGCGGTCGGCGTAGATGTTGAGCAGGTCGGGGTACAGCGCGCCGACGCGCAGCGTCCGCTCAGCCACGCAGGATCACCACCTCCGAGCCGACGTGGTCGTCGGTCGGCTCGATCTGGCGGGTCGGCTCCGGGCGCAGGCCGGCGGCGGCGCCCTCGGCGATCAGGCTGTCGGCCGTGAGCCGCGCGAGCACGATCACGTCCTCCTCGCTGGTGCGCTCCCCGCCGGGCGCGATCGTGTGCCTCAGGCGCTCGATCCGCGTGCCCTCCGGCCGCTCGCGGACCGCCGTCGGCTGGGAGACGTACCGCCAGCCGTCGCGCTCGGCCACGTCGGGGAGCGGCATCAGCGTGCCGTCCTCGAAGCTCTCGAGCTCCTCGGCGATGGCCAGCGCCACGAGCCCACCCGGCGTGACCGCGCGCCGGGCCGACGCGAAGAAGCCGCCGCGCGCGGCGGCCCCGGGCAGCAGCTGGATCGTCTGCATCGGCACCGCCACGAGCGCGAAGGCGCGCTCGCCGGCGTCGAAGCCGGCGGCGTCGGCGACCATGGTGCGGACGCGGAGCCCGGCGGCGGCGGCCCGCTCCCGCAGCACGCCCAGCAGCTCGGCGTCGCGGTCGAGCGCGGTGACGTCGTGCCCGGCGGCGGCCAGGCGCAGCGCGACGCGCCCGGTCCCGGCGCCGACGTCGAGCACCGAACCGTCCGCCTCGCGGGCCAGCTCGGCCCACAGCGGCAGGTCGGCGGCGTAGCGGCCGCACTCCACGTCGTGCCACACGGCGGCCGTCACCGCCAGTACTCCTCGGCCTGCCCGCGGCGGGCGAGCAGCTCGCGCAGCTCGAGCAGCGCCGTGTAGGTGGGCAGCGCGTAGAGCGGGCCGTCGCCGCTCGCCAGCGCGCGGTCGAGCCCGCGCTCGACGTCGTCGACGACCTCGAGCCGGTCCGTCGGGACGCCCGCGTACTTGAGCCGCAGCGCCAGCTCGGCCGCCCGCGTGCCCGAGCAGGTGAGCCGTCGCACGTGGGGGGCGACGAGCTCCCAGTCGGCGTCCCAGACCCAGGACACGTCGCGGCCATCGGCGGTTCGGTCGTTGAGGATCCCGAACAGGTCGAGCTGCGCGCCTTCCAGGGCGAGCGTGCGCAGGACCTCGTTGGCGCCGGCCGGGTTCTTGACCAGCAGGATCGAGGTCGGGCGCCCGAGGTCGAGCGTCTCCGCGCGGCCGAAGGCCGGCTCGACGGCCGCCAGGCCGGCGACCACGTCGTCGAGACTCACGCCCAGGTGCAGGCAGAGGGCGGCCGCCCCGAGCGCGTTGTAGACGTTGTAGAGCCCGGGCAGGGGGAGCTCGATCCGCCGCTCACCGTCGCCGGTGCGCAGCGTGAACGCGGCCGAGCGGATGCCGCGCAGCTCGACCGCGGTGGCGGCGATCGCCGGCTCGGGGCGGCGCGCGCCGCAGTTCGGGCAGGCGTAGTGGCCGAGGTGGGCGAGGTAGGCCGCCTCGTACACGTACGCGTGGCCGCAGCGCCGGCAGTGCTTGGAGTCCGAAGCGTGCTGCATCTCCGGCAGCGCCAGGCCGTCGTCGTCGACGCCGTAGTACAGCGCCTCGCGGCGGCGCCCGAGGTCGGCGACGAGCGGGTCGTCGGCGTTGAGCACGAGGCCGGTGGCGGCGGGCAGGCCGTCGGCGATCTCCGCCCAGCGGTCGGCGATGATCTCGAGCTCGCCGTAGCGGTCGAGCTGGTCGCGGAACAGGTTGCCGAGCAGCACCGCGCGCGGCGCGAGGTCGCGTGCCACGGGGCCGAGCCAGAACTCGTCGACCTCGAACAGCCCCATGTCGCCGCGCCCGGCGGCCAGCGCGGCGGCCACGCCGCCCGCCATGTTGGCTCCGGCGCGGTTGTGGACGAGCCGCGTGCCGGTGCGGCCGAGGATCGCGGCCACCATGGCCGCCGTGGTCGTCTTGCCGTTCGTGGCCGAGATCACGACGCTGCCGCGCGGCAGCCGTGCCGCGAGGCGCGAGATCGCCCGCGGCTCGGCGCGCATCAGCACCTTCCCCGGCAGCGACGTGCCGCCCCGCCCTGCCACGCGCGTGGCGGCGGCCGCGGCGCGGGCCGCGAGCAGGCCGGCCTGGAGCCTCATGCGATCCGATTGCGGGTGATCACGTTCCCCGGCGCTTGATATCACGGCGCGATCACCCGCAACGCCCGGGCACGATCCGGACCGTGGCCGGGAGGTCGGCGATCGGGTCGCCGTCCGCGTAGGCGGTGAACGGGCGGTCGGCGCGGAAGACGACCTCGCGGCCGCGGTGGATCTCGAACCCGGGCTCGTCGACGTGGGCGCCGCTGAACACCTTGGTGAGGCCGCGCAGGTAGTCCCACTTCGCCTTGTCGAGCGTGAAGGCGACGTCGAGCAGGCCGTCGTCGATCTCGGCGTCCGGGACCAGCCACATGCCGCCCCCGAAGACGCCGGAGTTGGCCACCGCCACCGCGTAGCCGCGGAACGCGTGGTGCGCGCCGTCGATCTCGACCTCCCACTGTGCCGGCCGCCAGCGCCGCAGCGCGACGAGCACGCCGTAGAGGTACACGAGCGGCCCGAGCCGCTTCAGCCGCGTGCCGTTGGCCACCACCTGCACGTCCGAGTCCAGGCCGGCGCTGAGGATGCCGACGTAGGTCGACCCGCCGGCGTCGGCGACGTCGATCCGGCGCTCCCGGCCGGCCGCGAGGATGTCGGTGGCCGCGACCGGGTCGCTGCCGATCCCGAGCTTGCGCGCCAGGTCGTTACCGCGCCCGCCGGGGAGCACCGCCATCACCCCGTCGCTCTCCCGCAGCTCGCCGGCGACCGCGCCGGCCAGCCCGTCGCCGCCCATCGCGGCCGCCACCTCGCCGCCGTCGCGGGCGGCACGCGCCAGCTCGCGCGCGTGCTCGATCGACGTCGTGCGATCGACGCGGAAGGCGATGCCGTGGGAGCGCAGCGCGGCCTCCACGCCGGGCAGCAGCCGGGCGGCGCGGCCGGCGCCCGCGGAGGGGTTCACGATCAGGCGCACGGGGCGATCCATCGCGCGGGGAGGCTAGTAGGGCGCCTCTATCATCGCCGCGCATGGTCAGGTTCGCCGTTCTCCTGCTCATGTGCGCCCTGCTCGTCGCGGCATGCGGCGACGACGACTCGTCGGACGCCTCGGAGTCCTCGAGCGCCCCGGCGGCGGCGAGCGCGTGCGAGGCCGCCGAATTGCCCGAGCCCAAGGGGGAGGGCGACCTCGCGAAGCCGCAGGGCCGGCTCGACCGCTCCAAGACCTACGTCGCCACGGTGTCGACCAACTGCGGCGACTTCGCGATCACGCTCGACGCCAAGCAGGCGCCGCGCACCGGCGGCTCGTTCAAGGCGCTGGCCGACGACGGCTTCTACGACGGCCTCACGTTCCACCGCATCGTGGCCGGCTTCGTGATCCAGGCGGGCGACCCCAAGGGCGACGGCACGGGCGGCCCCGGCTACTCGGTGGTCGAGGCGCCGCCGCAGGGCCTGAGCTACACCAAGGGTGTCGTGGCGATGGCCAAGACGGACGCCGAGGCCGCGGGGACCTCCGGCAGCCAGTTCTTCGTGGTCACCGCCGAGGACGCGCAGCTCCCGCCGCAGTACGCGCTGCTCGGCAAGGTGACGAAGGGGCAGGAGGTCGTCGACAAGATCGGCGTGGTGGAGACCGACCCGGCGACCGACGCGCCGGTCGAGCCGGTCGTCATCTCCTCGATCGAGGTCACCGCACGGTAGTCGGCGCGCCCTCGAGCGTGAGCAGCGCCAGCTTGCGCTCCGGGCCGCCGCCGTAGCCGCCGAGGCCTCCGCCGCCGGGCAGCACCCGGTGGCACGGGACGAGGATCGGGATCGGGTTGCGGGCGCACGCGGTCGCCGCCGCGCGGTAGGCGCGCGGGTTGCCGGCGGCCTGGGCGAGCGCTCCGTAGGTCACGACCTTGCCGCGCGCGACCTCGTCATGCAGCGTCTCGAGCACGGTGCGGCGGAACGGCGCCGCCACGAGCGAGAGGTCGACCGGCAGCCCGTGCGGGTCGCCCTCGCCGGCGAAGTAGGCGTCGAACGCGTCGCGGGTGCTGCCGAGCTCGCGGTCCGAGCCGACGATGCGCGGTCCGAAGCGCGCGGCCACCTCCGCCAGCACGCCGTCCTCGGGCTCCTCCTCGAAGCTCACGCGGACGACGCCGCGCTCGCCCTGGACGACGAGCAGGCGCCCGATCGGCGTCTTGAGGCGGGTGAAGATGGCGTCGGCGAGCCCCTCGCGCACCGCGGCGGCGGCGACGGACTCGAGCAGGGCATCAGGGAGCGGGGTCATGCGGCGAGCCTCTCTCGGAGGGTGCGGACGGCGGTCGACACGCGCTGGCGCGCGGCGACGGCTGAGATCCCGAGGCGGTCGGCGATGCCCTCGTAGTCGAGGTCGTCGACGAACCGCAACCGCAGCGCGGTGCGCGCGCCGTCGGGGAGGGGAGCGATGAGGGCCTCGAACGCGCCCTCGTCGTAGTGGTCGTGCGTGGCGACGGCCGGCACGTCGTCGGTCGGCAGCTCACGCCGCCGCGCCCGGTGGGCGTCGATCGCGGCGGTCGTGGTCACGCGGTACAGCCACGCGCGCAGGTGATCGGCGTGGGTGAGCTTCGGGTACGAGCGGAGCGCGCGAAGCAGCGCGTCCTGCACGACGTCCTCGGCGTGCTGGTCACCGGCCACGCGCCGGGCATGGGCGAGCAGCTCGTCGCCATGGGCCTCGACGAGGGTCCAGAAGGGGGGGAGCTGCACAGGGGTTGAACGCGTCACGTGGCCGTTCTGTGAGCGAACGTCAACTGCGCTGGGTAGGGAGGGTGAGGGATCAAGCCGGGGTTTCGTGTCAATCCGTGAATCCCGCGGCGCCCAAATCCACGTTAGTGCGCTAGACGGGCATCAAAGTGTCAATGGACGTGGCGGCACGCGCCGAGATCCACGTAATCCCGCCTTGGCGCGGCGGTCGGCTCCCTCGCCTCCCTACCCAGCCGCCGTTGCCGTTCGCTACGAGGGGCGGCGGCCGGTCAAGGCGTCGGCGCGCTGCTCCGCCGCCCGCGCACGGGCGCGGTTCTGCCGCCGCCGGCCCACCACGGCGAGCACGCCGAGCACGACGGCGACGAGCAGGAAGCCCCAGAAGAACGAGACGCCGGTGCCGATCCCGCCGAACGGCAGCGCGATGAGCTGCACGAGCCCCCAGCCGACGGCCAGCAGCGCGACGATGATCACGATCAGGAGCAGGATCCCGCCGATGCGGCGGACGATGCTCGAGCCCGGCGGCGGGATGATGTAGCCCATCAGCTGGAGGACGAGCAGCTGGCGCGTGGACGGCGGCGCCTGGCCGAGCTTCTCGGCGGCCACCTTGAGGTCGCCGGGCCGGCGTTCGGCGAGCGCGAGCGACGCCTCGGCCATCCGGCGCAGCTGGAGGCGCTCCTGCGGGCGGGCGGCGGCGATCGCCGCTCGGAAGTGCTCCCGCGAGCGCTTGGCGTCCATCCGCTCGGCGGCGCGGGCGCCGAGGATCGCCTGGGCCGCGGCGCGGAAGCGGGTCTCGGCCTCGAGCTCCTCGTCCGACCGGCCCTCGAGCTTCTGCATCGCGGCCAGCGCGCCCTTCTGCTCGACCTTGATCTGACGCGGCTTGGGAGGCATTCGGACTCCGGAGTCTACGACCGCCGGCGGAAGCCGGTGGGCTCGGGGGCGGGGTCGAGCGGGCTCTCGGGCAGCCCCGGCTCGGGATCGAGGTCGTCGTACCCGGACGGCGCGATGTCGTTCGGTGCATCGGGGTGGAAGAGGGCCGCCAGGTACTGGATCTGCCCGCGGCCGGGCCCGAGCTCGTACTGGCCGCCGCCGTAGGCGCCCATCCCGCGCTCCTCGCAGAAGTCGTAGCCCGCGAACAGCGCCTCCACGCTCCCGAACCGCGACGGCTTGAGGTTGACCGTGCGCGGGAGCACCGGCGCGTCCAGGATGTCCTGCACCGAGTGGATCGGCGCGTCCCAGGTGATGCGGTCCTCGTACGGGGCGAGCGCCTCGCGCGCGCCGTCGCTCTCGAGGTCCGGGTCCTCGAGCCACGCCTCCGGGAACGCCTCGGCGATGCGGCGGTAGAACGCCGGGTCGGTGTCGACGTCGACCGGCGTGCCCTTGTAGGCGCCCTTGAAGTCGATCGAGTCGACCGCGCCAGTGTCGATCAGGCCATGGATGAGGACAGAGTCCCAGTCGGGCGTGCCGTCGAGCTTGAACCGCAGCCACGGGTACCGGGCCAGGCGCCGGGTCACCGGCTCCAGCGTCGGCGGGTCGCCCATGCGGGAGGAGACCACGAACGTCACCGGGCGCAGGTCGCGGCCCAGCGCGTCGGCCAGCGACCGGCCGGCCTGGCGCAGCGCGAGGTCCAGCGCCGCGCTCTCGAACCCCCAGCGGCGGTAGTTGCGCCGCACCTCGAACGACGGCGGGCCGCCCGGGAACGTGTCGAGCTCGCCGAGGTGTCGCGAGAAGGAGTCGAACGTCCACTCGCCGGCCAGGGGGAGGACCGGCCCGAGCTCCTGCTGCGCGCGCTGGTCGTCAGCCTCGTACGTGACGTCCTCGCCGAGGCCCTCCTCGCCGCCGCCTCGCAGCCGGATCACCGTCGTGACCCGCTCGAAGCCGCTCGACACGGTTCGCGTGAGCCCTTCGAGCGCGTAGTCCTCGATCTTCAGGGGCAGGTCGGCGACGCGCTCGTAGGTGCTCATCGCCCGCAGCCTACGAGAATCGACCGAGGCGCCGACTAGCCTCAGGCGCCACGCATGCTCCAGGCGCTCGGCTTCTTCGCGCTGGTCGAGGTCGTCGGCCTGGCTGCCGCGCCGCTCGCCGGGCTCGCCTTCGGGCGGCTGCCCGGCGCCGGGCTCGGCTTCGCCAAGCCGCTCGGCCTTCTGCTCGTCACCTGGCTGGTCTGGATGACGGTCTCGCTCGGCGTCGCGCCCTACGGCGTCGGCACGATCCTCGCCGTCGCCGGCGTGGTCATCGTCGCCGGGGCGCTCGCCGCCGCGCGCCAGCGCGCGCTGGCCGCCCGCCTGGGGGAGACGCGCGGTGGCTGGTGGGCCCGCCGGCGGGCGGAATGGGTGGCGGCGAGGGCGTTGCCGCCGGACGACCTGCTGCGCCGGCGGCTGTGGCTGGGCTCGGAGGTCGTGTTCGCCGTCGCCTTCGCGGCGATGGTCCTCCTCGTCGCCTACTCGCCCGACGTCTGGGGGACCGAGAAGCCGATGGACATGGCGTTCGTGGCGGCCACCAACGCCTCGTCGTCGTTCCCGCCGCACGACCCCTGGATGGCGGGAGAGGACCTGAACTACTACTACCTCGGCCACCTGGCGATGGCGATGCCGATCAAGCTGCTGGGGGTCGGGCCGGACGAGGGCTACAACGTCGCGTTCGCCATGCTCGGCGCGCTCTCGGCCGTCGCCGTGTTCACGCTGGGCGGGACCCTGTGGGCAGCGGCGCGGCCACCGGTGCGAGGCGGTCCGGTGGCGGTCGGCATCGTGGCCGTCGTGGTGTGCATCGTGCTCGGCAACCTCGCGGGGATCCAGGCGTGGCTCGACGCGAGCGCCCCGCCGGGCGACTACGACTGGTTCGCGCCGTCGCGCGTGATCCCGGACACGATCAACGAGTTCCCGTGGTTCTCGATGCTGCTCCAGGACCTCCACGCCCACGTGCTCGCGATCCCGTTCACGCTGGTCGCGCTCGCCTTCGCGCTCCAGGCGCTGCTCGCCGGGCCACGCGGCGACGCCGTGTGGCGGGGCGTCGCCGAGGCGCTCGCCGCCGGCCTCGCGATCGGCGCGCTCTACGCCGTCAACTCGTGGTCGTATCCGGTCTCCGCCGGCCTGCTCGTGCTCGCGGTGGCGGCGTGGGCCCGTAGCGATGCCGCCCGCGGGCGGCGCACGTACGCCGCCGTCTGGCTGGGCCTCGTGCTGGCCGCCAGCGTGGTCCTGCTGCTGCCGTTCTGGCTGGCCTTCGATCCCGCCGCCCGCGGCCTCGGACTGGTGGACGAGCGCGCGCCGTTCACCGAGTTCATGGCCGACCAGGCGCTGATCTACGGGATCCTCGCCTGGCCGCTCACCGCCGCCCTCGCCGCGCGCCTGCTCGCCACCCGCCGGCCGTGGCGGACCGCGGTCTGGAGCGCGGTGGCCGCGATCTTCGCGGGCTCGCTGCTCGCCACCGTCGACCTCGCCGGCCCCGCCGCGCTCGCCGCCGTCGCGGCCGTGGCGCTGGGCGCGCTCTTCTCCCACCGCCTGGGGGCCGGGGAGCGGTTCCTGTGGCTGCTCGTCGCCGGCGGCTTCACGTGCCTGCTGCTCCCGGAGCTCGTGTACGTGCGCGATTCCTTCGACGGCGGCGACTCGTTTCGCATGAACACGGTCTTCAAGCTCGGCTACCAGGGCTGGCTGCTGCTCGCGCTCGCCGCCGCCTGCGCGCTGCCGTGGGCGGGCGCCTGGCTGCCGCGCCGGGCCTGGGCCGTGTGGGCGGCCGGCGCCGCGGTCCTGCTGCTGCTCGGCGCCGTCTACCCGTACGCGGGCACGTACGCGCGCAAGGCCGGCTTCGGGCGCTCGCCGTCGCTCGACGGCCTCACGTGGCTGCGCGACCGGGCGCCCGGCGACCCGGCGGCGATCGCCTGGCTGCGGGCCAACACCGGCGGCTCAGCGGTCGTGCTGGAGGCGGTGGGGGAGGACTACTCCGCCTTCGGCCACGCCCGCATCTCGACCTTCACGGGCCGGCCCACGGTCCTCGGCTGGGCTGGCCACGAGCTCCAGTGGGACCACGACCCCGGCACCCGCGAGGAGGACGTCCGGCGCCTCTACCGCACGACGGACGTCGCCGAGGCGCGCGAGCTGATCGGCCGCTACGGCGTCGCCTATGTCGTCCACGGGCCGATCGAGCGCACCACCTACGGCGACGCGGGACTCGAGAAGTGGGACGAGCTCGGCACGCGCGTCCTCGACCGCCAGGGCACGGCGGTGTGGCGGCTTCGGCCTGGATCCGCCGATCATTCGCCGCGAGAATCGGCGGATTCAGGCCTACCTTCGCTCGTAGAGCCACTCGGACATGCCGCCCGTGGGGTTCCACGGCTCCCGCTCCGTGAACCAGCGCCACCACGCGGCAGGTGACATCTTCGAGCCGTCGCGCACCCACCAGACGCGGAACGGGAACCTGCGGCCGCGGTAGCCGGTCAGCTCCGGCGCCAGACGCTCGCGCGCGGCCTCGGTGAGGATGAGCACGTCCGAGTCGGGCGCCTGCCCGCGGTCGGCGAGGTCCAGGTACTGCACGGTCTCGTCGCGGAAGTACCACGCCCAGGGGAACGTCGCTCCCTCCGAGGCGTCGACGGTGATCGACGAGGGTCGTGCCGCGACCACCTCGTCGGCCACGCGGGCGACCGCCTCCGAGCTCTGGGTGGAGACGAGCAGCTCGCGCGGGTCGGCGCGGTGGACCGCGTTGACGAGGAACGAGGCGTAGCCGGTGTAGGCGAGGGCGAGCACGATCGCCGCCAGGCCGGCGGCGCGCACCGCCGGCCGTCGTGCGCTCCAGATCGCCTGCGCGCCGACGCCCGCGAGCAGCAGCAGCGGCAGCAGCGGGTGCAGCACCAGCCAGGCGAACTTCTCGCCCGCCCACGAGTAGACGACGAGCGAGACGACGAACGCCCACACGAGGAAGACGCGCAGGAGCGTCGGCCGCCTGAGCGCCACCACCGCGCCCACGGCGCCGAGCAGTAGCACCGGCCACTCGACGCCGAACAGAAGCAGGCCGTAGAAGTACCAGGGCTCACCGCCGCGGCCGACCCCGTGCTGGCCGAGCCAGTAGTCGAGCCCCGTCCACAGGCCCTGCACGCCCTCGGGGTGGGTGAGGAACGTCGTGAAGAGCACCGTGTAGACGCCGAGGAAGGCGGCCAGTGACCAGCCCCACGCCTCGAGGCCCACCGCGCGGACCGGCCGCACCACCAGCGCCCGGTGGCGCGTGGCGAGCACGGCGAGGAAGAACGTGCCGGCCACGAAGGCCGTGATGAAGGTCGACTCCTTGGTCGCGAAGCTGAGCGCCAGCAGCGCGCCGAGCACCGCCGGGTGGTACTTGCGCGGGCGCTCGAAGAAGCGGAACGCGACGACGAGCATGGCCAGCGTGATCGCGGCGATGTAGATGTCCTCGCGCGCGAAGCGGGAGAAGTACAGGTACGACGGGCCGAAGGCGAGCAGCACGGCGGCGACGAACGCGCCCGCCCGGCCGAGCTGCGCCCGCAGCCCGTACGGCATCGCCACCATCGCGGTGCCCATCAGCGCGGGCGCGAGCCGCGCCGTGAAGTCCGAGTCGCCGAGCACGGCGTAGATCCCGGCCGTCAGGTAGAAGCGCAGCGGGCCGTGCAGCAGCGGGTTGTACTCGTAGTCGCCGGTCGTGGAGAAGACCCACGAGAAGTAGGCGTCCTGGCTCTCGTCGTGGTGGAACGGGCGGTCGGGGAGGTCGATGAGCCGGACCGCGAGCGCCGCCAGCACGAGCAGCCCGTAGGCGAGCAGCTCACCCCGCGCCCGCCGCGGCGCCGGAACCGCCGGCTCGGCCACCGGCGGCGCCACGGTGGCGGTCTCAGCCACCGGCCTCGGCCTGCGCCCTCCGCAGGCGGCCGAGCCCTCCGTAGCGGGCCGCGAGCAGCCCGAGCCCGACGATGGTGATGGGCACGACGATCACGAACCGCAGCATCACGATGTAGGCGACCGCCTGGGCGCCCGTGCCGCCCAGCGCCTTGATCCCGAGGATCGCGGCCGCGTCCTGCGTCCCCGCGTAGGCGGGCCCGGAGGGGATGAGCGAGAAGACCGACGCGAGGGCGACGATGTACAGGCCCTCGATCGGGTCCATCCCGAAGCCGACCGCGGCGGCGGTCGACATCCAGACGCCGGCCTCGATGCCCCAGATCACGAGCGTCATCCCGAGCAGCAGGAGCCCGTGGTGCGCGCGGCGCAGCCCGAGTGTGGAGGAGGCGATCGGTGCCAGGAACGCCATCAGGCGCCGGTTCTGGCGGACCAGGAGATACCCCACGATCGCGGCCCCCGCGACCCCCGCGAGCACGAGCGCCACGATCTCCACCTCGTCGCCGCCGACCTCGCCGAGCAGCCCCCAGCCGACCACGACGAACAGCACGACGAGCACCGCGACGTCGAGCAGCCGCTCGGCCAGCAGCGTCCCGGTCACCGTTCGCTTCGAGGCGCCCGCGCGCGGCGCCATGAGAACCATCCGGATCGCATCGCCGGCCCGGGCCGGGAGCACGTTGTTGCCGGCGTAGCCGACGCACGTGAGCGCGTAGGTGTCCGCCCGCGTCGGCGTCGCGCCCTCGTCCTCGAGCAGGCGCTGCCAGCGCTCGGCGCGCACTACCGTGGCCAGCGCGTAGAGGGCGATCGCCCCCAGCAGGGCGGCGAACTCGCTCGGGCTCGACGGGAGGTCGGGAGGATCCTGGCGCGACGCCCACCAGACGACGCCGGCGACGGCGATCAGCGAGATCGCGAGACCGACCCACGACCAGGGCGAGCGGGGTTGCTGAGCGGTGCGGGCGGTCGTCGAGGCGATGGCAGCACAGGATGGCACCGCAACCCGGCGGCTCCCGCCTTGTTGGGGACGACGATGCGCACCGCTCCGCTCCTCCTCAGCGCGGCCATGGTCGCCGCCGCCCCCGCGACCGCGTCCGCCGCCGACGTCGTGATCGACGGCCGCGGCTGGGGCCACGGCATCGGCATGTCGCAATACGGGGCATACGGCTACGCCCTCCGCGAGGGCCGCGACCACGGCTTCATCCTCGAGCACTACTACACGGGCACCACGCTCGGCGACGCGCCGGGCACTCGGATGCGGGTCCTGCTCCAGGCGTCCCGCGCCCCGAGCGTGAGCGGCGCGACGGCCGCGAGCGCCCCCGGGCGCCGCATCCGGCTGTCCGCGAACCGCACCTATCGCTTCGCCCCGGCTCGCGGCGGCCGGCTCGCGGTGACCGACGTGCGCACCGGCCGGCGCCGCGCGCGCCTGGCCGGTCCCGTGACCCTCAGCGGCGGCGCGACCACGCGCCTGCGCGGGCTCGCCCAGAACGGCGTCACCAACGGCCTCTATCGCGGCCGCATGGAGCTCTCGCGAAGCGGCGGATCGGTGCTCGCCGTCAACAACGTCGGGCTGGAGCCGTACCTGTTCGGCGTGGTGCCGGCCGAGATGCCGTCCTCGTGGCCGGCCGAGGCGCTCAAGGCCCAGGCCGTCGTCGCCCGCTCGTACGCGCTCACCAGCGGCCGCGGCGGCCCGGCGTTCGACGTCTACGCCGACGTGCGCTCGCAGGTCTACCGCGGCGTCACCGGCGAGATGAGCACGACCAACGACGCCGTGCGCGCCACCCGCGGCCGCGTGGTGCTCGCCGGCGGCGCGGTCGCGCAGACGTTCTTCTTCTCCACCTCGGGCGGTCGCACGGCCGGCAACGAGGAGGAGTGGGGCGGGACGCCGTACTCGTACCTGCGACCGGTCGACGACCCGCACGACGACCTGTCGCCGTACCACACGTGGCAGGCGCGGTTCTCGCGCGCCCGGGTCGCAAGCCTCCTGCGCGACTACACGCGCGGGAAGTTCCGGCGGCTGCGGGTGCGCTCCCGCACCACCTCGGGGCGCGTGGCGACGCTCTCGGTCGTCGGCCGGGGCGGCACGACCGTGATCTCCGGTGCCACCGTTCGCGCCCGGTTCGGGCTGCGGAGCAACTGGATCACCCGCATCACGGGTCCGTAGCACCGGCCGATACCGGGCGCGCGACGACCGCCTGCTGCTCGCCTCCCTGGCGCTCGCTTAAGACCGCCACCGCTGACCTCCGGTAGGGTGAGAATCCGGTCGCGTCGATCGGAGGAGGAGACGCTCGCATGGCACGGATCTCGGTCACGGTGAACGGCGTCGAGCACACGGAGGAGGTGGAGCCCCGCCTGCTCCTCGTGCACCTCATACGCGACAAGCTGGGGCTCACCGGCACGCATGTCGGGTGCGACACCTCGAACTGCGGAGCCTGCACCATCCACGTCGACGGCAATGCCGTCAAGAGCTGCACCCTGCTCGCGGTCCAGTGCGACGGCTCGGAGATCATGACGATCGAGGGGATCGGGTCGGAGACCGCCCTGCATCCGCTCCAGCAGGCGTTCTGGGAGCAGCACGGCCTCCAGTGCGGCTACTGCACACCGGGGATGATCATGGCCGCCGCCGACCTGCTGGCCAAGAACCCCGACCCGAGCGAGTTGGAGGTGCGCGAGGCGCTCGCCGGCAACCTCTGCCGCTGTACCGGCTACCAGAACATCGTGAAGGCGGTCCGCGCCGCCGCGGGTGGGATGTCCGCCCAGGCCGCGCAGCCCACGCGTGAGGAGGTGACCGCGTAATGGGCGCTCCCGGAGCAGAGACTGCCAAGGTCACCGAACCGGGCGGCAACGGCTTCGTCGGCCGCTCGCTCAAGCGCAAGGAGGACCCGCGGCTGATCACGGGCGGGGCCACCTACACCGACGACATGGTGCTGCCGGGGATGCTGTACGCCGCGATCGTGCGGTCCCCTGAGGCGCACGCGCGGATCCTCTCGATCGACACGTCGGCCGCCAGCGAGGCGCCGGGCGTCCACGCCGTGTTCACCGGCGAGGACATGGAGGATCTCGCGGCGTCGTGCCCGATGGTCTTCCTCCCGCCGGGCGTCGAGATGCGGATCCCCGACCACTGGCCGCTCGCGCGCGGCAAGGTCGGCTACGTCGGCCAGGCGGTGGCCGTCGTGCTCGGCGCGGACAAGTACGCGGTCGTGGACGCGGCCAGCGAGGTCGTCGTCGACTACGACCCGCTGCCGGTCGTCGTCGACCCGGAGAAGGCGCTCGAGGACGGAGCGCCGATCATCCACGAGGAGTTCGGCACCAACACGGTGTTCGAGTGGTCGCTCGCGGGCGGCGACATGGAGGCCGCGTTCCGCGACGCCGACGTCGTCGTCGAGAAGCGGATCGTCAACCACCGCACGGCGGGGGCGGCGATCGAGCCGCGCAGCTTCCTGGCGCAGTGGCGCGAGGGCAAGCTCACGCTGTGGAGCTCGACCCAGATCCCGCACATCTGCCGCGTGCTGCTCTCGATCCAGCTCGGGATCACCGAGGAGAAGATCCGCGTCGTCGCGCCCGAGGTGGGCGGCGGCTTCGGCTCAAAGCTCCAGGTCTACGGCGAGGAGGTCCTCGCCTGCTGGTGCGCGCGCAGGACCGGGCGGCCGGTGAAGTACACCGCGACGCGGTCGGAGGAGATGCTCGTCACGCACCACGGGCGCGACCAGATCGACTACGTGAAGATCGGCGCCACGCGCGACGGCAAGCTCACCGGGATCCACGCGAAGATCATCCAGGACTGCGGGTCCTACCACCTGATCGAGGGGCCGGTCATCCCGACCTTCAGTGCCTGCGTGATCAGCGGTTGCTACGACTTCCCGGCGGTCCAGACCGACATCGTCGGCGTCTTCACGAACAAGTTCACGACCGATGCCATCCGCGGCGCCGGGCGCCCCGAGGCCACGCACTTCATCGAGCTGACGATGGACGCGCTGGCCGAGGAGCTCGGCATGGACCCGCTCGAGCTGCGGCGCAAGAACTTCATCACCGAGTTCCCGAACGAGCGCCCGCACGGGTTCATCTACGACTCGGGCAACTACCACGGCACGCTCGACAAGTGCCTGGAGACGCTCGACCTCGACGCGTTCCGGCGCGAGCAGGCCGAGCTGCGCGAGAAGGGGATCTACCGCGGCGTGGGCTTCTCGACCTACGTGGAGATCTGCGGGCTCGGGCCGTCGCGGGCGCTCGGCCCGGAGGGCTGGGGCATGCAGGGCGGCTACTTCGAGTCCGCCCAGGTCCGCGTGCACCCGACCGGCGCCGTGACGGCGTACACCGGCGTCTCGCCGCACGGCCAGGGGCACGAGACGGGCTTCGCCCAGATCGTGGCCGACCGGGTCGGCGTGACGCCCGATGTCGTGGAGGTGATCCACGGCGACACCAACACGGGCCCGTTCGGCAAGAACACCTACGGCTCGCGGTCGCTGGCCGTCGGCGGCGAGGCACTCGCGCGCGCCGCGGAGAAGATCCAGGACAAGGCACGGCGGATCGTCGCCCACAAGATGGAGGCGGCGCCCGAGGACATCGAGCTGGCCGACGGCCGCTTCGAAGTCCGCGGCTCGCCTGGTCGCGGCATGACGATCGCCGAGGTGGCCGGTGAGGCGTACATCCCTGCCGATCTGCCGGAAGGCATGGAGGCGGGGCTGGACGAGATCTGCTTCTACGACCCGCCCAACTTCGTGTGGCCGTTCGGCGCGCACGCGTGCATCAGCGAGGTCGACGTGGAGACCGGCCGGGTCGACGTCGTGCGCTACGTGGCGGTCGACGACTGCGGGCCGGCGATCAACCCGCTGCTGATCGACGGCCAGATCCACGGCGGCATCGTGCATGCCCTCGGGCAGGCCCTCTACGAGCAGGTGGTCTACGACGCCGACGGGCAGCTCATCACCGGCACGTTCGTCGACTACGCGCTGCCCAGCGCCGCCGACGTGCCGAGCTTCGAGACCAGCCGGACGGAGACCCCGACGCCGACCAACACGCTCGGCGTCAAGGGCGTGGGGGAGGCGGCGACGATCGCCTGCTCGCCGGCCGTGGTCAGCTCGGTGCTCGACGCGCTGCGTCCGCTGGGCGTGACCGAGGTCGACATGCCGCTCACGCCGATGCGCGTCTGGCAAGCCATCCAGGGCGCCGAAGGAGGTGCGTCGTGATCCCGTCCGCGTTCGAGTACGTGGCGCCCGAGTCGCTCGACGAGGCGCTCGCCGCGCTGCGCGACGGCGGCGAGGACGCCAAGGTCCTGGCCGGCGGGCACTCGCTGATCCCGCTCATGAAGCTCCGCCTGGCCGCGCCCTCGCTGCTCGTCGACCTGCGCCGGGTGCCCGGGCTGTCCGGGATCCAGCGAGACGACGGCTCGTGGCGGATCGGCGCGATGACATCCCACTACGAGGTGTCCGGCGGCGGGCCTCGGCCTGGCGTCGGCCGCGGCGGGCACGATCGCCGACCCGCAGGTGCGCTACCGCGGGACGCTGGGCGGCTCGCTCGCCCACGGCGACCCGGCCTCCGACATGCCGGCGGTGGTGCTCGCGGCCGAGGGCTCGGTGACGGTCCGCGGCCAGTCCGGCCAGCGCGAGGTGGCGGCCGCCGACCTGTTCGAGGACTTCCTGACCACCGCCGTGGGCGAGGGGGAGATCCTCACCGAGGTCCGGCTGCCGGCGCTCGAGGGCTACGGCTTCGGCTACGAGAAGTTCAACCGGCGCAAGGAGGACTGGACCATGGTGGCCGTCTGCGCGCTGGTCAAGAAGGCCGCCGACGGCACCTGCGAGGACGTCCGCATCGGCCTCACCCACATGGGCTCGACGCCGCTGCGGGCGACGGCCGCCGAGCAGGCCCTGCGCGGGCAGCCGCTCGACGCCGAGCGCATCCGAGCGGCCGCCGAGCAGGCCGGGGAGGGGACGGAGCCGCCCGCCGACCTCAACGCCTCGGCGGACTACAAGCGCCACCTGGCGCGGGTGCTGTGCCGGAGGGTGCTCGAGCAGGCGTCATCATGAGCCCGTGCAGTTCGCCACACCGGAGGCGGTGACCGAGGCCCTGGCCGGCGAGGGCTACCTCGCCGACCAGGCCCTGAGCACCGCCGCGTTCCTCGCCGCCACGCTCGAGCAGCCGCTGCTGCTCGAGGGCGAGGCGGGCGTGGGCAAGACCGAGGTGGCCCGCGCGCTTGCCGGCTCGCAGGACGCACGGCTCATCCGGCTCCAGTGCCACGAGGGGATCGACCTCCACCACGCCGTCTACGACTGGGACTACCAGCGCCAGCTGCTCGCCATCCGGGCGGCCGAGGCGGGCGCGCAGGCGCGCGAGCTGTTCGGACGCGAGTTCCTGCTCCGCCGGCCGCTGCTCGAGGCGCTCGAGCACGACGGGCCGGCCGTCCTGCTGATCGACGAGGTCGACCGCGCCGACGACGAGTTCGAGGCGTTCCTGCTCGAGTTCCTCGCCGACTTCGCGATCACGATCCCGGAGCTCGGCACCGTGACCGGCCGGCGGCGCCCGCTGGTGGTGCTCACCTCCAACCGCACGCGGGAGCTGCACGACGCGCTCAAGCGCCGGTGCCTCTACCACTGGATCGACTACCCGGACCGCGCCCGCGAGGCCGAGATCGTGCGCACCCGGCTGCCCGGCGTGCCGGAGGCGATCGCCGAGCGGGTCTGCACGGCGGTCGCCCGCCTGCGCCAAGAGGAGCTGTACAAGCTTCCGGGGGTGGGGGAGACCATCACGTGGGCGCGGGCGCTGCTGGCACTCGACGGCGACGCCGACCTCGACGAAACGCTCGGCGTGGCCCTGAAGGTGCGGGAGGACATCGAGCGCGTCCGCGACCGCGGAGTGCTCGGGGGTGTCTGAGCCCGTCCGCGAGCGCCTCTCCGAGCTGGCCGCCGCGATGCGCGCCGGCGGGGCGCCGGTCGGGGTGGGGGAGCTGCTCGGCGCCCACCGCGCGCTCGCCGCGGTCGACGCAGCGTCGCGCGGCGACGCCTTCTTCGCCCTGCGCGCCGTCATGTGCTCGACGCACGCCGACATGGGGCTGTTCGCCCAGGCGTTCGCGGCCGTGTTCGGCGCCGAGACCGACGAGCGGCCGCCCGGCACCCCGCGACTGACCGAGCCGGAGACCGCGCCGCGCGCCGGCGTTCCCGGCCAGGCCTCGACCGACGCGCTCGAGGAGCTTCCCGTTCCGGCGGCCTGGAGCGAGGAGGAGCTGCTGCGGGAGAAGGACTTCGCCGAGTACACGGACGCCGAGCGCGCGATCGCCCGCGCGCTGCTCGCGCAGCTGGCCCGGCGCTCGCCGCAGCGGCTCTCCCGGCGCACGCGCGGCACGGCGCGCCGGCGCGAGCTGCACGACCTGCGGGCGACGGTCCGCGCCTCGTTGCGCCACGGGGGCGAGCTGCTCGAGCGCCGCTACCGCGAGCCGGCCGAGCGCCCGCGGCGGCTCGTGCTCGTGTGCGACGTCTCGGGCTCGATGGCGCCGTACTCGCGCATGATGCTCCAGTACCTCCAGGCGAGCGTGACCGCGCGCGCCCGCGTGGAGGCGTTCGTGTTCGGCACCCGCCTCACCCGCGTGACCCGCGAGCTGGCCGGCCGCGATCCCGACCGGGCGCTGTCGCGGGCCGCCGACCACGTCGCCGACTGGTCGGGCGGCACCCGGATCGGCGCCGCGCTGGCCGAGCTCAACCGCGAGCACGGCCGCCGCATCGGCCGCGGCGCGGTGATCGTGGTGCTCTCCGACGGCTGGGACCGCGGCGATCCGGCCCTGCTCGGCGAGGAGATGGCGCGCCTGCGCCGGTGCGCGCACCGCGTGCTGTGGCTCAACCCGCTGGCCTCCGACCCCCGATACGAGCCGCTCACGCGCGGCATGCAGGCCGCGCTCCCGCACGTCGACCACCTGCTGCCCGGGAACTCGATCGCCTCGCTGGAGGCGCTCGCCGAGCTGATGGAGTCGGGCCTCGAATGACGACCGCCGCACTCGTGCTGGCCGCGGGCGCCGGGCGGCGGTTCGGCGCCACCAAGCAGCTCGCGACGCTGCGCGGGCGGCCGCTGCTCGAGCACGCGCTCGCCGCGGTGACCGCGGTGTCGCCGCGCGTGGTCGTGCTCGGGCACGCGGCCGACGAGATCCGAGCGCGCGCCGACCTCCACGGCGCCGTCCCGGTGATCTGCCCGGACTGGGAGGAGGGGCAGGCGGCGTCGCTGCGCTGCGGGCTGGCCGCGCTCCCGGACGCCGACGCCGTGCTCGTGGTGCTCGGCGATCAGCCCGGGCTCACGGCGGCGGCGGTCGACGCGCTGCTGGCCGCCGGCGGCGACGAGGACGCCGTGCGCGCGACGTACGACGGCACGCCCGGCCATCCGGTCCTCCTGCGGCGTCCGCTGCTCGCTCGGGTGGGAGAGCTGCGCGGCGACGCCGGCTTCCGCGACCTGCTGCGCGACGCCCGCGTGCGAACCGTCGAGGTCGGCCACCTGGCCGCCCCGGAGGACGTCGACGCGCCCACCGACCTGGCCTTCGGCGACGACTTCGACGGCCCGGGGCTCGACCTCGGCGTGTGGGTGCCGCACTACCTCCCGCAGTGGAGCTCGCGCGCCGAGAGCGCGGCGACCTACGAGGTGGCCGGCTCCGAGCTGCGGCTGACGATCCCGCCGGAGCAGGGCATCTGGTGCGCCGGTGACCACGAGCCGCCGTTGCGGGTCTCCGGGGTCCAGTCCGGCGTGTTCTCGGGCGAGGTCGGCAGCACGGTCGGCCAGCAGCCCTTCCGCGACGGCCAGCTCGTGCGCGAGGCGCAGGCGACCCAGTGGGGCTGGACGCCCGAGTACGGGCGGCTGGAGGTGCGCGCCCGCATGGACCTCAGCCCGCGCTCGATGGCCTCGGTCTGGATGGTCGGCCTCGAGGACACCACTCCGGACCACTCGGGCGAGATCTGCGTGTTCGAGATCTTCGGCGACGCGCTCGAGCCCGGCAGCGCGGCGGTGGGCAGCGGCATCAAGCACATCCGCGACCCGAAGCTCACGTGGGAGTTCGACGCGCCCCGGCTCGCGATCGACGTCACCGAGCCACACGATTACGCCGCCGAGTGGCGCCCCGGCCGGGTCGACTTCTTCGTCGACGACCGTCACGGC
This sequence comes from uncultured Solirubrobacteraceae bacterium, assembly GCA_963730535.1. Lineage (GTDB taxonomy): Bacteria > Actinomycetota > Thermoleophilia > Solirubrobacterales > Solirubrobacteraceae > DASSUW01. Next base: position 269,004 of record CAVSRU010000005.1, read on the forward strand.
AAGACCGTCAACCAGGCCCCGGAGTACCCGCTCCAGATGATCATCGCCGTGTTCGACTTCCCGGAAAGCGCAGGTCCTGACGACCACGTGCCGCTGCTGGCCGTCGACCACGTGCGCGGCCATCCGTTGTCGGCCTGAGCGCCCACCGGTATCTTCCATGGAGGCGCGTGTCCCGCGCCCAACCCCCGTCCGGCGCTCACGCCGCCGGCCCGAGGGGGCAAAGGGAGCCGTAGCGCACTCGGGACGGAGCGATGTGGTGCCCTGTCACGGCGGGGCGGCGGGAGCGTGAGTCCCGGCCGGGCCGCCGCTGATCAGGAGCCATCCAGATGACCACCCAGAAGTCGTTCAAGCGCGCGGTCCGCGAGCGCATGGCGAAGACCGGCGAGCGGTACACCGCCGCTCGCGCGCACCTCCTGCCCGCCGAGGAGGACGCGGCGCCCGCCTACGAGCCGACCATGTCCCCCGATGCCGTGCGCAGCGCCACCGGCCGCGAGTGGGACGAGTGGTTCGCGCTGCTCGACGCGTGGGGCGCCAGCGACCAGCCGCACAAGGCGATCGCCGCCTGGCTCGCCGCCGAGCACGGCGTGCCCGGCTGGTGGGCGCAGAACGTCACGGTCGAGTACGAGCGCTCGCGCGGGCTGCGCGCGCCCGGCAGCGGCCGCGACGGGCTCTTCTCCGTCGGCGCGAGCCGCACCGTCGCGGTTCCCGTCGACCGCCTCTACGAGGCGTTCGTCGACCCCGAGGTGCGCGAGCGCTGGCTGCCCGGCGACCGGGTGCGCGAGCGCACCGTCCTGCCACACCGCTCGGCGCGCTTCGACTGGGAGGGCGGCCCCACCCGGCTCGTCGTCGGCTTCGCCGAGAAGGGCCCGGACAAGGCCCAGGTCGCGCTCGCGCATGAGCGCGTGCCGGACGCTGAGGTCGCCTCGGAGCTCAAGGCGTACTGGCGGGAGCGCCTCGGTGTGTTGAAGGCTCTGCTCGAGAGTTGACGGTTGTGCCGGCGAACGTCAACACCGGCTGGGTAGGGAGGCGAAGGGGCCGGCGTGGACGGTGATGGCCCGAACTGCGTCGAGTTAGCCCCGGTTTCCGGGGCTAACTCGACACGGTTCGCCGAACTATCCCCGATTAGCGTCGGTTTCCGGGGCTAATCCGGGATAGTTCGCGCCGCGGTTGGCTCCCAGCCTCCCTACCCAGCCGCAGTTGACGTTCCCAACGCCGGGGTAGACCCAGCAAGTGCGCCGCCTGTCTACCGTCGCCGCCCTCGCGGCGCTCATCATCTCGGCGCCCGCGTGTGGCGGGGAAGACGCGCAGCGGGCGGCGGATAGTGCCCGTGAGCGGGTCGACCAGCTTCAGGAGGAGGGGGAGCGGCTGCGTGACCGTGCTCGCGCGGCATCACAGGAGTTCGGTCGCCGCGTTGGCGAGGTGCTCGAGAAGATGCGCCAGGCGGTGCCGGAGGCCTCGCTGCCCGCGCCGCGGGTGCGGGAGCCGACCGCGCTGGAGGCCTACATGCAGGAGGTGCTCGAGAGCGTCGACGGCTACTGGACGCGCACGCTGCTGGCCTCCGGTCTCGAGGAACCTCGGATCGGCTACTACTGGGTCCCGCCCGGCGGCCGCGTGCTGACGGCCTGCCGCGTGGTCGCCGACGACAACGCCGCGTTCTACTGCTCGGCCGACGACGCCATCTACGTCGCCGCGCGGTTCGCGAACGCGGTCTACCGCGGCATCGCCGACGACCTGCCGGGCGAGCGCGCCGGGCGCGGGAACGCGGTCGGCGAGTTCGGCCTCGCGTACGTGATCGCCCACGAGTACGCCCACAACGTGCAGTTCGAGCTCGGCTTCTACCAGCTGCTGCGGCCCGAGGACGGGGTGAAGGCGTTCGAGCTCCAGGCCGACTGCATGGCGGGGCTGTGGGGCAACGCCGCCTACCGCGCGGGGCGCTACGACGCGCAGGACGTCGAGCAGGCGATCTCGACGGCCCAGGCGGTCGGCGACTTCGACTTCGGCACCGCGCAGCACCACGGCACCCCGGACGAGCGCCGCGCCGCGTGGCTGGACGGCTTCCGGAGCGGCGATCCGGCGCGCTGCCGCCGGTACGTGCCCGGAACCTGACCCGCTACCTTCGCCGCGTGCGGAAACGGCTCGACCTGCGGATCGCGGCATTCCACGCCCGCCGCGCCAAGCTGCTCGCCGGCCGGGGCCGGTGGCCCGCGGCGGCGCGGGCGTACGAGCAGGCGGTCGCGCGGCAGCCCGGGAACCGGCTTTGGCAGCTCGCCCTCGCGGCCGCGTACATGCGCACGCAGCGCTGGGAGGACGCCGCCCGCGCGTACGAGGCGGCGATCGCGCTCGACGACCGCTACGCGCGCCACCACGCCAAGCTCGGGCGCGCCCGGGCGCGGGCGCAGCAGTGGGAGGCCGCGATCGAGGCGTACGAGGCGGCGATCGAACGCAACCCGCTCCGGCCGCACTGGCATGCGGCGATCGCCCGCGCGCGCCAGCACCTCGGTCACTGGGAGGAGGCGCCCAGCGGGGCACCGGGCGACGCCCGCTCTCAGGCCCGGGCCTCGCGGGAGCGCAAGCGCGCGCGGCAGGCCGCGAAGCTCGCCGCCGACCCGGACGCGACCGAGCTCGACCGCCGCCTCGCCGCCGCCAGCCCGGCGCGCTTCGCGGTGCGCCGGGGGATCGGCCGGTTCGTCTCCGAGCGGCTCGACTGGATCCGGGACGCCGCGCTCGAGCGCCCCCGACCGACGGTCGACATCGGGTTCAAGGCGTTCGTCTTCTGGGCGCAGGGGATCGAGACGGCGCCGCCGATCGTGCGCCGCTGCGCCGACGAGGTGCGCCGCCTGCACGGCGACGGCGACGTCCTGTTCCTCGACGCGGCCGCCGCCCGCGAGCACGCGACGGTTCCGGCCATGGTCGCCCGCAACGCGGGCCGCGACTGGACCCGGCTCTCGGACCTGCTGCGGCTCGAGCTCCTCAGCACCTACGGCGGCGTGTGGATGGACGCCACCTGCCTCCCGCGCGCCCGCATGCAGGACGTCGTGCCGGACCTCCTGGGCAGCGGCTTCTTCGCCTTCACGTTCCGCCGCGGGCGGCTCGGCAACTGGTTCCTGGCCAGCGAGCCCAACCACTACGTCGTCGCGATGCTGCGGGAGGCCCACTACGAGTACTGGCAGGCCTACGACCACGTGGTCGACTACTACCTCTTCCACCACCTGTTCGAGATGCTCTACCTGCTCGACGAGCGCTTCGCCGCGCACTGGGACGCGACGCCCCGCCGCTTCGTCCGCCGCGCCACGGCCTACAACAAGAGCCTGCTCGAGCCGTACGACGACGAGCGCGCGCGGGCGCTGCTCGACCGCAGCTTCGTGCACAAGCTGAGCTACAAGGTCGGCGCCGAGGACGTCCGGCCGGGCAGCGGGCTCGCCCGCCTGCTGGAGGGAGAGCTACCCGAGCCGCAGCACGTCGACGGCGGCGCCGGCGGGTAGCTCGCCCGCCTCCTCCGGCGCCACCGCGAAGCCGTCGCTCTCGCCCAGCGCGCCGGTCATGTGCGAGCCCTGGCGCTCGGTCGGCGTCGCCTCCAGCACGCCATCGGCGCCCGGCCGGAGGGCCGCGGTGAGGAACGTCGTGCGCCCGTCCGAGGCCCGCGCCGGCGCGGTCAGGCGCCCCGCCTCGAGCCGCGGCCGCGCGTCCGCCTCGCCCTGCAGGCGCCGCAGCGCCGGCTCGATGAACACGCAGAAGCCGACGATCGTCGACAACGGGTTGCCGGGCAGGCCGAAGACCAGCGCCCGGCCGCGCCGCCCGAACCACAGCGGCTTTCCCGGCTTGATCCGCACGCGCCAGAAGACCTCCTCGACGCCGGCGGCCTCGAACGCCGGCCGTACGTGGTCGTGCGGGCCGACCGACACCCCGCCGGAGACCACCAGGACGTCACCGCCGAGCCCGGCCGCCACCGCCTCGTCGGTCGCCGCGCGGTCGTCACCGACCACGCCGTGGTCGACCACCCGCGCCCCCGCCCGGGCGGCAAGCAGCCGGATCATCAGCCCGTTCGACTCGTGGATGCGCCCGGGCTCGGGCGGCGCGCCGACCGGGAGCAGCTCGCTGCCCGTCACGATCACGTCGAGCCGCGGGCGGCGATGCACGCATACCTCGCCGACACCGGCCGACGCGAGCGCCGAGATCCGCGGCAGCGTCAGGACAGCGCCGGCCGGCGCCAGCTCGGCGCCGGCGCGCAGGTCCTCGCCGCGCACGCGGACATGCGTGCCGGGCGGGAGCGAGCGGTCCGGCGCCACGGCGCCGTCGCGCTCGACCGCCAGCTCCGACTGGAGCACGGCGTCGGCGCCCGGCGGCAGGGCCGCCCCGGTCGACACGGGCGCCGCCGTGCCGGGCTCGAGCGCCGCGGTGGCGACCTCGCCGGCCGCCACCCCGGCGGTGAGCCGCAGGGCGACGCCCGGGGCGGTGTCCGCGGCCCGCACGGCGAAGCCGTCCATCGCCGAGCGGTCGAACGGCGGCAGGTCGACGGCGGCGTGCGCCGGCTCGGCGGCCACGCGGCCCGCGGCGTCGGCGAGCCCCACGCCCTCGCTCTCCAGCGGCGCGATCCCCTCGAGCACGAGCTCGAGCGCCTGCTCGACCGAGATCATCCGCCGATGCGTGACATCGTCCGCGCCGGCTGCACGAAGCCCGGGTCGTTCACGTGGTGCTTGAGCTCCTTGCGCCAGACGGCGTCGCGCACGATGGCCTCGAGCTCGGCGTCCGTCGCCCCCGCCCGCAGCGGCTCGCGCAGGTCGGTCTCGGTCAGCGAGAACAGGCAGGTGCGCAGCTCGCCCTCGGCGGTCAGGCGGATGCGGTTGCAGTCGCCGCAGAACGGCTCGGAGACGGGGGAGATGAAGCCCATGGACCCGTTGCCGTCGGCGAACCGGTAGCGCCGCGCGGTGCCGTGCCGCTCGCGGCCGACCGCCTCGAGCGGGTACACCGCGTCGATCATCGCCACGATCTCGGCGTTCGGCAGCACCTTGTCGCGCGTCCACGCGCGGTCGGCGTCGAGCGGCATGAACTCGATGAAGCGCACCTCGTACGGGTGCTGGCGCGCGAACTCGGCGAAGCGCAGCACCTCGTCCTCGGTGAAGTCGCGCAGGGCGACGACGTTGACCTTGATCGGGCGCAGCTCCTCGTACGCCTGTGCGGCCTCGAGGCCCTCGAGCACCTGGGCGAGCGCGTCGCGGCGGGTGAGCTGGAAGAAGCGGTCGGGCGCCAGCGAGTCGAGCGACACGTTGATCCGCCGCAGCCCGGCGCGCACCAGGTCGCCGACCTGCCGCGTGAGCAGGTACCCGTTGGTGGTCAGCGACAAGTCGTGCACGTCCTCGATCGCCGAGAGCTGCTCCACCAGCCGCCACAGGTCGCGCCGCACGAGCGGCTCGCCGCCGGTCAGCCGCACGTCGTGGACGCCCATCGACGCCAGCAGGCGCACGAGCCGAGTGATCTCCTCGTAGCTGAGCAGGGCGTCGCGCTGCAGCCATGGCAGCCCCTCGGCCGGCATGCAGTACTGGCAGCGGAAGTTGCAGCGGTCGGTGACCGAGATGCGAACGTCGCCGATGGGGCGACCGTGACCGTCGACGAGGGGTCTCATGCGCGGTGGAAGTCCGCCTTCCCGCCGGTCTTGTCGAGCAGCTCGACGCGCTCGATCACGACGCCCGGCTCGATGCCCTTGACCATGTCGTAGACCGTCAGCGCGGCCACCGAGGCGGCGACCAGCGCCTCCATCTCGACGCCCGTGCGGGCGGTCGTGCGCGCCTCGGTCACCACGGTCACGGTCCCGGCCTCGGGATCGATCTCGACGTCGGTGTCGGCGTGGGTGAGCGGCAGCGAGTGGGCGAGCGGGATCAGCTCGTCGGTGCGCTTGGCGGCCTGGATGGCGGCGATCCGCGCGACGGCGGCCACGTCGCCCTTCGGGGTGTCGCCGGCGGCCACCCGCGCCGCCGCGCCCGGCGACATCCGCACCACCGCGCGCGCCCGGGCGTAGCGCTCCGTAGCGTCCTTCGCGCTCACGTCGACCATCCGAGCGCGCCCCGCCGCGTCGAGGTGCGTGAGAGCTGACCCTTCCATACCGACGCATGGTATTGAGCATCCGGCGCGGGCGGCCGATCAACTGGTCATGCGCGCTCGTAGCATCGGCTGCATGCTCGTCTCCGTCCGCCTCTTCGCCGGCCTGCGCGAGCGCGCCGGGACCGACCGGCTCCAGGTCGAGCTGCCGGAGGGCGCACGGGTGGCCGACGTGCTGGCCGCGATGGCCGCGACGCCGGTCGGCGAGCTGCGCCCGCGCAGTGCGTCGTGGCCGTCAACCGCGAGTACGCGGCCGCCGACGCGCCCGTCCAGCGCCGGCGACGAGGTGGCGCTCGTGCCGCCCGTGAGCGGCGGAGCCGGCGCCGTGCGCCACGTGCGCGTGACCGGCCACGCGCTCGACCTCGCCGCCCTGGCCGACGCGGTGCGCGACCCGCGCGCCGGCGCCGTCGTCGTCTTCGAGGGCGTGACCCGGGAGGTCGCCGAGCTCGAGTACGAGGCCTACGCGGAGATGGCCGAGTCGCAGATCGAGGCGATCGCCGACGAGGAGGCTGAGCGCCACGGCCTGTGCGCGGTCGCGGTCGAGCACCGCTCCGGCACCGTCGCGCTGTCGCGAGCCGTAGGTCATCGTCGCCGCCTCCGCGCCGCATCGCGGCGAGGCGTTCGCCGGCGCCCGCGCGATCATCGACCGCGTCAAGGCCGAGGCCCCGATCTGGAAGGTCGAGGTCACCGCCGACGGCCGGCGGCGCGCCGAGGGCACGCTCCCGTCTACGTGACCCGCCGCACGAGCGGCAGCCGGCTCGGCGTCAAGGGCGACTTCACACATTCCCGACCGGCTTGGTGCTAAATTGCCGCGGGCAAGCTCACTAACTCGATGGAGATTGTGTTGATGACCAGACGCCTGACCACCCTCGCCCTGCTCGCGCTCGTGCCAGTCGTGGCCGCGGGCTGCGGCGGCCCGGCCGAGGAGGGTTCCAGCGCGGGCGCCTCGGAGGGCGGCGGCGCGCAGCTCTCGCTCGTCGCCTACTCGACGCCCAAGGAGGCCTACGAGGAGCTGATCCCCGCCTTCCAGAAGACGCCGGCCGGCAAGGGCGTCTCGTTCGACCAGTCCTACGGCGCCTCGGGCGACCAGTCGCGCGCGGTGGCCAGCCGGCCTCGCCGGCCGACATCGTCGCGCTCTCGCTCGCGCCCGACGTCGACAAGCTCGTCGAGCCCGGCATCGTCGACCCGGACTGGGCCAAGGACGAGTACGACGGCTTCGTGACCAACTCGGTCGTCGTCTTCGCGGTCCGCAAGGGCAACCCGAAGAACATCCAGACCTGGGACGACCTCGTCAAGGACGGCGTCGAGGTCATCACGCCGAACCCGTTCACGTCGGGCGGCGCGCAAGTGGAACCTGATGGCGGCCTACGGCGCGCAGATCGAGCAGGGCAAGTCCGAGCGAGGAGGCGCTCGACTTCCTGCAGCAGGTCCTGCGCGAACACGCCGGTGCAGGACAAGTCGGCGCGCGAGGCGCTGCAGACGTTCGCCGGCGGCAAGGGCGACGTCCTGCTCGCGTACGAGAACGAGGCGATCACCGCCCAGAAGGCGGGCGATCGACCTCGACTACGTCGTCCCCGACGCAGACGATCCTGATCGAGAACCCGGTGCCGCGGTCACGACCGAGTCCGAGAACCCGGAGCAGGCCAAGGCGTTCGTCGACTGGCTCCGCACGCCGGAGGCGCAGCAGATCTACGCCGAGAAGGGCTACCGCTCGATCCTCGCCGACCTGGTCGACGAGAAGAAGTATCCCGACGCCGCCGGACGCTGTTCGAGATCGACAAGTTCGGCGGCTGGGCCAAGGTCAACGACGAGTTCTTCGACCCGGAGAACGGCTCGGTGGCGAAGATCGAGCGCGACCTGGGGGTCTCCACTGCCGAGCTGACGCGCAGCTGCCGCGGCGCGGCTGCCGCGCCGCCGTAGCCGCCCGCGAGCAGCCGGCGCGGCCCGCTGGTCATCGGCGGGCCTCGCGTCGCCTGGCTGACGCTGATCGTCCTGATCCCGCTGGCCGCCGTCGTCGTGCGCTCGCTCGACGGCGGCCTCGGCCGCGTTCTGGGACGCGCGTCACCGCACCCCAGGCGGTGGCGGCGATCCGGCTCACGCTCGATCGCCTCGCTCGATCGTCGCGGCGATCGACGCCGTGATGGGCACGCTGATCGCGTGGGTGCTCGTGCGCGACGAGTTCCCGCGGCAAGCGGATCGTCAACGCGCTGATCGACCTGCCGTTCGCGCTGCCGACGATCGTCGCCGGCCTGACGCTGCTCGCGCTCTACGGGCCGAACGGGCCCGGTCGGCATCAACGTGGCCTACACGCGCGTGGCGGTCGTGCTCGCGCTGCTGTTCGTGACGCTGCCGTTCGTCGTGCGCGCCGTGCAGCCGGTGCTGATGGGGCTCGAGCGCGAGGCCGAGGAGGCCGCCGAGTCGCTCGGCGCCGGCCAGCTCACGATCTTCCGCCGCATCATCCTCCCGGCGCTGCGGCCGGCGATGCTGGCCGGCGTCGGCGCTGGCCTTCGGGCGGGCGATCGGGGAGTTCGGCTCGATCGTGCTCATCAGCGGCAACCTGCCGTACAAGACCGAGGTCGCCTCCGTGTTCGTCTACGGGCAGATCGAGAGCGGCAACACGACGGGCGCCGCCGCGGTGTCCGTGCTCCTGCTCTTCGTGGCCTTCGTGGTCCTGCTCGGCATCTCGTTCGTCGCCCGGCGAGGGGAGGGGCGATGAGCCGGCATCGCGCTCCGCTCGCGTCGCGCTGGGCTATCTCGCCGCGCTGCTCGTGTCCCGGTCGGGATGGTCTTCTACCGCGCGTTCGAGCACGGCTTCGGCACGGCCTGGGACGCGGTGACGACGCCGCCTGCCCAGCACGCGTTCTTCCTCACGATCATCGTCACGCTCATCGCGGTGCCGCTCAACGCGATCTTCGGCGTGCTGACCGCGCTGGCTGCTCGCGCGCTACGACTTCCGCGGCAAGCGCGTGCTCGACGTGCTGGTCGACCTGCCGTTCGCGGTCTCGCCGGTCGTCGTCGGCCTCGCGCTCATCCTCGTCTGGGGGCGCGACGGCTGGCTCCCGTCGACCGAGCGTGATCTTCTCCACGCCCGGGCATCGTGCTGGCCACGATCTTCGTCTCGCTCCCGTTCGTCGTGCGCGAGGTGCGTGCCGGTGCTCGAGGAGGAGGGCACCGACCAGGAGCAGGCGGCGGCCACGCTCGGCGCGCGCGGCTGGCAGGTGTTCTGGCGCATCACGCTGCCGACCATCCGCTGGGGCCTGACCTACGGCGTGATCCTCTCCACCGCCCGCGCGCTCGGCGAGTTCGGCGCCGTCGCCGTGGTATCCGGCAAGATCCAGGGCCGTACCGAGACGCTGACCCTGTATGTCGAGGATCGCTTCCAGTCGCTGGACCTCACCGGCGCCTACGCCGCCGGCGTGGTGCTGGCGCTCCTGGCGCGTCGGCGTGCTGGCCATCATGACCCTGCTGCAACGACGACACGGAAGGATCTGAGGTGGCCATCGAGGCCCGCGAACATCTCCAAGCGCTTCGGCGACTACCAGTCGCGCTCGACGATGTCAGCGTCGCGTCCCCGAGGGCTCGCTGACCGCTCTGCTCGGCCCGTCGGGCAGCGGGAAGCGCACGCTGCTGCGCGTGATCGCGGGGCTCGAGGCGCCCGACTCCGGCACCGTGCTGATCGAGGGCGAGGACGTGACTCGGCGCCCGGCCCGCACGCGCGAGGTCGGCTTCGTCTTCCAGCACTACGCCGCGTTCAAGCACATGACGGTGCGCCGACAACGTGGCCTTCGGGATGACCGTGCGCAAGCGCCCGAAGGACCAGGTGCGCGGCGCGGGTCCGCGAGCTGCTCGAGCTCGTCGGCCTCGCGCATCTCGGCAAGCGCTACCCGTCGCAGCTGTCCGGCGGCCAGCGCCAGCGGATGGCGCTCGCGCGGGCGCTGGCGGTCGAGCCGCGGGTGCTGCTCCTCGACGAGCCGTTCGGCGCGCTCGACGCCCGCGTGCGCGAGGAGCTGCGCGCCTGGCTGCGCCGCCTGCACGACGAGGTGCACGTCACGACGATCTTCGTGACGCACGACCAGGAGGAGGCGATGGAGATCGCCGAGCAGATCGTGGTCGTCAACGAGGGGCGGATCGAGCAGTCGGCGTCGCCGGCGCAGATCTACGACGAGCCGGCCACGCCGTTCGTGATGTCGTTCGTCGGGCCGGTCACCCGGGTCGGCGACCGGCTCGTGCGGCCGCACGACGTGCAGGTGCTCACCGAGCCCGACGGGTCCGGGGAGCAGGCCGTGGTCACGCGCATCGCGCGGCTCGGCTTCGAGGTCCGCGCTCGAGCTGCTCCCGCCCGAGGGCGAGCCGCTGTCCGCCCAGCTCTCCCGCGCCGAGTTCGAGCAGCTCGAGATCGCCGAGGGCCAGATCGTGCACATCCGCGGTCGACCCGACGGGCGTCACGAAGGAGCCCGTAAGCTCGTGACGTGCGCGTCTCCGCCAAGACCGACTACGCGATCCGCGCCGTCCTAGAGCTGGCCGCCGCCGAGGACGAGCGGCCGGTCAAGGGCGAGCGGATCGCGACCGCCCAGGGGATCCCGCTCCGCTTCCTGGAGAACATCCTCATGCAGGTCCGCCACGCGGGCCTGGTCGAGAGCCGCCGGGGCGCCGACGGCGGCTACCGGCTGGCGCGCCCGCCGGAGGAGATCACGCTCGCCGACGTCATCCGCGCCATCGACGGCCCGCTCGCCGGCGTCAGCGGGGTGCGCCCCGAGTCGCTCGACTTCGAAGGCGTCGCCGAGCCGATGCGAGACGTCTGGATCGCCGTCCGCGCGTCGCTGCGCTCCGTGCTCGAGCAGGTGTCGCTGGCCGACGTGATCGCCGGCCAGCTCCCTTCGCACGTCCGCGAGCTGCTCGCCGACGACGAGGCCTGGCTGCCCCACTGACACGGGCGACGGAGCACGAGTCGCCGCGAAGTCCCTAGTGTGCTGAGGGAGGAGGCGATGCGTGTGGGAGCAGGGGACGGGGCTTTGTAGGCGGGGCGGAACGCGCTGGGGAGATCGTTGCGTGGCGGAGCATTTGCGTTTCGCATGATGGCGTGGTGCGGCGGGAGCGGTGACGGGGAGCCTACGCGATCGAACGCGAGTACGAGGACGTGGCCGCGGTCGCGGATGGGCGGGGCCGGGGACGGCCGTGCTCGGCCATTCTACGGTGGGATCTGCGCGCTCGAGGGGCGCGCACCGACGACATCGCGAAGCTCGTCCTCTACGAGCGGAGGGATTCCTCGCGTCCCGCCGAGGTGTCCACCGGTTGCAGGGGCTGATGCGGCGAGCGCGACGAGTTGGTCGCGTTCTTCATGCGGGAGGTGGCGGGGGTCACCGATCAGCAGGTGGAGGCGATGCGGCGCTTCCGCATGGGAGGCGTGGCTCGACGTCGCGCACCATCCAGGGAGGAGCGGGCAGCGGTGAGTACCGCTTCGATGCAGGACGCGTGCGGGGCGTCGGCGTGCCGACCTGCTGCTGGAGGGAGGGACAGCGCCGCGCCGTTCAAGGCGGCCGAGGCAGGCCCTCCGCGACGCGCTGCCGGCGGTGCCGGACCGCCGTGCTGCGCGGGGCAGCGGCACACCGCGATGGACACCGCCCCGGAGCTATTCCTCTCCGAGGTGCTGGGCTTCCTCGCGTGACGCTTGCGGTCGCCGACCAGGGTGTCCGGCTGGAGTTCTCCTTCGCGGACCTCATGCGCTACCACGGACCGGGGTCGCCGGGCGGGGTGCGCATGCGTACAAGGCGCTCGAACGGGCCTGCCGCTGCTGGCGCCGGACGGCGTGCCCGAACGGCGCGCGATCACGGTCCGCACCGCCTTCGGCGGCCCCGGGGCGCGCGACGCGTTCGAGCTGGTCCTCCGCGCGGTGACCGGTGAGCGCTACGCGGTCGACCTCACGCTGGCCCGCCCCGAGCGCGGACGAGCAGCCGAGCGCTTCGTCTTCGTGCCGGACCGGGACCGGGAGGTGACGCTCGCGGTGCGGGACGGGTTTGTCACGTGACGAGTTCATCGACCTCGTGCGAACCGATCCGCGCACGCGCGAGCAGGAGAGGCGGCTCACCATCCTCAAGGCCGAGATGGCCGAGCGCGTGATGGCCGCACCCGCGGACGCCGTCTACTCCGCTCGCGACAACGTTCCCGATCTGACGTCGGACGCAGGCCGACGGTTTCTCACGCGTGAGCGGGGTACCGAACCCACACCACCGATGGCCTAGGGAGGCCCCCATGCGGCTCAGGTCGATTGCGGCGCTCGCAGCGCTGCTGCTGCTGGTCCCCGTCGCGACGGCGTCTGCGCGCGGCTCCCACGACGACGACCTGCGCGACTACGCGCGTGGCACCTGGGCGTCGTTCGTGGCGATGACCGACGCGCGATTCCGGCCTCCCGGCCGACTCGCTGCGGCAGGACGGCGTGCGCAGCGTGCAGACGTCGACGACCAACATCGGCGCCTACCTGTGGAGCGCGGTCGTCGCGCAACGCCTCGGCTTCATCAGCCGGCGCGAGCTCGTGACCCGGGCTTCACGCACGCTCGGCACGCTCGAGGGCATGGAGCGATCCATGGGCGGCCAGTACTTCAACTGGTACGACCATCGCACCGGCGAGAAGCTGACCTACTGGCCGCCGGACCGCGAGCGCGACCCCAACGCGCCGAACACCTTCCGCAACTGGCTGTCATCGGTCGACAACGGCTGGCTGGCCGTCGGGCTGCGCGTCGTCCAGAACAGCGTGCCCAAGCTCTCGCGGCGCGCGGGAGCCCTCTACCGCTCGATGGACTTCGGCGTCTACTACGTCCCCGAGCGCAATCTCGTGCGCTTCCACATCGACCCCGCCGCCCCGACCGATCCGGCGCTCTCGCCCTGCTGCTACGACACCGCCGTCAGCGAGAGCCGGATCGTCGACTACATCGGCATCTCGCGTGGCCAGCTGCCACCGAAGACGTACTTCCAGCGGTGGCGGACGTTCCCGGACGGCTGCGACTGGGGCTGGCAGGAGACCCGCCCGGTCGGTGTGACCCGTACCTACTACGGCGTCAACGTCTTCGAGGGCGCCTACCCGTACCGCGGCTCGCTGGTCGTGCCGTCGTGGGGCGGCAGCATGTTCGAGGCGCTGATGGTCGACCTCTTCGTGCCCGAGTCCGACTGGGCACCGCGGAGCTGGCGGGTGAACCACCCGCTCACGGTGCGGGCGCAGATGCTGCACGGTCTCCTGGACGCCGGCTACGGATACTGGGGCTTCTCCCCGGCCAACATCCCCGAGGGCGGGTACTCCGTCTACGGCGTCGACGCCGTCGGCCTCGACCCGAACGGCAACCCCTCCAACGAGGACCGCACGCTCGTCGACCACGGCTACCCCGGCTGCCCGGACGGGCGGCCGGCCCAGCCCGACCCGCCGCCCTCGGCCTACACGAACGGCGTCGTCACGCCACACGCGGCGTTCCTCGCACTGCCCTATAGGCCACAGGGCGCGCGCGCGAACCTGCGGCGCCTCGCCCGCGACTTCCCCGGCCTCTACGGCCCCTGGGGCTTCCGCGACAGCGTGAACGTCCAGTCCAAGCGCGTCTCGGACTTCTACCTCTCGCTCGACCAGGGGATGATCATGGGCGCGCTGGGCAACGAGCTGGGCGGCGACGTCCTCCGCCGAGCGTTCGCCGACGGCCAGCTCGAGCGCACGGTACGACCCGTCATCGGCATCGAGGAGTTCGGCGCGTCACGCTGAGGCCGAGTCCCCGGGGTCGCCGGGCGGCGCCTTGCGGGCGCGGCTCGGCGCGACCCGCGGGGGCTCGTCGGGCATCTTGGGGTAGACCGGCGGCCACGGCGCGTCGAGGAGGCCGTTCTCGCGGTCGCGCTCGTGCATGGCGAGCAGCGGCTCGAGCGACTGCGGGGCCTCGTCGATGTCCTCCCACGGGTCGCCGAGGCGGTCGAGGCGGTCGGGGACCGTCGCGAGCGTCAGCTCGTCCGGGTGCAGCTCGAAGACCTCCTCCCAGCGCAGCGGAGCGGAGACCTGGCCGCCCGGCCGGTCGCGCGCCGCCCAGGCGCCGAACACGGTCTTGTGCGGGGCGTTCTGGTTGTAGTCGACGAAGATCCGCTCGCCGCGCTCCTCCTTCCACCACGCCGCCGTGAGGACGTCGGGGCGGCGGCGCTCGAGCTCCCGGGCCATCGCGACCGCGGCGGCGCGCACCGCGTAGGAGTCCCAGCGCGGCTTCAGGCGGACGTAGACGTGCAGCCCGCGGTTGCCGGTCGTCTTGGGGTAGCCGACGATGCCGAGCTCGTCGAGCAGCGCCTTGACCTCGGCGGCCGCGCGGCGCACGTCGGAGAAGTCGGTGCCGGGCTGCGGGTCGAGATCGAGGCGGAGCTCGTCGCAGTGCGCCGGGTCGTCCGCGCGGTAGGGCCAGACGTGGAAGCCCAGGCAGCCGAGGTTGACCGCCCAGGCGACATGCGCGCGGTCGGCGATCACCAGCGCGCGCGACGGCGTGCCGTTGACGGTCGTCACCGTCGTCGTCTGCAGCCACTCGGGCGCGTTCTTCGGCACCCGCTTCTGGAAGAACGACGGGCCTCCCGCGCCTTGCGGGAAGCGCTGCATCAGCACCGGCCGCCCGCCCATCGTCCGCAGCAGCGGCTCGGCCACGCGCAGGTAGTACTCGACGAGGTCGCGCTTGGTCTCGCCGCGCTCGCCGAACAGCACCTTGCCCGGGCTCGACAGCCTGACCTCGCGCCCGTCGAGCTCGAGCATCTCCTCGTCGCCGGCCATGAGCTGACCGTAGCTTGGTCGGTAGCGTGGTGTGGGTGCGCATCGCGACCTGGAACGTGAACTCGGTCAAGCAGCGCGTGCCCCGGCTGCTGCCGTGGCTGGACGAGCGCCGGCCCGACGTCGTCTGCCTCCAGGAGACCAAGCTCGCCGACGACGCCTTCCACGACCTGCTCGGCGACGCGCTCGTCGAGCGCGGATACGAGGTCGCCGCGCACGGTGAGCCGACGTGGAACGGCGTGGCGATCCTCTCGCGCGTGGGGCTGGAGGACGTCACGGCGGGCCTCGAAGGCGCACCGGGCTTCCCGCATCCCGAGGCGCGAGCGATCTCCGCCACCTGCGGCGGGATCCGCGTCACGTCGGTCTACGTGCCGAACGGGCGCATGCCCGGCTCCGAGCACTACGCGTACAAGCTGGCGTGGCTCGAGTCGCTGCGCGAGATGGTCGCGGCCGGGCCGGAGGCGGCGGTCGTCTGCGGCGACATGAACATCGCGCCCACCGACGACGACGTGTTCGATCCCGCCGCCTACGTCGGCCAGACCCACGTCACCGCGCCCGAGCGGGCGGCGCTGGCCGAGCTCCAGGCGCTCGGGCTGCACGACGTGGTGCGCGACCGCTGGCCGAACGAGCGGGTCTTCAGCTACTGGGACTACCGGGCGGGGATGTTCCACCAGGATCTCGGGATGCGGATCGACCTCGTGCTGGCCAGCGGGCCGGTGGCCGACCGGGTCCGCGCCGCGTGGATCGACCGGCAGGCGCGCAAGGGCAGCGGACCGAGCGACCATGCGCCGGTGATGGTCGACCTCGACGAGGCGCCGGACGGCGACATCGGGCCGGTCGTGCCGCCGCCGTCGGCTCCCGCCCGGCGCAAGTCGGTGAAGTTGCCGCAGTCACGTTGACTGACTAAGGTCAGAGAATGACCGAGGCGATGGTCGACCAGGTCCGCCGCTTCAACCGCACGGTGACCGAGCGGGTCGGCGCGCTCAACGACCGCTTCCTCGGCCTCGAGCGGCCGCTCGGCGAGGCGCGGCTGCTGTGGGAGATCGGGCTCGACGGCTGCGAGGTGCGGCTGCTGCGGTCGCGGCTGGGGCTCGACTCGGGCTATCTCAGCCGCCTCCTGCGCTCGCTGGAGGCCGACGGGCTGGTCGAGGTGGAGGCGAGCGAGAGCGACCGGCGGATCCGGGTGGCGCGCCTCACCGCGGCGGGCCGTGCCGAGCGCGCCGCGCTCGACGATCGCTCCAACCAGCTCGCGCGCTCGCTGCTCGAGCCCCTCAGCTCGCCGCAGCAGGACCGGTTGGTCGCCGCGATGCGCGAGGTGGAGCGGCTCATGACCGCGGGGAGCGTGGAGATCGAGGGTGTCGATCCCGAGCATCCGGATGCGCAGTACTGCCTCGCCGAGTACGTCGCCGAGCTCAACCGACGCTCGGAGCGCGGCTTCGACCCCACGGTCGGCGCGACCGCGCTGCCACACGAGGTCCGGCCGCCGGCCGGGGAGTTCTTGGTCGCGTACCTGCATGGCGAGCCGATCGGCTGCGGCGCGGTCAAGCACCACGGCGGCGCGCCCGCCGAGATCAAGCGGATGTGGATCGCCCCGGCAGCCCGCGGGCTCGGCCTGGGCCGGCGACTGCTGGAGACGCTCGAGGCCTGCGCCCTGGCCGGCGGCGCGCGCGTCGCGCACATCGAGACCAGCTCGGTGCTGTCGGAGGCGCTCGCCCTCTACCGCTCGGCCGGCTGGATCGAGGTGCCCGCGTTCAACGACGAGCCGTTCGCGGACCACTGGCTCGAGAAGGCGCTGGCCGGCCAGCACCACAACTGAGGGCGCCGACGCGACCCCACTAGCCTGGCGGGCCATGCTGGCCGCCCTGCTCGCCCTCGCCTCCTCGGTCTCGTGGGGGCTGGCGGACTTCCTCGGGGGCGTGCAGAGCCGGCGCCACGCTCTCTTTGCCGTCCTCGTGCTCTCACAGGCCGTCGCGCTCGCCGTGCTCCTCGTGGCGGTCGCGGCCGGCGTGCCGACCGAGCACGACGCGGCGGCGACGGCGTGGGCCGCCGGCTCGGGGGTGCTCGGCATCCTCGCCCTGACCGCGTTCTACCGGGCGCTGTCGATCGGGACGATGAGCATCGTCGCTCCGCTGTCGGCCACCGGGGCGGCGGTTCCCGTGGTCGTCGGGCTGGTCTCGGGGGAGCGGCCCCGGGCCGTGCAGCTCGCCGGCATGGCGCTGGCCCTCATCGGCGTCATGCTCGCGGCGCGCGAGGCCGCGGACGCCGACGCCGAGGCACGCCGCACGAACCGCACCGCCGTGCTCCTCGCGCTCGTCGCCGCGGTGGGCTTCGGCTCGTTCTTCGTGGGAATGGACCGGGCGGAGGAGCGGGCCGACGTCGCGTGGGTGCTGCTCGCCGCCCGCGCGCCCGAGGTGCTCCTCCTCGTGGTCGCGTGCGCGGTTCGCCGGCCGCCGCTGCCGACGGCGCCCCGCGCCCTCGGCGCGATCGCCGCCATCGGCCTCCTCGACCTGCTCGCCAACATGCTGTTCGTGCTCGCCACCGGGCGCGGGCTGCTGAGCGTGGTGGGAGTGCTCGGCGCCCTCTATCCGGCCGTCACCGTGCTGCTGGCGCGGGCGCTGCTGCACGAGCGCCTCACGCGCGCCCAGGACGCCGGCGTGCTGGTCACGCTGGTCGGCGTGGTCGCGCTCGCTGCCGGCGCCTGACCGTCAGACCGGCCCGTACGGGCCGCCGACGTTGCGCTCGAACGCCGGGCGCGGATCGTCGGCCTGCGGAGGCTTCGGCTTCGACTCGACGGTCTCGCTCACCGGATCGATCCGCATGCCCGCGGGGAGCGAGATCCGCGCGACCTCCCACGCACCATCCCGCTCCCGCGCGACCCACCGCGCCGCATGGCGGTCGGGATGCTCGCGGTTGAGCTCGGCGGCACGCGCTTCGGCCTGTTCGCGGGTCATGCGCTGAGCCTAGACCACCGCGGGTGGCCGCCGCCCTCGACCACCGGCTCGGCCCGCAGGCGGCGGACGGCCACGGCAAGCCCGGCCACGCCCCAGACGGCGATCGCGGCAAGATCGTGGGGCGACCAGCCGCCTCCCGGGGTCTGCGGTGCGAAGCAGGCGTCGAACGCGTTGACGATGTGGAAGAGCGGAAAGGCGTGGGCGACGTGGATGACCCAGTCGGGCGCGCCTTCGAGCGGGAAGAAGATGCCCGAGATGAACGAGAGCGGCAGGAACGTCAGCTGCGCCAGCGGCATCGCCTGGTCGGCGGTGCGCGCGAGGCTTGCGATCGCGAGGCCGAGAGCGGCCAGCGTCGCCGCTCCGAGCGCGAGGGTGACCACCGCCGCCGGCAGGGTGCGTGCGTAGATCTGCACGCCGTACGCCGGCACGGACGACCGCGAAGAGGAGCACGACGGCGGCGATCCCCGTGAGCGCCGAGGCGGTGAGCCAGGAGCCCAGGTAGACCGACATCGGCAGCGGAGTGCCGCGCACCCGCTTGAGCAGCCCGGTGTCGCGGGCGGTCGCGATGCCGAGCGCGACGCCCGTGTAGCACGCCGAGGCCAGCGCGAAGATGCCGATCGACGGGGTGTAGAACTGCGCGAACGGCACCTTGCCGCCGGCGTCGCCCATCGCGGCGACGTCCTGGCCGCTGAAGAGCGCGTTGAACATCGTCACGAGGACCAGGGGGAAGGCGAACGTGAAGATCAGCGTGCGCCGGTCCCGCAGGGTCAGGCGGACGCGGGCGGCCACCCAGCGGCGCAGCAGCGAGAGATCGCGGGGGGTGGGGACGCTCATGCGGCCTCCTCGGTGAGCTGGAGGTAGACGTCCTCGAGGCTGGGACGGCTGATCGTCAGCGCCTCGAGCTCGGTGTCGCGCGCGGCCGCCCAGGCGAACAGCGGCGCGAGGTCGCGGGTGGGCGTCGCCGTGTGCAGGACGAGACGGCGCCCCTCGTCGCGTTCGAGGTCGGCGCCGGGAGGGAGCGGCAGGTCGTCGACCGCCGTGCCGTCGGGGAGCCGGAACGCGACGACCGCCCCCTCGCCGATGTCCCGCCCGATGGTGTCGGTGGTGCCGTCGGCGATCACCTTGCCGTGCGCCAGGACGACCACGCGGTCCGCGAGGTGCTGGGCCTCGTCCATGTAGTGGGTCGTGAGCAGGATCGTCTTCCCGAGCGCGCGCAGCCGTGCGATGAGGTCCCACGCCTGGCGGCGCGCCGCAGGGTCGAAGCCGGTCGTCGGCTCGTCGAGGAACAGCAGCTCGGGGTCACCGGCGATCCCCAGCGCGAGGTCGAGCCGCCGTCGCTGGCCGCCCGACAGGGTCTTCACTCTGGCGCCGCCGCGATCGCCGAGCCCGACGAGGTCGGCGACCTCGTCGGCCGGGCGCGGGTGGGGATACGCCGCGCCGTAGAGCTCGATCGCCTCGCGCACGGTGATGCTGGGATCGAGACCCTCCTCCTGGAGGACGATGCCGATCCGCGCGCGGAACTCGCGCTCGCGGCGGCTCGGATCGAAGCCGAGCACGCGCACGTCGCCGCCGTCGTGGCCGCGGTGGCCCTCGAGGATCTCGACGAGCGTCGTCTTGCCGGCGCCGTTCGGCCCGAGCAGGGCGAGCAGCTCGCCCTGCCGGACCTCGAGGTCGACGCCGTCGAGCGCATGGACCTCGCCGCCGTATGACTTGCGGAGGCCTGCCACGTGGATCGCGACCATGGCCGTCACACCCGGCCTTCGGCGCTCGCGGCAGGAGCGGGCAGCGCGCCGAGGTCGAGGTGCGGGCGCACCAGCGCGGCGGCCACGATCGCTGCCACGACGGCGATCGCGGCGGCCACTTCGAGTGCCACGGAGAGCCCGTGCACGAACGCCGCCGCCGTCGCGCGGCCGCCGATCTCGTGGGTCACGATCGCGCCCATGAGCGCGATGCCGATCGAGCCTCCGAGCTGGCGCGACGAGTTCAGCACCGCCGAGCCGACCCCGGCCTTGTCGACCGGAACGCCGCTGAGACCGGCGGCGGTGGCCGGCGCCATCGCCGCGCCCATGCCGGCTCCGCCGAGCAGCATGCCGGGCACGAGGCTCGAGTAGCTCTCGTCGAGCCCGAGGCGCGAGAAGTACAGGAGCTGCGCCGCCACGAGCGTCATGCCGCCCGTGAGCAGCCAGCGCGCGCCGAGGCGATCCGAGAGCCGCCCGGCGAGCGGGGCGACGACGATGATCAGCAGGGTCATCGGCAAGAACGCGGCACCCGCCTCGACGGGCGAGTAGCGGAGGATGTTCTGCATGTAGAGCGAGAGGAAGAAGAAGACGCCGAACATCGCCAGCGCGACGAGCAGCAGCAGGAGGTTGGCGCCGGCGAAGGTGCGATCACGGAAGAGGCGCAGGTCGAGCATCGGCACCCGCTGGTGGCGCTCGAGCAGCACGAACGCGGTGAGCGCGACGGCGGCGACCACGAACGCTCCGACGATGCGGACCGACCCCCACCCGTAGCCGTTGGCCTCGATCAGCCCGTAGGTGACGGCAAGCAGCCCGACGGCGGACGCGAGGAGCCCGGGCACGTCGGGACGCTGCCCAGCGCTCGTGTCCCTCGACTCGTCGATCAGGAGCAGGCTCGCCGCGATCGCGAGGACGCCGATCGGGACGTTGACGTAGAAGATCGCGCTCCAGCCGACGTGCTCGGTGAGCAGGCCGCCGACGAGCGGGCCGATGGCCAGCGCCAGCGCGGAGACGCCGGCCCAGATGCCGATCGCGGTCCCACGCTGGCGCGGCGGGAAGGTGGCCGAGATGATCGAGAGCGTCGCGGGGTTCATGAGCGCGGCGCCGGCGCCCTGGACGACGCGCGCGCCGATCAGGAACCCGGCGGTCGGCGCCAGCGCGCAGGCGAGCGAGGAGCCGCTGAACACGGCGAGGCCGGCGACGAAGACCCGCCGGCGCCCGAACAGGTCCGCCAGCTTGCCGCCGGTGAGCATGAAGGCGGCGAACGTGAGCGCGTAGCCGGACACGATCCACTCGAGCTGAGAGAGGCCGGCTCCGAGGTCGCGCTGGATCGTGGGCAGCGCCACATTCACGATCGTGTTGTCGAGCATGATCATGAACAGCCCGAAGGCGACGGCCCCGAGCGTCCACCATTTGCGGTTTTCGGCAGCAATAGACATCACGGTGTCGCACCATCGCGCTCGGACCGGGCACGACCAATCGGCCGGTCGCCGCAACGCGCGGACGACCCGCGCATCGGGCGATCGAGTGATGACGGACGCCCGCGGCGCTCTGCGCGCGTGGTAGAACCGCGGGGCCCATGGCACCGCCCCGCGTCACCGTGCTGATCGCCGACGACCATCCGCTGTTCCGGGACGGGATCGGCCGTGCGATCCGCGCGCGCCCGGACCTGGAGCTGGTGGCGGAGGTCGCGGACGGCCGCGAGGCGCTCGAGCGCATCCGCGAGCTGGCGCCCGCGGTCGCCGTGCTCGACCTGCGCCTTCCCGACCTCGACGGGCTCGAGGTGCTCAACGCGGTGCGGCGCGACGGGCTGCCGACGCGGGTGCTGATCCTCTCCGCATCCGTGGAGGGCCCGCTGGTCTTCGAGGCCGTGTCCGCCGGCGCCGCCGGGTACATCTCCAAGAACGCCGACCGCACGGCCGTCTGCGATGCGGTCGCGGCGATCGCGCGAGGCGAGACCGTGCTCGCCCCGGGCCTCCAGACCGGGCTGCTCGACGAGGTCAGGGCGCGCGGCGTCGCCGACTCGCGTCCGGTGCTCACGCCGCGGGAGACCGAGGTCCTGCACCTGATCGCCGACGGACTGACCGCGCCGGCGATCGGCAGGCAGCTGTTCCTGTCCACCGCCACGGTCAAGACCCATATCGGCCACCTGTACGAGAAGCTCGGCGTGTCGGACCGTGCCGCATGCGTCGCCGAGGCGATGCGCCGGGGCCTGCTCGAGTGAACGGGGCCGGCGACCTCAGCGCCACGGCGCCGGAGGCTGCCGCCACGAACCGAGGCGTCGCGCTCCTGCGGCTGGCGCTCGTGCCGATCGCGCTGGTCGTGGTCGAGGCGGGGCAGCGCCACGGGCCGTACACGGCGGTGCTCGGGACCTTCGCCGCGTACGCGGTGGCGCTGCTCGCGATCAGCCTGTTCTCGCCTCGGCGCCTACCGGCGGCACCGCAGGCCGTGGCCGACCTCGGGTGGACGGCCGCGCTCGTCTACGTCTCGGGTGGCGCGGACTCGCCGCTGCGCTTCGCGTTCTACGTGATGCCGATCGCCGCCGCCCTGCGGCTGTCACCCCGCGGCACGGCGGGCTGGCTCGCGGTCGCGCTGGCGACGTACCTCCTCGTCGCGGTGCCCCATCCCCGCACGGACGTGCCCGACGACCTCGACTTCATCGCCGAGCAGGGCCTGGCGCTGCTCTGGGTCGGGGCCGGAGCGGTCATGCTCTCCGCCCTGTTCCGGAGGCGGGAGCGGCGGCTGGCGGCGCTGGCCGAGGCGCGCCGCCGGTTGGTCCGGCAGGCGCTCGACGCCGAGGCCAGGGAGCGCCGGCGGCTTGCCGAGGCGCTGCACGACCATGCGATCCAGAACGTCCTGCTCGCCCGCCAGGAGGTGGCCGACGCCGAGCGCGGCGTGCCCGGTGCGGCGGACCGCGCCCGCCAGGCGCTCGACGACACCAGCGACCAGCTCCGCCGCGAGGTGCTGTCGATGCATCCGCTCGGGCTCGAGCGCGCCGGGCTGCCGGCGGCGCTCGAGAGCATCGCGCGGAGTGCCGAGCGCCGCGGCGGCTTCCGCGCCCACGTCACCGTCGACCAGACCGCCGCGGGCGTCCATGACGACCTCGTGATCGCCACCGTCCGCGAGCTGGTGTCCAACGCGGCCAAGCACGCGAGCGCCGCGAACCTCACCGTCGACGTCACCGCCGATGCACAGGGACTGCGGGTGACGGTCGCCGACGACGGGATCGGGCTCCCGCACCGCCGGCTCGAGCAGGCGCTCGACGAGGGGCACATCGGCCTGGCGGCGGCGACCGAGCGGGTGCGCGCCGTCGGCGGCGACGTCGCCGTCGAGAGCAGCGCCGGTCGCGGCACCACCGTCACCGTGGTGCTGCCGCTCGCCGAGCCCAACTGACGGTCACCCGATCGGGGGAGGCGCCTGTCCGCCCCAGAATCGGCGCCCTGGCCGATCGCCGCAGCGGCGCGGGCGGACGAGTCTGTTCCCACCACCACCCGACCGGACCGAGGTTTCCGATGACCCTTCTCGACGGCGCCCTCATCGGGCTCGTCGTCCTCATCGCGATCGGCGTCATCGCCGTCGTGTCTCACATGCTCGGCGACGACGACGGCGACAGTGACCCCGACGGTCCGTGGCCTCGCTGGTCGTCCCATGACCGTCGATGAGCCCCTCGTTCTTGCCACCCACAGGAGACAGCAGCATGACGCGCACACTCGCCACCGCAGTCATCATCGCCATCGTCGCCGGAGTTGCGGGCGGCGCCATCGCGATCGCCGCCGACGGCTCCGACGGAGCGAGCGCCGCGCCGGCGTTGCGCACCGTCGCCCCGCGCGCCCTCGCATCCGGCGTCTACCGGCGCGACGCGCCCGCCGTGGTCGTCATCACGGCGACCAGTACCCAGGAGTCCCAACCGGACCCGTTCCTGCCGCCTGAGAGCCGGAAGGTCCAGTCGCTCGGCTCGGGGTTCGTGATCGACCGCCGCGGCGACATCGTCACGAACGACCACGTCATCAGCGGCGCGACGAACGTCCGCGTCGGCTTCACGGGCGGCGCGTCGTATCCGGCCCACGTCGTGGGCGCCGACCCGTCCACCGACCTCGCGGTGATCCGGCTCGACAGCCTTCCCGACGGCCTGCGGGCGCTCGGGTTCGACCGTTCGAGTGACATCCATCCGGGGGACCCGGTCTACGCGATCGGCAACCCGTTCGGGCTCGACCGGACGATGACGGCCGGGATCGTCAGCGCGACGGGCCGCGACATCCAGGCGCCGAACGGGCTGACCATCCCGGGCGCGATCCAGACCGACGCGGCGATCAACCACGGCAACTCCGGCGGCCCCCTGCTCGACGCCGCGGGTCACGTCATCGGCGTCACCTCCCAGATCGAGGGCGGGACGGTCGACGCGAACGTCGGCGTCGGATTCGCGGTGCCCAGCGACACCGCGAACGCCGTCGCACAGCAGCTGATCGCCCACGGGCGCGCCTCGCACCCGTGGGTCGGGATCCAGCTCTCCCCGATCGACTCCACGCTCAGGCAGGCCGACCGCAGTCTGCCCGCCCACGGCGTCCTCGTCGTCGGAGTGGTGCGGGGCGGACCGGCGGCTCGCGCCGGGATCGCCGCCGCCACCCGGCGGACCGCGCCCGACGGCACCGTGCTCCCGCACGGCGGCGACGCGATCGTCGCTCTCGACGGCAAGGCGGTCACGAACCCCGACGCAGCTCGGCGAGGCCGTCGCGCGCCACCAGCCCGGCGACCGGATCGTCCTGCGCGTCGTGCGGGCCGGACACCGGCGCGACGTCACGGTCGTCGTGGGGAACGCGCCGGCCCGGGGCGTGACGCAATGACTATCGGACGCTGGACCCGGCTGGTCTTCTGGTGCTGTGCCGCGACGCTCCTCGGCGTCGCGGCGCTGCTGACCGCCGAAGCGAGGCCCGCCACGTCGGTGCGGCCCGACTACAGCGCGGACACGATCGCTGGGGTGCGGTACGAGGCCGTGCTCGGCCGCCGCATCGATCCCTCGAACCCGGTCGACGCCCGCATCCTCAGCAAGGCTCCCGCCAAGGACCGCCGCCCTCGCGCCGGACAGGTCCTCTTCGGGGCGTTCGTGTCGCTGACCAACGCGTCGCACCGCGCGCTGCCGACCGCAGCACGCATCGAGCTTCGCGATGACGCCCAGCACGTCTACCGGCCTCTGCGGCTGCCGGCCGCGAACCGCTACGCCTACCGGCCGGTCAGGCTCGAGCCGGGGGCCCGCGACCCGCGCGCCGGCACCCCCGCGGACGACAACCTGGCCGCCGGGGGCCGGCTCTTGCTCTTCCGCGTGCCCGCCTGGGAGTACCGCAACGGCGTCTTCGAGCTCCTGATCCACGATCCGCGACAGCCGCAAGCCGTCACGTCGATCCCGTTCTGATGTCGCGCGCGCCGTTGCGGGTGATCGTCGCCGACGACCATCCGCAGTACCGCCAGGGGATCGTCCGGGCGCTCGAGGCGGCCGGTGAGATCGTCCTGGCGGAGGCGGGCGACGGCTCGACCGCGCTCGACCTCATCCGCCGGCATGTGCCGGACGTGGCGGTGGTCGACATCAACATGCCGGGGCTGCACGGCATCGACGTCGTCGGCGCGCTGGCGCGCCACGGCCCGCCCGTCCCGGTGGTCCTCCTTTCGGCCTTCTCCGACGAGCCGCTCGTGCGGGCGGGCCTCCAGGCCGGCGCCGCCGCGTACGTCGCCAAGACCGCCGATCGCGAGGAGATCCTCCGAGCCGTCGCCGCCGCCGCTCACCAGACGGTGTCGAACAGCAGCTCGTAGGCGACGGCTTGGACCGCGAGGGCGGCGAGGACCGGGCGGAGAGCGACATGCTCCTCGGCCGCCGCCAGGCAGACGAAGGGGGCGAGGAAGAGCCAGATCCGCTCCGTCTCGGCCTTGGTGAACCCGGCGACGGCGGCGACGGCGATGACGGCGAAGATCGCGAGCGCGAGCGTGCGCCCGGTGGTCAGCGCGCGCAGGGCGAGCCACGAGATCGGCAGGCCGAGGACGACCAGGAAGGCGACCGGGGAGCCGAACAGCCAGTACCAGTACGGGCGCAGCGTGGCGATGCCGGCGCGGTAGACGTCCTCGGTGGCGCGGATGGTCCCGATCGGGTCGAAGCCGGTGCCGGCGTGCAGGAGCGCGTAGAACGCGACGAGCGCGGCGCCGCACACGGCGGAGAGGGCGAGCGCCGTGCGCCAGCCCTCGCGCCGCAGCGCCACGATCGCCGCCCAGGCGCCGACGGCGAGCAGCGACCAGGCGAAGAACGAGGCGGCGGCCAGCACCACCGCGCCCGCCGCACGGGCGACCCAGGAGCGGGCGGCGAGCGGCCAGGCGGCGAGCAGCCCGAGCGTGAGGAACACGGCGTCGGCCGAGGTCGCGCCGTACAGCAGCGCCCCGGGCGCGAAGGCGAGCAGCAGGGCGGCGATCCGCGCGCCGCGCTCGTCGAGCACCTGGCGCCCAAGGCCGTAGGCGAGCGGGCCGCTGAGCGCCCCGACGCCGATGCACAGCGCCGCCATCCCGCCCGCCGAGTCGATCCCCAGGTAGTGCAGTGTGAGCAGCAGGCCCGGCGGGTGGCCGGCCGCGTGGACGGGGAGCGACGGCACCAACTCGGCGAAGCGGTCGAGGAAGAAGCCCGGGCCGTAGTCGAGCGCTCCCAGCGCCGCCAGGTACTCGTGCTTGGCCTCGAACGAGCGCTCGGGATCGAACACAGCGCTCCAGCGCCCGGTTCCGCCCGCGCCGGCGGCGAGCGCGAGGCGCAGGACGAGCGTGAGCCCGAACGCCGCGGCCGCGAACGCCCACGCGCCGATCGCGAGCAGCCGGGGAGCGAGGAGCACCGCCGCCGCGAAGCACGCCAGCGTGATGACCAGGAGGGGGTCCGCCTCGGGCTGCCAGGTGCCGAGGGCCGGGGGATAGGGGACCCCGAGCGGCGTGTCGGTGGCTCGCCGCACGTACAGGCCGACGGCCACCGTGGCCCCGGCGACGCCCGCCGCCACCCACGGCAACGCCCGCCCCGCGCTTGGCGCGATCCCCTCACGCACCCCTGCCATCCTCCGCACGATCGCACGGGGCGCCACGATCCTCACGCTCTTCCTGGTGGCGGGCGCTGCCGGGTGCGGCTCGGCGACGTTCGTGGGCGACCTCCCGCCGGCGGCCGAGCCGGCTTCCGCGCCGCCGCTGACGGAGCGGCCGGCGGGGCGCGTCGTGCCAGTCGGATCCAAGCCAGAAGGCGTGGTGGCCGACCCGGCGACGGGGCTCGTGGCGGTCGGGCTGCGCGAGCCGGACCAGCTGGCGCTCGTGGACGGGCGCACCGGTGACGTGGCCGAGCGGGTACGGCTGCCCGGGGCACCGCGGCATCTGCAGCTCGCCGGCGCCGGCGGTCCGGTCCTCGTCCCCGCGGAGCGCGCCGACGCGCTCACGCGCGTGGCCCTGCCGGGCGGCGCCGCCGACTCGGTGTCCGTCGGCATGTTCCCGCACGACGCGACGCAGGCGGGCGGGCGCGTCTTCGTCGGCGACGAGCGGGGCAACACGCTGTCGGTGATCGACGGCGAGCGGGTGCGGAGCGTCCCGATCGCCACGCAGCCCGGCGGGCTCGCGCCGATCGACGACGGCCGCGCGGTGGCGGTGGTGTCGGTGCGCGAGCGGGTCGTCGAGGTCTACGACACCGAGACGCTCCAGCGCCTCGGCAGCGCGCCCGCGGGAGCCGGGCCGACCCACGTGATCGCGGGCAGCCAGGGGCGGTTCTACGTCGCCGACACGGTCGGCGACGGCCTGCTGGTGTTCGAGACGAAGCCGGAGCTGCGCCTCACCCGCCGCGTGGCGCTGCTCGGCTCGCCCTACGGGGTCACGGTCGACCGCGTGCGCGCCCGCCTGTGGGCGACCCTGACCGCCACGAACGAGCTCGTCGAGCTGTCCGGCGGCGCGCGCCCACGCGTGCTGCGGCGGTTCCCGGCGGTGCGCCAGCCGAACACGGTCGCCGTCGATCCGGCCACGGGACGCGTGTTCGTGACCGGCAAGGTGGACGGGGTGCTTCAGCTCTTCGACCCGCCTCGCCTGAGCCCGTAGAGCGCGGCCGAGCCCGCGAACAGCGCCGCGCTGACGAGCAGCCAGCGCATCGCATACCCCTCGAACGACAGGCCGCTCACGGCCCGGTAGGCGCCCTCGCCGCGTCCGGCGATCGTCCCCCAGAAGACCGCGAGCATGAGCAGGGACAGCCCCGCGGGGACCCGCACGTAGTTGATGGCGCCGCCGACCGCCGCCCGCGCGGCGCGGTCGGCCCCGGAGTAGAGCGGGAGCACGACGAGGTCATGCACGACCGCCGCGGCCACGAGCCACAGCACGATCCGGGCCGCCGACCGCCCGTCGAGGATCTGGAGCAGGGCCCAGCCGGCCAGCGGGAGCAGCGCGAGATGGGCGAGCAGGTGGAGCGGGCCGGCGCCGTACAGCCGCCTCATGCGGCGCTCGCGAACTCGATCGAGGCCACCCACTTGGTGTTGTGCACCCCGGGCAGCGCGGGGACGATGATGCGCGCCGGGAACCCGTGGTCCATCGAGAGGTCGGCGCCGTTGACCTTCAGCGCCAGCAGCGCGTCAGGATCCCGCACGGCGTCGCCGTCGAGCGACGTCTCGGCCAGGATCCCGGCCGGCTGGAGCGAGCGCACGAACGCGCCGCCCGGTCGCTCGACGCCCGCCAGCCGCGCGAGGTCGGCCAGCCGCACGCCGGTCCACTCCTGGGTGGTCGTCCAGCCCTCGACGCACGCGATCGGCAGGCGCGCCGTGTGCTGAGGCTGGGCGAGCAGCTCGGTGCGCGACAGCGAGACGGCGTCGGAGAGGTGCAGCCGGTACGCCGCGCTCACCATGTCCGGCGTCACCCCGGCCCGGGCGGCGGTCTTGTTGACCGGGAAGTCCTCCCGTCGCGGCGCCAGGAACGCGAGCGAGCGGAACGGCCCGCCGAGCGTCTCGCCGGCATTCGCCACCACCAGCAGCGCCGACCCGGCTCCCACGAACGCGAACAGGCCGCGCCGGCTCATCGTCGGCGGATCGAGGTCGTCACGCAGGGGCTTCAGCCACTCCCGCGTGCGGTAGGCGCGCAGGATCACCGAACTCTTGACCGCCACGTGGAGCACCAGCGAGGCGACGAAGATCACCGCGCCGTAGTAGTGGGCGATGACGAAGTTGAAGTGGAACGCGTACCAGTACTGCGCGTTCATGATCCCGGTCACGAACTCGAAGATCGCGCTCGACACGAGCAGCGCGATCGACAGCCGCTCGATCGCCTGCGCGGGGCTCTCCACCGGCGGCCAGGCGAACAGCCGCGGGATCACCGACCAGAGCTTGGCGAGCAGCACCGGCACCGCCGCCAGCCCGACGTTCACATGCAGCCCCTGCGTCACCGCGTACAGCCACGAGGGGCTCGTCGGCCACGAGAAGAACGTGAGGGGGAGGTCGGCGTCGCGCGGCACGATCGCGTTCCCGCGCAGGTCCGGCTCGTACGCCGCGTGGGAGAGGAACCCGGTCACGGCCACCACCGTCACCAGCAGCAGCAGCGCCGTGCCGAGCGCTGTCGTCAGCCACGGGCCACGCAGCGGCGAGCGCCAGAAGCCCGGGCGGAACGGCCCGGGCGGTGGCGCGAGCCTCATGGCGCGAGCAGCCCGGCGAACCAGCGCCCGCCGGCGCCGAACGGCTCACCGGCCCGCATGCCGGATGCGCCCGCCAGCGCCGAGATCCCGTCGACGCCCACCCGCGCCCAGGCGAACCAGTCGCTGACCACGCCGGACGCTTCGAGCCGCACGCGCGTACGGTACGTCGGCGCGCCCGGAGGGTCGAGCTCGACCAGCGCCGAGCCGCCCGGCGCCAGCAGCTCGCGCGTGCGGCGCAGGAGTGCGTCGGGGGCGCCGCCGATGCCGATGTTGCCGTCGAGCAGGAGCGCCGTCCGCCACCGGCCCGCGTGCGGGACGCCGGTGAACAGGTCGCCGAGGAGGGCGGCCGCGCCGCGCCGGCGGGCGATCGAGATCGCGACGGGGGAGAGGTCCACGCCGAGCGCGCCGGTGCCCGCGAGGCGCAGCGCCGCGGCGTGGCGGCCCGGCCCGCAGCCGAGGTCGATCACCGGCCCCTCGGCGCGCTCGAGCACCTCGGCGTCGGCCGCGTCGATCGGCCCCAGCCAGCGGTCGAGCGGCAGCCGCTCGAGCGTCCCGTCGGCCAGCCGCAGCCGGGCGGGCGGCGCGGGAGCGCCGTCGAGCGCCTCCTGTGCCGCGGTCGCGAGCAGGCGGCCGTAGAGCAGGTCGGCGGGCAGCGGGCGCGTGGCGGTGGCGGTGGCGGTCATGCCGCCGCCCGCTCCAGCTCGTCGAGCAGGGCGGCGAAGCGCGTGCCGGGGGCGGCAGCGGCCACGGCGCGGGCGTCGTCGATCGTGTCGACGTCGAGCAGAGGGGGCAGCATGCTCGTGCGCAGCCCGAGCTCGGCGAGGCGGGTGCGCTGGGCGCGGCCCGTCTGCGGCTCGCTCATCGGCACGCCGCGGAACACCGCCGGGTCGCCGCGGCGGAGCCCGAGCCCCCAGTAGCCGCCGTCGAGCGCGGCGCCGAACGCCGCGTCGGCGCCGTCGAGCGCCTCGAGGCCGGCGTCGAGCAGCGCGGGGGTGAGCTGCGGGGTGTCCATGCCGACGAGGAACGCCGGTCCGCCGGCGTCGTCGAACGCGGCGGCCAGCCGCTCGGCCAGCCCGTCGCCGCGCTGGGGGATGACGTCGAAGCCGTCCGGCACCCACGACCCGGGCGCGCCGTCGAGCACCAGCACGCGGCGGCCGGGCGCCCGCGCCGCCTCGGCGGCCGCGAGCGTATCGGCCAGCGCGGCACCGGCCAGCGCGGCCGCCTCCTCGGGCGTGCACGGGGGAGTGAGGCGGGTCTTGACCCTCCCGGGCACGGGCGCCTTCGCGATCACCAGCAGTGCCGGGGCCATAGGACGGTCTGCGCGCCGGGCGCCCGCGCGGATCATCCGAGCGCGGATGCCATGTCGCGCACCGCCCGCAGCGTGCCCCGCACCGTGCCGGTGACCTTCGAGCGGCCCGCCCGCGGATGATGGCTCACGGGCACCTCCTCGATCCGCCACCCCGCGCGGGCGCCGCGCAGGACCATCTCCAGCGGCCAGCCGAAGCGCCGGTCCTCGATGCCGAGGGCGAGCAGGCCCTCCCGGCGGGCGGCGCGCATCGGCCCCAGGTCGGTCAGCCGCGCGCCGGTGCGGCGCCGCAGCTCGAACGCCAGCGCGCGGTTGGCGAGCAGGGCGTGGAGCGGCTGGCCGCCACTCCGCGCTCCGAGCACGAGGTCCGCCGCGCCGGCGCCGACGGGGTCCGCCACGCGTGGCAGCTCGCGGGGGTCGAAGGATGCGTCGCTGTCCATGAAGCAGACGACGTCCGCGCGCGCGGCGGTCAGGCCCGCGTGGCAGGCGGCGCCGAACCCCGGCTGCGGCTCCCTCACAACCTGGGCGCCGAGCGAGGCGGCGAGCTCGCCCGAGCCGTCGGTCGAGCCGTTGTCGACCACGATCGGCTCGTAGCCCGCGGGCATGCGCTCGAGGACCCACGGGAGCGCCTCGCGCTCGTCGAGCACGGGCAGGACGACGTCAGGCATGCGACCCCATTACCCCTAGTGCGCGCGACGGGCGCGCGAGGATCACCGGCCCGCTACGGTGCCGCGCCATGCCTGGACCGATCCTGGTCACCGGCGGCGCCGGCTTCATCGGCTCGCACGTCGTCGACGCGCTGCTGGAGGCGGGGCAGGAGGTCCGCGTGCTCGACGCGCTGCTCGCCGGCGCCCATCGCGAGCGGCCCTCGTACGTCGACGAGCGCGCCGAGTGGATCGAGGGGGACGTCCGCGATCCGGAGGTGGCCGCCGCGGCCGTCGACGGCGCGGAGGCCGTCTGCCACCAGGCCGCGATGGTCGGCCTCGGGACCGACATCGGGGACATCGCGGACTACGTCGCGCACAACGACCTCGGCACCGCGGTGCTCCTGCGGGCGCTGGCCGCGCGCGGCTTCGCGGGCCGGTTCGTGCTCGCCTCGAGCATGGTGGTCTACGGCGAGGGCCGTTACGCCTGTCCGCGCCACGGGATCGTGCGGCCGGGGCCGCGCGCGGCGGCTGACCTCGACGCCGGGCGCTACGAGCCGCCCTGCCCGCTGTGCGGCGCGGCACTGGAGCCCCGGAGCGTGCCCGAGGACGCGGCGCCGGATCCACGCAACGTGTACGCGGCGACCAAGCTCGCGCAGGAGCACCTGTGCGCGTCGTACGCGCGTGAGACCGGGGCGGTGGTGACCGCGCTGCGCTACCACAACGTCTACGGGCCGCGGATGCCGCGCGACACACCCTACGCGGGCGTGGCCAGCATCTTCCGCTCGGCGCTCGCCGCCGGCGACGCGCCGCGGGTGTTCGAGGACGGCGGCCAGCGCCGCGACTTCGTGCACGTGCGCGACGTGGCACGAGCCAACGTGCTCGCGCTCGAGAGCGACGTGCCCGGGGCCTTCAACATCGCGAGCGGCACGCCCCGGACGGTGCTGGACATGGCTGACGCGCTGGCGCGGGCGGTCGGCGGCCCGGCGCCCATGGTCACCGGCGAGTGGCGCGCCGGCGACGTCCGCCACGTGTTCGCGTCGGCGGACGCCGCGGCCGAGCGGCTCGGCTTCCGGGCGGTCGAGGACTTCGACGCGGGGATGGCGGAGTTCGCCGCCGCCCCGCTGCGGGCATAGGGGCGGCATGGCGCCTCGGGTCGCGGTCGTCGGTCACGTCGAATGGGTGATGTTCGCGCGCGTGCCTCGCGTCCCCGCGACCGGGGAGATCGTCGAGGCGACCGAGTACTGGGAGGACGTCGGCGGCTCCGGCGCGGTGGCCGCCGTGCAGCTCGCCAAGCTCGCGGGCCAGGCGGCGTTCTTCACCGCGGTCGGCGACGACGAGCTGGGACGGCGCGCGACCGCGCGGCTGGGGGAGCTGGGCGTGCAGATGCACGCGGCGCTGAGGGACGTGCCGCAGCGGCACGGTTGGGTGCACCTGGACGCCGAGGGCGAGCGCACGATCACGACGATCGGCGAGCGGATCGTGGCCCACGGCGACGACCCACTCCCGTGGGACGAGCTGGCCGGCTACGACGGGGTCTACTTCACGGGCGGCGACGTAGCCGCACTCCGGCTGGCGCGCCGCGCGCGTCGCCTGGTCGCCACGCCGCGGGCGTACGACACGATCGCCGCCTCGGGCGTCGACCTCGACGCCCTCGTGCGCTCGGCCAAGGACCCGGGAGAGCAGCGCGCCGAGGAGGGCCTCGACCCGGCGCCGGACCTCGTCGTGGCGACAGCCGGCAAGGAGGGCGGCGAGTGGATCGGCGAGGACCGCTCGACCGGCACCTGGAAGGCCGCCGAGCTGCCGGGGCCGCGAGGCGATGCCTACGGCGCGGGCGACTCGTTCGCCGCCGCGTTCACGTACGCCCTCGCCGCCGATCTGCCGCTCGACGAGGCGCTCCAGCTCGCCGCTCGCGCAGGCGCCCACAAGCTCGCGGGCCGGGCCGCGTACGACGGCCAGCTCACCGCCGCCGACCTCGCCTGAAACGCTCAAGTCCTGGCCAGCGCTGCGACTCAGCGGACCTGCAGGACGGCGGCCCCCTCGATCCGGCCCTCGCGGAGGCGGGTCAGCGCTTCCTCGGCCTGGTCGAGCGCGAACGTCTGGACGGTCGTGCGGATCGGGATGCGCGGCGCCAGTTCGAGGAACTCCGCCGCGTCCGCGCGGGTGAGGTTGGCGACCGAGCGCAGGATCCGCTCCTCCCACAGCAGCCGGTAGGGGAGGGAGGGGATGTCGGACATGTGGATGCCGGCGCAGACGACCGTGGCGCCGGGCGCGCTGGCGCGCAGGGCCGCCGGGACGAGCGCCCCGACTGGAGCGAAGATGATCGCCGCGTCGAGCGGCTCCGGCCCGGGCGCCGTCGCGTCGCCCGCCCACTCGGCCCCCAGCGAGCGGGCGAGGGCCTGGGCCGCCTCGTCCTCCGCGCGCGTGAACGCGAACACGCGGCGCCCCTCGTGCACGGCGACCTGGCAGACGATGTGGGCGGACGCACCGAAGCCGTAGAGGCCGAGGCGCTCGCCGTCGCCCGCCAGCCGCAGCGCCCGGTGGCCGATCAGCCCGCCGCACAGCAGCGGCGCCACCTCGAGGTCGGTCATCCCTTGCGGCAGCGGGAAGCAGTAGCGCTCGTCGGCGACCGCATATTCGGCGTACCCGCCGTCGACGTCGCGCCCGGTGAAGCGGGCCCGCCGGCACAGGTTCTCGCGGCCCGAGCGGCAGTACTCGCACTCCCCGCAGGTCCACGCCAGCCAGGGGACGCCGAGCCGCCGCCCGTCCTCCGTCGTGGCGACGATCTGGTGGCCGAGCACGAGCGGGAGATGGCCGGGCTCGAGCTCGCCGTCGCGCAGGTGGAGGTCGGTCCGGCACACGCCGCAGGCGTGCACGCGCAGCAGGAGCCGGCCGGGGCCCGGCTCGGGCTCCGGCACGTCGGCGATCCGGAGCGGGCGGCCGGGCGCGTCGAGCAGCGCGGCGCGCATCAGGCCGCCCGTTCGGCGGCAACGAGGTCGGTGAGCGCGACGACCGCGACGGTCTCCGGCTCGTCGCCGCAGGAGAGCGGCCGCGAGCGGTCGTCGACGCGCCGCGTGACCGTCGCGTGCAGCAGCGCCCCGTCGCGCGTGCGCAGCGTGACGACGGCGCGATCCTCGCCGGCGTCCACGGCCTCCAGGGCGAGGTCGTCGAGCCGGCGGAGGCCCAGGCGGCGGCGGACGAGGACGTCGGCCGCCTGCACCGCCCACGGGTCGCCGGCGCGGCCGCGGAGGCGCTCGAGCGCGATCGACCCCGCCTCGTAGGCGGCCACGATCTCCGGCCCCGCGGCCGCCGGCACGCGGCCGAACGCGAGCCCGTGCGGGAAGGCCAGGAAGGTCGCCGCGAAGCGATGCCCGCCGATGTGCCCGATCTCCCACGTCTGCTCGGGCCGCGCCGCCCGCAGCGCTCGCGCCAGGGGGCGTCCGCGGCGGGCGCAGCACGGGTCGCGCTTGCCGTGGGTGCAGACGGCGTAGACCGGCTCGTGCCACCGCTCGCCGCCGTCGAGGTCGAGCTCGAGGACCTCGGCCGGGTCGCCGATCTGGTGCCGCGCGAGGCGCGGGCCGTCGCGACCCGTGTCGGCCACGAACACCGTCCGCCGCGCGAGCGCCGCGCGCCGCGAGGAGCGCCGGATGAGGTGGACCTTGAAGCCCGCCTCGTCGGCGCGCGCGAGCAGCGCGCGGGCGATCCCCTCGTCGAGGTCGCTGTTGGTGACGGCGTTGCGGCCCGTCCACGGCCCCGGCTGCTCGAGCAGCAGGAAGCGGCGGGCGGCCGGGGCGGTCGCGGCGAGGTCCTCGCCCAGCCGCTCGCCGAGGACGGAGCAGGCGACGGCCGTCAACGCCGCTTGATCGGCGCGCGTGCCGGCACCGGCTCCGGCACGCCACGGCGAGAGTGGGCGGGCGCTGGGCGCAGGTCGCCCCCGTGATCGCGGCGCCGCCGCGGCCAGGGATCCGAGTGGGCGAGCGGGAGGTCGAGGCCGCCCGAGGGTCCCGACGGGCGCTCCGGCTCGGGCGTGTTCCCGCCGCCGCCACGGCCGTCATCCGAATCGTCGTCGTCCTCTCGCAGCCGGAAGAACCAGACCAGCCAGACGATCAGGGCGCCGATGTCGAAGACGCGAAGCCCGACCATGAAGATCCACCCCTCAAGCGTCACTTCACTGCGCAGGCTAGCCATTTCTGCGAGCGGGAGCGAGTCCTTTTTAGGTCTCGAGCCAGTGCTCGAGCAGCCGGCGGGCGATGGCGAAGCGAGGCGGGAGGCCGTACGGCCCTTCCTCGCGGCCGGCCGCCACGATCTCCTCGGTCGTGAACCAGCGCAGGTCCTCGAGCTCGCGGTCGATCCGGCGCGGCTCGCCGGCGCGCCAGGGCGCGATGAAGCCGATCATCAGCGAGGTCGGGAACGGCCACGGCTGCGAGGCGATGTAGGCCGGCGGGCCGACCTCGACGCCCGCTTCCTCCTTGATCTCCCGCGCCACCGCCTCCTCGAGGCTCTCGCCGGGCTCCACGAACCCGGCCAGCGCCGAGTAGCGGCCCTGCGGCCAGCTCGGCTGGCGGCCGAGCAGCACCCGGTCCCCGTCGGTGACGAGCATGATCACGACCGGGTCGGTGCGCGGATGATGCTCGCTGCCGCAGCGCTCGCAGCGCCGCATGATCCCGCCCGCGACGACCGTGGTGCGAGCGCCGCACACCGAGCAGTGCGGGTGCCGGCGGTGCCAGTTGACGAGCGCCGCGGCGTGGGCGGCGAGCCCGGCGTCCCCCTCGGGGAGGAAGGCCGCCGCCTCCCGAAGGCCGACCGCCCCGGCGCGCGGGCCGTCGGCGACGACGGCGAACACGGGTCCGTCGCCGTCGAGGCCCAGCAGCAGCGGCTCGCCGGGCTGCTCGAGCTCGGAGAGCGGCACGAGCGCGAGCCGCCCGTCGGTCACCTGGACCGCAGCGTCGCTCGCCACCACCGCTCGCGCGCGCGGGTCGGCGCGCTGGGCGGCGAGCCAGTCGTCGTCGGTGCGGTGCTCGGCCGCGCGGTCGAGAAGCTCGCCCGTGAAGGTGATCGGGTCTGGCACTGGCGGGACAGTAGTCCCGGCGCACGTCAACGGCGGCTGGGTAGGGAGGCTGGGGAGCGAGCCGGTGCGCGAACTATCGCGGTTTACCCCCGGAAACCGACGGTGATCGGGGATAGTTCGGCGAACCTTGTCGAGTTAGCCCCGGAAACCGGGGCTAACTCGACGCAGTTCGGGCCATCGCCAGCCACGCTGGCTCCCTCGCCTCCCTAC
Source organism: uncultured Solirubrobacteraceae bacterium (assembly GCA_963730535.1). Taxonomy (GTDB): domain Bacteria; phylum Actinomycetota; class Thermoleophilia; order Solirubrobacterales; family Solirubrobacteraceae; genus DASSUW01. Next base: position 305,437 of record CAVSRU010000005.1, read on the forward strand.
CCAGCCGCAGTTGAAGTTCGCGGGCGCTACCGCGACGTCAACGCCAGCCGCGCGCCCAATGCCACGAACGAGCCGGCGAAGACGCGGCGCATCCACGTCATCACCCGCGGCCGCGAGATCACCTGGCGGCGGACCGCCGCCGCGAACAGCCCGTAGATCGCGAACACGACGAACGTGACGAGCATGAAGACGGCGCTCAGCTGCACCATCCGCAGCAGCGTGCTGCCCGCGTCCGCGTCCACGAACTGCGGCAGGAACGCGAAGAAGAAGATCGTCAGCTTCGGGTTGAGGATGTTGATCAGCACGCCGGTGACGATGACTTTGCGCGCCGACCGCGGGGCGCCTTCCTCCTCGACGGTCAGGGCGCCCCGCTCCCGCAGCGTGCTCCAGGCCAGATAGAGCAGGTACGCAACGCCCAGGTACTTGAGCGTCTGGAAGGCGACCGCGCTGGTGTGCAGGAGCGCCGCGAGGCCGGTGATGGCGGCGAGCATGTGCGGCACGATCCCGAGCGTGCAGCCGAACGCGGCGACCACGCTCGCCCGGCCGCCGCGGGCCAGGCCGGCCGCCAGCGTGTAGAGGACTCCGGTCCCCGGCGTGGCCACGACGATCAACGTGGTCACCAGGAACTCGGCGCTCACGCCACCGTCACCGCCACCCGCTGGACCGCGTTGTTGGCGTAGCCGCCGACGTTCCACGGTGCGTCCACCGGCTGGGAGCGGCCCGTCTCGTCGTGCGCGCGCACGCACAGCTCGTGCTCGCCCGGCCGGGCGTCCCACACGAACGACCACGGCGCCCACGCGGCCGGCCCCGGCGCGGCGCCGAGCGACGCCTCGCCCCACGACGCGCCGCCGTCCACGCTCACCTCGACCCGCGAGATCGCGCCCCAGCCCGACCATGCGCGGCCCTCCAGCTCCACCGGACCCGCGTCCACGAAGCGGCGGCGCGTGAGGAAGTCCGGGATCCCGGGCGGGACCATCAGCGAGCGCGGCTCGATCCGCGTCACCGGCGTCCCCGGATCCTCCTCGCTCGTCCGCAGCCGGTAGCCGTGGATCATCTGGTAGCCGTCGAACGGCTCGTCGACGACGGCGATCCGCGTGAGCCACTTGACGCTCGTCATCCCGTACCAGCCGGGCACCAGCAGCCGCAGCGGGAAGCCGTGCTGGGGGAGGAGCGGCTCGCCACCCATCGCGTAGGCCAGCAGCACGTCGTCGCGCAGCGCATCGGCCATCGAGAGGCTGCGCTCGTAGTCCTGCACCACGCCGCCCTCGACGCCACGGTCGAGCCCGGTGAACACGACCTCGACCGCGTCCGGGCCCACGCCCGCCTCGGCGAGCAGCGGCGCCAGCAGCACGCCCGTCCACTCCGCGGTCCCGACCGCCTCCGAGAGCCACGGCTGGCTGATCGGCCGCGGCTCGAGCCGCGCGCGGCCATTGCCGGCGCACTCCATCGTCACCGGCATCGTGACCGGCTCGCGGGCGAGCAGGTCGTCGAGCGAGAGCTCCAGCTCCCGCTCGCCCCGCACCGTCAGCCGCCAGGTCGCCGGATCGACGACGGGGATGTCGTAGTGGACGAGCAGGTAGTGCAGGCCGGGCGGCGTCAGCTCGTGGCGCAGGCTCTCGAGCGGCATCGCGTGGTTGCGTGCCGCGAGCTGGAGCTCCTCGAGCGAGATCACGGGGTCGAATACTCCCAGTCGGCCGCCTGCTCGATCACGCCCAGCAGCTCGCCGACGCGGCACACGAGCAGGCGCTCCTCGTCGACCTCGATCCACACGCCCGCCGCGGCCGGGAACACCACGTGGTCGCCTGCCTTGACCGGCATCGACACGCCGGCCGACTCCCACCAGTCCACGCCCGGGCCCACCGCCAGCACGATGCCGTGCTGGGGCGGCGGCTCGTGGTCACCGGGCGGGACGACCAGCCCCGACCGGCGCACCCGGTCGGGGTCGAGCTCCTTGATCACCACGCGGTCGAACAGGGGCCTGAGCTGACGCTGCATCCGTACGCACGATACGTCAGCCGCCCGTCACGTCGCGCCGCAGGAACGCGGTCAGCGCCCAGCCCAGCGCGGGGAGCGCGTACAACCCGCAGACCCACGCCGAGCGCACGATCGGATCCCAGTCGATCGGCTCGCGCAGGATCCCCTGCCAGGCGTTGAACTGGGTCGAGAGCAGGTAAGGGTCGAGCGCGTCGAGCGCCGAGATGGCGGCGATGATCTGCATGAAGATCGAGACCATCAGCGTGCCGACGACGGCCGCCGCCGAGTTGCGCGTGACCGTGGAGAGGAGCAGCCCGATCGCGGCGATCGCACTTAGCGGCAGCAGGTAGGCGAGCGTGCCAGCCGCGGTCAGCACGAGCGCCCGGCCGGCGTCGATGCGCGTGCCGGAGAGCGTCGTCAGCGGATCGAAGCCCCACACCAGCCCGCCGACCACGAGGCCGACGCTGACGTAGATCGCCAGCAGCGCGACCGTGTAGGTGAGCGCGGCGAGCACCTTGCCGGCGAACACGTGCCAGCGCTCGACCGAGCGCGTGAGGATCGTCTTCAGCGTGCCGTTCTGGTCCTCGTTGGCGACGATGTCGCCCGCCACCAGCGCCGTCAGCAGCGGCAGCAGCCAGAACGCGCCGAAGGCGAGGCAGACGAGCGGGATGGCGAATCCGGTCTCGCGGACGAAGGCCGAGAACGGCAGCTCCTCCGGCCCGCCGCCCGAGTTGTCGACGGCCAGCGCGAGGATGAAGATGAGCGGGATGGCGACTGCCGCGGCGAGGCCGATGTACGTGCGCTTCTGGGCGCGCAGCTTGCGCAGCTCCCAGCGATAGACGGCGCCCACGCCCGGGCGGCGGGCGGACCGGGGGAGGGGGAGGGTGGCGGCGCTCACCGGACGGCCTCCTCGAGTCGCGGCCGGCCGTTGGACGGCTCGGTCATGCGGAAGAAGAGCTCCTCGAGCGTCGCCGTGCGCGGCACCAGCGCGGTGATGCCGATCCCGGCGGCGCCCAGCGCGAGCGTGATCTCGGCGGCGGTCGCCTCGTCGGCGCTGAACGCCAGGCCGTCGGACGTCTGCTCGACCGCGCCGACCGCGCGGGCGGCGATCTCGGCCGCCTCGGCGTCGTCGGTCGTGCGCAGCTCGTAGCGGCCCGCGGTGCCGGCGATCAGCTCACCCAGCGCGCCCTCGTAGAGCACGCGGCCGGCGCCGACGATCGCCACGCGGTCGCACAGCTCCTCGACCTCGGCCATCAGGTGCGAGGAGAGCAGCACGGTCATCCCCTGGTCGGCGAGCCGGCGGATCAGCAGCCGCATGTCGCGCATCCCGGCCGGGTCGAGGCCGGTGGTCGGCTCGTCGAGCAGCAGCAGCCGCGGCGCGCGCAGCAGCGCTCCGGCGATCCCGAGGCGCTGGCGCATGCCGTGCGAGTACCCGCCGACCTTGTGCTTCGCCCGGTCGGCGAGGTCGACCGTGTCGAGCGCCTCGTCGATCCGCCCGCGCGCCCCGTCGCCGTCGAGGTCGGCGACCAGCTCGAGGTTGCTCCGCCCGCTCAGGTACGGGTAGAAGCGCGGCGCCTCGACGAAGCCCGCCACGCCGTCGAGGGCGCGGGCCCCGTCGTGCAGCGGGTCGCGGCCGAACAGCCGCGCGCTGCCCTCGTCGGGCCGGATGAGCCCGAGCAGCATGCGCAGCGACGTCGTCTTCCCGGCGCCGTTCGGCCCGAGATAGCCGTACACGTCGCCCGCCTGCACGGTGAGGTCGACGTGGTCGACAGCCGTGATCTCGCCGTAGCGCTTGACCAGGCCTCTGGCTTCGATCGGGGCGTCCATCACAGCCCCCGTGCCGCGTTCTCGGCGGCCACCGGCGGCACGGAGCCGACCACCACGTAGCTGACGCCGCCGCGGTCGAAGGTCACCAGCGTGCCGAGCGGCGTCGCGACCTCGGTCCCGGTCGCGCCGTCGATGTTGACCCGCGGCAGCCCCTCCGGGACCTCGCGCTGCTCGCCCGCCTCGCGCTGGAGCACGAGGATCGCGCCCATGCCCTTGCCGTAGACGCTGAGCGCGGCGGGGGAGCCGTTGGCGTCCACGAGCCGGACGTCGGTGCGCGGGAGCCCGGCGAGCTCGGCGGGAGCGCTGAGCTGGAAGCCGACGCGCTCCTGGACGGCGTCCACGCCGCGGACGCGGCTCGGCTCCCCGCCTTGGTGGGCGGGCGGATCGAGCTCGACGATCTCCGCTCCTGCCGGGGGCTTGGTGTCGAATACGCCGGCGTCGATCGCGCCGTAGGAGACGTCGGTGGCCTCCAGCTCGAGCACGGGCTCGTCCTGGCCCTGGGCGAAGACGGCGGCGCGCAGGGGCACGCCGCGGGCGGCGTCCCAGGCCAGCTCGGCGGCGCCGAGCAGCCCGCCGTCGTCCTTGGGCGCGATCCGCACCGTGTAGGTCGGCCGGCCGGCGGTCGACGTCGGCTGGGCGCCGGAGAGCGTCCACGCCTCGGCGAGGCGGTCGAGGCCGCGGCGCACGTCAGCCAGCGTGGCCTCGTGCTCGCGATCGGCCTTGGCGCGGTCGCCCGGGGCGGGCATCGTGTACGCGGTCTTGGACGCGCTGTCGTAGACCGTGACGCGTTCGCCGTCGGCGACGATCTGGGCGTCGCCGGCCTCCGACTGGAGCTCGAGGCGCGCGCCCTGCGGCGAGACCCACAGGCGGCCCTTGGCGCCCGCGGCGAGCGGCGATGCGGAGCCGTTCGGGAGCGAGCCGGCGGGCAGCAGGCCGTTGGTGAACGTCACGCGCGCGCTGACGCCCTCGACCTCGGGAGCGTTCAGCGCGTCGAGCACGGCGCGGTCGAGCGGCTTGGGATCGGGCGTCGGCCCGGAGCCGCTGAGCGCGGCTTGGGCGATGCCGCCGCCGGCGGCGAGGAGGAGCACGGCGGCCACGATCGTGGCGAGGCGGCGGCGGGAGGCGGTTCGGAGTCGTCTCATGGGGAGGAGGTCCTTCGTCTAATGGTGACGAGAGGGGTTCTAGGGGCGGTCCTTGAGAGATCCGTGAGAGGCGGGGAGCGAGATCGTGAAGCGGGAGCCGTCGACGGTCACCCCGCCGCCGTGGCGCTCGGCGATCGCGCGCACGATGGCGAGGCCGAGGCCGGAGCCGGGCCCCTGGGCGCCCGGTCCGCGCCAGAAGCGCTCGAACGCGTGCTCGGCCTCGCCGGGCGACAGGCCCGCTCCCTCGTCCTCGACGCTGAGGCGCACGACATCGTCGTCGCGCTCGACGGCGATGGCGATCCGTCCGCCGGGCGGCCCGTAGCGGCGGGCGTTGCGCACGAGGTTGCCGACCGCGCGCTCGAGCGCATCTCGTTCACCGCGGACCAGCACCGCCCCGTGCACCGTCACGTCGGTGCCCTCGTCCGCCGCCTCGCGCGCGAGCGTGCCGAGGTCGACCTCCTCGCCGCGGGCCGGGGCGGCCGCGTCCTCGCGCGCCAGCGCCAGCAGGTCGTCGAGCAGCGCGCTCAGGCGCGCCGCGTCCGCCTCGATCTCCCGCAGCACCTCCGGGTCGGCGCCGTGCCGCGTGGCGTAGGCGAGGTTGCCGCGCAGCGCGGTGAGCGGCGTGCGCAGCTCGTGGGAGGCGTCGCCGACGAAGCGATGCTCGGCGTCCCGGGCGCGCTCGAGCGAGCCGAGCATCGCGTTCAGCGTGGCGCCGAGGGTGCCGACCTCGTCGCGGGTGGCCGGGACGGGCAGCCGCCGGGAGGCGTCGCCGGTCCGCTCGATCTCGCGCGCTCCCGAGGACAGACGGCGAAGCGGACGCAGCGCGCGGCCGGCGAGCCCGGTCGCCAGCGCGGCGGCCAGCAACGCGGCGGCGATCGCGGCGAGGACGACGAACCGCCGCGTGTCGTCGACCGTGTCATCGATCTCGGCCGTCGTGCCGGCCACGATGACGGCGCCGCCCGCCGCCGGGCCGCGCCCGAGCTCGCCCAGCGGCGCCGCGTAGACGCGCAGCGGGTCGCTGCCGAGCAGCGCCTCCCCGTAGCCGGCGCGCCGGTCCTCGAGCGCAGCGCGGAGCACCGGCGCGTCCGGCAGCACGCGGCTCCCGAGGCCGCTGTTGCGGGCCACGATCCTGCCGCGCCGGTCGAGCACCTCGACCAGCAGCGCACTCCCGCCGAGGCGGCCCTCGAGCGTCCCGGGCTCGAGCAGCAGGTCCGGGGTGGAGGCGGCGAGCCGCGCGACCTCGACCGCCCGCGCCCGCAGCGCACGGTCGAGGCCGTCGTCGAGCTGGTCGTCGAGCCGCGCCAGCACGGCCACGCCGAGTGCCGCCACGGCCAGCACGATCGCGGCGGCGGCAGCGACCGCGACACGGGTCTGGAGTCTCACTGGAGGCGGAAGCCGACGCCGCGCACGGTGTGGATCAGCGGCGGCTCGCCGAGCTTGCGACGCAGGTAGGCGACGTAGCGATCCACGACGTTCGCGCTCGCCTCGGCCTCGCCGCCCCAGACCCGCTCCAGCGCCAGCTCGCGCGTCACCACCGCGCGGGCGTTGCGCAGCAGCAACTCGAGCAGCTCCGCCTCGCGCCGCGTGAGCTCCACGTCCCGCCCGCCGCGCCGCGCGGCCCCGGTCCCGAGCTCGAGCGCGAGGTCGGCATAGGCGAGCTGCTCGCCCGGCGGATGGTTGCGCCGCAACAGCGCGCGCACGCGCGCGTTCAGCTCCTCGACCTCGAACGGCTTCACGAGATAGTCGTCCGCGCCCGCATCCAGCCCGGCCACCCGCTCGTCCAGCGCGTCGCGCGCGGTGAGCAGGAGGATCGGGACGCCCAGGCCCTTGTCCCGCAGCCGGCGGGTCACCGCGAGGCCGTCCAGGCCCGGCATCGCGACGTCGAGCACGATCGCATCGGGCACCGACCGCTCGACCTGCGCCAGCGCCGCACCACCGTCCGGGACCGCCACGACCGCATAGCCCTCGGCCACGAGCGTCCGCTCGAGCATCCGCAGGATCGGCGCGTCGTCGTCCACGAGCAGCACGACGTCCGGCATCACAGCGAGTCTAGGTGCGTGGCGGCCACCGCCACATCGCGGCACACGCGCAGCAGCGCCCCGTCGACCGTGAGCAGCGGCGCGTCGAAGGCCTCGGCAGCGGCCGCGTACGCAGCGTCGTAGGCGCTCATGCGGTCGCGTAGCGACCAGATGCGGCGCAGCCGCGGCGCCGTGGCGTCGAGCACCAGGTCGAGCCGGCCGAGCCACTCGACCGCCTCGAGCCCGTCCTCGGCGGTCAGGAGCCCGCGCAGCGTGAGGCGCCGCACGGCGCTCGTCGCCTCGATCAGGCCATGGGCAGCGGACACCAGCGTGAGCCGCGGCGTCGCGGCATACCGGTCCAGCAGCGCGTCAGCACCTCGCCGATGACGGCCCGCGATCACGAGCTCGACGAGCACCGACGCGTCGACCACAGCGAGCTCGAGCTCAGGGGCTGTCGCCAGGGCGGTCCTCGCCGATGAGGGCGGCGACGTCGACGTCGACGGCGCGCCTTCGATCGCGGATCTGATCGATCAGCTGCGACCGCTCGACCTGATCGAGCCCGAGCCCGCGCCGCAGCGCCTCGATCGCCCGCCGGTTCTTGGACACACCGTCCGCGCCGGCCGCTGCGGTCAGCGCGGAGTCGACCTCGTCCGGAACGTTGCGCAGGTGCAGTGTCGCCATGGTGCTAGCGCTAATGCTAGCAATACGCTAGCGGCCCCAGCGGAATGGCGTACGGCGGGACGCGAGCGGGTAGCCGACTGCGCGGGAGGTGCTGTCGGTGATCGATCGTCGCGTGGTGCTGGCCCTCGTGGGCGCAGCGTGCTTTTGGCCCGTCTCGAGCGCGGGAGCCGCGGGTGAGGCTCCCGGTGCACCGGGAGCGGTTGCGAGCTGGACCGAGGGCGACAAGGACGGGATGGGCGCCGCGACCGGGCGCGACAGCAAGGTGTGGCTCACCCTCGACGACGGCGCGATGACCGAGGTCTACGCGCCCGACCTCGGCACCCCGAGCGTGCGCGACCTCCAGTTCGTCGTGACCGACGGGCAGACGTTCGCGGAGCGCGAGCGGGAGGACGCCCGGCACCGCATCAAGCTCGTCGACCGGCGCAGCCTCACGTACCGCCAGGTCAACACGTCGCGCTCGGAGCGCTGGCGGATCACGAAGACCTACGTCACCGACCCGGCCAGCTCGGCCGTCCTCGTGCGCGTGCGGCTGCGGTCCCTCACGGGTCGCCCGTACAAGCTCTACGCGCTGCTGGATCCCGCGCTCTCCAACACCGGCGACGACGACCGCGCGCAGGGCCTCGCGGCCTGGGACGCCCGCAACGCCGTGGCGCTGGCGAGCGATCCGCCCCCGCGGCGGGTGTCGAACGGCTACATGGGCGTCAGCGACGGCTGGACGGACCTGCGCGACGACTTCCGCATGAACTGGACCTACCACCGCGCGAGCGCGCCCGGGAACGTCGTCCAGACCGCCCGGATCCCCGTGAACGGCCTCGAAGGCCGGCGCCGGGCGACGGTCTCGCTCGGCTTCGCGCCCACCGCGGCGGCGGCGCGGCGCACCGCGGTGACGGCGCTCGTGCGGCGGAGCTTCGAAGCGACCGCGCGCGACTACGCCGACGGCTGGCACGAGTATCTCGCCGGCCTCGAGCGGCCGCGCAGCGCCGCCGGGCGAGGGACGCTCTACGACGTGTCGCTGATGGTGATGGCCGCGCTGGAGGACAAGACGTACCCGGGCGCGGGCATCGCGTCGCCGTCGATGGCGTGGGTGTGGGGCACGATCCCCGGCTACTCCGGCCCGTACCACCTCGTCTGGTCGCGCGACCTCTACCAGGTGGCGACGGCGCAGATCGCGGCCGGGGACCGCGCGCCGGCGCGCCGGGCGCTCGACTACCTCTGGAACCGCCAGCAGCAGGCCGACGGCTGCTTCCCGCAGAACAGCAACCTCGACGGCACGCCGCACTGGCCCAACCTCCAGCTCGACGAGGTCGCCGACCCGATCCTGCTCGCCTGGCAGCTGCGGCGGTTCGACGCGGTGACCTGGAGCCACGTGGAGCGCGCGGCGGGCTGCATCCTCGCCCGCGGCCCGGCGTCGGACGAGCGGTGGGAGAACGCCCACGGCTACTCACCGGCGACGATCGCGGCGGAGATCGCGGCGCTCGTGTGCGCGGCCGAGATCGCCGAGCGCAACGGCGCGGCGACCGCCGCCGCGGGCTACCGGGAGGTCGCCGACGACTGGCAGCGCAAGGTCGAGACCTGGACCCGCACGACCAACGGCCCGCTGTCGGACCGGCCGTACTACCTGCGGCTCACGGTCGACGGCAACGCCGACGCGGGCACGATGTACACGATCGGCGACGGCGGCCCGACGATCGACCAGCGGCGCGTGGTCGACACGAGCTATCTCGAGCTCGTGCGCCTCGGGGTCAAGCGCGCCGACGACCAGTCGATCCGCGACACGCTGCCGGTGGTGGATAGAGAGCTCGGGGTTATGACAACCAACGGCGAGTTCTGGCACCGCTACAACCACGACGGCTACGGCGAGACGCCAGATGGCGGCCCGTTCCCGGGGCCCGGCAACACGGGCCGGCTGTGGCCGCTGCTGGCCGGCGAGCGGGGCGAGTACGAGCTGGCGTACGGGCAGTTGACCGATGATCAAGAGGCCGCGCGTGGGCGCGCCTCGGTCCGGCTTGCCGCGATCGCCGCGACCGCCGGCGACGGGCTGATGCTGCCCGAGCAGGTCTGGGACGAGAACCCGCCGTCAGGGCAGCCCGGCTTCACGCCGGGACCGGGACGCTGTCCGCCACGCCACTGGCCTGGACGCACGCCCAGTTCGTCCGCCTGGCCTGGTCGATCGACGCCGGCCGCCCGATCGAGCGACCCGGCGTGGTGGCGCGTCGCTACTCCCAGCCGTAGTTAGTCGACATAACGCACGTTCTCGAGCATTGAAGATGAGAAGCTGGATCACGGCGGGCGGCGACGCCGGCAAGGCCGCGTTACCCTTGGGGTCCGGCGGATCGCCGACTCGGTCGCGGGAGCGGAGCAGCTCCCAGCCGTGGCAACGCACCGGCCCTCGGGCGGGTGGCCTGTCCAGGTGACCGCGAGTGTCAAAGCCGCCCAGGCATGACACACAAGTCCTGGGACGTAGCAGTTCGGTGGTGATCTTGATCCGGGCAGAAAGCCTCGCATGAGCGGGGCTTTCGTGCGTCTAGGGCGGTTTCGCTATGACTCCTCGCGATGAGCCACCAAGAAGGCGCGCTCGCTTCGGCTAGGGCGCAGGTCGCGGCCGTGCGCGACGATCCGGCGGGGCGACTCGCCTTGATGGCGCGAGTGTTCCGCGGGCCGACGGGCCATGCCCCGCGACACCTGCCGTTCCGGCGGGCGGCGTTGTCGTTCATGCGCTGGCAGGCGGGCCGCGGTGTGCTCAACCCGCTCGACGCGTCGCCGCCCGGCAGCGCGTGGTGGCGGGCGGTCAACGAGCGACTGCTGCGGGATGGCTGCGAAACCGTCGCGCTCCTCGGCGGGCTGGCCGGCGAGCCGTCATCGCAGGCGGTGCGGCAATGGCTGGACTTCAGCGCGACACCGACGGGGCGCAACTGGTACCGAGCCCACAACGCGAGCATCGTGGCCGCATACCGGGAGCACCAGGACCTCGCCGAAGCCGAAGGCGCACCGGAGCGCTTCTTCATGAACGTCGCGCTGCTGCGGGTGCTCTACGCACACGCGCTCGCCGCCGCGCCGCGCCTGGCGCTCGGACGGTTCGCTCCGCTCGGCCGAGTGCTCGGCGATCCCAGGCTCGGGATGACCGGCGTGTTCCTCTCACTCCACGCCGTGCTGCCAAACCGCTATCCGCTGGATCGCGACGTGGAGCGCTATATCGCCGACGAGCAGCATCTTGGCCGGATCCTCGACTACGCGGTGATCGTGCCGCGGCTGCAACGCCTGTACGAGTGGTCAGCTGAGGAACTCGGCGAGCCATGCCTGCTCGAGCTGGTGAGCGACGGCAACCCGATCTACGCCTGGGCCTTCGAGCAGCGACACGTATGGCGCCCTCCCAAGATGAAGCTCGCAGGCCGCGTACTCGAGCGCGTCACACGGGCTCGCTGAGGCTCGCCCCGGTCACAGCCTCACCCCACCCAGTTGTCCCCCGTCTCGTGCGGGTCGAAGTCGAAGTGCACGAAGTACTTCGTCGGGTAGATGCCCACGCCGCCCTCGAAGATCGCGCGGCCGTACGCGCGGTGCGCGGCGAGCGTGACGCCCGCCGGAGCCGGGATGTCGGCCGCATAGCCGCGCGTGTGGGCCGAGCCCGGCACACCGCCCACCTTCGCGTTGTAGGCCTTCGTGCGGAACACGGAGTTCGGGCGCAGCGGCCGGTTGCCCTCGCGCGCCCGCAGGCGCTCGAGCCGGTCGGCGAGCTGCTTGGCCCGCTGCTTGGCCTGCTTCTTGGTCAGCCCCTGCTCGCGCACGAGGCCGTCGATGTACGCGGTCCCGTCGGTGCAGCCGAACTCGCTGAGCTTGAAGTTGCGCGTGACCTGGCCCGGGAGCGCCCGCCAGGCGGGCGTCGCCCGGATCACGCGGCGCATGACCGCCTCGGTCGGCCACACGTTCGCAAGGGCCTTGTCCAGCGGCTCGTCGAGCCGCCCGGTCACCGGCTGCTTGGCGATCGCCTGCGCCTCGCGCACCGCGCGCTCCCACGTCGACGTGGCGACGCGCGCCGTCCCCGGCGTCCGCACCTCCGTCAGCAGCTTGCGGCGCAGGCCGCGCGTGGTCTCGCGCCGGTGGCGCTTGAGGTAACGCGCCAGCGCCACCTTCGACTGCTTGACGCGCCAGGCCTTGTCGCCCGGGTCGAGCACGACCGTCTCGGCGCGAACCGGATCGCGCTCGCGCTCAGGCGGCCGCTTCTTGCGCTCCGGCGGCTCCTTCGGCTTGACCCCAAGCCGCACCAGCTCCGACTCCACGCTTATGTAGCGCCGGATCAGCACGGTGCGCGCACGGCCGAGCGCCCGGTCGAGCCGCTCGACCCGCTGGAGCAGCTCGGCGTCCGTGAGGTCGTCGAGGTCGCGCGCGGGAGCCGCCGGCTGCGCGAAGAGGCCGTTGCCGCCCGCGCCGCTCTCCGGCGGCGAAGCCTGTGCCGGCGGCGGTGAGATCACCTGCACCACCGTCGATCCCGACGGCGTGACCGTGCTTCCGCCGGAGCCGGCCGGCGGCGGCTCGGGACTCGTGGCCTCGGCCTGCTCGCGCTGCTCGACCTCCACCAGCTGGGTCAGCTTCGCCTCGATCCGCAGCAGGATCTCCGTCATCTGCCGCAGTCCCTCGGCTTCCGCCGGCGGCGTCCCCTTGCCCCCGCCGCCGCTCTTGGCCTGCAGGCGCTCGAGCAGCTGCCCGCGCCGCTGCCCGTAGGTCGCGATCGCCGTCCACGCCCGATCCGCCTCGGCGTCGTGCCGCTTGAGCTCCTCGACGAGCGCGGGCAGTCGTGCCCGGCGGCGCTTCGGCGGCTTCACCACGCCGCCGCCCGACGTGGGGTCGCCCGACCCCTTCTCCCTCTCCTTCTCCTTCTCGCGCCGCGCGGTCTCGAGGCGCACGGCGCGGTTGAGCTTGAGGCCCGTCTTGGGGCCCACGACGCCGTCGTCGTCGAGCCCGTGGTCGCGCTGGAACGCCTTCAAGGCCGCCTCGGCCTCGGCGTCGAGCCGCTTGCGCGCGCCGTCGAGGTAGCGCTCCTTCGTGCCCTTGCGACGGACGTACGAGAGCCGCTTGGTGAGCTTGACGACGAGCGGGCCTTCGTCGCCGCGGCGCAGCAGCTTCGGGGCCTCGGGCATCGGCAGGCCGTCGAGCCGGGCCTTCCACGTGCGCGCCTTGGACCGCAGGTCGACGCTGTAGCGCTCGGCGGCGGAGCCTGTGCCGTTGTAGCGCCGGGCGCCGTCCGCCTCCCCATGCTGGCGCATGAGGCCTGCCAGCCGGCGGAAACCGACGCGCATGTTCACGGCCGGCTTCCAGCAGCCGCCCTCGCGGTCGGCCTCGTCCTGGAACTCCCACCAAGTCAGCTGCGCCGGGCCGACGCCCTGCATCCCGCCCTTGCCGGTGGGCCCGCGCCGGCGCTTGTACTCCCGGTAGAGCTCCTCGGTGACCGGCACCGCGCCGTCGCGGGCCGGGAAGATGTAGCGGCCGTGGTCGTCGCGGTCGTGCCCGAATACGTTCGCGCCGCCGCCCGACTCCTTCTCGAGCAGCGCGCACGCGTACGCGAGGTCGAGCCCGGCGTTGCGGGCCTCGGCGATCGCCATGTCGGGCGCCTTGATCCCGCCGGCCTGGAGCCGCTGGATGAGCTTCGCGTCAGCCATCGTGATGCTCCTCAGCCGCGATCCGGGACCGTCTCGTCGCCCTCGAGCGCCGCCAGCTCGGCCTCGAGGTCCTCGTCGCCGACGTCGAAGTCGAAGTCGTCGAGCTCCTCCTCGTCGGCGTCGTCGTCGGTCGTGACCTGCACGGCGACGTCGGGCACGCCGGCCTCGGCCTTGTCGACCGCCAGCTGGGCCTCGTCCTGCCGCGCCTCGAACTTCTGCCAGCCGTACAGCCACTGCAAGGCGGGAGCGAGGACGGCCACCGCGCCGGCGATGAAGATCTCCTCGAGCGAGCTGGCGGGGACGTCGAGCGTCGGGAAGTGCTCGGCCAGCCAGGTGGCGGAGGCGCCGGCAGCCAGGGCGCAGATCGGGGTGAGCAGCGCCACGATGCGGTTCGGCGACATGGATTTCTCCTTGGGGGTGTACGACTCGAGAGCAGCCGAAACTCGTGCCGGACTGACCCTACGCGCGTCCCGAAGGAACCGTCAAGCGGCGGTTATCGTTGGTCGCCACCATGCAAGAGGTCTGCGAGTCGTGTGGCCGCGAGTTCGGCTGTGGCGCCGACGACGAGGAGCCGTGCTGGTGCGCCGCCCTGGAGCTCGACGCGCAGCGCCTCGCGGTCCTGCGCGAGCACTTCGAGCGCTGCCTGTGCCCGGACTGCCTGACGGTCGCCGGAGCCGCTAGTCGGCGCTGAGCGCCTCGCGGACGTGGCGCTCGATCGCGGCCGCCGTGTGCGGCCGCAGGCCCGCGAAGCTATGGCGGCGCCCGCCGATCGTCCGCAGGCTGAGCGTGGCGGCGTGGCGCCGGAGCCGGTGCACGCGCAGGTCGACCGCGGTGACCTCGCGGAAGGCCACGGACCGCACGCGGGCGACGGGCGCGTCGTCGAGCAGCCACAGCAGCCTGCGCTCGGTGACGGCCAGCACCGCCCGCGGGCTCGCCCACGTGCTGGCGGGCGTCACCAGCCGGACGGCCTCGCGCTCGCGCAGCGCGTCGATCAGCTCCGGGCCGAGCGCGCGCCGCACGGCGTCCGGCAGCCAGGCGCCGTGCCGGCGCGGAGCCGGGCGCGGCGGGCGCCGCCGCGCGGTCTCGTGGGCGATCCCGGCGCGCAGCAGGTCGTAGGCGGCGTTGATCTCGGCCATCCGCCGCGCCGCCTCCTCTCCCCCGCCCCGGTCCGGATGCCAGCGCTTGGCCTGCGAGCGGTAGGCGGCGGTCAGCTCGGGGAGTTCGGCGCCCTGCGCCACGCCGAGGATCGCGTGTGGGTCCACCGGCTGATTGTGACGCCCGTCCGAACGGGGGTGTCGGCCGGAGCGGGTTCGCATCACCATCCATGGTCGGTGCCCGACGGATCGGAAACCACGACGCGCCGGACGCGCGTCTTCGTCGCGGACGGGCATGCGAGCTACCGCGAGGGCATGGCGAGCCTGCTGCGAGCGCACCCGGCCCTCGACGTGGTCGGCGACGCCGCCGACGGGACCGCCGCGCTCGCCGGCATCCTGCGCCTGCAGCCCGACGTCGCCCTGCTCGACGTCGGCATGGCCGGGCTCACCGGCCTCGAGGTGTGCCGCCGGCTGCACGCCAACGGGGCCGAGCCGCATACGCGCGTCGTCCTCATCACGGGCGCTCCGGACCGGGACGTCGCCGCCGCCGCGGCGGACGCCGGCGCGATCGCGCTGCTGGCCAAGGAGACGCCGCCCGGATCGCTCGTCGCCGAGCTCGTCGCCGCCGGCCAGGGCCGCGTCGCCCGGGCCGTCGAGTGACAGCGACTCACTTCCGCCTGCGAACGCGCTACCGTGATCGGCCATGGCGCGCGAGGGCGTGCAGCTGGGGGAACTCACCACCCGCGAGCGGGACGTCCTGCTCATGGCCGCGGACGGGTTGTCATCGCCCTACATCGCGGGCCGCCTCCAGCTCAGCCCCGCCACCGTGAACACGCTGCTGTTGAGCTCTTTCGGCAAGCTCGGCGTGTGTGATCGGGCCGCCGCCGTGGCTGCCGCGCAGGCGAGTGGCCTGCTCGAGCGCGAGCCTGCTTAGCGGCGACGAACGTCAACGGCGGCTGGGTAGGGAGGCGACGGGGTCGGCGTGGGTGGCGATTGCCCGAACTATCGTCGGATTAGCCCCGGATTCCGGGGCTAACTCGACAAGGTTCGCCGAACGATCCCCGATTAGCCGCGGCAACCGCGGCTAATCCGCGATAGTTCGCGCGCCGCGGCTGGCTCCCTCGCCTCCCTACCCAGCCGCAGTTGACGTTCAGCGCGCCAAGGCACCGACCACTTCCTGCCACCACGCGCGCTCACCCGGCGAGTCCGCGCGCGCCAACCTCCGGCGCGCGACGGCCTGGAGCTCCCCCGCCGGGCCGACGGCCAGCAGCCTGCCGCTGACCGCGAAGCGCCCGTCGGCCAGCGCGACCAGCGCGCCTGGCTCGTCGCGCCGGGTCCGCAGCTGGTCGACGACCTCGATGCCGCCGATCTGAGACGGGCGGGACGCGTCGCCGTCGCCGTCCTCCCAGGGCCGCACGGTGGTGACCGCCGGGCGGCTGAGCACGCGCGGCCGGGGGCGCTTGTGCGCCTCGAGCGGGCCGGTGCGCCAGCGGGCGAGCAGGTCCTGGAACTCGACCGCGACCTCCTGGCGCACGATCAGGTGCAGCTGGTCGCCGGCCTGGATGATCGTCGAGCCGCGGGGCGGGATCGCCCGCTCCCCCCGCACGATCACGTTGAGCAGCGCCTCCCGCGGCAGCCCCAGCTCCCGCACCGGATGGCCCTCCACCGCGTGCCCCCGGCGCACCGGGAACTGCACCACCTCGGCGCCCAGGCGGCTGAGCAGCACCGGCTCGACGAGCGGCACCGGGATCGCCGCCTCGTCGGACGTCACGCCCAGCAGCCGCGCTACCGGCTCGATCGTCGTCCCCTGGATGACGGTCGAGAGCAGGACCACGAAGAACGCCACGTTGAAGATCAGCTGGCCGTCCGCGAGCCCGGCCGTGACCGGGAAGGTGGCGAACACGATCGGCGTCGCGCCACGCAGCCCCGCCCAGCCGAGCATCAGCCGCTCGGGCAGCGTGAACCCCTGCCCGAGGGTGACGAGCACGGCGGCCGCAGGCCGGGCCAGCACGGCGGTGGCGAACGCGACCAGCGCGCCCTGCCAGGCGAAGTCGATCACCTGGGACGGGAAGACGAGCAGGCCGAGCGTGAGGAACAGCCCGAGCTGGGCGACCCAGGCGAGGCCCTCGTGGAACGTGACGACCGTCCGCCGGGCGGGGGTCGAGGCGGTGCCGAGGACGAGGCCGGCGAGGAAGACGGCGAGGAAGCCGGAGCCGTGCAGCGTGTCGGCTGCGCCGAACGCCAGCGCTCCCGTGGCCACGGAGGCGACGGGATAGAGGCCGGCCGAGGGTAGCGTGATCCGGCGCAGGAACAGCACCGCGAGCGCCGCCACTGCCAGCCCGATCGCGAAGCCGATCGCCAGCTCCTCGACGACGAGCACCAGCGCGTCGTCGACCCCCCAGGTGGAATCCTGGAGCGCCTCGATGCAACCGATCACGAGCAGGATCGCGATCGGGTCGTTGATGCCCGACTCGCCCTCGAGCGTCCGGGCCAGGCGCCGCCGCAGCGTCGACGTGCGCAGGACGGCGAACACGGCGGCGGCGTCGGTGGCGGCCACGGTGGAGCCGAGCAGCAGCGCCTCCAGCGGCTCCAGCTCCGGGAACAGCAGCTCGGCCACGAACGCAGTGAGCGCCGCCGTGCCCAGCGTGCCGAGCGTGGCGAGCAGGATCGAGGCCCGCAGGACGGGCCGGATCTCGCCGAAGCCGGCCGAGAGGCCGCCCTCGAAGAGGATGAACGCCAGCGCGACGACGCCGATCTGGCGGGCGAGCTCGAAGTCGCGGAAGTCGATCAGGTCGAGCCCGTCCGTCCCGATCGCCATGCCGAGCCCGAGGACGAGCACGAGGCCGGGCATCCGTAGGCGCCCGGCCGCCAGGGAAGCGGCCAGCCCTGCCGCCAGCAGCACCCCGACGATCAGGACGAGCTGTCCCTCGTCGTTCACGTGGGGCGGAACCCTGCCAGAACGGCGGCGCTCAGGCGTCGAAGCTGAGCTGCGGAGGCGGCTGCGCGACCAGCAGCTCGGCGCCCTCCACCCCGGCCTTGTTGACGGCCGGGTTGGCGGGCGCCACCGACGTCCGCTCGGGATCGAGCGGGCCGAGCAGCCCCTCGGGATCGCCCTCCAGCCAGGCCGCCTCCTCGTCGGGCCCGGCCAGCACGCACGGCATGCGGTCGTGCACGGGCGCGGCGACGGCGTTGGCGGGGCAGGTGAGGATCAGCGCGGAGTGGACCAGCTCGCCGCCTACCGGGGTCCGCCGCCAGAGGCCGGCGAACGCGAACAGCTCGCCGCCGTCGACCGTGTAGCGGAACGGCAGCCGCTCGCCACCTTTGCGCTCGGCCTTGAGCCACTCGTACCAGCCGTCGGCGAGCACGAGGCAGCGGCGCTCGGGCCGCTCGTACAGCTCGGCGAACGGCGCCTTGACGGCGACCGTCTCCGACTTGGCGTTGATCGGCTGGAAGCCCTTGAGCTCGCGCGCCCACGGCGGCACGAGTCCCCAGCGCACGGTGCGGGCGACCCGGTTGCCTTCGCCCTCGGCGGTCACGATCGCGATCGGCTCCGTCGGGCACACGTTGAAGCGCTCGAGCGTCGCGGGCTCGATCGCGTCCGCGTCCTCGAGCACGAAGCGCTCGGCGAGCGCGCGCCCGCCGGGCGTCGTCAGCGTGTAGCGCCCGCACATGGCGATCAGGCTACGAGGTGGCGCGGCGCTGGCTGAGCGGCGGCAGCGCCACGTCAGGCACCAGCGCGCCGTCCTGGAGGCTGAACGAGACCTCGGCCTCGCCGCCGCTCGGGCAGCACGGCTCGTCGCCCGCCTCGTAGAGGCCGTAGCTGAGCGTGACCGAGCGCCTGCCGGCCTCCGCGACACGGACCTTGCCGCTCACCAGTTGGTCGTCGGTGCCCACCATCTCGCCGTCGGCGAAGAAGAACGCGCGGTTGCCGCCCTCCGCGTGGCGCCCGACGAGCACCTGAAGCTCCGCCTTCGGGCGCCAGTCGGCGAGCCGCACGGGCCTGAAGTCCTCCGCGGCGAGCACGGCCACCGCGGCGCGGCGCTCGGCCCGCTGGCGCGGCGTGAGGCCGGGCTTGTCGGGCTTCGCCGCGGCGGGCTTCTCGGCGGCGGGCGCCGCCGGCGGCGGCACGACCGCCTCCTCCTCAGGCGCGGGGATGACCATCACCGCGATCGCCACGCCGCAGCCGAGCAGCGCGGCCGTCGCGATGACCGCCGCCACCCGCGCGGGCCACCGCCGATGCGGCGGGGTCATCATCGCGTGCGCGGCCATCGCGGCGATGGTCCCCGCGCGCCCGCGCCAAGTCAAGGGCGCTAAGCGAAGGTCTGAACCAGCAGGAACCCGTTGAGGGCGATGATCAGCGCCGCGACCGTCGACGCGACGGCCGTCGTGGCGGGCCGGTTCACGAGCGCGCCCATGACGTCGCGGCGGCGGGTCAGCATGACGAGCGGCACGAGCGCGAACGGGATCCCGAACGAGAGCACGACCTGGGAGATGACCAGCGAGCGCGACGGATCGAGCCCGAGGGCCAGCACGACGAGCGCGGGCGTCATCGTCACCAGCCGGCGCGCCACGAGCGGGATCGTGCGGTTGATGAAGCCCTGCATCACGACCTGCCCGGCGTAGGTGCCGACGCTCGAGGCGGCGAGGCCGGAGGCCAGCAGCGCCAGCGCGAAGGCCAGCGCCGCGCCCGGCCCGACGAGATCGCCGAACGCGGCGTGGGCGCCCTCGATCGTGTCCACGCCCGCGAGCCCGGAGCCGTGGAACAGCGACGCGGCGATGACGAGCATCGACATGTTGATGATCCCGGCGACGCCCATGGCGATGCCGACGTCGACGCGCTGGAAGCGCAGCAGCCGCCGCTTCTCCGCGTCCGTGTGGGTCACGATCCGGCGCTGGGTGAGCGCCGAGTGCAGGTAGATCACGTGCGGCATGACCGTCGCGCCGAGGATCCCGGTGGCCAGGAGCAGCGAGTCGGTGCCGGCGAAGCCGGGGATGAACCCGCTCGCGATCCCTGCGGCGTCGTGGTCGATCAACAGCGTGTCGACGAGGAAGCCGACGAGGATCACGCCGAGCATCCCCGCGATCACGATCTCGAACCGGCGGTATCCGCGGGTCTGGAGCCCGAGCAGCGCGAACGCGACGACCGCGGTCACCAGCCCGGCGGGCAGCAGCGGCATGCCGAACAGCAGGTTGAGCGCGATCGCCGCCCCGACGAACTCCGCGAGGTCGGTCGCCATCGCGATCAGCTCGGCCTGCACCCAGAGCCCGAACGACACCGCGCGCGGGAAGCGCTCCCGGCACAGCTCCGGCAGGCTGAGGCCGGTAGCGATGCCGACCTTGGCCGAGAGGAACTGGATCAGCATCGCCATGAGGTTCGCGCCGAGGATCACCCACAGGAGCAGGTAGCCGAACCTGGCCCCGCCCGCGATGTTGGTGGCGAAGTTCCCCGGGTCGACGTAGGCGATCGCGGCCACGAAGGCCGGGCCGATGAACGGCAGCGCTCTGCGCACGCGGCCGCGCTCCCGGAGCGCGACAGCCCCCGGGTGGACAGCTTCTGCGGTGCTCACACGCTGCCCTCGACTCGCATCGCGCGGGCCAGCGCGCCACCGAGGACGTGCACGGCGTCCCCGAAGCGCACGAACAGCGGCCCGTCGAACGGCTGCTTGTCCACGACCTCGAACGCGTCGCCAGGCGCGATCCCCCGCTCGGCGAGGTAGCGCAGCATGGCCGGGTCGGCGTCCGACACGCGGACGAAGGTCGCGGACGCGCCCGGCTCGAGGTCGGCCAGGCAGCGGGTCGGCTCCTCGTCGATCACGAGGTCGACGGACGGGATCGGGTCGCCGTGCGGGTCTCTCGTGGGGTTGCCGAGCTTGGCCGCGATCAGCGCCTCGAGCTCCTCCGAGAGGACGTGCTCGAGCACCTCCGCCTCGTCGTGCACGCGGTCCCAGGGCACGCCGAGGTCCTCGGCGAGGTAGAGCTCGAGCAGCCGGTGGTGGCGCAGCACTTCGAGCGCCAGCCGCACCCCGCGCGCCGTGAGCTCGACGCCCCGGTACGGGACGTGGGCCACGAGCCCGAGCTCGTCGAGCTTGCGCACCATGCCGGACGCGGAAGCCGCCGTGACGTCGAGCCGGTCGGCCAGCGCGGTCGTGCTGACGGCGCCGCCGGCGCGCTCGCCGAGCTGGTAGATCGCCTTCGCGTAGTCCTCTACAGCGGGAGAGAACGCGTTGTCACGGCTGGCCATGACACAGATTATGGCACGCCTAAACCTAGACGACCGCGCGAGATGACGAGTGCCAGCGCGAACACGGCGACGGCGGCCAGGGCCACCGAAGCGCCCGCCGCGGTCTGCCAGTGGTAGGAGGCCAGCAACCCGAGCACGCCGGCGAGCGCGGCCAGCAGAGCCGCCAGGGCGAGTGCGGCCGGCAGGCGCGCCGCGAGGCTCAAGGCCGCGGCACCCGGCGCCAGGATGAGGGCGACGACGAGCAGGCTGCCGAGGCCGCGGACGCCCGCGACGGTCGCCACCGCCAGCACCGCGAGCAGCCACGCCTCCCAGCGCGCCGGGCGGGCCCCGAGCGACGGTGCGGCCGTGCGGTCGAAGGCGCTGAGCGCGAGCCGGCGGTGCGCGAGTGCGAGGGCGCCGACCACGACCGCGGCGAGGAGCGCGGCCTCGGCGACGTCGCCGCCCGTCACCCCCAGCAGGTCGCCGAACAGCAGCTCGCCGAGCCGCGCCGGGACCTCGGGCGAGAGCGCGAGCAGCGCGCCGAGCCCGAACAGGCCGGTGACCGCGACGGCCACCCCGGTGTCGCCGCCGAGGCGCTCGTCGCGACCGGCGAGCGCGATCGCGCCGGCCGCCACCAGCACCCCTCCCGCGCCCCCGAGCAGCAGCGGTGCGCCGGCGAGGGCGGCGAGGACCAGCCCCGGCAGCATCCCGTGGGCGAGCGACTCGGCGGCGTAGCTCTGGCGATGGAGCAGCACCCAGACGCCGAGCGGCCCGCAGGCGACCGCGAGGATCAGCACCTCGGCAAGCGCCCGCCGCATGAGGTCGCTCGCGAACGGGTCGGTCAGCCAGGAGAGCATCAGTGCTCGTGGTGCTCGACGGCGACGGCGCGGCGCTCGCCGATGACCACCAGCTCGTGCCCGTACGTCTCCTGCAACACCGCGGCCGTCAGCACCGCGGCCGGCGGGCCGTACGCGACCTGGCGGCGGTGGAGGCACAGCACGGAGTCCCACGCGCGCGCCTGCTCGACGTCGTGGGTGGCGACGAGCAGCGCCCTCCCCTCCTCGCGCAGCTCCCGGAAGACGGCCTCGATCCGCTCGCCGCTCACCGCGTCGACCCCCGACAGCGGCTCGTCGAGCAGCAGCACCGGCGCGTCCTGGAGCAGCGCGCGGGCGATCAGCACGCGCTGGCGCTGGCCGCCGGAGAGGGCGCCGAAGCGGGTGCGCGCGGCGTCGGCGAGGCCCACGCGGGCGAGCGCCTCGCGGGCGGCCGCGCGGTCCGCGCGGGCGACGCGGCGCCACCACGGCGTGCGGCCGTAGGCGCCCATGAGCGCCACGTCGAGCGCGCTGACGGGGAAGTCGAGCCGCGTGCGGTCGGTCTGCGGCACGTACGCCGGCGCCCCCGCCAGCTCCACGCTCCCGCGCCGGATCGGGAGCTCGCCCAGCAGGGCGCGGAAGAGCGTCGTCTTGCCGCCGCCGTTGGGCCCGAGCACGGCGGCGATCCGCCCCGGCTCGAGCACGAAGTCGACTCCCGCGAGCGCCTCGTCGCCGGGTGCGTAGCCGCCTTCGAGGCCGCTGGCCCGTACCGCGCTCATCGCCACCTCGTCGCCAGGGCGACGGCGGCGAACACGAGCCGAGGCGAGCACCGCGAGCGCCGGGCCGGGACCGACGTTGAGGCGGTCGGCGAGCCACAGGCCGGCCACCGCCTCGGCGGCCGCGAGGCCGACGGCGCCGAGCCGGAGCGTCCGCAGGTCGGCCGCCACGAGCCGCACGGTGGCCGCCGGGATCACGAGCACCGCGGTGACGAGCAGGGAGCCGACGGCGTCGAGCGCCACGACCACGGCGACCGCGACCGCGGCCAGCAGCAGGCGGTCGGCGGCCGCCGTCGGGACGCCGAGCGAGCGCGCCGCGACCGGGTCGAAGCCGCCGGCGAGCCAGGCCCGGCGCAGCGCGCCGTCGAGACCCAGCACCGCCGCCACCGTCCCGGCGGTGAGCCACAGGTCGCGATCGCTGATCGCCAGCGCGCTGCCGAACAGCAGCCGGTCGACGCCGGCGCCCGACTCGAACACGTCGCTGGCCAGCACGACTCCGAGCGCCAGTGCGGCGACGAGCAGGAGCCCGGTCGCCGCCTCTCCGCCGGCGCGGCGGCCGAGCCGCTCGACCGCCCCCGCGTAGACGAGGCCGGTCCCGAGGGCCGCCACCTGCGCCGGGACGCCCCACGGGCCGGCGACGACGAGGCCCGGGAACGTCGCGGTCCCCGTGCCGTGCGTGAAGAAGGCGAGCCGGCGCAGGACGATCCACGAGCCGAGCACGCCGCCGAGCACGGCCAGCAGCAGCGTCTCGATCAGCGCGCGCTGCATGAACGGCGTGTCGAACGGCTCGGGCAAGGTCACGAGGGCAGCGAGCACGACCGCCCTCCGAGCCCGTCGACGATCGCGCGGGTGTTGGCGGCGATCGAGCGCAGGTAGGTGTCCCCGCTCGAGCCCGGCGGGCCGAGCGAGTCGGCCCACAGCTCCTCCCCCACTCGCGCGCCCGCCTCGCGCGCGATCGCCTCCTCGACCTTCGGGCTGACCGAGCTCTCGGCGAAGATCGCCTTCACGCCCGCCTCGCGGATCGTCTCGATCAGCGCCGCGGTGTCGCCCGCCGACGGCTGCGCCTCGGTCGAGAGCGACGGGATGACCGTGCCGATGACCTCCAGGCCGTACCGGTGGGCGTAGTAGCCGAGCGCGTCGTGGGTGGTGACGAGCTTGCGGGCGCGGGCGGGGATCGAGTCCACGCACTTCTCGACCGCCGCGTCGAGCCGGTGCACGCGGCGGAGGTACGCCTGGGCGTTGTCGCGATAGGCCGCCGCGCCGCCGGGATCGGCCTGCGCCATCGCGTCGCGGATGGCTGCGACCGCGCGCACCGCCTCGGCCGGGTCCTGCCACCAATGCGGGTCGTCGCCGCGCAGGCGCACGTGGGCGGAGAGGTCGAGCTCCGGCGCGTCGGTGCCCGACGCGTCGATCGCCTCGTCCAGCCACTCGTCGACCTCGCCGCCCGAGCGCACGACGAGGCCGGCCTCGGCGATCGCCTCGACGTCGCGCGGGCGCAGCTCGTAGTCGTGCGGGTCGGCGTTGGGACCCAGGAGCCCGGTCACCGACGCCCGATCGCCTGCCGACGTTGCGCGCCAGGTCGGCGGCCTGCGTGGTCGTGGCGACGACCTCGAGGGCGCTGCCGCCGCTCCCGGCGTCGTCCTCCCCGCACCCGGCGACGAGCAGGGCCAGCAGCACGGCGAGGGTGGCGAGCGGGCGGAGCACGGCCGCGAGATGTTATTGAAAGTCATTCTCATTCTCAATACGATGTCGGTGTGAGCTCGTGGACCGAACACGCGCATGTCAAGCTCTCGCGCGCGGGGCACCGCGCCGGCGGCGCGCGCGAGGAGGTGCTGGCGCTGCTCGCCCGGCAGGACTGCTGCCTCAGCGCACAGGAGATCCACGACGCGTTGCGAGCGGGCGGCGGAAAGGCGGTCGGGCTGGCCAGCGTCTACCGGGCGCTCGACGTGCTCGCCCAGCTCAAGCTCGTCCACCGGATCGACGTCGACGGCGTCGCGTGCTACGAGCCGGCCGACCCCAGCGGCGACCACCATCACCACGCGATCTGCGATCGCTGCGGCAAGCTCGACGCCTTCGAGGACGCCGAGATCGAGCGCCTGCTCCACGACGTCGGCGAGCGACTCGGCTACCAGGTGGGTGCGCACGACGTCGTGCTCCGGGGCGCGTGCCCCGACTGTGCAGCCCGCTAGGGGTGCCCAACGGGGACATCGCTCCGTAAGGAACGGCCCGTTTGGGCGGGCCCCCGAGGACTCCCCGCACGGGTTCGTGCAGCGAACAGGAAGGGAGCGGACCTTTCCGGCGAATCCTGTGTTGCAAGTCGTCGTGGCCCGTCGTTCCCTCACCCGTAGACAGGTCCTCCGCGCCGGCGCTCTCGTGGCCGCCGCAACCGGGCTCCGCCCCTCCCCTGCTCTCGCCGCGCGCCCCGCGGCGCTGTTCGAGCTGCCGCTCGACGGGCTCTCCACGCGCGCTTCGGCCGCGGCGGCCGGCGGCTGGCGGACGAGCGGGGTGCTCGACGCGCCGCGCCGCTTCGACCTCGTCGGCCTCACCTGGGCGCGCGGCTCGTCGGCCGAGGCGCAGATCCGCGCCCGCCGTCGCGGTGGGCGCTGGACCGGCTGGGTGACGCTGCACTCCGCGGGCGACCATGGGCCGGATCGCGGCGACCCGCCCGCCGGCACCGACCCGGCCTTCGTCGGCACCGCCGACCAGTTCCAGCTCCGCCTGCGCGGCAACCCGCGCCGCCTGCGCGCCCGCTTCGTGCGCGCGCTGCCGACGGCACGTACGGCCCGCCGGTTCGCGCGGCGGCTCAGCGGCGGCGGTGGCGTCCGCGCCGCCGCGGCCCAGGTCAACCCGCCGGCGATCATCCCGCGCTCGGCCTGGGGCGCCGCTGCCGTGCCGCCCCGCTCGGCCCCGATCTACGGCCAGGTGCAGGTGGCGTTCGTCCACCACACGGTGACGGCGAACGACTATGGCCCGGAGGATTCCGCCGCGATCGTGCTCGGCATCGCCCGCTACCACCGCAACAGCAACGGGTGGAACGACATCGGCTACAACTTCCTCGTCGACAAGTACGGCCAGGTCTTCGAGGGTCGCGCGGGCGGGATCGAGGCCGCCGTCGTCGGCGCCCAGGCGCAGGGCTACAACAGCGTGTCGACCGGCATCGCGTGCCTCGGGAACTTCTCGACCATCGCCCAGACGCCCGTCGCCATGGACGCGCTGGCACGGCTGATCGGCTGGAAGATGTCCGTGCACGCCGTGCCCACCCAGGGCGAGGTGACCGTCACGTCGGCCGGCGGCCCGACCAACCGCTACCCGGCCGGGACGGCGGTCACGTTCCAGCGCATCTCCGGCCACCGCGACGGCAACAACACGAGCTGTCCCGGCACCGTGCTGTACGGCCAGCTCGACGCGCTGCGCAGCGCCGCCGCCACGTTCGCGGGCCCGCTCGTCGGCCTCAGCCTCAACACCGTCACGCGCCTGCGCGGCCTGCGCCCGGTGAACGTGTCCGGCTACCTGCGCTTCCCGGACGGCTCGGCGGCCGCCGGTGCGCCCGTCGACATCGAGTTCCTGCCGCGTGCCGCGACGGGCGCCGCGTGGGGCCCGCTGGCGACGGCGGTGTGCGACACGAACGGCAGCTACCGGGCCACGGTCGAGTTCCCCTTCTCCGGCACCGTGCGAGCCGTGTTCCGCGGTGACGGCTCGCGCGCGCCGATGGCCTCCAACCCGCGCAAGGTGTTCGTGGCCGCCGACCTCACGGCCGCCCTCGGCCGGCGCGAGATGCGCCTCGGCCGCCGGGTCCGGCTCGTCGGCACCGCGGAGCCCGCCACCCAGGTGCGCGTCAAGACGCAGCGCCGGATCGGGCGCCGGTGGGCGCGCGAGCGCGTGAAGTCGATCCCGGTCCGGGACGGCGCCTTCCACGCGTCGATCAAGCCGCGCGCTCGCGGCAGCTACCGGATCGTCGCGCAGGTCGGCAGCACGCGCCGGCGGCTGTACCTGCGCGTACGCTAGGCGCAGGCGGCGGCTGTGACGCTCACCCAGCGCGACCTCAACCGCGCGCTGCTGGCCCGCCAGGGGCTGCTGGATCGCTTCCCGCCCGACCTTCCGGCCGCTCTGCGGCGGATCGGCGGCATCCAGGCGCAGTACGCGCCGGCCATGTACCTCGGACTCTGGTCGCGGGTCGCGGACCTGGAGCGCGACGCCGTGACCCGGGCGCTCGAGGACCGCAGAGCGATCCAGGCGACGCTGCTTCGCTCGACGATCCACCTCGTCGCCGCCGACGACTACTGGCCGTGGGCGATCGCGGTGCGTGCCGCACGCCGGGACGGGTTCCTGCGCGGGCGGCCCGACGCGCCGCCGTCGGCGGCGATGGCCCGCGCCGCGCGCCGGTTGCGCAGCCGGCTGGCCGCGGGGCCGATGCTGCGGCGCGACATCGAGGCGCTGCTGGGAAAGGAGGCCGCTCGCGGCGTGGGCCTGTGGCTGGACCTCGTGCGCGTCCCGCCGCTCGGCACCTGGGAGCGGCGGCGAGCCGACCTCTACGGGCTCGCCGAGGACTGGCTGCCGCCGGTCGACATCTCGAAGCCGAACGCGGTCGCGCACGTGGTGAGCAGCTACCTGAGCGGGTTCGGGCCGGCCCCGCCAAGCGACATCGCGAACTGGGCGGGCCTCACGATCACCGACGTCAAGCGCGCGGTCCGGCGCATGGAGCTCCGGCGGCTGCGCGGCCCGGGCGGCGAGGAGCTGCTCGACCTCCCCGACGCTCCGCTCCCTGACCCGGACACGCCCGCCCCGCCGCGCTTCCTGCCGGTGTGGGACGCCACGCTGCTCGTCCACGCGCGTCGCACGCAGATCCTGCCCGAGGAGCTGCGCCCACGCGTGTTCAGCATCCGCGTTCCGCACGGCGTGTCGACCTTCCTGGTGGACGGCGCGGTGGCGGGCGCGTGGCGGCTCGAGGACGGCCGCGTCGAGCTCGAGCCCTTCGTGCGGCTCGACGCCGCGGACCGTCGCGCGCTCGAGGCCGAGGCCGAGCGGCTGGCCGCCTTCGCTTCCTGAAGGCTCCGGCGAACGTCAACGGCGGCTGGGTAGGGAGGCGAGGGAGCCGACAAGGTTCGCCGAACTATCCCCGATTAGCGTCGGTTTCCGGGGGTAATCCGGGATAGTTCGCGCAGCGACTCGCTCCCCAGCCTCCCTACCCAGCGCAGTTGACTTTCCGTCCCACGACGCCGACTAGGGAACCCCCCGATGCGGGTGTGCGCCTGGAAGTGGAGGATCGTCTCCTCCCCTCCCCTTCCCAGGAGAACCCCTCTGATGCTCAGCAGCCAGCGCGCGCTTCGTGACCTCCCCGCCCTCCGCGACCTGATCGACGGCAAGGTCGTCACCCCCGCTGACGACCGGTGGGACGAGGCTCGGCGCCCCTGGAACTTCGCGTACGACCAGCGGCCGGAGCTCGTCGCCTTCCCGGAGAACGCCGACGACGTCGTGGCGATCGTGCAGTACGCGAGCCGCCACGGCCTGCGCGTCGCCCCGCAGGGCACCGGCCACAACGCCGGCCCGCTCGGGTCGCTCGAGGACACGATCCTGCTCAGCACCTCGCGCATGCGCGGCGTGACGGTCGACGCCGAGGCGCGCACGCGCCCGCGTCGCCGCCGGCGCGCTGTGGCTCGAGGTCACGGAGCTCGCCTCCCCGCTCGGCCTCGCCCCGCTCTCGGGCTCCTCTCCCGACGTCAGCGTCGTCGGCTACTCGCTGGGCGGCGGCGTCAGCTGGCTCGGCCGCAAGCACGGGCTGTCCGCCAACAGCATCGTCGCGATCGAGATCGTGACCGCCGACGGGCGCCTGCGGCGCGTCGACGCCGACAACGACGCCGACCTCTTCTGGGCGCTGCGCGGCGGCGGCGGCAGCTTCGGCGTGGTCACGGCCCTCGAGATCGCCCTGTACCCGTACGCCGAGGTCTACGCCGGCTCCATGTGGTGGCCGTGGGAGCGCGCGGCCGAGGTCCTGCACCGTTGGCGCGAGTGGACCGAGACGGCGCCCGAGGAGGCCACCACGTCGGCGCGCATCAT
Source organism: uncultured Solirubrobacteraceae bacterium (assembly GCA_963730535.1). Classification (GTDB taxonomy): domain Bacteria; phylum Actinomycetota; class Thermoleophilia; order Solirubrobacterales; family Solirubrobacteraceae; genus DASSUW01. Next base: position 333,686 of record CAVSRU010000005.1, read on the forward strand.
GCAGATGCCGCCGATGGAGCAGGTGCCGGAGTTCCTGCGCGGCCGCAGCTGGGTCACGATCGACGGCGCCGTGCTCGGCGACCGCGCGCACGGTGCCGAGGTGATGGCCGCGCTGCGTGACCTGGGCCCCGAGATCGACACGTTCGACATGGTGCCGCCCGTGGTGCTCTCCCGGATCCACGGCGACCCCGAGGAGCCGATGCCGGCACTCGCCGAGCACCGCCTCCTGCGCGACCTGCCGTCCGAGGCGGTCGACGCGTTCCTCGCCGTCGCCGGCCCGGACTCAGGCTCCAGGCTGCTGATGGCCGAGATCCGCCACCTGGGCGGCGCGCTCGGGCGGGTCGAGGCCGGCCACGGCGCGCTCGGCAAGCTCGACGGCGAGTACCTGATGTTCGGCGGCGGCCCGGCGTTCGCACCCGAGATGGTCGCCGGCCTGAAGGCCGAGCTGCCGCGCTTCAAGGCCGCGATGGCCGAGTGGGACGCCGGCACCGGCTATCTCAACTTCGAGGAGACGGCCGTCGGCTCGCGCTCGTTCTTCGACGAGGTCACGCACCGCCGGCTGGGCCGCATCAAGGCGCGGGTCGACGCGGGCGACCTGTTCCGCTCCAACCACCCCATCGAGCCCGCTCACTGAGAGGGAGCTGTGCGCGGTCGCCGTCAGCGGCGGCCGCGCACCCACTCGCCGACCTTCTCGGCGGCGTCCCCCACCGTGTCGCCGGCCTTCTCGACTCCGACGCCGGCCTCCTTGAACAGGTTGCGGAAGCGCTCGGCGTAGTGCTCGGCGGCGTCGCCGGCCTGCTGGCGGGGGTCGACGGGGTCGCCGCGGCGCACGTAGCTGCCGTTCATGACCGCGTCGTACTCGCCGGAGCGGACCCACTTCATCAGCTCGGAGACCCGCTTGACCGGGAACGCGTGCGTCTGGGCCAGCTCGACCCGAAGCCGCGAGAGCTTGTCCCAGCCGGGCTCCCACTCCTCGTACTCGTTGGCCTGCTTGAGGAAGGCGTCGAGGTTGAGCTTGCGCGACGTGGCGCCGCCGGCCAGCACCATCAGCGTGCGGGAGGTCACGAGCGGGTCGCGGTTGACGAGCGTGGCCGCGCGGTCGCAGCTCAGCTCGGCGGCGCGGAACCACTCGAGCAGCGCCAGCTTGACGGCCAGCAGCGGCAGGCCCGCCATCAGAGGCAGCCGCGCGACGCCGGCCCCCAGCGAGAGCAGGATCATCAGCGCCGTCCGGTACAGCACGTGGTCGGAGAGGATGTGGCCGGCTTCGTGGCCGAGCACCGTCCGCAGCTCGTCGGTGTCGAGCACCTCGATCGTGCGTGAGTTGACCATCACCATCGGCCGGCCGGACCCGATCGCCGCCGCGTTGGTGACCGGGAACTGCGTCAGGTAGAGGTCGGGGACGTCCGCGAGGTCGAGCCGCGCGATCGCTGCGCGGTGCGACGCCCAGGCCTCCGGCAGCTGGTCGGGTCCCAGGCGCACCGACCCGGCCAGGAACACCTGCCGCAGCGCGCGCTCGTACCCGAACTCGATCAGCTTGCGCACCACCGTGTCGAGCATCGGGATCGACTGGAGGGCGGCGGTCGCGGCCCGGTCGGCCGGATGCTCGTAGGCCTTCGGCGAGAGGTCCTTCAGGCGCTGGTCGGCGGGGAGGGGATCCGTCATGCGACTCAAGCTAACGATCGCGCAGCCGGATCACCAGACGCAGCCCGGACCACTTTTCGTCCAGCGCAGCGACCTTGTTGTCGACGAGCACGTTGGCGAGCGCCAGCTCCCGCACCACGTCCTCGGTGAGGTCGGTCGGCACCTTCGAGGCCCGCTTCGGCCAGGCGATCCAGAGCCCGGCGTCGGGTCGCATCGTCGCCCGCAGCGCCGGCATCCGCCGCGCCAGCTCCGCCCGCTCCGTGTGGAACGAGACGATCACGTCAGCCGGCCCGCGTGCCGTCCGGCCGACGCTGACGTCCTCCGGAAGCCCGCCGAGCGTCCCGTCCTCGAACCCCTCGGGCGCGCCGAGCAACAGCAGCTTGTGCCCCGGCTTGATGCCGAGCTTCTTCGGCAGCGGCGTGCCGCTGTAGCCGGCCGGGGCGCTCATCGATCCGTATTGTCACCCGTCGCATGACCAGGCTCGTCCGCGACGCCACCGCCGCCGACGCCGAGGCGTGCCGCGCGATCTACGCGCCGTACGTGCGCGACACCGTCGTCTCGTTCGAGTCCGTGCCGCCGACCGAGGCCGAGATGGCGGCCCGGATCGCCGCCGCGACCGCGACCCACGCGTGGCTCGTGCTCGAGGACGACGGCGAGGTCGTGGGCTACGCCTACGGCGGGCCGTTCGCCTCCCGCACCGCGTACCGGTGGGCGTGCGAGGTCAGCGTGTACATGGAGCTGGGGCGCCGGCGCACCGGCGGTGGTCGCGCGCTCTACGAGGCGCTGCTGGCCCGCCTGGCCGAGCGCGGGTTCCACATGGCCGTCGCGGGCATGACGCTGCCCAACGACGCGAGCGTCGCCCTGCACCGCGCGATGGGCTTCGAGCCTGTCGGAACCTGGAGGCGGATCGGGTTCAAGCACGGCGCCTGGCACGACGTCGCCTGGACCCAGCGCCAGCTCGCCGGTGGTACGCCCGACGGCCCTCCGCACTAGCTGCGGACCCAGTCGCGCCGGGTCATCGTGACGTCGTACACGCGATCTCCGGGCACGTTGCGGTGCAGCATGTCCGACAGGGTGCGCGTGTCGCGGATCAGCTCCCAGCCGAGCGGGGAGAACGTCTGCGGGTTGAAGACGCGCGGCGAGAGCAGCGGGTTGGTGAACGCCTGCGAGAACGCGTCGATCGCGACCATGCGGCCGATGAGCGAGGGCAGCACGGCATTGGGGCGCACGTCCTCGGCGAACAGACCGGGATAGAACTCGATCTCGTCCACGCTCCCGTACACGTCGCGCAGCCGGGCGACGACCCGCGGGTCGCTCGACACGTCTTCGAAGCGCCGCGCGCGGGGAAAGCGCGCGAAGCGACGGTAGTCGTTGTACGGGCGCAGCTGAACGGCGCGCGACTGGCGCACGCTCGCCAGCTCGGCGTCCCAGACCTCGGGCGGCGAGTTGAGCAGCCCGACACGCCCGGCGCGCTGGCGGGAGGCGTCCTCGAAGCACGCGCCGAGCCCGTGCTCGACCGCCAGGTCCGTGTTGAACAGCGTGTCGGCCACCGCCACATCACGGCCGCCGACGACGAAGCGGGACGGCACCAGGCTGTGCCAGCGGTAGAGCAGGTTGAACTCGATCGGCATCCAGTTCTCCCGGTACCACCGCGGATTGCGGAAGCCGGTCGGATCGGAGAGCAGCTTCAGGTGGTACGGCGCGATGTGGTTGATGTACTCCTCGACCACGATCTTGATGAGGAGCACCGTGAGGATGTTCCGGGCCGTCTGGAACAGCCGCTCGTCGTCCCAGCCGTACTCGCGCTCGAGCGCCCGCGCGATCCGGTTGTGCTCGCGCAGGAAGAGCACGCCCATGATCACGAAGCCGAGCTGGAGGTTGCCGGTGTCGCTCCCGAACGCGAACAGCTGGCGGCGCTGGTCGTCGGTGAGGTGCTCGGCCCGCACGACGGTGACCTTGTCGAACACCTTGCGGTCGCCGTCGTAGAGGTACGGCGGGAACTCCTCCCCGCCCAGCTCCTGCGAGAGCAGCCGTCCACCCTCGCCGGACCGCAGCTGGCTGGTGACGTCGGCGGTGAGCCCGTAGATCTGGATCAGGTCGATCTGGTGGTTGGACTCGTTACGGGCCGGGTCGCGCCGGGTCTCGCCCGTCTCCGGGTCGCGGTACGGCCGCTCCGAGCGCAGGAAGCCGTCCACGAACCACTCCGCGAAGTACGGGAACAGCACCGTCGACTTCTGGCACGGGATCATCTCGCCGTCGCGGCTGAAGAGCCCCGCCACGGCCTCGGCGGGCGGGTGGGTCCAGTCCTCCGCCGGCGGCAGGTGCCGCGAGTCCCACTTGCGGTCGGTGAGCGACGCCCACGACGTGTAGGGCGCCATCGTGCTCAGCGGGTTCGGCCGCGTCGGGATCTTGCGGATCGTCCGGTCGATCAGCGTCGCGCTGACGCGCGAATGGAGCTTCGGGACCCGCTCGATCGCCTGCCACAACCCGGCGAAGTGCGTGGTGACGAACGTCTCGGTCCGGTTCGCGACATCGTCGATGGCCTCCCGGCGCATGACGCGATCCTAACCCGGCGCAGCTCCTTTAGTCCTGGAAATCCCTAGGGCGTGGGGCACGGATGTACGCTCGTGCCCGAATGACGGCCGGTGGGCCGCCTTGCGCCTATTTCTTGTGCGGAGGGAATCCCATACGTAGGAGCATCGTACCAACTGAGGTGGTCATCGGCCGCTCGCGCAATGGCTGAAGCGACGCGATGGTTCGGGGCCGCAGTGCTGGCCGCGTTCGCTCTGCCGCTCGGTGCCGAACCCGCCGCCGGGCAGACTACGTCCGCAAGGATCAAGGAGGTCTCTGCGCCGGCAAGCGTCCGTGCCGGCGACACGGTGCGAATCGCGGTCGCAACCGATGACGCGGCGGTCTGCGAGGTGCGGCTGTCGCCCGCGGAGACTTCGACGGTGGAGCTGCGGTCGGACGCGCTGATCGTCTGGCGCTGGCGCGTCCCACGCACCTCAGGCAGCGGCACGGCGCGCGGCGAGGTCCGCTGCTGGCAAGCACGAGCCGATACGGGCGTTGTGGTCCCGGACGCGCAGAGGACGTTCCGCGTCGAGGTCGCCGGGTCTGACCGCCGCGCAGTCCGCTTCGTCGAACCCGGGACGCTCAGCGCCGGCCTGGAGTCCGAAGGCGTCGACCTCGAGGACCTCGCCAACCTCGCTCAGGCGGTCGGCGCGCTCGCCGCACTGCTCACCCTCGGTTTCATCGCCCGGCAGCTCGCGGTGACGCGCTCGGAGGCGAGGGTTGCGCGCACCACGCACCTCTTCGAGCGGTACAACCACCGCGACTTCATGCGCACGTGGTCGCAGATCCTCTGCGTCATCCAAGTCAAGAACGAGGCGGACTGCTTGGACTGCATCCGGCGCCTGGAGGCGGTCCCGACCGGGAACGGCGCGCTGCACGCGCCGGAACTCGACCTGCCGCCGCGCACGCCGGCCGATGAGGCCGCCCACGCGCTGCGTCGCCTACAACGGCCGGGCGAGAAGGAACGGGTGGCGCTCAACGACATCCTCGCCTTCGCGAGCTTCTTCGAGGAGGCCTCGCTCCTCTACAACGAGCGCACCGTCGACCGATCGCTGATGGTGCGGTCGTTCGGGGGCGCCCTGGGCCAGGGGTTCGCGCAGTACTGGTGGTGGATCTCATACGAGCGGCGGGGCGCCGTCGTGGGCGCGCGCGGCAAGGAGTCGCGCGACCATGAGACCGAGGACTACTCGGACTGGGAGCGAGCGGTCGCGGCGATCTTCAACGGGCCCTCCGGGCTGACCCTCGAAGAGCTTGACGACGACCGTCCGCAGGGCTCGCAGGCCGAGGTCCGCGCGCTCTGCCTGCCGGCTGCCCAGGGCAGCCAGGCCTCCCCCGACGAGTGGCGGCAGTGCCAGCGCCTGTCGTGCGCCGTCGGGGATCTGCTCCGCCACGAGGAGGGCTGCGAGCGACTCGAGCGGCTCATCAGGGGCCGGATCGACATCTCGTCGCAGCCCGGGCCGGCGCGGTGCAAGCCCAAGGCGAGGACGCTCTGCCTTCCGCCTTGGTCGGAGGCGATGCCACGGCCGTCGCGGTGGCGACGCGCCGTGTGCCGGCTCGGCGCGTGGCTCGACGCCCGTGGCAACAAGGGGCTACGCGCCTTTGGGCTGTCGCTGACCCGCGCCGACCCACGCATCGGCGTGCGCGAGAAGTACCAGCACCTCGGGGCACTGCTCGACGCTTGCCGGCGGAAGGCGGGGCCGTCCGGCGTCGAGCGGCTGATCGCGGAAATCGAGGCGGAGGCGAAGCGCTAGGCGGCGGCGCGTTCGGCGGTGTCGGCGATCACGCGCGAGAGCTGGCCGCCCTGCCAGGCGAGCGGGGACTTGCCGGGCTCCTCGGACAGCAGCTGCGCGCCCGGGATGACCTGCGCGTAGCGCTCGCCGATCGCGTACGGGTGGCCGGGATCGGCCTCGTCGCGACTGGCCACCACGGTGACCGGCAGGTCCAGCCCGGCCAGCTCGTCCCAGGACGAGAACGCGCGCGAGCGCGGCACCTCGCGCAGCGCGTCCGCCACGGCGTCGGGGTGCTCGTGAGCCGACAGCCGCTGGCGGATGACCGTGAGCACGGTGTCGCGCATCGCCTCGGGCACGGCCGGCTCGCCGTAGGCGGCCACGAAGCCCTCCACGCCGCCCGTCCGCAGGCCCTCGGACAGGGCGTCCCAGCGCTCGAGGTCCCCTTCCGACCCCTCGGGGTCGAAGGCAGGCGTGATGACAACCAGCGCCAAGGCGCGATCGGGATGGTCGAGCGCGAGCCGCAGCAGCGTGTGCGCCCCCATCGACGCTCCGGCGAGCACGGCGCGCTCGACGCCGGCGCCGTCGAGGACGCCCAGCAGGTCGCCGGCCAGCGCCTCGTAGGTGTACGGCGTGGCCGGCTCCGACTGCCCGTGCCCGCGCGCGTCGTACGCGATCACGCGGTGCCCGCTGCGCTCGAGCGTCTTGGAGCCCATGACCACGTACCGGCGGGTCGCCGTCAGGCCGTGCAGGAGCACGACCGGGACCCCCTCCCCCGCCTCCTCGATCGCCAGGCCGCCCACGTGGGCAGACTATCCTCGTCGAGGTGATCTTCGACACGACAGAGGACACCTTCGAGCAGGACGTCATCGAGCGCTCGCGGGAGATGCCCGTCGTCGTGGACTTCTGGGCCGAGTGGTGCGGCCCGTGCCGCCAGCTCACGCCGGCGCTCGAGCGGGCCGTGACGGCGCGGGAGGGCAAGGTCGCGCTCGCGAAGCTCGACACGGACGCCAACCAGCGGCTCGCCGCCGACTTCCGGATCCAGGGCATCCCGGCCGTGAAGGCGTTCAAGGACGGTGAGGTCGTCGACGAGTTCGTGGGCGCGCTGCCGCCCGCGCAGGTCGAGCGCTTCTTCGACACGCTCGTCCCCTCCGAGGCCGACCAGCTGGTCGAGGACGGCGACGAGACGGCGCTGCGGCGGGCGCTCGAGCTCGAGCCCGGGCGTGCCGACGCCGCGGTCCCGCTCGCCCGCCTGCTGGTCGAGCGCGGGGAGCGCGACGCCGCGCTGGAGGTGCTGGACAACGTCGCCGGCTCGTTCGCGGCCGACGGGCTCGCCGCCCGGCTGCGGCTCGAGCCCGACCCCGACGCCGCTGCCGCCTTCGAGGCGCTCGACGCAGGGGACACCGAGACCGGGCTCGACCGGCTGATCGCCGCTGTCGCCACCAACGGCGACGACGAGCGGCGCGAGGACCTCCGACGCGTCGTCGTCGGCGTGCTCGACGAGCTCGGGGTCGAGCACCCGCTCGCCCGCGAGTCCCGTCGCAAGCTCGCCAGCGCGCTGTACTGATCGACGCGGAGGTGTCGATCCCGGCGCCACCCGTTCGTCTCTCAGGCGACCATCCGAGACGGAGGAAGCCATGAAGTACATGCTGCTGATCCACCAGGGCGACGCGCCCACCCCCCGCGACCCGGAGGCCTGGGCTCGCCTGTCCGAGGCCGAGCAGCAGGCGGTGTACGCCGACTACCAGGCGCTGAACCAGACGCCGGGCGTCAGCCCCGGCCTCCAGCTCGAGCCGCCCGAGACGGCGACGACCGTCCGCGTGCAGGACGGCCGCACGCTGACCACCGACGGCCCGTTCGTGGAGATGAAGGAAGCGCTCGCCGGCTACCTGCTGTTCGAGGCCGACGATCTCGACGCCGCGATCGAAGTCGCCGGGCGGATCCCCGCGGCCCGCATGGGCGGCGCCGTGGAGGTGCGGCCGATCACGGAGTGGTAGCGATCCTCGAGCAGGCGTTCCGGGATCACTGGGGCCGCGTCCTGGCCTCGCTGATCGGCTTCCTCGGCGACTTCGACCTCGCCGAGGAGGCCGCCCAGGACGCGTTCGCGATCGCCGCCGCCCGGTGGCCGCGCGACGGCGTCCCTGCCAACCCGGGCGGCTGGCTGCTGGCCACCGCCCGCAACCGCGCGATCGACCGGATCCGCCGCGACCGCACGCTCGCCGCCAAGACCCGGCTGCTCGAGCCACCCCGGACCGTGGAGCTCGACGTGGACGAGACGACCTTCCCTGACGAGCGGCTCGAGCTCGTCTTCACCTGCTGCCACCCCGCGCTCGCCACCGAGGCGCAGGTCGCGCTCACGCTGCGCACGCTCGGCGGCCTGACCACGGCCGAGATCGCGCGCGCCTTCCTCGTGCCCGAGGCGACGATGGCGCAGCGGCTGGTGCGCGCCAAGCGCAAGATCAAGGCGGCCGGGATCCCCTTCCGGGTGCCGCCCGACCACCTGCTGCCCGACCGGCTGGCCGCCGTGCTCGCGGTCGTCTACCTGATCTTCAACGAGGCCTACAGCGGCCGCTCGGAGCCCGCGACCGAGGCGCTGCGGCTCGGCCGCGCGCTGGCCGAGCTGATGCCCGACGAGCCGGAGGTCCACGGGCTGCTGGCGCTCATGCTGCTGCACGACGCCCGCCGCGAGGCGCGCTACTCCGGCGACGAGCTGGTGCTGCTCGCCGACCAGGACGCGAGCCGGTGGGACACGGCCCAGATCGCCGAGGGCCGGGCGGTGCTCGACCGGGCGCTCGCGCTCCGCGGGCGCGGCGTCTACGTCATCCAGGCGGCGATCGCGGCGCTGCACACCGCCGCGCCGCGCGACTGGCCCCAGATCGCCGCGCTCTACGGCGAGCTGCACCGCCTCACCGGGTCGCCCGTGGTCGAGCTCAACCGCGCGATCGCGGTGGCCGAGACCGAGGGCCCCGAGGCGGGGCTGGCGATCCTCGAGCGGCTGCCGCTCGACGACTTCCAGTACCTGCACTCCACTCGCGCCGACCTCCTGCGGCGACTCGGGCGGACCGGGCCGGCGCGCGACGCCTACCGCCGCGCGCTGGCCCTCGATCCCCGCCCCGCCGAGCGCCGCCTGCTGGAGCGGCGCCTGGCGGAGCTGAGGTAGTGGGGGCCCCCGCCCAACGGGCCATTCCGAGTGGAGCGATGTCCCGTTGGGTACCCCCTGGCCTAGGCCTTGGCCAGGCTCTCTCCCTCGATGTCCACCTCGGGCAGGATGCGCCCGAGCCGGCGCGGGAGCCGCCACGCCCGCTCACCGAGCATGGCCATCACCGCGGGCACCAGCGTCATGCGCACGATGAAGGCGTCGGCCAGGACGCCGAACGCGAGCGACAGGCCGATCGACTTGGTGATCGGGTCCGGGCTGAGGATGAACGCGGCGAAGACGCCGGTCATGATGATCGCGGCCGCCGTGACGACCCGGCCGCTCTGCCCGTAGCCGGAGATCACGGCCTCCTTCGCCCTGCCGGTCTTCAGGAAGTGCTCGCGCATGCGGGACACGAGGAACACCTCGTAGTCCATCGCGAGCCCGAACAGGATCCCGATCAGCAGGATCGGCAGGAACGAGAGGATCGGACCGGGCTTGGCCACGCCGAACAGCTCGGCGAGGTTGCCGTCCTGGAACACCCAGACCACGAGGCCGAGCGAGGCGCCGATGCTCAGCAGGAAGCCGAGCGCCGCCTTGACCGGCACGAGGATCGAGCGGAACACGATCGTCAGCAGCAGCAGGGCGAGCCCGACCACCACGAGCATGTACTTCAACAGCGAGGCGTTGAGCCGGTCGGCGGTGTCGATGTTGATCGCCGTCTGGCCGGTGACGTAGGCGTCGATGCCGGACTCGGCGTGGACCTCGTCGGCCTTGTCGCGCAGCTGCGTGACGAGGTCGCGCGTCTCCTGCGTGGTCGGACCGCTGGTGGGCGTGACCGAGACGACCGTCAGGTCGCCGGCCTCGTTCTGCGTCGGGGCCGAGACGGCGGCGACGCCGTCGAACTCCTCGAGCCCGTCGGCGACGGCGCCCGCGACCTGCTTCTGCTCGTCGGCGGGGAGGTTCGGCGCGTCGACGACGACGGTCAGCGGCCCGTTGAAGCCGGGGCCGAAGCCGTCGGTCAGCAGGTCGTACGCCTGCCGCTCCGTCGACTCCGCCGGGTCCGAGCCGGCGTCCGGCAGGCCGAGCTCCATGTGCGTCGCCGGGATCGCGATCACCACGAGCATCGTCACGCCCACGGCCACCACGGCGAGCGGGCGGCGGGTCACCAGCTTCGCCCAGCGGGTGCTCATCGAGTCGGCTCCCGCGGCGCGGCGCCGCGGCCGCCAGGTGATCACCCGGTTGGAGCGGGCCACCCGGTGGCCGGCGAACCCGAGGATGGCGGGCAGCAGCGTGAGCGCGATCAGCACGGCGATGCTCACGGTGCCGGCCGCCGCCATGCCCATCACGGTGAGGAACGGGATGTTCACCACCAGCAGGCCGACGAGGGCGATCACCACGGTGGCGCCGGCGAACACGACGGCGCTGCCGGCGGTCGCCGTCGCGTGGGCGGCGGCCTCTCTCCCGTCCTTGCCTTCAGCGAGGTTCTGGCGGTAGCGGGTGAGGATGAACAGCGCGTAGTCGATGCCGACGGCAAGGCCGAGCATCGTCGCCAGGATCGGCGCGGTCTCCGAGATCTCGAACACGTCGGTGAACGCCTGGAGGCCGACGAGGCCGATCGCCACGCCAACGATCGCGGTCAGCAGCGGCAGGCCGGCGGCCAGCAGCGAGCTGAGCGTGATGGCGAGCACGAGGAAGCCGATCATGAGGCCGAACGACTCTGAGTTGACCTCCGACTCGTCGGAGACGAGGCCGCCGCCGAACTCGACCTGGAGGCCGGCCTCCTCGGCCGGCGTGCCGGTCGCCTCGAGCTCCTCGCGGGCGAGATCGTCGATCTTGTCGGCGGTGACCGGGTAGATGACGTCGGCGTAGCCGATGCGCCCGTCCTTGGTCAGCGCCTTGGTCTCGTACGGGTTGGTGACGCCCGAGACGTCCTTCGCCTCGGTCGCCTTGGCGAGGCTCGCCTCGACGGCGGCCTTGTTCTCGGCGTCGGTCAGCTTCTCGCCCTTGGGCGCCGCGAACACGAGCCGGGCGTAGGTGCCGGAGGCGGCTGGGTACTTCTGCTCGAGCAGCTCCTGTGCTTGCTGGGACTCGGTGCCCGGGACCGAGAACTTGTCGTTGGTCTTGCCGCCGAACGCGGCGGCCGCGGCGATCACGCCGACGAGTACGAGGGCCCACAGCGCGATGACGCGCTTGCGGTGCTCGAAGGCCCAGCCTCCGAGCCGGTAAAGGCGATGTGCCATGAGGATTACCTCTCTTTGCGGTTGAACAGCCGGATCGCCGCGAGGGCGCTGAGGACGACGGCGACAGACAGAGCGGTGCTCATGGCCGGGACGGTCTCAACGCCCCGCCGGGGTCGAATCAGGAACGTCCCGAGTGCGGTCCCTAGTGCCCGTGGCTAGGGTGCGGCTGCCACGAGCTCGTGCGGCGCTTGACGGCCCGCGAAGAGCCGGATGAGGTCGGTGCGCGAGGCGCCCGCGGTAGGGGGACTGGGGTCGCGACTGGTGACTCTCCGGATTCGACCAGGGTGGCCCGGCCGTAGCTTGGCGGCATGAACTCGCTCCTCCCCATCCCCCGCCGCAGCGCCCGCGGTGGCGTGCTGATCGTCGGCGGCGGCTTCGCCGGCAGCTACGTGGCGCGCCGGCTCGGCCGCGCGGGCGCGACGATCGTCAATCCAACGAACTTCATGCTCTACACGCCGCTGCTCCCCGAGGCGGCGTCAGGTGCCGTCGAGCCGCGCCGCGTGGCGGTCCCCATCCGCACCATGTGCCCCGAGGCCGAGCTGCTCGTCGGCTCCGTCCAGGAGATCGACGCCGAGCGGCGCACCGCCCTGGTCGAGACCGAGACCGGACCGGTCCGCGTGAGCTACGAGGAGATCGTCATCGCCCTCGGCGCGCTCACCCGCAAGGCGCCCGCCGCGATCGGCGACCACGCGCTCGAGTTCAAGGACCTCGCCGACGCGATCGCGCTCCGCAACCACGTGCTCCACCAGCTCGACCTGGCCGACGCCGACCTCGACTCCGCCGAGCGCCGCCTGACGTTCGCGTTCGTGGGCGCCGGCTACGCGGGCGTCGAGGCGCTGACCGAGCTGCACGACCTCGTGCGCGGCGCCATGCGCCACTACCCGCGCCTGCGTGACGTCGAGCCGCGCTGGATGCTGGTCGACGCAGGCGACCGGGTGCTCGCCCAGGCCCCCACCGGGCTCGGCGACTACGCCCTTCGCGACCTGCGCCGGCGCGGCATCGACGTGCGGCTCGAGACGCGGCTGGAGAGCGTCGACGCCGACGGCGCCATGCTCTCGGACGGGACGCGGATCGACACCGCGACGCTCGTGTGGGCCGCCGGCGTGACCGCCAACCCGCTGGCCGCGCGCCTCGGCCTTCCGACCGACGACTCCGGCCGCGTGACCGTCGACGAGTACCTGCGCATCGAGGGCATGCCCCACGCGTGGTCCCTCGGCGACTGCGCCGCGGTGCCCAACGCCGCGACGCCGGGCGTCCTCGACCCCCCGACGTGCCAGCACGCGCTGCGCCAGGCCAAGCGCCTGGCCGGCAACCTGAAGGGCCGCGCGAAGCCGTACGGCTACCGCACGCTCGGCCAGGTCGCCTCGCTCGGGCACCGCCGCGGCATCGCCCAGATCCCCGGCATGCGGCTGCGCGGCTACGCCGGCTGGCTCGTCACCCGCGGCTACCACCTGATGCAGCTGCCGTCGATCACCCGCCGCTCGCGCGTGATGACCGACTGGCTCACCGCCGCGCTGTTCCGCCGCGACATCGCCGAGCTCTCGGTGCTCAACTCGATCGGAGCGACGGAGGTGCATCGCGCATGACCTGGCGGTGGCCTCACGTGCTCGCCCGCAGCTCCACGGAGGACGACCTCGATTGGCCTCCTCACGCCTCCACGTCCAGGAGCGCCACGTAAACCGCCAGCGACGCCTCGGCGACCTGGCGGACGACACGGTCGAGGTCCCGCCCCTCGACGACCGTCACGAACACTCGCCCCGGCCGGTTGACGTTGAGCCCGACGGCGGCGACCACGCGCTCGGCCACCGGCATCCAGCCCTCCGGCTCGCCGGAGGCCGCGAGCGCACCCCCGAGGTCGTCGAGCTCGTAGCGGATCCCGCGCTTGCGCACGTGCACGCGGACCGGCCTGCCGCGCGCGTACTCGAGGCCGGTGGCGAGCTCGACCTCGCCGCGCTCGCCCCAGACGGCACGGGCGGCGGCCAGCGGCGACGCCTCCTCGAGCACGACCGCCACCTCGTCGGCCGCCATCTCGATCATGCCCGGGTCCACGCGGGCGCCGGCCGCCACCAGGAGCCGTGCCGCCTCCACGTAGTCGTCCGCGCGCTCCGGCGCGCCCGGGATCTCGCGCGAGCCCCAGGCCGTATGGCCGAGCGCCGTGCCGTGCGCGCTCTGGAGCTCGACGTCGGCGCCGCGGTCGAGCAGCAGCGCGACCGTCGACGGCTGCCCCCACATGCCCGCGTAGTGGAGTGCGGTGCCGTCGTCGATCCCGCGCGCGTCGAGGGGCACGCCGGCGTCGAGCAGGCGGGCGACCACCTCGTCGTCGCCGGCGCTCGCCCAGCGCGGGAGCAGCTCGGCGTCGGCGTAGCGCAGCGGCCCCGGCGGCTCGGGCGCGTGCTCCTCGCCGCGCACCACCGCGCCGATCCACTCGGCGACGGGGTCGAGCTCGGTCGGCGCCCCCGCCGCCGCGAGCAGGCGCATCATCGCCCCGCTCTTGAACCGCGCGGCGCGCATGTAGGGCGTCAGACCGTCGCGGTCGCGGGCGTCGAGCGCCGCGCCGTGGTCGATCAGCAGCTCGGCGACCTCGGGCTCGTCCGCGTACAGCAGCGCGTTCCGCAGCTCCGGATCGGATGGGCGCAGGTCGCCGTGCTCGAGCAGCACCCGCACCTTCGCCGGGCTGTGGATGGCGTTGCCGAGCGCGTTCGTGTCCCGCACCGTGGCCCCGCGCTCGAGCAGCAGCTCGAGGCACGCCGTGTCCTCGGCCTCGACGGCGTGGTAGACCGACTCGCCGTCGTCGGGGTTCGCGCCGCGGTCGAGCAGCAGCCGCGTGGTCTCGAGATCGTGGGCCACGCCGGCGGCGCCGTAAAGGACGGACATGGCGCCGAACTCGTTGTGGTGGACCTCGTTCGGGTCCGCTCCCCGGTCGAGCAGCAGCTCGACGGTGCGCCGCACGCCGGGCGCCCGCGGCGACGACGGGCGCAGGAACGCGGAGTGGCAGGCGCAGGAGAGCGGCTTGCGGCCGGGGCCCGGCAGGTCCTGCGCGACGAGCCCGGGGTCGCGGTCGAGGGCGGCGGCGACCGCCGTCCCGTCGCCGAGCACGAGCGCCACGTCGAGCCCGGCGCGGGCCAGTCCGGGGTCGTGGGCGAGCAGCCGCTCGGCGACGTCGGCGCGCCCGTTCAGCGCCGCCGCCACGAGCCGCGCGCGCCGCTCCTGCCGGCCGCCCTGCGAGGCCTCCACGTGCGCGACGAGCGCCGGCCACGACGGGTGGCCGAGCTCGCGGGCGACGGCGTGCTGGGCGTCGGCGAGCTGCGGGGGGCGGTCCTCGCGCAGCTCCGTGGTCCCCGCGCGGGCGGCGCGCAGCAGCTCCTTCGCCCGCCGCCGCGCCTGGTCGAGGTCGATGTCCATCAACGATCACCTCCGTGGCGCTGGTGCTCGCAGCCCGTGCGCCCGAGGTCGATCGCGAGCGTCAGTTCAGGCGATCCTGCGACGGGCGACGGACCTCGGGTCCTGCCTGCGAGCCAGGCGCGCTCACCCGGGCGCGCTCACGCGATGTTACCCGGCGTTTTCGCGCCGCGGGCGAACGTCAACTGCGGCCCCCACTACTTTCCGGGCCGCGGGCAACTGTGACGAAACACCGGCGGCTCGTGCCACAACTGCAACGGAACCCCTCCCTCAATGCGCCGTTGACGTTCCCGCGGAGACGCGACCTCAGACGTCCAAGGCGAGCTGGCCCGCCGGCGCGGCGGGAGTGCGGCGCTGCTCCGGCTCGACGTCCTCGAAGCCGGCGACCCGCACGCCGAGCAGGCGGACCGGGCGGTCCGGGGCGTACGCCCGCAGGAGCTCGACCGCCGTGTCGATGACCGTGCGCGCGTCGTTCGTCGGTCCGTCGACCGTGCGCGCGCGGGTGACCGTCGTCCAATCGTTCAGCCGCACCTTGATCGCGATCGTGCGCCCGCGGCGCCCGCGCCGCTGGAGCGCCTCCGCGAGCTCGCGGCCCATCTCGCGCACGATCGCCTCGAGTTGGGCGAGGTCCGCGATGTCCTCGTCGAACGTCCGCTCGTTGGAGCGCGACTTCGCCGCGCCGCGCTCGGTCTCCACCTCCGAGTCGTCCTCGAAGTTCGCGCGCGAGATGAGGAAGCGCGCGCTGTTGGCGCCGAAGCGGCCGGCGAGCCGCTCCTCGTCGGCCTGCTGGAGCTGGCCGAGCGTGCGGATGCCGAGCTCGGCAAGGCGGTCGGCGGTCTTGGGGCCGATGCCGGGCACGCGGGTCGTGGGGGCGGTGGCGAACCGCACGCACGCCTCCTCACGCCCCATGGCCACAAAGCCGGCGGGCTTGCCGAGGTCGCTGCAGCACTTGGCGATCAGCCGCGACGGGCCGACGCCGACCGAGACGACGATCCCGGTGCCCTCCTTCACGGCGGTGACCACCTCGCGCAGCACGCGCAACGGCTTCTCGACGCCGGTGAGGTCGGCGTACGCCTCGTCGAGCCCGAGCTGCTGCACGCGGTCGAGCCGCTCGCCGACGACCTCCCACACCTTGCGCGAGGTCTCCTGGTAGGCCGTGAAGTCGGGCGGGATGACGATCGCGTCCGGGCACAGGCGCCGCGCGCGGGACGCGGGCATGGCCGAGCCGACGCCGAACTCGCGCGCCTCGTAGCTGGCGGTGGTCACCACCGCGCGCGGCCCCGAGCCGGCCACGATCACCGGTTTGCCGGTCAGCTCGGGGCGCCGCAGCAGCTCGACCGTCGCGTAGAACGCGTCGCAGTCGAGGTGGGCGATGACCCGCTTGGGCGGCACGCGAACAAGCGTACGCCTGGTGGCGGATCCTCCGGCGAACGTCAACGGCGGCATCGAAGGGGCGCCCCCGAGTCGGTGAGTGTCGACTTGACGGCGATATTCGACGTCAAGTCGACACGCGACGCCCCCGGGCACCCCAGCCTCCCTACCCAGCCGCCGTTGACGTTCGTTGAACCGCTACCGCGTCGTGAGAATCGACCCATGCCCGGTGAAGCGCAGCCGCCGGGCGGTTGCCTCGGTGAGGTCGTACTCCCGCCCGGCCACGTACGGCCCGCGGTCGATGACCCGCACGCGCACGGTGCGCGTGCCGCGCCGCAGCGTGACCTTCGAACCGCACGGCAGCGTCCTGTGGGCGACGCCGAGGCTGCCCGGGGACAGGCGCCCGCCGCAGCCGAGGTGGTTGCCGTAGAGGCCGGGGCCGTACCAGGACGCGTATGCGGTCCGGTAGACGTTGAGTCGCCCGACGCGGCGGCGGGCGGCGCCCACGCGCACCCGTGCCGGCGCGCTCATCGGCCGCTGCACGCGTTCGCGCAGCACGTAGCGGCCGGCGGAGCCCGTGCGGGCGCGGTCGAGCGTGCGCCAGCGGCCCTCGCGCTTGATCTGGAGCGAGGCGATCGCGCCGGCCGTGCCGGGCTGTGCCGCGCCGGCGACGACCACGCGCTTCCCGGCGCGGACGTGCATGCGCTTCTTCTCGACGCCCGCGGACGCGATCGTCGCGGTGGACTGCGCCGCCGCGGGCGCAACTGGCAATGTGAGACTCAGCGCGCCCGCCGCAAGGGCAGTACGCAGCGTGGGTCGCGGTCGCAAGGTGACCTCCTTGGATCGCGGCCGTATGTGCCTGCGAGGGGGACTGAGACGCGCCATCGAGCGCGCCGTGACCCTTGTATCCCCCGCCCGCGTGCGCATCGTGCGCCGCGGCTCGGCCTGGCCGAACAGCGCACCAGATTAGCGTGGTTGCTCGCGCAACTGCGTGCGCGATGTCACACGGCGACCGCGAGCTGCTCGCCGCACTCGGTCCGCAGCTTGGCCAGCCCGAGGCGGATCCGGCTCTTCGCCGTGCCTAGCGGCACCGCCGACCGGCGGGCGATCTCGTCGGCCGTCAGGCCACCCCAGTACGCCAGCACGAGCGCCTCGCGCTGCGGCTCGGGGAGGCGTCCGAGCGCCGCGCGCACCGCCGACCGGGCGTCGGTGACCTCGGCGGCGTCGGCCGGGCGCTCCTCCCGCCGGCCCTCGTCGCCGGCGACGACGACCTTCAGGCGGTCCGACGCGCGGCCGGCGGCCTGTATCTCGCGCCACAGATCGAGCGCGCGCGAGCGCGCCATCAGGCGCAGGTAGGAGCCGAGCTCGCCGCGGCGGGCGTCGAACGACGTCGGCCGGCGCCAGAGGCGGAGGAACACGTCCTGCACGACGTCCTGGGCCCTGGCGCCGTCGGCCAGGATCCGGTACGCGGTCGCGTACACGCTGGGACCGTGCTCGTCGTAGACGCGGGCGAATGCCTGGGGGTCTGAGAGGTTCACAAGCCGGAGTGTAGACAAGTTGTAGAGAGTTGACAAGACGCTCTGTCTAATGTTTGTAGAACCCCCGCCGACGCGCGAGAATCGCCGGCGATGGGGAACCCCGACCGCCTCTCCGGCCTCGACGCCTCGTTCCTCTCGCTCGAGAACGCCGGCGCCCACATGCACGTCGGCTCGGTGCTCGTGTTCGACGGCGAGGCGCCGCCGTACGACGAGCTCGTCGCGATGATCGAGAGCCGCCTCCACCAGGTGCCCCGCTACCGGCAGAAGCTCGCGTTCCCGCCGCTCGCCCAGGCACGCCCCGTGTGGGTCGACGACACGCATTTCAACGTGGGCTACCACCTACGCCACACGGGGCTGCCGGATCCCGCCGGCGAGGCCGAGCTGCGGCGGCTCGCGGGCCGGGTGTTCTCCCAGCGGCTCGACCGCTCCAAGCCGCTGTGGGAGATCTGGCTCGTCGACCGCGTGGACGACGACCGCTTCGCGCTTGTCTGCAAGACGCACCACGCGCTGGTCGACGGGATCTCGGGCGTCGACATCATGACCGTGCTGTTCGACCTCGAGCCCGAGCCGCCCGAGCGCGAGCCCGGCCCGGGCTGGTACCCGCGACCCGAGCCCTCGGGAGCGGCGCTGCTCGCCGACGCGCTGACCGAGCGGGCGTCGGCGCCGCTCGACGCCGTGCGCGCGGCGGCGGGCGCGATCGCCGATCCCGGCCGCGCCGGCGGCCAGATCGGGCGCATGGTCGCGGGGCTCGCGTCGATGGCCGGGGCCGGGCTCGGCGGCGCGCCACCGAGCCCGCTGAACGTGCGCATCGGCCCGCACCGGCGGTTCGCCTGGGCAGAGGCGGACCTCAGCCGCTTCAAGGCGGTCAAGGATGCGCTCGGCGGCACGGTCAACGACGTGGTGCTGGCGGTCGTGGCGGGAGCGCTGCGCGCGCACCTGATCCGCCGCGGGCGCGACCCCGACGGGGTCGAGCTGAAGGCGATGGTGCCGGTGTCGGTCCGCGCGGAGGACGAGCGCGGCACGCTGGGCAATCGCGTCGCGGCCGTCTACGCGCCGCTGCCGGTCGGCCTCGCCGACCCGCTCGAGCGCTTCCGGGCAGTCCACGAGGCGCTCGGGGACCTCAAGGGCTCGGCCCAGGCGATCGGCGCCGAGACGCTGACCCAGATGGCCGGCTTCGCCGCGCCCACGCTGCTCGACCAGGGCGCGCGGCTGCAGGCGCTCCAGCGCCTCTTCAACGTCACGGTCACCAACGTCCCCGGCCCGCAGTTCCCGCTCTTCATGCTCGGCCGCAGGCTGCGCGCCTTCTATCCCGAGGTTCCGCTCGTGCTCAACACCGCGCTCGGGATCGCGATCATGTCCTACGACGGGATGATCTTCTTCGGCCTGCTGGGCGACTACGAGGCGATGGCGGACATCGACGACCTGGTGGCCGACCTGCTGTCCTCGATCGACGAGCTGTCCGCCGCCGCGGGCGTGCCGGCTCCCGGCAGCCGGCGCAGCGGCCGCGCCCGCCCCGCCCGGCGGCGGACGAAGAGCAAGAGCACGGCTTGAGGCAGGCCGCGCTGGCGATCGTGGTCGCCGCGGTGGCGCTGCTCGGGCTCGTGCTCGTCCTCGGCGGGCGCGACGACGCCGAGGTGGCTCCCGCGCAGGGGCCTGGCGAGCTGCGGCCCGACCGCGGCGCGGCCCACGACGGCCCGGCGACCGCGGCGGGCGACGAGCCGCCCACCAGCGGCACGCACCGGCCCGAGCTCGTGACCCGCGACCGCCGCACGCTCTCCGACGACCAGATCATCCACGCGCTGGAGCTCGGCAACGTCGTGATCCTCTACGACGCTCCGGACCCGGGCACGTGGCTCGAGCGCGTGCAGCGGGAGGTGGCCGGGCCGTTCGACGCCGAGGTCGCCGCAGCCGGCCAGGCCGTGATCCTCGCCCGGCGGACCGGTGCCGGGCCGGCGACGGCCCTCGCGTGGCGCCGCATCCTGAGGACCGACGACCCTCGCGACCCCAGGCTGCGCGAGTTCGCGGAACAGTGGCTGGCCCGCGGAGTGCGAAACTGACGGGCATGGCCGGCCTCATCCAGCCGTTGACACTCGCGCTCGCGCAGGTCGACTCCCGCGTCGGCGACCTCGAGGGCAACGCCGCGCGGATCGCGGCGGGGATCGAGCGCGCGCGTGACGCCGGGGCTGAGCTGGTGCTCTTCCCCGAGCTGGCGCTCACCGGCTATCCGCCGGAGGACCTGCTGCTGAAGGAGCACTTCCTGCAGGCGTCGCGGGAGGCGATGCACGAGCTGGCCCGCGAAGCCGAGGGGATCGTGGTGCTGGTCGGCTTCCCGGAGCGAGCCGACGACGTCTACAACGCGCTCGCCGTGCTGGCCGACGGCGCGCTCCAGGGCGCCTACCGCAAGTCGGTGCTCCCCAACTACGGCGTGTTCGACGAGCAGCGCTACTTCCAGGTCGGCGATGGCGGCGCAGTGCTCGAGCTGGGCGGCGCGCGGCTCGGCCTGACGATCTGCGAGGACGTCTGGACGCCCGGCCCGCCCGCGTCCGACGAGGCGCTGGCGGGCGCCGCGCTGATCCTCAACGCGTCCGCGTCGCCGTACCACGCCGGCAAGGGCGTCGAACGCGAGCGGATGCTGATGCAGCGGGCGCGCGACAACCTCGCGGCCGTCGCCTTCTGCAACCTCGTGGGCGGGCAGGACGAGCTCGTCTTCGACGGCCACTCGCTGCTGATCGACCACGAGGGCACTGTGCTCGCACGCTCGCCGCAGTTCGAGGAGGCGCTGACGGTGGCGACCGTCGACCTCCAAGCCGCGCTCACGGCCCGTCTGCGCGACACGCGGCTGCGCAGGCCCGTGCGCCAAGCGCTTGCCCGAGGTGCGCCGGATCGGCCCGCTCGAGCGCGCCGAGGCGCCGGACCGGCGCGTGGGCGGCGAGGTCGCGCCGCTCCTGGGCCCGGAGGCCGAGGTCTACGCGGCGCTCGAGCTCGGCACCCGCGACTACGTGCGCAAGAACGGCTTCGAGCACGCCGTCATCGGGTTGTCGGGCGGTATCGACTCGACGCTCACGCTGCTGATCGCCGTCGACGCGCTGGGCACCGATCGCGTGACGGCCGTCACGATGCCGTCGCGCTACTCCTCCCAGGGCACGCGCGACGATGCCCGCGTGCTCGCCGAGAACCTCGGCGTCGACCTGCTGGAGATCCCGATCGGGCGCGCGATGGAGGTCTACGAGGAGCTGCTCGCCCCGGCGTTCGGCGATCGCGAGAGCGACATCACGGAAGAGAACCTCCAGGCGCGGATCCGCGGGAACATCCTGATGGCGCTGTCGAACAAGTTCGGCTGGCTCGTGCTGACGACCGGCAACAAGTCCGAGAACTCGGTCGGCTACTCGACGCTCTACGGCGACTCGGCGGGCGGCTTCGCGGTCATCAAGGACGTGCCGAAGACGCTCGTCTACCGGCTCGTGGAGTGGCGCGACGCGCGCGACGCCGATCAGCCCGTCCCGCGCTCGATCGTCGAGCGCCCGCCCAGCGCCGAGCTGCGCGACGACCAGCGCGACACCGACTCGCTCGGCGACTACGACACGCTCGACGCGATCCTCGCGGGCTACATCGAGGAGGACCTCGAGCCCGATCAGCTCGAGCGGCTCGACCTGCCGGCGGACGCCATCGAGCGGGCGATCGGGCTGGTCGACCGCGCCGAGTACAAGCGCCGCCAGGCGCCGCCGGGGATCAAGATCACTCCGCGTGCGTTCGGTCGCGACCGGCGGATGCCGATCACGAACGGCTATCGCCCTGGCCGGCGCCCGCCGGTAGCTCTCTGACGGCGATCGTCATCCGCACGAGCGCGCACAGGCGCCCCTCGTCGTCGCTGATCTCGACCTCCCAGACCCAGGTCGTGCGCCCGCGGTGACGGCGGCGGGCCACCGCGTGGATCGTGCCGTCGACGATCGGGCGCAGGAAGCTCGTCTGGTTCGAGAGTCCCTGGGCGGCCTGGCCCTGGTCGCGGACGGCCACCCACGTGGCCACGGAGGCCATCGTCTCGGCGATGGAGGCGAACACGCCGCCGTGCACGAGCCCCGCTGGTTGGAGCAGCTCGTCGCGCACCTGGACCTGGGCGCGGACCTCCTCGTCGCTGTAGCTCAGGAGCTCGAGGCCGTAGAGGCGGTCGAAGCCCACGGGCCAGCCCTCGAACGGGGGCGTCGTCATGCGGCGCACACTACCCTCAGGCCGGTGCCACTCGCCCCGGACCAGCGCGCCGTGCTCGAGCTCGTTCTCCGCCAGGGCCGCTCCTACGGAGAGCTCTCAGAGCTGCTCGCGATCCCCGAGCGCGACGTGCGCGAGCGAGCCGACGCCGGCCTGCGCGGGCTGGCCGGCGAACCCCCCGCGGGCGTCGACAGCGGCCGGATCGCCGACTGGCTGCTCGGGCAGCAACCCGCCGCCGAGGCCGAGCGAACCCGGGACGCCGTCGCCCGCAACCCGCGCGCCCGCGAGTGGGCCGCAGCCGCGGCGATGCACCTCGGCGGGCTCGGCGGCGCGGTCCCGGACGTGCCCGGCGACGACGAGCTCAGCCCGGAAGCGGACACCGCGGCCCGGCGCCCCCGCGAGGTGGGCGAGGTCGGCGTGGTCGGCGAGGTGCCCGAGCGGCCGGCACCCGCGCGCGGCGTCCCGCGCTCCTCGCGTCTCGGCGGCGCCCTGCTGATCGCCGCGCTCGTGCTCCTGGTCGCCGGCGGGCTGTACCTGATCCTCGGTCGCGGCGGCGATGACGACGAGCCGCCGGCCACGGAGCCGACCTCGGAGGCCGCCGCCACCGAGACGCCTGCGACGACGGGCAACGACATCGTGCTCCAGGGGCCGGAGGGCTCGAAGGCCGCCGGCCTGATGCGGCTGATCCGGCGCGAGGACGGGGCGGTCCAGTTCGCGATCGCCGCGCAGGAGGTCCCGCCCAACAAGGGGAACGAGGTGTACGCCGTGTGGTTCACGCGCGACGGCAGCAAGCCGCGGCGGCTCGGGTTCGCCCAGGCGCAGGTCACCAAGGAGGGCGTGCTCACGACCGGCGGCCCGCAACAGGGCGACGAGGACGAGTTCCCGCGCTGGTTCGCGACCTACGAGAAGGTGCTCGTGACCCGCGAGACCGACGCGAAGGCCAAGCGTCCCGGCGCCGCGGTGCTCGAGGGCACGCTGCCGGCGGGGGGCGGCTGAGCCATGGAGCCGCGCGTCCTGCCGCCCAACGTGCTGTCCCACTTCTATGCGGGCGGCGCCCGCATCGCCGACCTGCGAGGCCTCGAGCTGGAGTCCGACCACATGCCCGAGGAGTGGCTCGGCGCCGTCAACCCGGCGTTCGGTCACACCGAGCGGGGGCTGAGCCGGTTCGACGACGGGACGCTCGTGCGCGACGCGATCGCCGCCGACCCTCAGGCGTACCTCGGCGCCGAGCACGTGGCGCGCTACGGCCCCTCCCCCGCGCTGCTCGTCAAGCTGCTCGACGCCGGCCAGCGGCTGCCCGTGCACTTCCACCCCGATCGCGCGTTCGCCCGCGAGGCGCTCGGGAGCCCGTACGGCAAGACCGAGGCGTGGCTGATCGTCGAGGCCGAGCCGGGTGCCTCGGTGCACGCCGGCTTCAGCCGCGACGTGGAGCTCGACGAGGTGCGCGAGTGGATGCGCAGGCAGGACTCGGCCGCGATGCTCGACGCGCTGCACGAGCTGCCGGTCGGCGCCGGCGACGCCGTCTTCATCCCGGCCGGCACGGCGCACGCCATCGGCGCCGGCATCCTGCTCGTCGAGCTCCAGGAGCCGAGCGACTTCTCGGTCCTGCTCGAGTGGGACGGCTTCGAGCTGACGGAGGACGAGGGCCACCTCGAGCTCGGCTGGGACCGCGCCCTGTCCGCCCTCGACCGCTCGGCGGCGCCCGCCCCGCAGCCGGGGCTCCCGGCCGAGGCCGACCCGTTCTTCCGCGCCGAGTGGCTCTCCGGCGGCGACGCGCTCGACCAGGGCTTCTCGATCCTCGTCGGCACGGCCGGTGAGGGCGTCCTCGCCACCGAGGGAGGCGAGGTGCCGTTCAGCCGCGGGTCCGTCGTCCTCGTGCCGTTCTCCGCTGGAGGTGGCGAGCTGCGCGGCGATGACGTCCGCGCGATCCGCTCGCGGCCTCCGGCGCCGTAGCGACGCTGGCGAACGTCAACGGCGGCTGGGTAGGGAGGCTGGGGAGCCGCCGGCGGTGCGCGAACTATCGCGGATTACCCCCGGAAACCGACGGTAATCGGGATACGTTCGGCGAACTATCCCGGATTAGCGCGGAAACCGCGGCTAACTCGAGATAGTTCGCGCCATCGCCAGCCGCGCCGGCCCCCTCGCCTCCCTACCCAGCCGCAGTAGACGTTCGGCCAACGAGCTTGCCGGGATTCATCACCCCGGCCGGGTCACAGCGCTCCTTCACGGCGCGCAAGACGTCAAGCCCCAACGCACCCACCTCCGCCGACATCCACGGCACGTGGTCACGGCCGACCGCGTGGTGGTGGGTCAGGGTCCCTCCGGCGGCGAGGAGTGCGTCCGTCCCTGCGGCCTTCGCGGCCTGCCACTGACCGGCGGGGTCGGCCTCGTCGGCGCGGGCGAAGACCGTGAAGTACAGCGAGGCGCCGGTCGGATAGAGGTGCGAGACGTGGCAGCCCACGAGCATCCCCGGCAGCGCGGCCCGCACCGCGGCGTGGATGCCGGCGAGCCGTGACCACGGCGCCGCGGTCTCCAGCGTCTCGACCATCACGCCCCGGTCGAGCAGGTCGTCCCGCAGGTGCGGCCCGGCGAACCGCGACGCCGCCCACGCCCGGCCCGGGCCCTGGCCCAGGCCGCGAGCCCCCGCCGCCCGGAGCCGCCGCGCCGCCTCGTCGCGGCCACGGGCGTCTCCCCATCCGAAGACCATCAGACAGACCTCGCCGCCCGCCCGTGCGCGGACCGCGGCGCGCGCGACCCGGCCCGACCCGGCGAAGGCGAGCGCCGTCCGGGTGTCGTCCTCGTCCGACAGCCGGGCGATGTCAGGCGCGACGCCCGCCTGCACGAGCGCGCGGAGCGCCTCGCAGCCCGCCTCGAAGCCGGCGATCACCCAGCCCTCGTAGCGCCACGCCGGCGGCAGCGCTTGGACCCGCAGCGTGGCCGCCGTGATGACGCCGAGCGTCCCCTCGGAACCCACCACCAGCTGCCGGAGGTCCGGACCGGCGGCGCTGGCGGGCAGCGTGCGCACCGCGAGCTCGCCGGCCGGCGCCGCCAGCCGCACGCCGACGAGGTTCGCGGCGATCCCGCCGAAGCCGGTCGACGCCTGGCCCGACGAGCGCGTGGCGACGCAGCCGCCGACCGTCGCCCACTCGTAGCTCTGCGGGACGTGGCCGAGCGTCAGCCCGTGGGCGGCGAGCGCGCGGTCGGCCTCCGGCAGCCGCAGGCCCGGGCCGAGCGTGGCGGTGAGCGAGCGCGCGTCGACGTCGAGCACGCCGTCCATCCGCCCGAGGTCGAGCGAGACGAGCGCCGGGAAGCGGCCGCGCAGCGGCTCGAGGCCGCCGACCACGCTCGTGCCGCCGCCGAACGGGACGACGGCCACCCCAGCGTCCGCGCACACCGCGAGCACGGCCGCCACCTCGTCGTGGCCGCCGGGCGCGACCACCGCGTCCGGCGCGTCCTCGCAGTCGCCGGCGCGTTGGGCGAGCAGGTCGAGGTACGACTTCCCGCGGCAGCGCAGGACGCGCGCCTCGGGGTCGCTGCGCACGAACCCGGCGCCCACGATCGCCTCGAGCCGCGCGCGCACCGCGCCCTCCAGCGCCGGTTCCCGCAGCCGCACGGCATCGAGCGCGACCGGCCGCGAGACGACCGCGCCGTCGATGCCCAGCGCCTCGCGCAGGAACGGCAGGGCGTGGTCGGGCAGCGAGGGCCCGGCCCCCGGCTCCCCCCACCCCCAGAAGACCTGCTCGCGCCTCACCGCAGCACGCCGTCGAGCCGCTCGAGGGCCATGGCCAGCTCGCGGCGGGCGGCTCGGCGCATCATGAAGCGGCCGAAGCGCGCCATGCCGCGGCCCCGCTGGCGCAGCTCGAGCGTCACCCGCGTCCCCTCCCCCGTCTCCTCCAGGAACACCTCGACGCGGCGCTCGGCCAGCACCTTGGCGAACGGCGTCCCCTCGATCTCCTGCGCCCACGCCCGCCGGCGCAACGCCTCCTGCCCGTCGAGCCGCCAGTCGGCCCGCACCGCGCGGCCGCGATCCGAGCGCAGCACCGTCGTCCAGCCGTCCGCCGTGATCGCCTTGACGCGCTCCACCCGCGGCCACCAGCGCGCGAGCGAGCGCGCCTCCCCCACCACCGCCCAGACGCGCTCGGGCGCGGCCGCCACAGTGCGGGAGCGGGTGACGATCACTCGCCGTCGTAGGTGAGCAGCGCGTGCACGTCGTAGCCCGCCAGCCGCTGCCGCCCGCCCAGAAACGCGAGCTCGACGAGGAACCCGCAGCCCGCGATCCGCGCGCCGGTCCCCTCGATCAGCTCGGCCAGCGCGCGGGCCGTGCCGCCGGTGGCGAGCAGGTCGTCGTGGAGCAGCACCCGCGCGCCGTCCGCCAGCGCGTCGGCATGCATCTCGAGCGCGTCGACCCCGTATTCGAGGATGTACTCCGCCGAGATCGTCTCGTGCGGGAGCTTGCCCGGCTTGCGGGCGGGCACGAACCCCGCGCCCAGCTCGCGCGCGATCGCCGCGCCGAGGATGAACCCGCGGGCCTCGGCCGCCACCACGTAGTCGACCTCCAGCGGGCGCGCCCAGGTCGCGAGCTGTGCCACGGCGTCGGACAGCGCGTCGGCGTTCAGGAGCAGCGGCGTGATGTCCTTGAACAGGATCCCCGGCTTCGGGAAGTCCGGGATGTCGCGAATGTACGACCCGAGGTCGCTCACTTGGCGATCCGGCGCAGGTCGCGCACCAGCAGCAGGTGCTTGAGATGCGAGGCCACGGCCGCCAGGTTCTCGAGCGCCTCGATCGCCTCCTTGCGCCGCTCCGGGTTCCGCGAGCGCAGCGACGGCGCGAGGATCTGCTGGAGCAGCGCCGCCTCGCGCTCGGCCGAGGTCTTGAAGACGCGCAGGTTGCGCCCGGCGACCCCGTAGCGGGAGAGCTCGGTCACCGCGCGGACGATCTCGCGCTCGGTCTCGTCGTAGTAGCGCGTGCCGCCCCGGACCTCGCCGCGGACGATCCCGTAGTCCTCGAGCTCGGAGACCAGCCGCGGCTCGGCCCCGGTTTCGTCGACCACGTCGGACAGCGAGTACAGCGCGCCGTGGTCGCGGAGCGAGAAGGTCAGCCGCCGCAGCGCCGCGCCTGGCCGCGACACCTCCTGCGGAGGGGCGGCCGGTCCCGGCGGCTCGTCCTCGGCACGCCCGGCGGCCAGCTCCTGGCGGATCACCCGCAGCGGCAGGAACTCGTCGCGCTGGAGCCGGAGGATCGTGCGCAGGCGCGACACGTCGGTCTGCGCGTAGAGCCGGTACCCGCCGGGCGTGCGCCGCGGCGCGAGCAGCTTCTGGTCCTCCAGGTAGCGGATCTTGGAGATCGAGATATCGGGGAACTCCTGCGAGAGCGCCTTGCAGACCGCCCCGATGGTCAGCGACTTGCGCGGCGCCTCGTCCTCGGCCGGCTGCGGTAGCGGGGCTTCGATGAGCGGGTCGTCGGACACTCCCGCTACCGCGCCAGATAGGTCAGCTTGTACTTGCCGATCTGGAGCTCATCGCCGTCCTCGAGCGTGTGCGAGTCGATCCGCCGGCGGTTCACGTACGTGCCATTCAAGGAGCCCGAGTCGTCGAGGTACCAGGCGCCCGAGCGTCGCACCAGCACGGCGTGGTCGCGGGAGACGGTCACGTCGTCGAGGAAGATCTCCGCCTCGGGAGACCGGCCGATCGTCATCCGCTCCCCCTGGAGCGCGAACGACTGCCCGACCCGGCCGCCGCCCGAGCGGATGACCAGCGCGCCGGACTCGGCGGCGACGTCGCCGACGTCGACCGGGCGCAGCTCGCCCGTCTGCTCGTCGATCATGTACGTGGCCGTCGTCACGTCGTCGCGCGGCTCGCGCGTGCCGACGAACGCGCCGCAGCGCGTGCAGTAGTTCGCTCCCTCGTTGACGACGAAGCCGCACTCCGGGCAATGGTGCGCCATGCGAGGCGCTCCCGGGCGCTAGACCTCGTCGGCCCCGCCGGAGGCGCGACCGGCGAGGATGTCGGTCAAGCGCTGGACGTCCGCCCCCGAGATGACGTCCTCACCGCCCTCGTGCTTCTTGCGCAGCCGGTTGACCAGCTCGGCGCGCAGGATGTCGATCTTGCCGTGCAGGATCCGGCGGCGGTACGACACCTCCTGCTCCTCGTCCGTGAGCTGCTGGATCAGGTCCTTGAGCTCCTGGTCGGACAGGGAGCCGAGATCGGGGAAGGTGTCCATGTCGGCGAGCATAGCGAATTCATCAACCTGTACTTGAGGGTCGAGAGGCACGGAATCGGAGCCCCTCGCGGACGTACTGGACGGTCGACCCGAGGACCATCGCGACGCCGATGTAGAGCAGCACCGCGCCGAGCGTCTCGAGCCCCGCCATCGCGAAGAACAGGGCGCTGAACACGGGCCACACACCGAGACGGCCGAGCCAGTTGATCTTGATGTCCGCGCCTTGACGCAGCCCCCACCGCACGAGGAACAGCATGAACAGCTCGCGGACCGCGAGCACGGCGAGCGCCCAGCGCGGGAGCAGCTCGAAGTTCCAGCAGACCACCGCGCCGGCCAGCACCAGCAGGCGGTCGACCAGCGGATCGAGCAGCGCGCCGAGCCGCGAGTACTGGCCGGTGACCCGAGCGGCGATCCCGTCGAAGTAGTCCGACCAGCCGATCACGCCGAAGACGATCACCGCCAGCGCGCTCTGCCCGTCCCCCGACGAGAAGGCGAGCACCAGGAACACGGGGATGAGCGCGAGCCGGACGTAGCCGATCAGGTTCGGGATCGTCCACGGCTGCAGCGGCTGGCCGCGCAGCGTCTCCGGCGGCGGCGGGCCCGAGCGGTCGAGCCCGAACAGGCGCCGGAAGGTGAGCCGGGCGCGCTCGGCCGCGTCGGCCGCGCGCTCGCTCGGCGTGCCCTTCAGGGAAGGGTCCGCCACAGGGCCTCGGCCGCCTCCACGGCCCCCTCGAGCGGCAGCGTGCGGGTCTCCCGGCCCCGCCGCACCTGCGCCTCGATCTCCCCGTTGGCCAGCGTGCGCCGGCCCACCGTGAGCCGCAGCGGCACCCCCAGCAGCTCGGCATCGGCGAACTTCTCCCCCGGCCCGGCGTCGCGGTCGTCGTAGAGCACGCGCAGGCCGGTCTCCTGGAGGTCGGCGTAGAGCTTCTCGGCGAGCTGGCGCTCCTCGCTGTCCTCCTTGCCGAGCCCGACCAGGTGGATGTCGAACGGCGCGATCGCCCGCGGCCACGAGATCCCCGCCTCGTCGGCGAACTGCTCGACCGCGGCAGCCGTGATCCGCGCCGGCCCGATGCCGTAGGAGCCCATCCAGATCGGGTGCGGGCTGCCCGACTCGTCGAGATAGGTCGCGTTCAGCGGCTCGGAGAAGCGGGTGCCGAGCTTGAAGATGTTGCCGACCTCGATCGCCGGCTCGATCCGGATCGGGTGCCCGTCCACGGTGTCGCCCGGCTCGACCCGCCGCACGTCACCGCGCTTGAACGGGAAGTCGCGGCCGGGCTCCACGCCACGGAGGTGGGCGTTGTCGCGGTTCGCCCCCGTGATGTAGGAGCCGGGATCGACCGCCTCGTCGAGCAGGATGGGAACGTCGATGCCGACCGGCCCGATGTACCCGGCCGGCCCGATGCGGTCCGCGAAGTCATCCTCGCGCGCCGGCCGGAACGGCGCGCCGAGCGCGTTGGCGAGCTTGATCTCGTTCACCCGGTGGTCGCCGCGCACGACGACCATCACCAGCCCGCGGTCCTCGACGATCACCGGGAACGCCTTCAGCAGCGCGCCGGCCGGGACGTCCATGCGATCGGCGACCTCGCGCACGGTCGTCAGCCCCGGGGTCTCGACCAGCTCCGGCGCCGGAAGGCCGCCAGGAAGCTCGACCGGCTGCGCCTGGGCGCTGGCGACCTCCACGTTGGCGGCGTAGCCGGGGGCGAGCGCGACGTCGTTCTCCCCCGCCGGGCAGGGAGCCATGTACTCGTGCGCGCCGACGCCGCCCATCATCCCGACGTCGGACTCGACGCGATACCACTCGAGCCCCACGCGATCGAAGATCCGGTCGTAGGCCTCGCGGTGCGTCTCGTACGACTCGTCGAGCGCCTCGCGGTCGCGGTCGAAGGTGTACGCGTCCTTCATGATGAACTCGCGCGTGCGGAGCACGCCGGCGCGCGGGCGTGGCTCGTCCCGCTCCTTCGTCTGGATGTGGTACAGGAACAGCGGCAGGTCGCGGTAGGAGCGCACGACGGGAGCGACGTGGGTGGTGATCGCCTCCTCGTGCGTCATCGCCAGCACGAGGTCGGCGCCGCGGCGGTCCTTGAGCTTGAACAGCTCCTCGATGCCGTACCGGCCGCTGCGCTGCCACAGCTCGGCGGGGTTGAGCACCGGCATCAGCATCTCGTGCGAGCCGATGCGGTCGAGCTCCTCGCGGACGATCTGCGCGACGTTCTCATGCACCCGCCAGCCCGCGGGTAGCCAGGTCCACATACCGGCCCCGAGCTGCCGGATCAGGCCCGCGCGCACCATCAGCCGGTGCGAGAGCGCCTCCGCGTCGGCGGGCGCCTCCTTCTCGGTGGGCAGGAAGTAGCGCGAGAGCCTGGTCATCGGGTCCGAGAGCCTAGTCTGTCTCTGTCTGACGACGACCGAGAGGAGCTGAAGATGGCCTACGAGGTTCCCCCGCTGCCCTACGCCTACGACGCGCTCGAGCCGCACATCGACGAAGCGACCATGCGCCTGCATCACGACAAGCATCATCAGGCGTACGTGGACAAGGTCAATGCGGCGCTCGAAGGCACCGAGTGGGACGGCAAGCCGGTCGAGGAGGTCCTCCAGAACCTCGACGCCCTGCCGGCCGACAAGCAGAAGGCGGTCCGCAACAACGGCGGCGGCCACTACAACCACTCGCTGTTCTGGACCTGGATGAGCCCGGACGGCGGCGGCGAGCCGAGCGGCGCCCTCGCCGACGCCATCAACTCCGCCTTCGGCTCGTTCTCGGACTTCCAGGGCAAGCTCAAGGAGACCGGCGTCAACCAGTTCGGCTCCGGCTGGGCATGGCTCGTGCACGACGGCTCCGCCCTCGCCGTGGTCGGCAGCGCCAACCAGGACAACCCGATCTCCGGCGGCCAGACGGCGCTGCTGGGCGTCGACGTCTGGGAGCACGCCTACTACCTCAAGTACCAGAACAAGCGCCCGGACTACATCGACGCGTGGTGGAACGTCGTCAACTGGGACGCGGTGTCGGAGCGCTACTCGTCGGTCGCCTAGGGGCCGGCGAGCCCGCGGCGCCGCTCACGCACGCGTGAAGCGGCGCCCGGCGGTGGGTGACGCCGATTCGTCGAGCAGGACGTCGTCCATCGCGTCGGCGTCGGCGCGGGCCTTCTCGGCCTCGAGCTTGGCGAGCCGCTCGGGCGTCAGCTCGCCGGCGTTCTCGTCCTCGATGCGCTGGAGCCACTCGGCGCCGAGCGCCTGCTCGCCGGCGTCGACGTCGATCCGCCGCGTCTTCGCGTACTTGTCGATCTCGATGAACAGCTCGTCGACGAGCCGCTCCTGGGGCACCTTCTTCAAGGGCTTGCCGCGGGAGAAGATCAGGCCCTCGTTCTTGGCGCCGGTGATGCCGAAGTCGGCGTGCGAGGCCTCGCCGATGCCGTTCACCGCGCACCCGAGCACCGCGACCTCGATCGGGTCCTCGTAGGCCTCGAGCCGGCGCTCGATGTCGGCCACCACGGTGTCCATGTCGAACTGGAGGCGGCCGCAGGTGGGGCACGCGATGAGGACCGGCCCGCGCTCACGGAGCTTGAGCGCCTTGAGGATCTCCCAGGCGACCTTGACCTCCTCCTCGGCGTGGAAGGTCGACAGCGAGATGCGGATCGTGTCGCCGATCCCGTCGGCCAGCAGCGTGCCCAGGCCGACCGCCGACTTCAAGGAGCCCGACCACTTCGTGCCGGCCTCCGTGATCCCCAGGTGCAGCGGGTAGGGGATCCGCTCGGAGAGCAGCCGGTTGGCGGCGATCGTGTACGGCACGTTGGTCGACTTGATGGAGACCTTGAAGTCCTCGAACTCGAGGCGCTCCATGAGCCGGACGAACTCCGCCGCGGCGGTGACCAGCGCCTCGACCGGGTTCTCGCGCTCGAGCTCGTGCAGGTGCTTGGGGAGCGATCCCGAGTTGACGCCGATGCGCATCGGCGTGCCGGCGGCGCGCGCGCGGTCGGCGACCTCGGCGACCTTCTCCGGCCCCCCGATGTTGCCCGGGTTCAGGCGGATGCAATGAGCCCCCGCGTCGATCGCCTTCAGCGCCAGCGTGTGGTTGAAGTGGATGTCGGCGATCACCGGGATCGGCGACTCGACGACGATCGTCTTCAGCGCCTCGACGTCCTTGTCGCGCGGCACGGCGACGCGCACCACGTCCGCCCCCGCGTCCGCCACCTTGCGGATCTGCTCCATCGTCGCGCCGAGGTTCGCGGTCTCGGTCTTCGTCATCGTCTGGACGACGACGGGGGCGCCGCCGCCGATCTGCACGCCGCCGACGCTCACGGACCGCTCAGAAGCCATGGGGTCCAGTCTAGGATGGCCCGGGTGTCCCTGAAGCGCCGGGTCAACGCAGCCATCCCTGCCGCGGTGCAAGAGCGGCGTGCGTCGCCGCCCCCGCTCACGCGCCCGCTGGTCGCCGGCGACCGGCTCCTGACCGCCCCCGCGTTCGTGCTCTCGAGCGTGCGCTCCGGGTCGACGCTCCTGCGCGTGCTCCTGAACACGCATTCGCAGATCCACGCGCCGCACGAGCTGCACCTGCGCAACATCTGGGTCAAGACCCGCCACCACAACACCGAGTGGGCGCTGCACGAGATGGACCTCGACCGCGCGCAGCTCACGTACCTGCTGTGGGATCGCCTGCTGCACCGGCAGCTCGAGCGCAGCGGCAAGCGGATCCTCGTCAACAAGACGCCGAGCGACGTGTTCATCGTCGACCGCATCCGCGAGTGCTGGCCCGACGCGCGGTTGATCTTCCTGCTCCGCCACCCGGTGGCGATCATGCGCTCGCGCGCGAAGATGGCGACCTTCGACGCCGACGCCAACGCGGCCCGGGTGCTGCGGTACTGCGAGGCCGTCGAGAAGGCGCGCACGAGGTTCGAAGGGCTGACCGTGCGTTACGAGGACATGGCGAGCGACCCGGCGGCCGAGACCAAGCGGCTGTGCGAGTTCCTCGGCGTCGCCTGGGAGCCCTCGATGCTCGAGTACGGCGAGGGCGATCACGGCCGGTTCCGCCGCGGGATCGGCGACTTCAGCGACAAGCTCAAGTCCGGCCAGGTGCAGGCGGCGCCGCCGCCACCGCCGGCGAGCGAGGTCCCGGAGCCGCTGCGGCCGATCGCGGCCGCCTGGGGCTATCTGCCTACCTGACGCCGAAACCGTCGCCGGTGAGCCGCCCGAGGTCGTTCGTCAGGCCGATCATGAACAGCGCGATCACGAGCACGAAGCCGATGAAGCCGGCGCGCTCCATGACGCTGAACGGAATCGCACGGCCGCGGACCTTCTCGGCCAGGGCCCAGAAGATGTGCCCGCCGTCGAGCGGCAGGAACGGGAACAGGTTGATGACGCCCAGCGACAGCGAGATGATCGCGAGCAGGAAGACGGCGCGCTCGACGCTGAGCTCGATCGTCTGGCGCGTGACCTCGTAGGAGCCGACCACGCCCGAGATGTCCTCGCGCTTGTCGGCCTGGAAGATGCCGGCGATCGTCTCCACCGTCTTGGTGGTGAAGAACCACAGCTCCGATACCGAGCGGCCCGCCGCGTCGACCGGTCCCACGGGTCGCGGCACCGAGCCGACGCCGAAGCCGACCAGCATGTCGTCCGTCTGCTCGTCGTAGACGGGCTTCAGGCGGACGGTCCGCTCCTCGCCGTTCCGCACGACGGTGATGGCGGCGGGCGTGCTCGCCTGGCACCCGTTGGCCTCCTCCGCACACCGGTGGGAGGCGATCCGCGCCTTCAGCGCCTCGAAGTCGCCGCGCACGCCGTCGACCGCGACGATCCGGTCGCCCGGAGCGAGCGCGCCGCGCGCCGGCGGGGCGTTGATCTGCTCGATCCGCGTCGTCGGCTCGCCGACGCCGTTGGCCCAGATCAGCACCCACAGGATGAGGAACGCGAGCACGATGTTGACCGCCGGGCCGGCGGCGATGACGACGATCCGCTTCCACACCGGCTGGCGGTAGTAGGCGCGGTGGGCGACCTCCGGCGGGATGTCCTCCGCCGGGTTCATGCCGGTGATCTTCACGTAGCCGCCGAGCGGCACCGCCCCGATCGCGTACTCCGTCTCCCCAAGCTTCTTGCGCGCGATCAGCGGCGGGAAGAAGAGCGAGAAGCGCTCGACGCGCATACCGACCGCCTTGGCGGCCGCGAAGTGGCCGGCCTCGTGGAGGATGATCAGTACCGCGAAGCCGAGGAAGGCGAGCAGGAAGCTCACGCGTGCACCGCCACGAGCTCTCCGGCGACGTCGCGCGCCTGCGCGTCGGCCCGGTAGAGCGAGTCGAACCCGTGCACGCGCTCGGCGCCGACCCGCTCGAGCGTCGTCTCGATCACCGCCGGGATGCCCATGAAGCCGAGCCGCCCGCCGAGGAACGCGTGCACGGCGACCTCGTTGGCGGCGTTGAGCACGCACGGCCCGGTGCCACCGGCCACGGCCGCCTCGCGGGCCAGGCGCAGTGCCGGGAACGCCGTCTCGTCGGGCGCCTCGAAGGTCAGCGAGCCGAGCTCGGCGAGGTCGAGCGGCCGTATCGGCACGTCGACGCGCTCGGGGTGGTGGAGCGCGTAGGCGATCGGCACCCGCATGTCTGGGTACCCGAGGTGGGCGAGCGACGCGCCGTCGCAGAGGGAGACCATGGCGT
The DNA here is from genome assembly GCA_963730535.1 of uncultured Solirubrobacteraceae bacterium. Classification (GTDB taxonomy): domain Bacteria; phylum Actinomycetota; class Thermoleophilia; order Solirubrobacterales; family Solirubrobacteraceae; genus DASSUW01. Next base: position 368,369 of record CAVSRU010000005.1, read on the forward strand.
GCACGATCGACTGTGGGTGCACCACGATCTCGATGTCCTCGTACGGCGTGCCGAACAGGTGGTGGGCCTCGATCACCTCGAGGCCCTTGTTCATCAGCGTCGCCGAGTCGACCGTGATCTTGCCGCCCATCGCCCACGTCGGGTGCCGGAGCGCCTCCTCGACGGTCACGTCCTCGAGCTCGGCGCGCGAGCGGCCGCGGAACGGGCCGCCGGAGGCCGTCAGCGTCAGCCGGTCGATCGTGCCGGCGCGCTCGCCGGCGATCAGCTGGTGCAGCGCGGAATGCTCGGAGTCGACGGGGATGATCTGGGCGCCGGTAGCCTCGGCCAGCGCCATCACCAGCTCCCCGCCGACGACCAGCGACTCCTTGTTGGCCAGCGCGAGGTCGATCCCCTCGGTCAGCGCGACGATCGTCGGGCCGAGCCCGGCCGAGCCGACGATCGCGTTGAGGACGAGGTCGGCGTCCGAGCCGGCGACGAGCTCCACGAGGCCCTCGGGGCCTGCGAGGACCTCGCCGTCGGTCCACGCCTCGCTCGCCCGCGCGGCGGCCGGCTCGTCGGACAGCGCGATCCGGCGCACGCCGTGGGCGCGCGCCTGCGCGACCAGCGAGTCGTGATCGGTGCCCGCGGACAGGCCAACGACGCTCGAACGCGTCGCCGGCGCGGGCGACGACGTCGAGCGCCTGGGTACCGATCGACCCGGTCGAGCCGAGGATGAGGAGCCGCTTCATCGGCGACCCATTGTGGCAACGGCTTCCTAAGGGCCGGATGATTTGCTGCGCAGCAGCGGCCGGACGAACCAGAGCGCCGCGAGCGCGAGCGCGACGAGCGCCGGCCAGTACCACGCGCTGCCGAGCCCGAAGAGGTAGTCGGTGATCAGCACCAGCGCGCCGACGATGGCCAGCGCGAGGAACACGAGGCCGGCGATCATCAGGCGATGGGCGGACTCGATCACGTACTGGCGATCGCTCTTGTGGAAGCGCAGCCGGTGGGTCGCCGTCGGCGCGATCAGGAAGACGGTCGAGACCGCCGTGGCCAGCAGGACCGCGAAGAAGAGGTTCTTCTGGAAGCTCGTGACGCGCTGGAACCCCTGGGCGAAGGGCACGGTGAGCAGGAACGCGAACAGGATCTGCACGCCGGGCAGCGCGATCCGCAGCTCCTGGAGCAGCTCGGCCATCTGCCGCTCGGTGCGGTCCTCGTCGTCGGTCATAGGAGCGCCAGCCAGACGTAGTACCCGGTGACGAGCGAGAAGAATGCCGCGTCGAGGCGATCGAGGGCGCCCCCGTGCGCGCCGAACAGCGCGCCCGCATCCTTGGCGCCCGCGTCGCGCTTGACCGCCGACTCGAACAGGTCGCCGAGCGGGGCGACCACGCCGACCGCCGCGCCGAGGATCAGCGCCTCGCCGTGGGTCAGCCAGTCCTGGTAGAGCCCGGCCGCCCACGTGAAGAGCACGGCCGTGAGGAACCCGATCACGAGCCCTTCGACGGTCTTGTTGGGCGAGATCCGCGGCGACAGGCGGTGCGTGCCGAACCAGCGCCCACCGAGGTAGGCGCCCGTGTCGCCCAGGAACGTGCCGACGAGCACGTCGACGACGATGCCGTCGCCGTGCTCGAGGTCGCGCAGGAGGATCGCGTGGGCGACCGCCATCCCCACCCAGAACGTGCCGAGCAGCGTGACGGCCATCCCCTCGGTCAGGGTCGCGCCCTCCCGCCGGGGCACCACCAGGCCGAGCAGGAAGATCAGCGGCAGCGAGGCCACGGTGGCGAGCAGGACCTGCCGCTCGGTGCCCTCGAGCGCCGCGACGGCGAGCCCGGTGAGCGCCAGGAAGCCGGCGAGCTTGACCGGGCGCGCGGCTTCGTACATCCGGAAGAACTCGTGCAGGCAGACGAAGCCGAGCAGGAGGATGCCGGCCGCGAAGATCCAGCCGCCCGCCACGATGATCGCGATCGCGTAGGCGATCGCCGGGATGGCGACGAGGACGCGGCGCACGAGGTCGCCGCCCACCCCGCGCCGCCGCGGTCGTGTCCGTCGCGTGCTCATCGCCCGCCGAACCGGCGCCGGCGCACCTCGAACTCGCCGAGCGCCGCCTCGAAGTCCTCGCGCGAGAAGTCCGGCCACAGCACCTCCGTGAAGTGCAGCTCGGAGTAGGCCGATTGCCACAGCAGGTAGTTCGAGAGCCGCTGCTCGCCGCTCGTGCGGATGATGAGCTCCGGGTCGTGCATCTCCGGCGCGTACAGGTGGCGCCGGAACTCCTCCTCGGACGTACCGTCGAACGCGCGCGCGGCGTCGACGATCTCCGCCCGGCCGCCGTAGTTGAACGCCACGAAGAGCGTGATCTGATCGTTGGCGGCGGTCTTCTCCTCCGCCCAGCGCATCTGCTCGAGCAGCTCCCCGGCCACACCCTCGCGCCGGCCGATGAACCGCATGCGCACGCCCTCCCCGTCGAGCTCGGGGGTCTCGGCGAGGATGCGCTCGGAGAACATCGCCATCAGCGCCGCGACCTCCTCCGGGGAGCGCGACCAGTTCTCGGTCGAGAACGAGTACACCGTCAGCTCGCGCACGCCGAGGTCGACGGCGTCACGGAGGCGGGCCTTGACCGTGTCGGCCCCGGCCCGGTGCCCTTCCTCGACGGGCAGGCCCCGCTGCCGGGCCCACCGTCCGTTGCCATCCGTGATGATGGCGACGTACGAGGCGCTCACACCTCGAGGATCTCTTCTTCCTTGGCCTTGAGGACCGCGTCGAGCTCGGTGACCTTCTCGTCGGTGAGCTTCTGCAGCGCCTCCTCGGCGCGATGCTCGTCGTCCGAGCCGGCCTCGCCCGCGTCGCGCAGCTCGCGGAGGTCGTGCATCGTGTCGCGGCGGATGTTGCGGATCGCCACGCGGCCCTCCTCGGCGAGGTTGCGGACCACCTTGACGAGCTGCTTGCGGCGCTCCTCGGTGAGCTCCGGGACCTGGAGCCGGATGATCTGGCCGTCGTTGTTGGGCGTCAGCCCGATGTCGGACTCGAGGATCGCCTTCTCGATGCCCTTGATGGAGCTCTTGTCGTACGGCTGCACGGTCAGCAGCCGCGCCTCGGGGGCGGAGACGGTCGCCATCTGCCGCAGCGGCGTCTGGGCCCCGTAGTAGTCGACCGTGATGCGGTCGAGGAGCGCGGTGCTGGCACGACCGGTGCGCACCGAGCCGAACTTCAGCCGCGTGGCGTCCACGGACTTCTCCATGTGCTCCCGGGCGTCTTGAAGGAGGTCGTCGATCATTCCGGTCTCACCAGGGTCCCCACCCGATCGCCGGAGACTATCCGGTCGATGTTGGCCTCGTCGTTCATGTTGAAGACGTTGATCGGGAGGTGGTTGTCCATGCAGAGCGAGAGCGCAGTGGAGTCCATCACCTTGAGGCCGCGCTGGAGCGCCTCGCGGGCGGTGATCTCGCTGATGAACTCGGCGTCCGGGTCCTGCTTGGGGTCGGCCGTGTAGACGCCCTCCACGCCGTTCTTGGCCATCAGGATGATCTCCGCGTGCATCTCCAGCGCGCGCAGGGCGGCCGCGGTGTCGGAGGTGAAGAACGGGTTGCCGGTGCCCGCCGCGAAGATCACGATCCGGCCCTTCTCGAGGTGGCGCATCGCGCGGCGGCGGATGTACGGCTCGGCGACCTCGGAGATCGTGATCGCGGACTGCACGCGCGTGTGGACGCCCTGCTTCTCGAGCGCGTCCTGGAGCGTGAGCGCGTTGAGGACGATCGCCAGCATGCCCATGTAGTCCGCGGTCGCGCGGTCCATGCCGCCGGCCGCTCCCTTGAGGCCCCGGTAGATGTTGCCGGCCCCCAGCACGACCGAGACCTCGACGCCCCGGTCGTGCACCCGCTTGAGCTGGCGGGCGATCGTCTCCACGGTCCCGGCGTCGGTCCCGAACTCGAGGTCGCCCATGAGGGCCTCGCCCGAGAGCTTGACCAGGACCCGCTGAAAGGCCGGCGAGTCGTTCACGCGCCGACCGCGAACCGCGCGAAGCGCCGGATCACGACGTTCTCGCCCGTCGTCCCGGAGAGCTCCACGCGCAGCTCCTCGATCGTCTTGCCGTCGTACCTGTCGAGGTTCACGTGCGGCTGCTTGAGCAGCACGACCTCCTCCATCCACTTGCGCAGCTTGCCCTCGGCGATCTTCGAGCGCACGTCCTCCGGCTTGTCCGCGGCCTGCTGCTCGAACACGCGCAGCTCTGCCTCGCGGGCGTCGGCCGGGATGTCGTCCTCGGAGACGTACCGGGTCGTCGGGGAGCCGGCGATGTGCACCGCCACCTCGCGGGCGAAGCTCTGGAAGTCGTCGTTGCGGGCCACGAAGTCGGTGTTGCAGTCGACCTCGACGAGCACGCCGACCTTGCCGCCGGCGTGGATGTACGACGCGACGGTGCCCTCGGTGGCCTCGCGGCCCCCGACCTTGAGCGCCTTGTCCCCGAGGCGGACGCGCAGCAGCTCGACGGCGGCCTCGATGTCGCCGCCCGTCTCGGCGAGGGCGTTCTTGCAGTCCATCATGCCCGCGCCGGTGCGGTCGCGCAGCTCCTTGACCTGCGCAGCGGTGATCGTGACGCTCACTTGCTGGTCTCCTCGGTCGTCTCAGGGGCGGCCTCGGTCGCCGCCGGGGCGGGCTCGGCCTCCGGCTCCTTCTTCTTCCTCGTCCGCTTCGGCTTCGGCTTCGGCTCGGCGGGCGCGGCTCCGCCTCGGCCGGCCGGCGCCTCGGGCTCGGCGGCGCGGCGCCTCCACGACGGGCTCGGGCGCGGCGGGCTCCGCGACCGGCTCGGGCGCGGGCGCCTCTACGACCGGCTCGGGCGCGGGCGCCTCTGCGACCGGCTCGGGCGCGGGCGCCTCCGCGACCGGCTCGGCGACGGGCGCCTCCGCGACCGGCTCGGGCGCGGGCGCCTCCGCGGCCGGCTCGGCGACAGGCGCGGCCGCGGCTGCCTCGGCTGCCGCGCGTTCCTCGGCCTCGCGGCGCGCCTGCTCCTCGGCCTCCAGGCGCGCGCGCTCCTCCGCCTCGCGGCGGGCCTGCTCCTCGGCCTCGCGCCGCGCCTGCTCCTCCTCGGCGCGGAACCGGTTGCGGCCCTCGGAGACCACGTCGCCGATCGCGCGGGTGATCAGCGTGCAGGCGCGGATGGCGTCGTCGTTGCCGGGCACGACGTAGTCGATCCCGTCGGGATCGCAGTTGGTGTCGACGAGCCCGATGATCGGGATCCGCAGGCGCTGCGCCTCCCGGACGGCGATCGCCTCGGTCTTGAGATCGACCACGAACATCGCGTCGGGAACGCGCTGCATGTTCTTGACGCCGCCGAGGTTGGCCTGGAGCTTCTCGAGGTCGGCCTCGGCGGACATCCGCTCGCGCGTGGGCAGCAGCGCCAGCTGGCCGTCGGCGGCGTAGCGCTCGAGGTCGTGCAGGCGCTTGATGCGCAGCGAGATCGTCTGGAAGTTCGTGAGCAGGCCACCCAGCCAGCGGTGGTTGACGTACGGCTGGCCGGCCGACTCGGCGATCTCCTTGATGCCGTCGCGGGCCTGCTTCTTGGTTCCGACGAACAGCACGGTGCCGCCGCGATGGGCGACCTCGGACGCGAAGCGCTGGGCCTGCGAGAGCAGCGCCTCGGTCTTCAGCAGATCGATGATGTAGATGCCGCCGCGCTCGCCATGGATGAAACGGCGCATCTTGGGGTTCCAGCGGCGCGTCTGGTGGCCGAAGTGCACACCGGCCTCCAGCAGCTCGCGGATGCCTACCTGAGCCACGGATTGCTCCCTTTGTGAAGTTTGGACTTGCAGCCCGGGCGATCGAGGCGATGCGGACCCGGCGATCGTCGCCGGGCAGGGTCGCGGCCTCGGGGTCGGTTGTGGATGCCGCCCGGGGTTGGTTTACGGGGTTTCCAGTCTACCGAGGAGACCGTATGCGGCTTACTACTCGCACTCGCAAGCTCGCGCGAGCGCCTTAGATAGATCGTCCGGCAGCGGCGACCGCAGGTCGACGTCCTCGCCGGTGACGGGATGCCGGAACGCGAGGTGGTCGGCGTGCAGGAACTGGCGGTCGAGGCCGAGCAGCCCGGCGCGGCCGTACTCGCGGTCGCCGGCGACGGGGTGGCCGATGGCCAGCAGGTGCGCGCGGATCTGGTGGGTACGGCCGGTCTCGAGCCGCACGCGCAACAGCGTGAAGCCCGGCAACGGCCGCTCGACCTCGAAGTGTGTGACGGCCGGGCGCGGCTCGTCCGTGTCGGTCGAGACCCGCGTGCGGACGCGGCGGTCGCGGCCGAGCGGGGCGTCGATCGTCCCCGCGCGAGCGCCCGGCCGGCCCTCGACCAGGGCCAGGTACTCCCGCGTGATCTCGCGCCGCCGCATCTGCTCCTTGAGCGCAGCGTGCGCCGCCTCGGTGCGGGCCACCACCAGCAGCCCGGACGTGTCGCGGTCGAGGCGGTGGACGATGCCCGCGCGCAGCGGGTCCTCGCCGCCCGCCGCCCGGCCGGCGAGCGCCTGGGCGAGCGTGCCCTGCTCGTGGCCCTGCGCGGGGTGCACGACGACGCCGGCCGGCTTGTCGATCACCAGCACGTGCTCGTCCTCGTAGGCGACGGCGTACCGCGCGTCGGGGACGGCGGGGGCGGGAGCCTCGTCCGCGGGCGCGATCGTCACGCGCTCGCCGGCGGCGACCGTGTGGCGCTTGGCGCGCGGCTCGCCGTCCACCTGCACGCGGCCGGCGGCGATCAGCCGCTGGGCCGCGGCGCGCGAGCCGGCCGAGCGCGCGAGGAAGACGTCCAGCCGCTCGCCCGCCGCCTCGGGCCCGACGACGAGCTCATCGCCGTCCATGCCGCGGCGGCCCCTCGAGCACGTAGAGCAGCGTGAGCACGCCGAAGGTGATGGCCACGTCTGCGAGGTTGAACGCCGGCCACAGCGGGAGGTCCGCGAAGTCGGTGACCGCGCCGTCGAGCGTCCGGTCGATCAGGTTGCCGAGCGCCCCGCCGATCAGAAGACCGGTCGGGAGCCACACGAGCGGGCGGTCGCGGTGGCGGGCGAAGAAGACGAGCAGCGCGGTCAGGGCGGCGAGCGCGAAGATCACGAGCAGGGTGCCGCCGCCCGCGAAGAGGCCGAACGCGATCCCGCGGTTGCGCACGTTGACGAGCTCGATGCCGAGCACCAGGTCGACCGCCTCGCCGCGGTCGATCGTCGCCCGCACGAGGGCCTTGACCGCCTGGTCGGCGGCCACGGTGCTCAGCGCGACGGCCGCCGCCCGGCCGGCCGGCGTCACGGTCTGATCAGGCCCACGACGATGCCGCCCACGATCTGGAGGGCGAAGATCGCGACGATCGGCGTGAGGTCGAGCGGGCCGATGCGCAGCGGCAGCGGGCGGAACAGGCGCAGGTACGGCTCGACCGTGTCGCGCAGGAAGTCGAGCACCGCGTTGAGCGCCCGCGAGTACGGCACGCGCACGCCCATGGCGAACACGAACGACGTGATCACCCACGCGAACACCAGCAGCGTGTAGACCCAGATCAGCGTCGCCAGGAAGTCGGCGATCTGGTCGCGTGCCTCCACCTCACCCTCCCACGACGTCGTCCATGGCGTTCGCGAACGCCGAGCGCACGCCGCCCTTCTCGAGCGCGGCCAGGCCCGCGGCGGTGGTGCCGCCGGGCGAGGTGACGTCGCGGCGGACGCCGAACGTGTCGCCCTCGCGCGTGCGCAGGAGGTCCGCCGACCCGGCCATCGTCTCGATCACGAGCGTGCTCGCGAGCTCCGCCGGCAGGCCCCGGCGGACCGCGGCGTCGACCTGGGCCTCCACCAGCAGCGCCCAGTAGGCCGGCCCGACGCCCGAGCACGCGCCCGCAACCCCCATCAGCTTCTCGGGCACGTCGACCACCGTCCCGACGCGCGCGAACCGGTCGCGCACGCGGAGGCGAAGGTCCTCGTCGACGTCGGCGTCCGGCTCCGGCGCGGCGAACGCGATCGCCCCGCGCCCCAGCTCGACCGGCGTGTTCGGCATGACCCGGAAGACCTGGGCGCCGGGATAGGCGGCCCGCACGTCGGCCTGCGTGGTGCGCGCCAGCAGCGAGACGACGGCCTTGGCGGCGGCCGCCTCGCGCGCGATGTCGGCGAGCTGCGCCGGCTTGTGAGCGAGGATCACGACGTCGGCCCGCTCGGCCAGCTCGCGGTTCGAGGCCACCGCCTCGCCGCCCAGCTCCTCGGCCAGCGCCTGCGCGCGGCCGGAGCCCGAGTCGGTGCAGAGGACGGGCTCGCCCCATCCTCGGGCGAGTGCCCGGGCCATGTTCCCGGCGCCGATGAAACCGACCTGCATGACGCCAAACATATCGGCGGCCGATCCGCGCCCCCGACTGCGTCGTGCCGCAGATCGGCAGCTACGGTGTCAGGACTGGTTGAAGAAGCCCTTCTCGATCAAGCGGGCGCGCTCCTCGGCGGAGACCTCGACGTTGCGCGGCGTGAGCAGGAACACCTTGTCGGCGATCCGCTGCATGCCGCCGTCGAGCGCGTAGGTGAGGCCCGAGGCGAAATCGATCAGGCGCTTGGAGAGGTCCGCGTCGGACCCCTGGAGGTTGATGATCACGGGGATCGAGTCCTTGAACTTGTCCGCCACGTCCTGGGCGTCGTTGAAGGACTTGGGGATCACGAGGTGCACGCGGACCTCCCCGCGGCCGTTGGCGGCGCGGGCGGCGGTGGCTCCGCCGACGGAACGCAGCACGGTCGTGCTCCGCTCGGACGGCGCGTCGTCCGCGAAGATGTCGTCGATCTCGTCGCGCCGGCGGCGCGACAGGCGGCGGACGTTGGGTCGCTCGCGGTAGCGGTCCTCGAGCTCGGCCTCGGGCTCGCGGACGTCGAGCGGCTCGTCGTCGTAGGTGTCGCGGTCCTCGGCCAAGCCGAAGTAGACGAGCGTGCGGTGCCAGGTGTCGCGGAAGGCCATGCGGTGGGAGGGGTTCGCGTCAGGACGCAGTTTCCCTGCTCGCAGCCAGTTTACGCGTAGAGGCTCGTGCCGATCCGCACGATCGTGGCTCCCTCCTCGGCCGCGACGCGATAGTCCTGCGACGTTCCCATCGAGAGATGGTGCAGGTCGCGCTCGCGCGCGAGCTCGCGGAGGGCCGCGAAGTGCGGGCGGCTGGCCTCCGGGTCCTCGGTGAACGGCGGCATCGTCATCAGGCCGGCGACGCGGACGGGGCTGCGAGCCAGGAAGGCGTCCAGATCGCGGGGCGAGACGCCGGCCTTGCCCTCCTCGCCGGCGATGTTGACCTCGACGAGGATCTCGGTGTCCGGCGTGCCGTGGCGCTCGAGCTGGCCCAGCGCGGAGTCCGACGCCACGGAGTGGATCAGCTCGGCGTGCGGGAGGATCGCCTTCACCTTGCGGCTCTGGAGCTGGCCGATGAAGTGCCAGCGGAACGCGCCGGGGTAGGCGCTCGCCTTCGCCGCGAGGTCCTGCGCGCGGTTCTCCCCCACCAGCTCGACCCCCGCCTCGGCCAGCGTCCCGAGCTCCTCGAGCGGCACGTACTTGACGGCGGCCAGCACCTCGACGCCGGGCGGCAGCTCCTCCCGGATGCGCGCGAGGTTCTCGCTGATGCGGCCGGCGTCGAGCCCGGTGATCAGACCCGCCACACGACCCCCGCCTGCCGGCCGGTCATGCCGCCGTCGCGGCGATGGGAGAAGAACAACCCGTGCCAGCACATCGTGCAGAGGCCGACATCGTGGACGTTCTCGAGCTTCGCCGCGATCACCGCCGGCAGGTCGAGGTTGCGCTCGCCGCGGCGAGCGTCGTACGCCGCGAAGTGCGCGTGCACTTCCTCGCCGACCTCGTAGCAGCAGCCGCGCGCGGCAGGCCCGACGAGGGCGGTGATCGGCCCGGTGCCGCCGACCTCGCGCAGCGCGGCGACGCCCTCCTCGACGATCCCGGCGGCCACCCCGCGCCAGCCAGCGTGGATGGCGGCCACCGCCCCGTCGGCCGCGAGCAGGAGCGGCGTGCAGTCGGCGGTGAAGACGAGCGCCGGGTGCAGCGCGAGCGCCGTGGCCTGCCCGTCCTCCTCGGCCGGCGGGCGGGCAGGGCCGGGAGGCTCCGTGGCGCGGCGGACGGTCGCGCCGTGGACCTGGCGGCCGTAGAGGAACCGCTCCCGCGGCGCGCCGGTCATGGCGGCGACGCGGATGCGGTTCTCGTCGACGTTCGCGCCGTCGTCGGCGGTCAGCCGGCCGAGGTTGAGCGAGGCGAACGGGCCGGGCGAGACGCCGCCGAGCCGCGTGGTGAACAGCGCCCGGGCGCCGGGCAGCTCCGCAGCGATGTGCTCGCCGTCCCAGCGGAACGGCGGGCGCAGCTCGGGGAGCGCGGCGACGGCCATCGCCCAATGCTAGGGGTCTGTCCAAGACGATCCGGCCCGACCAGCGCGGCCGTGGACCGAGCCGGGCACCGCACGAAGCCCGAAGGGAATACAAACGTATTTCCGAGGGTTCGGGTGGGGATCCGGCGACGTGTCCACGGCCGCGCTGGGCGTGGCGGGGTTCTTGGACGGGCCCCTAGGCGCGCCGCCGGAGGGCGGCGGCGAGCTGCTCCTCGCGGCCCGGCGCCTCCCCGCGCAGCATCGCCTCGGTCGCTGCGTCGAGCGCCTCCCCGACCGCCGGGCCGTTCAGGCCGGCCGCCACGACGTCGTCGCCCGTGATCGCCAGGCGGCGGTGGCGGACGGCGTCGAGCCAGCGCCGCGCCGCCTCACCGTCCCCGCGCGCCCCGGCTACGGCCACCGCCTCGGCCGGCTCGTTCCGCAGCCGCCGCCACAAGGCCGCGTCGTCGGCGGGAGCGAGCGGCGGAGCCGCGGCGGCGCGGGCCACGACGTCCCGCTCGCGCGCCGGGAACGCGAGCTCGTCGAGGACTGGGGCCGCGTCGTCCGCCAGCGACGCGGCGAGCGCGACGAGGTCGGCGCGCCCGTCGGATGGGGTCAGCTCCTGGGCACGCTCCACGAGCTGCGGGTCGACGGCGAAGCCGTCGCCGAGCAGCGCGCGGCCGAGGCCGTGGCGCTCGAGCGCGAGCAGGGCCGCTGGCTGCGGCTCGCGCAGGAGGAGCCGCAGCTCGGCGCCGAGCCGGGAGCCGGTCACGGTGGCGAGGAGCGCGGGGTCCGCCAGGGCGTCGGTGGCCGGGTCCGGCTCGAAGCCGAGCCGCGCGGCGTAGCGGGCGAGGCGCAGCATGCGGGTGGGGTCGTCGCGGAACGAGTCCTCGTGGAGGACCCGCAGGCGCCCGGCGCGGAGGTCCTCCTCGGCGCCCGGGAGCCAGACCAGCTCGCCGTCGGCCAGGTGCAGGGCGATCGCGTTGACGGTGAAGTCGCGCCGCTCGAGGTCCTCGCGCAGGGTCGCGCCGAGCTCGACGTCGGGCAGCGCGCCCGGCCGCGGGTAGCGCTCCCGCCGCGCCCCGGCGAGGTCGAACGTCGTCTCGGGGGCGGTCACCGTGGCGGTCCCGAAGCGCTCGTGGGCGGTCACGCGGCCGCCGGCGCGCTCGGCGGCCCGGCGGGCGACCGCGAGCGCGTCGCCCTCGACGACGAAGTCCAGCTCGTGCGGGCGACGGCCCAGCAGCAGGTCGCGCACGGCGCCGCCGACGACGTACACGGCCCCCTCGCCGTCGAGCGCGGCGACGGCGGGCGGCCTCCCGAGGCGTTCGAGCACATCGCTCACGGGAGGCATCTTCGCGCCTGGGTACCCTGGAGGCGTGTCGCCGGACCGTCCCCGCTGGTACCGGCGGCGGCTGGTCATCGTCCTCGCGGCCCTCGTGGCAGTGCTTGCCGGTGCCGCCGTCGTCTTCGCCCTCACCCGCCCGGGTGACGTGTTCAACAGCGACGTCGAGTTCCGCGACGAGCCGGAGCCGACGGCGGTCCCCGCGCAGGAGGCCGAGCCGCCCAGCCGGAAGGGGCGCAAGAAGAAGCGCGACCCGCTGGCCGGCTTCCAGTGGCCGACGTACGGCTATACGACCGACCGCCGGCGCTTCCTGCAGGCCAAGCCGTCGGTGCGGCCGCCGTTCAAGCGCGCCTGGAGCTGGAGCGCCACCGTCCTGCTCGAGTTCTCCCCGATCATCGTCGGGAACCGGCTCTTCATCATGGACAACGCCGGCGTCGTCACGGCGTTGAACCGCACGACCGGCAGGCGGGTGTGGAAGCGCGACATGGGCTACCTGTCCGCGTCCTCGCCGGCGTACGGGAACGGGAAGGTGTTCGTGACCGTGCTCGAGCGGGACCGCGGCGGCGGGAGCGGCGGCCGGGTCGCTGCGCTGCGTGCGCGCGACGGCAAGGTCGAGTGGTCGCGCGACCTCAGCAGCCGCACGGAGTCCTCCCCGCTGTTCGTCGACGGCCGCGTCTACTTCGGGGCCGAGAACGGGACCGTGTACTCGATGTACGCCCGCGGCGGAGCGATCGAGTGGACGTTCGACTCCGCGGGTGCCGTCAAGGGCGGCCCGGCGCTCGCCGACGGCCGGCTCTTCTTCGGGACCTACGGCGGCAACGTGTACGCGATCTCCCGCCGCACCGGGCGCCAGATCTGGCACGCCGGCACCAGCGGCGCCAACCTGGGCCTCTCCGCCGGCAACTTCTACTCGAGCCCGGCAGTCGCCTACGGCCGCGTCTACATCGGCAATACCGACGGCAACATGTACTCGTTCTCCGCCGAGTCGGGCAAGCTCGCCTGGCGGCGCGGGACCGGCTCGTACGTCTACGCCTCCCCCGCCGTCGCCCAGGTCCGCGGCGGCAAGCCGACCGTGTACTTCGGCAGCTACGACGGCACCTTCTACGCGCTCGACGCCCGCAGCGGAGCGACGCGCTGGGCGCACAAGGACGGCGGCAACATCTCGGGGGCGGCGACGATCGTCGGCGACATCGTCTACTACTCGAACCGCGGCAACGGCGACACCCAGGGCATGTGGGCGCGCACCGGCAAGCGAGCGTTCCACTCCACGCGCGGCGCCTACAACCCGGTGGTCTCCGACGGCGAGACGATCTACCTCACCGGCTACTCGTCGGTCGCCGCCTTCGTGCCCAAGACCATCGCCCAGGAGCGCCGCGCCGCCGAGCGGCGCAAGGCGGCGGCGAAGAAGAAGCGCGAGGCGAAGAAGCGGCGGGCCGCGAAGAAGAAGCGGCGGGCTAAGAAGCGCCGCGAGCGTCGCGATTGAACGTCAACTGCGGCTGGGTAGGGAGGCGTGGGAGCCGGCCGCGGCTCGGAAATCGGGCCGCAGGCCCCAACTATCCCGGATTAGCCCCGGATTCCGGGGCTAATCGGGGATAGTTCGCCGAACCATGTCGGATTAGCCGCGGATTCCGCGGCTAATCGAGCAAGGTTTGCAATCCGGGCCTCCCCTCAATGCCGCCGTTGACGTTCGCGTCACCCCTGCCGCCGATCCCGAGCCTCCCGCCTGCGCCGCCTCTCCCGCATCTCGCGGTAGACGCCGCGGTGGAACTCGCGCTCGCGCGCCCGGCGCTCCCGCTTGACCTGGGCCTTGTCGAGCAGCGGGACCGGCTCGTCGCCCTCCTCGAGCGGCGCGACGAGCCGGAGCCCGGGCGTGTCGACGAGCAGCGCTCCGCCCGGGAGCGTGACGAGCTCGCGGCGGCTGGTCGTGTGGCGGCCGCGGTCGTCGCTCGCGCGGATCGGGGCCGTGGACTGGCGCTCCTCTCCCAGCAGCGCGTTGAGCAGCGTCGACTTGCCGACTCCGGAGGTGCCGAGCAGGACCGCCGTGCGGCCCGGCTCGAGCACGGCACGGACCGCGTCCATGCCGCGGCCGTCGAGCGCGCTGACCGCGATCGCCGGGACCTCGTCGATCTGGGCGACGAAGCGACCCGGGTCGTCGACGAGGTCCGCCTTGGTGAGCAGGACCACGGCGTCGACCTCGCCACGGGCGGTGATGGCGAGGAAGCGCGCGAGGCGCCGCGGGTTCAGGTCGCGGTTGAGCGACGTGGCGAGCAGGGCGACGTCGACGTTGGCGGCCAGAACCTGCGTGCCGCGGCCCTCGAGCCGGCGGGCGATGACGCCGCGCCGCGGGAGCACGGCGCGGACGGGGCCGCCGGGTAGCGCGGCGACGAAGTCGCCGGTGGCGGGCATCGCCGAGGTGCGCCGCAGCCGCCCGGACAGCGGTGCGCGCCAGCCGGCCACGCCGGTGTCGACGACCACGCTCCCGCGGTCGACCGCGATGACGCGGGCGGCGACGAGCGACGGGTCGCCGATCGCGTCGAGATCTGATTGCAGCTCCGCGCGCCAGCCGAGGCGCGCGAGGGGATGTGAAGACAAGCGAAGCTCCTGAAGACGAACGAAGGACGGACGGCGGAGGGCCGCGGCCGCACGACGGCGGCCGGGCCGCTCAGGAGCGGTCCGCGTGGAACAGGAGCTGTGAGTGCGAGCGGAGCAGAGGTCTTCGCCGCGAAGGGTACGGGCCGCCGGGCGCCGCCGCCAGTGTGGCTAGCACGAGACGGGGGCCCCGCCCAACGGGTCATTCCGTGTCGAGCGATATCCCGTTGGGCACCCCCTATGGCCGCATCGGCACGCCGGCCGCCCGCAGGGCGTCGCGCACCTCGGGGATCGTGTACTCGCCGTAGTGGAAGATCGAGGCGCACAGCGCCGCGTCCGCGCCGGCCGCCAGCCCGTCGACGAGGTGGGCCGGCTCGCCCGCGCCGCCCGACGCGATCACCGGCACCTCCACCGCGCCGCTGATGGCCCGTATCAGCTCGAGGTCGTAGCCGTCCTTGGTGCCGTCGCGGTCCATCGAGGTGAGCAGGATCTCCCCCGCCCCCCGCTCCACCGCCTCGCGCGCCCACTCGACGGCGTCGCGCCCCGTCGCCGTGCGACCTCCGGCGACGTAGACCTCGAAGCCGGGTGGGTGGGCCAAATTCCGCTTGGCGTCGATGGCGAGCACGACGCACTGGGCGCCGAACACCTCCGCCATCTCCGTCACGAGCTCGGGCCGGGCGACCGCCGCCGAGTTGACCGACACCTTGTCGGCCCCCGCGTCGAGCACGGCCTGGGCGTCGGCCACCTCGCGCACCCCGCCACCGATCGTGAACGGCACGAACACCTCGTCGGCGGCCCGCCGCGCCAGCTCCACCACGGTGCCCCGCTTGTCGGACGTCGCGGTGATGTCGAGGAATACGAGCTCGTCGGCGCCCGTCTTGTCGTAGTGAGCGGCAAGCTCGACGGGATCCCCGGCGTCACGGATGTCGATGAACCGGGTGCCCTTGACGACGCGACCCGCGTCGACGTCCATGCACGGGATGATGCGCTTGTAGTGCACCGCTCGAAGAGTAGGTAGCCCCGTCCCAAACTTGGGTGACGGCTGCCGATGCGCGCCCTGAAGCGTTTAAGCGACAGTCGGCGGGCGATGAATTCGACGCTCGACCCTGAACGCGCCGCCGAGCACCTGCCGCGGCTGTTCCGCCTCGCCTGGTCGCTCTGCGGCTCCCGCCATCTCGCCGAGGAGCTGACCCAGGAGACCTACGTGCGCGTGCTGGCCCGGCCGCGCCGGCTGCGAGGCGCCAGCGACTACGCGTACCTCGCGACCACGCTGCGCAACGTGCACGCCGACCACCGGCGCACCGCGCACCGGCGGCCGATCCCGGTCGCCGACCCGCCGAACGTCCCGGGCGGCACGAGCCCCGAGGCGGCCCTGATCGCGCGAGAGGTGTACGCGGCGATCGCCGCGCTCCCCGACCCCCTGCGCGACGTCGTGGCGACCGTGGACGTCGGCGGCGCGTCGTACGCGGAGGCCGCGACCAGCCTCAAGATCCCGATCGGCACGGTGATGAGCCGCCTCCACCGCGCCCGCCGGAAGCTCGTCGGCACCCTCGGCGAGCCCGCCCTCGCGCCCGCCTAGAGTCCGAGCTCGTCGGCCGCCGCGCCGACGTCCCGCCGCGAGGCCACGCCGAGCTTGGCGAGCACCGCGGCGACGTGGTGGTCGACCGTCCGCACGGAGACCACCAGGCGCGCCGCGATCTCGGCGTTGGTCAGCCCCTCGCGCACGAGCTCGAGCACCGCGAGCTGGCGCGCCAGTCAACCCCGCCGGGTTGGAACGCGTCGCCGACCGCGGGCCGCGCGGCACCCGCTCCCCCATCGCCCGCAGCCGCCGCCTGACCTGCGTCGCCGCGCCCGCCGCGCCGAGCCCGTCGAGGACCCGCAGCCCAGCCAGCGACGGCTCCCGCTCCCCCGAGCCGACCAGCTCGAGCGCCTGCTCGTACGGGTCCCCCGCGGCTTCCCAGCCCGCGGCCGCCGCCTGCCAGTCGCCGCGCAGCCCCGCCGCCCACGGCTCCGGGCAGCCGGAGAACGGCCCCGCGCCGTCGAGGCCGGCGCGCGCGAGGTAGCGGTGCAGCTCGCCGCGGAACGGCGCGCCGCCCGGGTGGCTGGTGCGGGGCTCGAGCACCGCCGCGACCTCGCGGGCGACCTCGGGCTCCTCCGCCAGCCACGCCCACTCCACGTACGCCAGCCCCGCGTAGGCGACGCCGAGCAGCAGCCGCTGGCGACGGGCGTGCTCCCACGCGGCGGCCAGCAGCTCGCCGGCGCCCGGATCGCCGCGCCGGGCGAGCAGCCGCCCCAGCCACGGCACGCTGTAGGCATAGAGCATCCCGGGGTCGTCCACGCCCTCGACCAGCTCGCGCAGCCCGCTCAGCGCCGCCTCCCAGCGCCCTCGCCGCAGCAGCGCCAGGCAGCGATGGACCTCGAGGTTGTAGGCGTGCGACCAGAACCCGCGCTCGCGCGCGAAGGCCAGCCCGTCGCGGACGCACGCTTCGAGCTCGTCCAGGCGGCCGGAGCGGAACAGCAGCTCGCCGAGGTTGCAGTAGCCGCGCGCCGCCGACTCCCAGTGACGCCCCTCGATCGACGCCGCCACGCTCTCGCGCAGCAGCCCCAGCCCCTCGTCGCCCGCCCCCTGCTCGAAGCGCGCGATCCCGAGGTAGTTGAGCGACAGCGCCGCCAGGTCGCTGCGCCCCGCCCGCAGCGCCAGGTCGCGTGCCGAGGCAAGGATGTCGGCCGCGCGGTCCGGCTCGTCGGTGAGCGCCAGGATCGCCCCCTCGTAGAGGGACGCGTGGGCGAGCGCGGCGGCGTGGCCGGTCGGCTCGAGCAGCATCACGGCGCGCGACGCGGCGAGCTCGGCCTCGTCGGTCTCGCCCGCCATGAACAGGTGGCGCGAGACCCGCACGAGGCACTGCCCGACGGCCACGGTGTCGCCCGCCTCCTCGTACAGCCGGGCGGCCTCGCGCCCGGCCTCGATCGCCTCGCGGAAGCGGTGGGCGTTGTAGAGCTCCCAGCCGTAGCCGTCGAGCAGCTCCGCGCGGTCGCGGACTCCCAGGCGCGCCGCGTGCGGCAGCACGGACTCGTAGTGGGCGAGCGACTGGCGGTGCGACGCGGCGTGCGCGGCCTCGCGCGCCGCGAGCGGCCCGACGACCACAATCGTGTCTACGTCGCCCGCCTCCACGGCGTGGTGCATCACGCGCGCCCGTTCTCCCACGCCCGAGGCCAGCAGCGCCCGCATGACGTCGGCGTTGAGCGCCCGCCGCCGGATCGCCGGCAGGCTGTGCTCGAGCGCCCGCCGCGCCAGCTCGTGGCGGAACGCCAGGCTGCCGGGCCGTACCTCGAGCACGCCCGCCACCTCCGCCTCGGCCAGCGCCTCGACGCCCTCCCCCAGCAGCGCCGCCGCCAGCCCGTCCTCGACCTGGGCGGGCACCACGGAGAGCCGCTCGAGCGCGTCGCGGCAGTCCCGCCCCAGCCGCCCGACGCGCGCGAGGACCGCCTCGACGACGCTGGCCGGCACCGCCTCGCCCGGCGAGGCGAGCGCCTCGGTGACGAAGAACGGGTTGCCGCCCGTCACGCGGTGCAGGGCCTCGGCGTCGGCGTCGGTGCCGTCGGCCAGCCGCGCGACCGCCTCGCGGCTCAGCGGCGCCAGCGGCAGCCGGTGCACCGGGCGCCCGGCAAGCCCGCCGAGGAAATGCCGCAGGCCCTCCGCCGCGTCGTCGCGGCACGTGAGCAGGACGAGGGCGCCCACCCTCTCGATCCGCCGCGCCGCATAGCCGAGGACGTCGAGCGTGGCGTCGTCGGCCCAGTGGATGTCCTCGACCACGAGCACGGTCGGCGGCGACGCCGCGAGCTCGTCGAGCAGCGCCCCGAACACGCCGTCCACATCACCGGCCAGTGCCTGGGCGAGCGGGCCGGCCGGCCCGGCGGCGTCGCGCAGCGGACCGAGCGTGCGCGGCGCCATGAGGTCGTCGCAGGCGGCCACCAGGAGCCGCGCGCGGCCGGTCGCCTCGACGACGAAGGCGCGCACGAGGCTGGTCTTGCCGATCCCCGCCTCCCCGGACACGAGCGCGACCGACCCGCGCCCCGCGGCGGCATCGGCCACCGCGCCGCCGAGCACGGCCAGCGGGTCGTCGCGCTCGAGCAGCATGCCGCCATCGTGGCGACGTCAGTGCGCGCTGTCGAGCGCCGCCTGCCCCTCGGCCACCGTGAAGCGCTTCTCGTACAGCGCCTTTCCGACGATCACGCCGGACAGGTTCACCTGCCGCAGGCCCGCCAGGCCCTCGAGATCCTCACGGCGGCCGATCCCGCCGGAGTAGAGGAAGCGGCCGCGCACCGCCTCGGCGATCCCCGCGACCTCGTCGAGGTCGGGGCCCTCGAGCTTGCCGTCGCGGTCCACGTTCGTGTAGACGAACGAGGCGACGCCGCGGTCGTGCAGCAGGTGGATCGCCTCCGCCGCCGGCATCTCGGTCGTCTCCGTCCAGCCGGCGGTGGCGATGAAGCCGCCGCGCACGTCGACCGAGACCACGATCCGGGGCCCGAAGGCGGCGACGATCTCGTCCAGGAAGTCGATGTCGCGGAACGCAGCGGTGCCGACGATCGCGCGCTCGGCGCCCGCCCGCAGCGCGTCGCGCACCGCGGCCACCGTCCGCAGCCCGCCGCCGTACTGCACGGGGACGCCGGTGCCGGCGACGATCCGGCGCAGGTGCTCGAGCGAGCGGGGCTCGCCGTCGCGGGCGCCGTCGAGGTCGACGACGTGCAGGTACCGCGCGCCGGCGTCGACCCAGCTCTGGGCGGCCTCCAGCGGGTCGTCGTGGTACGTGGTGGCGTCCTCGAAGCGGCCTTCGACGAGCCGCACCGCGCGGCCGCCCATGATGTCGATCGCCGGGTACAGGATCATGCCGCGACGCGGGCGCAGAGCCGCGCGAAGTTGCCGAGCAGCGTGAGCCCGTCGCGGGAGGACTTCTCCGGGTGGAACTGCACGCCCATGAGGTTCTCCCGCTCGACGATCGACACGAACGGCGTGCCGTACTCGCCCAGGCCCACGACGTCCTCGCCCAGGGCCGGCTCGCACGCGTACGAGTGCACGTGGTAGAAGGCCGCGGCGTCGCCGAGGCCCTCGGTGAGCGGCGACGGCCGCCGGAAGGTGACGAGGTTCCAGCCGATGTGCGGCAGCCGCTCGCCCCGGGTGTCGAGGCGGCGGACCTCGCCGGCCAGGAAGTCGAGCCCCTCGGCCTTCTCGTGCTCCTCCGAGCGGCCGAACAGCAGCTGCATCCCCAGGCACAGGCCCAGGATCGGGCCTCCGGCCATGTAGCGGTCCAGGAGCGGCTCCACGAGCCCGGCGGCGTCGATGTTGCGCATGGCCTGCGGGAAGGCGCCGACGCCGGGCAGGATGACGCCGTCGGCGGCGCGGATGAGGTCGTGCTCGGCGGTGATTCGCGCGCGGGCGCCGACGTGATCGAGCGCCTTCTCGACGCTGCGCCGGTTTCCCATCCCGTAGTCGACGATCGCGATCACGTTGTCAGCGTCCCCTTGGTCGACGGCACGCCGCTCTCGGACGGGTCGACGGCGACCGCCGTCCGCAGCGCGCGGGCGAACGCCTTGAAGCACGCCTCGATCATGTGGTGGGCGTTGGTGCCGGCCTGCAGCTCGAGGTGCAGCGTGAGCCGGGCGGCGGACGCCACCGCGCGGAAGAACTCCTCCGCGACCTCGTGCTCGAAGCCCGCGATGTCGCCGGCCGGGAGGCGCTCGAAGCCCTCGATCGCGGCGAACGGCCGGCCGGAGACGTCGATCGCGCAGGCGGCGCGGGCCTCGTCCATCGGCACGACGGCGTGGCCGAAGCGCGCGATCCCGCGTCGCTCGCCGAGCGCGCGGTCGAGCGCCTGGCCGAGCACGATGCCGGTGTCCTCGACGGTGTGGTGGGCACCGGTCTCGAGGTCGCCCTCGACCTTCACCTCGAGGTCGAGCCGCCCGTGGCGCGCGAGCAGGTCCAGCATGTGGTCGAGGAAGCCGACGCCGGTGGCGCGCGCGCCCGCGCCCGTTCCGTCGAGGCCGAGCGTGAGCGAGACGTCGGTCTCGCCGGTCGTACGCGTGATCTGGGCGGTGCGCGTCATCGGGAGGTGGGATTCTCGCGGATCTCCATCGAGGCGGCGTGGTGCTCGAAGCCCTCGGCCCGCGCGACCGGCGCTCCGGCGCGCGCGAGCGCGGGGGCCGCGGCACCGACCCGGACCTCGGCCATGCGGCGCCGGAAGTGGCGCGTGGAGAGGCCGGAGGCGAACCGCGCCGCCCCGTCGGTGGGCAGCGTGTGGTTCGAGCCGGCCACGTAGTCGCCGAACGCGGTGCCCGACTCGATGCCGACGAACAGGCAGCCGGCGCTGCGCACGCGCGGCGCCAGCGCCTCGGCGGCGGCGCCCGCCAGCTGGAGGTGCTCGGGCGCCAGCGCCTCCGCGAAGGCCAGCGCCGCGTCCATGTCGGCGGCCAGCACCGTGGTGCCCGGCAGCGCGTCGAGCAGCGCCGCGTCGTCGCTCACGGCGACGGTCAGCGAGCCCTCGCCGTGCTCGGCCTGGGCGAGCAGGTCGAGCCGCAGCGGCGCCGGGTCGGCGTCGCCCGAGGCGATCACCGTCAGGTCGCTGGGCCCCGCGAAGCCGTCGATGCCCACGACGCCGGAGACCTGCCGCTTGGCCTCCTGCACCCAGGGCGACCCCGGGCCGACGATCACGTCCACGCGCGGGATCGTCTCCGTCCCGTAGGCGAGCGCGGCGATGGCCTGCGCGCCGCCCATCGGATACACGGCGTCGACCCCGCACAACTCCGCCGCGGCGGCGATCAAAGGATGGGCCGGCGCGGCCACGACGACCTCCTCGACCCCGGCCGCCCGCGCCGTCACCGCGCCCATGATCACCGACGACGGGTACGGGTTGCGCCCGCCGGGAGCGTAGACCGCCGCCCGCCGGACCGGGACCTCGCGCAGGCGCACGGTCTGCCCCTCCGGCAGCGTCGCCGTCGACTCCGCGTCGAGCCCCGCCTCGGCCACCGCGCGCACGTTGGCGATCGCGGTCTGGAGCCCGGCGCGGACCGCGGGGTCGAGCTCCTCGGCCGCTTCCGCAGCGGGCCCGCCGCCGCCGAAGCGCTGCTCGTACTCGCGCACGGCCGCGTCGCCCCGCTCCCGCACGTCGGCCACGATGGCGGCCACCTCGGCGGCGACATCGGCCGGCGACGGCACGCTCGCGCGCACGCGCGCGGCCACTGCGGCGGCGTCGTCGACCGTGCAGCTAAGCCGCACGGATCCGCTCCAGCAGCCGGTCGATGGCCGCGGCCTTGAGCTTGTGCGAGACCGGGTTGGCGATCAGGCGCGCGGTGGAGGCGGCGATCTCCTCGCGGATCACGAGGCCGTTCTCCCGCAGCGTCGTGCCGGTGGCCGTCAGGTCCACGATCCCCTCGACGAGGCCGGTGAGCGGGGCCAGCTCGACCGACCCCTTGACCTCCACGATCTCCGCCTGGCGCCCGGTCCGCTCGAAGTGGCGCGCGGCGATCTTCGGGTACTTGGTCGCCACCCGCATGACGCCCAGGCGGCGCAGCGCCTCGGCGGCCGGATCGTCGCCCGCCACGGTGGCGAAGACCATCCGGCAGGGGCCGAAGCCGAGGTCCAGGAGCTCGTAGACGTCGCGCTCGGACTGCTCCGCGAGCACGTCCTTGCCGGTCACCCCGATGTCGGCGGCGCCCGCCTCGACGTAGGTCGGCACGTCGGACGGCCGCATGGTGATGAGGCCGGCGTCCTCGAACAGCAGCTTGCGGTCGTTGGCGCGGATCTCGGCCGTCTCCACCCCGAGGCGGTCGAGCAGGTCGAGCGTGTCGCCCAGCAGCGACCCGCGCGGAACCGCGAGCTTAAGCCCCTCGAGACTCACCGACCCTCCCGCTCCGCGTGGTGGTCGTCGGTCCGACGTTCATCATCGTTCATTGCCCTCACTGACGCGGGCGATGTGAAGCCGTTCCACGTTCAGCGCCCACCCGCACGCGGGCAGGTCGCGGCCGAAGCGGCGCAGGAGGTCGTCGTAGCGCCCGCCGCCGCCGATCGGCGCGCCGAACGCGGCGTCGTAGACCTCGAACACCGCGCCGGTGTAGTAGCCGAGCGAGCGGATCAGCCCGAGGTCGAAGATCACGCGGTCGGCCACGGCGGGGTCGAGCCGGTCGTAGACCTCGCGCAGCCCGGCCGCCTCGGGGACCGCCTCCAGCACCTCGGCGCCGCCGCGCAGCTGAGGCACCCGCAGCAGCTCGTCGTGGCCGTGGACGGCGACCTCGCGCTCGAGCCCCACGAAGTCGCGGCTCACCAGCTCGTGCAGGATCTGCGGGCGCGCTCCGGCGGGCACCTCGAGCCGGTCGAGCAGCCGCGGGTAGAGCGAGGCGTCGCCGAGGCCGACCCGGTAGTTCTCCAGCCCGACCGCGTCGAGCGAGGCGCACAGCACGGCGAGCGCCTCGGCCGTGCCGTCCGGCCCCGGCGCGCCAACCAGCTCGAGCCCGGCCTGGAGCATCTCGCGGGCCTGGCCGCGCTGCGGCCGCACGGAGCGGTAGGCGCGGGCGAAGTAGCAGAACCGCAGCGGCGGCTCCACCCCGGCGTACCGGGTCGCCACCACGCGCGCGATCGGGATCGTCATGTCCGAGCGCAGGACCAGCACGTTGCCGTGCTCGTCGAACAGCTTGTAGGCGGGGTCGGCGGCCGCGGGGTCGCCCTGGGTGAGCGTCGCCTCGTACTCGAGCGCGGGCGTCGCGACCTCGCCGTAGCCGCCCGCGTCGAACACCTCGCGGATCGTCTCCGTGATCGCGCGCAGCTCGCGCATCTCGTCCGGCAGGACGTCGCGCGTGCCGCTGGGGATCGGGTGGATCACGCCGAGACGCGCTCGATCCGCGCGCCCAGCGCCCGCAGGCGCTCGTCGATCCGCTCGTAGCCGCGATCGATCTGCTGGACGTTGTGGATCTCGCTCGTCCCCTCGGCGCACAGCGCGGCGATCAGCTTGGCCATGCCGGCGCGGATGTCCGGGGAGGACAGCCGCTGGCCGCGGAGGCGGCGGTGGCCGATGACGATCGCTCGATGCGGGTCGCAGATCGTGATCTCCGCCCCCATCGTGATCAGCTCGTCCACGAAGAACAGGCGGTTCTCGAACATCTTCTCGAAGATCAGCACGGAGCCCTCGGACTGCGTCGCGAGGGCGACCGCGATGCTCGTCAGGTCGGCCGGGAAGGCGGGCCACGGCCCGTCCTCGACCTTGCTCTGGTAGTCGCCGGCGTCGCGCGCGACGACGAGCTTCTGGCCGCCCGGGATGAGCACGTCGTCCCCGTCGAGCTCGCTGCGAAGGCCGAGGCGCTCGAACACGATCCGGATCATCCGCATGTCGTCGGGCACGCAGCCCTCGATCCGCAGCTCGCCGCCGGTCACGCCCGCGAGCGCCATGAACGACCCGATCTCGATGTGGTCGGGCGTGACGTGGTGCTCGCAGCCGCCGAGCTTGCCCATCCCGTGGACCTGCATGACGTTGGAGCCGATGCCCTCGATCGCCGCGCCCATCTTGTTGAGCATGCGGGCCACGTCCTGCACGTGCGGCTCCGACGCGGCGTTGCGGATGACCGTCGTGCCGTCGGTCAGGGCGGCGGCCATGAGCGCGTTCTCGGTGCCCATCACGGACGGCTCGTCCATCAGGAAGTCGCAGGCCTGGAGCCCGCCGTCGCTGGCGAGGATGCGGATCTCGGACGCGTCGTGCTCGACGGTGGCGCCGAGCGCCCGGAACGCGTCGAGGTGGGGGTCCAGCCGGCGGCGGCCGATCACGTCGCCGCCCGGCGGCGGCATGTGGGCCTCGCCGAAGCGGGCCAGGAGCGGCCCGGCGGCCAGGAACGAGGCACGGATGCGCTCGGCCAGGATCGCGCTCACGCGCGTGTCGCGGACCTCGTCGGCCTGGAGGCTGACCGTGTTCTCGTTGCGCCACGCCGTCTTGACGCCGAGGTCGGCGAGCATCTCCAGCATCGCCTCGACGTCGCGGATGCGCGGGACGTTGTGGAGGATCACCTCCTCGTCGGTCAGGAGACTGCACGCGAGGAGCGGCAGCGCGGCGTTCTTGTTGCCGGCGGGCACGATCGTGCCTGACAGCGGCACCCCGCCCTCGATCAGGAGCTTTTCCATAAGGGTGGAGGGGCTGGGGCCCCGAGGCTGGGCTAGGGTAACAGCCATGTCAGAGCCCCTTTCGCGCGATCAGGCCTGGGACCTTTTCCGTTCCTGGACGGAGTCGGAATCGCTGCGCCGGCACGTGCTGGCGGTCGAGGCGGCGATGCGCGCGTACGCGGCTCGATTCGGTGAGGACGAGGAGCAGTGGGGCCTCGTGGGGATGCTCCACGACCTCGACTACGAGCGCTACCCGGACCTCGAGACCGGCCATCCTCGGATGGCGCTGGAGGAGTTCGAGAAGCCTCGGCTTCTCGCCGGAGTTCGTGCGCGCGGTGGCCTCCCACGCCGACGCCCTGGAGGTCTCGCGGGACTCGCTGATGGAGAAGACGCTGTTCGCCGTCGACGAGCTGTCCGGCTTCGTGATGGCGTGCGCGTTCGTGCGGCCCGACGGGATCCACGGGATGACGCCCAAGTCGGTCAAGAAGAAGATGAAGACGCCGGCGTTCGCGGCCGCCGTCAACCGCGAGGAGCTGCGCGAGGGTGCCGAGAAGCTCGGCGTCGACTTCGACGAGCACGTCGCGTTCGTGATCGCGGCGCTGGAGTCGAAGGCCGACGAGCTCGGCCTCGGCGGACGCGAGGCGGTCGCCTGATGCGGATCGTCGTCCTCGACGGCGACGAGACCGGCCAGGAGCTGCTCGAGCAGGCGATCCGGGTGCTCGACCCGGAGGTCCTGGCCGTCGAGCTCGAGCTCGAGCGCTTCGATCTCTCCCTGGAGCGCCGGCGGGAGACCAGCAACGACGTGGTGCTCGAGGCCGCGCGGGCCATGCGGGACGCCGGCTACGGCCTCAAGGCGGCGACGATCACGCCCGAGGGGGCGGACGACGTCGGCTCCCCCAACCGCATCCTGCGCGAGGAGGTCGGCGGCAAGGTGATCGTGCGCACGGGGCGGCGGATCCCGGGCGTCGTCGGGCCGGTCTCCGGCGTCCACCATCCGATCTCCGTCGTGCGGATGGCGATCGAGGACGCGTACGGCGCCAAGCAGTGGCGGGAGGGCGCGTCGGGCGCAGACGACGAGGTGGCGTTCCGGACCGAGAAGGTCACGCGCTCCACGTGCCGGGCGGTTGCCGAGTACGCGTTCCAGACCGCGGAGCGGATGCAGGCGCGGGTCTACGGCGGGCCGAAGTGGACCGTCTCCCCTGTCTACGAGGGGATGCTCAAGGAGGAGATGGACGCGGCTGCCGAGCGCCATCCGGACGTCACCTACCAGCCGGTGCTGATCGACGCGACGTACGCGGGGCTGCTGACGGGCGCCGCCGAGACGCCGCTGGTGATCCCGGCGCTGAACCGCGACGGCGACTGCCTATCGGACATGGTGCTGCCGATGTTCGGCTCGATCGCGGGCGCGGAGTCCGTGCTGCTGGCCTTCGACGAGGACTACGAGGTCGACGTCGCGATGGCCGAGGCGCCGCACGGCACCGCGCCGTCGCTGATGGGCAAGGACCTGGCGAACCCGATGGCCATGCTGCTGGCCTGCGGAGCGGTGCTCTCCTACGCCGCTGTGGGCGGCGTGGCGGGCGCCGAGCGCGCCTCGCGGGCCGTGTACGAGGGCGTGCTGGAGACCGTCGCGACGGGCGTGAAGACGCTTGACCTGGGCGGGACGGCGTCGACGACCGAGTTCACGGACGCGGTGGTCGACAAGGTCCGCACCAAGGTCGACGTCTGGTCATCGCTCGGCGCTCGCTGAGCGCGGCACCGGAGGGTTGTCGGTGCGCAGGTGGTGGCGTCGTCGCCGCTCGTAGAGCACGCGCTGCCAGGCGAGCACGGCCGTGCCGGCCACGAGGATCGAGGCGAGGTTGAGCCCCAGCTGCTCCATCGATCCGAGCCAGCCGTCCTGGTCCTGATAGGCGGCCGACACCCCGATGTTGGCGGCCGCAGGGATCGTCGTGACCGAGATCAGGACGCCGATCAGCGCGCCCGACTTGGCGGTCGACAGCGAGAGCATCCCCGCGGCTCCCGCGCACACTGCGACGATCACCGAGAAGATGTCCGGGCTGGCGATCAGGTCGGCGATCTGGTGGTCGGTGGAGTTGAAGTCGGCCGGCGTGAGGTCCGTGGCCTTGAAGATCAGCGTGGCGACGTAGACAGCGCTGATGGCCAGCGGGAAGCCGACGGCGAGCGCGATGCCCGAGCGGACGGCGAGCGTGCGCCGGCGGGAGATGAGCGCCACGCAGAAGCCGGCGATGGGGCCGAACTCGGGGCCGACGACCATGGCGCCGACGATCAGGATCTCCGAGTCCAGGAAGATGCCGACGGCGGCGATCAGCCCCGCGAGCACCATGAAGAGCAGGAAGACGCCGGACAGCTCGACGTTCTCGCTCGTGCGCTCCTGCACCTCCTCCCACACGACCGCGTCGGCGGGGGCGCCGGGCGCGTGCTTCTCGGCCGCGTCGGCCAGGCGCGAGATCGCCGTGTCGATCAGCTCGAGCGAGATCGAGCCGTCCTCGTGGATCTTCAGGCGCTTGAGGTCCTCGATGACCACGCTCGCGTCCTCGCGGGCGACGTCGGCGAGGATCACATCGCCGTCGGGCCGGTGAGCCGCGCCTGGCAGCCGGATGATGTTGATCACCGACGGCGTGCAGTCGAGGACGCCGAGCACGTCGTCGGTGCGCTCGGGAGGGGTGACGATCCGCAGATGGACCATGCGAGGCGAGCGTACCCGCCGGGCGCCGATGCAAGATCCATTGCACTCGCGGAGGCCGCAAACCGCGCTCCTGAGCCAAATCCGCGCAGGCGGTCCTGTGGTTTCCCGCAACGTGCGGGTTCCGTCCGACGGCCTCCGTAGCCTTGCGAACACATGTTCCCCCCGACGACCACGAGCCGCCCGAAGAAGCGCTCGTTCCGCGAGTTGGTGCGCGGCGCCGTCGACACGGCCGCAGCGTTCGCGACGCTGGGTGAGGCACAGGCTCCGGAGCGCAGTCAGCCCTGGGCCCCCACCGCCCCCACGCGCGAGCACCCGCACCGCCGGCCACTCGGTCGTCACCCGCGCGCCCGCCGGCCTGGATCGCCGGCAAGGCGCGCACAGGTCTGCGTCACGCCGGTTACCCATCACCCGGCGCGGCGCGACTGACACCCGCCCGCCGGCGCCCGGTCTGGGAGGACGGGGAAGCCGGTCGGGCGAAAGCTCCAACGCCCTCGGGCCGCCTCCGGGCGGCCCGAGCGCTTGGGGCGTCGCGCCGACGGCGTCGTTGCGCGTGGCGAACGTCAACGGCGGCTAGGTAAGGAGACTGGGCGCCGGCGATTGTGTGCATTTCGTCGACCTCACAGGCGCGGGCGCGGTGAAGTCGACGTTATGCCCCTATAGCGTGCATTTCGTCGACCTCACGAGCGCCAACATCGCGACGTCGACGTTATGCACCCTCCCGGGCTCCCCCTCAATGCCGCCGTTGACGTTCGCCGACGCCGACGGTGTCGTCAGCCGGTGGCAAGCAGGCCCGGGAGCTCGCGCATGTCGTCGAAGACCGTCGTGGCGGGCCCGCGGAGCCGGTCGGCCGACGTGAGCCCGCCCGCGTAGGCGAACGCGTGCATGCCGGCGGCCCGTGCGGCCTCGACGCCGAACGCGCTGTCCTCCACGACGACGCAGCGCGCGGGCGGCACGCCCATGGCCGCTGCGGCGTGGAGGAAGAGGTCCGGGGCGGGCTTGCCGGGGACCACGTCGTCCGCGCTGAAGATCCGCCCGCGGAAGCGGTCGAGGAGCCCGGTGAGGCCGAGCGTGCGCTCGAGCCGCTCGTGGCTGCTGCTGGACGCGACGCACGTCGGGAGCTCGATGGCGTCGAGGGCGTCCGTCACGCCGGCCACCGGTTCGAGCTCTGCCTCGAACGCCTCCCGATACAGGTGCTGGAAACGGTTCTCCCAGCCCTCCTCGAGGGTCCGCCCGAGCTGACGCTCGATCTCCCCGACCATGTACGAGTGGGAGCGCCCGACGAAGCGCTCCACGACCTCCGCCTCACTCATCGGCCACCCGAGCTCCCCGAGCACATAGGCGTCGATGCGCACGGAGATCCGCTCGCTGTCCACGAGCACGCCATCGCAATCGAAGATCACCAGCTCGAGCACGCCTACAGCTTTAACGCAATCGAGCCGCACTCAGGCGGCTCGATTCAAGAAACGGCGGCGACCTACTCTCCCAGGCCCGTGAAGGCCAAGTACCATCGGCGCGGTGGGGCTTAACTGCTCTGTTCGGAATGGGAAGAGGTGTTTCCCCCACGCTAATGCCACCGAAATTGTCAAGGCCGGGCGGCCGCGGGCGACGTCACGTCGCACCAGCGGCCGGCGCGCACAAGGCGCGGGCCTTCAAAGCTGCACAGCCCGCCAACAAGCGAGTATCAAAAATATCCGTCAAGCCCTCGACCCATTAGTACCGGTCTCCTGCGCGCATTGCTGCGCTTACAGATCCGGCCTATCAACCTGGTGGTCTACCAGGGGTCTTACTCTCTCAAGGAGATGGGAGAGCTCATCTCGAGGCCGGCTTCCCGCTTAGATGCCTTCAGCGGTTATCCGATCCGCACGTAGCTAACCTGCAATGCCCTTGGCAGGACAACAGATACACCAGAGGTGCGTTCATCCCGGTCCTCTCGTACTAGGGACGAATCCTCTCAACTCTCCAACGCCCACGGCAGATAGGGACCGAACTGTCTCACGACGTTCTGAACCCAGCTCGCGTACCGCTTTAATGGGCGAACAGCCCAACCCTTGGGACCTACTACAGCCCCAGGATGCGACGAGCCGACATCGAGGTGCCAAACCGAGTCGTCGATGTGGACTCTTGGACTCGATAAGCCTGTTATCCCCGGAGTACCTTTTATCCGTTGAGCGACGGCACTTCCACTTGCTACCGCCGGATCACTAAGGCCTGCTTTCGCACCTGCTCGACCTGTCGGTCTCACAGTCAAGCTCCCTTGCTGCCTTTACACTCTACGCACGATTTCCAACCGTGCTGAGGGAACCTTTGCGCGCCTCCGTTACATTTTGGGAGGCGACCGCCCCAGTCAAACTACCCACCTGGCACTGTTCAGGACCCGGATTCACGGAATCCTGTTAGAAGCCCAATACATCAAGGGTGGTATCTCAAGGTTGGCTCCACGCCAGCCGCAGCCGGCGCTTCATAGCCTCCCACCTATCCTGAGCGAGATGCACCGAACTCCAATACCAAGTTGTAGTAAAGGTTCACGGGGTCTTTCCGTCTTGCCGCGGGTACTCGGCATCTTCACCGAGACTGCAATTTCACCGAGCCCCTCGTTGAGACAGCGTTCAAGTCGTTACGCCATTCGTGCAGGTCGGAACTTACCCGACAAGGAATTTCGCTACCTTAGGACGGTTATAGTTACCGCCGCCGTTTACCGGGGCTTAGTTTCAGTGCTTCGGGCCGAAGCCCTAACACCTCCACGTAACCTTCCGGCACCGGGCAGGCGTCAGCCCCTATACGTCGTCTTGCGACTTTGCAGAGACCTGTGTTTTTGGTAAACAGTCGCTTGAACCAATTCACTGCGGCCCCCTCGGGCTCCACCGGCAAGCGGCTTCACCCTACTGGGGCGCTCCTTCTCCCGAAGTTACGGAGCGATTTTGCCGAGTTCCTTAACGAGGGTTATCTCGATCACCTTAGTATTCTCTACTTGCCCACCTGTGTCGGTTTTGGTACGGGCACGTGCAGTCTCCCTAGAGGCTTTTCTTGGGGGCATGGCGTCTGCGACTCGCCGGCTTGTAGCCAGCTGCCATCACACCTCAGGTTATGCGGCTTCGGATTTGCCTGAAGCCACCCCTACATGCTTGGCCCAGGACGACCATCGCCTGGGTTCGCTTAGCCTTCCCCGTCCCCCCATCGGTCAAATGACTGCGACGTGGTACAGGAATATCAACCTGTTGTCCATCGACTACGCCTTTCGGCCTCGCCTTAGGTCCCGACTAACCCTGAGCAGACGAACTTTACTCAGGAATCCTTGGGCAATCGGCGGAGAGGATTCTCACCTCTCTTTCGTTACTCATGCCGACATTCTCACTTCCCACGGCTCCACGGCTGGTTTCCACCGCCGCTTCACTGCCGAGGGAACGCTCTCCTACCGCGCATCGCTAATGCGACGCACCCGCAGCTTCGGAGGCTAGCTTGAGCCCCGTTACATTATCCGCGCCCGAACACTTGACCAGTGAGCTGTTACGCACTCTTTCAAGGATGGCTGCCTCTAAGCCAACCTCCTGGTTGTCTGTGCACTCGGACATCGTTTGCCACTTAGCTAGCACTTAGGGTCCTTAGCTGGCGGTCTGGGCTGTTTCCCTTTTGACGCTGAAGTTTATCCCCCAGCAACTGACTCCCGGAGTAGCCGTGACGGTCTTCGGAGTTTGCCTGATTTCGGTAAGCTGGTAGGCCCCCTAGACCAAACAGTGCTCTACGGCCGCCACGGAATTCATCCGAGGCTATACCTAAATATATTTCGGAGAGAACCAGATATCTCTGAGCTTGATTAGCCTTTCACTCCGACCCACAGGTCATCCGCCCAGTTTTTAACCTAGGTCGGTTCGGTCCTCCACGGGGTCTTACCCCCGCTTCAACCTGCCCATGGGTAGCTCGCTCAGTTTCGGGTCTACCGCCTACGACTATGGTCGCCCTATTCGGACTCGCTTTCGCTACGCCTTCGCTCATCGCTTAAGCTCGCCGCAGACGAGTAACTCGTCGGCTCGTTATGCAAAAAGCACGCCGTCACGGCACGAGGCCGCTCCGACCGCTTGTAGGCACGCGGTTTCAGGTACTATTTCACTCCCCTTCCGGGGTACTTTTCACCTTTCCCTCACGGTACTAGTCCGCTATCGGTCACCAGGGAGTACTTAGCCTTGGAGGGTGGTCCCCCCAGATTCAGTCCACGTTTCACGGGTGTGGACCTACTCAGGAACGCCATCGAGAGGCCGGTCGGTTTCGTCTACGGGACGATTGCCCTCTGTGGTGCGCGGTTCCACGCGCTTCAACTACCGATCGGCTTGGTAACTCTCGCCGGGATGGCCACATCCCGGACAGGCGCCCTACAACCCCTCGTACGCAACGCGTGACCGCTTACACGTACAAAGTTTGGGCTATTCCCCTTTCGCTCGCCACTACTCGGGGAGTCTCGGTTGATTTCCTTTCCTCCGGGTACTGAGATGTTTCAGTTCCCCGGCTTGCCCCCGCATGCCTATGTATTCAGCATGCGGTACCGCCGTATTACCAGCGGTGGGTTTCCCCATTCGGGAATCCGCGGATCACAGGCTATTCAGCGCCTCCCCGCGGCTTATCGCAGCCGTTCACGCCCTTCATCGACTCCTGGTGCCAAGGCATCCACCATGTGCCCTTCCTATCTTGACGGTGATCACGCGCACACGAAACGGCCCCGAAAAGGAGCCGTCGATCGCGGGCGCGCGGTGATACCCGTTTGTTGGCAATGCTGTGCAGTTTTCAAGGTCCGCTTCGAGGGCGCACGCCTGGACTAGGCGTCCGGTCTCTCAAAACTCAACAGCATGCAGCGCTCGCCGTGAGGCGAGCGCCGCCAGGTCCGGTCGACGTTTCGGTAGCCGCTCGACCAGCGAGGGGGGCACTCGATCTGCGCCGGCGCGGAATGCGCCGGCCGCCGAGCGACCGCTCCAATCCTGGAGCTTCCCTAGAAAGGAGGTGATCCAGCCGCACCTTCCGGTACGGCTACCTTGTTACGACTTCACCCCAGTCACGAGCCCCACCTTCGACGGCTCCCTCCCAGAGGGTTAGGCCACCGGCTTCGGGTGTTGCTTGCTTCCGTGGTGTGACGGGCGGTGTGTACAAGGCCCGGGAACGTATTCACCGCGGCAATGCTGATCCGCGATTACTAGCAACTCCGCCTTCATGCAGGCGAGTTTCAGCCTGCAATCCGAACCGAGACGCGCTTTGAGGGATTCGCTCCACCTCGCGGTATCGCAGCCCTCTGTACGCGCCAATGTAGCACGTGTGTAGCCCTGAACATAAGGGGCATGATGACTTGACGTCATCCCCACCTTCCTCCGGTTTGTCACCGGCAGTCTCGCATGAGTCCCCAACTAAATGCTGGCAACATGCGACGGGGGTTGCGCTCGTTGCGGGACTTAACCCAACATCTCACGACACGAGCTGACGACAGCCATGCACCACCTGTGAGGGTCCGGCCGAACCGACCCCGTGTTTCCACGGGTATGACCCACATGTCAAGCCCAGGTAAGGTTCTTCGCGTTGCGTCGAATTAAACCACATGCTCCGCTGCTTGTGCGGGCCCCCGTCAATTCCTTTGAGTTTTAGCCTTGCGGCCGTACTCCCCAGGCGGGGCACTTAATGCGTTAGCTTCGGCACGGAGGGAGTCGACACCCCCCACACCTAGTGCCCATCGTTTACAGCGTGGACTACCAGGGTATCTAATCCTGTTTGCTCCCCACGCTTTCGCGTCTCAGCGTCAGTAACGTCCCAGCGAGCTGCCTTCGCAATTGGTGTTCCTCCTGATATCTGCGCATTTCACCGCTACACCAGGAATTCCACTCGCCTCTTCCGTACTCGAGCCCGACAGTATCCACCGGCATTCGAGGGTTGAGCCCCCGACTTTCACAGCGGACTTACCGGGCCGCCTACACGCGCTTTACGCCCAATGATTCCGGACAACGCTAGCCCCCTACGTATTACCGCGGCTGCTGGCACGTAGTTAGCCGGGGCTTCTTGTGAAGGTACCGTCACTCCAGCCGGCTATTCACCGGCGAAGCTTCGTCCCAACTGAAAGGGGTTTACAACCCGAAGGCCTTCTTCCCCCACGCGGCGTTGCTGCATCACGCTTTCGCGCATTGTGCAAGATTCCCCACTGCTGCCTCCCGTAGGAGTCTGGGCCGTGTCTCAGTCCCAGTGTGGCTGATCGTCCTCTCAGACCAGCTACGCATCGTCGCCTTGGTAGGCCGTTACCCCACCAACAAGCTAATGCGCCGCGGGCCCGTCCCGATGCGAAGGCCGAAGCTATCTTTCCTCCTTTCCCTCAAGGGAGAGGAGCTCATCCGGTATTAGCCCGAGTTTCCTCGGGTTGTCCCGGTCATCGGGGTGGGTTACCCACGTGTTACTCACCCGTTCGCGGCTTTGCCCCAGGCCGAAGCCTGGTTCGTCGCTCCACTTGCATGTGTTAAGCACGCCGCCAGCGTTCGTCCTGAGCCAGGATCAAACTCTCCGTGAAGAACTGCTCACAGAGTTGTCGTGCATCTCTCGAGGGCGGTGGCCGTACACGTGGCCAGCGCCGGATGCGATCGACGAGGTTTCGTTCAGGTGCCGTACGACGCTCGCAAGCGAGCACCGTCGGCGTTGACGAACCTGGACGCACATCGATCGTTGCCACGGCACGAGGCCATGGCTGATCGGTGCGCATGCTGTTGAGTTTTCAAAGACCGCTGCGCCTCGGAGAGGGGATTCCTCGATCTGGGCGCGCTCAAGGGCAAGCCCCGAGCGGACAACGGAGTGTAGCGCGTCCGAACAAGGACGGCCAAGCCCGCCATCGCGGCCCCGAACGCTAGCAAGCCGGGGGCCTCAAGCGACCCGCAGGCGCCGGAATCGGCGCTTGCCGACCTGGAGCACGCGGCCGTCGAGGTCGGCCGCCTGGACGTCGAGATCGGCCACCGGCACCCCGTCGAGCTTCACGCCGCCCTGGGCGATCGCGCGCCGCGCCTCGGACCGCGAGCCGCCGAACACGTCGGCGATCAGTTCGGGCAGGTGCACTCCGCCGCCGTCCGTCGCCCGCACGTCGGCCTCCTCGATCTCCTCCGGCAGGTCGCCGGAGACGAACACGCGGTCGAACGCCGCCTCGGCCTCGGCCGCCGCCTCCGGCCCGTGCAGGCGTTCGACGAGCGCCCGGGCGAGCGCCCGCTTGGCGTCCCGCGCCGGCATGTCCTCGGGGACCGGCCGCCCCAGGAGGAGGTCGTACCAGGTGGCCAGCACCGAGTCGGGCGCCCGCAGCGTCCGCCCGTAGATCTCCTCCGGCGACGCGGTGATCCCGATGTCGTTGTCCAGCGACTTGGACATCTTCTGCACGCCGTCGATCCCCGGCAGCAGCGGCATCGTGAGCACCACCTGCGGCGGCTGCCCGTACGCGCTCTGCACCGCCCGTCCCATCAGCAGGTTGAACGTCTGGTCGGTGCCGCCGAGCTCGACGTCCGCCTCCACCGCCACCGAGTCGTAGCCCTGGAGCACCGGGTACAGCAGCTCGAGCAGCGACACCGGCTCCTGGGCGACCATCCGGCGGGCGAAGTCGTCGCGCTCGAGGATCTGGGCCACGGTCGGCACGCGCGTGAGCCGGAACAGCTCCTCCATCCCCATGTCCAGCCACTCGCTGTTGTGGCGCAGCTCGAACCGGTCGTCGGTGCGCAGCACCTTGCCTGCCTGCTCCACGTACGTGCGCGCGTGCGCGTCGATCTCGTCGCCGGAGAGCACCGGGCGGGTTGCCGAGCGCCCGCTGGGGTCGCCGACGCGGGCCGTGAAGTCGCCGACGATGAGCACGACCGTGTGGCCCGCGTCCTGGAACTCGCGCAGCTTCTGGAGCACGACGGTGTGGCCCAGGTGGATGTCGCTGGCGGTCGGGTCCATGCCCAGCTTCACACGCAGGGGACGGCCGCTGCGCAGCCGGTCCTCGAGGGCGCCGGCGGGCAGCACGTCGACCGTGTTGCGGGCCAGATGCCCCGCGGTCCGTGCGGCTTCGTCCATGGGCGCCGATGCTAGCCTCCCACCGGGTCCGGACCGTCCGTGGCATCCCTCATCATGCGGGTCGCGGAGGCCTCAGCGCGGAGCGCAGAGCCGCGTCCCGACCGCCCTGTATGAGCGATCTAGACCGCACCCTCGACCCCGAGGCCACCGCCGCCAACGGCGGTGGCAGCGGAGCGACCGTCGTGCCCCTGCGCCCCGGCTCCCCGCCGCCACGCCGGCGCTTGCGCATCCGCAAGCTGCGGCTGTTCGCGCTCCTGCTCGGTCTCGGGGTGCTGGCCGCCGTCTCGACGGTGTTCGGGATGATGATGGCCGTCGCCTCCGACCTGCCGACGCTCGACAAGCCGGCCACCCGCAACTCGATCCTGCTCGACCGCGACGGCAACGAGATCGGCGTCCTCACCGGCAACCAGAAGCGGCTCTTCCTGCGCGAGGAGCAGATCGCGCCGGTCATGAAGCAGGCGATCATCGCGATCGAGGACCAGCGCTTCTACACCAACGACGGCGTCGACCTGCGGGGCATCGGCCGGGCGCTGTACCAGGACATCGTCCAGCAGCGCGTGGTCCAGGGCGGCTCGACGATCACGCAGCAGTTCGTCAAGAACGCGCTCGCCGCCCAGGACGACCGGACGATCTTCCAGAAGCTGCGCGAGTCGGCCATGGCGTACCACCTCACGCGCAAGTGGACCAAGGAGGAG
This sequence comes from uncultured Solirubrobacteraceae bacterium, assembly GCA_963730535.1. GTDB lineage: Bacteria > Actinomycetota > Thermoleophilia > Solirubrobacterales > Solirubrobacteraceae > DASSUW01. Next base: position 404,180 of record CAVSRU010000005.1, read on the forward strand.
ATCCTCCGCAACTACCTCAACACGATCTACTTCGGGAACGGCGCCTACGGGATCGAGGCCGCGGCGCGCACGTACTTCCAGGCGTACCACCAGGGCTGTGACGAGAAGGCGCGGGGGACCTTCTGCGCGCGCGAGCTGCTGCCCCACGAGGCGGCGCTGCTGGCCGGCATGGTCGCCTCCCCCACCGGCTACGACCCGATCACGAGGCCCGACGCCGCCCGCGCGCGGCGCAACACCGTGCTCCACAAGATGCTCGAGCAGCGCTACCTCACGCAGGATCAGTACGACGACGCGGTGCTCCGGCCGCTGCCCGACCGCGGCGACCTCCAGCCGCCGGAGGAGGACACCGAGCACCCGTACTTCACGTCGTGGGTCAAGCAGCAGGTCGTCGACCGCCTAGGCGGCGGCCAGGCGGGCGCACGGCTGGCGTTCGAGGGCGGCCTGAAGGTGAAGACGACGATCGACGGCGAGATGCAGGGCGCCGCCGAGGCAGCCATCGAGCAGTGGCTGCCCAACCGCGACGGCCCGCGAGCCGCGCTGGTGGCGCTCGACAACCGGTCGGGCGAGGTGCGCGCCATGGTCGGCGGCGACGACTACAAGGAGCTGCCGTTCAACCTCGCCACCCAGGGCCAGCGCCAGCCCGGCTCGTCGATCAAGCCGTTCATCCTCGCCGAGGCGCTCAACCAGGGGATCTCCCCCAACTCCGTCTGGGCGTCGCACAAGCTCGAGATCGACGTCCCGCACTCGAAGGAGATCTTCACCGTCAACAACTACGAGGGCGCGTACTCCGGCATCACGACGCTCGCGCGCGCGACCACGTTCTCCGACAACTCGGTGTTCGCGCAGGTCGGCATCAAGGTCGGCACCAAGAAGATCGCGCGACTCGCCGAGCGGATGGGGATCCGCACGAACGTCTCGACCAACTACGCGATGACGCTCGGCGGCCTCAAGCAGGGCGTCACGCCGCTGGACATGGCGCACGCCTACCAGACGTTCGCCAGCCGCGGCCGGCTCGTGTACGGCTCGCTCAGCCCGGGAGCCGGCAACCGCAAGCGCGACACGGCACCGGGCCCCGTCGGCATCCAGCGGATCGAGCACCGCCGGGGCGACGACTGGAAGCCGCTCGACCTGCCGGACGGCTCGAAGGCCGTCAACAAGCGACTCGACCGCCGCATCCTCGACGAGGGGGTCGCCGACCAGGTCGGCTCGATCCTCCAGGGCGTCGTCCAGTCCGGCACCGGCACTCGCGCCCAGGTCTCGGGCGTGACGGTGGCCGGCAAGACGGGGACGACGGAGGGCTACGGCGACGCGTGGTTCGTCGGCTGGACGCCGCAGTTCACGGTCGCCGTGTGGGTCGGCTACCCGAACGCGTTCAAGCCGATGGAGACGGAGTTCGCAGGCCAGCCGGTGGCCGGCGGCACGTACCCGGCCAGCATCTTCCGCACGTTCGTCGGAGCCGTGGCCGAGCCGGAGGACGACGAGGAGGTCACGCCGACGGTCCCCGTGCCCTCCACAGGCGCGCCGGCGCCCGCCGAGCCGGCCGAGCCGGCCGCCCCCGCGCCTGAGACGCCCGCCCCCGCCGAGCCCGAGGCGCCGCCGGCCGAGCCCGCACCGGCGCCCGCCGCGCCGCCGCCCGCGGCTGGCGGTGCGCCTGCGCCGGAGGATGGCGGGGCCGAGCCGTAGTCCAACGTCAACGGCGGCTGGGTAGGGAGGCTTGGGAGCCAGCCGCTGCGCGAACTATCCCGAGTTAGCCCCGGAATCCGGGGCTAATCCGACGCAGTTCGGCCATCACCGTCCACGCCGGCCCCTCGCCTCCCTACCCAGCCGCAGTTGACTTTCAGGCCGCCAGCAACCCCGGAGGCCACGGCCGCGACACGTCCCGCGCCCCCACGGCGCAGAACCGCCACGGCAGCTCGACCCCCTTGGTGATCCCGATCCGGGTGCTGACCACCGCCGGGAGCGGCGACGCGGGCGGCTCGATCCGCACCGGCCCCGCCGACAGCGAGGTGCCGTTCATCTCCAGCCCGATCCCGAGCGCCTGGGTGAGCTTGCCCGGCCCGGAGCACAGGTCGTCGCTGCGCCGCCGGGCGCGCATGATCTCGATCCCCTCGACCGGCTCCAGGGCGCGGATGAGCACGGCGGCGCCCACGTCCTCCGCCTCGCAGACCGCGTTGAGCAGGGCGTGGATCCCGTACGAGCGGTAGACGTAGGCGATCCCGGGCGGCCCGAACAGCGTGCTCGTGCGCTGCGTCAATCCCACGTAGGCGTGGCAGGCCGGCTCCGAGTGGTGGTAGGCCTCCGTCTCGACGATCACGCCCGCCGTGTCGCCGCAGCGCACCACGCCGCCCAGCAGCGCCTGCGCCACCTCGACGACGGGGCGCTCGTAGAAGTCCCTCACGCCGGCTGCCCGTCCAGCTCCGCCCGCGCGTGCGCCAGCTGCTCAAGCACGCGGCCAGACGCCGTGCCTCCCTCGGAGACCTTCGACTCGAGCCACGAGCGCGACGAGAGCACCGAGTAGTACTCGTCGTCCAGCGCCTCCGAGTGCCGTGCCAGCTCCTCCCGCGTCAGCTCGGACAGGGTGCGCCCGGAGTCGACCGCCTCGCGCACGAGGCCGGCGACGATCCCGTGCGCCTGCCGGAACGGCACGCCGCGGCGCACCAGCATGTCGGCGACGTCGACGGCGGCGATCATCTCGTCGGTCGCCGCGCCGGCCAGCCGGTCGCGGTCGAACGACAGCGAGCCCAACATGCCGGTCGCCGCCTGGAGGCACAGATCGAGCGTGTCGGCGGCGTCGAACAGGTGCTCCTTGTCCTCCTGCATGTCCTTGTTGTAGGTCAGCGGCAGCCCGTGGAGCACGCCGTGCAGCGCCGCCAGGTGCGCCACCACGCGCGGCGCCTTGGCCCGCAGCAGCTCGGCGGCGTCGGGGTTCTTCTTCTGCGGCATGATCGAGGAGCCCGAGGCCCACGCGTCCGACACCTCGCAGAAGCCGAACTCCTGGCTCGACCACAGCACGATCTCCGCCCCCAGGCGGGACAGGTGGGTGGCGCAGGTGGCGGCGGCCGACAGGTAGTCGAGCACGAAGTCGCGGTTCGAGACCGCGTCGATCGAGTTCGGCGCCACGCTCGCGAAGCCCAGCTCGCGCGCCACCAGCCGGCGGTCGGTCTCGAAGTTCACGCCCGCCAGCGCGCCCGCCCCCAGCGGCAGGTCGCTCGTCGCCCCCAGCACGTTCTCGAACCGCCGCGCGTCGCGCCGGAACATCCAGAAGTACGCGAGCAGGTGGTGGGCGAGGTAGACCGGCTGGGCGCGCTGGAGGTGCGTGTACCCCGGCATCGCCCACTCGAGGTGCCGCTCGGCGAGCTGGACGATCGTGCTCTGGAGGTGGCCGAGCCGCTCGATCGTCGTCAGCGCGTGCGCCCGCGTGAACATCGCGACGTCGGTGGCCACCTGGTCGTTGCGCGAGCGCGCCGTGTGCAGGCGGCCGCCGACCGGGCCGGCGATCTCCGTGAGCCGCCGCTCGATCGCCATGTGGATGTCCTCGTCGTCGGGCGAGAACGGGAACGCGCCGGACTCGAGCTCGGCCTCGACCCGCTCGAGACCGCTCAGCAGCTCGTCGCGGTCGTGGTCCGAGATGATGCCCGCCTCCGCGAGCATCTTCGCGTGGGCGCGCGACTGCTCCACGTCGTACGGCCCCAGCCGCCAGTCGAACGCCAGCGAGGCGTTGAGCTGCTGGAACACCGGGTCCTGCGGGAGCGAGAAGCGCGTCATCGGTCGGCCATGATGACTGACATGACCCTCGCGGTCCGGCCCGCCACGCCCGACGACGACCCGGTCGCGGAGCTCCTCTACCTCTCGGCCAAGCCGTACTACGACGCCTACGCCGGCTCCGAGCGCCGCGCCCGCGCGCTGGTGAGCTCCCTCTACCCCCGCCCCGGCCACGCGGCGAGCTTCGACGTGTGCTCGGTGGCGGTGCTCGACGGCGCCGTGGCCGGCGTGGTCGCGACGTTCCCCGTGACGGAGGGCGACGCCCGCGCGCGCCGGTTCGTGAACCTCACCGCCCCGCGCATCCCGCCCTGGCGCTGGCCGGCGCTCATCCGCCACGTGCGGGCCGCCGGGCTCGTCTCGCCCCACCCGCCCGAGGGCACGCTGTACGTCGACGCCCTGGCCGTCGAGCCGCGCTTCCGGCGCCGCGGCATCGCCCGTGCGCTGCTCGCCCATGCCGAGCACGAGGCCGCCGGCGCCGGCTTCGGGGGCGTCTCGCTCGACACCGGCCTTCGCAACGACGCCGCCCGCGCGCTGTACGCCGCCGCCGGCTACGAGGAGCGCGAGACGCGCCGGGCGCCGAGCCGCACGGTCGCCGCCGCCGTCGGCGGGCCGGGCTTCGTGAGCTACCTCAAGCGCCTATGACGGCGTCCAGCGCCTCGGCCACCTGCGCGACCTGGCCCTCGGTCATCTCCGGGAAGAACGGGAGCGCGATCGAGCGCGCGGCGACGTCCTCGCAGACCGGGAACTCGCCCTCCCGGTGGCCGAGCTCGCGGTAGAACGACATCAGGTGGATGGCCGGCAGGTACGGCTTGGACTGCACGCCGCGCTCGAGCAGCGCGCGGATGGCGCCGTCGCGGTCGACCCCGTGCGGGAGCTGGACGACGAACACGAACCAGCCGCGCACGTCGCCGTCGTGGTCCTCGCACGGCAGCTCGGCCGCGCTCTCCGCCAGCGCCGCGCGGTACCAGCCGGCGACGCGGGCCCGCGCGGCGAGCATGTCGTCGAGGCGCTCGAGCTGGGCGAGCCCGATCGCGCAGGCGACGTCGGTGAGCCGGTAGTTGAAGCCGAGACGGTCGTGGTCGAGCCAGCCCATGTCGGGCGCCCGGCCCTGGTTGCGCTCGGAGTCGACCCGCTCCTTGTGCTCGGCCGACGCCATGGTGAGCATCCCGCCCTCGCCCGTCGTGAGCTGCTTGTTCGCGTAGAAGGCGAAGGCGGCGGGATGGCCGCGCGCGCCCACCAGCGTGCCGTCCGCGTGCCGGGCGCCGAGCGCCTCGCAGGCGTCCTCGACGATCGGCAGCCCGTGGGCCTCGAGCGCCGGGATGTCGGCCGGGTAGCCGAAGATGTGCACCGGGAGCAGCGCCGTCGTGCGGCCGGTGATGGCCGCCGCCGCGGCGTCGGGGTCGATGTTCAGGGTGACCGGGTCGATGTCCGCGAACACCGGCTTGGCGCGCTCGTAGAGGATCACGTTGGCCGAGGCGACGAACGAGAAGGGCGAGGTGACGACCTCGTCGCCCTCCCCCACCCCGACCGCCCGCAGCGCGAGGTGCAGCGCCGCCGTCCCCGAGGAGACCGCGCTCGCGTGCGCGGCCCCCAGGCGCGCCGCGAAGGCCTGCTCGAAGGCCGGGAGCCGCGGCCCGAGCGAGAGCTGGCCCGAGCGCAGGACGTCGAGCACGGCGCGCTCCTCGGCCTCGCCGAATACGGGCCTGGCGAGGGGGATCACGCCTGGGGCGCCCGGGACCGCACCATGCCCGCCTCGAGCGAGTCGACGAGCGCGTCCCAGCTCGCCTCGATCACGTTCTCGTGCACGCCGATCGCGCCCCAGGTGTCGCGGCCGTCGGTGGCGTCGAGCAGCACGCGCGTCGTGGCGCCGGTGGCCTTCCACTCGTCGAGGATGCGGACCTTGTAGTTGACGAGCTTGATGTCCCGCAGGTGCGGGTAGCGCTCGCCGATCGCGGCCCGCAGGGCCGCATCCAGGGCATGCACGGGGCCATTGCCCTCCGCCACCCGCACGTAGCGCTGGCCATCGACCCAGATCTTGATCGTGGCCTCGGTCTGGACGATGCCGTCCTCGCGCTTCTCGGAGATCACCCGCCATGACTCGAGGCGGAACAGCGGCTCGTAGTCGCCGGTCTCGCGCCGGATGAGCAGGTCGAAGGAGCCGTCGGCCGCCTCGAACTGGAAGCCGCGGTGCTCGAGCTCCTTCACGCGCTCGACCACGCGGCCGGCCACCGCATCGTCCAGCGCGCCGCCCGCGTGGGCGACGACCGTCCCCTTCCCGGACAGCTCCGAGACGAGCACGTCGCGGCTGTTGCCGACCGCCGCCGGGTCGATGTGCTCGAACGTCGCCGGGTCGGCGTTCACGCCGGCCACGTGCATCCCGCCCTTGTGGGCGAAGGCATTCTTTCCCACGTACGGCTGATCGCCGTCGGGCGTGAGGTTGAGCAGCTCGTCGAGGTAATGCGCGGCCTCCGTCCAGCCCTCGAGCGACGGCAGGCACTCGTGGCCGAGCTTGAGCTGGAGGCTGGGGACGATGCTCGTGAGGTTCGCGTTGCCGCAGCGCTCCCCGTAGCCGTTCATGGTGCCCTGGACGAGCACGGCGCCCTCGGCGACGGCGGCGAGCGAGTTCGCGACGCCGCACTCGGCGTCGTTGTGGCAGTGGATCCCGAGCGTCGCGCCCGTGGCGCGGGCCGCGCGCACCGCCTCGGCGATCTGATTCGGGAGCGAGCCGCCGTTCGTGTCGCACAGCGCGACGTTCTCGGCACCCGCCTCGGCCGCCGCGCGCACGCAGGCCAGCGCGTAGTCGGGGTCGTCGCGCCAGCCGTCGAAGAAGTGCTCGGCGTCGTAGTGCACGCGCTTGCCCTGCTCGACGAGGAACGCGATCGACTCCACGATCATCGCGAGGTTCTCCTCACGGTCGACGCGCAGGACCTTCTCGACGTGCAGGCCCCACGACTTGCCGACCAGCGTGCAGACGGGCGCGAACGAGTCCGCGAGCACGCGCAGCGCGGCGTCCTCGTCGGCGCGGATGCCGCGCCGACGGGTCATCCCGAAGGCGCAGACGTCGGTCTGGAGCCGCTCGTGCTCGAGCCGCGCGAACAGCTCGGCCTCCTTCGGGTTCGAGGCCGGGAAGCCCGCCTCTACGAACGGGATGCCGAGGTCGTCGAGCACGTGCGCCACGCGCACCTTCTCGTCGACGGAGAGCGACATTCCCTGCCCCTGCATGCCGTCGCGCAGGGTCGTGTCGTAGATCGCGAGCTTCGTCACGGAGCGGGCGCGGCTTGGGGCACGATGTCGAGCCAGCCGGCGTAGCGGTCCGAGCGGCCGTGCAGGGCGTCCTCGAAGACCGACTGGACCGCGCGCGTGATCGGCCCCGGCTCGCCGGTCCCGATCGCCTGGTCGTCGATCTCGCGCAGCGGGGTGAGCTCCGCGGCGGTGCCGGTCATGAAGATCTCGTCGGCGAGGTAGAGCTCGCCGCGCGCGACGTCGCGCTCGACCACGGTGTAGCCGAGGTCGCGGGCGATCTCGATCGCCGACAGCCGGTTGATGCCGCCGAGGATCGAGGAGTTGAAGCCGGGGGTGGCGATCACGCCGTCCTTGATCAGGAACAGGTTCTCGCCCGTGCCCTCGCAGACCATCCCGCGCTGGTCGAGCAGGATGCCCTCCTCGTAGCCGGCCTTCTCGGACTCGATCTTGGCCAGCACGGAGTTCAGGTACTGGCCGTTGGCCTTGGCAGCCGGGATCAGCGCGTCCGGCCCGATCTTGCGCCACGAGACGACCTTCGCCCGCACGCCGCGCTGCTTCCCCTCGTCGCCCAGGTACGCGCCCCACTCCCAGACGGCGATGAAGACGTCGACCGGGCAGTCGAGCGGGTACAGCCCCATCGGCCCGGCGCCGCGGTAGACGACCGGCCGGATGTAGCAGGACTTGAAGCCGTTGCGCGCGATCAGCTCGAGCGTCGCCTCGCGGATCTGCTCCTTCGAGTACGGGACGTCCATGAAGTACATCTGGGCCGACTTGAAGAGCCGGTCGACGTGGTCCTGGTGGCGGAAGACCGCCGTCCCGCGCGCGGTCTCGTAGGCGCGGACGCCCTCGAACACCCCGGTGCCGTAGTGCAGGGCGTGCGTGAGCACGTGGACCTTGGCGTCCTCGTACGCGACGAACTCGCCGTTCATCCAGATGAGGTCCGCTTGGCTCACGTCAGCTCCTCCAGGACCGCCCGCGTCGCTGCGGCGGTCGTCGCAGTGCCGCCCAGGTCGCCGGTTCGCAGGCCGGCGTCGAGGGCCCGATCGACGGCCGATTCTATCCGCGCGGCGGCCTCCTCCCGGGCCAATCCGTGGCGCAGCATCATCGCGGCCGAGAGGAACATGGCCAGCGGGTTGGCGACTCCCCGGCCGGCGATGTCGGGCGCCGAGCCGTGCACGGGCTCGAAGACCCCGGGACCATCGGCACCCAGCGAGGCGCTCGGCAGCAGGCCGATCGAGCCGGTGATCATCGCCGCCTCGTCGCTGAGGATGTCCCCGAACATGTTCTCGGTGAGCAGGACCTCGAAGTGGCGGGGGGCGGCGACCAGCTGCATGGCGGCGTTGTCGACCAGGAGGTGCTCGAGCTGGATGTTGGGGAACTCGCTGGCGTGCAGGCGCATGACGACCTCCCGCCACAGGCGGCTGGTCTCGAGCACGTTCGCCTTGTCGACGCTCGTGACGCGCGACCGCGCTGCCCGGAACGCGACGCGGGCGATCCGCTCGATCTCGGTCTCGGTGTACGCGCACACGTCGTACGCGCGGCCGTCCGCGCGGCCCTTCTCCCCGAAGTAGATGCCGCCGGTGAGCTCGCGCACCACGAGCAGGTTCGTGCGCTCGATCACCTCGCGCTTGAGCGGGCTGGCGTCGTAGAGCGCCGGCAGCGGGCGCACCGGGCGCAGGTTGGCGAACAGGCCGAGCCCTTGCCGCAGGCCGAGCAGACCCTGCTCCGGCCGCGGAGCCGCCGGGTCGGTCGTGTCCCATTTCGGCCCGCCGACCGCGGCCAGCAGCACCGCGTCGGCGCTCCGGCACGCGGCCAGCGTCGCGTCCGGGAGCGCGGTGCCGGTCGCGTCGATGGCGGCGCCGCCGATCAGGTGCTCCTCGTAGGTCAGGTCGGGGGCGACCTCGGCCAGGACCTCGAGGGCGGCGGCCAGCACCTCGGGCCCGATGCCGTCGCCGGGCAGCGTGACGATCGTGGTCATGCGGCCAGGGACGGTACCGGCGAGGGCCGGTGTGGGAGGCTCAACAGCGTGCTGATCGGTCGCGAAGCGGAGCTCGGGCGGCTGCTGACCTGCGCAACGTGTTCCGCAAGCTCGGCGTGCGAAGGCGCGCCGAGCTTGCGCGGTTGATGGCTACAGGGCCGTGAGGTCGAGGGCGAACATCCCGCGGCCGTGCGTGACGCAGATCAGCGTCCGCTTCATCCAGAACAGGTCGTCGACCGAGCAGTTCGTCGGCCCCTCGTTGGTCGGCGACCACGTCGCGCCGCCGTCCTCGCTGGCGAACAGCCCGACCTCGGAGCCCGCGTAGACGAGCGACGAGTTGTCCGGGTGGAGCGTCAGCGCCCGCACCGGCGCCGCCGGGAACGCCCGCCCGATGTTGGCCCACGTCGCCCCGGCGTCCGTGGTCTTCCACACGTTGCCCTTGGTGTAGCCGCCGAAGCTCACGTACACCGTGTCGTGGTCCTTGGCGTCGATCGTGATGCCCGTGCAGTAGCGGTCGACCGCGACCGGCTTCTGGCCCGAGTGGTCGACCCGCTGCCACGTCGGCAGACCCGCGGTGCCGTTCACGGTCTTATAGAGCTGGCCGTCGTCGTGCCCGACCCACACCACGTCGGAGTTCCCACGCGCGATGGCGAGCGCGCTGATCGCGCCTCCGGACGGGTTCTTGATCGCTCGCCACGACGGCCCGGTGGTGTCGGTGTTCGCACGCTTGGCGTCGTTCGTGCGCCACAGCGAGAGCCCGCCCGCCAGCAGGCGGTTGGACTGGTTCGGGTCGAGCATGAACGGGGCGATGAAGAGCGCGTTCTGGGTCCGGGCGTCGCCGATCCGGAACGGGACCGGCTTCCACCGCCACGCGCCCTCCGCCTCGCTGAAGAACTGGCCGCTGATGAACTCCGCGGTCGCCCCGCCGTCCATGCTCCGGTGCACGTTCGCGAACACGTACTCGCCGTAGAAGACGTTCGGGTCGTTCTGGTCGGCGGCGCACCAGCCGCCGTCGCCGCCGAACATCTCGGTCCAGCCCTCGCTCCCGTTGGCTGTCGTGTAGCGCAGCGTGCCGTTGTCCTGTGCGCCGCCGATGATCACGCCCGACTCGCTGTGGCCCGCGCCGGCGTAGAACTGGGTCACGCCGTAGGTGTTGACCAGCTCGGTCCAGCCCTTCACGCGCGGTGGCTGCGGGTCGCTGCCCAGCGTGTGGACGTTGGTGGCCTTGTAGATGCCGCCGTCGTTGCCGAAGAACACCGTCCGGTTGGTCGTGCCGTTGAAGCGCGGGTGGGAGACGATGCAGTGGTGGTCGGCGTGGGCGGACCGCTTGTCCCACCAGGTGCTGATGTCCTGCAGCGTGTTGCCGCCGTCGGTGCTGCGCCAGAGGTCGACGCCGCCGACGATCACGAGGTTCGCGTTCGACGTGTCGCCGGCCCAGATGACGTTGTCGTACCAGCCCTGATCGCCGAGGTACTGCGCGGGCAGGCCGCCCGCCAGGCTGGTCCGCCGCGAGTAGCTCTTGCCGCCGTTGGTCGAGCGCCAGATCTCCCCGGACGCCATGTCGATCGACGCGTAGACGCGCGTCGGGTCCTTCGCGGCGTACGTGATCTCGACCCGGCCCGACCACGGCTGCGCGTGCGTCGCCAGCTTCCAGGTCTGGCCGCCGTCGGCCGAGTGGTAGGCCTGGCCGTTGCTCAGGCCGCCGGCGATGGCCAGCGAGTTGTTGGTCGGATGGAACTCGATGTCGGCGATCGCGTCGGGCAGCGTCTTGGTCCACACCAGCCGCGCGGGGTCGGCGCTGCGGAAGATGCCGACGGCGGTGGCGGCGAGCATCACCTGGCCGTTCTTGGAGATGGCGAGGCGGTTGACGTGCTGGAAGTTGGCGCCCGTGGTCGACGGGATCTGCTCCCAGTGCACGCCGTCGACCGTGCGGAAGATGCCGGCTCCGCGCAGGGCGTCGAGGTTGGAGAAGCCCTCCCCCGTGCCCGCGTAGATGATCTTCGGGTTGGTGGGGTCGCGCACCATGCAGCACACGGCCAGGTTGGCCATGAAGTCGTCGACCGGCTCCCAGCTCTTGCCGCTGTCCTGCGAATGCCAGACCCCGCCACCGACGCTGCCCACCCACATGCGGCTCGGGGTCGTCGGGTGGATGATGATCGAGCGCGTGCGGCCGCCGATGTTCCCGGGGCCGAGCGAGCGCCACGCCCCCGTGCCGCCGCCGAGGCCGGCGCGGCCGGGCACCAGGGCCGGCGGCGGGACGTCGCGGCCGGTCGGCACGCCCGCGACGAGCGCCGGCGCGGCGCGCCGGGTGCGCGTGCTGTCGAGCTCGCGCAGCGCCTCCGTGAGCGCCTCTGGCGGCACCACCCCGGCGTCGTTGCGCGCCGTGCGCAGCCGGAACGCCTCCCGCGCCCGGGCGAGGTCGGGGTAGTCGAGCCGGCGCACGGCGCGCCGCAGCGCCCGGTCCGGGATCTCCCGCAGCCCCTCGAGCGAGAGGCCGCGCGTGCGCCGCAGCTCGTCCAGCAGCCCCTCGCTGAGGCCCCGCTCCTCGGCCGCGTGCTGATAGTCGGTCTCGGTCGCCATCCTGCCTCCTCTCACTGCCTCAGGCGCGGCGGGCCGGAGGGCCGACGCTCGCCGACCACCAGCTCCCACGCCACCGTGTCCGTGTCGAGCTCGCGCGCCTTGAGCGCGCGCGTGCCGCCGCTATCGACCAGGTAGTACACACGCCGCCCGACGATCGCGGGCTCGCGGGCGCCAGGCTCGTAGGTGAGCGTCGCCTCGCGGCTGCCCGTCTCCGCGGAGACGGCGATCCAGTGGTCGCCCTCGCGGACGAGCAGGTGCCGGCCGTCGGGCGTCGGCTCGGCGCCGAGCGTGTCACCCCGGGCGAGCTCGACGGTCTCGTGCTCGGTGCGCAGCCGCAGCGCCTGCTCGTCCCACACCAGCTCGACGACCGTCTCGCCCGCCAGCCACGGGCCGTCGAGGTCGTCGGCGTCGAGCGGCGGGCGGCCGAGGCCCTCCTGCGGGGGCGGCGGAAGCGGCTCGACGGCGCCCGACTCGAGGTCGATCGCCGCCGCGCCGACGGCGCCGCCGGCCTCCCGCTCGCGGATCTCGGGCGGGGGCGGCGCCCCGCCGGCATAGCGGCCGCGGGCCACCCACTCGAGCGTCAGCCGGTCGTCCTCGAGCCGAGCCCTGAGCTTGACCGCCTGCGTCCCGGGGAGCGGGACCGGATCGGAGGTGAGTGCCGGCTCGCCGTGGCCGTCGAGCAGCACGACCCGCGCGTCGTCGCCCAGGCGCGCGGCCGCCAGCCGCTCTTCAGCGACCAGCAGAGGGCGCTGCGCCTGGTCGCTGCGCCACAGCTCGCGACCGGCGCTCAGGTCGACGGCGAGCACCCCGCTCTCGACGGCGAGGTACCCGATGCGGCCGGCCGGATCGGCCGCCCCCCTCGGGAAGTACACGGGCTCGGTGATCGGCACCACTCCCAGCATGGCTCCCCGTCGTGAGATCAGCGGTGCGCCTCGACCCTACGCGGGGTCGCGGCGCGCCGTCAACCTCACAACGCGGTGGTCACCGGCCCGGAGCGCTCGCGGTCGCGCTCGTACGCGTCGATCGCCGGCTCCTGCTGGAGGGTGAGCGCGATGTCGTCGAGCCCGTTGAGCAGCCGGTGGCGCGTCTCCTCGTCGAGCTCGAACTCCGCCGTGCGGCCGTCGAAGCGGACCTCCCGGCGCTCGAGGTCGATCTCGGCGCTGCGGGCCTGCATCAACGCCTTGACGTCCTCCTCCGGCAGCTGCACCGGGAGCAGGCCGATCTTCGTGCAGTTGTTGAAGAAGATGTCCGCGAAGCTCGCCGCGACGACGGCCCGGAAGCCGTAGTCCTGGAGCGCCCAGGGGGCGTGCTCGCGCGAGGAGCCGCAGCCGAAGTTGGGGCCGGTGACGAGGATCGGGTTGGCCGGCAGGTCCCAGCCGTCCTCCTGCGCCCAGTCGTAGAACAGGAACTCGCCGAAGCCGGTCCGCTCGACCCGCTTGAGGAACTGCTTGGGGATGATCTGGTCGGTGTCGACGTCGGCACGGTCGAGCACGCTGACGTCGCCGCTCACGAGCGTCACGGGCTCCATTCAGCTCGCCGCTCCGCATGCGCGCGCCGATGCCATTCGTTGTGTCGAACTGGTTTCGATTCTCATTGCCAATCTCGGATGTCGACGAAGTGGCCCTCGATGGCCGCCGCGGCGGCCATCTGCGGCGAGACGAGGTGGGTGCGGCCGCCGCGCCCCTGGCGGCCCTCGAAGTTGCGGTTCGAGGTCGAGGCGCAGCGCTCCCCCGGCTGGAGGATGTCGGGGTTCATGCCGAGGCACATCGAGCACCCCGCCGTTCGCCAGTCGAACCCGGCGGCGCGGAAGACCTCGTCGAGCCCCTCGGCCTCCGCCTGGGCGGCGACCTGCTGGGAGCCGGGCACCACCATCGCGTCGACGGTGCTCGCCACGCGGCGGCCCTTGACCACTTCGGCGGCGGCCCGCAGGTCGCCGATCCGGGAGTTCGTGCACGAGCCGATGAACACGCGGTCGAGCCGCAGCTCCTTGATCGGTGTGCCGGCCTCGAGCCCCATGTACTTCAGCGCTCGCTCGTCGCCCTCGCTGCCCGGCTGCGGGACCGCCTCCGTGACCGGCACGACCATGCCCGGCGTGGTGCCCCAGGTGACGAGCGGGGACAGCGCGCTCGCGTCGACCTCGATCTCGGTGTCGAAGCTCGCACCCGGGTCGGTGCGCAGCTCGCGCCAGGCGGGGTCGGCCTCGGGCGGCGCCGCCGGCCGGCCCTCCATCCACTCGAACGTGGTCTCGTCGGGCGCGATCATCCCGGCCCGCCCGCCGCCCTCGATCGTCATGTTGCACATCGTCATGCGGCCCTCCATCGAGAGCCCCTCGATCACCGGGCCGGCGTACTCGACGACGTGGCCGGCGGCCCCGTTCGTGCCCATCTGGCCGATCGTGCCGAGGATCAGGTCCTTGGGGGTGACGCCGAAGCCGAGCTCGCCGGTGTAGTTGATCCGCATGCTCTTCGGCTTGCGCTGGCCGAGGCACTGGGTCGCGAGCACGTGCTCGACCTCGCTGGTGCCGATGCCGAAGGCGAGCGCGCCGAACGCGCCGTGGGTGGCGGTGTGGGAGTCGCCGCACACAATCGTCATCCCCGGCTGGGTGACGCCGAGCTCCGGCCCGATCACGTGCACGATGCCCTGGCGGTCGGAGCCGATCGAGTAGACGGGGATGCCGAACTCGGAGCAGTTGCGCTCGAGCGTCTCGACCTGCACGCGGGAGAGCTCGTCGCGGATGCGGGCGGCGACCGGCGTGCCGTCGGTGGGCACGTTGTGGTCGGCGGTGGCGAGCGTGCGATCGGGCCGGCGGACGGGGCGGCCGGCGAGGCGCAGGCCGTCGAACGCCTGCGGGCTCGTGACCTCGTGCACGAGGTGCAGGTCGATGTAGATCAGCCCGGGCGCGACCTCGTGGGCGGCCCAGATCTTGTCGAACAGCGTGCTCGGGCTCATGAGCGGCGCAGCCCCGCCGAGACGACGGCCAGCAGGACGGCCTCCTCCTTTCCAGGGTTCTCGAAGTGGTGCGGAAGGTCGGCGTCGAAGGTCACGGTGTCGCCGGTCGCGAGACGGTGGCGCGCGCCGTCGACCAGCAGGTCGACCGTGCCGGCCTCGACGACCGAGGTCTCGCGCGCGCCCGGCTCATGCATCGGCGGGTCGCCGGGCCCGCCGGTCGCGGCGCCGGGCGCGAGCCGGTGGCGGGAGACCTCGGCGCGCAGGCCGGGCAGCGGCGGGGTGAGGATCTCGTAGCGGTGCCCGTCGGCGCCGCCGCCGCGCCCCTCGCCGGCGCGCACGACGCTCACCGTCCCGCCCTCATCGAGCCGCAGCAGCTGCGACAGGCGCAGCTCGAGGCCGGCGGCGATCCGGGCGGCGGTCTGGAGGGTCGGGCTCGTCTCCCCGCGCTCGACCTGGGAGAGCATCGGCGCCGAGACGCCGGAGCGCACGGCGAGGTCCCGCAGCGAGAGGTCCATCGCTTCGCGCAGCGCGCGGACCCGAGGGCCGATGGCCGGCAGGACGTCGGTGGTCGCCGCCATACGCGCGTACGTTATCACGTACACGGACGGTAACGGCAACGGCGCTGGGTAGGGAGGCGAGGGAGCCAGCCGCGGCGCGCGAACTATCCCGGGTTAGCCCCGGAAACCGACGCTAATCCGGGATAGTTCGGCGAACCGTGTCGAGTTAGCCCCGGAAACCGGGGCTAACTCGACGCAGTTCGGGCCATCACCGTCCACGCCGGCCCCTCCGCCTCCCTACCCAGCCGGTGTTGACGTTCGCCGAGGCCGCCATCATCCCCGGCGTGCCAATCACCGAGCTTCCGGACACCCTCGTCCTCGGCGCCGGCGGAACCCTCGGCGAGGCGTGGCTGCGCGGCCTCTTGAGCGGGATCGAGGCGGCGTCCGGGCTCGACTTCCGCGACTGCGAGTACCTGGTCGGGACGTCGGCGGGGTCGATCGTGGCCGCCGCCCTGGCCGGCGGCCGCAGGCCGGAGGCCGGCGACCGCGCCGCCCGCGAGTGGGGCGAGGCCGCGGCGGCGCCGGCGGAGAGCTCGCTGCGCCGGCTCGGCGGGGCCGCCGCGCGGCTCGGCGCCGCCGCCGCCTCTCCCCTGGCCCCGGTCGCGCTCGCCGGCCTCGCGCCCGCGGGCCGGCTCGCCCGCGCGGCTGCGCTCGCGGCGGCGCCGCGCCCGCAGCGCCGGCTCGACGGCCTCGGCCGCCAGCTCGCGGCGCTCGGCGGGCGCTTCGACGGGCGGCTGCGCATCGCGGTCGTCGACCGCCGCAGCGGGCGCCGCGTGCTGCTCGGCGCCCCCGGCGCCCCGACGGCGAGCGTCGCCGACGCCGTGCTCGCCTCCTGCGCGGTCCCGTGGCTGTTCGCGCCGGTCGAGATCGGCGGGCGCGAGTACGTCGACGGCGGCGTCTGGAGCCCGACGAACCTCGACGCGGCGCCCGGCGGGCGCGGCGCCCGGGTGCTGTGCCTGGCGCCGAGCGCCGGACCGGCTACGCCGCGCACCGCGGCGGGGGCGCTGCGCGCCGTCACCTCCGCCGCCCTCGCGGCCGAGGAGATGGCGCTACGGGGGCGAGGGATGCGTCCGCGCACGATCGTGCCCGACGCTGCGTCGATCGCGGCGATCGGCGCCGACCTAATGGACGCCAGGCCCAGCGAGCGGGTGCTCGACGCCGCCTTCGCCCAGGGCCAGGCGCTGGCTACGGGGTAGGCGTCAGCTCGGGCGTCTCGGCCGCCTCGGCGGCCACCGCGACCTTGCGCTCCGCGTTGGCGAGCGCGCGCACGTACGCGAGCGCCGCCGCCTCGATGATGTCGGTCGACACACCCTGCCCGGCTGCCGACTGGCCCGCGACCTCGAGCACCACGCTCGCCTCGCCGAGCGCGTCCTGGCCGCCGGTCACCGCGTCGATGCGGAACTCGCGCAGCCGCGCCTCCCGCCGGGTCGCCACGTTGATCGCGCGGAAGATCGCGTCGACCGGACCGTCACCCGTGAAGTCGCCCTGGACCACCTCGCCGGACGGCAGGCGGACCGCGACCACGGCGTGCGGCGGGCGGCGGGACGACGCCTCGACGTCGAACCACTCCAGCGTGTAGGAGGCGAGCTCGGTGCGCAGCTCGTCGGTCACCAGCGCCTCGAGGTCCATCGCCGTGACCTGCTTCTTCTTGTCCGCGATGTCCTTGAAGCGCTTGAACGCGGTGTTCAGCGCCTGCCCGTCGACCGTGAAGCCCAGCTCCTCGAGCGCCGACTTGAGCGCGTGGCGGCCCGAGTGCTTGCCGAGCACGATCGACGACACGTCGTCGACGCCCACGGTCGCTGCGTCCATGATCTCGTACGTCGAGCGCTCCTTGAGCACCCCGTCCTGGTGGATGCCGGACTCGTGTGCGAAGGCGTTGCGGCCCACAATCGCCTTGTTCGGCTGCACCGGATAGCCGGTCAGGCGGGAGACGAGCCGGCTCGTGCGGGCGATCTCGCGGGTCTGGACCTCGCACGACAGCCGGAGCGAGTCGGCGCGCGTGTGGAGGAGCATCACGAACTCCTCGAGCGACGCGTTGCCGGCCCGCTCGCCGATCCCGTTGATCGCGCACTCGACCTGGCGCGCGCCGGCCTGCACGCCCGCGAACGAGTTGGCGACCGCCAGCCCGAGGTCGTCGTGGCAGTGCACCGAGAGCACGACCCCGCGCAGCGGGGGCACCAGCTCGTACAGGCGCCCGAGGAACGCCGCGTACTCGTCCGGCATCGCGTACCCGACGGTGTCGGGGATGTTGATCGTGGTCGCCCCCTCCTCGATGGCGGCGGCCACCACCTCGGCGGTGAAGTCGACGTCGGCGCGGGTGGCGTCCATCGGGGAGAACTCCACGTCGTCGGCGAACGACTTGGCGTGGGCGACCGCCGCGCGGGCCTGGCCGAGCACGTCCTCGCGCGTCGACTGGAGCTGGTGCTCGATGTGGATGTCGGAGGTGGAGATGAACGTGTGGATACGCGGGCGCTCGGCGTCGCGCACCGCCTCCGCGGCGCGCTCGATGTCGGCCGCGTGGGCGCGCGCGAGGCCGGCGATGACCGGGCCGTGCACCTCGCGGGCGATCGCCTGCACGGCGGCGAAGTCGCCGGGCGAGGCGATCGGGAAGCCGGCCTCGATGACGTCCACCCCGAGGCGCGCGAGCTGTTGCGCGATCTCGAGCTTCTCGGTCGCGTTCAGCGAGATCCCGGGGGACTGCTCCCCGTCTCGCAGCGTGGTGTCGAAGATGATGACCCGGTCGTCGTGCATCGCGGCCTCGCGGCCGCCGAGCCTAGCTCACACGTCGATCTCGAACCAGACCCGCGTGCTGCCGCGCTCGACGCCCCAGCGGTCCGCGACCTTGTCGACGAGCCGCAGGCCGTGGCCGCCGCCCACGTGCGGCGGGGAGTCGGACGGGCGCATCTCGGGCAGCGCCCCGGCGCCCGGGTCGTGCACGGTGAACCGCACCCGCACGGCGTCGCGCGTGATGATCATGCGGATCTCACCCTCTTCGGGCCCGTACTTGACGGCGTTCGTGACGAGCTCCGAGATGAGCAGCGTGGCGTCCTCGGTCCGCTCGCGGCCGAGCTGCGCCTCCAGGGCGCGCACGCGGGCACGCGCCCGGCGCGGCGCGTCGGTCGTGCGCTCGAGGCTCAGTACGGTCTCGGTCATTCGCGACTTCGCGTACCCTCTCCCCGCCGCATGACACCTGAACCGTGTGAATTCGAACTCCGTGCCGAGCGGGCCGGCGCGACCGCGCTGGTGGCGGTCAAGGGAGAGCTCGACATCGCCACCCTGCCGGAGTTCGAGCAGGTGGTGCGGAGCCTCCGGTCACCCGAACTCGAGCGCCTGGTGGTGGACCTGCGCGAGGTCGCGTTCGTCGACTCCATGACCATCGAGCTGCTGCTGCGCCTGCACACCCAGCTCGCGGAGACCGGCGCGGAGCTCCTCGTCGTGCGAGGGCCCCGCGCCGTCCACCGTGTCTTCGAGCTGACCGGGCTCGACCGGGTTCTGGTCATGCTCGACCAGCCCCCGGCTCGCGTCACACCGTCCTGAGCGTCACGGCGAAGCCGCGCGAGGCGGCCTTCGCGAGGATGCCCTGGACCGTCGGGCCCTCCTCGCTGCACGCGCCGGCGCACAGGCGGCTCACGATGCCGAGCGCCTTGCCGGTGCGGATGTGCACGAGCGGGCCGCCGGAGTCGCCCCAGTGGATCGGGCCGCTGACATCGTAGGTGGAGGCGTCGTCGAAGCCCATCACGGCCTGACGCTGCTCCTGGGTGGGCTTCGTCGTGCCGTAGCCGAGCCCGTAACCGGAGAGCTGGATCATGTCGCCGGTGAGCGTGTCGGCGGGGACGGTCGAGCCCTTCGGGAAGGCCGGGTGGCCCTTGACGGCGGGGCTCACCCGCGCGAGGTCCTCGGCGTCGACCTCGATGAACGCGAAGTCCCAGGCGGTCGTGTTCTGGTCGCCGATGAAAGCGACGCTGCCGAACTCGACGCCGTCGATGTCGCGGACGCGCTGGCCGATCTGCGCGACGCAGTGGGCGGCGGTGCCCAGGTACGTCTTGCCGGACCCGGAGTAGGCGAAGTTCAGGGTGCAGGACCCGGCGTCGGTCTCGTGGTAGGCGCCTGGCTGCAGCGTGACGGCGGCGGAGGCGGCCGCTGGGGCCGCGAACGCGACGGCCATCGCCGCAGCCGCGGTGATGAGTGTGCGTCGGAGGTTCATGGCGGCTACAACGCGAGCGCGCCACGTTTCTTGCGATCGGCTACCGCGACACGTGGATCCCGAGCGCCTTGGGGGCCGCGCAGACGGCGCGCGTGAGCGGGTCGGGGCGGCGCCCGGCCCCCTCCAGGCGCTCGGCGCGCAGGAACGCGCGGCGCACGAGCACGCCCCCGAGCCACGCGATCGGCTCGGGCGGCACGCGCACCGGCGTGTGCTCGAGCAGCACGGGGTCGCGGTCCCCGAGCACCAGGCCCGCCAGCGTGCGGCCGGCGAGGTGCGACGGCCCGACGCCGTTGCCGGTGAAGCCGAACGCATAGTGCACGGGGCCGTCCTCGAGCGTGCCGATCTGGGGCAGGTGGCTGGGCGAGACGTCGATCGGCCCTCCCCAGGCGTGGGTGATCCGGCGCCCGGCGAGGGCGGGCAGCATCTCGACCAGGTGCTCCCGGGTGGCGGCGACCGTCGCGGCGTCGACCTCGACGCGCCCGTCGAGCCGGGCCCCCCAGGCGAGCGGCCCGCCACCCCAGCCGAACGCGATCCGGCCGTCCGGCGTCGTGCGGAAGTAGTGCACGAACGTGCGCCCGTCGGTGATCGTCTCTCCCCCGGTCCAGCCGATCCGCTCGAGGACGTCGGGCACCGGCTCGGTGAGCACGATGTGCGACGACGTCACCGACAGCCGCGACCGCAGCGGGCGCACGCCGCGGGTGGCGGCGTTGAGCGCCAGCACGGCTGCGCCCGCCCGCACGCGGGCGGACGCCGTCTCGGCGACCACCTCTCCCGGGCCTACGCGCAGCGCGCGCACGCGCGAGCGCTCGTGGATCGCGACCCCGCGCTCGAGCAGCCGGCGGCGCAGCCCCAGCGCGAGCCGTGCGGGCTGGACGCTGGCGTCGTCGGGGACGAGGAGCCCGCGCCGGAAGCGCGGCGAGTCGCAGCGTGCGCGGAGCGCCCCATCGTCGAGGGCCACGACCCGGCCGGGGGCGATGTCGGCGGCGGCGACGATCCGGTCGATCACGGCGTCCTGGGCCTCGCTCGTCGACGCCATCAGGAACCCCGACCGACGGAACCAGGCGTCGACCCCCTCCTGCTCGCACCAGGCGCCGATCGCGCCCACGCTGTCCGAGGACGCCTGGCACGCGGCGAGCGCGCGCTCGTCGTCGAAGCGCTCCCGCAGCGACGGAAGGTTCGACCACAGCGTCTCGCAGAAGCCCCCGTTGCGGCCGCTCGGCCCGTGCCCGCACAGATCGGCCTCCAGCAGCACGACGCGCGCGCCCCGCTCCAGCAGCTGCCAGGCGGTCCAGAGGCCGGTGTAGCCGCCGCCCACGATGACCGCGTCGGCCTCGAGATCACCGGCGGCCGGCGCGGTGGGCGTCACCGCCCCGGCCTCGGCGAGCCAGTAGCCGTGGGCGTTGTGTTCCACCTAGGCGACGAAGAAGCGGTCGGAGGCGTCGCTGAGCACGGCCTCGGTCTTCGCCACCAGCTCGTCCAGCTCGCGCCGGCCGCAGATGAGCGGCGGCGAGAGATGCAGCACGGCGTCGCCCCGGTCGTCGGGACGCGCGATCAGGCCCTCGTCGAGCAGGCGGCGGGTGAGGAAGCCGCGCAGCAGCCGCTCGCGCGCCTCGGCATCGAAGCGGGTGTTGTCCGCGTCCCGCACCAGCTCGAGCGCCCAGAAGTAGCCGTCGCCGCGGACGTCGCCGACGATCGGCACCCGCTCGCGCAGCGTCTCGAGCCGCCCGCGCAGGTACTCCTCGTGCTCGCGGACGTTCTCGAGCACCCCTTCGCGCTCGAAGATCTCGATGTTGCGCAGCGCGATCGCGGCGGCGACCGGGTGCCCGCCGAACGTGATCCCGTGCAGGAGCATCCGGCCCTCGTCGTAGAGCGGCTCGGCGATCCGGTCCGAGACGATCACGGCGCCCATCGGCGCGTACGCCGAGGTGAGGCCCTTGGCGAGCGTGATCACGTCGGGCGCCGGCCCGTAGCGCGCGGAGGCGAACCACTCGCCGAAGCGCCCGAAGCCGGTGATCACCTCGTCGGCGACGAGCGCGATCCCGTAGCGGTCGGCGAGCTCCCGCAGGCCGGCCAGGTAGCCGTCAGGCGGGACGAGCGCGCCGCCGGCGTTCTGCACCGGCTCGACGATGATCATCGCCACCGTCTCGGGGCCCGCCTCGACGATCGTGCGCTCCATCTCCTCGAGCAGCTGCGCGCAGTGGGCGGCCGGGTCCTGCTCGAGCTCGTGGCGGAACGCGTTGGTGTTCGAGACCCGCACGACCGGGATCGGCGACGCCCCGAACGGCTCCTTCATGGGCCGCACGCCGGTGAAGCTCAGCGCGCCGAGGGTGACCCCGTGATAGGCGATCTCGCGCGCGATCGCCTTTGTCCGCTGCGGCTCGCCCTTGGCCAGGTAGTGCTGGCGGACGATCTTCCAGGCCGCCTCGACCGACTCCGAGCCGCCGCTGGTGAAGAACACGCGGTTGAGATCCCCGGGAGCGCGCTCGGCCAGCGCCTCCGCGAGCAGGATCGCCGGCGGGTGCGCGGTCGCCCAGTTCGTGTTGAACGCCAGCGTCGAGAGCTGCTCGCCCGCCACCGCGGCCATCTCCTCGCCGAACGAGTAGCCCAGCTGGCAGCAGAACAGCGAGCTGAGGCCGTCGAGGTACCGCCGCCCGTCGGTGTCGAACACGTACGCGCCCTCGCCGCGCTCGAGCACGAGCAGCCGGCTGCCGTCCGGCCCGAACGCGCCGTTGCGCGTGAAGTGCATGAGCAGGTGACGGTGCGCGAGCTCCTGCAGGTCCCCCGTCCCGACGGCATCGATCGCTGTCATGCCGCCGGATGGTCGTCCCCTCCCGCGGCGCCGACAATGGTCGGAGCGTCGCGTCTAGGTCGCGTGAGGCGGACGGAACGTCAACGTCAACTGCGGCTGGGTAGGGAGGCTGGGGGTGCCGGCGGCGGTGAGTGTCGACTTGACGTCGATTATCGCCGTCAAGTCGACACTCACCGCTCGGGCTCCCCTTCAATGCCGCCGTTGACGTGCGCCGGCACTCCGCGCGAGCCGTCACACTCACGCCATGGCCGCGAGGCTCTACGGGAACCCGGGCTCGCACCCCACCTTCGCCGCGGAGCTGATGCTTCGCCACAAGGGCGTCGCCTACGAGCGCACCGACCTGCCGCAGTGGCTCCATCGCGGGATGCTCCGGCTGCTGCGGTTCCGCGGCGCCACCGTGCCGGCGCTCGTGCTCGAGGACGGGCGACGGGTGCAGACGACCCGCCGGATCGCCCGCGCTCTGGAGCAGCTGCGGCCCGAGCCGCCGCTCCTGCCCGCCGACCCCGACCGCCGGGCGCGGGTGGAGGCCGCCGAGGCGTGGGCTGACGGCGAGTTCCAGCAGCTCGCGCGCCGCATGACCTACTGGGCGCTGCGTCGCGACGGCACGACGCTGGGCAGCTACCTCGAGGGCTCGAACCTGCTGTTCCCGCGATGGATGGTGACGCCTGCGGCGCCGGTCATCATCCGGATCCTCGCCCGCGACCACGACTCGACCGATGCGGCGATCCGGCAGGACGTCGCCGACCTGCCGCGCATGCTCGACCGGATCGACGCCTGGATCGCCGAGGGGCTGCTCGGCGCCGACCCGCCGACCGTCGCCGACTTCCAGGTCGCGACGACGCTCGCGTTGCTGCGCACCCACGACGCGCTGCGCCCCGCAATCGACGCCCGCCCGGCCGGAGCACTCGCCGAGCGCCTCGCGCCACGCCTCCCCGGCCGGACGGCGGTCGCGTTTCCCGGCGACCCGCGCTGACCGTGGAGCTGCACCCGGCGACGGAGGGCTTCGAGAACGCCGACCGCTACGAGCGCGCCCGGCCGGACTACCCGGACGCCGCCGTCGACTGGCTCGTCCGAGAGCTCGGGCTGGCGTCCGGGGACACGGTGCTCGACGTGGGCGCTGGCACGGGCAAGCTCACCCGAAAGCTGCTGGCCCGCGGCCTCCGCGTGATCGCGGTCGAGCCCGTGGCCGGCATGCGGGCCGCGCTGGAGCGCACCGCGCCCGCCGCCGACGTCCGCGCCGGGCAGGCGGAGGCGCTGCCGCTCCACGACGCCGAGGTCGACGGGGTGGTCGCGGGCCAGGCGTTCCACTGGTTCGCCACCAGCGCCGTTCTCCACGAGCTGGCGCGGGTGCTCCGCGCGGGCGGCCGCCTCGGCCTCGTCTGGAACCGGCGGGACCCGGAGCAGCCGCTTCAGGGCGAGCTCCACCGCTTGGTCGAGCCCTACCGCGGCGGCACGCCGGCGCACGCCACCGACGCGTGGCGGGCCGTCTTCACCGCCGGCGCGCCGTTCACGCCCGTCGCCGAGCACCGGGTACCGCATGGGCAGACGCTGGATGCCGACGTGCTCGTCGACCGCGTCCTGTCGATCAGCTTCATCGCCACGCTGCCCGCCGACGAGCAGCGCGCGATCGGGGCCCAAGTGCGCGCACTGGCGCGCGGGGCCTCGATCGAGCTGCGCTACGTCGCCGAGCTGAGCGTGTACTCGCGCTCGCGCTCGGGCGCCTCCGACTCGCCGTCGTCGACGATCTCGACGAGCGGCTCGGAGTGACCGCGGTAGCGCTCGAAGAGGAGTCGGATCTCCTCCTGCGCGTCGCCGATCTCGCGTTCGTCCTCAGGGCCCCAGCACATTGACCAACCACCTCCTCGGGGACTGCGGACCATACTCCGTTCGCGCCAGGATCTGAAGAGGTCAGGCGGCCGCCCGACGGCGGCGGAACGCGAGCGCGCGGATCGCGAGGTGGAGGCCGAGCACGGTGTCCTCGTCGTCGAGCGAGACGTCGAGCAGCTCCTCGATGCGGCGCAGGCGCAGGTACAGCGACTGGCGCTCGAGGTGCAGGGCGCGGGCGGCCTGGGCCTTGCGGCCGCCCGCCGCGAGATAGGCCTCGAGCGTCTCGAGGAGCGCGCGGTGGCGGGCCGAGCCGGCCGCGACCAGCGGGCCGAGCTGCTCGTCCACGAACGCGTCGAGAGCCGGGGTGTCGCGCAGGTCGTGCAGCAGGTCGCCGACCCCGGGGCGCCGGGCGTCGTACCAGCGCTGCACGGCCAGCACGGTGGCCGCCCCCGCCGAGCGGCGCACGCGGCGCAGCCCGTCGCCGGCCGCCGCCCACGTCGCCGCCGGCGCGCCGATCGCGAGCGCCGCGTCGTCCGGCCCCGAGCCGGAGCGCTCGAGCACGCCGTGGAAGAGGGAGGCGACGTGCTCGGCGAGCACCTCGTCGTACTCGCGGGCGCCGGGTGCGAGGAGCATGAGCAGGTCGACGTCGCGCGGGCCGAGCAGCACGCCGAGGCCGGTCGAGCCGAGCGCGCTGCGCAGGTCGCCCGAGAGCCGGGTCCAGGACAGGTCGTCGTCGCGGCGGGAGCGCCGCCCCCGCCAGCTCGCCGCCACGGGCAGCAGCCACCCGCGACCGGCGCCCTCGAGCGCGCCCCGCATGCCGAGCGCCTCGGCGCGCCGGCGCGCGTCCCCCTCCTCCACGCGCCCGTCGGCGAGATCGGACAGGAACGCCCCCCGGGAACGGGCGCGCAGGTGCTCGTCGTGCTGCTGGCCGAGCAGGTCGACGGCGACGGCGAGCGCCGCTCGCTCGCAGGCGACGCGATCGAAGTCGTCCAGCGGCTCGTCGACGGCGATCGCGATCAAGCGGCCCCAGGAGCTGTCCATCAGCCGCACCTCCACGAGCAGGGCGCCCCCAGGCGCCTCGCCGCGGTCCTCGGCACGGTGCAGGTCGGCCCACGCCGACAGCGCCACGTCGTCCCCCGACCGCCCGGACACGTAGTAGACGAGCCCGTGGCCGGCGTCCTCGAGCACGACCGGGTTGCCGACGGCGGTGGCCAGCTCGGCGAGGATCTCCGGCACGCCCCGGCCGGCGAGGATCAGCTCGGTGAAGCGGCGGTGGATCTCCTCGCCCCGCCGCAGGAGCTCGTACTGGCTGTTGAGCACCGCGCCGTGCACCGCCTCGGTGATCTCCACGAACCGCACCTGGCGGCGGAAGGCGATCAGCGGCACGCCCGCGGCAGCGCACGCGTCGACCAGCGGCTCGGGCACCCGCTCGCGCCACGTCGAGCCCAGCTCGACGGCGACGGCGGCAGCTCCCTGGGCCAGGACGGAGCCGATCCAGCGCCGCTGGTCGCGCTCCCGCATGCCCGCCCCTATCCCTGTGGTGAGCACCAGCTCGCCGCCCTTGAGGACGTCGTCGGGCTCGGCGAGCTCGATCACGTGCGCCCACCGCAGCTCGCGCTCCAGGGCGTCTGCGCCCGCCACGACGTCGGGCAGCGCGCGCCGCACGACGGGAAGCTCGAGGATGTCGCGGAGCTGGAGCATACGTTCCGTCAGCCATTGTGGAACAAGACACGCCGTACTGTCCATTGCACGTACTGGCTCCACACGGAAAGGTGGCGCGCGACTTGGAGGGTGGAACAGTTGATTGACGAGGCGCAGGCCCATGCGCTGCTGGTCGACGGGCGGGACGCCCCGACAGCCCGCACGCGCACGGTCCACGATCCCGCCACCGGCGAGCCGCTCGCCGAGGTGGCGGACGCGACGGCCGCCGACGCCGAGCACGCGGTCGCGGCCGCCCGTGCCGCGTTCCGGCGCGGCGACTGGAGCCGCGCCACGCCGGCCGACCGCGCCGCCGTCATCGACCGCATGGCGGACCTGCTCGCCGAGCGCGCGGACGACTTCGCCCGCACGGAGTCGCGCAACACGGGCAAGCCGCTGAAGTTCTCGAGCGCGTTCGACGTCCCGCTGACGATCGACAACCTGCGCTTCTTCGCGGCCGCCGGCCGCAACCTCGAGGGCAAGGCCTCGGGCGAGTACCTGGACGGGCTCACGAGCACGATCCGGCGCGAGCCGATCGGCGTCTGCGCGGCGATCGCTCCCTGGAACTACCCGCTCAACATGGCGGCCTGGAAGATCGGGCCGGCGCTCGCCGCCGGCAACACGGTCGTCCTCAAGCCGTCCGAGCTCACGCCGCTGACCGCCCTCATGCTCGGCCGGCTCGCGCTCGAGGCGGGCCTGCCGCCGGGCGTCCTCAACATCCTCCCGGGCCCGGGCGCCGAGGTCGGCGGCGCGCTCGCGCGGCACGAGGACGTGGCGCTGATCTCGGTCACCGGCTCGACCCGGACCGGCGCCAGCGTCATGCGCGAGGCGGCCGGCACCGTCAAGCGCGTGCACCTCGAGCTCGGCGGCAAGGCGCCGTTCGTCGTCTTCGAGGACGCCGACCTCGAGGCGGCGGCCGAGGGCGCGATCGTCGGCGCCTTCGCCAACTGCGGCCAGGACTGCACGGCCGCCACCCGCATCTACGTCCAGGACGGCGTGCGCGACGCGTTCCTCGAGCGCCTCCTGCACAAGGTCGACCGCCTCGTGGTCGGCGACCCGATGGACGAGGCGACGAACCTCGGGCCGCTGATCGCGTTACAGCATCGAGACCGCGTCCACGGCTTCGTCGAGCGCGCCGTCGCCGACGGGGCGACCGCCGCCCGCGGCGGCGAGCCGCTCCCGGGACCCGGCGCCTTCTACCGTCCGACCGTGATCACCGGCGCAGACCAGGACTCCGAGATCGTCCAGAACGAGGTGTTCGGCCCCGTCGTCTGCGTGCTCGGCTTCGCGAGCGACGACGACGGGCTCGCCAAGGCCAACGGCACCCGCTACGGCCTCGCCGCCTCGGCCTGGACGCGCGACGTCTTCCGTGCCCAGCGGGCGGCCCGCGAGCTCGAGGCCGGCACCGTGTGGATCAACGAGCACCTGGCGATCGGCTCGGAGATGCCGCACGGCGGCGTCAAGGGATCGGGCTTCGGCAAGGACATGTCGATGTACGCGCTCGAGGAGTACACGGCGATCAAGCACATCGTGTTCGAGCTCACCGGCGCGCCGCGCAAGGACTGGTACGACGCCGTATCCACCCCGGAGGCGCCATGACCGAGTCCGCCGACATCCGCCTCGACGCGGTGACCAAGCGATTCGGCGAGGCGACCGCCGTCGACGACCTGACGCTCGAGATCCCGCGCGGGTCGTTCTTCGCGCTCCTCGGCCCGTCGGGCTGCGGCAAGACCACGACGCTGCGCATGATCGGCGGCTTCGAGGACCCCACGGCTGGGCGCGTGTACCTCGGCGGCCAGGAGGTGACCCAGCTCCCGCCCTACAAGCGGGACGTCAACACGGTCTTCCAGTCCTACGCGCTGTTCCCGCACCTGTCCGTCGAGCGCAACGTCGCGTTCGGCCTCGAGCGCAAGAAGGTCGGCCGCGCCGAGGTCCGCCAGCGGGTGACCGAGACGCTGGAGATGGTCCAGCTCGGCTCGTACGCCAAGCGCAAGCCGTCGCAGCTCTCGGGCGGCCAGCAGCAGCGGGTGGCGCTCGCCCGCGCGCTCGTCAACCGGCCGCGCGCGCTGCTGCTCGACGAGCCGCTCGGCGCGCTCGACCTGCGCCTGCGCAAGCAGCTCCAGATCGAGCTCAAGCGCATCCAGCAGGAGGTCGGCATCACGTTCGTGCACGTCACGCACGACCAGGAGGAGGCCATGACGATGGCCGACACGATCGCCGTGATGAGCGAGGGCCGGATCGAGCAGGCCGGCGGCGCGGCCGAGCTCTACGAGACGCCCCGCACCGAGTTCGTGGCCAACTTCCTGGGCGTCTCGAACCTCGTCGACGCGCAGATGCACGCCTCGAGCAACGGCCTGGTGACGGCGGAGACCCACGACGGCGCCACGCTGCGCCTGCCGACCGCCCGCAGCGGCGGCCACGGTGGCGCCGTGCGCGTCGGCGTTCGGCCCGAGAAGGTGACGCTCTCGCCCGCCGGCCACAGCGTGCCCGCCGGCGCCAACGTGCTGCGCGGCACCGTGGTCGTGGCCGCGTTCCTCGGCACCTCGATCCAGTACGTCGTCCGCGCCGCGGGCGGCGAGGAGCTCACCGTCTTCGCACAGAACCTCGACGGGGCCGAGCCGGAATCGCTCGGGCCCGGCCGCGAGGTCCAGCTCGCCTGGGACCCGCAGCACACCTTCGTCGTACCCAAGGAGAACGCATGACCGACCCACGCTTCGAACGCGCACTGGAGGACTACCTCGAGGCCCAGCGGCTGTCGAGGCGTCGGTTCCTCGGCCGCGCCGGGAGCGCCGGTCTCGCCGTCACCGGGCTCTCGACGCTGCTCGCCGCCTGCGGCGGCGTGGAGGGCACGGAGGAGAAGGCCAGCGAGGACACCGCCGACAAGGCGAAGTCGGTCAGCCATCCGAAGACGGAGATCGGCGACTGGACGTTCTCGAACTGGCCGCTGTACATGGACAAGAAGCTCCTGCGGGCGTTCGACAAGGAGTACGGCGGCAAGGTCCGCTACCTCGAGGACATCAACGACAACTACGAGTTCTTCGGGAAGGTCCGCCAGCAGCTCGAGCAGAGCGAGCCCATCGGCCGCGACATCGTGGTGCTGACCGACTACATGGCCGGACGCTGGGTGCGCAACGGCTGGGTCGAGCCGATCGACAAGAAGAACGTCCCGAACGCGAAGAACGTCGTCGACAACCTCGCGACGATCAACTACGACAAGGACCGCTCCTTCACGCTGCCATACCAGTCGGGCGCGATCGGCGCGGGCTACAACATCAAGAAGACGGGGCGCGAGCTGAAGTCGGTCAAGGACCTCTTCGACCCGAAGTTCAAGGGTCGCGTGACGTTGTTCTCCGAGCCCTACGACTCGGCCTGCACGGTGCTGCTGGGCGACGGCATCGACGCCTCGTCGGCCTCGATCGACCAGATCACGGGCGCGATCGACAAGATCGACGAGGCCAACAAGGCGGGCCAGTTCCGCCGCTTCACGGGCAACGACTACGCGGCCGACTTGGCCAAGGGCAACATCTGGGTCGCGCTCGCGTACTCCGGCGACCTCGTGCAGCTCCAGAGCGACAACCCCGACCTGCGCTTCTCGTACTTCGACGAGGGCAACATCGCCTTCAACGACAACCTCATGATGCCGGCCAAGGTCGAGCACCCGTACGCGGCCGAGACGATGTTCAACTACCTCTTCGACCCGGTCGTGGCGGCCAAGCTGGCGGCGTACGTCAACTACATCTCGCCGGTCAAGGGCGCCAAGGAGGAGCTCGAGAAGACCGACCCGGACATCGCCAACAACGAGCTGATCTTCCCGCCCGAGGAGATCCTGGCCAAGCTCCACCCGTACCCGTCGCTGTCCCCCGCCGACGAGCGCGAGATGCAGGAGGCCATGGCCAGGGTCACCGGCGCCTGACGGGCATGCTGCGCCTGTCGCTGCATCGCCGGCGCTCGCTCCTCCCCTGGCTCTTCCTGGGGCCGGGGCTGGCGTGGCTGATCGTGTTCTTCGCGATCCCGCTCGTCAACCAGCTCAACGTCTCGCTCCAGACGGGCGACCCGGAGACCGGCTACACGTTCACGTGGGCGTTCAGCACCTACGCCGACGCGATCAGCGAGTACGGCGACCAGTTCATCCGCTCGATCGGCTACGCGGCGACGGCGACCGTGCTGTGCCTCGTGATCGCGTTCCCGCTCGCGTACTTCATCGCTTTCAAGGCGGGGCGCTGGAAGAACTTCATGCTGGGCCTCATCATCCTGCCGTTCTTCGTCTCGTACGTGCTGCGGACGGTGAGTTGGCAGCTGATCCTGGCCGACGACGGCTTCGTGGTCGACACCCTGAAGACCGTCGGGCTGGTAGGTGACGACGGGCGGCTGCTGGCCACGCGCACGGCGGTCATCGCCGGGATCACCTACAACTTCCTGCCCTTCATGGCGCTGCCGCTCTACGTGTCGCTCGAGAAGATCGACAAGCGGCTGATCGAGGCGGCCACCGACCTCTACGCGAGCCGGGCGACCGCGTTCCGCAAGATCACGCTGCCGCTCGCCCTGCCGGGGATCTTCGCCGGCTCGCTGCTGACCTTCATCCCGGCGTGCGGCGACTTCATCAACGCCGCGCTGCTCGGCACCCCGCGCCAGTTCATGATCGGCAACGTCATCCAGAACAAGTACCTGGTGATCCAGGACTACCCGGAGGCGGCGGCGCTCTCCTTCATCCTCATGACCTTCATCCTGATCGGGATCTTCCTCTACGCGCGCGTGCTCGGCGCCCGCAACCTGACCGAGGCGGCGATCTAGGTGCGCGGCGGCACGCGGAGCTGGGTGCTGGGCGCGTGGTCGGTGCTCGCGCTGCTCTACCTCTTCATCCCGATCTTCGTGATCGTGGTCTTCTCGTTCAACGACCCGGCCGGGCGCTTCAACTTCACGTGGGAGGGCTTCACGCTCGACCACTGGAAGGACCCGTTCGAGAACCCGGACCTCGCGACGGCGATGAAGAACTCGCTGCTGATCGCACTGATCTCGACGGCGATCGCGACCGCGCTGGGCACCTTCATGGCGATGGCGCTCGTGCGCTACGGCTTCCGCGGGCGCGCGCTGGTCGACTTCTTCGTCTTCCTGCCGCTGTCGACGCCGGAGGTCGTGATCGGCGCCGCGCTGCTCGCGCTGTTCCTGACGATGGCGGTCAACACCGGCTTCGCGACGATCGTGATCGCTCACGTGATGTTCACCGTCTCGTTCGTGGTGGTGACCGTGAAGGCGCGACTGGAGGGCATGGACCGCCACATCGAGGAGGCGGCGATGGATCTGGGGGCGACCGAGTGGACGACGTTCCGCAAGGTCACGCTGCCGATGATCGCCCCCGGCGTCGCGGCCGCCGCGCTGCTCGCCGCCGCCATCTCGGTCGACGACTACGTGATCACGAGCTTCAACGCGGGCCAGACGATCACGTTCCCGCTGTTCATCTTCGGCGCCACCCGCCAGGGCGTGCCGCCCGAGGTCAACGTGCTCGCCACCGGGCTGCTGTTGATCGTGCTCGCACTGATGGCGCTCAACGTGCTGCTCCAGCGGCGGCTCGCGAGGCGCGACGCCCGTAAGCAGGTCGCGGCTTAACCGCTCAACCGGCGCGCGGCAGCAGCCGATAGGAGCGGGGATGGTCCGGCTCGGAAGCCCCCGTTTGCATCTCGCGTGCGCCGCGGCGCTCGTCCTGCTGCCGCTCGCCAGCGTTGTGCTCGGCGGGTCGAGTGCCGTCCAGCTCAGCCCGCAGGCGCACTTCTGGCCGGTCCTGCTCGCTGCGGGGACGACCGCCGCCGTGGCGGCCGGGGTCACGGTCGCCGGGGTCCGCGCCCGCGACGGCCGGGCGATCCTGCTCGGCACGGCGTTCTCGACGACCACCGCGCTGCTGGCGGTGCACGGCATGGCGACGCCCGGCGTGATCACCGGGCCCAACGGCGTCATCGCCCTCGCGGGCGGCGCGTCGCTGCCGGTCGGCACCGGGCTGCTCGCGCTCACCGCGCTTCCAGCGTCTACGACGGCCGCGGCGGATCGCGCCGCTGCTGGCGCTCCAGGCCGTGCTCGCCGTCGGCATCTTCGGGCTCGCCGCGCTCGCGCTCGCCATCCCGTCGCTGGTGCCCGCCGTCCCGCAGGCCGGCAGCCGACCCGCCATCGCGCTGCTCGTCTTCGGCGTGGCGTGCCTGGTCGTGCTCGCCCACCGCGCCCTGCGCACGCACGCGCTGACCCACCGCCCGACCGACCTGCTCGTCGTCTCCGGCTGCGGCTGGCTGCTGATCTCGCTCTACACGCAGCTCGCGCTCGGACCGGGCAGCGCCGCCTTCTACGCGGGCCACGCGCTCGAGCTGGGCGGCGTCGCCCTGATCGGGATCCCGACCGTGCTCGACCTCATGCGCAGCGCCGCCTCGCGGCCGCTGGTGGGAGACCTCGGCGCCTGCGACCTCGTCGCCGCGGAGGAGGCCTACCTCGGCCCCCGCGTGCGCGCCCTGCTCCTGCGCCTCGCCGACCGCGACACCTCGACCGAGGAGCACACCCGGCGCGTCGCGCTGCTGGCCGCCCGCGTCGCGGAGGAGATGCGCCTGCCGGCGTCCTCGCGGCGCCACCTCGCCGTCGGCGGCCTGCTGCACGACGTCGGCAAGCTCTCGGTGCCGCTCGCGATCCTGCGCAAGCCGGGCCCGCTCGACGACGACGAGTTCGCCGAGATCCGCCGCCACCCGGCCGCCGGCCGCCGCCTGCTCGAGGAGCTCGGCGGCTTCCCCGAGGCCGTCCGCCGGCTCGTCTCCGACCACCACGAGCGGCTCGACGGGACCGGCTATCCGCGCGGCCTGCGCGGCGCCGACCTGCCGATCGAGACGCGGATCCTCGCCGCCTGCGACGTCTACGACGCGCTGGTCTCCGACCGCGTCTACCGCGCGGCCTGGACGCCCGAGCGGGCACTCGCGCTGCTGCACGACGAGAACACGGCGTACGACCCGGCGGTCGTCGAGGCGCTCGAGCGCGTCGTCACGCCCGCGGGCGACGCGCCGTCCTGGATCGCCGGACTCACGGGATCGACACACGGTCC
Organism: uncultured Solirubrobacteraceae bacterium; assembly: GCA_963730535.1. Lineage (GTDB taxonomy): Bacteria > Actinomycetota > Thermoleophilia > Solirubrobacterales > Solirubrobacteraceae > DASSUW01. The sequence goes on from CAVSRU010000005.1 coordinate 436,853, forward strand.
ACCCGTGATCAGGGCATCCTGGACCGCGCACCCGTAGAGCTCCACACGGAGGTCGCCTACCGTGGCTGGCATGACGGAACTGGTCACCACCGCGCGCCGGGAGGGAACCGGCGAGCTGCTGCTCACGAGCAGCCTGATCGTGCTGTACATGAGCCTCCGCGGCACCGCCCGCGCGCTCGGCGCGCTCGAGGCCGCGGTCGCGCGCTAGTCCCCGAGCGCGACGGCCCGCCCGGCGATGAAGCCGTCGGAGGCCACGATCTCGTCGATCACCGGGGCGGGCACCGGCCCGTCGGTGGTCACCGCCATCACGGCGAGGTCGCTGCCTTCCCCCGGGGGCTGGCGCCCGACCGCCGCGGAGGAGATGTTCACGCCGTGGGCCCCGAACGCCGTGCCGACCCGCCCGACCATGCCGGGCACGTCCTGGTAGCGGAAGAGCGCCAGGTGGGGGTCGTCCATCTGGACGTTGAAGCGCTGCCCCCAGGCCTCGAGCAGGTGCGGGCGGTGCAGCTGGCCGAGCGTCGTGCCGACCACGCGGGTGCGTTCCTCGCCGGCCACCACGGTGACGCGCACGAGGTCGGTGAAGTCGCGCGCGATGACCTCGGTGCGCTCCGACACCTGGATCCCCCGCTCCTCGGCCAGCGACGGGGCGTTGACGAGGTTGACCTCCTCCTCGGTGTGGCCCGCGAGGAGGCCGTTGAGCACCGCGAGGGTGAGCAGGCGGGTGTCGTGCTCGGCGATCCGCCCCAGGTACTCGACCTCGACCCGCTCGACGCTCGATGACTCGGCGAGCGCCATCGCCAGGCGGCCCAGGCCGCGGCCGAGCGGGAGGAACGGGCCTAGCGCTTCCATGTCCTCGGCGCTGACCGCGGGGATGTTGACGGCGGTCGAGACGACGCCCCCCGTGAGCGCCGCCACGACCTGCTCGGCCGTCTGCACGCCGGCGCGGTCCTGCGCCTCGGTGGTCGACGCGGCGAGGTGCGGCGTGACGACGACGTTGGGATAGCCGAACAGCGGGTGATCGGTGACCGGCTCGTGCGCGAACACGTCGAGCGCCGCGCCGGCGACCTTGCCGGAGTCGAGCGCGCGCTTGAGCGCGGCGTCGTCGATCAGCTCTCCGCGCGCGCAGTTGATGATCCGGACGCCGTCGCGGCAGCGGGCCAGCGCCTCGTCCCCGAGCCAGCCGCGCGTCTCGGGCGTCGTCGGCAGGTGGATGGAGATGAACTCGGCCTGGGCGTACAGCTCGTCGGCCGACTCGGCCTTCTCCACCCCGAGCTCGCGAAAGCGCGCTGACGACACGTAGGGATCGAACGCGATCACCCGCATGCCGAAGCCGTGGGCGCGGGCGGCCACCAGCTGGCCGATGCGGCCGAAGCCGAGCAGGCCGAGCGTCTTCTCGTACAGCTCGACGCCGCCCCACTTGGAGCGCTCCCAGCTCCCGCCGGTGAGCGCCGCGTGCGCCTGCGGGACGTTGCGGGCGAGCGCGAGCAGCAGCGCGACGGTGTGCTCGGCAGCGGTGATGACGTTGGACTGCGGCGCGTTGGCGACGATGATGCCGCGCTTGGTGGCCGCGTCGACGTCGACGTTGTCGACGCCCACGCCGGCGCGCCCGATGACCTTGAGCCGCTCGCCGCGCGCGATCAGCTCCGCGGTCAGCTTCGTCGCGGAGCGGATCAGGATCGCGTCGTAGGCGCCGATCCGCTCAGCCAGCTCGGCGTCGTCCCAGTCGATGCCGAGGTCGACGTCGAACCGCTCGCGCAGGAGCGCGATGCCCGAGTCGGCGATCGGCTCCTTGACGAGGACGCGGCAGGGCTCGGCGAGGACGGTCACGCGGCGGCGGGGACGCCGGCCTCGAGGAACACGCGCTGCGCCGCGCCGGCGCCCGCGCCGTGCTCGACGTCGCGGCCGAGCTGGGCCAGCACCATCTCGAGGCCCGAGAGCGAGGTGAGGATGTCGAACGCCCCGAAGTAGCCGCAGTGGGCGATCCGCAGGATCTTGCCCTTCAGGTGGTCCTGCCCGCCGTTGGCGGTGATGCCGAGCCGCCGCAGGCCGCCGGGCACCTTGCCGCCGTCGATGTCCTCCGGCAGCTCGATGGCCGTCACCACGGTCGAGCGCTCGTCCGGGTCGCCGAACAGCTCGAGGCCCATGGCCGCCGCGCCCGCGCGGGTGGCGCGCGCCAGCAGCTGGTGGCGGGCCATCACGTCGTCGAGCCCCTCCCGCTCGATCATCTCGAGCGCGACGTCGAGGCCGAGGAAGAGCGAGACGGCGGGCGTGAACGGGCTCGCGCCCTTGCGCTGGCTCTTCGCCGTGCGGCCCCAGTCGAAGTAGTAGCGGCCCTCGCCGCGCGCGGCGGCGCGCTCGAGCGCACGCTCGGACACGGACGCGAACGCCAGGCCGGGCGGGCACATGAGCGCCTTCTGCGAGCCGGACACGACGACGTCGATCCCCCAGTCGTCCTGGCGCAGCTCCGCGGCGCCCAGGCCGGAGACGGCGTCGATCACGAGGATGGCGTCGTGGCGGGCGGCGACCTCGGCGATCGCCTGCACGTCGTGCACGATGCCGGTCGAGGTCTCGCTCAGCGTGGCGAACACGACCTTGACGTCGGCGTTCTGCGTGAGCAGGCGGTCGATCTCGGCCGGGTCGAGCCGCTCTCCCCAGCCCGGCTCGTAGCGGACCTGGTCGGCGCCGTAGGCCTCGCCGAGCTGGATCCAGCGCTCGCCGAACTTGCCGGCGGCGCACGCGAGGATCCGGTCCCCGGGGCGCACGAGATTGGCCATCGCCGACTCCATGGCGCCCGAGCCGCTGGAGGCGAAGGCGAGCACGTCGTTGCTCGTGCGGAAGACGTGCGGCAGGCGGCCGAGGACGCGCTCGTAGAGCTCGTCGAACGCGGGCGCGCGGTGGTAGAGCATCGGCGCGGCCATCGCCTGCGACACCGCGGGCGGGATCGGCGTCGGCCCGGCGGTCATCAGGTACTGCTTGGTGAACGGGTTCGGCGTCATAAGCGGGCCGAGGAGGTTAGCCGGGATTCGCCGATCATCGTGGATGAACCGTCGACGTAGGCCCGGTCAGGCGTCGATTGGCCGAGCATCGACGTGGCGGGTCACTTGGTGCTCGGCCAATCGGCGGATGGCCGTGCATACGGCGGCGGTTCGCCGCGAGAATCGGTGAATCCGGCTTAGCTTGAGGACTGGCGCTCGAGGTCGCGGCGCAGCTCCTCGAGGTCGACGCCGAGCGCGACGAGGACGATCCACGCGGTGACGACCAGCAACCCGAGCACGACGCCGACGATCCCGAGGATGACTCCGCCGCGGGCGGAGCCCTCGCCCTGATCGGTGATGCCGGCCGCGATCCGCTTGCGGCTCTGGGCGCCGGTGATCCACGCGGCGATCGAGACGGGCAGCGAGAGTGGGGCGAAGATCACCAGCAGCACGCCGACGATGCCGAGCACGAGCGAGGTCGTGGCCAGGCCGTTGGGTGGCGAGGTGGATCTCGGCGCCGGCGTGAACCTCGGGCGGTCGGCGGGCGTGGCCCAAGCCGCCGATACGTCCTGCGGCGGCTCCGGAGCGGGCTCGGGGTCCGGCGGGGCCGGCTCGAACTGCGGCGCGGGCCGCCCGCCCGGGGCGGACGGGGGCAGCCACCCTCCGGCGATCGGCTCGTCGGCCATCGGTTCAGATTGTGGCAGCGCCCCTAGAACTCGGTCTCGATCCAGTCCATCATCGAGCGCAGCTGCTTGCCCTCGCGCTCGATCTGATGGCCGGCCTGCTCCTCGCGCATGCGCTTGAAGTTCTCCTGGCCCGCCCGGTTCTCGGCGATCCACTCGCGCGCGAAGGCGCCGGACTGGATCTCGCCGAGGACGTCGCGCATCGCCTGGCGGGTGGTCTCGGAGATGATGCGCTTGCCGCGCGTGTAGTCGCCGTACTCGGCCGTGTTGGAGACCGAGTAGCGCATCCCCGTGATGCCCTTCTCGTACATCAGGTCGACGATCAGCTTGAGCTCGTGGAGGCACTCGAAGTACGCGAGCTTGGGGTCGTAGCCGGCGTCGACGAGCGTCTCGTAGCCCGCCTGCACGAGCTCGGACACGCCGCCGCAGAGCACTGCCTGCTCCCCGAAGAGGTCCGTCTCGGTCTCGTCCTTGAAGGTCGTCTCGATCACGCCGCCGCGGGTGCAGCCGATGCCCTTGGCGTACGCCAGCGCGAGCTGCTGGGCGTTGCCGGAGGCGTCGGCGTGGACCGCGATCAGGCCGGGGACGCCGCTGCCCTCGACGTACTGGCGCCGCACGAGATGGCCGGGGCCCTTGGGGGCGACGAGCGCGACGTCGACCTCCGGCGGCGGCTCGACCTCGCCGTAGTGCACGGAGAAGCCGTGGCCGAACAGCAGCGCCTTGCCGGGCGCGATCCCGTCGCGGATCTGCTCGCGCCAGACGTCGCCGTGCTTCTCGTCGGGGAGCAGGACCATCACCACGTCGCCGCGCGAGGCGGCGTCGGCCACATCGGTGACCTCGAGGCCGTTGGCGCGTGCCTGCTGGACCGAGGCCGAGTCCGGCCGCAGACCGACCACGACGTCGACGCCGGAGTCCTTGAGGTTGAGCGAGTGGGCGTGGCCCTGGGAGCCGTAGCCGAGGATGGCCACGGTCTTGCCGTCGAGCAGGCCGAGGTCGGCGTCGTCGTCGTAATACATAAGGGGCGGAAGCCTAGCCCGTTGCCACTGCGACCCACGTGCGGGCGGGGACGGCGAGCGAGCCGTCCGCGCCGGTCCACGGCTCCGCCCGGCGCTCGAGGGCGCTGACCACGTCGTCCACCCCGTCGCGGCCGAGCGCGGAGGCGGCGTCGTGCACGCGCATCGACATCGCCGCCTGCACGTCCCACCAGGCCCGGGCCGACGGGTAGCGCATGGCGAAGTCGACGGCGGCGACCTCGTACTCGACGAAGCCCGCGGCCTCGAGGTTCTCGGCGACCACGCCCTCCTCTGCCCAGGCGAACTGGCCGGGGCCCGGCGGCGCCGGCTCGGCGCGGCCGCGGGCGACGAGCTCCTCGACCGGGAAGGCGCTCCACGGGTTCGACTCGGACCCCGCCCAGGCGGCCAGCGCGAGGCGGCCGCCGGGCCGCAGCACGCGGCGCGTGTCGCGCACCGCCGCCTCGCCGTCGGCCATCAGCATGTAGCCCCAGCGGCAGAGCACGACGTCGAGGCTGGCCGCAGGCTGGTCGATGGCCTCCGCGTCGATCTGGCGGAAGCGCACGTTGGCGACGCCGAGCGCCTCACCGCGCCGCTGGGCGGCGCTCAGCATCTCGGGGACGAAGTCGGAGGTGATGAGCTGCCCGTTGGGCGCGATCAGCTCGGCGGCGAGGAAGCCGGCGTCGCCGATCCCGGCCGCGAGGTCGAGCACCGTGTCGCCCGGCTGCGGCTGGGCGTGGTCGAGCATCCAGGCGGTCACCGGCATCGTGTCGCGCCGGAAGGCGTCCGCGTAGCGCTCCCAGCCGGCCGCGGTGGTCGCCCAGCGGTGGCGGCTCTCCTGGCGGTACGCGCTCATGCCAGCTCCCTGCGCAGGAGCTTGCCCGAGGCGGTGCGCGGGAGCCCGTCGGCGAGCTCGATCTCCTTCGGCACCTTGAAGCGCGCGAGCCGCCCGTGTGCCCAGGCGCGAAGCTCGTCGGGCGTCGCCGGCCCGCGCAGGACGACGCGCGCGGTCACGGCCTCCCCCCACTCCGGATGCGGCCGGGCGAAGACCCCGGCATCGGCGACCGCGGGATGGGCGAGCAGCACGGCCTCGACCTCGGCCGGCGCGACGTTCTCTCCCCCGGTGACGATCGTGTCCGTCTTGCGGCCGGTCACACGGAGGCGGCCGCGGTCGTCGAGCGTCCCCAGGTCGCCGGTGCGCAGGGTGCCGCCGCCCGCCACGGTCGGCCCCTCGACGAGGATCTCGCCGTCGGGCGCGAGCGTGACGCGGACGCCGGGGAGCGCCCGGCCGCTGGTCTCGACGTCGCCGATCTCCCCCACCGTCACCTGCGAGCACGCCTGCGTGAGGCCGTAGGTCGGCGCCACCGGCCAGCCCGCGTCGCGTGCCCGCTCGAGCAGGGCGCGGGGCGCGGGCGCGCCGCCCAGCACCACCGCGCGCAGGCCGGGCGGTGGCGCGGTGCCCGCGTCGAGCAGGCGGGCGAGCTGGGTCGGGACCAGCGATGCCAGGGTCACTCCCCGCGTGTCCGGCGCCCCGAGCACCGCCGTGGTGGCGTGGATCGCCGACCGCAGCAGCACCATCAGGCCGCCGACGTGCGAGAGCGGCAGCGGGCACAGCCAACGCTCGTCGCGGTCGAGCCCGAGCGCGATGGCGGAGCCGTGCGCGCTGGCCTGGACGTTGCCGAGCGAGAGGCTCACCGCGCGCGGCGCGCCGGTGGTGCCGGAGGTGTGGACGACGAGCGCGGGGTCGTCGAGGTGGGGCGCCGTCGGCGCGGGCGCGGGCGGAGCGGGGTCGAGCGGGCCGTCGATGGTGGTCGCGGCGGTCCGCAGGCGCGCCGCCTGCTCCGGCGCGGCGAGCCGTGGATCGACCGGCATGGCCGCGGCCCCGGCCAGCAGGCAGCCGTGCAGCGCCTCGGCGAACGCCGCGCCGGCGGGCAGGGCGATGGCCACGCGGTCGCCGCGCCGGACGCCGCGGGCGGCGAGGGCGCCCGCCACCGCGCGAGCGGCGTCCAGCAGCTCGCGGTAGGTCCGGGCGCCGTCCGGCGCCTCCACGGCGGTGCGCTCGGGATGCAGGGCGGCGGCGCGCTCCAGCCAGCTCTCGCTCACCAAGGGGAGGCTAGTGTCTGAGTGGTGACCATCACGTGGACCCCGGCCGCCGAGTTCGAGGACATCCGCTACGAGACCTCCGGCGACGGGATCGCCAAGATCACGATCGCGCGGCCCGAGGTGCGCAACGCGTTCCGTCCGCAGACGATCGTCGAGATCTCGCAGGCGCTCGAGCTGGCGCGCGAGGACGGGTCGGTCGGCGTGATCGTGCTGACCGGCGAGGGGCCGCTCGCGTTCTGCTCGGGCGGCGACCAGCGCGTGCGCGGCGACACCGGCTACCTGGCCGACGGCGCCTCGGTCGGCCGCTTCCACGTCACCGACCTGCACGTGCAGATCCGCCGCCTCCCCAAGCCGGTGGTGGCGATGGTGGCCGGCTACGCGGTGGGCGGCGGCCAGGTGCTCCACCTCGTCTGCGACCTCACGATCGCGGCCGACAACGCCCGCTTCGGGCAGACCGGCCCGCGCGTGGGCTCGTTCGACGGCGGCTTCGGAGCGGCCCTGCTCGCAAACACCGTCGGGGTCAAGAAGGCGAAGGAGATCTGGTTCCTGTGCCGGCAGTACGACGCCCAGCAGGCGCTCGAGATGGGGCTGATCAACACCGTCGTGCCGCTCGACCAGCTCGAGGCCGAGACCGTCCGCTGGTGCCGCGAGATGCTCGAGCTGTCGCCCTTCGCCCTGCGGCTGCTCAAGGCAAGCTTCCACGCGGCCGAGGACGGCCTGAGCGGCATCCAGCAGCTGGCCCACGACACCAACCTGCTGTTCTACGCGTCCGACGAAGCGCGCGAGGGTCGCGAGGCGTACAAGCGCAAGCGCAAGCCCGACTTCTCGCAGTTCCCCCGACGACCTTGAGCCCGCTGCACATCTGGTTCATGGCGGCCAGGCCGCGGACGCTGCCTGCCGCTGTCGCACCGGTCCTGGTGGGCACCGCGCTGGCCGCCACCGAGGGGACGTTCCGACCGCTGACGTTCGTCGCCGCCACGCTCGGGTCGGTGTTCATCCAGGTGGGCACGAACCTCTCGAACGACTACTCGGACGCCCGCCGGGGGGCGGACACGGAGGACCGGCTCGGCCCGGTGCGGGTTACGGCCGGCGGGCTCGTCCCGCCGCGGCAGGTGCTCGTGGCGACGTACGTGGCGTTCGGGCTCGCGGTGGTGGCCGGCGCCTACCTGATCGCGACCGCCGGCTGGGAGCTGCTGCTGGTCGGCGCCGCGTCGATCCTCGCCGGCGTGCTGTACACCGGCGGGCCGCGGCCGTACGGCTACGAGGGCCTCGGCGAGGTCTTCGTGTTCCTGTTCTTCGGCGTCGTCGCCGTCACCGGCTCGTACTTCGCGCAGACTGAGCGGCTGACCTGGGAGGCGTTCGTGCTCGCCGTCCCGGTGGGGCTTCTGGCGGCGGCGATCCTGGTGGTGAACAACGTGCGCGACCTCGAGACCGACCGGCGGGCCGGGAAGCGCACGCTCGCTGTCCGGCTGGGCCGGCCGCGTGCGCGCGGCCTGTACGCGGCGATGGTCTACGCGGCGTTCGCCTGCGCGCTGCTTCCGTGGCTGCTCGGCTCGGAGGAGCTGTCGGCGTGGCTCGCGCTGGCCCTCCTCGCGCTGCCGCTGGCGGTCCCGGTCGTGAGGATCGTTCGCAACCGTACCGATGGGCCGTCGCTCAATGGTGCGCTTGCCCGCACTGGCATGCTCCAGCTCGTGTTCTGCGCGTTGCTGTCAGCCGGGATCCTGGCGAGCTGATGGCCGAGCTGACCGTCGAGACGGTGGTGATGCGCCCGCGGGCTCCGATGTGGGCGGCGTGGGGCGTGCTGGAGGAGCGCGTGCTGCTGCGCGTGCGGCTCGACTTCGGGGGCGAGGACTTCGGCGAGGGCGAGGCGGCGCCGCTCGAGGGCTACGACGGGGTGCCGCTGGCCGCCGTGCGGGCGGCGCTCGACGCGTACGCGGGCGTGCTCGACCGGGTGAGCCCGCGCGCGAGCCACGCCGAGGTGCTGAGCGCGTGCGCGGCCGAGCGCTCGCTGCCGCAGGCGCTGGCCGCGATCGACCTCGCGCTGTGGGATCGGGCCGGCCGGCGCACCGGCTTCCCGGTCGCCAAGCTGATCGCCGCGGGAGCGGTGCCGGCCGTGGCCGTCAACGCCGTCATCGGCGCCGAGGACCGCGCCGGCGCCGCCAGCGCGGCCGCCGAGGCGGTGGCGGCCGGCTTCCGCTGCCTGAAGCTGAAGGTCGGCACCGGCGACGACGCGGGCCGCCTGGCCGCCGTGCGCGCCGCGGCGGGCGACGCGACCACGATCCGGGTCGACGCCAACGGGGTCTGGCAGACGGCCGACGAGGCGCTCGCCAACCTGCGCGCGCTGGCGCCGGTCGGCGTCGAGCTGTGCGAGGAGCCCGTGCACGGGATCGCCGCCATGCGCGCCGTCCGGACCCGCTCGCCGGTCCCGGTGGCGATGGACGAGACGGCGGCCGAGCGCGGCGCGCTCAGCTCGGGCGCCGCAGACGCCGTATGCCTGAAGATCTCGCGCTGCGGGGGGATCTCAGGGCTGCTCCGCGACGCCCGCATGGCGCGGGCGGCGGGCACGAAGGTCTACGTCGCGTCGAACTTCGACGGCCCGCTCGGGATCGCCGCCGGGGTCCACGCGGCGGCCGGCCTGCGGGCGTCGGGGCCGGTGGCGTTCTGCGGCCTGGCGTCGTTGCGGGCGTTCGACGGGTACGAGGACGTGCTCCCGGCCCGTGACGGGGTCATCGCCGTGCCTGCGGGGCCGGGGTTGCTGCTGGGAGCCTGACGAACGTCAACGGCGGCTGGGTAGGGAGCCCGGGAGCCGACCGGTGCGCGGGGAACAACGTGACAATCGACGTCGACCGGCTCGCCCGAATCCACTTTCTTCCCCGTCTAGAGGAAGAAGGTGGATTTCGATGCGCGCTGGATCACCGGATCCACGAAACTCCCCGTCAAGGCGGGATTAGGTGGATTCGGGCGCGGCGCCGATCATCGAAATCCACCTTTGTGCGCGTCTAGATGTAGGACCCGAGCAGGTTGTTCAGGCGGGTGATGGGTGGTTGGCGGCCGATGGCTGTGTGTCGGCGGCGATGGTTGTAGGTATAGAGCCAGCCGTCAAGGGCTGCGGTGCGTTCTCGGCTGTCGCGGTAGATGGCGCCGTAGGCCCAGCCGGCGAGCAGGGTGCGGATGAAGCGTTCGGCTTTGCCGTTCGTCTGCGGGCGCCGCGGCCGGGTCCTGAGGTGTCCGATGCCGAGCGCGCGGCAGGCGAGGGCGTGGACGGCTGAGCGGTAGGCGGAGCCGTTGTCGGTCATGACGCGCTCGACGGTGATCCCGTGGCGGCGGTAGAAGGCCAGCGCCCTGCCGAGGAAGCCGACCGCGGTCGTGGCTTTCTCATCGGGAAGCACCTCGGCGTAGGCCAGACGGGTGGCGTCGTCGATCGCGATGTGCACGAAGTCCCAGCCGGCCCTGCCGCGGCGGCGGCCGGCGGCGTCGGTATAGCTGCCGGTGTAGCGCTGGCCGGCGCCGGTCACCCGCTTGCCGTAGCCGCCGACGATCCGGCCGAGTTTCTTGACGTCGATGTGGACCAGCTCGCCCGGTCGCTCGCACTGATAGCGCTGCGCCGGCTCCAGGCCGAGCCGGCCAAGGCGGCCCATCCCGATCCGCGTCAGGATCCCCGAGACCGTCGAAACGGGCATCTGAAGCAGCTCCGCGATCTCCGGACCGCTAAACCGCAGCCGACGCAACGTCGCGATCGCCTCGACCCGACGCTCGCAGGTCCGATTGGCCACCACCCGCGGCGCGCTGCTGCGATCCGATAAACCGAACTCTCGGGCAGCGCGGTAGCGAGACACCCACTTCCCACACGTTCTTGGGCTGGTTTCCGCGGCCGCCGCAGCTGCCGTGATCGTCCAGCCCTGCTCGAGCACCCTGAGCACCATCCGACGCCGCTGCGTCAATGACAGGGCCGCGTTAGCGTGCAACTTCATCCGGTGTCCTCCTTGGGACTGGGGCTTCGACAACCACCAGCCTCCAAGGAGGCCCGGATGAACAACGTGGTCAGGAACTACATCTAGAGCACAAAGGTGGATTTGGAGATACCTCCAAACACCGAAGTACACGAAACCCCGCCTTGACGGCCGACGCGGCGGCCGGCTCCCTCACCTCCCTACCCAGCCGCAGTTGACGTTCGCCCGCGGCGCGAGAACGAAGGGCCATCCAGCCGCCGTTGACGTTTCGCCGGCGGCACGCCGGCGCCGGAACGAACGCGAGCACCCGTCACCGAACGCTGAGCTCGGCGGCGGCGCTGACGGGATCGGACCCGAGGTGCGAGGCGCCCGCGGCGGCCGCCAGCGCGGCGGTGGCTCCCGCGCCGCCGACCGCCACCGTCACCCGCCGCGAGATGCGCGCGAGCGCGGGTGCCGCCGCGTGCAGCGGCTCCGGCTGAACGGCGCCGATCACCACCAGCGTGGGGTCGACGAGGCCGATGGTGCTCTCGAGTGCCTCGGTGGGCGTGTCGGGCCCGAGGTAGGTGACCCGCCAGCCGCGCCGGTGCAGCGCGAGGCCGCAGCACAGCAGGCCGATGTCGTGCCGCTCGCCTGACGGGCAGGCCAGGACCGCTCGGGGGCCGAGGCCCTCGTCCCATTCGCGGGCCAGGCCTCGGAGGCGGCCGGTCACGAGCTCGGTCGCGAAGTGCTCCTGTGCGACGGAGAGCTCCCCGCGGGCCCATCCTTCGCCGACCTCGTGCAGCACCGGCAGCACGACGTCCCGCAGCGCGCTGTCCAGCGAGCGAGCGCCGAGGATGCGGTCGAGCGCGGCGTGCGCGCCCGCGGAGTCGTAGCCGACGAGCGGCCCCAGCAGGTCCGGGGTCTCGGCCACCGGAGGCTCGGCCGTCAGCGCCGCCGAGACCTCGTTCGCCGCCTCTGAGGCGGCCCAGCCGCCCTGGATCAGCTCGCGCATCCGCCTCGCCCGCGCCTCGTCGTCGGAGCCGTAGACGCGATAGCCGCCGCCGGTCCGCCGCGGACGCAGGACGCCGTAGCGGCGCTCCCAGGCCCGCAGGGTCTCCTGACCGACGCCGACGCGCCGGCTGAGCTCGCCGATGCGCACGCCGGACGGCCGCGGAGGAACCATGGCGGACACGGTAATAACTTTGACGCCCTCTGTACAAACCCTGCATGAGATCTGTACACTGCCGTTGCGCCAGGTTGGTCTATGGAACCGCTTCCAAGCAACGTAGACTGCCGCCGCGCCAACTAAATGGAACCGCTTCCACAGACCCACCTTCGCGACCCGAACGCCTTCACGGCCGCCTACCGGCGCCTCGCGCCCACGGCTCAGGCCGCCGCGGCGGCGGTGCTGCGCGACCCGGACGCGGCGCAGGACGTCGTGCAGGACGTGTTCGTCTCGCTCTGGACGCACCCCGAGACCTACCGGCCCGAGCGCGGCTCGCTGACGACCTTCGTGCGGATCATGGCCCGCAGCCGCGCCCTCGACCGCCTGCGCTCGCACGCGGCAGGCACCGCCGCGTACGGCCGCAATGCGCACGAGGCGCTCGTCCGACCCGCGGTCGCCGAGCCGGTGTCGGACACGGTGATACGGCGCCACAACAGCCGCGCGATGCTGACCGCGCTCGACGCCCTCCCCCACGGCCAGCGCACGGCCGTGCTCCTGCACCACGTCACCGGCCTCACCGACCGCGAGCTCGCCCAGGCGACCTGCGTGCCGCTCGGCACGGCGAAGAGCCGGATCCGCCTCGGGACCGCCCGGGCCCGCGCCGCGGTCCAGCCCAGCCTCGCCGCCTAGCCGCGCGCCGTCCGGCCTGAGTCATCATCTCTGCGTGCTGTTCGTGCGCGAGTCGTCCCCCCGGTCGCCCGCGCTCGAGGTCGCCGTCTCCCGCGCGCTCGTCGAGCGCGTCGACGAGGGAGCGCTCGGTCCGGTCGTCCGCGTCTATCGCCCGGCGCCGACCCTGGCCTTCGGCCGCCTCGACAGGCTGCGGCCCGGCTTTCCGGCCGCCGCTGCCGCCGCGCGGGCGCACGGCTTCGAGCCGGTCGTGCGGGCCCCGGGCGGTCACGCGGTCGCGTACCACGAGGGTTGCGTCGTGGTCGACGAGGTGCTCCCCCACGCGGACCCGATCGCCGGCCTGCAGGAGCGCTTCCGCCGCTCGGCCGAGACCCTGGCCGAGGCGCTTCGCGAGCTCGGCGTCGACAGCCGGGTGGGCCGGATCGCCGGCGAGTTCTGCCCCGGCGAGTACACCGTGAACGCGCGCGGCGCCGTCAAGCTCGTGGGCAGCGCCCAGCGGGTGATCCGCCACGCGTCCCTGCTCGCCGCCTCGATCGCCGTCACCGACGCGGCGCGGCTGCGCGCCGTGCTCGAGGACGTCTACGCCGCGCTCGAGCTGGACTGGGATCCCGCGACGGCCGGCGGCGTGGCGGACGAGACCCCGGTGGGCGTCGACGACGTCGAGCGGGCGGTGGTCGACGCGTACGCGCGTCGCGGCGAGCTGGACGCCGGGCGGATCGACGGCGCGACGCTCGCCCGGGCCGCCGCGCTCGAGCCGAAGCACGCGGTGGGCGCACTCGAACTGCGGCATTGAGGGGAGGTCCGGATGCGGCGATTGCTCACTTGACGTCGATAATCGCCGTCAAGTCGACACTCGCCGGCCCGGACCCTCCCTCAATGCCGCAGTTGAAGTTCAGGCCGCGCCCAACGCCCGCGCGCCGGCGGCAACCCCAGCGGCCACCGCGAGCACGACGAGCAGCGGCGCCCGGGCGGCGAGCGCCACCGCGGCGGCGGCGACGCCGGCCAGCCGCGCGTCGGCGACCAGGGCGCGGCCGTCGGCGGCCGTCTGGCCGACGACGAGGGCGGCGAGGAGCGCCGGCGCGAGCAGCGGCATGACGCCGGCGAGCGCGCGGGGCAGCGGGCGGTCGGCGAACACGACGGTGCCGGCGCCCTTGATGGCGACCGTGGCGACGCCGACGGCCAGCACCGCGATCCAGGCGGCGGTCATCGGCGCACCTCCCGGACCGTCAGAGCGAAGACCGCGCCGAGGGCGGCGGCCACGATGGGAAGGCCGGGCGGGACCAGCGGGGTGAGGGCGAGCGCGATGACGCCGCCGAAGAGCGCCGCGGCGCGGGCGCGCGGCCCATCGAGCTGCCCCACGAGCAGCGCGAGGAAGAGGGCCGGGAACATGGCGTCGAGCCCGTAGTCGGCGGGGTCGCCGAGCGCGCTGCCGCCCAGGACGCCGGCGACGGTGCCGGACATCCAGGCGACCATGAGGGTCACGCCGGCGCCGAGCAGCAACCCGCGCTGCACCCGCCCGTCGCGCTGCGACACCGCCCACGACTCGTCGACGGCCAGCTGCGCCTCGACCAGGCGACGGCCGGCCGACCCGCGCAGCGCGGGAGCCACCGACACGCCGATGGCGAGGTAGCGGAGGTTGAGGAGCACGGCGGCGACGATCGCCGCGGTGATCGCGCCGCCCGACTCGAGCACCGAGGCGACCGCGAACTGCGCCGAGCCGGCGAAGGTCGTCAGCGACATCACGATCGGCGGGACGATCCCCATGCCGGCGTCGCGCGCCAGCACGCCGAATGACGCCCCGAAGAGGGCGGCCGCGATGGCGATCGGCGCCGCCGCCCGCGCTCCGGCGACAAAATCTCGAGAGATGCGGCTGCGGCGGGCTTGCGATCGGACCGCCTCGTCCGCCATAATGGTGCTCGCTTCCATGATGCTGGACACGATTCCATGGAAGTAGAACTTTGTCCAGTACGGTAGACCACACTCTTGACGACGAACCCGATGGGCCTGGCACGGGCGAGCCGGGCGTCGACGCCTTCGTGCGCGCGGTGGCCTCGAACGTCCGCGCCCTTCGCGCCCAAGCCGGTCTGACGCTCGCGGACCTCGCGGCGGCGGCCGGGCTCGGGAAGTCGACGCTCGCCCAGCTCGAGTCCGGCAAGGCCAACCCGAGCGTCGAGACCCTGTGGGCGATCGCCGCCGCGCTGGAAGTGCCGTTCGCGCGCATCGTCGAGGAGGACCGACCCTCGTTGCGGGTCGTCCGTGCTTCCGAGGTGCAGCCGCTCCTCTCGTCGGAGACGCCGGGCTGGGCGGGACGGCTCCTGAGCGCGGCGCACAGCCGCGGCACGTTCGACCTCTACGCGCTCGACCTCGACGCGGGAGCCGTCCGGCACGCCGACGCCCACCACGCCGGCGTCATGGAGCACCTCCTGGTCGTCAGCGGCCGCCTGCGCGCGGGCCCGGCCGGCAACACCGTCGAGCTCGGCGCGGGCGACCTCGTGACCTTCGGCGCCGACGTCCCACACGTCTACGAGGCGCTCGAGACGACCCACTGCGTGCTCCTCATGGCCTACCCCTGAGCGCGCCGAACCCGGTCAGAGCCGCCTGCGTAGCACTCCTCGACCACAACGAGGAGGTGGCTCGGATGGGACGCGGCATGCGATGCACGCGGCGAGGGCTCGCGCTCGCCGCCCTGGCGGTGACGATGCCCGCCATGCCGGCTGTTGCGCAGACGCCGACGCCGACGCTCGAGGATCCCGACCTTGCCGTCCGCACGGCGGCGACGGGCCTCAACCAGCCGGTGTCGATCGCGTTCGTCGACAAGGACGAGTTCCTGGTGCTCGAGAAGGCGACGGGCCAGGTGAAGTGGTTCAGGGACGGGACGCTGAAGGCGACGGTGCTCGACCTCGCGGTCAACTCGGCCTCGGAGCGCGGGCTGCTGGGCATCGCGCTGCATCCGAAGTTCCGCAAGAACGGGTGGGTCTACCTGTTCTGGAGCCAGAGCAAGTCAGGCCTCGACACCGCGACCCTCGACGACGTCCGGCTGATGGGCAACCGGATCGATCGCTTTGAGTTCAGCCACGGCAGCCTCGAGTTCGACCGCAACATCATCAAGTTCCGGGCCTTCCAGGCCGACGCCGGGCAGCCACTGCGTGGCAACCACGATGGCGGCGTGCTGCGCTTCGGCCCAGACGGCAAGCTGTACGCGATCGTCGGCGACACCGGGCGCCGCGGCCAGACCCAGAACCTCGTCAACGGCCCGTTCACGCCGCCCGCCGGCGACGACCAGTTCGGTGGGCCGGAGACCGACGACCTGCACCGCACGGGCGTCATCGTCCGGCTTGACGACGACGGCGACGCCCCGCGCGACAACCCGTTCTGGCGCGTCGGGCGCCAGATGGGTGGCGAGGTCGGTGAGAACGTCCAGAAGCTCTTCGCCTACGGGATCCGCAACAGCTTCGGCCTCGCGTTCGACCGGCGCTCCGGCAATCTCTGGGAGCAGGAGAACGGCGACGACTCGTTCAGCGAGATCAACCGCGTGCGGCCGGGCATGAACGGCGGCTGGGTGCAGATCATGGGCCCGGTGTCGCGGATCGGCCAGTTCAAGGCGATCGAGACCGACCCGACGGCGCCGCAGCCGCTCACGCCGGCGGGCTACTTCGGCCTCCAGCAGATCCGCTGGCTGCCGACGAACATCGCCGACTCGCCGGCCGAGGCGCTCGCGCGCCTCTTCACGCTCCCGGGCTCGCACTACAGCGACCCGGAGTTCAGCTGGAAGTTCGAGGTCGCGCCAGGCGGCATCGGGTTCCTCGACTCGCGGGACCTCGGCCGCCGCTACAAGGGCGACCTGTTCGTCGGCGGCGCGCGTGACTTCCTCGAGGGCGGCCACCTGTTCCGCCTGGACCTCACCCGCGACCGTCGCGACATCCAGACGCGCGACCCGCGACTGGCCGACAGCGTGGCGGACAACCTGAGCAAGTGGGAGCTAACGGAGAGCGAGAGCCTGCTCTTCGGCCGTAACTTCGGCGTGGGCACGGACGTCCAGACGGGTCCCGACGGCGAGCTGTACGTCGTGTCGCTGTCGCACGGGAACGTCTACGCGATCCACCGCCGCTGACGGGGAGATGGCGGCGGCGGTCAGGCGATCGCCGTCGCCACCGCGTCCGGACGCTCGAGCTGGACCGCGTGGCCGGCGCCGCGCACCACCTCCAGCCGGGCGTCCGGAAGGGCGGCCGCCATGCGCTCGGCGACGGCGTGGAACTTCGCGTCGCGCTCGCCGACCACGAGCGTGACCGGGATCGCGAGCTGCGGCAGCCGGTCCCACAGCGGGGTCATGACGCCGGTGCCGAGGCCGCGCAGCGCAGCGGCAAGGCCGTGGGGCGTGTTGCGCAGGCGGTCCGCGTGCGCGGCGGCTGCGACCCGCTCGTCCTGGCCGGCGAACAGCGCCTGTGCCCCCCACTCCTCCGCGAACGCCACTACGCCCACCGCCTCGATCCGCTCCGCCAGCGCCTCGTCGGCCCGCCGGCGCGCCTCGCGCTCGGCCGGGTCCGCGAGGCCAGGGGTGGCGCCGATCAGGACCAGCCGGTCGACGAGCCCGGGAACGGCGAGTGCCGTGTGGAGCGCGATCCGGCCGCCCATCGAGTAGCCCGCGAGCACGCAGCGCTCCCCGGCCAGCGCCCGCACGTAGGCCGCGCAGGCGGAGAACGAGGCGGGCCGGCGCTCGGCCGCCTGGCCGTGGCCGGGGAGGTCGGGCGCCAGCGCGCGATAGCGTCCGCCGAGCGCCGCCACCGTCCGCCGCCAGCTCTGCCGCGTCTGCGTGAAGCCGTGCAGGAGGACCAGCCGCTGCGGCATGCCCGGAGATCATGACGGCGACCGACACCCACGACCCGCGCGACACCTACCTCGGCCTGCGCGCCTTCGTCGACGAGCTCGCCCGGTGCGGCGTGCGCGAGGCGTGCACGTCGCCGGGGTCGCGCTCGACGCCGCTGGTGCTCTCGCTCGCGCGCGAGGAGCGGATCCGGGCCACCTCGCACGTCGACGAGCGCTCCGGCGGGTTCTTCGCGCTCGGCGTCGGCAAGGCCACCGGCGTGCCCGCGGTGCTGGCCTGCACGTCGGGGACGGCCGCCGCCAACTACGCACCCGCGGTCCACGAGGCGCGCGAGGCGCGAGTGCCCCTGCTCGTCCTCACCGCCGACCGGCCGCCGGAGCTGCGCGACATCGGGGCCGGGCAGACGATCGACCAGGTGAAGCTCTACGGGACGGCCGCCAAGTGGTCCCTCGAGGTCGACGAGCAGCCCGCGACGACCTCGAGGCTGCGATGGCTGCGCCAGCTCGCGTGCCGGGCGTTCCTGACCGCGATCGAGGGCCGCCCCGGGCCCGTGCACCTGAACTTCGCCCTGCGGGAGCCGCTCGTCCTCGACGGGCCGCTGCCGCCCGCCGACGAGGGGCGTGCCGGCGGGCGCCCGTGGGTGACCCGCCCCGTCACCGCGCCCCACGCGCCGCCCGATCTCGTCGACGGCCTGTCTGCCGAGCTCCACGCCCGTCCGCGCGCCATCCTCGTCGCGGGCCGGGCGGAGCGCGACCCCGAGCTCGGGACCGCCCTAGCCGACTTCGCCGAGCGAGCGCAGGTGCCCCTGCTCGCCGACCCGCTCTCCGGCGGCCGCCGCGGACCCGCCGCCGTCGCCCACTACGACGCCCTGCTCCGCGACGCCGGCTGGGCCGCCGCGCACGCGCCCGACCTCGTCCTGCGCGTCGGCGACCTCCCGACCTCGAAGCCGCTGCGCCAGTGGCTCGCCGGGCTCGACGGCGCCCTCCAGGTGGCATTCGACGCCGAGAACGCGTGGCAGGACCCGACCGGCTCGGTGGCGACGCTCGCGGCGGCCGACCCGCGCGCGACCCTCAGCGCGCTCGGGGAGCGCCTGAGCGGACCGCGCGACCCTTCATGGCTCGACGCCTGGCACCGCGCCGACCGCGCCGCCTCCCAGGCGATCGCCCGCGCGCTCACACCCGCCGGCCTGAGCGAGCCGCGCGTGGCCGCCGAGCTGGGCGCGGGCCTGCCCGCCGACGCCACGGTGGTCGTCGCCTCCTCGATGCCGGTCCGCGACGCGGAGACCTTCTTCCCCGCCCGCGAGCGCCCCCCGCGCGTGCTGTCGAACCGCGGCGCCAACGGCATCGACGGGACCGTCTCGACGGCCTTCGGGGTCGCCGCGACCACCGACGGCCCGGTCGTGCTCCTGATCGGCGACGTCGCGCTGATCCACGACCTCGGCGGCCTGCTCGCCGCGTCCCGCCTCGGGCTCAAGCTGACGATCGTCCTCCTCCACAACGACGGCGGCGGCATCTTCGACTTCCTGCCCGTGAGCGGCGAAGGCGCCGCGTTCGTTGAACACGTGGCCACCCCGCACGGGCTCGACTTCGCGCACGCGGCCGCCTTGTTCGGCCTCGGCTACGTGGTCGCCGACAGCGTCGAGACGTTCCGCGAGGCGCTCGGCGGCGCCCTCGCCGCCAGGCAGACGAGCATCGTGGCCGTGCACACGGACCGCGAGGCGAACGTGGCCGTCCACCGGGCCGTATGGGACGAGGTGGCCGCGAGCATCTCGGTA
The DNA here is from genome assembly GCA_963730535.1 of uncultured Solirubrobacteraceae bacterium. Classification (GTDB taxonomy): domain Bacteria; phylum Actinomycetota; class Thermoleophilia; order Solirubrobacterales; family Solirubrobacteraceae; genus DASSUW01. Next base: position 456,001 of record CAVSRU010000005.1, read on the forward strand.
GCGTGATGCGTAATCAAGGCGCTCGCACGAGCTTGCGAGTGCGAGTAAGCCGCACATGACATCTGACGAGGGGCTGCAGATCGGCTACAAGGCGCTCCCACGCGGGGTGCCGGTCCATACCGCCGACGGGGAGCGGCTCGGCACCGTGGACCGCGTGCTCGACAACGCGCGCGAGCACATCTTCGACGGCATCGTGGTCTCGACCCCCGAGGGGCGCCGCTTCGTCGACGCACCCGAGGTGGCGCGCATCGCCGAGCGCCGCGTGACGCTGACGATCGACGCCGCCCAGGCGCGCGAGCTGCCCGAGTACGGCGGCAAGCGCGGCGCGCTCCAGACCCGCGCGCAGCGCGCCGGGCGCCGCTGGAGGCGCCGCCTCAGCCGCTGAGGACAGGGAGCAGCGCGCCGAGCTTGACCTCGGTCTCCGCCAGCTCGGCCGCCGGGTTCGAGTCGCGCACCACGCCCACTCCGGCGTACAGCCGCGCCTCCCGTCCGCGCAGCAGCGCGCAGCGCAGTGCGACGCAGAACTCGCCGTCCTCGTTGGCGTCGGTCCAGCCGACCGGCCCTGCGTACCAGCCGCGGTCGATCCCCTCGAGCGCCGGGATGCGCGGCGCCGCCGCGGCGTGCGGCTCGCCGCCCACGGCGGGCGTCGGATGCAGCAGGCCGGCCAGCTCGACCGCGCTGCGCGGATGGGTGAGCTGGGCGCGGATCGGCGTCGCGAGGTGCTGGATGTTGGCGACCTTGACGATCGCGGGCTCGTCGGGGGCCGCCACCCAGACGGCGTGGGGCCGCAGCGCGCGCGCGATGCGGCGGGTCACGATGGCCTGCTCCTCGCGATCCTTGTCGGAGCGCATGAGCTGCTCGCCGAGATGGTCGTCGACCGCCGGGTCGGCGGAGCGGCGCGTGGAGCCGGCCAGCGCCACGGTCGACGCGCGGAGCCCCTCGCGGCGCACGAGCAGCTCCGGCGAGGCGGCGACGAAGGCGGCGTCGCCGCGGCCGGCGCAGAACACGTAGCAGGACCCGAAGGCGGCGCGCAGGACGCCGAACACGGCGGCCGCGTCGTGCGGCGCGGGCGCGTGCACGGCGACCTCGCGGGCCAGCACGATCTTCTCGAAGTCGCCGGCGTGGATCCGCTCGACCGCTCGGGCGACCGCCGCCTCGTAGTGCTCGGGCGGCGCGACCGACGCGATCCGGAAGCGGCCCGCGGGCGCCGGGTCGAGCAGCGGGAGCGGGGCCTCTCGCAGCTCTCCGGCGCGGCGGGCGAGCCGGGCGGCGAGCTCCTCCGGCACGTCGTCGGGCGCCGCGACCGCGGCAAGCGTGAGCCGCACGTCCGCGCCCCGGCGGGCGATCGCCACGTCGGGAACGGCGAGGTCGCCGGCCGCGAAGCCGGCCCAGTGCGGGGCGGCGCCGCCGTCGTCGGCGAACGCGAAGCCCCCGACCGCGACGAGCCCGGCGCCCGCCGGGCCGTCCGGCTCGTCCGCCAGCGCGGCGCCCAGCACCTCGCGCCACGCCGCCGCCACGCGCCGGAAGCGGTCCGGGCCGGTGGCGCTCAGGCGCCGGACGCAGCCCAGCGTCGCCAGCGCGGCGCCGCCACGGTCGGGCTGCTCGAAGCAGAACCACTCCTCCCCCGCGCGCCGGGAGGCGAGCACGGTCGCGCTGGGGTCGACGTCCGGCCGGACTGGGACGGTGACGGCACCCAGGACCTCGCGGCCCGTGCGCCGAGCCTCACGCACGGCGGCCTCGCAGCGCCGGCGCAGGGCGGCGTCCAGGGTGGGGGCGGTGAGCGTCGCGGCCACGCCGGAGAGGGTACGGGCTAGGGGCTCGCGGCGAAGGAAACCGGACCGCTGCGGCAGCGGTCGATCACGCGGCCGGCGAGCGAGCGCGCCACGCTCGTGACCGACAGGCTGCCCACCACGCCCGTCGCGCTGAACCGTCCGCGTACGCGGACCCGGAAGCGCTCGCGGGCGTCGGCGAACCGGAGCGTGAAGCGCTCGCGCAGCGCGAAGGTGCCGTCGGCGCCGACAGGACCGCCCGGCGTGACGTTGATCCGCTCCGACCCGCCGCTCCGGCAGCGCAGGCGGTACTCGAACACGGCGGTCGTGACGCGCGACCCGTCCCGCTCGAGCAGGAACGCGCGCGGCCGCGCGGCGTCGTCGGCCGTGAGCCCGTAATGGCCGCTGCCCGCCCGCCAGCGCCGCTCGCCGGTGGCGCACCGGCCCACCACCCGGCCCGCGCGGCGGAACGTGAGCCGAACGCGCGCGGTGCCGCTCGCGACCGCGGCGATCACCCGGCCGCCGATCGCGATGCGGGCGACCCGCCGCACGCGCCGGTCGTCGGGCGCCCGGCCGCGCACGGTGGCGGCGAGCGCGAAGGACCCGTCGGGGCCGAGCTCCACGCGCCGGCGCACCGCCCCGACCCCGCAGCGGGCCAGAACGTGAGCCCGTATGACGACGCTGTCGGCGCTCGTGCGCAGGCTGATCACCGTGTTCGGGACGTTGCCGCCGCCGTAGTCGTCGGCCGACGCCGCCGCCGGCCAGAAGAGCACCGCGGCCAGCACGACCGCCGCGCGCACTACGTCTCGCTGCGCCCGCGTGAGATCGCGATCTCGCCGGTCCTCGCCATCTCGACGAGGCCGAAAGGCCGCACCATGCGCTCGAAGGCCTCGACCTTCTCCCACGTGCCGGTGATCTCGATGATCACCGACCGGCGCGTGACGTCGATGATCTTGCCGCGGAAGATCTCGACGATCTGCATGACCTCTCCGCGGGCCGCGCCGTCGGCGGTGACCTTGAACAGCGCGAGCTCCCGCGCCACGGTCTCCGTCGGCTCGAGGTCGCGGATCTTGATCACGTTGACCAGCTTGTGGAGCTGCTTGGTCACCTGATCGATCGGGTGCATCGCCCCGTCGAGCGTGAGCGTGATGCGCGACAGCGACTCGTCGTCGGTCGGGCCGACGGCCAGCGTGTCGATGTTGAAGCCGCGGCGGGCGAAGAGGCCGGCGATGCGCGTGAGCACGCCCGGCTTGTTCTCCACCAGGATCGAGAGGATGTGCTTGCGGCCGGTGCGGACGGCCGTCGTCGCCTCGAGCTCCTCGAGCGTGAGCGGCTCCTTGGTGCCCGGCTCGCCCATCATCCGACCATTTCGCGGGCGGCGGCGCCGGCCGGGATCATCGGATAGGTGTTCTCCTCGCGCGTGACGCGCACGTCGACCACCACCGGGCCGGGCGTCTCGATCGCCGAGCGCAGGTCGCCGACCAGGGTCTTCTTGTCGGTCAGCCGGACGCCGGTGGCGCCGTAGGCCTCGGCGAGCTTGACCCAGTCCGGCCACTCGCCCATGTCGACGTTCGAGTAGCGCTTGTCCCAGAACAGCTCCTGCCACTGGCGGACCATGCCCAGGTACTGGTTGTTCATGATCACGACCTTGACCGGGATGTCGTGCGCCCGGCACGTAGCCAGCTCCTGGGTGTTCATCTGGAACGAGCCGTCGCCGGTGAGCAGCACGCTCGGCACGTCCGGGCAGCCGACCGCGGCGCCCATGGCCGCGGGCAGGCCGAAGCCCATCGTGCCGAGGCCGCCGGAGTTGATCCAGCGGCGCGGCTTGGCGAAGTGGAAGTACTGCGCCGCCCACATCTGGTGCTGGCCGACGTCCGAGGACAGGATGCAGTCCCCGCCGGTCGCCTGATAGAGCGCCTCGACGAGGTACTGCGGCTTGATCTCGGCGTCGGCGGAGTCGTCGTAGCGCAGCGGGTGCTGGGCGCGCCAGCCGTCGATCCGCTCCCACCAGGACGCGAGCCGGGCGGGGTCGGGCGCCAGGGCGCGGTATTCGATCGTCAGCCGGGAGAGCACGTTGCGGGCGTCGCCGACGATCGGGATGTGCGCGGGGACGTTCTTGGAGATCTCCGCGGGATCGACGTCGATGTGCACGAACTTCGCGCGCGGGGCGAACTCGGAGAGCTTGCCGGTCACGCGGTCGTCGAAGCGCGCACCGACGGCGAGGATCAGGTCGGCCTCGTCCATCGCGTAGTTCGCGGTCCGCGTGCCGTGCATGCCGAGCATGCCGAGCCACTGCTCGTGCGGCGCGGGGAACGCGCCGAGGCCCATCAGCGTGCAGGTCACGGGCAGGCGGTCGCTGGTGGCGAGCTCGTGCAGCTCGGCGGCGGCGTCGGCGTTGATGACGCCTCCGCCCGCGTAGAGCACCGGGCGGCGCGCGTTGGCGAGCGCCTTGGCCGCGAGGCGGATCTGCTTCGAATTGCCCTCGATGGTCGGCTGGTAGCCGGGGAGCCGGAGGTCCTCGACCGGCTGGTAGTCGATCTCCGCGCGCGTGAGGTCGACGGGCATGTCGATCAGCACCGGCCCCGGCCGGCCGCTGCGCGCGAGGTGGAACGCCTCGTGGACGGCGCGCGGGATCTCGGTCGGGTGCTGGATCATGAACGAGTGCTTGACGATCGGCATCGTGATGCCGAACGTGTCGGCCTCCTGGAAGCCGTCCGTCCCCAGCAGGTCGGTCCGCACCTGGCCGGTGAAGGCCACCAGCGGCACCGAGTCCATCATCGCGTCGGTCAGCGGTGTGACGATGTTCGTGGCGCCCGGCCCCGACGTGGCGAATACGACACCGACCCGGCCGGTCGCCTTGGCGTAGCCCTCTGCAGCGTGGCCGCCGCCGGCCTCGTGGCGCACGAGAACGTGGCGGATGCCGGCGTCCACGAACGCGTCGTAGGTGGGCAGGTTGGCCCCGCCGGGGTAGCCGAAGACGACGTCCACGCCCTCGGCCTTGAGGCATTCCATGACGGCGTCGACGGCTCGCATATGGCGCGGCAGTCTAACGAGGCGTGGTGGCCGATTCCGGCACGATCGCGACCTCCGGGAACTCCATGTCCTCGCCGCAGCGCATGCACACCTGGTCGTAGAGCTTGACCACGTTGCCGCAGCGCGGGCACTGCCGGCGCACCTCGTCGCGCTCGAACCGATAGAGGACGGCGGCCAGCAGGCCGATGACCGGGACCAGCGCCGAGATCAGGAACCAGAGCACGAACGAGGACCCCTTGATGCGCCCCACCCACCCTCCGGCGAGGCCGAAGAAGAGGCAGATCACGAGGTAGGCCATCCCCCGTCAGGGTACCGGCCGGGCGGCGAGCCTCCCGGCCTCGTCGAGCGCCGGGCGCACGTCCGGCGGCAGCCGCCGCCGGACCCGGCGGCGGGCCCCGCTGAAGGCGAGGTTCGCCACGGTGGCGAAGCCGTGCTCGTCGGTCCGCAGGGCGAGCAGCAGGTGGGCGATGCGATCCGCGCTCGGGAGCGTCCGGTCCTCGACGTGCACGCACCAGCAGTGCACGCGCCGCCCGCCGGGCCGCACGAGGATCGCGCCTGACTCCCCGACCAGCCAGACGCCGAGCGTCCCGCGCTCGGTCACGAGGCCGGTGCGGGCGTGCAGTTCGCGCGCGTCGTGACCGACGAGGTCGCCGAGGAGGCCGACCGCGGTCTGCTCCGGGCCGGCGGCCGCGCGCGGCCGCCGCTTGAGCACGTTGGCTCCCCGCTTGGCGTACAGGGCGGGGACCGCCCACGCGTGGGCGAGCAGGATCGCGCAGACCGGCGCCGACAGCGGCTCGAGCGCCAGCAGGACCCCGGAGGCGATCCCGTACGGGATCGCGTGCGCGACCGTCGTGAGCGTCCAGATCCGGCCGCGCCGCGTCAGCCGGCGGTCGTCGACCCGCGGCCGCCAGTAGACCGCCGCGGTCTCGCGGAGCGGCTCGGCGGTCATCGCGGGCTCAGCCGCCGGCGATCGGGCGGCGCAGGATCACGAGCGGCTCGTCGAGCGGCAGCTCGTCGACCTGCCGCGCGCGTCCCTCGCCCTCGCTCACGACCGCGTAGTAGCCGGCGTCGAGCTGCTCGCGGAACGCCGCCACGGCGGCCTCGACGGCCTGCTCGTCGCCCGCCGTCCACTCGGCCACCGTCGTGTGCCCGCCGGAGTCCATGCGGATCAATCTGGCCATGCCGGGATGGTACGTCAGACGCCGAGCTTCTCGCGAATCAGGCGGTTGACCTCGCCGCCGTCCGCCTTGCCCTTGGTCTCGCGCATGATCGGCCCCATCAGGGCGCCCATCGCCTTGGCGTTGCCGCCCCGGATGCGCTCCACGACGTCCGGGTTGTCGTCGATCACCCGCGCCACGATGTCGGCGAGCCCGGAGTCGTCCCCGAGCGCACCGAGGTCCTCGCGGGCGACGATGTCGGCCGGGTCGCCGCCGCCCTCGACCATGCGATCGAGCACGACACGGCCGTTGCCGGCGGTCACCGTGCGGGCCTCGACGAGCTCGACGAGCCGGGCCAGCGCCGCCGGCGCGACGGTCGCCGCCGAGTCGGCGCGCCCCCGCAGCTCCGTCACCCAGTTGGCCACCGCGCGCGGCTCGGCGGAGCTCTCGCCGGCCGCCGCCTCGTAGTAGTCGCCCCACTCGGGCTCGAACGCGAACAGGCGGGCGGTGTCCGTCGGCAGCGTGCGCTCGTAGCGCTCGGCCCGCGCGGCGGGCAGCTCGGGCAGCGCGTCGCGGGCGGCGGCGAGCATCTCCTCGGTCGGCGCGACCGGCACAAGGTCGGGCTCGGGGAAGTAGCGGTAGTCGTGCGCCTCTTCCTTGGAGCGCAGCGGGGTCAGGCGGCCCGACACCGGGTCGAAGTGCAGGGTCTCCTGCACCACCGGCTCTCCCGACTCGATGAGCGCGGTCTGGCGCTCGATCTCCGCGTTGATGCCCCGCTCCAGGAAGCGGAACGAGTTCATGTTCTTGAGCTCGGTCTTGGTGCCGAGCGTGGCGCTGCCGGCCGGCCGGACGGACACGTTGGCGTCGCAGCGCAGCGAGCCCTCCTCCATGTTCACGTCGCTCACGCCCAGCTGGCGCAGCGTCACCCGCAGGAGGTTGAGCCACTCGCGCGCCTGCTCGGCGGAGTGCAGGTCCGGCTCGGTGACGATCTCGGCGAGCGGCGTGCCGCCGCGGTTGTAGTCGACGATCGAGGCGTCGGAGCCGTGGATCCGGCCGGACTCCCCCAGGTGCACGAGCTTGGCCGCGTCCTCCTCGAGGTGGATCCGGTGCAGCCGCACGTCCCCCAGCCGGCCGCCCGAGCAGAGCGGGATGTCGTATTGGGAGATCTGGTAGCCCTTGGCGAGGTCGGGATAGAAGTAGTTCTTGCGGTGGAAGATCGACCGCGGCGCGATCTCCGACCCCAGCGCAAAGCCCATCATCAGCCCGAAGGAGATGGCCTTGGCGTTGGTCACCGGCAGCGACCCGGGCAGCCCCAGGCACACCGGGCACGTGCGCGTGTTGGGCTCCTCGCCGAAGCTCAGCTCGCAGCCGCAGAACATCTTCGTGCGGGTGGCGAGCTGCACGTGGATCTCCAGCCCGATGACGGGTTCGAGATTCATACGCGCGCCGCCGATCCGTCGAAGCCGATCGCCTTCTCGAGCGCGTGGGCCGCGTCGAGGATGCGGTTCTCGCTGAAGGCCGGGCCGGCGATCTGGAAGCCGACGGGCAGCCCCTCGGAGAGCCCGTTGGGGATCGAGATGGCGGGGATGCCGGCGAGCGGCATCGGCACCGTGCAGTAGTCGTTGAGGTACATCGCGAGCGGGTCGGCGGTCTTCGAGCCCAGCTCGAAGGCGACGCCGGGAGAGGTGGGCGTGACCACGAAGTCGAACCGCTCCCACGCCTTCTGGAAGTCCTGCGCGATCAGCGTCCGCACCTTCTGGGCGCGCCCGTAGTAGGCGTCGTAGTAGCCGCTGGAGAGCGCGTACGTCCCCAGCATGATCCGGCGCTTGGCCTCGGCCCCGAAGCCCTCCTCGCGGGTCTTCGTGTACATCGTCAGGAGGTCGACCGCGTCCGCCCGGGGGCCGTAGCGCACGCCGTCGTAGCGGGCGAGGTTGCTCGACGCCTCGGCGGGGGCGATCAGGTAGTACGCGGCGATGCCGTGCGGGGCGTGCGGCAGGCGCATCGTCTCCACGGTCGCCCCCAGCTCGCGGGCGATCTCGAGCGTCTGCTGGAACGCCGCCAGCACGCCGGGCTCGATCCCCTCGCCGCTCAGCTCCTCCGCCACGCCGAGCCGGACGCCGCGCAGGTCGGTCGCCTGCGGCAGCCGCACCGGCTCGGGCAGGCCGAGCGAGGTCGAGTCGCACGGATCGGCACCGACCATCGCCTGGAACAGGAGCGCCGCGTCGGTGACGTCGCGCGTCAGCGGGCCCGCCTGGTCGAGCGAGGACGCGAACGCGATCATCCCGTAGCGGGAGACCGCCCCGTACGTGGGCTTGAGGCCGACGATCCCGCACAGCGCGGCGGGCTGGCGGATCGAGCCGCCGGTGTCGGTCCCGATCGCCCACGGCACCAGGCCGGCGGCCACGGCGGCGGCGCTGCCTCCGGAGGACCCGCCCGGCACGCGCGTGCGGTCCCACGGGTTGAGCGTCGGCCCGTAGCCGGAGTTCTCCGTCGACGAGCCCATCGCGAACTCGTCCTGGTTGGTCTTGGCGAGGACCGGCGCACCGGCCCGCATCAGGCGCTCGACCGAGGTGGCCGTGTACGGCGGCCGGTAGCCCTCGAGGATGCGCGAGCCCGCCTGCGACGGGACGCCCTCGGTGCAGAACAGGTCCTTGACGCCGATCGGGACGCCGCCGAGCGGTCCGCTCGGGTCGATGGCCTCCGGGTCGTCGCCCTCGCACACCCAGGTGAAGGCGTTGAGGTCGTCGGCCAGTGCGCGGTCGCGGTAGAAGCGCCACAGCTCGCCGCGCTCGAGGTCACCCGTGCGGACGCGCTCGCCCGCCTCGGCGGCGGTCAGGTCGAGCAGCTCGGTCATCCCGTACCCGGGCTCGGCACGCGGAAGCCGCCCTGCGCCGCGTCAGGCGCGCTCTCGAGCATCTTCTCGCGCGGCCACGATGGGCGCGGCTCGTCCTCGCGCAGCACGTTCTCGACGGCCACGACGTGGCTCGTGGGCTCGACGTCGGTCAGGTCGCCGAGCTCGCCGATCTTCTCGATGTGGTCGAGCACCTTCGACAGCTCGCCGCCGAAGCGCTCGATCTCGTCCTCGGTCAGCTCCAGGCGGGCGAGCTTGGCGACGTGCAGGACCTGGTCACGGCTCAGCATCAGCAGCGATTCTAGGGGCGGGCCTCAGCTCGGGCTCGGGGCTGAGCGGCACGCCGCGCACGTGCTCGTCGGCGAGCGAGAGCCACCCGCCGGCGGTCAGCGCGGCGGTGGCGAGCAGGCCCAGGTACGCGCCCGCGCGCACTTCGATGACGTCGTCAGGTCCCGGCTCGTTGACGATCCGGTAGAGCACCAGCAGCGCCCCGAGGATCCCGGCGGTGACCGTCAGCACGGCGGCGGCCACCGGGAGCGCCGGACGGTCCCGGGTGGCCTGGATGATCGCGAGCGCGATCCCCACGGCGGCCACGAGCACCAGCAGGAGGTCGATGACGTCGAACGCGGCGAAGCCGGAGATGCCGGTCGCGCGGCCGCGGGCGCCGTACCAGTCGAGGGTGAGCGACACGATCAGCCCGACGCCGGCCAGCGCCGCGATCCACTCCCCGAGCCGCAGCCGCCTCACGCCTTGGCCGCCAGGAGCGTGTTGCGCAGCAGCATGGCGATCGTCATCGGCCCGACGCCGCCCGGCACCGGCGTGATCAGCCGCGCGCGTTCGGCCGCTGCCGCGAAGTCGACGTCGCCGGTCAGCCCCGCGTCCGTGCGGTTGGTGCCGACGTCGATCACCACGGCGCCTTCCTTCACCCAGTCGCCCTGGACCAGCGCCGGCTGTCCGACGGCGGCGACGAGCACGTCCGCGCGCCGGCACACCTCCCCGAGGTCGCGCGTGCGCGAGTGGCAGGTCGTCACCGTGGCGTTGGCCGCCAGCAGCAGCGCCGCGAGCGGCTTGCCGACGAGGTCGGAACGGCCGACCACGACCGCCTCGGCGCCGGTGAGCTCCACGTCGTGCCGGCGCAGCAGCTCCATCACGCCCTGCGGCGTGCACGGGCGCAGCCCGGGGCGACCCTTGGCCAGCAGGCCGGCCGAGATCGGCGTCAGCCCGTCGACGTCCTTCGCGGGGTCGATCAGCTCCGTCAGCGCCGGGCCGTCGACCTGCGGCGGGGTGGGGAGCTGGAGCAGGATGCCGGACACCCGCGCGTCGTCGTTGAGCTCCCCCAGCAGCCGCTCGACCTGCTCGTGGGTCGCGTCCGCCGGCAGGCGGTGGTCGAAGCCCTCGATCCCCACCTCAGCCGAGGCCCGCTGCTTGCCGCCGACGTACACGGCGGACGCCGGGTCGTCCCCGACCAGCACGGTCGCCAGCCCCGGCCGCGGGTTCCCCTCCTGCACCCACTCGTCGACCTCCGCGGCCACCTCGGCCCGGACCTGCTGCGCGATCGCCTTGCCGTCGATGATCTCCGCCGCCATTGCGGGCGGGCAGCCTAGCGTTTGCGGGTTTTCGGCGAACGTCAACGTCAACTGCGGCTGGGTAGGGAGGCTGGGGAGCCGGCGGGTGCGCGGGGAATGACGTCCACGTAACTCCCCGTCAAGGCGGGGAAAGGTGGATTTCGGTGCGGCCACGATCACCGAAATCCACCTTGATGCGCGTCTAGCGCACAAAGGTGGATTCGGGCGAGAACGACCACGCCGATTGACACGTAATCCCGGCTTGAACGAGGCGCGCCGCGGCCGGCTCCCTCACCGCCCTACCCAGCCGCCGTTGACGTTCGCCGGCGGCTACACCGCCACCCGCTCCCGCAGTCGGAGGATCATTCCCAGCGTCAGCGCGCACACGCCGGCCAGCACCAGGTAGGGCACGTGGTCGCCCGCGGCGTCGGCCAGCCGCGCGCTCCCGGCGGCGCCCGTCGTCTGCCCCGTCGCCCAGGCGAGGTTGACGAGGGCGAACGCGAAGCCCTGGTCGACGCCGAAGGCCTCCGCGCCGTCGCTCAGCATCGCCATGGCCGGCGTCCACAGCGTGCCGATCAGCGGCGCGGCCACGACGATGAGCCCTCCGAGGACCCACGCCGAGCTCGGCCACGGCAGGGCGAGCATGACGAGCGCGCCGCTGGCCACGCCGACCATGCTCGGGATGAGCCGGCCACGCCGGTCCGAGAAGCGGCCGACGATCGGATTGATGAACGCCTCGAGCGCGGCGCCGGTGAGCCAGACGGCGCCGATCGCCGTGGCTCCGGCGCCCAGCTCGTCCAGCCGCAGCGGGCCGAGCACCGAGAGCGTCCCGAACAGCAGGCCGGGCAGCGCCGTCAGCCACATGCCGACAGCGACGCGCCGCTCGGCGAGTGCACCCAGCAGCGTCCGCAGGCGCGAGTCCCCGGCCGCCTCGGCCGGCCGCAGCCGCAGCGCCCACACCATCATCGCCGCCCCCATCGCCGCGACCGAGGCGAACACCGGCGCGTGGCCGATCGCACCGGCGGCCGCTCCCAGCACGGGCCCGAAGAGGACGCCCACGACCGCGGCGGCGAACGCGGTGCCGATGAGCTCTCCCCGCCGCTCGCGCGGAGCGGCCCCGATCAGCCAGCCCAACGCTCCCGCCCACGACGCGGCGCCGCCGATGCCCTGGACGAAGCGCGCGACGTCCAGCACCACGATGCTGTCGGCGAACGCGAAGGCGATGCTCGAGACGACCAGCAGCCCGAGGCCGATCAGCACCGTCGGCCGCGTCCCGGCGCGCGCAGCGAGCCAGCCGCCGGGCAGCGCGCCGATCAGCGTGCCCGCCGGATAGGTTGCGGCCAGGATGCCGGCGGCCGTCTTCGAGAGGTCGTACTGGTCGCTCAGCTCCGGCAGGATCGGCGTGATCGCGGCGAAGAACGCCGTGTCCACGAAGACCACGAGACAGACGAACACGAGCAGACCGCGCATGGCCGTCCGATGCTAGGTCAGCGACGCCTGAGGGGCGCGTAGTCGGCCATCAGCTTGCGCTCGCGGCCGTCCTCGGCGAAGCGGACGACGACGATGCCGCCGGGCTCGCTGCCGGTCACGACACCCTCCCCGAGCGCGGCGTGCACGACGTCGTCGCCCATCCGGAACACCTGACCGGCGCTGTCCCCGCCCAGCTCCGCCGACGACGCCGCCGCCCCCGACCACGAGGCGATCCTTCCCGTCGGCAGCCCGGCCGCCTCGCGCTCCGCCTGGTCGGTCAACTCGCGCGGGATCTCCTCGACGAAGCGCGAGCGCACGCCGAACGACTGCGCGCCGAACGCGTTGCGGCGGCGAGCCGAGGTCAACGTCAGGTCGCGCATCGCGCGGGTGATGCCGACGTACGCCAGCCGCCGCTCCTCCTCCACCCCGCCCTCGTCGAGCGCGCGCGAGTGCGGGAACACCCCGTCCTCCATCCCGATGATGAACACGATCGGGAACTCGAGCCCCTTGGCGTTGTGGAGCGTCATCAGCGTCACGAGCCCCTCGTCGTCGCGCAGGGAGTCGGTATCGGCCAGCAGCGAGATCTGCTGGAGGAACTCCTCGACCGAGCCGTTCTCGTTCGTGGCGTCGTACTCGCGCGCCACCTGCACGAGCTCCTCGAGGTTCTCGAGCCGCCCCTGGGCCTCGATCGTCCGCTCGGCCTCGAGCGCCTCCGTGTAACCGGTCTCGCTCAGCGTCTCCTGGAGCACCTCGCCCACCGGAGCGCCCGCCTCCACGCGCTCCTTCAGCCGCTCCATCGTCGACATGAAGCGGCCCAGCGCCTTCTGCGCGGCCGTGCCCAGGCCCGGGACCTGCTCGGGCGTCTCCGCCCCCTCCCAGACCGAGATCCCCACCGTGTCCGCGTGGGAGAGCACGCGCGAGAGCGACGTCTGCCCGAGCCCGCGCTTCGGCGAGTTCGCGATCCGCGTGAAGGTCTGCGCGTCCTGCGGGTTGACGAGGAACGTCAGGTACGCGATCGCGTCCTTGATCTCCGCGCGGTCGTAGAACTTCGTGCCGCCGATCACCTGGTAGCCGATCTGCGCCCGGACGAGCATGTCCTCGAGCACCCGCGACTGCGCGTTGGTCCGGTAGAAGACCGCGATCTCGTTCCGCGAGACCCCCTCGTCGACGAGCCGCTGCACCTCGGCGGCCACGAACCGGGCCTCCGCGTGCTCGTCACCCAGCTCCCGGACCCGGACCTTGTCCCCCTCCCCCACGTCCGTCCACAGCGCCTTGCTCTTCCGCCCCCGGTTGTGGGCGACCACCGCGTTCGCCGCCGACAGGATCGTCTGCGTCGAGCGGTAGTTCTGCTCGAGCTTCACGACATGCGCGTCGGGCCAATCCTCCTCGAACGCGAGGATGTTCTGATGTCGGCCCCTCTGAAGCCGTACACGCTGTTGTGGACGAGGAGTCCACCGGCGATGAAGTTGTGCGTCGCCTCTACGTCGATGTCGATGACACGCGACGGTTGCGTGATCCGCTCGACAGCGGCGACGATGTCGTACTCACCGCTCGCGGTGAACATCGCCATGCCGGGCCTGACCGACGACGCGTGCATGAATGGCAAGGCGTTCACCGTCCCAGTTCTCCGCCGTCCAAGCCGTGCCACGTACCGCACCGATGCGCCAAGAGTCCGCTCGAGACAGCGTCCAGCGATTATGGCTTCGCCGAAGTCGCGGAAGTAGGTCGTACTCCTCCATCCGAGCGATCTCGGATGGGGCTTGCCGATCTTGAAACCGGCCTCCTCGAGCTTGCGCCGCGTCGCTTCATCCCGCCCGCCGACTGACAGCGTGTGCATGACATCTCGACCACTGCGATCCGCACAGAGGGTCAGGACGACGTTGCGCCGAACGCCATCGAACCCTTGCCAGAGATGGTGCGGATCCTCGGGCCACAGACCCTCGTCATGCAACAGCCTCAGCGCACCGGCCTCGGTGTCAATAGACGCGTAGATGTCGTCGATGAGCGCCTGCTCGCTCATGAGTCCGCCGCGTCCTCTTGGCTGTCGGGCAACGAAGGGAACTGTGGGCAGCTGATACTTGACCGAGAGCTTCGCCTCGTGAGCTCGCGCCTCGACATCCGCGGAATGAGTTGCGACAACCCACGCGGCGTCGGCGCGCTCGGTCATTGCCCGATCCTGCACTCCTGCGACCGTCTGCCCGCGACCATTTATATGCGTCTTCGTCGTTCCGACGCGACATCCGACGCCCTTCTTGCGCATCAGGTAAGTCATGCTCATCGGAGGCGTCAACCCGTTGCGATACCCAGCAAAGACGGTGTGTTCAGGCGTCGCTTTGATCGAGGCTCCGGTCCGCGTCCGAATGCGAACCAGGTCCTCGCGCTGTGATGAGAACACCGCCGTCACGGCCGCGGGCCGGAAGTCGCCGCTGCCGTAGCAGGACAGCACCTCGTCGCCGACCGCGACGTGCTCGATCGGCTTGGTCGACCCGTCGCCCATCGTGACGGGCGTGCCCTCGACCAGACACTGGTCGTCGTCGCCGACCACCGCGAGGTTCCGGTGCTCTGACGCGAGGAGCTGGAGGAGGCGGTACTGGGCGTGGTTGGTGTCCTGGTACTCGTCGACGAGGATCCAGCGGAAGGCGTTCGCGTAGCGGTCGCGGACCTCCTGGAACAGCGTGAGGAGGTCGACGGTGCGGAAGAGCAGGTCGTCGAAGTCCATCGCGTTCATGCGGTGGAGCTCGCGCTGGTAGTGCTCGTAGACGTCGGCCGCCGTCTGCTCGAAGAAGGAGCCGACCATCTGGCGGTAGTCCTCGGCCGAGCGGAGCTTGTTCTTGGCGTCGGAGATCTGGGCCTGCATCGCGCGGGGGGTGAAGCGCTTGGAGTCGATGTCGAGCTCGTCGAGCACGCGCTTGATCAGGCGGCGGGAGTCGGCGGCGTCGTAGATCGTGAACTGGCGGGTGTAGCCGAGCCGGTGGGCGTCGGCGCGCAGCATCCGCGCGCACGCCGAGTGGAAGGTCATCACCCACATCGCGCGGGTGGCGCGGCCGACGAGCAGCTCGACCCGCTCGCGCATCTCCTGGGCCGCCTTGTTGGTGAAGGTGATCGCGAGGATCTCGTCGGGCCGGGCCTGGCCCGTGCGCATGAGATAGGCGATCCGGTGGGTGAGCACGCGGGTCTTGCCGGAACCCGCCCCGGCGAGGATGAGGAGCGGCCCCTCGCCGTGGGTCACCGCGTCCCGCTGGGGCTCGTTGAGGCCCTCGAGAAGGGCGTCGATCGCGGCTGACTGCGGCATCCCGGAGTGACGGTAGCGGGCGCTCCGGAAGTAGCCTGCGGCCCATGGTGCTCATCGCCTACGACGGCTCCCCGCACGCCCGCGCGGCGATCGCGCACGCGGGAGAGACCCTCCGCCCCGGCCCCGCGATCGTGGCCACCGCCTGGACCTCGTTCGCCGACTCGGCGCCGCGCGCCGTGCTGCGCGACATCGTGCGCCCGGTGGTCGAGGACCTCGACGTCGCCGCGCGCGAGGAGGCCGAGGAGCTGGCCGCCGAGGGCGCCGAGCTGGCCCGCGCGGCCGGGTTCGACGCCGAGCCCCGCGCGGTCCGCGGCGCCGGGCCGTTCTTCGCCGCCCTGCTCGAGGCGGCCGACGAGGTCGACGCGCGCGTGATCGTGGTCGGCAGCCGTGGCCGCTCCTCGGTCCGGGCCGCGGTGCTGGGCAGCGTCTCGACCGGCATCCTGCACCACACGCAGCGGCCGATCCTCGTGGTCCGCGACGAATCGTGAGCCTCACCGACGACGTCCGCTCGGCGGCAGCGCGGGTGGCGGCCGAGGCCCGGCACGTCCACATCGTCGACGAGGCGATCGAGCCCTACGCCGCCGGGCTGCCGGCCGACTCGCCCCCGGCGCCCGACCTCGAGGACGCGAGCCTGGAGCAGCGTGCGGCGTTCGTCCTCACGCTCAACGCGATCAACTTCGGCTCCGGATGGTTCCCGACCCTGCGCAAGCAGCCCGGGATGTCCGGCTTCCGGACCGTCGAGGCCGGCCTGCGCGCCCACGGCCCGTTCACCGCCGGCGAGCTGGCCGCGATGACGCCCGCGACGATCGCGCAAACGGTCGGCCAGGACCCCGACCACGAGCTGATGGGGCTCTTCGCGACGCACCTGCGCGAGCTGGGTGAGCGCGTCGGCGACGAGCACCACGGCTCGTTCCTCTCCCTCGCGCAAGCCGGGGACGGCTCGGCCACCGCCCTCGCCGAGCACCTCGGCAGCTGGCCCACCTGGCGCGACGTCTCGCCCTACGGCGACCAGGAGGTCCCGTTCTACAAGCGCGCCCAGATCGCCGCCGCCGACCTCGCGCTGGCCGGCATCGCCCCCGCCGACGACCTCGCCGACCTGACGCTGTTCGCCGACAACCTCGTGCCGCACGTGCTGCGCATCGACGGCGTGCTCGACTTCGACCCCGAACTCGTCGCCCGCATCGACGCGGAGACCCTGATCGAGCATGACTCGTCCGAAGAGGTCGAGATCCGCGCCTGCGCGCTACACGCCGTCGAGCAGCTCGTGCAGGCGCATGGCGCCACGACGGCGACGACCGTCGACTACGTGCTCTGGAACCGCGGCGCGGGCGCGCGCTACAAGGCGCGCCCGCGCCACCGGGCACGAACGACGGACTACTGACGGTCAGGCGATGTCCCGGCGCAGCGTCGTGCGGGCCGCGAGCGCGCTCACGCCCGCGACGTACGCGGCGAGCACGGCGGCTGCGATCGGGAGTGGGAGCAGGTCCGCTGCGGGGTTGTCCGCCCCGGAGAACAGCCCTCCGGGCAGGTACCGCGACACGTCGGGCGCGAACGTGGCGAGGGCGCCCTCGGCCACCGCGAACCATCCGACGGCGACGGCGAGCGCGAGGATCTGGTTGCGAACGAGCATGCCAATCGCGACTCCGAGCGCGCAGAAGGCCGCGCCGCAGAGGACGCTGCCGATCGCCGGCTCGACCACCGAGGCGCTCCACGGCTTCACGCCGGCCGCGTGCGCGTCGATCCACGGCAGGGCGATCGCCATCTGCACGGCGACGCAGGCGACGGCCACGAGCGCACCGAGGCCCAGCTGCGCGATGAGCTTGGCGGCGACGACGCGCCAGCGCCTCGGTGTCGCGAGGAACGTCGGGACGGCCGTGCCGTGACGGAACTCCCCGGCGGCGGCCACCGCGCCGAGGGCGACGAACAGGAACAGGAAGTCGCGGCCGGCGCTGAAGACGTGGCGCACGTCGATTGCCGTGCCGTCGCTGAGGGCGAGGCTCGTGTTGAGCGCGGTGAAGGCGACGATCGCGGCGAGGAACCCGTAGGCGACGGGCGTGCTCGCCGCCTTTCGGGTCTCGCTGGCGAGGAGTCCGCGGATGTGGGCGGTCGTGGTCATACGGCGATCTCGGTTTCGGTCGTGAGCTCAAAGAACAGGGCTTCCAGGTCGGCGGAGCGGGTGGTACGGACCTCGACGGTGTCGGGGGCCCGCGCGTTGAGGGCGTCGAGCGAGCCCTGGAACCGCAGCCGGCCGCGGGCGATGATCACGACGTCGTCAACGGTCTGCTGGACCTCGGCGAGCAGGTGGCTGGAGATCAGCACCGTGTTGCCCTCGTCGGCGTAGGCGCGCAGGAGCCCGCGCAGCCATCGGATCCCCTCGGGGTCGAGGCCGTTGGCCGGCTCGTCGAGCACGAGGACGCGCGGCCGGCCGAGCAGCGCGCCGGCCAGCCCGAGCCGCTGGCGCATGCCGAGCGAGAAGCCGCCGACGCGGCGGTCGGCGGCATCGGCGAGGCCGACCTCCTCGAGCACCTCGCCGATGCGCCGGGCCGGGATGCCGGCGGCGGATGCGACGATCCGCAGGTGGCTGCGGGCCGAGCGCCACGGGTGGAACGTGTGCGTGTCGAGGAGCGCCCCGACGGTGGCGGCGGGGTCGTCGAGCTCGTGGTAGCGCCGGCCGAGGATGGTGGCCGAGCCGGCCGTCGGAGCCGCGAGGCCGAGCAGCATGCGCAGCGTCGTGCTCTTGCCGGCCCCGTTGGGGCCGAGGAAGCCGGTGATCGCGCCGGCGCGTGCGTCGAAGGAGAGGTCGTCGACCGCGGTGACGGGGCCGTAGCGCTTGGTCGCGCGGTCGACGCGGATGGGGGCGGTGTGCATGATGCGACGGTACGCGCGGCGAGGCCGCCTGCCATCGGCGCTGCGGACGGTTCTGGCGCCCTTCTCGAGAAGGGTTCGCGCGGGGCTTCTCCTCCTCAGGAAGGAGGCGGTCGCACCAGCCCTGCCTGGTAGGCGAGGACCACGGCCTGGACGCGGTCGCGGAGGTCGAGCTTGCGCAGGATGCTCGACACGTGGGTCTTGACGGTGGTCTCGCTGACGAACAGTCGCTCGGCGAGCTCCGCGTTGGAGAGCCCGGAGGCGAGCAGGGTGAGCACCTCGAGCTCGCGCTCGGTCAGCTCGGCCAATGCCGCCGGCACGCCCCGGGTGCCGGGCAGGGCGTGGGCGAAGCGGTCCAACAGGCGCCGGGTGACGGTCGGCGCCAGCAGCGCCTCGCCGCGCGCCACGACCCGGATCGCGTCAACGAGCTGCGCTGGCTGCACGTCCTTGAGCAGGAAGCCGCTCGCCCCCGCACGCAGCGCCTCGTAGACGTACTCGTCCGAGTCGAAGGTGGTGAGGATCACGATCCGCGCCCTGGTGCCCGTCCGCACCAGCCGGCGCGTCGCCTCCACGCCGTCCATGACCGGCATCCGGACGTCCATGAGGATCACGTCGGGCAGGCAGCGCGCGGCAAGCTCCAGCACGCGGGCGCCGTCCTCCGCCTCGCCGACCACCTCCATATCCTCGCGCGCCTCGAGCACCATCCGGAAGCCGCTGCGGACGAGCGCCTGGTCGTCGCAGAGCAGCACGCGCACGGTCACGGGGAGCCTCCGTCGAGCGGGATCGACGCGCGCACGGCGAAGCCGCCCTGAGCACGCGGACCGGCGTGCAGCTCGCCGCCGAGCACGGCGGCTCGCTCGCGCATGCCGATGAGGCCATGGCCTCGCCCGGGGTTGCTCGTGCCCGTCCCGTCATCGACGATCTCGACGTCGAGCACGTGCTCGCCGACACGCAGCTCGACCCGCGCCGTCGCCGCGTGGCCGTGCTTGAGCGTGTTCGTGAGCGCCTCCTGGACGATGCGATACGCCGAGAAGTCGATTCCGGCAGGAAGCGCGCCGCGATCTCCGGTCACCGCGAGCGAGACGTCCAGGCCCGTCGCGCGGACGCGGTCGACCAGCTCCGGCAGGCGACTCAAACCGGGAGGCGGCGCCAGTTCCGCCCCCTCGTCGACTGGCGCGTCGACGACGCTGAGCAGCCGGCGCAGCTCGGCCAACGCCTCTCGGCCAGCCGTCTCGATTGAGTTCAGCGCCTCACGAGAACGCTCTGGGTGGGTCGCAAACACGTCGGCGCCGGCGGCAGCCTGGAGGACCATCACGCTCACGTTGTGCGAGATCACGTCGTGCAGCTCGCGCGCGATCCGCGCCCGCTCCTCGGCGACGGCCGCCCGCGCCCGCTCCGCCTGCTCCTCGTCGATCGCCGCCTCGCGCGCCGCGACGCGTGCGAGGTACGCGTGCCGTCGGCGTACGTTGTCCCCTATCAGCCACGTCGCCACGAGCGCCACTGAGATCGCCATCGCGAACAGCGGGCTGTCGGGCGCGCGGGAGGCGACCGACGGCGCGAGGGCCGCCGCGGCGACTGCGGTAGCCGCCAGGGAGGCACGGCGATCGTGACGGCGCGCGACCGTGTACAGCGCGATCAGCGGCCCGGCGAGCTGCAGCCCGCCGAACAGCAGGTCGCCCACGACGGCGGCAGCGAGCGTGACGCCCAGCACGGGAAACGGCCAGCGCGAGCGAACGGCGAGCGGCAGCGCCGTGCACTCGATGAGGCCGATCACCGCCCACGCCGGCTCCTTGATCCCGTCCGCGTCGGACGCGCTTTGCAGCCCCAACAGGCCCACGAGTACCGCGAGCCCCACATCTCCGCGAGAAGGGCGCCAAGCCGCCGCACGTGGCGATCCGGACATGGTCCGACTCTGTGACCGCTGGGCCCGCTAGCTCGCCACCGGGACCGCCGGCTCGATCGTCGTCACCCGCACGCCGAGGCGCGCGACCCGCCCGGGCAGGTCGGCCGCCACCCAGCGCGAGTAGCTGCGCTTCATCGTCGAGAGGATGACCTCCTCGACCCGCTCGGAGCGCACCGCCTCGTAGATCGCCTCGAACGCGTAGGGCCCGTCGACCAGCCCCCGGACCGGCGCGCCGGCCGCCTGCTCGATCAGCGGCAGCGCGTGGTCGAGCGTCCAGTCGCCCATGCTGCGCTCCTCGGCGTCCGGGATCAGCAGCGTGAACTCGCACGGCCCCTCCGCCGCCCGCTCGCGCACCGCCTCGAGCAACCGCGGCGTGGCCGCGGTCCGGTTCGCGACGACGAGGACGCGCGTGGAGCCCATGGCGATGGGCGGACTGTACAGCGCGGGCGTCGGGTACGACAGCGCACAAGGGATTCCGGAGGGAGGCTGGATGTACACGCAGGTGCTGGACCCGGTCGGGGGATCGCTGTTCGCGAGCGCCATCTTCGCCGCGCTGCCGCTGATCACCCTTTTCGTGCTGCTCGGCGGGCTGAAGATGAAGGCCCATGTCGCGGCCCTCGTCGCCCTCGCGGTGGCGCTGCTGGTCGCCGTCATCGCCTACGAGATGCCCGTCGGCCAGGGGCTGAACGCCGCGCTGATCGGCGCCTGCTTCGGCCTCTTCCCGATCATGTGGATTGTCTGGAACGCGGTGTGGATCCACAACATGACGGAGGCGACCGGCCACTTCGACGTGCTGCGCCGCTCGTTCGCCTCGGTCTCCGACGACCAGCGCATCCAGGCAGTGATCATCGCCTTCGCGTTCGGCGCCCTGATCGAGGCGCTGGCCGGCTTCGGCGCCCCGGTGGCGATCACCGCCGTGATGCTGCTCGCCGTCGGCTTCAAGCCGATCCAGGCGGCGTCAGTCGCGCTGGTGGCGAACACGGCGCCGGTCGCCTTCGGGGCGATCGCGACGCCGATCATCACGCTCGCCGAGGTCACCGGGCTCCCGAAGGAGGACCTGGGCGCGATGGTCGGCCGCCAGACGCCGTTCCTCGCGCTCGTCGTGCCGCTCGTGCTCGTCGGCATGGTCGACGGCATGCGCGGCGTGCGCCAGGCCTGGCCCGCCGCGGTCGTCGGCGGCTTCACGTTCGCCCTCGGCCAGTTCCTGTGCTCGAACTACCTATCGGTGGAGATCACCGACATCGTCGCCTCGCTGCTCTCGGCGGGCGCCATCGTCGCGCTCCTGCGCGTGTGGCAGCCCTCGGAGCCGCTGCGGATGGAGACCGCTCCCGGCAGGCCGGCGATCGCGGGCGCCGCCACCCACGACGCCACGCACGAGCACGATGTGCGCCGGCGCAGCGATCACACGCGCGACTCCCGCGGCGACGTGCTCGAGGCCTACGCGCCGTACCTGATCATCGTCGTCGTCCTCTCGCTCGCCCAGTGGGGCCCGATCAAGGACGCGCTGGCGAGCGTCACGCAGGAGATCGACTGGCCCGGGCTGAACGTGCTCAACGCCGATGGCGAGGAGCCGTCGACGGCGACCTTCAACTTCAACTGGCTCGCCACGCCGGGCACGCTGCTGCTCATCTCCGGCCTGCTGACGATGCTCGCCCTCCGGATCACGCCGGCGCGCGCGCTCGCCGTCTACGGAAAGACCCTCAACCAGCTGAAGTGGGCGACGCTGACGGTCGCGTCGGTGCTCGCGCTCGCCTATGTCATGAACTTCTCGGCGCAGACGCTCACGCTCGGCCAGTGGATCGCGGGCGCCGGCGGGGTGCTGGCCTTCCTGGCGTCGATCATCGGCTGGCTGGGTGTGGCCGTGACCGGCTCCGACACGTCGTCGAACTCGCTGTTCGGCGCGCTCCAGGTGCAGGCGGCGAAGGAGGCGGGCCTTGACCCGACGCTGCTCGCCGCGGCGAACTCCTCGGGCGGCGTGCTCGGGAAGATGATCTCGCCCCAGAACCTGGCGATCGGCGCGGCCGCCGTGGGCCTCGCCGGCCAGGAGGGCGAGCTGTTCCGCCGCGTGCTGGGATGGAGCCTGGCGCTCCTGCTGATCATGTGCGTGATAGTCCTGTTGCAGTCCACCGCAGTGCTGTCATGGATGGTCGTCTGAAAGACGCAGCCCCCGAAGGCCCCACGATCACGGCCCCGGCCGCCGAGGCGGACGCGTCGCCGCGCGACCTGCGCGCGCTGGTCGGCGAGCTGCAGGCGATCTGCGGCGACGAGTGGGTGTTCACGCAGGAGCACCAGCTGCGCACCTACGAGTCCGACGGGCTGCTCCAGTACACGGCCATCCCGGCCGCCGCCGTGCTCCCGGGCGGCGCCGAGGAGGTCCAGCGCGTGGTGGCCGCGTGCGCGCGGGCCGAGGTCCCGTGGGTCGCCCGCGGCGCCGGCTCGGGCCTCTCGGGCGGAGCGCTGCCGGTCGCGGACGGCGTCCTGATCGTGCTGTCGCGGATGAAGCGCATCCTCGAGATCGACCTCGAGAACCACAGGATCTGCGTCGAGCCCGGGGTGACGAACGCGAACGTGACCGCCGCCGTGGCGCCCGCGTTCTTCTACCCGCCCGACCCGTCGAGCCAGATCGTCTGCTCGATCGGCGGCAACGTCGCCGAGAACTCGGGCGGCGCGCACTGCTTCAAGTACGGCTTCACGACCAACTACGTCACCGGGCTCGAGCTGGTGCTCCCGGACGGCGAGATGGTCCAGGTCGGCGGCCGCGAGCTCGATCCTCCCGGCTACGACCTGCTCGGCGCGTTCGTCGGGTCGGAGGGCACGCTCGGCGTGGCCACCAAGGTCTGGCTGCGGATCGTGCCGTCGCCCGAGAGCGTGCGCACGCTGGTCGCGTTCTTCGACTCCACGCGCGAGGCCGGCGAGGCGGTGTCGGACATCGTGCAGGGCGGCGTCGTGCCCGGCGCGATCGAGATGATGGACGCCAAGGCGATCGAGGCGGCCGAGCAGGCGGCCCACGCCGGGTTCCCGATGCGGGGCGCGGCGCTGCTGGTGGAGCTCGACGGCGCCGAGCGGGAGTGCGACGCGCGCTTCGAGGAGGTCTCGGCCATCTGCGTCCGCCGCGGCTCCGACGACGTGCGGGTCGCGCGCGACGAGGCCGAGCGCCAGCGCTTCTGGAAGGCCCGCAAGGCGGCGTTCGCCGCCATGGGCCGGATCTCGCCGAACTACTTCGTGCAGGACGGCGTGATCCCGCGCACCACGCTCCCGCAGGTGCTCGAGCGGATCGACGAGCTGGGCCGCGAGTACGGGCTGATCGTCGCCAACGTGTTCCACGCCGGCGACGGCAACCTGCACCCGCTCGTGTGCTTCGACGGCGCCGTCGACGGCGAGGCCGCGCGCGCCGAGGAGCTCTCCGGCCGCATCCTCGAGGTCTGCCTCGAGGCCGGCGGCTCGATCACCGGCGAGCACGGCGTCGGGGTCGACAAGAAGCGGCACATGCCGAAGATGTTCGGGGAGGCCGACCTCGACGCGTTCCAGCGCCTGCGCTGCGCGTTCGACCCCGCCGGCCTCGCGAACCCCGGCAAGGTGATGCCGACGCCGCGGCTGTGCGGCGAGGTCCCCGGCGAGTACCGGCAGCATCCGCTGGAAGCGGCGGGCCTGGCCGAGCGCATGTGATGACGGTCGAGGAGGCCGCCGCCGCGATCCGCTCCCACGACGCCGTGCGTCCCCGAGGCGGCGGCACGAAGCTCGGCTGGAGCCCGCGCGGCGACGCGTGGGACCTCGACACCCGCGGCCTGAACCGCATCCTCGAGCACAACGAGGGCGACTTCACGGCGATCCTCGAGGCCGGCGTGCCGCTGGTGGAGGCGCAGGCCGCCTTCGGCGCCGCGGGCCAGATGCTCGCCCTCGACCCGCCGTTGGGGACGGGCGCGACGATCGGCGGGGTGATGGCGACGAACGACTCCGGGCCGCTCCGCCACCGCTACGGCGGCGTGCGCGACCTCGTCGTCGGGGTCACCGTCGTGCTGTCGGACGGCGCGATCGCCAAGTCGGGCGGCAAGGTGATCAAGAACGTCGCCGGGTACGACCTCGCGAAGCTGTTCGCGGGCTCGTTCGGGACCCTCGGGCTGATCGCGCGGGTCGCCCTGCGCCTGCATCCCTCGCCGGTCCACACGGCGACGGTGACCGCGGCGAGCGACGACCCGGCGGCCCTGACCGGCGCCGCGGCGCGCCTGGCCGCGCTCCCGCTCGAGGCCGACTCGCTCGACGTCTCGTGGCGCGACGGCTCCGGGCGGCTCGACCTGCGCTTCGGCGGCGCCACGGCCCACGAGCGCGCGCAGGCCGCTCGCGAGCACGTCGGGCTCGACACCGAGCTCGACGAGGACGACGCCGACCGCTGGGCCGAGCTGCGCGACCGCCAGCGCGCCGACATCGTGGTGAAGGTGAGCGGCCGTCCGACCGACCTCCCCACCTTGATCGGCGCGCTCCCAGCGGGCGGCTCGCTGGTCTCCCGCGCCGCCGTGGGCCTCTCCTGGGTCTCGCTTCCCGGCCCCGAGGCCGTCGCGCCGCTGCGCGAGGCGATGTTCCCGCGCGCCTGCACGGTGCTCGACGGCGCTGACCGGGTGGACGACCCGTGGCCCAGCGTCGATCCCGGCGCGCTGGCCGTGATGCGCCGCGTCAAGCAGCGCTTCGACCCCGCCGGCGCATTCCGGCCCGGCACCTTCGTAGGAGGCCTATGACCACCGCCTGGGACGACACCCGGCCGCCCGAGCTCGACCTCATCAAGGACTGCGTGCACTGCGGCTTCTGCCTGCCGACGTGCCCCAGCTACGCGGTCTTCGAGGAGGAGATGGACTCGCCGCGCGGCCGGATCGTGCTCATGCGGATCGGCCACGAGGAGGGGACCGAGGTCTCCCCGGAGATGACCACGCACCTGGACCGCTGCCTCGGCTGCATGGCGTGCGTGACCGCCTGCCCGTCGGGCGTCCAGTACGACCGGCTGATCGAGCGGGCGCGCCCGCAGATCGAGCGCCACGGCCCCCGCTCACGGCGCGAGCGGCTGCTGCGCAAGGGCATCTTCGCGCTCTTCACGCACCCCGGCCGGCTGCGGGCCGCCGTGCCGTTCATGGCGCTCCCGATCAAGAAGCCGTTCGGCCACCTCGCCCCGAAGGTCGGCGTGCGGGCGGCCATGCGGCGGCTGCCGGAGGTCACGCCGGCCGTCGGCGAGCGGCGGGGGCGCGTCGCGCTGATGCAGGGCTGCGTGCAGCGCGTCTTCTTCAACGACGTCAACGCCGCCACCGTGCGCGTGCTGGCCGCCGAGGGCTGGGAGGTCCACGCGCCCCGGCAGCCGCGCTGCTGCGGCGCGCTCCAGCTCCACACCGGCGTCGAGGACGAGGCGCGGGAGCTCGCCCGCCGCACCATCGACGCCTACGCGGGCTTCGACCGCGTGGTGGTCAACGTGGCCGGCTGCGGGTCGGCGATGAAGGAGTACGGCTACCTGTTCGAGGGCGACGAGCGCGCCGAGGCGTTCTCGGCCAAGGTGCTCGACGTGCACGAGCTGCTCGCCGAGGACGAGCCGCGCGCCACCCGCCATCCGCTCCCGCTCAAGGTGGCCTACCACGACGCGTGCCACCTCGCCCACGCCCAGGGCGTGCGCGAGCAGCCGCGCGCCCTGCTGCGCGGCATCCCTGGGCTCGAGCTCGTCGAGCCCGCCGATTGGGAGCTGTGCTGCGGCTCGGCCGGCATCTACAACCTCGTCCAGCCCGAGCCGGCGGCGAAGCTCGGACGCCGCAAGGCCGCGAACCTGGCCGCCACGGGCGCCGACGCGATCGCCGCCGCCAACCCGGGCTGCGCGATCCAGATCTCCGCGTACCTGGAGCAGCCCGTCCCGATCCACCACCCCATGACCCTGCTCGACCATTCGATCCGAGGGAGCCGACCTTGAGCCTCGACATCGCGCCGACCGACGAACGCCTCGCCAGCATCCTGTCGGACGACGCGCTGGCCTTCGTGGGCGACCTGCACGCCCAGTTCGGCGCCCGCCGCAACGCGGCCCTCCAGGCCCGCAGCGAGCGCGGGGCGCCGTCCGGCTTCCTCGAGGAGACGCGCGAGATCCGCGAGGGCGACTGGCAGGTCGCGCCGCCGCGCGCCGACTACGAGGACCGGCGCGTTGAGATCACCGGCCCGACCGACCGCAAGCTCGTCATCAACGCGCTCAACTCGGGCGCGCGCGGCTTCATGGCCGACTTCGAGGACGCGAACTCCCCCACCTGGCAGAACCAGATCGAGGGGCATGTGAACCTCATCGACGCGATCGACGGGACGATCACCTATGACAGCTCCGACGGCCGCCACTACGAGCTGAACGAGGAGATCGCGACGCTGCTCGTGCGTCCCCGCGGCTGGCACCTGCCGGAGAAGCACCTGCGGATCGACGGCGAGCCGGTGAGCGGCGCGCTGGTCGACTTCGGGCTGCACGCCTTCCACAACGCGCGCCGCCTGCACGACAAGGGGCTCGGCCTCTACCTGTACCTCCCGAAGCTCGAGCACCACCTCGAGGCGCGGCTCTGGAACGAGATCTTCTCGTTCACCGAGGACGCGCTCGGCGTACCCGCGCGCACGATCCGCGCCACCGTGCTGATCGAGACGCTGCCCGCGGCGTTCCAGATGGACGAGATCCTCTACGAGCTGCGCGACCACTCGTACGGGCTCAACGCCGGCCGCTGGGACTACATCTTCTCGATGATCAAGTGCTTCCGCGACGACCCGGCGTTCGTGCTCCCGGACCGCACCGACGTGAAGATGACGGTCCCGTTCATGCGCGCGTACACCGAGCTGCTGGTCAAGACCTGCCACGCCCGCGGCGCGTTCGGGATGGGCGGGATGGCCGCGCTGATCCCCTCGCGCAAGGACGCCGAGGCGAACGAGCGGGCGATCCAGGCCGTGCACGAGGACAAGAAGCGCGAGGCCGAGGCGGGCTTCGACGGCACCTGGGTCGCGCACCCGGACGTCGTGCAGGTGGCGCTGGAGGAGTTCGACAAGGTCCTCGGCGACAAGCCCAACCAGATCGATCGCAAGCGCGACGACGTGGACGTCACGACCGAGCAGCTGCTCGACGCCGCATCGACCCCCGGCGAGATCACCGAGGAGGGGCTGCGCAGCGACGTCAGCGTCGGCTTCCAGTACATCTCGTTCTGGCTCGGCGGCCGCGGCGCCGCGGGCATCAACAACCTGATGGAGGACGCGGCGACGGCCGAGATCTCCCGCTCGCAGATCTGGCAGTGGATCCGGCACGGGAAGTTCTCCCGCGAGCACGTGGTCGAGGTACTCGAGCAGGAGATGCAGCGCATCCACGACGAGGTCGGCGACGAGGTCTGGGAGCGCGGCCGGCCGCAGGAGACGCGCGACGTCTTCGAGCGCGTGACGCTGCACGACGACTTCCCCGAGTTCCTCACGCTGCCGGCGTACGAGTACCTGGAGTAGCTAGAAGTCCCCGCCGCCGAAGCCGCCGCCGAAGTCGCCGCCCCCGAAGTCGCCGCCGCCGAAGTCCCCGCCGAAGCCGCCGCCGACGTCGCCGCCGCCGCCGCTGAACCCGTCGCCGAGCATCGTGCCGATCATCAGCCCGGGCAACAGGCTCGCGCCGAAGAAGCCGCCGATGAACGGCGCGTACATCGGCCCGGCCGCCCAGTAGGGCATCCGCTCGCCGCCGACGGTGACCTCGCGAGTCTGCGGGTCCTCTCCCTCCTCGATCCGCACGGCGTCGGCCTCGCAGGCGGGCACGAGACGCGACTCGCCATACGGCGGCGCCCACTCCACGTCGCGGGTCGACGGGCCGTGGCGGGGGTCGAAGAAGCACGGCGAGCGGCGCTCGGGCGGCTCGGCGCCTTCGAGCCGCGCCTTCGACGAGCTCATCGCCCAGCGGCCCTCCTCGAGCGCAGAGCCCACCGGCTCGAGGTCGCGCGGCCTGCGGGCGACCCTCCACGACCGGTCGGCCGTGTCGTACGCGTTGACCGCGCGGTCGTAGTCGGCGCGCGCGTCGGGCGGGACGCCGGGCATCTCGATGTCGAGGTCGAGCGCGCGGATGTCGTCACCGAGCGCGACGAGGTCGTCGCGCGCGTTCTCCTTGACCTCGGCGAACTCGACCGCCTCGGCCTGGCGGCGACGGCGGCGGCGCACGAGCAGGGCCGCGCCGCCCGCGCCCGCGAGCCCGAGCACGATGAGGCCGCCCGCGCCCCCGCCGCCGCCGTCGTCCGCCGCCGCCCCCGCTCGGCTGCGCGCCGCTCGCGCGCTCGACGAAGTCGAGGAGCACCGCTCCGGCGCCGTCGCGGCTCGAGGCGTCGAAGGCGGCGTCGGCCGCCCGTTCGGCACCGGCCGTGCCGTCCACGCGGAAGCGGTTGCCGGCCACGACTCCCACCGAGCCGCCCAGACGCGAGCGCAGCTCGGCCGCCAGCTCGTCGGCGGCGCCGGCCGAGGCGGGCAGCACCGCCACGTAGAGGTTGCCGTCGATGCGCTCGCGGACCGCGTCCGCCTCGCCCGCCGACAGCGCCATCTCGGCGTCCGGGTCGACGAAGACGGGATCGTCCCGGAGCGCCGCGGCCACCTGGTCGACGGAGTCCTGGGCCGCCGCCGGGGCGGCGAGGAGAAGGAAGGCGACGATCGCAGCGAGCGCTCTCATGAGAGCTCCGCCCGCAGCCGGTCGAGGTCCTCGGTGAGCTTCTGCTCGAGCCGCGGCTGCACCACCGGGAGCAGCATCTTCGCGGTGAAGCCTCCGGCCTTGGCCTCGAGCGACTGCGTGAGCCGGGTGCCCGTGCCGGCAGGCTGGAGGGCGTACGTGGAGACGACCTTGATCCCGTTCGTCTCGAACCGCGTCTCGGCGCCATCCGGCGGGTCGTAGCGGGTGATCTCCAGCTCGACGTCGAACGTGCGGCCGCTGATCACCAGCACCTGGCGCACCCGGGAGCCCGTGCCGAGCGCGCCGTCGAGCTGCTCGTAGCGCTCGAGGTGCCCGGTCCAGCGCGGGACCTTGTCCTGCTCGAGCAGCCACGGGAATACCTCCTCCGGCGGCTGCGAGACCTCGATGGTGTGGGAGAAGCTAGCCACCCGCGGGACTCGGGCCGCCGACGGGGCGCAGCGGCACGACGTCGGCCTGGCCTGCCGGGTCCTCGCCGCGCACGGCGGCGAGCTCGCGCTCGAGCTCGGCGATGCGCCGCGAGAGCTGCTTGAGCGCGTCGGCGATCGGGTCGGGAAGGTGGACCCAGTCGGCGTCCGGACCCTCGGGGCGGCGCCCCTCGACCCGCACCGGGTGCCCGGGGTTTCCGACGACGGTGGAGTTCGGCGGCACGTCATGGATGACGACCGCGTTGGCGCCGATCTTGGCGCCGTGGCCGATCGTGATCGGGCCCAGGAGCTTGGCTCCCGAGCCGATCGTCACGTTGTCCTGCACAGTCGGGTGGCGCTTGCCGGTGGCGAACCCGGTGCCGCCGAGCGTGACGCCCTGGTACATGGTCACGGTGTCCCCCACCTCGGCCGTCTCCCCGATCACCACGCCCATGCCGTGGTCGATGAAGAGGCCGTCGCCGACCTTCGCCGCCGGGTGGATCTCGATCCCGGTCAGCGAGCGCGACGCGTACGCGAGCGCGCGCGGGGCCACCGGCACCCCGGCCGCGTGGAGGGCATGGGCGACGCGATGGCTGAGCAGCGCGTGCACTCCCGGCCACGCCGCGAGCACCTCGACGGCGCTGACGCCCTTCGCGGCGGGATCGCGCTCGTACGCGGCCCTGACGTCGCGGCGCAGCTCGCCCGCCACCCGGCGGAGGGTCCCGATCCCCAGCATCTGCCTACAGACTACGCCGCGAGCAGTCTCGGCAATCCTGGCGGCGGGTGGTCCTGACGCGCAGGAAGTCGAGCGTGGCCAGGTCGATCTGGAGGAAGGCGTCCGTGAGCGCCGGGAGACCGGCGAGCAGCTTGAGCCCCTCGAGCGCCTGGAGCGAGCCGACGACGCCCGCGGCCGGGCCGAGGACGCCGGCCTCCGCGCAGCTGGGCCCGGGCGGTGGCGGGTCCGGGAACGCGCAGCGGTAGCAGGCGGTCTCGCCGGGGCGAATGGCCATCACGAGGCCGGTGAGGCCGGTCACGCCGCCCTCGACGAGCGGGACGCCGGCGTCGCAGCACGCCGCGTTGATCGCGTACCGGCTCTCGAACGAGTCCGTGCAGTCGACGACGAGGTCCTGGCCTTCGAGCATCGCCGGGTTGAAGCGCGCCTGGTAGGGCTCGATCACCACCTCCGGGTTGAGGAAGCCGAGCTTGGCGACCGCGCTGTGGGCCTTGGGCACGCCGATGTCGGGCGTGAAATGCAGGTGCTGGCGGTGGAGGTTGGAGAGCTCGACCTCGCCGTCGTCGACCAGCCCGAGGCGCCCGACGCCCGCCCCCGCGAGGTACGTGGCGACCGGCGACCCGAGCGCCCCGGCGCCCACGACCAGCACGCCGGCCTCCCCGATCCGCCGCTGCGCCTCCTCGCTCCACTGGGGGAGCACGAGCTGGCGCGAGTAGCGCTCCAGCCAGGGGTCGGCGGTCACCCGGATCGTCTCCTCCTCCTCCGGTCGCGCCACGTTTCGTGCCGCTCCCGCGAGGCCGCGGAAGAAGGCGCGGCGGTCGTTCATCGGCGCACGATCCAGATCGTCAGCGTTAGAACCGCCACGCGGGTTACGGTAGCGGTGGTGGCCGCCCGCTCCTTTCTCATCCTGCACGGCCTTGGGAGCTCGGGGCCGGGCCACTGGCAGACGTGGCTGGCCGCTCGCCTGCGCGCGGACGGCGAGCGGGTCGCCTACCCGGACCTGCCGGACGCCGACCTTCCCTCCTTGCCCGCCTGGCGAGCGACGCTCGACGGCGAGCTGGCCGCCCTGCCCAACGGCGAGGTCGTCCTCGTCTGCCACTCGCTGGCCTGCCTGCTCTACCTCCACCACGTGGCCGACGGCGGCACCCAGGCGGACCGCGTCCTCCTCGCCGCCCCACCCTCAGAGGCCGCGGGCCTTCCCGAGATCCAGGGCTTCTTCCCGGTGCCGCTCCCTGCGCTGAGCGACGGCGCGAGGCTCGTCTGCTCCGATGACGACCCGTACTGCCCGGAGGGCGCGGCCGAACCTCTACGGAGAGCCTCTGGGCATCCCGGTCGACCTCCTGCACGGCGGCGGTCACCTCAACCCCGAGGCAGGCTTCGGCCCGTGGCCGGCGGTCGAGGCATGGTGCCTCGACGGCGACCGCCCGATCACCGGGTAGCGGCCACCTCAGCCGTTTGTCGGCGTATCACCGCCTCGCCTCCCTTTGTGCCCGCGTAGTGCCACCGCATTTGCGCCGATTCGTTGAGCGGGGACCGAGGTCTGACACTAGCCTGAGTCCCCGCATGCGCGCTCGGCTCGTCCTCGTCACCGCCTGCCTTGCCGTCGCGGGCTGCGGCGGGGGTGACGATCCGCCTGCGCAGCGAGCGCTCGCGCCGGTCGTGGTCGACGTGAGGGAGCCGGCGGACGAGGCGGTCGTGCGCACCGACTCGGTGCGGGTGGCGGGCTCGGTCGCTCCCGCCGGCTCGGCGGTGCGGGTCAACGGGAGCGTGGCCGAGGTGGAGGGGGACGAGTTCGTCGCCGACGTCCCGCTCGACCCGGGGGCCAACGTGATCGACGTCATCGCCTCGGCCCGCGGACGGGCCCCGGCGCTCACCGCCATCCGCGTCACGCGGGAGCTGCCGGTCGAGGTGCCCGACGTCGGCGGCCTCGAGGTCGAGGCGGCCGAGTCGCGGCTCGGGGACGCGGGCCTGCAGGCCAAGGTGGAGGACGACGGCGGGTTCTTCGACGAGCTGCTGCCGGGCGAGCCGGCCGTCTGCGAGCAGGACCCGGAGGCGGGCACCGAGGTCCGGCGCGGCACGACCGTGCTGCTCACGATCGGCAAGCAGTGCTGACTAGGAGCGGGGCGTCGCGGCGATGAGCGCGATCCTCGGCTCGCCGCGCTCGCGCACTACCCCGAACACGATGCGCCCTTCGTACGGGTTGCCGCCGTCGCGATCGACCCGGTAGCTGCCGCTCGCGCGCCCGGCCCGGCCACCCCGGACCTCGAGGTCCGCGAGGTCGTAGCCCTCCACCTTGCCGTCGAACTGGCGGGCGTACTGGTCGACGACCTGCTCCCGGCCCTGGCTGCGCCCGCCGGGCAGCACGCGGACGACGTCGCGCGCGAGCGTCCGCCGCAGCGCGGCGGGATCCTCGTCCTCGTACGCGTCCCCGAACGCCTGCGCGGCGTCACGGACCTCGTCCTCGCTCAGCGGTCCGGTCCGGGCGGAGGCGCCGCCGGGGTCGCCGAGCAGCACGCCGGCGAGGAGCCCGACGGCCACGAGGCCGGCGAAGGCGGCGACCGCCACCGCCGCGCGGGCGGGCCACCGGCGCGGCCGGATCACGCGGCGGTCGCCAGCATCGTCGCCGCCTGGCTCGGGAACGAGCGGCTTCGCGGCGGTCACGCCGGTCGGCTCGTGCGCCGCCGCGTCCCACGCCGTCAGTTCCTCGTCGCCGATCACCCGCGTGACGTCGCCGTTCCCGGCGCCATTCGGGGCGGCGGGACCGACGGCGACGCTGCGCTCGGACTCCGTGACGCGCTCCCCGCGGGCGGCGGCGAGCACGGCCCGGCCGAGGTCGCCCGTCGACGGGTAGCGGTCGGCGGGATCCTTGGCCATCGCGCGGGCGACGACGCGGTCGAACTCCCGCGGGGCCCCACGTTCGGACGGCGGCGCCGGGTCCTCGTAGAGGTGGGCGTGCATCGTCGCCGGCACGGTGCCGTGGGCGAACGGCGGCCCTCCCGTGAGCGCGGCGTGGAGCACGCACCCGAGCGAGTAGACGTCGGCGCGTGCGTCGGTCCGCTCGCCCCGCAGCTGCTCGGGCGAGCAGTACTCGACGGAGCCGATCCACTGGCCGGACTGCGTCAGCTGAGTGTCCGATCCCGCCAGCCGCGTGAGCCCGAAGTCGCTCAGATAGGCGTGGTCGCCGGCGAGCAGCACGTTCGCGGGCTTGACATCGCGATGCACCAGCCCGGCGGCGTGGGCGGCGTCGAGCCCCGCTGCCACCTGGGCGACCAGCTCGGCCGCGAGCTCGGGCTCGAGCGCTCCCCGCTCCCGCAGCAGCGCATGGAGGTCGGTCCCGCCGACGTAGCGCATCACGAGATAGAGCGAGCCGTCGTGCTCGCCGGCCGCGTAGACGGGGATCACGTTCGGGTGGTCGATCGCGGCGGCCATCCGCGACTCGCGCTGGAAGCGGTCTCGGAACTCCTGATCGCCGGCGCGCTCGGGGGCCAGCAGTTTGAGCGCCACGGGCCGGCCGAGGCTCAGCTCGGTCGCCCGGTACACGACGCCCATGCCGCCGCGCCCGGCGACCGCCTCGATCCGGCATCCCGCGAATTCGTCGCCTGGTGCGAGCTCGACCATCCCACGGATTGTGACGCGGCCCGGGCCGGTAGCCTGGATCGCGACGAATGCCGCCTATCCCGATCAACATTGCCGACCACGTCGGCCGCACGCCGATGGTGCAGCTCACCCGCATCGCCCCAGAGGGCGTCAGCGTCTTCGCCAAGCTCGAGATGTTCAATCCCGGCGGCTCGGTGAAGGACCGGATCGGCGTCGCGATGATCGAGGCGGCGGAGGCGGAGGGACGGATCGAGCCCGGCCGCACGACGATCGTCGAGGCCACGAGCGGGAACACCGGCATCGCGCTGGCGTTCGTGTGCGCGGCCCGCGGCTACGACCTCGTGCTCACGCTCCCGCAGGGCATGAGCCGCGAGCGGGAGGGCCTGCTGCGGCTCTACGGCGCCACGGTGCAGGTCACCGAGTCGCTCGGCGGCATGAACGAGGCGGTGGCCGCCGCCCAGGCGCTCGCCCGCGACGGCGACGCCTGGCTCCCCGACCAGTTCTCCAACCCGGCCAACCCGGAGGCGCACCGCCGCTCCACCGGCCCGGAGATCTGGGAGGCGCTCGACGGCAAGGTCGACTACCTCGTCGCGGGCGTCGGCACCGGCGGCACGATCACCGGCGCGGGCTCGTACCTGAAGGAGCGCAATCCGCAGCTCAAGGTGATCGCGGTCGAGCCGGCCTCGTCGGCGGTGCTCTCCGGCCGCGACCCGGGACCGCACAAGATCCAGGGCATCGGAGCCGGCTTCGTGCCCCCGGTGC
This sequence comes from uncultured Solirubrobacteraceae bacterium, assembly GCA_963730535.1. Classification (GTDB taxonomy): domain Bacteria; phylum Actinomycetota; class Thermoleophilia; order Solirubrobacterales; family Solirubrobacteraceae; genus DASSUW01. The sequence continues at coordinate 490,085 of CAVSRU010000005.1, forward strand.
TCGACCGCTCGCTACTCGACCAGGTCATGGCCGTCGACGACGAGGACGCGATCGAGACCGCGCGCCTGGTCGCCCGCCGCGAGGGCGTCCTGGCCGGCATCTCCTGCGGCGCGGCGCTCTGGGCCGCGCTCGAGATCGCCGCGCGCCCCGAGGCCCAGGGCGCCCGGATCGTCGTCGTGCTCCCGGACTCGGGCGAGCGCTACGTCTCCACGCCGTTCTTCGCGCCCGAGCCCGAGCGGGCCGGCGCCGCCTGAGTCAGCCCAGGCGCTGCCTGATCCACCTCGTCGCGTCGGCGCCGGCCGCCTCGATGACGCCGGCATGGCTGACGCCGTCGTACGTCGTGTACGCGACCTTCGTGTCGCGCTCGCGGTAGTCCTCGACGAGCTGCGTCGTGAAGTTCGCGAGCACCGTGCCGTCCGCGGTGCCTTGCAGGACACGGACCCGGCCCTTCAGCGTCAGGCGCTCGGGATCCTGGGCGCTGATGACGTCGAACAGCCGGGTCGAGGTCGACGTCGCCGCGCAGGATCTCGTTGAGCGGCACGCCGCCGAACGAGTCGGCCATCTGGAGGGCGTCGTGGCAGCGGCGCAGCGTCTGGGGGTACAGAGCGCGGGCGCGGTCGGTGAGCAGCTGCGGCACGTTGAGCTGGGGCGCCACGACATCTGTGGCACGTAGGCCGAGCGCCACGAACGACCCCAGGCCGCCGCCGGGATTCGACAGCGACCGCGTGAGCTCGAACTGGAGGCCGAGATGCGAGGCGGGCGCGAGCGCCACGGTCCCGCGCAGGCGGAGGTCCGGTACCCAGCGGGGCGCTAGGTCAGCGGCGAACAGCGCGGCATGCCCGCCCTGCGAGTGGCCGGCGATCACGAACCGCCGTGACAGGCGCGGGTCGAGCTGTCGAGCGGCGCGCACCGCGTCGAGCACGCTGCGGCCCTCCGAGCGGCCGACCAGGAACGGATGCACGCCCGGCGTGCCGAGGCCCTCGTAGTCGGTGCGCACCACGGCGAAGCCGGCCCGGAGGAAGCGGCGCAGAAGCGGATACGCGTAGCTCACGAGCTGATCCGCGTCGTAGCCGCGGGTCGGCGCACAGGCGTCCGCGATCCCGACCGTGCCGGGCGCGTACGTGACCACCGGCCAGCCGCCGCGCGGCTTGCGCCCGCGCGGCAGCGTCAGCGAGCCGGAGACGGCCACGACGTCGCCGTCGACGCTCTTGGAGCGGTAGAGCAGCAACCGCGCGTTGCGCTTCAGGGCGTCCGGACCCGTCTGCCGGCGCGCCCAGATCAGGCTGCCGTGCCGGCCGTTCAGGGGCTTGGGAGGCGAGTAGAACGCGTCGCCCCTCGGGCCCTTGCGGACGTCCTGGGCGGCGGCGGGGCTCGCCGGCGCGAGGGCGGCGGCGAGGATCAGGGTCAGCACGATCGTGGCTCTGCGCATCACGGGACCGTATCCGTCCGTCACACGCCGGGCGGCTCTCCGCTCGCAACGGGCGCGAAATCGAGCATGGCGTCGACGCCATAGACCAGGTTCAGCGGGTCGCCTGAGAGCGGCACGCATGCGTCGGGTCGACGGGTGGCGCGCAGCGGCCCATGCCGGCCGCGGGGCGGCTGCGGGCAGGCGTGGATGCGGCGGCCGTCCGGGCGGCGGAACGTCAGCCGCCCTCCGCTGCTCGAGAGGGTGTAGCCGCCCTCGTGCAGGAGCCGGTGATGGTGGCGGCAGAGCAGGACGAGGTTGCCGAGCTTCGTGCGCCCACCGTCGGCCCAGTGCTCGATGTGGTGGGCGTCGACGAACCGATGGCTCGTGCAGCCGGGGAACCGGCAGCCGCCGTCCCGAGCGGCGAGCGCACGCCGCAGCGCCGGCGGGACGCTGCGCGTCTTGCGGCCGACGTCGAGGGGCGTCCCGTCGCGTTCGAGGACGTGCACGAGCGCGGCGTCGCACGCCAACCGCCGCGCGACCGAGGCGGCCAGCGGCGGGCCATGGTCGATCTCGCAGCGTGCCCCGCCCTCCTGGCCGCTGAGCGTCGCGGTGTCGACGTGGACGACCACCTGGTACCGATCCCCGCCGGTCCGCGAGCCGCGGTCACCGGCGAGATACCCGTCGGCCAGCGCCAGCAGCGCGTCGGCCCGAGCCACGGGAGGACGAGGAAGAGGCGTCTCCGCGGAGACGTCGCCCTTGCACGTAGGCGTCTCCGCGGAGACGTCCGCGGCGGCCAGCTCGTCGCGCGCAGCGTCGAGCGCAGCGAGCACGAGCGCTCCCTCCTCCGCCGGCAGCCGCGCCTGGAGGAGCAGCGCGCCATCGTCGTCGTGCTCGACGGACACCCAGCGCTCCGGGCGACCGCCGGCCGCGGCGCGCTCGGTGGCGACCACGCGCCGGTGGCCGCGAACGAGCCGCTCGAGCTGCGACGCGGTCGCGTGCCGTGCGAGCTCGAGCAGATCCTCCTCGCGCTCGACGTTCTCCACGCGCGTGAGCGCCCGCGCCTTCGAGTAGCTCAGCTCACCGCGCGCGAAAGCCGCCCGGACGACCGGCAGCTCCTGAAGCCGGCGCGCCACCCGCACCTGCTCGCGCGCCGCACCCGGCGCGATCCCGCACTGGTGCGAGATCCAGTGCGCGCACGACTTGCAGCCCCACTGCGCCCACCCCTCCCGCCGGTCGTACTCGGCGACCAGCTCCAGCCAGCGGCACGTCGCCGCATGGATCCGGCACGCCAGATCCGTGATCTCCCGCTCGAGGAGCTCGAGCGGCACCGTTGTCGCACCAATCGAACGCATGTTCGCAGACTACGCGGCAAGCCGGACGGGAGCAGCCACCGGTGGCCGTCGACGCGGTGTCACCGAGCAGCCTCGACCGCCGGCCACGGGCCGAAGCCCGCGGGACCGATTTCTGACACGCGCGTTCGCGGCGCCGAACCATACGACCGTCTCGGCGTTCTCACACGTAAGGGACGGCGCGCGCCACGGGGACGGATCTCCAGACGTACGGGGCGCGCGCCGCCTCCCCGCTCCGGGACCGCTAGATGTAGTACATGTGCGCGCCGGCCTGGCGGTTCTCGCGCTCGACGATCTCGGCGATCGTGGCCGCTTCGAGGACCGCGCGGGCCGCCGCCGCGGCCTCGGAGAAGATCCCGTTCGCGTCGGCGCCGAGCGGGCCGTCGAGCAGCTCGACGACCTCGAGCACGGTGACCGTCGAGGGGTCGCGGGCGAAGGAGTAGCCGCCCTTCACGCCGCGCTGGGACTTCAGGACGCCCGCGCGGCGCAGCGCGGCGAAGAGCTGCTCGAGGAACTGGACGGGGATGTCGCGGCGCTTGGCCAGCTCGCCGATCGGGACCGGGCCGGCGCCGCCGCTGCGCGCCAGCTCCGCCAGCGCGCGGACCGCGTACGGGGACTTCGTGGTGATCGAGAGCACCCCCTCATCCTGCCACCATCAGCGGCCGATGCGCGCACTCTCCCGCTTCGGCCCGCCGCTGGCGCTGATGGGCGTGATCTTCTTCTTCTCAGCCCAGCCGGACCTGAGCACCGGCCTCGGGACGTGGGATCTCGTGCTCCGCAAGCTCGCCCACATGGCCGAATACGGCCTGCTGTGGCTGCTCTGGCTGCGCGCGCTCGGCCGCGACCACGGGCTCGCCGCGGCGGCCATCACGCTCGCCTACGCCGCCACCGACGAGATCCACCAGACGTTCGTGACCGGTCGCCACGGCACCCCGGTCGACGTGCTGGTCGACGCCGCCGGCGTCGCGATCGCGGCGGCGCTCTACCAGCGCCGGACTAGAGCCAGCCGCGCTCGGTAGCGTGGAGCACGGCCTGGGCGCGGTCGACCGCGCCGAGCTTGCCGTAGATGTTGTGCAGGTGGGTTCGCACCGTGCTCGTGGAGAGCGAGAGCTCGAGCGCGATCTGCTTGTAGACCATGCCCTGCGCAAGCCGCCTGAGCACCTCGAGCTCGCGCGTCGAGAGCGGGCACGGCTCCACCGAGCGGGGGCGGTCCTTGCTCGGGTACGGAAGGTCGTAGAGGACGGCGCGCAGCTCGCTCGGCCCGAAGCCGACGGCGCGGGCGGCCTTCAGGAGCTCGGTCGAGGAGACCGGCGAGCCCTGCGAGTAGTGCGCGAGCATGTCCGCGAGGCGGACGAACGCGCTGTCGCCGTCGGCGTCGTCGGCGTGGTGGCGCTCGATCGCCGAGGCGACGGCCTTCGGCATGTTCCAGCGGCGGGCGAGGACGCCGCCGACCAGCGCGTGGTCGACGCCCAGCTCGCGGCGCTCGTAGTGCAGCCGCTCCTCCGGGGTGCGCGCCGGCCCGTGGACCTGGCGTGGGTAGCCCGGATAGGCGTGCATGAGCACGAGCTTGCCGACGTCGTGGAGCAGCGCCGTGACGAGCAGGCGGTCGCGGTGCGCGTAGCCGGACGCGGCGGCCAGGCGATCGGCCGCGCGCTGGACGGCGACCGCGTGCAGGCGGAAGCGCTCGGGCGCGGCGTCCCACGTCTTGCCGCGCTCGAAGAACTCGAACGTCTCGGCGTTGGCGGCGAGCCCCTGGACGGCCTCGGGAGAGAGCACCTCGACCGAGCCGACGATCGACTCGACCTGGCCGCGGTGCGGCGACTCGAACCCGTTGGCGAGCCGCAGGACGGAGATGACGAGCGCGACGTCGGACTCGATGGCGCGCACGACCTCGCCGGTCGAGGGCCGCTCCTCGGAGACGAGCTCGAGCAGCCGGTTGCGCGACTCGGCGAGCGCCGGAAACACCTCGAGCGCCTCGAACGCGGCGGTCAGGCGCTTGCCGTGGCCCTCGTTGCGGGAGCGGCCGACGACGGAATACGGCTCGCGTGAACCCGTCTCGCGGGCGGGCGCCCTGGGAGGCGAGGCGGGGGGTGCGGAGGGCGGCATCAGGCGGTCTTCGGGCGTCACGAACGGTGGCTCGGGAGGCGGCGTGCCGGGATCGCCCCGGCCTTCACCCTCTATCGGCATCTCTGGACGGATCGTTGAGCCGCCGACCCCGCCTTCCCGCCGATTCAACTCACCCTCCTCCCGTTGAGCGCATGGTCCACCCTCGTAAGGGTCTCGCCGCGCCCGAGCAGCGCGATTGTCTCGAAGATACCCGGTGAGACGGTCGTTCCGGCGACGGCCACCCGCAACGGCTGGAAGACCTGCTTGCGCTTGAGGCCGAGCCGCTCGGCCGCGCCGTCGAGCGCCGCCTGCACGGAGTCCTCGGTCCACGGCTCGGGAAGCTCCTCGAGCGCGGCCCGGGCGCCGACCAGCGCGTCACGGCCGCCGGGGGCCTCCAGCACCCGCTCGCGGGCCGCGGGATCGTCGGCCGGGCCGTCGAAGAAGAAGTGCGCGAGCGGCCAGAACTCCGCCAGGGTCGAGATCTTGTCCTGCGAGATCGCGACGGCGTCGCGCAGTCCCGACCGCCCCGTGTGTGTCTCGAGCCGCGCGGTCAGCTCGTCGAGGTCCATCTCCCGCAGGTAGCGGCCGTTCATCCAGCGCAGCTTCTGCTCGTCGAAGACGGCGGGCGACTTGGAGACGCGCTCGAGCCGGAAGCGCTCCTGGAGCTCGGGGATGGTGTGGAAGGTGGTCTCCTCGTCGTAGCCCCAGCCGAGCAGCGCGATGTAGTTGAGCACCGCCTCGGGCAGGTAGCCGGCGTCGCGCAGGTCCTGGACCGAAGTGGCGCCGTGCCGCTTGGAGAGCTTCTTGCCATCCGGCCCGTGGAGGAGCGGGAGGTGGCCGTAGACCGGCGTCGGCGCGCCCATCGCCTCCTGGATGAGCATCTGCTTGGGGGTGTTGGAGTAGTGGTCGGCGCCGCGGACGACGTGCGTGATGCCGGCGTCGGCGTCGTCGACCACCACCGCGAGGTGGTAGACCGGCGTGCCGTCCGCGCGCGCGATCACGAGGTCGTCGAGCAGCGCGTTCTCGAACGCCGTCTCGCCGCGGATCACGTCGCGCACCATGGTGGTGCCCTCGTCGGGGACCCGCAGGCGCACCGCGCCCGAGCCCTCCTCGGCGCCGCGGAACCCGCGGTTCTCGTTCGCCTCCTTGAAGGCCTTGACCTCGTCCGGCCCGGCCGTCGAGCGGTAGGCGCGCCCGCCGTCGATCAGCTGCTGGACGACCTCGGCGTGGCGCTCGGCGTTCGCCGACTGGTAGATCGGCCCCTCGTCCCAGTCGATCCCCAGCCACTCGAGCGCGTCGAAGATCGTCTGCACGTTCTCGGGCGTCGACCGCTCCCGGTCGGTGTCCTCGATGCGCAGGATCAGCTGCCCGCCCTGGCCGCGCGCGAGCAGCCAGTTGTAGAGCGCCGTCCTCGCGTTGCCGATGTGCAGCGCCCCCGTCGGCGAAGGAGGGAACCGTACCCGCATCCCGCTAAGCATGCCACGATGCCCGACCCATGTTGATCGGTGCCCACGTCTCGCCGGCGGGCGGGCCCGCCAACGCGGTCGACCGCGGCACGGAGCGAGCGTGCCGGGCGATCCAGATCTTCAACCAGAACCCGCGGGCTTGGAAGCCCACGATCTACTCGGACGACCAGGTCGCGGCGTTCCACGAGGCGATGGCGGAATCGCAGGTGCAGGCGCTGCTCATCCACGCCGTCTACCTGCTCAACCCCGCCTCCGAGGACCCCGAGATCCGCGAGAAGTCGGTCGCCTCGCTGACCGCCTCGCTCCAGGCCGGCGCCGCGCTGGGAGCCGAGTCCGTCGTGCTGCATCCCGGCTCGGCGCTCAAGAACGGCGGCGACGTGGGCGCCGCTCTCGGCCGCGCCGCTGACGCGATCAAGGAGGCGCTCGCCGAGTCGGAGGGCTGCGCGCTGCACCTGGAGAACACCGCGGGCGCCGGCGGCACGCTGGGCCGCACGTTCGAGGAGCTCGCCACGCTGATCGAGGGCGCGGGCGCCGGCAAGCGGCTCGGCGTGTGCCTGGACTCGTGCCACCTGCTGGCCAGCGGCTACGACGTGCGGAGCGCGGAGTCGCTCGCCGGCGTGCTCGACGAGTTCGACCGCGTCGTCGGGCTCGACCGGCTCGGCAGCCTGCACGTCAACGACTCGGCGACCGAACTGGGGTCGAACCGCGACCGCCACGCGAACCTCGGCGACGGTGAGATCGGCGCCGCGGGCTGCGCGGCATTCCTGTCCGAGCCGCGTTTCGAGGGGCTCGCGTGCGTATTCGAGGGCCCGGGCGCGGCCGGCAAGGCGGTCGAGCCCGTCGACATCGCCAACGCCTGGCGGCTGCGGGCGGAGGGCCTGGTCGCTCGGGGCTAGGCGGCGGCGGGCTCGGCCGGCGCCAGCGCCGGCCCCAGCACGCGGTCGAGCTCCGCGGTCAGCGCGGCGTTGCGCCCAGCGACCTTGAAGCCGTCGCCGAACCGCAGGCAGCGGATGCCGGTGCGGGTGTCGACCTCGAGCACGAACTCGGCGTCGCCCGGGTAACGGGCGAAGAGGTCGCGCAGGTCGTCGATCACGGCGGCCGGGAGCCGGGCGGCGTGCACGCGCCGGCGCACCGGCTCGTGCACCATCGTGGCCGCGAGGCGGGCGACCTGCTCCTTCGCCTTCTCGATCTCGGCTTCCGAGGGGTCGAACCGCTCGGCGTCCTGGACGATGATGCAGGTCTTGCCGGCTTCCTTGTGGTCGACCCGGCCGCGCACGAGCACGATCTCGTCGGCCGCGATCACCTGCTGGACCGCCTCGAGCGTCTTCTCGAAGACCACGATCTCCACGCTGCCGTCCAGGTCGTCGAGCGTGGCGAACATCATCGGCGTGCCGGTCCGGGTGCGGATCTTCTTGGACTCCGTGATCATCCCGCCGACCTTCACCCAGTCGCCGTCGCGCTGTTCGGGGAGCTGGGCGCAGCCGCAGTCCGCCTTCATCCGCAGCGCCTCGCGGACGCGCTTGAGCGGGTGCTCGGTGATGAAGACGCCGACCGACTCCTTCTCGAGCGCGAGCAGCTCGGGGCGCTCGTACTCGTGGCTGGGGATCGGCGGGTGGGCGGGGGTGAAGGCGCTGGGGGCGGCGCTGTCGCCGAAGCCGCCGAGGTCGAAGATCGACCCCTGGCCGATCTGAGCGTCGAGCTGGGTCTTCTGGCCCGCCGCCTGGGCGGACTCCAGCACGTCGAGCATGCCCGCGCCGCGTGGCGCCGGTGGAGCCGAACGCGCCGCACTTGATCAGCGCCTCGATCGCCTTCTTGTTCACCGCGCGGCAGTCCACCCGCTCGCAGAAGTCCCACAGGCTGGTGAACGGCTCGCTTTCCCGTGCGCGCTTGATCGCCTCCACGGCGGCGTAGCCGACGCCCTTCACCGCGTCGAGCCCGAAGCGGATGTTGCCGTCCACGACCATGAACTCGTGGTCTGACTCGTTGACGTCGGGCGGCAGGATCTCGATGCCCATGCTCTCCGTCTGGGCGACGAAGAACGGCACCTTGTCCTTCGTGTCCATCACCGACGAGATCAGCGCGGCCATGTACTCGGCCGGGTAGTTGGCCTTCAGCCACGCCGTGCGGTAGGCGATCATCCCGTAGCACGCGGCGTGGGAGCGGTTGAACGAGTAGTCGGCGGACCGCTCGTTCACGGTCCACAGCGCCTCGGTCACGTCCTCCGCGGTGCCCGACGCGCGGCAGCCCTCGACGAACTCGGGCTTGAGCTTGGCCATCGCCTCGCGGTTCTTCTTGCCGATCGCCTTGCGCAGGTCGTCCGCCTTCGGCCCGGAGAAGCCGGCGATCGACTTGGCGATCTGCATCGACTGCTCCTGGTAGAGGATCACGCCCTTGGTCGGCTCCGTGATCGGGCGCAGGCGGTCGTCGATGTAGGTGATCGTCTCCGGGTTGCGCTTCCCGCGCGCGTACGTGGGGATCTGGTCCATCGCGCCCGGGCGGTAGAGCGCGTTGAGGGCGACGAGGTCCTCGAACTCGGTCGGCTGGACCTTCTTCAGCGCCTCGCGCATGCCCTCGGACTCGAACTGGAAGACCCCCACCGAGTCGCCCTTGGCCATCATCGCGTAGGTCTTCTCGTCGTCGAGCGGGAGCGCGGTCATGTCCAGCCGCTCGCCCGTCGAGCGCTCGATGATCGACAGCGTGTCCTCGATCACGTCGAGGTTGCGCAGACCGAGGAAGTCCATCTTGAGGAGGCCGATCTCCTCGATCGGCTTCATCGAGTACTGCGTGACCGTGCGGTAGGCCTTCTGGCCGTCCTCGGTCGTGCCGGCGTCGGCGAGCTGGAGCGGCACGATGTCGGTCAGCGGGCGGTCGGAGATCACGACGGCGGCGGCGTGGATCGAGGCGTTGCGGACGATCCCCTCGAGCCCCTTCGCCACGTCGACGATCTGCTTCGCCGTGGGGTCCCGAGCGACCTCGGCCGACAGCTCGGTGCCGGGCTGCAGGCAGTCCTCGAAGCTCGGCGGGCGGCCCATGATCGGGTCGGGGATCAGCTTGGCCAGCCGGTCCCCCGCCCCGTAGTCGTGTCCGAGGACACGGGCAGCATCCCTCGTCGCCGCGCGGGGGAACATCTTTCCGAAGGTGATGATCTGGGCGACGCGGTCGGTGCCGTACTTGGCGGTCACGTAGCGGATCACGCGCTCGCGCCCGCGCACCGAGAAGTCGATGTCGATGTCCGGCATCGAGACGCGCTCGGCGTTGAGGAAGCGCTCGAACAGGAGGTCGTAGCGGAGGGGGTCGACGTCCGTGATCTGGAGGCAGTAGGCGACGAGGCTGCCGGCCGCGCTGCCGCGCCCCGGGCCGACCGCGATGCCGTTCTCCTTCGCGTAGCGCACGAAGTCCCAGACGATCAGGAAGTAGGCGTTGAAGCCCATCCGGTCGACGACCCCGAGCTCCATCTCCATCCGCTCGAGCGCCTCGGCGGGCGCGGGGTCGCCGTAGCGGTGGCGCAGCCCGTCGAGCACGAGCTCGCGCAGGTAGGTCTTCTCGTCCTTGCCGTCCGGGCAGTCGAAGCGCGGGATCAGCTGCTTGCCGAGCTCGATCTCCACGTCGCAGCGCTCGGCGATCTCGAGGCTCGACGCGAGCGCTTCCGGCATGTCGGCGAACGAGGCGGCCATCTCCTCGGGCGACTTGAGGAAGAACTCGTTCGTCTCGAACGACATCTTCGGCTGCGCGAGCGTCGACTTCGTCTGCACGCACAGCAGCGCGGCGTGGTGGTGGAAGTCCTCCTTGCGGAGGTAGTGGACGTCGGCCGTCGCGACGAGCGGCCGGCCCATCTCGGCGGCGAAGCCGCGGATCGCCTCGTTGACCTGCTCCTGCTCGGCGAGGCCGTTGCGCTGGACCTCGAAGTAGACCTGCTCGGGCCCGAAGGCCTGCACCAGCTCGTCGAGGTGGGCGCGGGCCTGCTGCGGCTTGCCCTGGAGGATCCGCTGGCTCGTGCGCGCCGCGAGGCACCCGGTGAGGCAGATGACGCCCTGCGCGTGGCGCGCGAGCAGCTCGAGGTCGACGCCCGGCTTGCCGCGGTACAGGCCCTCGAGGAAGCCGGCGCTGGAGAGCTTGACGAGGTTGCGCAGCCCCTCCCCCGTCTCCGCCAGCAACGTCAGGTGGTTGCGCTCGATCTTCCCCTCGCGGGCGCGCCGGTCGTCGACGTAGTAGGCCTCGAGCCCGACGATCGGCTTGATCCCGTGCTTGCGGGTGGCCTTGTAGAGCTCCACGGCGCCGTTCATCACGCCGTGGTCGGTGAGCCCGAGCGCGGGCTGGCCGAAGCTCGCGGCGCGCTCGGCCAGCTCGTCGATCCGGCACGCGCCGTCGAGCAGCGAGTACTCGGAGTGGACGTGGAGATGGGCGCAGCCGGGAGCCGTCACGGGTCGAGAAGACTAGGCGGCGCGTCGGACGATGCCCATGACCGATTCCGCTCGTTGGGTGGTCTGCGGCATGACCGCCTGTACGTCCGTTGCGGTTGCAACCTTGACGGGGCTTCGAGCGCCGGACTACGGTCGCTGCGCATGAGCGTCCTCCCGATCCAGCGGACGACCGTGGCGACCCTGATCGCCGAGGACGTGCGCGACCATCTGCTGTCGGGCGCGATGGCGCCAGGGACGCGGCTGGGCGACGAGGACCTGGTCGAGGCGACCGGCGCTTCGGTGGGCACGGTCCGCGCGGCGCTGGCGGAGCTCGAGCGCGACGGGCTCGTGGTGCACTCGCTGCACCGTGGCCTGGAGGTGAAGCCGATCACACGCTCGGAGCTCCGGGACATCTACGCGGCGCGGCGCGTGTTCGAGCGCGCGGGCCTCGAGGTGTTGCTCGCCTCGCGGCCGGTCGACGTCAGCTGGCTCCAGGCAGCCGTCGAGCGCATGGGCGAGGCGTCGGTGGCCGGAGACCACCGCGCGCTGGTGGAGGCCGACATGGCGTTCCATCTCGCGCTCGCCGCCGCCGCGGGCTCGAGCCGGGTGACGCGGGCGGCCCGGGCCGCGCTGATGGAGCTGCGCCTCGTGCTCCCGGTCGCCGACCGCTCGGCGGATGACCTGCCGGCCCTGGTCGCCGACCATCAGCACCTCGTCTCGATCTTCGCCTCCGGCGATCTCGAGGCGTCGACCGCGGCACACGAGGGCCATCTCGTCCGCGGCGAGGCGCTCGCCCGCGCCGGGATCGTCGAGTCTCAGCTCTGAACGCGGCGGGTCCAGGCCGTCATGTGCGCGACGGCCTCGCGGTCACCGCGGACGACCGGCCGCTCGCCCGTCTGGACGGGCTCGCCGCGGACCAGCCGGTCGAACACGCTGCGGGACATCGAGACCGTGGCGTCCGGCGTGTGGCCGCGCGCGCTCGGCGCGACCGAGAGGCCGGAGCCGTCCTCGGCCGTGAGGTACCAGGTCTCGGACGGGTCCCCCTCGATCGCCTGGGCGATCGTGAACCGGTGCCCGCGCGTCCAGGACGGATGCACGGCGTAGGCGAGCGTCCGGTACACGAGCTCGGGCTCGAGGTGCGCGCCGGCACGGGCCGCCTCGGTGAGCGCGATCGTGCACGACGGAAGCGTCCTGAGGGCCTTGGCGCGACGCTTGCGGCCGCGGATCCGGGCCGGGCCGAAGAAGCGGCCGATGCGGTGGTCGACGCCGGCCAGCAGCTCCGCCAGCACGAGCGGCGCCGCCTGAAGGTGGAAGTCCGCGTCCCCGCGTGAGCGCGGCTCCTCGATCGCACGCACGAACGTGCGCCCGGAGGTGACGGAGACCGAGAACGTCCCGGTGCCGCCGATGCTCACGTCGTACGACAGCGGGCCCTGGACGGCGAGGCCCTGGGCCGGCAGCAACGCGGCGATCACCCGGCCGGCCAGCGCCGGGTCGTCGTGCGCGAGCTTCACCAGCGCCCCGCGCAGCAGCGGGTACTCGCGCCGGGAGCTTCCGACCATCAGCCCCCGGGCGGGAGGCTTCGAGGCCGGCACGATCCTGGGCCCGGCGGCGGGCGGCGCGGGCGCGGGCGGCGGCTCGACAGCGGCCGGGGGCGCGGGCGCCGGCTCGGCGACCGCGGGCGGCGGTTCCGGGACGGTCTCGACGGCGGGCGCGGGTGCGAAGGGCGCCGGCGCGTCGGGACCTCCGGCGGGCGTCGCCCACTCGACGGCCGGCTCGGCGTCGGGCGCGGGCGGCTCGCTGTCCTCGTCCTCGTGCACTCCCGGCTCCACGCCGGGGCGCTGCCACGCGCGGCTGCCCTCGGCGGCGCCCTCGGTCGCCCGCACCGGCTCGACCCCCGGGACGACCGGCTCGCGGCGCGGCTCGTCCTTGGCGTCCCAGTCCGAGGCGGGCTCGGCGTCCGGGGCCACCGGCTCCGCGCCGTCGTCCGCGGGCTCTGGCTCCGGGGCGCGGCGGCGCAGGGCCTCCGCGGCAGCGTCGAGGTCCGCCACGAGGCCGCCGGCGTCCGACGGCTCACGCGCGCTCGCCGCCTCGGCCTGCTCGCGGGCCAGCCGCTCGAGGTCGGTCGCGCGGGCGCGCTGCTCGACCTCGGCGATCCGCGCCTGGAGCGTCTGCGCGGCCTGCTCGCGCTCGCGCTCGAGGTCGGCACGGAACCCGGCCAGATCGTCGCGCAGGCGATCCGCCTCGCCGCGAGCGGCGTCGCGCTCCTGCCGCAGGCGCTCGCCGGCGGCTCGTGCCTCGTCGCCCTCGTGCCGCAGGCGCTCGACCTCGGCGGCCAGGGCCTCGAGCTGCTCGCGGAGCGCCGCCCGTTCGGCCTGGCCCTCCTGGAGGCGCTCGTGGAGCTCGGACGTCGCCCCCTGGGCGTTCTCGAGGCGGCCGCGGAGCTCGGCGGCCTCGGCGGCCGCCGCCCGGGCGCGGTCCAGCTCGTCCTCGAGCGTGGCGCGGGCGACGCTCTCGCCGTGGGCGCGCGACTCGGCGGCCTCGACGCGCTCCTGCGCGGCGGCGCGCTCGCCCTCGATCTCCGCTCGCAATCCGGCGGCCTGGAGACGGGCGGCCTCGAGGTCGGCGGCGAGGCCGCTGACCCGGGCCTCTGCCGCAGCGTCCGACGCCCTGCGCTCGGACTCGAGGACCGCCAGGCGGACGGCGTCACCGGCGTGGATGATCTCGCTCGTGCGCAGGCGGAGCTGCCACTCGCGCGCGCGGGCGCGGACCTCGGCAGCCGCGGCCAGCGCGGCGGTCAGGGCGTCCCCGCGGGCGGCGTCCGGTTCCCGCCCGGCCAGCGCGTCGCGCTCCGCAGTCGCCTCCTCGAGCCGGCGCTCCAGCTCGACCGAGCGCAGCTCGAGCACCTCGACCGCCTTCCGCGCCTCGGCGGCCGCGCGCGTCGCTGCCTCCTCAGCGGCCTCGGCTCGTCGTGCCCGGCGTTCGGCCAGCACGGCGTGGTCGATGACCTGGCCGCCCGGCTCGTCGGGCTCCTCCGGGCGCTCGGGAGCTGCCGGGACGCGTGCGGGCTCCGGACCGCGGGTGAGCGGCGGGAGGCCGGCGCGGGCGCCGCTCGGCCACTCGACCCACATCGCCTCGGGGTCGGTCGCCACCAGCTCGGCGGCGACGAGGTAGGTCCCGCGCCAGCAGTCTGGGTCGCGCGAGAAGCGGGCGTCGGGAAGGGACTCGAAGCGATTCTCCGCGCCCGCCACCCGCAGGGCGAGCGCCGGCAGCTCCGGCTCACGCGCGGCGTCCCCCGACCAGCGGCCGCGCACCCGCACGAGCCCGCTATCCGTCCCTGAGGGCAGCCACTCGACCGTCTCGAGCGCGAGCCCGGGCAGCGCGGGAATGGCGGACGATTCGGCCACAGCCCGCCAATCCTCCCAGAATGGCCGGCGAAAGGGCCTTAGTCGTCCGAACCGTTGCGGCGCAGCACGACCAGCGCCACGCCACCGGCCACGGCGAGCACGGCGCCCGCCAGCAGCGGCTTGGGGACGTACGTGGACCCGTACCGGCTGCGGAGCGCGAACTTCCCGCCATTCCAGACGACCATGCCAAGGAGCTTGTAGAGCATGTGCAGGTTCTACCCGTTCCGCAGGCGATGAGCCATCCGGGATTGCAGCGACCAGATCTCGATGAACCCGGGCGACGCCTGCTGGGAGAACAGGCCACCGGACTCGGCGAAGGTCGCGAGCTGCGCGTCGTACACCGCGTTCGGGCTCTCGCGCGTGACCACCCGCGCCGAGCCCTTGTAGAGCTTGATCCCGATCGTCCCCGTCACCCGCTCGTTCACATGGCGGATGTAGGCTTCGAGGTCCGTCCGCAGCGGCTCCCACCACAGGCCCGCGTACACGAGGTACGCCCACTGCTGGTCGAGCCGCGGCTTGAACTGGTTCTGGTGGATCGTGCCGGTCAGGCGCTCGAGCTCGCGGTGGGCCTTGAGCAGGATCGCCGCCGCCGGAACCTCGTAGATGTCGCGGACCTTGAGCCCCACGATCCGGTCCTCGATGTGGTCGACGATGCCGACGCCGTGCCGGATCCCGAGCTCGGCGGTCGCCTCGATCAGCTCCACGAGGCCCATCCGCGTCCCGTTCAGCGCCACCGGCACGCCGGCCTCGAACTCGACCTCCACGACCTCCGGCTCGTCGGGCGCCTCCTCGGGACGGGTGACCAGCTGGAAGACGTCGTCGTCCGGCGCGTGCGAGAGGTCCTCGATCCACTTGCCCTCCGACGAGCGGCCCCACAGGTTGTCGTCGATCGAGTACGGCGCCGCCTCGCTGCCGCCCTTGACCGGGATCCCGTGCTTGCGGGCGTACGCGATCTCCTCGTCGCGGCCCATCGCCCACGAGCGCACCGGCGCGATGACCTTCAGCTCCGGTGCGAGCGTGGCGATCGTGCTCTCGATCCGCACCTGGTCGTTGCCCTTGCCGGTGCAGCCGTGCGCGATCGTGTCGCACCCGCTGCTGCGCGCGTACTCGACGGCCAGCTTGGCGATCAGCGGCCGGCCGATGGCGGTGAAGAGCGGGTAGCCATCGCCGTAGTCGGCGTTCGCCTGGATGGCCGGGAGCACGTACTCGCGCGCGAACTCCTCGCGCGCGTCGACCACGTGGCAGTCGAGCGCGCCGAGCCGGAGCGCCTTGCCGCGGACGACGTCGTAGTCCTCGCCCGGCTGGCCGAGGTTGACGGTGAGCGCGACGACCTCGGCCTCGTACTCGTCCTGGATCCACTTGAGCATCACGCTCGTGTCGAGCCCGCCCGAGTACAGCAGCAGCACGCGCCCGACCTCGCCCGGCTGGGCCAGGTAGGTGGCGACGCGCGTCGCCTCGGGGTCGGCGACGCGGTGGACTTCGGTACGGGACTTGGGATCGCGCGGCTCGTCGGTCATCGCCGGGCAGCCTACGACGCTCGTCGTTTGATGCGGGCGAACGTCAAAGTCAACTGCGGCTGGGTAGGGAGGTGAGGGTGCCGTCGGCGTCGTTGGTCCCCCCTCGTCGTGGTCAAGCCGGGGTTAGGTGGATTTCGGTGCTCGTGGATGTCTCCAAATCCACCTTTGTGCTCTAGACGGGCAGAAAAGTGGATTTCGACGATCTCCGCTTCACCGATTGACACCTAACCCCGCCTTGAAGGGCGCGGCCGCTGGCTCCCCAGCCTCCCTACCCAGCCGCCGTTGACGTTGACGTTCGTCGGTCAGTACCGACGCCGAAGCGCAGAGACCGTGCGGACGTAGCGGAAGCCGTCGGCGTCCTCGTCCTCGGCGTACCCGCTGTCCTCGACCTGGTCGTCGGCGTCGCGGGCGTCCTCGAGCCAGCGCGCGCCCGGGAGATCGGTCAGGCCGGCCGCCTCGTCGAAGAGCCGGAACGAGTCGGCGCCGAGCTTCTCCGCGCTGCGGCGGTGCAGCGGGGCCACGAGCAGCGCCTCGCCGTCGGCCGCCTCGTCGGCCAGCGTGAGCGCGACGAGGCCGAGCACCAGCGGGCGCGAGCTGTCGAGCCTCACCGCGAGCGCCGCGACCCGCTCGCTCCACGCGCACAGCAGGTCGGCGCGATCGTGGTCGATCGCCTCGCGGAACGCCAGCTGCCAGGCCGGCGGCGCGGTGCTGAACGCCTTGACGACCCGGCCGACGCGCGAGTCGTGCGCGGACGGGATGCGGCTCGCGTAGTAGCCCTCGTCCCGGGGGAGATCCAGGCTCGCGAGTGCATCGTGCACGTCCATGGCGTCAGTCAAGCACGCCACGGCTTCGCACGCTCACCCGGAGCGCACGCGTCGGCCGACCTGCGGTGCCGCGAAGCCTGCGAGCGCCGCCAGCAGGACCAGCGCGAGCGCGATCACGATCGGCGTCCCGCCGGGCACGGCGCTCGACCCGGAGCCGGCGCCGCCGTTGCTGAACAGCTCGGGAGGCCGGGTGTCGGATTCCCCGCGCACGCCGCCGGACTCGCCGCCCTCAGATGAGCCTGAACCTGTGGTCGAGCCTGACCCAAGGCTCGTGTCGCCCGCTCCGTCCGAGCCCGAGACGCCGTCCGCGGAGGCGAGGATCGCGGAGCCGCCACTGCCGCGAGCGCCGCCGCTACCCGCCGCCGCGCCGCCCGACGGCACGCCCGCGCCGCCGTCACCGGCGCCGCAGCTTCCGCCGCGCACGAGCGTCCGCACCCTGCGCAGGCCACGGCGCTCGAGACGCATGACGCGCTGGGGGCGGATGTCGAGCCTGCGGGCCACGCTACGCCGCGAGCGCGCCGGACCGGCGCCCAGGCCCGCGCGGAGCAACAGCACGCGGCGCTGGAGCGAGGAGACGTCGTCGAGGCAGGAGCTGAACCGGAGCACCGCGCGCCGCACGCGCCGGGTCACGGCGCGACGATGCTGCGCGCGCGCCCGCACCGAGCGGTTGCCGCCGCGCCGGCTCGCCCGCGCCCGCCGGCTGGCCCGCGCGCTCGACGAGCCCGCGGCGCCGCCTCCGCCACCGGAAGCGCTGCTGCCGCCGCCGCCACCGCCACCACCGCCGCCGCCCGACGACGAACCGCCGCCGCCACCGCCGCCACCGCCGCCGCCCGACGACGAGCCGCCACCGCCACCGCCGCCACCGCCGCCGGTCGCGCCGCCGACCACGCCGCCGACGGTCTCGACCACGCCGCCGACAGTGCCGCCGCCTCCGCCGCCTCCGCCGCCGGACGGCGCGGGTGCCGAAGGAGCCGGCGCCGGAGCGGAGGGCGCCGGGACACTGGGAACCGAGGGGACCGATGGAACCGACGGGACCGACGGGGCCGAAGGAGCTGAGGGAAGCTGAGGCGCCGGAGCGCTCGGTAGCGAGGGTGTGCTGGGCACCGAGGGCGCGCTGGGCAACTGTGGTGCGGTCGGCAGCTGAGCAAAAGCGACGGCCGGGACCGTCACCGCGATCGCCACCCCTGAAATAAGCATCCGAGCCGTTCGCACCTTGCTCCTCCGAAACGTGGTCCTTGACACCGTTGGTACCTGGCAAGCGGTGCATCAAAACCCGCCACGGGCGAATTTCGAACCCGGCGAGAATGGCGGTCCACCGGTGATCGACTGGTAAACGGTGAAGCGCGACTCAGGCGAGCAGAGCGGCGAGCCGAACAAGCGCCTCGTCGATGTCCGCCTCGCCAACAATCAGCGGCGGGAGGAAGCGGATCGTCGACGGCCCGGTGGCGTTGATGACGAGCCGCTGCTCGAGCAGCGCGCGCCGCGCGAGCGCGGGCGCGTCGGCATCGAGATCGGCGGCGACCATCAGCCCCACCCCCCGGACGTCGAGCACCCGCGGCAGCTCCCGCACGCCCTCGACCAGGCGCTCCCCGAGCTCGCGCACGCGGGCGAGCAGCGCCTCGTCGTCGAGCACGTCGAGCGCCGCGTTGGCGGCCGCGCAGGCGAGCGGGCCGCCGGCGAACGTCGACCCGTGGTCGCCCGGCTCGAAGACGCCCGCCAAGCGCGGCCCGATCACCAGCGCCCCGATCGGCATCCCGCCGCCGAGGCCCTTGGCGAGCGTCATCGCGTCCGGCACGATGCCCGTCGGCTCGTACGCCCACAGCGAGCCCGTGCGGCCCATGCCGGTCTGCACCTCGTCGAACACGAGCGCCGCGCCCTTCGCGTCGCACGCGTCGCGGGCGGCGCGCAGCACCTCGGGCGGCATCGGGTGGACGCCGGACTCGCCGAGCACCGGCTCCATGAGCACGGCGGCGGTGCGCTCGTCGACCGCGTCGCGCACGGCGTCCGGATCGACGGCGATCGCACGGAAGCCCGGTACGAGCGGCGCGAACGGCGCCTGCTTGGACTCCTGCGGCGTGGCGGAGAGCGCCCCGTACGTGCGCCCGTGGAACGCGCCGTGGAAGACCACGACGTCGCCGCGCGGGCGCGCCTTGCGCACGAGCTTGATCGCCGCCTCGTTCGCCTCCGCGCCCGAGTTGCAGAAGAACACGGCTTCGCCGAACGAGCGCGCCGTGAGCCGCTCGGCGAGCCGGACCATCGGCGCGTTGAAGTACAGGTTGGAAACGTGCATGAGGCGCGCCGCCTGCTCCTGGATCGCGCGCACCACGTGCGGGTGGCAGTGGCCGGTGTTGCAGACCGCGACGCCGCTGAGGAAGTCGAGGTACTCGGTGCCGTCCGCGTCCACGAGCACGGCGCCCGAGCCGGAGGCGAACTCGACCGGGAAGCGCGCGTACGTCTGGGCGAGGGCGCTCACTGAGCGGGCCTGATCTTGGTGCCCTGGCCCGCGTCGGTGAACAACTCGAGCAGGACCGAGTGCGGCACGCGGCCATCGACGATGTGGGCGTAGCTGACGCCGCCGTGGATGGCGTCGAGGCAGGCCTGGAGCTTCGGGCGCATGCCGCCGCTCGTGGCGCCCATCGCCGCCTCGACCTCATCGGCCCCCGCCTCGGAGATGACCGACGTCGGGTCCGACGGCTCGCTCAGCCAGCCGGGGACGTCGGTGAGGAAGATGATCTTGTAGGCGCCGACCGCGCGGGCGACGGCGGCGGCCGCCTCGTCGGCGTTGACGTTGTGCGAGCGCCCCGCCCGGTCGGCCCCCACCGAGGCGATGACCGGGATGTAGTCCTCGGCGATGTGCTCGATCACGCCGGCGTTGACGCGCTCGATGCGGCCCACGTACCCGATGTCCTCTCCCTCGGGCCCGCCGATCGTCGAGACCCGGAACAGGCCGCCGTCGTCACCCGAGAGGCCGACGCCGGGCGTCCCGTGCCGGTTGATGCGCTGCACGATGTCCTTGTTGACCTTCCCGACGAGCACCATCTTGGCCACCTCGACGGTCGCCTCGTCGCTCACCCGCAGCCCGCCCACGAACTCGACCGGGAGGTCGAGCCGCTCCATGTAGCGGGTGATCTCCGGCCCGCCGCCGTGGACGACGATCGGGTTCATGCCGACGTACTTGAGGAGCACGACGTCGCGCGCGAAGTCCTCGCGCAGCTCGGGGTCGCTCATCGCCGCGCCGCCGTACTTGATCACCACCGTCCGCCCGTGGAACTCGCGGATGTACGGCAGCGCTTCGAGGAGGGTCCCGATGTCCCTCATGTCGTGTACTCCGCGTTGACCTTCACGTAGTCGCACGAGAGGTCGGAGAAGAAGACCTCGGCCTCCGACCCCTCCCCCGGCAGCCCGACGACGTACTCGACCTCGTCGCCCGCCACGGCGCCGGCCAGCGCCGCCTCGTCGAACGGCATCGCCATCCCCTCGCGGCAGACCTGCACGTCCTCGATCCAGATGTCGAGCGGCAGCGGCGCCTGGTCGTGGACGGCGGCGCCGACGGCCTGGGCGATCCGCCCCCAGTTCGGGTCGCCGCCGTGAAGCGCGGCCTTCACCAGCGGCGAGTCGGCCACCGCGCGGGCGGCGCGCACGACGGTGCCGGGCTCGCCGCCGTGCACGAGCACCCGGCCCACCCGCCGCGCGCCCTCGCCGTCGCGCACCATCAGCAGCGCGAGCCGGCGCAGCAGCATGTCGAGCGCCTCCCCGAACCGCAGCTCGTCCTCGGACTCGGGCGCCACCCGCACCCCGCTCGCGCCCGAGGCCATGAGGATGGCCGTGTCGTTCGTCGAGAGCTGCCCGTCGACCGAGATGCGGTCGAACGAGCGCTTGACGCAGACGCCCAGCAGGAGGTCCGCGGAGCCGGGCGCGAGCGCCGCGTCGGTCTCGACGAAGCAGAGCATGGTCGCGAAGGCCGGCGAGATCATCCCGGCGCCCTTGCTCTGGGCGGAGAGCCGGACGGTGCCGGACGGCAGCTCGACCTCGAGCGACGCGCTCTTGGGGAACCGGTCGGTGGTGCGGATCGCCTCTCCGAAGGCCGCGTCGCCGTCCGCCGCCAGCTGACGACGCGCATCGGAGAGGCCGCGGATCACCTTGTCGGTGTCGAGCAGGACGCCGATGACGCCGGTCGAGGCGACGGCCACCTGCTCCTCGTGCACCCCGGCCACCATCGCGCCCGCGCCCTGCATGCGGGCGGCGTCCTCGAGCCCGCGGCGCCCGGTGGCGGCGTTGGCGTTGCCGGCGTTGGCGACGACGGCGCGCAGCCCGCCGAGGCGGCAGCGCTCCTGGGTGAGCAGGACGGGCGCGGCGAGCACGCCCGAGCGGGTGAAGCGCGCCGCGCTGACGGTGTCCGGCGCGTCGGAAACGAGCAGGCCGAGGTCCAGGCCGCCCGACGGCTTGAGCCCGCACGCCACGCCGGAGGCGCGGAAGCCGGCCGGGAGGCCCCCGGGCAGCTCGGAGACGTGCTCGGGCACGTCGATCCAGCGTGACCTCACCGCAGCCCCTCGCTCTCGTCAGCCCTGAACATCAGGTTGAGGTTCTGGATCGCCTGCGACGAGGTGCCCTTCCAGAGGTTGTCGAGGGTGGCGAAGACGATCAGGCGGCCGGTCCGGTCGTCGCGGTGGACGGAGATGCGGCAGTAGTTCGTCTCCCGCACCTCCTTCATCCCCGGCGGGCCCTCCACGACCTCCACCCACTCCTCGTCGTCGTACGCGTCGGCGTACAAGGCCGGGAGATCCGCCTCCCCGGCCGGCGTCACGTAGCACGACACCAACTCGCCATAGGACAGCGGGACGAGGTGCGGCGTGAACGTCACCAGCAGGCCGCCGCCCAGCTCCTGCTCGATCTCCGGCGTGTGCCGGTGGCGGCCGACCTTGTACGGCGTGACCGTCCCGTCGACGGCCACGAAGTGCTTCTCGGCGGTCGGCTCGCGCCCGGCGCCGGTCACGCCGGACTTGGCGTCGATCACCACGTCGCCGAGCAGCCCGGCCCGGGCGAGCGGAGCGAGGGCGAGGATCGCCGCCGTGGGGTAGCAGCCGGGGTTGGCGACGAGGTCGGCGCCGGCGATCCGCTCGCGGTGCAGCTCGGGCAGCCCGTAGACCGCGTCGCCGAGAAGCCCGGGCGCGCCGTGCTCGCCGTACCAGTCCTCGTAGACAGCCCGGTCGTGCAGCCGGAAGTCGGCCGACAGGTCGACCACCCGCACCCCGCGCTCGCGCAGCTCGGCCACCACGGGCGCGGCGGCGCCGTGCGGGTAGGCGACCACGGCGGCGTCGACCTCGCCGTGGCGGTCCGGGTCGTAGGGCTCGAGCACGAGCGGCACGCGCGTGCGCGGGTGCACCTCGTCGAGCCGGCGCCCCGCCTCCGCGCGCGCGGTCACGTGCGCGAGCTCGAAGCGCGGGTGGCGATGCAGCAGCATGCTCGCCACCGCGCCCGCGTACCCCGCGGCGCCGAGGACCGCGACCCGCTCACCCACGGGGCTCGCCTCCGAGACGCTCCGCCACGGCGGCGTCGATCTTCGCGCGCCGCTGCGCGACCTCCTCGTCGGTCAGCGTGCGGTCGTCGGCCCGGAACTCGAGCCGCACGGCCAGCGACACGCGGTGCTCGGCGGGATAGACGTCGAACACCTCGGCCGCGCGCAGGAGCGGGCCGCCGGCCTCGCGCACGGCCGCGATCACGTCCGCGGCGGCGACGTCGGGCGCGAACCACCACGCGCGGTCCTGCCGCACGGCCGGGTACGAGGTCAGGTCCTGGTAGCGCGGCACCTGGGTCGCCGCCCGCTCGAGCGCGTCGAGGTCGAGCTCGAAGGCGGCGCCGCCCTCGAGGTCCCACTCGCGCGCGACCGCCGGGTGCAGCTCTCCGAGCCAGCCCGCCTCCTCGCCGTCGACGAGCACGCGGGCGGTGCGGCCTGGGTGCAGGAACGGCTCGGCCCCGCGCTCGACCGACCACGGCACGCGCAGGGTGTCGAGCAGGCCGGCGAGCACCGCCTTGGTCGCGAAGAAGTCGGCGTGCGGCGGGTGCTCCTCGCGCCACGAGGTCGGCCGCAGCGCGCCGGTGAGCAGCGCGCCGAGGCGGCGGCGCTCGTCGGGCAGCGGCTCGGGCCGGCGCTCGCCCGGGCGCTCGCGGTCGAAGTAGACGGCTCCCAGCTCGAACAGCCGCACGTCGGGCATGCCGCGGGCGTGGTTGAGTCGCGCGCCCTCGAGCAGCGAGCCGAGCAGGGTGGTCCGCAGCACCGACTGGTCCTCGGACATGGGATTGCGCAGCCTGACGGTGGCGTGCCGCGGGTCGTCGACCGGGATCCGCAGGCGGCCGACCAGCTCGGGCGAGGCGAAGCTCCAGCCGACCATCTCGGACAGGCCGAGGCCGGTGAGCGCGTCCTCGGCACGCCGCCGCAGGCGCTGCTCGGGGGCCAGCACGCCGACCGCGCCGCGGCGCGACGGGAGCGTGGCGGGCAGCTTCTCGAGCCCCCACAGGCGCGCGACCTCCTCCACGAGGTCCGCCTCGCGGGTCACGTCGTCGCGGCGGAAGTACGGCACCGTGGCGTCGAGCCCATCGGGCGCCTCGGCGACGTCGAACTCGAGCCGGCGCAGGATCTCCGCCGCCTGGTCGCGCGGGATCGGCGTGCCGAGCAGCCGCTCGAGCCGGGCGTCGCGGAGATGGATGGTCCTGGGCCGAGGCCCGGGACCGCCTACGTCGACCGTGCCCGGGACCAGCCGGGCGCCGGTCAGCTCCAGCATGAGCTTGGCGGCGAGGCCCTGCCCGTCCATCGTCTGCTCGGGCTGGAGGCCCTTCTCGAAGCGGCCGGAGGCCTCCGAGCGCAGCCCCAGGCGGGTGGAGGTGCGCTGGATGTTCGGCCCGTTCCAGGTCGCCGCCTCCATCAGGACCCGCGTGGTCGTCGCTCGCACCTCGGAACGCTCGCCGCCCATGACCCCGGCGATCGAGGTCGGGCCCTCGTCGTCCTCGATGATCAGCGTGTCGGGATCGAGGGTGCGCTCGATGTCGTCGAGCGTCGTCATGCGCTCGCCCTCGCGGGCGCGCCGGACCACCAGGTGGCCGCCGGCCACGAGGTCGAAGTCGAAGGCGTGCATCGGCTGACCCGAGGCGAGCATCACGAAGTTCGTGATGTCGACCACGTTGTTGATCGGGCGCATCCCGGCGGCCGACAGGCGCGCCTTCAGCCAGTCCGGCGACGGGCCGATCGCGACGTCCTCGAACAGGCGCGCCGTGAAGCGCGGGCACAGGTCGGGGTCCTCGACCTCGATCCGCACGCCGGCCACCACTCCCGGCACGCCGGGGTCGTCGCTCCACGGCGGCGGGGCGAGCGGGGCGCCGGTCGCCGCGTGGACCTCGCGGGCGACGCCGTAGACGGCGAGGCAGTCCGGCCGGTTCGGCGTGATCTCCAGCTCGAGCACGTCGGTCGCGATCGGCAGCACGTCGGCCAGCGGCGTCCCCGGCGCGAGCGCCGGGTCGAGGACCATGATCCCGTCGTGGTCGGGACCGATGGCCAGCTCGTCCTCGGCCAGGATCATCCCGTTCGACTCGACGCCGCGCAGCTTGGCCCGCTTGAGCCGCGTGCCGTCGGGCATGATCGCCCCCGCTCCCGCCACCGCGACGATCTGCCCGGCCGCGACGTTCGGCGCTCCGCAGACGATCTGGCGCACATCGCCGCCTGACACCTCGACCGAGCAGACGGTGAGCCGGTCGGCGTCCGGGTGGGGCTCGGCGCTCAGCACGCGGCCGACCGCGAAGTGCTCGAGCCCGTCGACGCCGTGGCGGTGGACCGACTCGACCTTGGTGCCGGTCATCGTCAGCCGGTGCTCGAGGTCGTACGTGCTGAGCCCGGGGTCGCAGTAGTCGCTGAGCCAGAGGACCGGGACCCTCATCCGAATTGCTCCAGGAACCGGAGGTCGTTCTCGTAGAAGAGCCGCAGGTCGGGGACACCGTGCTTGAGCATCGCGATCCGCTCGATGCCCATGCCGAACGCGAAGCCCTGGTGGCGCTCGGGGTCGTAGCCGTGCTCGCGCACGTACTCGAACACGTTCGGGTCGACCTCGCCGGCGCCGAGGATCTCGATCCACCCTTCGCCCTTGCACAGCGGGCAACGCGAGCCGTCGGGCAGGAAGCCGTCGCGGCAGTTGAAGCACGACACGTCGCACTCCACGCTCGGCTCGGTGAAGGGGAAGAAGTGCGGGCGCAGGCGCACGCGGCGCTCCTCCCCGAAGATCGCGCGCGCGAAGGCGAGCAGCGTGCCCTGGAGGTCGCCGAGCGTGATGTCCTCGTCGACCGCGAGCCCCTCGACCTGGTGGAACTGCGGCGTGTGCGTGGCGTCCGAGTCGCGCCGGTAGGTGCGGCCGGGGACGACGATGTAGAGCGGCGGCGGGTGCTCCTCCATCGCCCGGATCTGCATCGGCGACGTGTGCGTGCGCAGCACCACGTGATCGGCCGTGTAGAACGTGTCGGTCTCCAGCCGCGACGGATGCTGCGGGCTGTGGTTGAGCGCGTCGAAGTTGTAGTAGACGAGGTCGGTCTCCGGCCCTTCCATGACGCGGAAGCCGAGGCCGAGGAACACGTCCTCGATCTCGCGCCGGGTGGCGGTCAGCAGGTGCTGGCGCCCGGTGGCGACGGCGGGCGAGCCGGGGAGCGTGACGTCGACCACGTCGGCGATCAGGCGGGCGTCGAGCTCGGCGGCCTCGAGCGCGGCCGTGCGCGACTCGATCGCGGCCTCGAGCGCCCGGCGGGCCTCGTTGGCGGCGCGGCCGACCGCCCCGCGCTCGGCGGGATCGAGCTGGGCGACGCCGCGCAGCAGGTTCGGCAGCTCGGCCTTGCGGCCGAGGAAGCGCACGCGCACCTCCTCGAGCTCGCCGGTGCCCGCCGCGCCGGCGATCGCGGCCTCGCCCTCGGCCCGCAGCTCGCTGATCCGCTCGTTCATGGGCGCCGCATCCTAGGCCGCATCTCGTACAGGGCGACGGTCGCCGCCATCGCGGCGTTCAGCGACTCGGCTCGCACCGGGATGGTGGCCACCGCGTCGCATGCGGCGACGACGGCGCCGGGCAGCCCCTCGCGCTCGGCGCCGACGACAAGCGTCACGTCCTCGTCGAGCGCCTCCAGCGGCTCGCCGCCGTGGGCGACGAGCGCGATCCGGCGGCCGGGTAGCTCGCCGGGGTCGCGGACACGGGCGACCGGGACCTCGAACAGCGCCCCCATCGACGCCCGGACCGCCTTCGGCCCGTAGGGGTCGGCGGTTCCGGGCCCCAGCGCCACGCTCGCCGCGCCGAAGGCGAGCGCCCCGCGCAGCGCGGTTCCCACGTTGCCGGGGTCGTTGACGCCCCACAGCGCCAGGCACAGCGGCCCGGCCGGCTCGGGCGCCCAGCGCTGCCCGTACACGCCCAGCGCCCGGGTGCCGGAGCCGAGCTGGGAGACCTGGGCGAGCAGGTGCGGCCGCACCTCGTCGCCGTCGAGCCCCGATCCCTCGGCCACCAGGCGCGCGAGTGGCTCCCAGCCCGCCGCGTCCGCCGCCGCCAGCAGGTCCTCGCCCTCGGCAACGAACTGGCGCAGCTTGTCCCGCCACTTGCGGCCCGCGAGCTTGCGGATCTCCTTGAGCTGTTCGTTGTGGGGGCTTGAGATTGTCAAAAACTTCGTTTTCGATAGGTCATTAAACGAAAACGGGCGCCGCTCCGGTGGGAGGGGCGCCCGGGGAAGGGGATGTCCGCGGGATCAGCTCGCGGACGCCTCGCGGGCGCTCTCGGCGAATCGGCGGAAGGTCTCGGGGTCGCGCACGGCGATGTCGGCCAGCACCTTGCGGTCGAGCTCGATGCCGGCCAGCTTGAGACCGTGGATGAAGGTGCCGTAGCTCATGCCGTTCTGGCGCGCGGCGGCGTTGATGCGGGTGATCCACAGGCGCCGGAAGTCGCGCTTGCGGTTGCGGCGGTCGCGGTACGCGTAGGCGTCCGCCTTCATGACCGCTTCCTTGGCGCGCTTGTAGGAGGAGTGCGCCTCGCCGCGGAAGCCCTTGGCCCGCTCGAGGGTCGCGCGGCGCTTCTTGCGCGCGTGCACGGAACGCTTGACGCGGGTCATCGCCCGTTCCCTCCCAGCAGCTTGACGGCGCGCTTGGCGTCGGACTTCCCGAGCTCGACAGGCCTGGAGAAGCTGCGCTTCCGCTTCGGCGACTTCTTCTCGAGGATGTGGCTCGAGAAGGCATGCCGGCCGTGGACCTTGCCCGAGGCGGTCACCTTGAAGCGCTTCTTGGCGCCGGAATGCGACTTCATCTTTGGCATGCGAGCGCGCAGTATAGAGCGACCCCGGCGCCCCGGGTGCTAGGCGAGCGGCGCGAAGAACCCGGCGATGTCCTGAGCGAGCAGCGCCGGCTGCTCGGCGGGAGCGAAGTGCCCGCCGCGGGGCATCGGCGTCCAGCGCCGGATGTCGTACAGCCGCTCGGCCCACTCCCGCGGCGGCGTGCCCTCGGACACGAGCTCGTTGGCGAACAGCGCCACCGCGGTGGGCACGCGGACGCGCTCGTCCGGCCCGATCTCGCGGCGGTGCCAGCGCATGTCGTAGTAGTCGCGCATCGAGGTGCCGATCGTCTGCGTGGCCCAGAACAGCGTGAGGTTCGTGAGCAGGACGTCGCGGTCGACGGCGTCGAGGTCGTCGCTCCACGAGCGCCACTTCTCGAGAATCCAGGCGGCGAGCCCGGCCGGCGAGTCGTTGAGCGCGTAGGCGACCGTCTGGGGCTTGGTCGACTGGATCGAGCTGTAGCCGCGCTCGACGGCGTCCCAGGCGTCGACCGCCGCGGCGTACTCGCGCTCGGCGTCGCTCGGCGGCGGGCCGTCGGCGGGCGGGCGGTCGTCGATCTGGTGCAGGTGGATGCCGACCAGCCGGTCGGGCTCCTCGAGCGCCATGTGGGTCGTCACGCTCGCCCCGAAGTCGCCGCCCTGCGCGCCGTAGCGCTCGTAGCCGAGGCCCCGCATCAGGCGGTGCCACAGCCGCGCGGTGTCGCGCGTGGTGTTCCGGGCCGGCCGCTCCGAGAAGCCGTAGCCGGGCAGCGACGGGATCACGAGGTCGAAGTCGCCGAGGTACGGGACGAGCTGGAGGTGCTCGACGAACGTGCTCGGCCAGCCGTGGGTGAGGATCAGCGGCAGCCCGCCGCGCCGGATGTGCACGTAGTGGATCCGCACGCCGTCGACGTCGGCGCGGAAGTGGTCCACCGCGTTCAGCCGCCGCTCCTGCTCGCGCCAGTCGAACCCGTCCGCCCAGTAGGCGAGCAGGTCGCGCAGGTAGTCGAGGTCGGTGCCCTGCGCCCACGGCGCCTCGGGCGACGGCGCGGGCCACCGCGTCCGGCCGATCCGCTCCCGCAGGTCGGACAGGACGCCCTCCTCGATCGCGATCGAGAAGGGCTCCGTCTCCACGGTGCTAGGTCGCGGCCTTCTGCGGCGCCAGCATCATCGTCATGTTCCGCCCGTCCTGCTGGGGACGCTGCTCGACGACGGCGAGGTCGCCGAGGTCCTCCGCCAGGCGGTTGAGGATCATCTCCCCGCGCTCGGGGTGGGCCATCTCACGGCCCCGGAACATGATCGTCACCTTGACCTTGTCGCGCCCCTTGAGGAAGCGCTCGACATGGCCCTTCTTGGTGTCGTAGTCGTGCTGGGCGATCTTCGGCCGGAACTTGATCTCCCGGACGTTGATCTGGGTCTGGTGCTTGCGAGCGGCCTTCTGCTTCTGGACCTGCTCGTACTTGTACTTGGAGTAGTCGAGAATCCGGCACACCGGCGGTTTGGCGTCGGGTGCCACCTCGACGAGGTCGAGGTCCTTCTCCTGCGCCCTGCGAAGGGCGTCTTGGGTGCGCATGATCCCCACCTGCTGGCCGTTCTCGTCGATCAGCCGGACCTCCGGAACGCGGATGCGCTCGTTGATCCTGGTGGGGTCGCGCTCAGGCGGTTGCCGGTCGAACCTACGAGGAACCGGCACTAGGCATCTTGGCGGCGCGTCAAGAAGAGCGCGGCGCTGAGTCGGAACGCTTAATCAACGCGAGGGAGTATAGCCCGGATCAGCCGCTGCGCGAGCGCGCTTCAGCGGTCAGGCGGTCGATCACGTCGTCGAGCGGCAGCGTCCCGAGGTCGCCCTCGCGGTGGCGCCGCAACGCGACGGCCCGCTGCTCGGCCTCGCGATCGCCCACCACGAGCATGTACGGCACCTTCGCGCAGCTCGGCCTCGCGGATCTTGCGGCCGACCGACTCCGTGCGGTCGTCGACGTCGACCCGCAGCCCCGCCGCGGTGAGCGCCTGCTGCACCTCGCGCGCGTAGTCCTCGTGGCGATCGGCGATCGGGAGCACGATGGCCTGGACGGGCGCAAGCCAGAGCGGGAACTCGCCGGCGTAGTGCTCGAGCAGGATCCCGATGAAGCGCTCGAACGAGCCGAACAGGGCACGGTGGATCAGCACCGGCATGTGCTCGGCGTTGTCGGCGCCCGTGTACGTGAGCCCGAACCGCTCGGGCATGTTGTAGTCGAGCTGTACCGTGCCGAGCTGCCACGAGCGGCCGAGCGAGTCGGTCATGTGAAGGTCGATCTTCGGCGCGTAGAAGGCGCCTTCGCCCTCGGCGACCGTGTACTCGTAGCCACCCGCGCGCAGCGCGTCGGCGAGTATCCCCTCCGTCTTGTCCCAGAACGCGTCGTCGCCGAGGCGCTTGTCCGGGTCGGGCCGGGTGCTGAGCTCGATGTGGACCGGGAAGTCGAACATCCGGTAGATGTCGAAGCCGAACTCGAGGCAGGCGGTGACCTCGTCCGGCGCCTGCTCCTCCGTGCAGAAGATGTGCGCGTCGTCCTGGATGAAGTGACGTACGCGCAGCAGCCCGTGGAGGGTGCCACTGGGCTCGCGGCGGTGGAGGTGCCCGGGCTCAGCGGCGCGGAACGGCAGGTCGCGATAGCTCCAGCGTTGCAGTGAGAACAGCTTGCAGTGGCCGGGGCAGTTCATCGGCTTGAGCCCGAACTCGCGGTCCTCGTACTCCGCGACGAAGATGTTGTCCTTGTACTTGCCCCAGTGACCGGAGGTCTCCCAGAGATGGGACTCGTACAGCAGCGGCGTCTTGACCTCGACGTAGCCGCGCCGGAGCTGCATCCGGCGATTGAGCGCGACGAGCTCGTTGTAGAGGACCGTCCCGCGGGGCAGCCAGAACGCCGACCCGGGTGAGACCTCGTTGAACGTGAACAGCTCGAGCTCGCGGCCGAGCTTGCGATGGTCGCGCGCGCGGGCCTCCTCGAGCCACTGGAGGTGCTGCTCGAGGTCCTCCTTGGAGTGGAAGGCGGTGCCGTAGATGCGCGTGAGCATCTGGCGCTCGGCGTCGCCGCGCCAGTAGGCGCCGGCCACCGAGAGCAGCTTGAACGCCTTGATGCGCTTGGTCGACGGCGCGTGGGGCCCGCGGCAGAGGTCGGTGAACGGCCCGTTGGTGTAGAGCGAGACGGTCTCGACGTGCTGGTCCCGGATCAGGTCCTCGATCAGCTCGACCTTGTAGTCCTGCCCCTCGCCACGGAACCGCTCGAGCGCCTCCTCGACCGGGACGTCCTCGCGCGTGAACGGCTCGTCGGCCTTGACGTGCTCGCGCATCCTCGCCTCGAGCGCCTCGAACTCGGCGTCGGAGATGGAGACGCCCTCGGGGAACTCGAAGTCGTAGTAGAAGCCGTCGGCGATCGGCGGGCCGATCGAGATCTTGGTGCCCGGATAGAGGTCGAGCACAGCGGCAGCCAGCACGTGCGCGGTGTCGTGGCGGATGAGCTGCACCGAGTCGCGGTCGTCGGCCTTGGCGGTCACGATCTCGACCTTCTCGCCGTCGTTCAGGGGCAGCGCCAGGTCCCGGATCCGGCCCTCCTCGTACGCGTTCCCGCTGCCATCGACGATCCGGATGGCGAGCGCGGCGCGCGCGAGCCCAGGGCCGATCGAGGCCGCCAGGTCGGCCCCGGTCGCGCCGTCGGGAAGCTCGCGCTCGGAGCCGTCGGGAAGGGTGATCCGCATGGGGCGCGGAGGATAGGGGCCTCGGATAGGGAGAGTCCCCGACGCGCCGCGGCACCTCAGGCGCGACG
Source organism: uncultured Solirubrobacteraceae bacterium (assembly GCA_963730535.1). GTDB lineage: Bacteria > Actinomycetota > Thermoleophilia > Solirubrobacterales > Solirubrobacteraceae > DASSUW01. The sequence continues at coordinate 520,669 of CAVSRU010000005.1, forward strand.
GTGGTCGCCATGAGCACGATCACCCCCACCTCCCCCGCCGCCGCGCTGCGCGCCGCCGGGTTCGTCGGCCGCGTCGTCGAGCCCGGCGACGCCGACTACGACCGCGCCCGCACCGGCTGGAACGGCGCCATCGATCGCCGCCCCGCGGCCGTCGCGTACGCGACCGACGCCGACGACGTCGCCGCCGCCATCCGCACCGGGCTCGACTGCACGATCCGCGGCGGCGGGCACTCGGTGTCCGGGCGCTCGGTGCGCGACGGCGCCCTGCTCGTCGACCTGCGGGGCCTCGACGGCATCGACGTCGATCCCGAGCGGCAGGTCGTGCGCGTGGGCGGCGGCGCCCTGCTCGGCGAGCTCGACGCCGCGACCCAGGAGTTCGGGCTGGCGGTGCCGGCGGGCCAGATCTCGCACACCGGCGTCGGCGGGCTCACGCTCGGCGGCGGCCTCGGCTGGCTGATGCGCCGGCACGGCCTCACGATCGACTCGCTGCTCTCCGCCGAGGTCGTGCTCGCGGACGGGGAGGTCGTGCGCGCGTCGGAGACCTCGCACCCGGACCTCTTCTGGGCGCTGCGCGGCGGCGGGGGCGACTTCGGCGTGGTGACCGAGTTCGAGTTCCGCGCCCACCGCGTCGGGCCGACGGTGCTGGCCGGGCTGCTGATCTACCCGTGGGAGCAGGCCCGGGACGCGTTCCGTGCCGCCCGCTCGCTGATGGCCGACGCGCCCGAGGACCTCACCGTGTTCGCGGTGCTGGTCACCGCGCCGCCCGAGCCGCCGTTCCCGGTCGAGCTCCAGGGTGGGCCCGTCGCGGTGATCGCGGTGGCGTGGTGCGGCGATCGGGCCGCCGGCGAGCAGCTGCTCGCGCCGCTGCGCGCGGACTGCGCCGCCGACCTCGTGGGCGAGATGCCGTACGTCGCGCTCCAGTCGATGCTCGACGCCACGGCGCCGCACGGCTGGGGCTACTACGACCGGCTCCACTACCTCCCCGAGGTGGGAGACGGCTTCATCGACGCGCTGCTCGCCGGCTTCGAGCGTGCGCCGACGCCGCAGTCGCACGTGATGACGGCGTGGATGGGCGGGGCGATCGACCGCGTCGCTCCCGGCGACACCGCGTTCGGGCACCGCGGCGCGCGGGCGCTGAGCTGGTTCATCGGCTGCTCGGCCGACGGGCAGCTCGAGCCGGTGACCGACTGGGTGCGGACGATGTGGGAGGAGACCGCGCCGTTCGCCACCGGCGGCGTGTACGTCAACGCGCTCGAGGCCGGGCGGCCGGCGCGCGACGCGTACGCCGAGCCGGTCTGGGACCGGCTGGTCGAGGTCAAGCGCCGCTACGACCCCGAGGCGCGCTTCCGGGGGAACGGGATCGGCTAGTGGCGGCGAGCCTGACGAACGTCACGGCGGCTGGGTAGGGAGGTGACGGAGCCTGCGGCGGCGAGGGTGCAAAACGTCGACTTCGCCGCGCTCTCGCTCGTCGGGTCGACGAAATGCACCGTATAGGTGCCGAACGTCGACGTCACGGCCGAAAGTGTCGTGAGGTCGACGAAATGCACCCTTCCGTGCCTGCCCTCAATGCCGCCGTTGACGTTCGCCGGGCGCTGCCTCCACCTAGAGGCCTTCTCGCACGGCGTGTGCCGCCGCCTCGGCGCGGCTGCGCACGCCGAGCTTGGCCAGCACGCGGCTCACGTGGTGCTCGGCGGTCTTCGGGGCGATCACCAGCCGGCCGGCGATCTCGTGGTTGGAGAGGCCCGCGGTCACGAGCGCGAGCACCTCCCGCTCGCGCGCGGTCAGCTCGTCGCGCTCCCCGCGGACGGCGGTCCGGCCCGAGGCGCCGAGGTCGCGCAGCACCGCGGCGGCCTCGTCGGCGCCGCCGCGGGCGCCCAGGCGCTGGAACGCGTCGCGAGCTGCCCGGGCGGTAGGCAGCGCGAGCGGCGAGCCGGTCGCGGCCTGCACCCGCGCGAGGGCGAGCCGCGACCGCGCCTCCTCGAACGGGTATCGGAGCGCCGCGAACGCCGCCGCCGCGTCCTCGAGGGCGGCGGTCGCCGCGGTGCCGTCTCCCCGCGCGGCCGCGGCCCGGCCGGCGAGCAGCGTGGCGTGCGCCGTCAGGTCCGTGCGCGCCTGCCCGGCGGCGACCGCATGCAGCCGCTCCGCGGCCGATTCGGCGGCGTCGAGATCCCCTTCGGCCAGCGCGAGCTCGCCGCCCAGGACAAGGAGGTCCGGCTCGCCCTCCACGACCCGGTCCAGGAGCGCTCGCGCCATCTCCGTCTCGCCCCGCTGCAGATGCAGGCGCACGCTCGCCGTGAGCGCGGCCGGATCCTGGTCGACCCCCTCGAGCAGCCGCGCCGCCTCCTCGGTCCGGCCCTGCCGGAGGCGCAGCTCGGCGAGCACGGCGAGCGGGAGCGCACGGCCGCCGCCGCGCCGGCGGTCGGCGCGGCGGGCGAGCGCCTCGGTCAGCACCGCCTCCGCTCGCGTCCAGTCGCCCGCGCGCACGAGCACGCCGCCGTAGATCGCCCGGCACCAGGACTGGACGGGGGTGAAGCGGCGGCGCTCGGTGAAGTCGACGACCGCCTCGCACCACTGGGCCGCCCGCTCGAGGTCGGCGAGGCCGTCGCAGACCACCAGCGTCGTGCAGCACGCGTCGCCGCACGCCAGCGGGTCGCTCGTCTCGCCGCCGAGCGCGACGGTCATCGCCTCGTCGAGCAGCGCCACCCCCTCCTCGACGCGGCCCTGCCGGACGACCGCCCGGCCGAGCTGGGCGAGCGCCATGCATTCGATGTCCGGGTCCGTCATCGCGTGCGCCAGCTCGAGCGCCTCGCGCGCGTGACGCTCGGCGGTCTGCGCGTCGGCGGCGCGCTTGGCCTCCTCGACGGCCAGCCACCCGAGCTCGGGCACCGCGCGCTCGCCCGCGAGCAGGCGCCGGGCACGCGCCAGCCATCCGGCCGCCTCGGCGGTGCGCCCGTCGATGCGGTGCTCGCCCGCCAGGTAGACGGCCACGCCGCCGGCCCGCCGGGAGTCGCCGCGGCGCTGGTACGCCGCGTAGGCCTCGCGCCGGCGCTCGATCCCGGCCTCGCGCTCGCCCAGCCACCACAGCGCCTGCCCCAGCCCGTCGAGCGCTGCGGGATCGCCAGGCTCTGCCTCGAGGGCCGCGGTATACGCATCGCGCGCGGCGGCCCAGTCCGCGTCGGCGAAGTGCCGGCGGGCTTGCTCGAGGTCGTCGCTCACGGCCGTAAGTCTGCCGGTTGGCGAACTGCGGCATCGAAGGGTTGGTCGGCGCCGCCGCTACCGTCCTCGGCCGCATGGACGCCCTACGCAGCGAGTTCCCCCTCCTCGAGCGCGTCGCGTTCCTGAACACCGGGACCGACGGCCCGGTGCCGTCCAGGGCCGTCGAGGCTGCCCGTGAGGCGCTCGCCGACCAGCTCCGCGAGGGCCGGTACGGGCCGCACTTCGCTGCGCGCTTCGAGCTCCAGGCCGAGCTGCGCGGCGCGTACGCGCAGGTGCTCGGCTGCGCCGCCGAGGACCTCGCGCTGACGACGTCGACCAGCGAGGGGCTGGGCGCCGTACTCGGCGGCTTCGACCTCGGGCCGGGCGACGAGATCGTGACCTCGGACAGCGAGCACCCCGGGCTGATCGGGCCGCTGATCGCCGCCCGCGAGCGTGGGGTGACCGTCAGAGCGGTGCCGCTGCGGGAGGTCGCCGACGCGGTGGGGGCCCGGACCACGCTGGTGGCCTGCTCGCACGTGTCCTGGGTCACCGGGGAGGTCGCGCCGGCGGCGCTCGCCGAGCTCGACATGCCGGTCGTCTTCGACGGCGCCCAGGGCGCCGGCGCGATCCCGCTCGACGTCCGCGCGCTCGGCTGCGCCGCGTACGCGGCGTCCGGCCAGAAGTGGCTGTGCGGGGCGGACGGGACCGGGATGCTCTACGTCGAGCCGGGCTTCCGCGAGCGGCTGAGGGTGCTCGCGCCCAGCTGGGTGAGCTTCGAGGACACGACCGGCGGCCTCGACTCCCCGCTGCACCGGAGCGCCCGCCGCTTCGACACCCCATCGCTGTCACGCGAGGCCGCCGCGTTCTCGCTCGCCTCGACCCGCCTGCTGCTGGGCACGGAGGGTCTCCACGCGCGCGCGGCGGGCCTGGCCGCCCGGCTGGCCGGCGCGCTGACCGCCGCCGGCCGAACCGTCGCGCCGCGCGGCGAGACGACGCTCGTGAGCTGGCACGACACCGACGCGCCGGCCACGCGCGAGCGGCTGGCGGCGGCCGGCGTCGTCATCCGCGACCTTCCGGGCCGCGACCTGCTGCGCGCCTCCGTGGGCGCCTGGAACGACGAGTCGGATCTCGAGCGCCTGCTCAGCGCGCTCTGAGCGGCCCTGACAGCCGGTCCAGCCCGGTCTGCTCCGAGAGCATCCGCTGCGGGTACGCCTCGGGCGGCGGGGCGGGGGCCTCGAGCCGGGCGCGCTCCTCCTCCGACAGGTCGAGCGAGGCGGCGCCGAGCAGGTCCTCCAGGTGCGCCAGCGTGCGCGCGCCAATGATCGGCGCCGTCACGCCCTCGACCCCGAGCAGCCACGCGATCGCGACCTGGGGCACCGTCGCGCCGTGGTCGGCGGCGATCGCCTCGGCCGCGTCGACGACCTGGAAGTTGCGCTCGACCGCCCGCCGGTGCCCGGCCTCCTCGAGGTCGTCCTCGGCCGTGGCCATCCGGCTGCCTTCGGCGAGGTCGCCGCGCCGGTGGCGGCCGGACAGGAACCCGGCGCCCAGCGGTCCCCAGGGGAGCACGCCGAGCCCGGCGGCGCGCGTGAACGGCAGCAGCTCGATCTCGACGAAGCGCTGCACGAGCGAGTACTGCGGCTGGAGGCTGACGAACGGCGACCAGCCCTCGCGGTCCTGGAGCGCCACGGCCCACGCGAGCAGCCACGCCGGGTAGTTGGAGGCGCCGAGCGCCCGTACCTTGCCGGCCTGCACGAGCCCGTCGAGCGCCTCCAGCGTCTCCTCGAGCGGCACCGACGGGTCGGGCGCGTGGACCTGGTAGAGGTCGATCACGTCGACGCCGAGGCGCTTGAGGCTGGCGTCGCACGCCGCGCGGATGCGGTCGGGCGACAGGCCCTCGCCGCCGGGGTCCGAGACCTTGAAGCGCACCTTGGTGGCAAGGACGACCTCGTCGCGGTGCTGGGCCAGCCACGGGGCGAGCACCCGCTCCGACCCCCCGTCGTTGTAGGTGTCCGCCGTGTCGAGGAACGTCCCGCCCGCCTCGAGGAAGCGGTCGAGGATGCGGTACGCCTCGTCGGTCGGAGTGTCCGAGCCCATGAGCATGGTGCCCAGGCACAGGCGGCTGACGGTCAGGGGTCCGAGCTCGGCGGTGTCCATGGTCGCCAGGCTAGCCTTCCCGCCCGTGCGCCGCGTGTGCGTATACGCCGGGTCGAACCCCGGCACCGATCCGGTCTATGCGGGCGCCGCCCGCGCCCTCGCCGGCCTGCTGGCCGAGCGCGGCATCGGCCTCGTGTACGGCGGTGGGCACGTCGGCCTCATGGGCGTGCTCGCCGACACGGCGCTCGCCGCCGGCGGCGAGGTGATCGGCGTGATGCCGCAGGCTCTGGTGGACAGGGAGATCGGCCATACGGGCCTGACCGAGCTGCGCGTGGTGGGCTCGATGCACGAGCGCAAGGCGCAGATGGCCGAGCTGTCGGACGCGTTCGTCGCCGTGCCGGGCGGCATCGGCACGCTCGAGGAGCTGATCGAGGTCTACACGTGGAGCCAGCTCGGCATCCACTCCAAGGCGTGCGGCGTGCTCAACGTCGCCGGCTACTACGACCACCTGGCCGCCTTCCTCGACCACGCGGTCGCCGCCGGCTTCCTGCGGCCGGCCCACCGGGCGGTGCTGACGGTGGCGAGCGAGCCCGAGGAGCTGCTCGAGCGCCTCGCGGCCTACGTGCCGCCGGCGGTCGGCAAGTGGACCGAGCTGGAGGCGACCTGACGCTCGTCGCGCTCGGCTTCGATGTCCGCCGCCTGGCAGACACGCGGCTTCGGCTCAACACTCTCCGTGGCGCCCTCAGCCTCGATGCTCACGGAGGCGCAAGCTGCCGAGAGCGGGAGCTCGACAACAAACAGCGTGAAGCGAGCCACGCCGTACCTGCGCGCCACGTCCGGGGGTACGACGAGGCGCGCTGCTGGGGCGACCCCTCCCTCGAATATCGCCGCAACGGATTGTGCGGTACCCGCAGTTCCCCAGATGACATAGCTGTATCCGCCAACGCCTTGGCGCGGCTGCATCGCGTCGCGGACGGAGAACTGTGAGACGGGCGGATCGACTTGCATATAGGCGCCGGCGCGCGCGGGTCTCAACGCGCCCAGTACGGTGAAAGTCCGCCAGCTTGTGCCGCGCGATCCCGTAGAGCCAAGACAGCGGCTCTGCACGATTGGCATCGAAGCGATCGAGGCCGCCGAGGGCTGCGGCGAAGACCTCCGCCATCAGATCGGCGCCGGCCTCCGTGTCGCCAGCACGGCGAACGAGGAACGACAACAACGCGGCGGCGTGGCGCTCGTAGAACGCCCCGAATGCCTCCGGTCGACGACGCGCTTCCTCGAGTAGCTCGGCGTCGGTGGCAGAGCGGCCGCTCATCCAACCAGTAGTTCGGGCACGGGCCATGTCGTGTTACGGGGCGTTCACCGGCAGATCGCGCGTCTGACGCCATTTGCGCTTCACGTACCGGAGCGCTCAGGAGTATTTTACGGACGTGCGATCACGTCGTCGCGCAGCCGCCAGGCCATGCCGGCGGCCGGCTCGACGCGCGACCAGGGCGCGTAGGCGCGCGTGGTGATCGCCGCCTCCCCGTCGTCGGCGAACACCTCGACCAGTGAGCCGTCGACGAAGATGCGCAGCGTGTGGCGCGGCCGCGGGGCAAGCGGCGCGCTGAGCGTGCGCGGCTCGACGGCGCCGTCGTCGACCTCGACGGTCAGCCGGTCGCTCTCGACAGCGACGCGCAGCCGCCGGTCGCCGTCGGCCAGGAGCCACCCCTCGCCGCCCGTGAGCTCCATCTGCGGCGCGGCGGCTCCGGGCGCCAGCGGCTCGGCGCGCAGGGCCTCGAGCTCGGGGACCGGCCGCGCCAGGAGCCGGCCGCCCTCGATCGCCACCTCGCGCGCGAGCGTCAGCGCCCCGGCGTGATCGGGTGGGTCGAGCCGCTCCTGCGCCCACCCCCACAGCAGGTCGCGGCCGCTCTCGTCACGGCAGACCGCCGGGGCGTAGAAGACGTCGCCGTGGTCGAGGCGGCCGTCCAGGCGGCCCTCGAACCGGCCGTCGGCGAGGCGCCCGACGAACGCCACGGCGTGCATCAGCGGCCACGCCGCGCCGGGCAGCTGGCAGCTCACCACCAGCGCGGCGGCGTCGCCCGACGTGACGAGCTGCGGGCACTCCCACACCTCGCCGAGGTCCAGCCCGCCGGCCTCGCGCGGCGCCTCGAAGAACCCGCCGCCGTACGACCACGCGGTCGCGTCGTGAGAGTCGTAGCGCAGGACCCGGCCGTGCGTGTCGCCGCTCCCGAGCAGCATGTGCCAGCCATGGCCGTCCTCCCACAGGAACGGGTCACGATGGTGGCCGCCGGGTCCGGCGACAAGCGGGTTGGCCGGGTCCTTCTCCCAGGCGAGCAGGTCGTCCGAGCCCCACGCCCGGCACACCGACTCGCCGGGGGTCCCGGTGTAGTAGATCGCCGGCCACCCGCCGATCAGGCGCGTGCAGCCGGACCAGCAGCCGCCGGCGTCCGGCCCGTCCGGCTCGGGCTCCAGGGCCGGCGGCAGGCGCTCCCAGGTCACGAGGTCGGTCGATGTCGCGTGCCCCCAGCCGCGCGGGCCCTCGGGCGGGTAGGGCGGGTCGGCCTGGAAGAACACGTGGTAGGCGCCGCGGTGGTGGATCGGCCCGTTCGGGTCGTTGATCCAGCCACGCTCGCCGGTGACGTGGTAGCGCGGTCTCAGGACGTGGTCACGTCGGCGCGCGCGAGCCGCTCGTAGCCGGGCCCGCGGTCGAAGAACTCGGGGGTGCCCCGCTCGGCGCGCAGCGCCTCGCGGGTGGCCTCGGTCGCCACGGCGTCGCCGAGGACGACGCCGTACTCGCTGCGCGCGGCCTCCGCCGACACCTTGCCCTGGAGCACGTCGAGCGCGACCCGCTCCGGGTCGCGGTCGAGCGGATCGCCCCAGCCGCCCCCGCCCGTCGTCTCGATCCGGACGACCTCGCCGGCGGCGATCGGCGCCTCGTCGCACAGGCCTCCGAGCACGCGCTCGTCCGGCGCCGCCCGGGTCGATCGTGACGCGGAACGGCAGCCCGGCCTTGCCGCCGTTGACCCCCCAGCACGCGAGGATCGAGCGGTCGGCGATCGACATGAAGGTGGCGTCCTCGAGCACGCGGATGTCCTTGCGGTACCCGAGGCCGCCGCGGAACTGGCCCGGGCCGCCCGAGTCGATCCGCAGGCCGAGCTGCTCGACCCGCACCGGATAGCGCGCCTCGACGAACTCGGCGGGCAGGTTCTTCGAGTCGGGGACGATGTGGATCGTGTCCGACCCGTCGGCGTAGTGGCGGCCGCCCGACCCGCCGCCGAGGATCTCGCGGTACAGGTACCACTCGCCGCCCGAGTCGCGACCGGTGATGCCCGTGTAGCGGATCGTCTCCTGGTCGGCCGGCATCCGCCCGCCGACGGCCTGCGCGAGCGCGCCCGCGAACACGCCGAGCAGCCGCAGGATCACGAACGTGCGCGCGTTGGTGGGCGCCGGGAAGACCGGGGTGAGCAGCGTGCCGGGCGGCGGGAAGCGCATGTCGATCAGCTCGACGACGCCCTCGTTGACGTCGAGCTCGGCCATCCGCTCCGGGCTGTCGGCGAGGTTGCGGAGGATCGGCGCGAGCCACTTCTTGAGGAAGTTGCCGTCCGCGTAGTCGCCGGCGTGGTTGATCGGCCCCCGGGCCTGCGGCCCGGTGCCGGTGAAGTCGATCACCAGGCGGTCGTCGCGCTTGGTCAGCGTCATCCGCTGGCGGTGCAGACGCGGGGGGTCGACGCCGTCGTGCTCGGCGTAGTCCTCCCACTCGTACGTCCCGTCCGGGATCTTCGCGAGCACCTCGCGCCGGAACGTCTCGGTCGTGTTGGCGAGGATCGCGTCGAAGCACGCCTCGACGGCCTCGCGCCCGTAGCGGGCGAACAGCTCCTCGACGCGGCGGGCGCCCATCCGGCTGGCGGCGCACTCGGCGTCGATGTCGCCGGCCAGGCTCTCGGGCATGCGGGAGTTGCGGGCGACGATCCGCAGAACGGCCTCGTTCGGCACGCCGGCGTCGAACAGCTTCACCGGCGGGACCATCAGGCCCTCCTGGTAGGCCGAGGTGGCGTCGCTCGGCATCGAGCCGGGGACCATCCCGCCGATGTCGTCGTGGTGGCCGAAGGCCTGGACGAACGCGACCACCTCGCCGTCGTCGAACACCGGGACGGTGACGCAGAGGTCCGGCAGGTGGCCGATCCCGCCCTCGGACAGGTAGACGTCGTTGTGGAAGTAGACGTCGCCGGGCCGCATCGTCTCGAGCGGGAAGTCGCGCACGACGGGATGCACGAGCGCGGAGTACGAGCGCCCCGTGAGCTTGCGCAGCCGCCGGTCGTGGATCCCGGCGCGGAAGTCGTGCTGGTCGCGGATCATCGGCGAGCGCGCCGTGCGCCCGATCGCCTCTTCCACCTCCGCCTCGATCGACGCCAGCGTGCCCTGCACGATCTCGACCAGGACCGGGTCGATCACCGGTGCACCACCACGTTCGCGTGCTCGTCGACCCGGGCTTCGAAGCCGGGGTGGACCGGGAGCGTGGAGCCGAACTCCTGGATCACCGCCGGGCCGGTGAGGGTGTCGCCCGCCCGCAGGCGGTCGCGCCGGTAGACCGGCGCGTCGTGCCGGCGCCCGCCGACGAACAGCGGACGGCTGCCGTCGAGCGCGCCGGAAGCATCGCCGTCGCCCGCCGCGAGCGGCTCGAGCGCGGGCCGGCGGATCGCGCCGACGCCGGTGACGCGCAGGTTGACCCACTCGACGACCTGCCCGGGGTCGTCGCGGTAGCAGTAGCCGTACGAGCGCTCGTGGGCGTCGTGGAAGGCGGCCTCGACCGCCTCGACGAAGCCGTCGCCGGCGGGCGGCGCCGCCACGCGGATCTCGAAGGCCTGCCCGAAGTAGCGCAGGTCGGCGGTACGGACCAAGGCGTCCACCTGGTGCTCCTGCCGCGCGAGCGCCTCGCGGGCCTCGTCCTCGAGCCGGGAGTACGCGCCCTCGAGCTCGTCGCGATCGAGCTGGTCGTGGCGGCGGACGAGCGTCTGGACGTGGTCGGTGCGCAGGTCGGTGGCCAGCAGCCCGAAGGCGCTCAGGTTCCCGGGGTCGCGCGGGACGAACACCGCGCGCAGCGAGAGGATGTCGATCAGCCGGCAGGCGCCGAGCGGGCCGGAGCCGCCGAAGGCGCAGAGGTCGAAGTCGCGCACGTCGAGCCCGCGCTTGACCGTGACCTGGCGGATCGCGTTCGCCTGGTTCCAGGCCGAGATCTCCAGCACCCCGGCGGCGCATGCCTCCACGTCGAGGCCGACGGCCTGTGCGAGTGGCTCGTAGGCCGCCTGCGCGGCCTCGCGGTCGAGTGGGATCTCGCCGCCGAGCAGGTGCTCGGGGATGTGGCCGAGGAGCAGGAAGGCGTCAGTCGCCGTCGGCTCCGTGCCGCCCTGCGCGTAGCAGGCGGGCCCCGGGCTGGCTCCCGCCGAGCGCGGCCCGACCTTCAGCGTCCCCTCGGGCGACGCCCAGGCGATCGAGCCGCCGCCGGTGCCGACCGTGACGACGTCGACCATCGGCACCTTGACCGCGAAGCGGCCGACCGAGCCCTCGGTGGTGAGGGTCGGCTCCCCGCCCGCGATCACCGCCACGTCGGTCGACGTGCCGCCGCCGTCGAGCGTGATCACGTGCTCGAAGCCGGCCTCGCGCGCGACGAGCGCCGCGCCGAGCGTGCCGGCCGCCGGGCCGGAGAGGATCGTCGTGATCGGCTGGCGGTGCACCTCGCGGCCCGCGATCACGCCGCCGTTGCTCTTCATGATGTAGAACGGCAGACGGCCGAGGCGGTCGTGGATCGACCGCGCGTAGGCGGCCACGCGCGGCTTCACGAACGCGTCGACCAGCGTGGTCACCGCGCGCTCGTACTCGCGGTACTCGTTCAGCACGTCGGAGCTGAGCGAGACCGCGCAATCGGGGTGCTCCTCGGCGAGCACGTCGCGCATCCGCCGCTCGTGGACCGGGTTCATGTACGCGTGCAGGAAGCACACGCCGATGGACGTCACGCCCCTCTCGCGGAACCAGCGCGCGACGTCGCGGGCGCCGGCCTCGTCGAAGTCCGTGATCGCCGCGCCCGCCTGGTCGACGCGCTCGCGGACCTCGCGCACGAGGTGCAGCGGCACGATGCGGTCGGGCTTGACCCAGAAGTACGAGTTGCCGTAGCTGTCGGGGACGCTCTGGCGGCCGATCTCGAGCAGCGCGCGGAAGCCCTCGGTGGTGATCAGGCCGAGCCCGCCGAAGTCGTCCTCCAGCAGCGCGTTCGTCGCCACCGTCGTGCCGTGCGCGACGTCGCCGATCTCCTCCGCCCCCACCTTCTCGATCGCGCGCATGAACGCGGCCGCGGGGTCACTCGGCGACGACGGCACCTTCGTGCTGAAGACGTGCCCGTCCGGATCGACGGCCACCACGTCGGTGAACGTCCCGCCGGTGTCGATGCCGATGCGGACGCCCGTCACGAGTGCATGAGCGCGTGGAGCTGCGAGGGCGAGATCGGCATGCGGTCGATCGGCGTTCCCAGCGCGTCCGAGATCGCGTTGGCGATCGCGCCGGCGACGGGGATCGTCCCCGCCTCGCCGACCCCCTTGACGCCGAGCTCGTTGTTGGGCGACGGCGTCTCGGTGTGGTGCAGCTCGGGCTCGGGCACCTCGGTCGCGTAGGGCATCAGGAAGTCCATGAAGCTCGCGTTCAGCAGCTGGCCGTCCTCGTCGTAGGCGATCCGCTCGTACAGCGCCCCGCCGATGCCCTGGGCGACGCCGCCGTAGACCTGGCCGTCGACGATCGTCGGGTTGATGATCGTCCCGCAGTCGTGCACGACCACGTAGCGCAGGATGCGCACGTCGCAGCGGTCGCGGTCGACCTCGACGACCGCGGCGTGCATCCCGTAGCCGAAGACGCCGGACTTGGGGCTGTAGTACTCGACCGCGTTGAGCCCGGGCGTGGTCCCGTCCGGGAGCGGGACGTCCTGCGACGCGTAGGCCTTGCGGGTGAGCAGCGCGGCGACCGCCGACTCCTCGCCGAACGCGTAGCGGAGCGGGTTGGCCATCGCGGCGAGCTGCCCGATGGGGATGCCGCTGGCGGGGGAGCCCTTGACGCGCACCGTCCCCTCGGCGAACTCGAGGTCCTCGGGGTCGGCCTCGAGCATCCGGGCGGCCAGCTCGGTCGCCTGCCGGCGGACCTCGCGCGTCGCCTTCTTGACCGCGTTGCCGGCCACGACGGCGGTGCGGCTGGCGAAGGTGCCGACGCCCCAGCCGAGCCGCCGCGTGTCCCCGGTGGTCACGCGGATGCGCTCGAGCGGGACCCCGAGGTCGTCGGCGGCGATCTGGGCGAAGATCGTCTCGTGGCCCTGGCCCTGGCTCGACATGCCGCTCGCCACGGTCACCGAGCCGTCCACCAGCACGTCGACCGCCGCTCCCTCGTACGGCCCGATCCCCGTCCCCTCGACGTAGCAGGCGATCCCGAGCCCGAGCGTCCTCCCCTCCGCGCGGGCCGCCTCCTTCTGCGCCGCGAAGCCGTCGTAGCCGACCTCGCGCAGGAGCAGCTCGAGGCCGCCCGGGTAGTCGCCCGAGTCGTACACCGTGGGGCCGCCGTCCTGGAACGAGACGCCGACGTCGTACGGGAACTCGTCCGGCTGGATGAGGTTGCGGCGCCTGATCTCGGCCCGGTCGAGGCCGAGCTCGGCGGCGGCGCGATCCATCACCCGCTCCATCACGAACGCGGCGTGCGGGCGCCCGGCGCCGCGGTACGGCGACGTCGGCACCGTGTTGGTGAAGATCGCCCTGAAGTCGTAGCGGTAGTTCTCGAGCTTGTACGGGCCGGGGAGCTGGGCGGCCGTGATGATCGGGATGATCAGCCCGTACGGGCAGTAGGCGCCGCCGTCGTGCAGGAAGCTCGTCTTCAGGGCGACGATGCGGCCGTCCTCGTCCGCGCCGACCGTGACGTCGTGGATCTGGCGGCGCTCGTGGGTCGAGCCGATGAAGTGCTCCCGCCGGTCCTCCGTCCACTTGACGGGCATGCCGAGCCGGTGGGCGGCGAGCGGGACGAGGACCTCCTCGGGATAGAACTGGATGACCTTGACCCCGAAGCCGCCGCCGACGTCGGGCGCCACGACGTGCACCTGCTCGAGGCTGAGGCCGAACAGCAGGCTCAGGCCGGCGCGGACGCCGGTGGGCGCCTGCGTCGAGTCGTAGACGAGCAGGCCGCCCTCCTCGTCGAAGCGGGCGACGATCGCGCGGCCTTCGAGCGGCATCGATGCGCTGCGCTCGATCACGAAGCGCCAGTCGAAGACGTGGTCGGCGCCGGCGAGCGCCGCGTCGACGTCGCCGTGCTCCTGCGAGACGGCGCCGATCACGTTGTCGGGGCGGTCGCCGTGCACGCGCGGCGCGTCCGGCTCGGCGGCGTCCTCGAGGTCGGCGGCCACCGGGAGCGGGTCGTAATCGACGCGGATCGCCTCCACCGCGTCCTCGGCGATGTAGCGGTCGCGGGCGACCACCATCGCGATCGTCTCGCCGACGTAGCGCACCTCCTCGCGCGCGAGTGCGTACTGCGTGCGGGGGGCGACGATCGCCTCGTGCGGGATGATCAGCGGGAGCGGGTCCGCGAAGCGGCCCTCGAGGTCCTCGTACGTGTAGACCCCGTGGACGCCGTCGACGTCGAGGGCGCCGGAGACGTCGATGTCGACGATCCGCGCGTGCGCGTACTCGGAGCGCAGGAACGCCGCGTGGGCGGCGTGGGGAGCGAAGTCGTCGGTGTAGCGGCCGTCGCCGGTCAGCAGCCGCCGGTCCTCCCGGCGCGCCACGCGCTCGCCGAACGTCATGCTTCCTCCGCCGCCGCTCGTACTGCCCTGACGATTCCCACGTAGCCCGTGCAGCGACAGAGCTGCCCGCCGAGCGCGACGCGGATCTCGTCGTCGCTCATGCTCGCCGCTTGCTTGTAGACCGTCGACGCGAGCATCAGGAAGCCGGGCGTGCAGAACCCGCACTGGAGGCCGTGATGGCGGTGGAAGGCCTCTTGCAGCGGGTGCAGCGTGCCGTCCGCGTTCGCGAGGCCTTCGATGGTCTTGACCGCGCGGCCGTCTGCCTGGACAGCGAGCACGAGGCACGCCCGCACCGGCTCGTCGTCGAGCAGGACGGTGCAGCAGCCGCACACGCCGTGCTCGCAGCCGACGTGCGTCCCGGTCAGGCCGAGGTCCTGCCGGAGGAAGTCGGAGAGCAGCCGGCGCGGCTCGACCTCGACGTCGTGCCGGTCGCCGTTGACGGTGAGGGCGATCGCGATCATGCGAGCGCCCTCGCGGCGGCGCGCGCGCCGAGCACCGCTGCCAGGTGCCGGCGGTACGCGGAGGAGGCGTGCAGGTCATCGGTCATGTCGACGTCGGCAAGCGCCTCGCGGACGTCGTCCACCGTGACCGGGGCGGGCAGCGCGGTGCGCACCGCGAGCGGGCCGATCCCGAAGTGCACGAGCGTGACGCGATCGTCGCCGGCGACAGCGATCACCCCGCAGAGCGCGTAGTCGCCGTGGCGCTGCGCGAACTCCTCGACCGCGTAGCCGGTGCCGGGGCGCGCCGCCGGCAGCGTGACCTCCTCGACCCACTCACCCGGCCGCAGTGAGGTCTCGAGGGCGCCCAGGAAGAAGTCCTGCGCCGCAATCGTGCGGGCGCCGTCGGCGCCGCGCGCCCGCACCTCGCCGCCGAGCGCCAGCAGGAGCGCGGGGAGCTCGGCCGCCGGGTCGGCGTGGGCGATGCTCCCGACCACGGTCCCGCGGCTGCGGATCGCCGGATGCGCCGTGTAGGCGAGCGCCTCCTTCAGCGCGGGGGCGCGCACGGCGAGCTCAGGCCAGCGCTCGGCGGCCGCCTGCCGCACGAGCGGCCCGAAGCCGATCACGCCGTCCTCGAGCGCCGGCTCCGTGGGCTCGTCCTCCAGCCCGTTGATGTCGATCAGGTGGGCGGGCGCCGCCAGCCGCATGTTCATGATCGGCAGCAGGCTCTGGCCGCCGGCGAGCACCTTCGCGTCCTCGCCGAGCTCGGCGAGCAGTTGGTCGACCGCCGCTCTCGTCGAGGGGCGGTGATAGGCGAACGGAGGCGGCTTCATGGCCCGGGCCGGACCATATCCGTCGGCGCCCGTGTGAACCGACGCGGGCGGGAGCTCGGTCGCCCCCGCCCGCGGTGACGGGTCAGCGCACCTTGAACGTGCGCGCGGGGCGCTCGCCGTGGAAGCGCCCGTCGGGGAGGGCGCGCGGTCCGCGGGCCAGCGCCACGCCGGGGCGTGAGCTCGCCGTGGCGCGCCGGGCGGACGGCTTGCCGGTGAGCGTGATCTTCCGCTTGACGGTGATGCCCTTGCCGGCGAGCGGCTTGTACGTCGCCTTCAGCGTGTAGCGGCCCGCCTTGATGCCCCTGGGGAGCTTCAGGCGGTAGTCGGCGGTGCCGTCGGCGTCGAGCGTCACGCCGGCCCGGGCGACCACGCGCACGCCGCGGGCGAGCGAGAGCTGGACGCGGCCACGATCGTTCGCCGTGAGCTCCACCGGGATCCGCTTGGCGCGGGCCCGGGCCTTGCGCGGGGCGTCGAGGTCGAGCGACACGGGCCCGGCGCCCGCCGCGCCGCCGTTGTCGGCGGGCGGGGTCGTCGCGGCCGCGGTCACGGTGATGGCCCGCTTCGCGGTCGCGGGGTTGCCCGCCGCGTCGGTGACGGCCAGCGCCACCTCGTAGGTCCCCGGCCGGGTGTAGGTGTGCGTGACCGCGGCGCCGGTCCCGCCCCCGGTGTTGTCGCCCCACGTCCACTGGAGGGCGCCGGCGAGGCCTGACGTGGCGTCCGAGGCGGCGGCCGTCAGCGACACGAGTTCGCCGACCTTGACCGTGTCCGACGCCACCGCGATCGAGGCCGCCGGCGGCGTGCGGTCGAGCACGACGCCGTCGCAGCTCGGATCGGACAGGTTCGCCTTGTCCGCCGTGGAGCTCTGGTTGGAGCCGCTCGGGTTGTCCGGGATCGACGCGTCGGCGGCGATCACGCACGCCCACGCGTTCCCGTCCGGGATGGCGCCGTAGTCGGCCGTGCAGGCGAACGTCGTCGACTTGCCGCCGCTCCCGGGAACGGAGCAGGCCGTGTTGTGCCCGTAGATGTAGCCCGCGTTCTTGTCGCACACGCCCTGCGCCCCGCCGCCGACCTGGAAGCAGAGGAAGTTGGCGGGGAACGGGCCGGCGACGTCGTCCGAGAAGTCGACCCGCACCGGGACCTTGGCGTCGTTGACGAACGCCGCGCCCGCCGCGAGCTGGAGGGCGGCCGTCGGCTTCGAGCGGTCGATCGTCGTGTACGCGCGCCGCCCGAGCTGCGTGCCCATCGAGCACGAGTTCGGGCCGTCGGGGAAGAACAGCGAGTCGTTCGGCCACGAGTACGAGCCCTGGGCGCAGATGCCGTACTGGCCCCCGTGCTGGAGCGTCGCCACCCCACTCCAGTTGGCCCAGCTCGAGCCGGCGTTGCCGTTCGGCTGGTTGATGGTCGGGGAGGTCCTGAGGACGTTGTTCTCGTAGTAGTCGTAGCGGACGTTGTAGGCGTCCGCGCCCGACGTCGCGGGCCACTCGAACCACTGGGTGTTCTGGGCGGAGTTCGTGAAGGCGGGCTCGCCCGTTCCGGCCGGCTGGACCTGAGCCGACGCCGGCTCGGCCACCGCGGCGGCGCAGGCGACCGCGCCGAGACAAAGGATTGTGGTCAGTCGCATGGGCGGCGAAGCCTGCCCGCGTCATGACCCGACAACATTGGTGCCGCCTCCCCGGAAATTGGCGGGTTATCCGCATCAAGTCCGGGCCGCCGTCAGCTAAGGACCTGCTCACCGGTACCGCCTCACCGCACGGTGATGACGACCTTCCCGCGGGCGTGCCCCTGCTCCAGGTAGCGGATGGCCTGCGGCGCCTCGGCCAGCGGAAACGCCCTGTCGACGACCGGCGCGAGCTTCCCTGCTTCGATGCGCTCCTTGAGGACGATCAGGTCCTCGTGGTTCTCGCGGGAGACGAACGTCGTCAGCGTCTGGCCGACGAGCCGGGACAGCAGGAGCGCCCGGACCTGGCGATCGGCGCCTCCGAGCCACCGGCCGTCGGTCTCGCCCCCAGTGATGACGACCGTCCCCTTCGAGGCGAGCGCCCGTCGCAGGCGTGACAGCGAGGGGTTCCCGCCGATATCGACGATCACGTCGTAGCGCTGCTTGCCGTCGGCGAAATCGTCGAGCATGTAGTCGATGACGTGGTCGGCGCCGAGGGAACCCACCATGTCGACCTTCGCCGTGCTGCAGACGGCGGTGACTTCCGCCCCGTACCCCTTGGCCAGCTGCACGGCGTAGGTCCCGACGCCGCCCGACGCCCCGGTGATCAGGATCTTCTGTCCCGGCTGGACCTTCGCGTGGTCGCGCAGCGCCTGGAGGGCCGTGGTGCCCGAGATGGGCACCACGGCCGCCTGCTTGAAGGTCAGGTTCGCCGGCCTGGGCGCCAGCTTGTCCTCGGCGGCGCGCGCGTACTCGGCGAAGGTCCCCTTGCCGACGCCGAACACCTTGTCGCCCGGCTGGAACCGCGTGACCGCGGTGCCGACGGCCTCCACCACTCCGGCCACGTCCGCCCCCGGAACCGGGGTCTTGGGCGCGCGGAGCCCGTAGCCGGCGAGGCGTATCGGGTACGGCAACCCGGTCATGACGTGCCAGACGCCGCGATCCACGCCGGCGGCGTGAACCTGCACGAGCACCTCGTCGTCCGCGATCTCAGGCTCGTCGACGTCCCGCAGCTCCAGGCCGTCGGCTGACCCGTACGTGTCTTGGATGATCGCCTTCAAGGTGTCGCAGTATGCGCCTCCCGGCCTCGGAGCGGCTCCTCGTGCGAGATCGGCACCTCGCCCGACTTGGAGATGTCGACCGGGGTCCCGATCGGCAGCCAGCGGATCGCCTCCCGGACCTCGTCCGGCGCTCGCGCGAACGCGCGCTCGACCGCCGTCCGGCCCTGCTTGAAATGGCTCCAGCCCTCATAGTGGACCGGAATCACCACGCGCGGCCGGACGATGCCGCACAGCTCGACTGCATCGCGAGCGGTCATCGTGTAGCGCACCGGGCCGGTCACCGGGAACCGGACGCACCCGAGGTGGAGCAGGGCCGTGTGGACCCGGAGCCGGTCGCCGACCTCGCGAACGCCGTCATACAGCACCGTGTCGCCTGAGATCCAGAGCGCGCCGTCCTGGAGGCCGTCCCAGCGCAGCGCGAAGCCGATCACCTCTCCGAAGACGAAGCGGAGCGGCGCGGGCCCGTGCCGGCACGGCGTGGCCGTGATCTCGATCGCCGGCCGAGCGGCGTGCTCGAGCCGCGTGACCTGCCACGGCTCCAGCCCCCGGGTGGACCCCCCGAGCCGGCGGGCGCCCGCGGCCGTGGTGATGACCTCGCCGGCCAGCGGCAGCAGCTCCCGTCCGGCGGCGTCGAGGTTGTCGCCATGGTGGTCGTGGCTGAGCAGGATCGCGTCGACCGCGCCGATGTCGGCGGCCGCGACCGCCGGTCCGGTCAGCTTGCGCGACGCCCCGCCCCAGCCGAAGGAGTACCTCCGGCCGGGGCGGTCGAACGTCGGATCCGTGAGGATGCGCCATCCGGCCACCTCGATGAGCACGGTCGGCCCGCCGATGTGGGTGAGGCGCACCGGGGTCACGCGGGGCTCGGCTGGACCGCGTGCTCGAGCGCCCACGAGAGCGCGTGGTCGGCCACCTGCTCCCATCCCGGGGCCGCCGGCAGGAGGTGCGGCCCGGCGAACTCCTTCACCTCGGTGACCGTGTCCGACTTGTACTTCTTGGCGTTGGACCGCTGGATGCTCGGGGGCATCAGGTGGTCGTCGCTGCCGCTGATGAACAGCAGCGGCGCGCGGGCGTCGTTGCGGTAGTCGACCCACGTCTCCTGATGGCCCGGCGTGACGTTGGCCAGCACGCTGTCCCAGAAGATCCCGCCCGAGGCCGGGATGTGGTAGCGCTCGTACAGCCGCAGCGACTCCTCCTCGCTGAACGTGTTGGCGAACGCGTAGTGCCACTGCTCCGGTGTGAAGCCGACCGCCCGGTGACGGTTCGCCGGGTTGCGCAGGACGGCGAACGTCGACTTCAGCTGCGACAGCGGCACCATCTTGACGCCCTCCGTCGGCGCCGAGTTGATCGCGACTCCCGCGACGCCGTAGCCGCGGTCGAGCAGGAGCTGGGTGAAGACGCCGCCCGCGGAGTGCCCCATCAGGATCGGCGAGTCGAGCTCGCGAACGACCGACTCGAGGTGCTCGACGATCGCCGGCACCGTCAGAGCCGTGATCGGCGAGGGATCGGCGTTGAGCGCCTCCACCTCGACGTCGAACCCTGGGTATCCCGGCGTGACCACGCGATAGCCGCGCGCTTCGTAGTGGCGGACCCAGTCCTCCCAGCTCCGTGGCGTGACCCAGAAGCCGTGGATCAGGACGATCGTGTCAGGCGTGGACACCGTGCTGCTCCTTTCGCTAGCGAGCAGCGAACCTACGTCCGGGCCGGCGATTCCGCATCCGTCACATGACTGCCCTGAGCTGCGAGCGTGAGCTGACCCCGAGCTTGGGGAAGATCCGGTAGAGGTGCGAGCCGACCGTCCGGTGGGAGAGGTAGAGCCGCTCGCCGATCTCCCGGTTGGTCAGCCCCTCGGCGGCCATCCGTGCGATCTGCAGCTCCTGGGCGGTGAGCTCGTCGCGTGCCTCGCGCGTGCGCCGCCGGCTTGCCTCACCGGCCGCTCGCAGCTCGGTCCGCGCACGGTCGCCCCACGAGATCACGCGCAGCGCGTCGAACCCGTCGCGCGCAGCCCGCAGCGGCACGCGGGCCTCGGCGACACGCTTCTGTCGGCGCAGCCACGTGCCGTAGGCGAGCAGCATCCGCGCGCGGTCGAAGGGCCAGCGCGTCAGGTCCGCCTCGAGCGCCACCTGGAACAGGGCCTCGGCGTCTGATCCGTCAGCGAGCAGCGCGCGGGCGTGGCGCATCGCGACGTGCAGCCATGGCGACGGCGTCCGGCGGGACAGCCGCTCCAGCTCCTCCATGACGCTCCGGACGTCGTCGCCGTGGCCGCTATGGACCGCGGCCTCGGCGAGGTTGCCGATCGCCCAGCAGGACTCCATGCGGTGATAGGCGGGATCCGTCGGCGTGAACATCCTCCGCAGCTGCGTGTACGCCTCCTCGTAGCGACCGCTGCCCAGCGCCGTCAGGCCGCGTGCCATCTGGGTCACCGACAGCACCGCCCGCGCGCCGAACTGCAGGCCGACCCGCTCGGCGTCGGCGGCGAGCTCCTCGGCGACATCCTCCTCCCCGCGCAGCCCCGCGAGGATCGACAGCGCGACGGCAGCGCCCCCACCCCAGATCGGCTGACCCGTCTCCTGCGCGAGGCGACCGGCCTCCTCCGCGTCGGGCAGGGCGACATCCCAGCGGCCGACATGGATCTCCGACCAAGCTCGCAGCACAAGCGCCTGCGCCAGCGCGCCGAGGCGCCCCTGGCTCCGGAGGCCGGTCACCGAGGCGGCGGCGAACCCTTCCGCGAGATCGAACGCACCCACCGTGGCGGCAGCCGCGCTCACCAGCCACATCGAGTCCGGCTCGGACGGATCGGGCGTCAGCCGCGACACTCGATCGACGACGGCCGCGCCGCGGTCGATCGGGGCCGCGTACGCGAGCACGGCCAGCAGCCACGGGTCGTCCTCGCCGACCGGCAGGCGCTCGGCGAGCGCGACGATCTCGTCGCTCAGCTCGTTCTCGCGATCGGCCCAGAAGCCGCTCGTCGCAGCGGCCCACAGCAGCCTCAGCGCGAGCTCCGCGTCGCCCGCCTCGGCGACGCTCGCGGCGCCGTCGATCAGCGAGCGCATCCGGGCCGGCTCGCCCGGCGGGCCCGGGTCGCTCATCGCGCGCACCCACGCGACCCGGCCCGTGTCGATGGGACCGAGGGCCGGCGATTCGACCTCGTCCAAGAGCCGCGCCACGACATCGAGCCTCCCCAGCTCCACGGCCCCCTCGGCAGCGCGGAGCAGCCGCCCGGCGGTCCTGCCGGGGTCACCGCTGAGCTGCCCCGCGCGCTCGTGCGCTGCGACCGCGGATGCGAGCGCGCCGCGACGCCGGGCGTCGTCGGCCACCGCGTCGAGCTCGAGCGCCACGGCCTCATCCCTGCCGGCGGTCGCCGCCGCGCGGTGCCACGCCGCCCGCATGGGCTCGTCCTCCAGCATCGCCGCGAGCGTGGCGTGCACCGCCCGGCGTTCCCGGGGGCTCGCCGACTGGTACACCGCGCTGCCGACCAACGGGTGCCGGAAGCGCAGGCGCTCGTCCTCGACCTGCGCCAGGCGGGCGGACACGCCGAGCGCGAGGGCATCCGCATCGACCGGCCGCCCTTCGATCGCCGCGGCCGCGTCCAGCACGTCGGGCAGGGACATGCCGCCGTCCGCGGCCGCCACCAGCAGGACCGTTCTCGCCGGCGTCGGGAGCTCCGGGAGCCTGGCCGCGAAGGCCGTCTCCAGCCGCGCTGTGAGCGGGAGGTGATCCGGCAGCGTCGTCCTCCCCGCGGTCTCGACGGCGCCCGGGAGCTCGATCAGGGCCAGCGGGTTCCCGGCGGCGTCCCGGAGCAGCCGCTCGCGGACGCTCGGGACGAGATCCGGCGCCTGCGAGTCCAGCAGCTCAGCCGCGAACTCGTCGTCGAGGGGCTCACGCGCAGCTCGTCGAGGCCGGCCGTGTCGAAGACGCTGTCGGTGCCGTCACGGATCGCCAGCAGCAGGAGGATCCGTTCCAGGCTCAGCCGGCGGGCCACGAACGCGAGCACCTGGCTCGTCGACCGGTCCAGCCAGTGCGCGTCCTCGACGACGAGCAGCAGCGGGGCGCGCTCCGCGACGTCCGCGAGCAGGTTCAGCGTGGCGAGTGCGATCAGGAACAGGTCGGGGGCGGCCTCCTCGGTCATCCCGAACGCGGCCTCGAGCGCGGCCCGCTGCGGCGAGGGCAGCGTGCCGAGCTCCGCGATCCGGGGCTGCAGCAGCTGGTGCAGGCCCGCGAACGGCAGGTTGGCCTCAGACAGCACGCCGGTCGTCCGCAGCACCGACATGGCGCGTGCGTCGGCGGTCCGGACCGCCGCGTCCACGAGTGACGACTTGCCGATCCCGGCCTCGCCGCGCACCACGATCGCGGCCCCGCGAGACCCCAAGCCGTCGATCAGCTCGTCGAGCGCGCTGAGCTCCGACTCGCGCCCGTAGAGCGGCAGAGTCTCCACCACGCTCCGATTATCTCGTGCGGCGGACTCAGCGCCAGCCGTCGCGCAGCACGCGCCGGGCGTTGCCACCCAGCACCGCGTCCACGTCGGGGGGCGCGAGCCCGTGCTCCTGGAGCAGCGTGCGCACAACTGGGAGCTTGCTCGCGCCGGCGCAGTCATCCGGCGGGTCGGTGAAGCCGTCGAAGTCGGTGCCGATCGCGACGTGCTCCCACGAGCCGGTCCAGTCGTGCAGCGTGGACATCGTGCGCCAGATCGCGTCGAGGCCAGGCCCGGGGTGCGTGCGGTCGAGCCAGTACGGCATGAAGATGACGCCGATGACGCCGCGGGAGGCGGCGATCGCGTCCACGTCGTCCCGGTCGAGGTTGTACTCGACGTCGTTCATCGACCGCACGCCGACGTGCGACGCGACGATCGGGATGCGGTTGTCGACGAGGTCGTAGATCTCCCGTCGGGCGACCGGGGTGCAGTGCGCGACGTCGGGGAGGATGCGGCGCTCGACCATGCGCTCGACCACGGCGCGGCCCGCCGCCGTCAGGCCGCGCGAGAGGTCGACGCCCGTGTCGAGCGGGCAGATCGGGAACTTGCGCTGGTCCTCGGGGATCGCCTCCGCGTGCCCCGCGAGGTCGTTCGGGAACAGGTGGGCGAGCGTGATCGAGGCAACGCCGCGGTCGGCGAGGTGGTCGACCCGCGCGATCCGGCCCGGCACGTCGTTCGCGGCCAGGCCGGCGGACAGGACGTTGCCGCCCTCGACGGTGTGCACGATCGCGGTCTTGCGCGCCGAGAGCGCGGCGTCCAGCTCGGCGTTCGAGCGGGCCAGCTCGATCCGCTCGGCCCGCGCCACCTGCCGCTCCATGGCGGCCATCTGCGCCAGCAGGTTCTCCCACGCGTTGTCCTTCAGCAGCCGGCGCCCGCCGGCGAAGAAGTGCGCGAAGAGGCGGATGACGCCGCACTCGAGGAACTGCGGCTCGGGGATGTGCAACGAGGACCACAGGACGTCGACCCCGCCCTTCTCGAGCATCTTGAAGTCGCTCAGGCTGGCCAGCGGGTTGAACGTGTGCACGGGCCCGGACCAGTAGTGGCGGCGCAGGTCGCGGCCCCACAGGAACGCGTTCATGGCCGGGTGGGCGTGGATGTCGATCAGCACTTCAGACGCTCCTCCAGGTACCGGTTCATGAACATCGGCGAGACCAACGGCAGGAAGCGATCGACGTCGTGGTTGCGGCGCGCGAACTCGGCGTCGATGAAGTTGATCTTCCCCCAATGCGCCTTGAACGGGATCCCGGCGCGCTCGAGGTGCTGCCAGAGCCCGCGCAGGTGGGTGAGGATGGCCGCCTTCTCCTCCGGCTCCTTGCAGACCTCGGTGAGGTACATGAAGTTGAGCTTCGCGATGTACGGCAGCCCGTGCCAGTTCCACGCCGACATGTAGCTGCCGTCCACCCTCGTCAGCTCGATCTCGGTGGGGATGTTCGGCCACCGGTGCTCGCCGAAGAACTGCTCGCACTCGCCGAGGACGCGCTGCAGGTCCTGCGGGCGGAAGCTCCACTCGGCCATCGCCACGCGCAGCGCGGCGCGCCGATCCACCGGCAGCATGTTGCGCAGCGGGCCGCTGAAGGTGCGCTCGTCGTAGGTGCGCGCCATGACGTCGTAGACGAGCTCCAGCGGGCCGGTGAGCAGCGGGCCCTCGCCGGCGAGCGTGTCGAGCACCTTGAAGATGGCGTCGAGGATCTGCTCGGACTGGTCCTCGGAGTAGTCGCCGTCCGGCTTCGACTCGTCGCGCGGGATGCCGGTGGCCGCCCAGAGCAGCGCCTTGGTGCTGTCGGGCACCAGGTTCACCCGCCAGAAGTCGTACCGGGCCGCCGTGGCGTCGAGATCCGTGAGCACGTCGTCGATGTCGACGACCTTCATCACCACCGCGAAGTGGCGCTCGTCCACCAGCCGGAAGCGGACGCGGGTGAGCACGCCGAGCAGGCCGAGCGAGCAGACCACGGCGGGGAAGTCGTCGTCGCCGCGGGCGATGCGGCGCTCCACCGCACGGCCCGTCGCCGCGTCGACGGTCACAAGCTCGACCCACTCGAGCAGCTCGTACAGCGAGTACCGGGAGCTGGCCGGCGCGGTGCCGGTGGAGATCAGGCCGGCCAGCGTCTGGTGGTCGGTCCCGCCGGTCGCGGTCACCGACTTGCCGCGGCGCCCGAGCACGGCCAGGAAGTCGTGCAGCGTCACGTTGGCCGACGCCTCGACCGCAGCGTCGCCGTCGTCGAACTCGATGGTCTTCGGCAGCCCCGAGGTGTCGAGGATCGCGTCCGCCACCACGATCTCCGAGCACGAGTGCAGGGATCCGGGCACGCGGACGCGGCCCCTGGCGGGCGTGGACCTGCTCGAGCGCGGCCTTGAGCTCGTCCAGGCTGCGCGGGCGGAGGACGAGGTCGGGGCGGAACGAGATCAGCCCCGCCCAGTCGGTCATCACGGGTGGCATACGCCGATCAAGAGCGAGTCTCGCCGATCCTGATACGTCGACGACGCCCACCCTCAGGTATTCGAGCCGCGCCATCGTCGATCATCAGGACCGCGATGAGCCAGCACGCAGCTCCAGCGTCCACCGCGTGGCCGCCGTTCTGCATGATCGTCGACTGGGTCGTCGCCGCCATCATCGTTGGCGAGATCGCAGCAGGCATGCACTTCAGCTAACGAGCGTGTCGGCGCCCGGCGGCAAGCGCCGGCGCCGCCGGGCTCGTGCCGGTGCTCGCGAGGGTGGCGATCTGGTCGGCGATGTACTGGGCGTCGTCCTTGACCCAGCCCAGCAGCGCCGAGCCGCGCGTGTGCTGCCACGGCATTCCGAGGAAGTACAGCCCAGGCGACGCGGTGACGCCGCGCTGGTGCACGAGGCGGCCGTCGGTGTCGAAGACGGGCAGTTGCACGAACGAGTGGTCGAGCTCGAAGCCGGTCGCCCAGATGACGGCGCCGGGACTGAGCCGGCCGCCGTCGCTGAAGCGCACCTCTGACCCGGACACGTCGTCGGTTCGGCCGCGCAGCTCGATGCCGTGCCGCCGTCGGGCGGCGCGAGGGCTTGAGCCGATCAGCGTCTCGCGGTGTTGCATGCGTTGGCCGATCCGCGACTCGATGGTCTTTCCCATCAGGCCGGTGGCTTCGAGGTAGCGGAACAGGTCGCGCCCCAGGATCCGCTGCGGCAATGGCGTCTGGCGGGCGCCGATCGACAGGTGCACCTTGTGGGTGTGGGCGAGCTCCTCGGCGATCTGATAACCGGTGTTGCCGCCACCGACGACCAGTACCGGGCCTTCCGGCACGTCCTGCGGCCCGCGGTACTTGCTGCTGTGGAGCTGCGTGATGCCCGGTTCGAGGCGCTCGGCGATCGAAGGCAGACGCGGGATCTGGAACGGGCCGGTGGCGATCACGACCTGGTTGGCCTCGTAGCTGCGATCGTCGAGCTCGACCCGGTAGCCGCGCTCGCCTTGGCGGACGGCGCGGACACGGCTGCTCAGCTCGACCGGCAGCTCGAAGTCGCGCGCGTAGTCGGTGAGGTAGGCGACGACGTCGTCGCGCCCCGGGTAGCTGTCCGGATCCCCGGGGAACGCCCGGCCCGGGAGGCTGTCGTAGCGGACCGGGGTGAACAACCGCAGCGAGTCCCAGCGCTCGCGCCACGCCGCCGCCGGCGTGTCGGCCGCTTCCAGGATCGTGAACTGCCGGCCCTGCTGGGCGAGCAGGTAGCCGATCGCCAGGCCGGCCTGGCCGCCGCCGACGACAACCACCTCGCGCCGGTCGCCTGCCGCGTCAGCGGTCATGTGCTCGGAGCGTCGTCGTCAGCCGGGGCGACGTTGAAGCTGAACATCATGCCGCTCTCGTGGTGCTCGGCGATGTGGCAGTGCGCCATCCACCGACCGACGTTGGTGACGTCGAGCAGGATGTCGACGGTCTCGCCGGTGCGCACCAGCACCGTGTCCTTCCACACCAGGTTGGGCTCAGCCGCCCCGTCACGGGCGAGTACGAGGAAGCGGCCGGCGCCGTGAACGTGGAACGGGTGGTGCATCGGATGGTCGCCGGCCATCTCGTTCAGCAGCCGGATCTTCACCTGGTCCCCGACCTGGAATTGCCAGTCGATCGCGGCGTTCTCGGCGCCCGTGTCGCGGTCGATGATCTTCCAGCGCATGTTCGCCGGGGTCGTCAGCCGGTTGACCGCGACCATGTCGTCTTCCCACTCGATCCCGCCGGCCGCCTCGTGGTCATGGCCCGCGTGCTCGTGCTCGTGGGCGCCGTGCTCGTGGTCGTGGCCTTCGTGCTCGTGGCCGCCGGCCTCGGCGACGAGCTGCGCCGGCAGCAGCTTCATGCCGCAGTCCGGGCAGTGGCCGGGCTGCTCGCTGACGACCTGCGGGTGCATCGGGCACGTGTAGACGGCCGGTCCGTCGCCTTCTGGCGTACCCATGTCCATCTCGGCGATGAACGCCAGAGTCTTGTGCGGCTCGGCCTCCAGATACGGCGCGACGCGCTCGCGCTCGGCCGCCATGTCGGGATTGGTGCGCAGGACCTCGAACTGCTCCGCCAGTGGCGGCTCGGCCGGGGCCTCGCCGACGGTGATCGCGGCCAACCGATAGACCCGATCCGGAGTCTGGTGCTCGAGCGCGAGCTCGCCGGCCCGGTCGAACAGGACATCGACGATGACTCGCTCGGAGGGCGCGAGGATCACGTCGTCGACGAACTGCTCGTGCTCGACGTGGCCGCTGTCGCCGCCGACGAGCTTCATCCGCGCGCCCGGCAGCTTGACCTTGAACACCCGCGTGTTGGCGGTGTTGGTCAGGTAGAGGCGCACCACCTCGCCGAGCTGCGCGGTCAGCGAGAGGTCCGGCTCACCGCTGACCAGCAGCACGTCGCCGAACCGGCCCATCGCCGCGTAGGTCGTCTCGGAGCGGCTGAACGGCGCAACCCTGCCGTCTTCGAGCAAGATGTCGTCGAGCGTCAGCACCAGGTCACGGTGCACGGGCGGCCAGTAGTCCGGGTCGGCCGGCTCCACCAGCACGTTGCCGTACAGGCCCATCTCCTGCCCGTAGTCCTCGCGGATATGCGGGTGGTACCAGTACAGGCCCGGATCGGGGAACGTGACGCGCGCGGAGAACCTTTCGCCCACGGCCATCGGCGCCTGCGTCTCGTGCGTTCCGTCGTAGCGGTTCTCCAGCCGCAGCCCATGCCAATGGACCGTGGCGTCCATGTCGCCCTGGTTCTCGACGTCGACGATGACCTCTGAGCCCTCCTGGACCTTCAAGGTCGGTCCGGGGATCGACCCGTTGTAGGCCAGCATCCGGACCGTCGCGTCGTCCAGTCGCTTGGCGACCGGAGCGATACGCAGCTCGAGATGCTCACCGTCAGACAGCGCGAGCAGCTCGGGCGCGCGCGCCTCGGGAAGCCCCGTCGGGTCAGTCGGGAAGCGGGTATCGGTGTGATGTTGCATCGGTCAGCGTCCTTCCTATGCGACTGGGCCGGCGGCGAAGCCCCACCGATGGGCGGAGGCGGTCAGCAGCCACACTCCGGGCGGACGGTGCCGCGTCTCAGGGCGGTCGTCTTATCCGGGTGGCATCGGGCGCGCCGCGTGGCGCCGAAGCGCTCACAGCGGGGAGGTCTCGCGCGGCGGTACGACTGCGGTGTACTCGATCCGATCCTCGCCAGTACCTCCTACGAAGTCAAGGTACGGTCGCTGACCGCGCTACGGAGAAGCGCCCGGCCTCGCCAAGCGACGACGTCACTTGAGCAACGATCGCCAACCTTTTCGACCTGCCGCAACGCTGGCCGTCGGACAAGTGGCCGAGGGGCCACTGGTCACGCAGGCGGGATCTGGCCGAGCGTCACGTGCGCGGTGCGCGCCCCCGCCTGCGCGTCCAGGTCGACCGGGACGCGGTCGCCGGGCTTGAGCTCGGCGAGCGCGACCGCGAGGTCGTCGACGGTCGGGACCGGCTTGCCGGCGACGCGGGCGATCACATCGCCGGGCCGGATCCCGGCGTCGGCCGCCGGGCCGCGGCGCACGACCGCGGCGACGAACGCGCCGCCCTGCGGGACCGACCGCAGGTCGACGCCGAGCCAGGCGCGAGCGGAGTTGGAGACCTCGCCCTTGTCGGCGAGCTGGCGCGCGATCGACTTGACCGTGTTGCTCGAGATCGCGAAGCCGATCCCGGACGCCGGCTGGCCGTTGCTCCCGGCGTTCAGCGTCGGGATCCCGATGACCGCTCCGGTCTCGTCCACCAGCGCGCCGCCACTGTTGCCGGGGTTGATCGGCGCGCTCGTCTGGATCAGCGACGGCAGCGCGACGCCGTTGCCCTCGGGCACGGTGCGGCTGGTGGAGCTGACGATGCCCTGGGTGACGCTCGACTGCAGGCCGAGCGGGTTGCCGATCGCCAGCGCCAGCTCGCCGACCTTCACTTGCGACGAGTCGGCGAACGTCGCCGGCTGCAGGTTCGCGCCTTCCACGTCGATCACCGCGAGGTCGCCCTGCGGGAACGCGCCGGAGAGCGTCGCCTCATGCTTGGCACCGTCGGACGTCGTGACCCTGAACGTCCGCGCGTTGCCGACCACGTGGGCATTCGTGACGATGTGACCGCCGTTGTCGAACACGATGCCCGAGCCGAGCGCGCCGGTGCGCTCGATCAGCACGACCGAGGGGAGCGCGCGCGCCACCGTGTCCTGGAAGCCGCCGGCGGTCCGGTCGGTGGGCGCCGTCAAGGGGGTCGGCGGTCCATCCTCGCCGCCGAGGGCGGGGACCGCGATCACCGCGGCGATCACCAGCACGGCCACGACCAGGATGAAGGCGGGGAGGCGTCGGCTCATAAGTGCAACGTTGGATGGCACGTCGTACGCGCCCAACAGGAATCGCCGATCGCCCGATAACGAAGCAGGCCGCGGTCGATCAGCGCGATCGCGCCCACCGCCGCGAACACCGCAGGCCGGTCACGTAGACCGGCGCGGAACGGCGGCTTCACGTCGACTGGATCGACACTCACGCGATCGGGCGGGCTCGAACCAGTGACCTCCGCCTTCGCACGGAAGGACGTCGGCGAGCGCAACGCCGCGGCGCTCCGCAGCGAGGCGAGCGCTCGTCGCAGTCTGTAACGGCTCGCGCGAGAACCCGCGTACGGCCTCGTGCCAGATGGCCTCGTCGAAGCGCACCGTCAAGCGGCGCGAGGCCGAAACCATTCAGCCTTCGCGGTCTGGCGCGCCCATTTCGTCGACGAGCGACGCGAACTCCTCGTCGCTTGCAGGGGTCACGCCAAGCCGCTCGTAGACGGCATCCATTGAGGGCGGCGGGCTGATCTCCAGTAGCTGTGACGCGAGCCGGTCCATGCGGGCGGCGACGCGCTCGGCCTGTCGAGCGTTCAGCTCGTCCAGGCCCGACAGCGTGCGTGACACTCCCTCGAGTTGCTCCTCGAGCTGCGCGATCGACTCGTCACGCGGTTCGCTCATGACGCAACGGTACCGCGCGGCCATGACGTCGCTTCGGCGTTGCCAGCCGATCTCGAACGCGCGCTCGACACGCTCGGCCTCGTCGGCGGCCGGCGCGTGGTGCATGTGCTGCTTCTCGTCCCGAGCGGAAGCCGGGACGTCACCGCGCGTGTGGGACTGCTAGGTGCGACTCGCCGCGGGCGTGGTCGCGTTGACGGCCTGAAGGATGAGCTGGGTCGCGGCGTCGGGCTGCGACACGTACGAAACGTGCGAGGCCGGCACCTCCACGATCGTCGCGTTCGCGCGCTCGGCCATGAACCGCTGGAGCGCCGGCGGGATCGCCTTGTCCTCCGTGCCGAGCAGGTACCAGCACGGCAGCGTCTTCCACGCCGGCGGAGCCGACGGCGCACCGGCGAACGCGGCGGCGGCGTACGGCCGCTGCGCAGAGGCCATGACGTCCGCCGTGGCCTGGTCGACGTCGGCGGCGAAGGCCTCACGGAACGCGTCGGGGTCGAGGAAGAGGTCCGCGCCCTCGCCCCCTTCCGCGCTGGTGAAGGGCACGGGCCTGATCGAGGGACCCACGAGGCTGCCCTCGAACCTCTCGAGGAGCTCCTGCTGGCTCTCGCCCTCGTCGCACATCCATCCGTTGAGATAGACGAGCGCCTTGACCTGGTCGTTGCCGGTCGCGGCGGTCGAGATGACGTTCCCACCGTAGGAGTGGCCGACGAGCACGATCGGGCCGGTCAGCGTCCCCAGGAACTCGGCGAGGTAGGTCGAGTCGCGAGCGAGGTCGCGAAGCGGATTGGCGAACCCGATGGCGCGAAATCCTTCGCGCTGGAGAGCGCGAATCTGGGCGTCGAAGCCCGTTGCATCGGCCCATGCCCCGTGGACAAGGACGATCGTCGGCCTGTTTTCGCCGGGCTCGGTGGCCATGTCTGCTCCTCTCGCGCGCCGTGCGTCCTTGGACCGCCGTGAGCAGTCTCCTCCGCACGCCCAATGCGAACCTTTCAGTGGGCGATACTGGGCTCGAACCAGTGACCTCCGCCTTGTCGAGGCGGCGCTCTCCCAGCTGAGCTAATCGCCCGGGAGGAGGCGAAGCCTAGCAACGGGTGGGTGCCGTCGTTCGCTCTACGATGTAGCCGCCCTCGGCGCCGTGGCGGAGTGGCTACGCAGCGGCCTGCAAAGCCGTGTACACCGGTTCGATTCCGGTCGGCGCCTCCTCAGATCCAGCCCTGTTGACGGAAGTACGCCAGCGTGCGCTCGACGCCGGTGGCGAACGGCGTCGGGTTCCACCCCAGGTCGTTCCGCGCGCGCGCTGCCGTGGGGCGAGAACCCCGCTCGAGGAACTGGAGCACGCTTCGGGGGATCATCGGCGGGCGGTTGGTCACCTGCGCCACCCGCTCGCCCGCTGTCGAGACGGCCCGGGCGACCGGCAGCGGCATGACCCGCGGCACCTTCGCGTCGGGCTCGCTGGCGGCCACCGCTCGTGCGATGTCCGTGAGCGACTGAAATGACTCCGAGAGCAGGTAGCGGGCGCCGACCGGGGCCTGGGTCGCCGCTCTTACGTGGCCGTCGGCCACGTCTTCGCTGTAGGCGACCGCCATGCCCCCGGGCAGCAGCGCCGGGGTCTTTCGCTTCGCCAGTTGCATGAGGAGGTCGTTGAGCCCCTTCACCAGGAAGGGAGCCGGCCCGTACAAGCCCGAGGGGTGCAGGAACACGGCAGGCAGGCCGCGATCCAGGGCCGCGGTGACGATCCGGTCGGCTTCCTGCTTGGACCGCTGGTAGGGCGTGTGGCCCGGGTTCGGGTTGATGACGGACTCGTCGAACTGCGCGCCGGGCGCCTGCACGAGCACGTCATCGGTGCTGGTGTAGACGAACCGCTCGACTCCAGCCGCGAGCGCCGCCTCGACGACGTTGCGTGTCCCCTCGACGTTCACCCGCGCGAACTCGTCGACGTCCCGGCGCCACTGCTCGGGTATGCCGGCTGCGTGGTACACCGTGGCGGAGCCCTCGAGCGCCGCGCGCACGGACGGCGCATCGGTCACGTCGCCGAACACGGGCTGCACACCCGCCGGCAGGACCTGTGCGCGCTCGGGGGAGCGCACCAGCGCGCGCACCTCGACCCCGTCGTCGGCGAGTCGCCGCGCGATCGCGTTGCCGACCTGGCCCGTGGCGCCTGTGATCAGGACGGTCATCGTCTCAAGTCGGCCAGAAACGCCGCGCCAGCGGAAGGAATGCCCGTCGCGGTGTGTACCGGCCGGACACCGCGTTGACCTTGTTGAGGGCGCCGGGGACCACCGACAGACGGCCCTGCTCGAGACCGTCGATCGCCTCGCGTGCGACGCGCGCGGGGTCGATGAAGAGAGCCCGAGGCAAGCCCTCGATGATGCCGCCGAAATCCGTCTCGACCGGCCCCGGGCAGAGCGCGGTGGCGGTCACTCCCGTGCCGTGGAGATCGATCGTCAGGGCCTCCGTGAAGGTCAGCACGAAGGCCTTCGACGCGCTGTAGGTCGCCTGCTGCGGAACGGGCATGAACCCAGAGACCGACGCGACGTTCAGGACTTTGCCGCTGCCGCGCTCCACCATGCCCGGCAGAAACGCGCCGCACAGCGCCACCATCGCCTCCACGTTGAGCCGGACGAGTTGGACCTCGGTCGCAATCGGAAGCTCGTGGAAGCGCCCGCTGGTACCCATTCCCGCGTCGTTGACCAAGACCCCCACGACCTGCCCGCGCGCGGCCACCTCCGCCGGGACGCGGTCGCGGTCGGACGCGTCGGTGAGGTCCGCGGCGATCCACTCGACGCGAACGCCGTGCTCGCTGCTGATCGCGGCCGCCGTGTCGCGCAGGCGGTCGGCGCGGCGCGCCACCAGGGTGAGCGCGTGGCCCCGGCGGGCGAGCTCACTGGCCAGCGCGATGCCGATGCCCGACGACGCCCCGGTGACGAGCGCGGTGGTAGTGGGCTCCGCCCCGGCGTCAGGGGCAGCCGCTGCCTCCGATGTCATCGGCGCCCGAGCGTGTAGAGCGGGATCTCGCGTTCCATGTGTGTCACTCCGCGTCGAGGAGTTCAGCCCCCGGGGGGCCCCGGCCGACCCTAACCGGTTCACCCGACCCCGCCAAGGCAGCGCGCGGGGGAGCGCCGGCACGCGGCCTAATCAATCAGAGAAGCAGAGCTTGACAACCGTCCACCGCCCGGCGTAGCGTCAGCCAATGTCGGCGCGGTCCCGGCTGTTGCTGGTGGCGACCGTCATGGGGATGGCCGGTACCGCCGTGCCTGCGGGCGCCGGCGTTGCCAACCGCACGCTCGCGCTGCCCGACCTACCGACCCGCCAGGTCGAGGTCCCGTTCGGCCGCAACGCTGACAAGACCGTCCGAGAGGGCGCGGTGACGCTCGTGGTGCGCAACCGGACGAACGCCCGGCGAGCGGTCCGCATCCGCTACGCGCCCAAGGCCCGCCAGTGGTTCACGGTCGTCGCGGACGGGCACTCGCGGATCGACTCGGTCGACGACCGTGGCATCGCAGGCCGGTGGGGGATGGCGGTCACCGTCCCGCAGCGCGACATCGCGACGTTGAGCGTGACGTTCACCGGCAAGGACCCCAACACCACGCCCGAGCAGGCCGCTGGGCGCTTCATCGTGACGGCCGAGCGGCCCAAGAGCCATCGGATCGTCGGGGGGCCGCTGGTGATCGCCGTCTCCGGCGTCCGCGCTGAGGAGCGCAGCGTGACCATCGCTCCCGAGTCGGTCACCCTGCCATTGACTCTCAACCAGCCGCAGGCGCGGTGGCC
Organism: uncultured Solirubrobacteraceae bacterium; assembly: GCA_963730535.1. Taxonomy (GTDB): domain Bacteria; phylum Actinomycetota; class Thermoleophilia; order Solirubrobacterales; family Solirubrobacteraceae; genus DASSUW01. The sequence continues at coordinate 554,416 of CAVSRU010000005.1, forward strand.
GGAGCTGCGCGAGCCTCTCAAGATCGACCAGCGCAGCCATGGAGAGGCGTTCGTGGATCTGCGCGGCCCGGGAGCCGCCGCGCTGTCCGGGAATGGCAGCACGGAGATCCAGACCGTGCTCCGCCGTGAGGACGGTGAGAGCGTCCAGGTCACACTCGGGATCACGTCGCTCCCGGACAACGTGGCGCAGCTCGTACTGCCCCGCGGCGATCTCGAGATCAGCGAGCCTGGGAAATACATCGGCACGCTGCCGTTAGGCTCCGGCGAGTCAGCGCCGAGCGTAGAGCTGGTGGTCGAGGCCAAGGAATGGTGGGGCTGGGCGGTTCTGGCCGTGGTCATCGGTGTTGTCCTCGGCCGGATGGTCCCGCCGTTCCTGCGGCGTGAGCGCGTCCGCCGGCGCGGGAGGGACGCGATCGCCGACGCAATCCGGCTGTACGGAACCGCTCGCCGAGGTCGCGCCGAAGCGGCCTCCTACGACCTGGACTGGCTCATCGCACCCGGGCGCTGGCAGCTCGGCGGTGTGTTCAGCCGCCCGCAGGATGCGCCCGCCTTGCTGCTGCGCGACCTGACCGAGCAGCCGAGTGGCGAGCTGCTCGACAGCGCAGTGAACAACGCCCGCGGGCTCAGGACGCGCGTCGAGCGGTGGGCGCAGGTCGAGCGCGCGGCCCGCGACCTGCTCGGCGAGCTGGAGGGCCGCGCCGCCCGCCGAGGACGTCGGCTGCCGACCGACTCGTACGTCGGTGCCGACGACGCGTACGAGTACGTGCCTGAAGACTACGTCGGGACGTGGTCGGTCGTCGGTGCCGCTGTGGCGGCGTTCGCGGCAACCGTCGCGATCTTCGACTTCGGTTCGCTCACCTGGATCGTGGTGACGGCCATCCTCGCGCTGGTGATCGCTGTCGCCGTCGACACGCTCGCGACGCGGCGCCGGGAACGGCGTCCTCGCCAGTTCTCCACGATGGTCAAGACGGACGCCTATCGCGTCCTCGATGCCCTCGGTGAAGAGGTCGAGGTGGTCGACGAGGCACACCCGAGCGACGATGAGAAGCAGGAGCTCAAGAAAGGAGCCGAACGGTGCCTTCGCGCGGATCGCGAGCGCAGGCTCGTGCGCTTGGCGACCGAGCTCTGGCGCCGGCACGACCGGCTCGACGGGCGCCGCTTGCCCACCGAGGCGACCCAAGCTCGCGCGGAGCTCGAGATCGAGAACCTGTGGCCGGTGAAGGCTCCTGCGTCGCCCGACGCTCCCCTCGACGAGCTCGATCCGGAGCTCCGAGACGTCAGCACGTTTAGAACGCTCTCGCGCAAGCTCCAGCGCGCGAACGACGACCTCAAGACGCTCCAGCGGCGATACCCGCCGTTCGGGAATCCCTCTGCGGCGTTGCTGCGAACCGCGCTCGATCGCGTCGTCGCCTACGGCCTGTGGGTCGTGGAAGCCCTGTGGCGCTCCGTGACACGGCTCGTGGTCGCGCTCATCCGCGCCGTGTTGAGCGTCCCCGTCTGGATCGCCCGGAGGATCCTCGGCCTCGGGCGCGGCTGGTTCGCCGTGGCGCAGACGTTCTCGCTGCTGCTGACGCTGTCGGTGCCGGTCATCGTCTACATCCTCACGCTCTACAGCGACACGTGGGGCTCACCGCTGGACGTGCTCACAGCATTCGCCGCGGGCTTCGCCGGCAAGATTGCGCTCGACTTCGGCACGACCGTAAGACTCCCCCAGTTCGGGTCTCGGCAGCCCGCGACCGACGCGGGCTCGCCGCCGGACGTCGTCGAGGCGGCGCCGGCGTCGCCGCCGAGCGGGCCGAACGGCGACACGGCCGGCGCACCGGGAACGGCCGGCGCGGCGACCAGCTGAGGGCGCGGTAGCCTGCCGCGGGTGCCGGGACCCGACGTCTATGCGTCCGCGCCGGCCGGCTGGCGGACTCGGGTCGGGTCGGCGGCTGCCGCCCGGGCTCGGGCGCGGCGGCACGCGCAGTTCGTATCTCGGATGCGGCCGGACCCGGGGACGCGGATCGTGGATGTCGGCTGTGGGCCGCTCGGGCTGCGGGCGTTCGCTCCCGAGCTGGACGTCACGGGCGTCGATCTCGAGGACCGGCCGCAGTATCCCGGGCCCTTCGTGCAGGCCGACGCGACGCGGCGGCTGCCGTTCGAGGACGGGGCGTTCGACCTCGCGTACTCGAACAGCCTGATCGAGCACCTGCCGCCCGCCGACCGCGCGGCCTTCGCGGCGGAGGTGAAGCGGGTGGCGCGACGGTGGTGGGTGCAGACTCCCGCCTTCGGCTTCCCGCTCGAGCCCCACGCGCTGCTGCCGTTCGCGCACTGGCTCCCGCCCGCGCTGCGCCGGCCCTACTGGCGTCTCGGGGTCGCCGGCGACTGGGAGGAGATCAGCCTGCTGCGGCGCGGGGACCTCGCGGCGCTGTTCGGGGAGCCCGTGATGGCCGAGCGGCTCGGGCCGCTCGCGAAGAGCTGGATCGCGGTGCGGGCGTAGCATTTCGAGCGATGGAAGTGACGGTCGCGGCCACGGTCTGGGGTCTGTTCTCCGCGTTCCTGATCCTCCCGCTGCTCGGGCTCCCGCGGCTCGTGCAGCGCACGGCGGGCACGCTGCTGGCCGCCGAGCTCGTCGCCTTCGGGATCTGGCACTTCGGCAGCGAGGGCTGCGCGGCGCGTCCGTGTGCCCCGTTCGCGGAGACCGGGCGCACGGCCGCGTCGCTCGACATCCCGCTGCTGTCGCTCGCCCTGCTGGCGTTCGCCATGATTCTCGGCGTGCGCATCTGGAGGCTGCATCGGTGAGGATCCTCGTCACCGGCTCGCGCGGGAAGGTCGGCTCGGCCGCCGTCGCCGCGCTGCACGACGCCGGGCACGAGGTGACGGCGGCGGACCTCGGCGCGCCGGTGTTCGAGCGCGCGCCGGCCGGCGCGCCGGAGTACCGGCAGGCGGACCTCACACGTCCGGGCGACGCCTACGCGATCACGTACGGCCACGACGCGGTGATCCACGCGGCCGCGATCCCGGACCCGCTGCACGGCCCGCCGGCGACCGTGTTCGAGAACAACCTGATGGCCACGTTCAACATGATCGAGGCCGCCGTCCGGCTCGGCGTCACCCGCTTCGTGCACGTGTCGAGCGAGACGGTCCCGGGCTTCTTCTTCGCCGAGCGCCCGTGGGTGGCCGAGTACGCGCCGATCGACGAGGAGCATCCCGCCCGCCCCCAGGACCCGTACGCGCTCGCGAAGCACTTCGGCGAGCAGCTGATGGACGCGGCCGTCCGGCGGTCGGACATCCGCGCGATCTCGATCCGCCCGTCGTGGGTGCAGTGGGAGGGCAACTACGAGCACAACGTCGGTCCGTGCCTGCGCGACCCCGACGAGGGCAGCGCCAGCTTCTGGAGCTACATCGACGTCTACGACCTCGCCGACGCGCTGCGTCTGGCCGCCGAGAGCGACCTCCCGGGCCACGAGACGATGTACATCGCCTCGCCCGACAACTGCGCGAACCGCCCGCTCGCGGAGATGATCCGCCGCCACCACGGCGACGCCGTCGAGATCCGGCCCCACGACCGCGAGGACGCCTCGGGCACGTCGATCGAGCGCGCGCGAGAGCGGCTCGGCTACTCCCCCACCCGCTCCTGGCGCGACTACCTCACCGAGGACGGCACGCTCAAGCCCGAGCCCCGCGAGCGGCTCGAGCGCGGCGAGACCGGCGTCCAGCGGGGCCGCGCGGTCGGCTGACTAGGCGCTCGCCGGCTCCGGCTCGCGCTCGCGCGGCACGCGCGCGGCCTCGTACGCCGCGTCCTCGTCGAGCGTCTCCGCCGCCAGCAGCGCCTCGCTGAGCGAGTCGAGCCGCTCGCGGTGCTCGGTCAGCAGCCGGGTGACGGCGCCGTGCGCCTCCTCGACGATCCGCCGGACCTCCTCGTCGACGAGCCGCTGCGTGGTCTCCGACACCTGGGCGGCCCCCGGCAGCAGCGGGTTCTGGGCCTCGCTGGGGATGACCGCGATCGGCCCGATCGTGCGGCTCATGCCCCAGCGGCCGACCATCTGGCGCGCGATCGCGGTGAGCTGCTGGATGTCGGACTCGGCGCCGGCGCTGATCGAGTCGTAGACGACCTCCTCCGCCACGCGACCGCCTAGGGCCACCTTGATGCGGGTGATCAGGTACTCCTCGTCGAGGCTCGTGCGCTCCTCGTCGGGCGCCGAGATCGTCACGCCGAGCGACATCGTGCGCGGGATGATCGAGACCTTGCGGACCGGGTCGGCGCCGGGCGTCAGCATCCCGACGAGCGCGTGGCCGGACTCGTGGTAGGCGGTGCGGCGCTTCTCCGTCTCGGAGAGCACCATCCCCCGCGGGGCGCCGAGCACGATCTTCTCGAGCGAGTCGGTGAAGTCGGACATCGTGACCCGCTCGTGGCCGCGCCGGGCGGCCAGCAGGGCGGCCTCGTTGGAGAGGTTCGCGAGGTCGGCGCCGACCATCCCGGGCGTCGTGGCGGCGAGCCGCTCGAGGTCGACGTCGTCTGCCAGCGGCAGCGAGCGGGTGTGGACGGCGAGGATCTCCTGGCGCCCGTCCTTGTCGGGCGCCGGCACCGTGACCCGGCGGTCGAACCGGCCTGGCCGCAGGAGCGCGGCGTCGAGCACCTCGGGCCGGTTGGTGGCCGCCAGCACGATGACGGCGGCGCTGGACTCGAAGCCGTCCATCTCCGTGAGGATCTGGTTCAGCGTCTGCTCGCGCTCGTCGTTGCCGCCGAACGAGACGCCGGAGCTGCGCGAGCGGCCGATCGCGTCGAGCTCGTCGATGAAGATGATCGCGGGCTGGGCCTCCTTGGCCTGCTTGAAGAGATCGCGCACGCGCGAGGCGCCGACGCCGACGATCGCCTCCACGAACTCGGACGCCGAGACCGAGAAGAACGGCGCCGCCGCCTCGCCCGCTACCGCCCGCGCGAGCAGTGTCTTGCCGGTGCCCGGCCGCCCGGCGAGCAGGACGCCGCGCGGGATCCGCCCACCCAGCTTGCGGTAGCGGTCCGGGTTCTTGAGGAAGTCGACGACCTCGGTGAGCTCGCTCTTGGACTCGTCGATCCCGGCGACGTCGGCGAACGTGACCTTTGTCTGGGCGCCCTCGATCCGCCGCGCCCCCGAGCGACCGAACGCGCCCAGCGCGCTCATCTGCCCTCCGGCGGCGCGCCGGGAGAGCCACACGAAGAGCGCGACGAGCAGGATCACCGGCCCGAAGCCGAGGATCAGGTTGAGCAGGAAGCCGCGCCCCTCGTTGACGGGCTTGGCCTCGATCACGACGTTGTGGTTCTGGAGCAGGCTCGACAGCTGCACCTCGTTGGCGAACGCCGGGATCGTGGTCTCGAAGTTCTTGGCCGGCTCGGCGTCGTGCGGGTAGCGGACCTCCTTCTTGAACTCGCCGGAGACGGACTGCGCGCCCGTGGCCGAGATCTTGATGACGTTGTCCTGCTCGACCTGGTCGAGGAACGTCGGGTTGTAGGGGATCGTCACCGACCGCTCGCGCCCGGGGGCGAACAGCGCGACGGTCACGTAGTTGAGGACCAGCAGGAGCGCGACCAGCATCCAGAACCGCCTGCCGATCCCGCGCAGCGGCCGCCACCGGCCGCCCTCCTGGTCCTGATCGCGGGAGGGCGGCATTCGCGGGCGGCGCTCGTGTGGGGCCTCGGCCATGATCAGATGATGCCAATGACGACCGTGGGCTACGAGCGACGCGGCCCGGCTGCGTGGGTGACGTTCGACCGCCCGGAGGCCCACAACGCGATGACGTACGAGATGTACGAGGCCCTGCACGAGTGCTGCGAGCAGGCCGACGCGGACGACGAAGTGCGAGCGCTCGTGCTCCGCGGTGCCGGCGGGCGGGCGTTCGTGGCGGGCACCGACATCAGGCAGTTCCTGGCGTTCGCCTCGGGGGAGGACGGGCTGGCATACGAGGCGCGCATCGAGCGGGTGATCGGCCGGCTGGAGCGCGTCGGCAAGCCGACGATCGCGCTCGTCGACGGCTTCGCGATGGGCAGCGGCCTCGTCCTCTCCGCGACGTGCGACCTGCGCATCTGCAGCCCGGCGGCCAGGTTCGGCCTCCCGATCGCGCGCACGGTCGGCAACTGCCTGTCGATGGAGAACTACGCGCGGCTGGTCGCCGTCGTCGGCGAGGCGCGCCTCAAGGACATCGTGTTCACCGCTCGCGCGGTCGAGGCGCCCGAGGCGCTCGCCATCGGGCTCGCGACCGAGGTCGTCGAGGACGCCGAGGCGCGCGTGGAGGAGCTGTGCGCATTGATCGCGAGCCATGCGGCGGTGACGCTGCGGGTGACCAAGGAGGCGCTCCGGCGGCTGCGCCCGCTCGCCGACGGCGACGACCTCGTGCGTGAGGCATACGCCAGCGAGGAGTTCCGGCGGCGGGTCGAAGCGTTCCTCAAGCGATGAGCGACGCCATGGCGTGGACGAAGTGGAGCTCGCCGGCGTCGCTCCGTGAGGGGCGGAACCCGGTGGTCGGGCCGCCCTCGAGCTCGGCGACGAGCGCCGCGCGGATCTCGTCCGCGGCGGGCCCGGCGTGTCGGTCTGAGCCAGCCACGGCTCCAGCGGGCGGACCACGTCGCGCACCTCGACGTCCTCGGTGCCGACCAGCGCCGTGAGCTCGTCGAGGGTCAGCATGCGCGCGTGCGAGGGGTCGCGCAGGCGCTCGAGCCGGTTCTGCTCCTCGTGGTCGGCGACGAGGTCGGCGATCGCCAGCCGCCCACCGGGCCGCAGGCACCTCCGCATCTCGGCGAGCGCGACCTCGGGGCGCTCGAAGTGATGCACCGCGAAGCGCGAGACGACGATGTCGAAGCTGCCGTCGAGGAACGGCAGCGCCGCGGCGTCGCCGCGCATCGCGATGACGTTGGGCGGCAGGTGCTCGCGGCCCTGCTCGAGCATCGCCGCCGTCGCGTCGACCGCGACCACGGCACGGACCGAGGGCGCCAGCCGCCGGGCCAGGTGCCCGGTCCCGGCCGCGACGTCGAGCACGAGGTCGCGGGGGCGGAGTGGGAGCCGCTCGAACAGCCACTCGGAGTCGGTGGTGAAGAGGCCGGTTGAAGCGCGGGTCCTCGAAGGCGGCGGCCTGCTGCGTGAACGCCCGTTCGACCGCCTCGGCGTGCGGATCCGTCACGGGGCGTCGAGGAACGGGCGGATCATCGCCAGCAGCCAGTCGATGCGGTCGAGGACGCCGGAGCCGGGCGGGATGAAGTGGGAGGTGCCGGGGAGCACGGCGAGCTGGGACGCCGGCAGGCCCTCCAGGTCGCCCATCACGCCGCCGCCGCGCAGTCTGAACAGCTCGACGGCGTGCTCGAGCCGGACGGCGTCGGAGTCGCCGACCACGACCATCGTCGGCGCGGTGATCGCCCGGATGTCCTCCTCGGGCCACGCGAACGGCGTCGCGTCGAGCGTCTTGAGCTTCTCGACCAGCGTCGGGAAGTCGTCCGGGTTGGGCGCGAGGCGCTTGTACTCCTGCTCCATCGGCGAGCCCGCGAACATCTCCGGCGTGATGGTGTGGACCATGTCGAGCAGGGCCGAGTGCATGCCGTCGCTGGTGAACGATGCGGAGATGGGGACGAGCTTGCGCACGGCGGCCGGATGGCGGATCGCGACCTGGAGCGCGGCGCCGGCGCCCATGCTGTAGCCCACGACGTCGGCGCTCTCGATACCGAGATGGCGAAGCACGCCCGCGGTGTCGTCAGCCATCTGCTCGTAGGTGAGCGGACGGTCGGCGTCCGCGGTCCGGCCGTGGCCCTGAAGCTCGACCGCGATCACCTGCCGGCTCTCGGCCAGCCCGCTCAAAGCGGCCCCATCAGGTCGATCGTCATGTACGCGCCATGCAGGAGCACAACCGGCTCGCCCGAGCCGTGGATCTCGTAGTACACGCGTAGGTCGCCGACCGGCGCGTAGCCCGTCTGAGTCTCGGTGCTCGCCATGCCCGGGACTCTAGTCAGGGCTATACTCGCCCCTCGCGCGGATGTAGCTCAGTTGGCTAGAGCGTCTGCTTGCCATGCAGAAGGTCGAGGGTTCGAGTCCCTTCATCCGCTCCTCCGGAAACCCCGCTCCGGCGGGTTTTCCGCGTTCCACAGCCAGCGATCGACCTTCGCGCGCCCGAGGACATATCGGCTCGTAGGGGCTTCAAGAGCCGTAAACACCCGAGTCCGTACCCACGCCGTACCCACACGCCTTCGCTCGCGACTACTCGCCGTCAGTCGTGGGCGTACTCGAGGAAGCGCTCAACTTTCTCCGCGTTGCGCTCGGCATGGTCGGGCAGCAGGTGCATGTAGACGCGCACGGTGACCCGTGTCGAGGAGTGCCCCATGTAGCGGCTGACCGTCACGAGCGGTACGTCGGCGGCAATCAGCCAGGAGGCGAAGGTGTGTCGCGCGTGATGCCACCTGTCGGGCAGAGCATCACGCGGGCGGCATGGTGGCGACGGCCAGGCTTGACGAAGACGACGTCGAAGATCCGCGCGATGAGCTCGCGGCGCTGGGTCAGGTTCATGGCCTCCCACTGAACGCGGAGCTCGCGGGCGGGCGGGAGCGTATGGAGGTCGTGGCGGGCGCGAAGTCTTGTCACGTCGGCGCGGGCTACTCGCAGTTGGGCTTGGCGTGCCTCGAGGCCGCGAAGGAACGACTCTGTCCCAAGCACGCGTTGCAGCCGGGGACTGTCGCGGTATCGCTCAGGGCCGCTCCAGCTTCGCTGAGCCGCTTCCTGCCGCCTCAAGCGCCGCCCTCGGCGCTCGTCGTCGCCTGCGCAACACGTCAAAGGCGGCGGCACAGACCAGCTCGTCGAGAACCGTGGATGAGATCGATGCTGGTGCGGGGCACTGTCCGCCAGCGTGATGCTTACGACAGGAGTACGTGGACCGGTGTTTGTAGGCGTCGTACGCCGGGTGGAAGTTCAGCCGCATACCGCAGCTCGCGCACCGGACGATTCCGACGAGGAGATGCTCGGCAGGGTGGCGGCGAAGGTTCGTCGCGCGTGGGTACTGCGCGCCTCCCATGTCGGACCGTCAGTCAGGGCCGGATGCGCGTCATCACACACATACGGCCCGCAGCGCGCCTGGCCGAGGTAGACCGGGTTCGCGAACACCCGACCCGTCGCCGTCGGCGACCAACCCGGATGTCCGAACGCGGTCCGGACGCCTTGCGCCTCCAGCGACCGCGCTACGCTCCGGACTGGCTCGCCCGCCGCCCGCCGCCGGAACAACTCGCCGATCACCGGTCCGGCGACGGGATCTGGTCGTAGCCGGCCGGATCTGGAGCGCCGGTAGCCGACCGGCGTGACGCAGCCGCCATGGATGCCACGCGCCACGGCGGCCGCACGCGCGGACTCAAAGCCAGCTCGGATCCGTTCAAGCTCCCACTCGGCTACTGACATCAGGATGCGGACGACGAGCCGGCCCGTTTCGGTCGTGGTGTCCAGGCCCTCGTGAACGGCGAAGAACTCGCCCCCGGCCCGGCGGACACGGTCGATCGCAACCAGCCCGTCGATGAGCGACCGCCCGAACCGGTCAACCCGGTGCACGACAACACCATGAGACTCGCCGCTCTCGCATCGCCTGATCGCCTCCTCCAACAGCGGCCGATCGGCACGAGCACCAGACTCATCAAGCTCCTGGAACACATGCACCACCCGGGCATCTCGCGCATCTGCCCACGCCTCGATTGCGTGAGTTTGCGTCCGGGGCGAGATGAATCGCGGCCCCCGGCGCTTGCCGACCTTCGACACACGGATGTAGCCGTCGACTCGCAGCGGCACGGTGGCCTGCGTTGCACGCGCCATCTCGACTCCCCTGAAGGACGTTCACGAGCCTGTCACCGATTCGGGCATTCCGCCAGAGCCAAGACCGCACGCCTCGCCCGTCGAGTAGGAACTCCTCGCCGCGTGACTACTGCTTCTGTCGCTTCTATGTCAAGAATTGATGGGTGGGGAGTCGTTCTGGCCGGGTGGGGCGGTTGCAGCAGTCGCCAGACGTGGCGGGTGAGGTAGCGCTTGAGGCAGCGGATTGCTTCGCGGGTGCTCTTGCCTTCGCTGCGGCGTCGCGCGATGTAGTCGCGCGTGGGCTGGTGGCAGCGGGCGCGGGTGACGATCACGCGGTGAAGCGCGGCGTTGATCTGTCGGTTGCCGCCCGGTCGAGCCGTTGGCGCTGGGTGTTGCCGGAGCTGGCGGGGATCGGCGCGACGCCGGCGGCGCGAGCGAGCTTGGCCGCGTCGCGAAGCGCTGGCGCCGGCGATCTCGCCGACGAGCTTGGCCGCGATGAGCGGCCCGCCCGGGCTCGGTGCGCAGCGGAGTACGCGACCTGCCCGACGAGCTACGGTGATTTCCTGCTCGACCCGGACGGCACAGCGTCGAGGCCGTGCAGGCGGCGGGCGCGCCCCGCGCACCGAACGCGCATCGACCACCTGTGCGATCCGCGTCGCCGACCGATCCGCGTGCCCCGCTTCTACACGACCATCGCGCCCGCCGGGATCCGCAGCTCGGGCCAGAGGTCGTGCAGGTGCCAGAGCCGCGTGCAGTTAGTCACGCGTGGCGGACCAGCCGTTCTCGCTGATCGACGAGCAGCCGCAGGTCGAGCTCGGGCCCGTCCAGGAGCGCGGCCGGCTCGCGTTCCACGCCCAGCGAGGACGCGGCACGGTGCGCGCGTATCGCATCCGCTTGCCGCGCTCGCGGCCGCTGCGGCGGCCCACGGCGGTCAGGGCGTGGGACGAACACGCGCTCGCCGCGCGCGATCAGAAAGCGCTCCGGCTACCCGGAGACGTTCGGAGTCCTAAGGGCCCAGACGGGCACGACATCGAGGTCGCGCGCCACCGCAACAGGGCATCGAAGCCGCGCCGGCCGACCGCGACCGTCTGCTCGCCCCGCAGCTCGCCGGTCGCCGCGGCGACGGCAGCGATCGTGTGGAACGCTGGTGAGTGTCCGCGCGAGCACGATCATGGTTGTCGTCCTCCTCTACCTCGAAGAGACGGACAGCTGGCGGACACGGCTTGCTGGAGGCGGTGCCACGCATCTATCAAGTCACGCCAGACATCCCCGACCGGCGACGAGCGACAAAACAGAACGGAAGTCAGGCCCTAGCCCGGCCGACAGCCTCAAAGCGAGTCAGCTCGCCGCCGGTCGGGACCATCCCGTCGGCGTCGGACGTCACCGACACCCAGATCGAAACAGCAAGCCTCAGGGGAGCAGCACGGCTAACGGTGTCCGCCTCGGCGGCGCTGCCTCGTTGTCCAAGGCAGTATCCGGTTTCCGCCTCAGACGGCTGCTGGACAGACGTGCCGCTACTGGGCCGGCAGCGTCGGCGATTCCGGTGGCGTCCCGGGCGCGGAGGCCGGCGAGGGCGGTCCTTCCGTGCCCTTCGCGCGCTCGAGCTCCTCCTTGACGGCGCTGATCCGCTCGACCGTCGGGCTCAGCCGCGGGTGCGTGAGCTCGCCGCTCTGCACGAGCTCAAAGGTCGTCTGACCAAGTTCACCGTAGGCATGCGTGAGCTTGCGCTTGGTCTGCAAGGTGGCCACGCCTTCCTGGGCCTTCGTCGTCGCCTGCCCCGCGGCTACCTTGACCCTGTCGAGTACGTCCATCTCTCCCCCTTGCATGGAAGTTCGCGGTTCGGGCGAGTGCATCTTGCCAGACCAGCATCGGATCGCCGTTTCACGGACGCGCGAGCCCGTCCTGACTGGGCGTACCAGCGCTGGCGCTCTGGCGAACCGCGTGAGATCGTTGGCCACCGGGGTGTTCTGACTGAGGGAGGAAGTACCGGGATCGTCCAACGGCGCTCCTTCCGTGGAGGGAGCTGCGGGGGACGACGGCCGCGCGCTGCTCCGTTTGCCTCGTTGCGATAGCGAAGCTGAGCGTTCTTCGCTCCGCAGACGCACCGACGCTTGGTCGTCCAGAGGCGCTGTCGCGCAGAACGGGTAGTAGATCCGCGTGGCATTCGCTTCGCGGCGTGCACGGGCCGTTGTGCTGTTGCTCGCCGGCGTTCTCGTCTTCTCCGACGTGGGCGCCCTCGCGTGGGCCGGGTGCGCCGCTACGGTCGCGATGCTCTTCACGGTCGGATTCGTCGAGCGGCGCTTGAGGGCCGTCGCGTGGGCGGCGATTCTCGTGGTGAGCGCGTGTGCGGCGGACGTCCTCTGGCAGCTCGACTGGGCGCTGTTCGACCGCTCAGACGACTACGAGCCGCTTCCCCAGACGCCCTTTGTGTTGATCGCGCTTCCGATCCCGATGGCCGCGATCGCAGTCGGCGTGGGGAGCGCAGCGCTTTGGCGTCGCATCCGGTCGAAGCCGAACGGACCTTATGTGTTCGTTGGCCGCGCTTCCGGTTCCTACGCAACGCCATACGGCATCGGCGTCCGGCCAGGCGAATCTGCGCTGCTGCGTTCACCTGGATGGAGCGGCGAGGGAGCGCGCGCTCGGGGCGGCTGCTTCTGCCTGGCGATCCGATGGTGAGCGCCACGCTTACCTTGACGCCCGCCTGTCGTCCCGAGCGATCGTCTCGTTGGCGCGCACCGAGATGCCTGCTTGCCCGCCGAAGCAGGAGCGCCGGTCACGTCCGGGGGATTGTCCTTCTCGGCTTCACCGGAGACCCCGCCCGGTGTGGGCGGGTCTCCGGGGAGAACACGAGCTCACGCGGACGACACGACGACGTGCTTGACCTCCGCCATGTAGCGGTCGGCGGCCGCGGAGGCCTCGTCCGGGGGCGCTTCCGCTCTGCCGGGCGTCCATGTACGCCGCGTACCAGTCCCACCAGTCGTGCGGTGGGGCGGCCTTCTCGTACGCGTCGTGATGCTCGGCGGTCTCGTGCAACAGGTCTGCCAGCGAGGCGACGTCCATGTCAGTCCTCCCATTCCCGGCCGGGGAGCCGGGTCGTGACCTCTTGGAGCAGCCAGCCGTTGCCGTCCGGGTCGCTGAACGACGCGTACGCGAAGTACGAGCGCCCGGGCAAGTCGGGGAACCCGGGGGGCTTCGGCTGCTCCTCCACCTCGCTGACGTCGACGCCGCGGCTGATGAGATCGTCCCGGGCGGCGTCGATGTCCTTGACCGCCAGGTACAACCTGTCCAGGGACCCCGGCTCGCATCGCCGTGAGGCCCTTGCCGAAGTGGATCGAGCACTGCGAGTGGGGCGGCGTCATCTGCACCAACCGGACGTCGTCGCCGACGGCCAAGTCGGCGTCCAGCCGCCATCCGAGGCTCTGGTAGAAGCGCTTTGCCCGATCGACATCGGAGACGGGCAACGTCACCACCTCGAGCGCCATGTCGATCGTCGAGAGCTCCGCCATCGCCGGCGAACTGGCGGTGCCTGCGTCGGTGCTGCTCATGCTGACCTCCCTCGGTCGGGCGCGCCATTAACAGGGCGACGCCGGGCTCACCGACACGGGCAGCGCGCGCCAACTACGGCCAAGCATCGACGCTGCGGAGCCTGGGCTGCAGGATAAGCACGAGCCCGACTTCCTGCTCGCCCCCTCGACCGAGTCCGACCGAGGACGCTCCCCTTGGGGTGGACCCACTCTCCTCTCATTCGGGGGCGAGAGTCAAGGTGCTCGCGCCTCGTACGGTCAGACGGAGGACCGACGGATCCCGCGCAGTGGCACGAGTGGCGAGCTGCGGTAGGTCGCGCGCTCGCGAGAGACGTTGATCGCTGAGCGCGTCGAGCAGCGAAACCGCCTTCTCACCGATGTACCGGACGTCTCCTTTCTCTTTGATCGCGTGCGATTCGTCAAGTGCCTCCCGCGGTCGGTGACGGGGGTGCCGGTCGGGGTTGAGGTGGGCTCATTTCTCTTTGGTGCTCGGGTCGGCGCAGAGTGTTCGTGGGAGCTGTCTCGGCTTCTCAATTCCATGCGGGGCCGTCAGGCGGCCAGAAAGCGGGGGGGGCTTGCCGAGGCAGGATCGGGCCGGCGAGGCGCGGGGGGTAAGGGTTGTTGGCGGGAGAGGACGTGCCAGGCGGCGATCAGGATCTTGCGCGCGACGGCGGCCTTGGCCGGATTCTTGCCGGCGCGCGCGGCGAGGTCGGTGAAGAGCTGGAGCCACGGGTTCGACGGTCGCAGGCGGTTGGCGGCTTCGACGGCTGCCCGCGCAGCGCCGCGAGCCGGCTTGGAGAGCGCGCCGGTGCGCGAGCGTCGCCGGACTGGCTGATCTTCGGTGCCAGGCCGGCGTAGGCGATGGAGCTTGCGGGGGAGCCGAGAGCGCGACGTCGCCGATCTCGGAGGCGAGCGTGAGTCCGAGTAGGTCGCCGATGCCAGGATCGTGTCGAGCAGGATCAGGCGCGCGTCGGCGCGCGCGGACGCAGTCGTGGTCGATCGGGGTGATGCGGGCGTCGAGCAAGTCGATCACGAGATCTGTCCGATGTTCTGTGTGAGGTCGGGGTGACCGACGCGGCCCTTTGGGGCCGGGAAAGGCCACACCGATGTCGACCCAGAAAATGAAGTCCAGAGGGGACGAGTTGTCTCGCCCGTGGTGCCAGAGAGTTCTGTTGAGGAGGCTCGGGATCGTCTGGCGGGGCTGTTGCCCGAGGACGCGCTGCAGGACGCGCTGAAGGGGCTTGAGCCGGAGCGAGATCACCGGCCCGGGCGGGTTGTTGACGCAGCTCGCCGGCCGGGTGATCGAGACGGCGCTGGGCGCCGAGCTGAGCGAGCACCTGGGCTACCCGCCGGGGCAGGCGCCGCCGGGCGGCGCCGGCAACCACCGCAACGGCTAGACGCCGAAGACGGTGCAGACCGAGCTCGGGCCGGTGCCGGTCCGCACGCCGCGCGACCGCCAGGGCAGCTTTGAGCCTCAGCTGGTCGGCAAGCGCCAGACGCGGCTGGCCGGCCTAGACGAGCAAGATCCTGGCGCTCTACGCCGGCGGCATGAGCGTGCGCGACATCGAGGCGCACCTGCGCGATCTCTATGGCGTCGAGATCGGCCGCGACACGATCTAGCCGGGTCACCGACGCGGTGCTCGAGGACGTCGCGGCGTGGCGCACGCGGCCGCTGGACGCGGTCTACCCGATCGTCTACTTCGACTGCTTGATGGTCAAGGTCCGCGAGGACCGCTCGGTCCGCACGCCGCGCCTGCTATCTGGCGGTCGGCGTCACGGTCGAGGGCGACCGCGAGGTCCTGGGACTCTGGTGGCAGGAGACCGAGGGCGCGAAGTTCTGGCTGGCCGTCCTCAACGACCTGCACCAGCGCGGCGTCGGCGACGTCCTGATCGCCTGCGTGGACGGCCTGACAGGCTTCCCCGAGGCGATCGAGGCCGTGTTCCCGCAGGCCTGGGTGCAGACCTGCATCGTCCATCAGATCCGCAGCTCGATGCGCTAGGTCGCCTACCAGCGACCGCAAGCGCGTCGCCGCCGACCTGCAAGCCCGTCTACACGCGCCGTCAACGCCGACGCGGCCGAGGCCGCAGCTCGCCGCGTTCGACGAGCGCTGGGGCGAGCGCTACCCGATGATCGCCGACGTCCTGGCGGACGCACTGGCAGCACATCACGCCGTTCCTGGCGCTACCCGCCGACCTGCGCGAGGCGGTCTACACCACCAACAGCATCGAGAACCTCAACCGCCAGATCCGCAAGGCGATCAAGACCCGCGGGCACTTCCCCGACGAACAGGCCGCTACCAAGCTCATCTACCTCGCGATCGAGCGCGCCGAGACGCAAGTGGCGCACCGCCTACAACTGGACCAGCGCGCTACGAGGCGCTCAAGATCCACTTCGGAGACCGACTCCCCGACTGACCATCAACACGTCGCCTCGGCCTCACACACAGAAGGCCGGACAGTCTCATCCGTCGAGTGCTTCGGCGATCGAGCGCCCCCAGACGGTCGGCCATCGTGCGCAGAAGAACAGCATCAACGCTCCTCGACCGCGGAGCCGCCGCAGCGTCAGGCGATGGCCATGCGTCTGCAGGCCGATGAGCGTTCAGCGCCGAGGCGCGCATCCGGACGAGGTGCATCCGTCGACGCAGACGTTCGCGCAGCTCACGGTCCTCCAGCGGCGGCACGCAGAGCTCGGGCACGAGAGCGCGTCGGGCGAGCACGGCCAGCACGCGCGCATCGACCAGGGCGATCTTGCACGCCAGCGGCGCGACGTCACGGACCTTGCGCGCATGCGCGACCTGCACCCGCCACCCGCCGCGGCGAGCTTGTCGCGCTCCCAGATCGCGCCGCTCATCATCTCCACCACCGCACGCACGTCGGTGCCGCGCTCAATCACCAGCCGCGCCAGACCGTGAGCGTCGCCCGGCACCGCACGCTCGCCGACGATCACGCCGGCGTCGCTTCGCGACCACCACGCTGTCGGCGATAGGACCGATCGAGCACGAGATACTCCAGGCCGAGGGCCTACCCTTCGCGGGTCGAGACTGCAGACCAGCTCAGTCTGCGGGGAGGCCCGCCTTCGGCGCGCGCTCGAGCATGACATTCCATGCGACTCGCCACCCCGGTGGCCGTGCGGTGCTCATCGGCGCGCTGCTCCCTTCGCCTGAAGGCGAGACTGCGGCTCCCACGCTGGGCGGCTAGGGCCTGGCTCGGCTAAGCCGGGGCTGCCCGGTGCGCGTCATGCAGCCTTGGTACCCAAATCCGTACCCACACCTCCGACATTTGGCTCTACACCAACCTTCCAAGCAGCCAACCGGCTCCTTGCCATGCAGAAGGTCGAGGGTTCGAGTCCCTTCATCCGCTTCTCACGAAAGCCCCGCAAGAGCGGGGCTTTCTCGTTCTCGGGAACGCAGCTCGCTACTCGAACTCGTCGCTGTGTGTCACCAGCGCGTAGAGGACGACGAAGTCGAGGGTCAATACCGCGATCGCCCATAGCGGGAAGAGGAAGATCACGAAGACCGTCATCATCGCGCTGAGGAACGCGATACCGACGCCCAACCAGAGTCCGTACGCGTTGCGCGCGATGATGAGCCCGCCAACGCCGAGCTGCACCAGACCCGCGATCAACCAGAACCAGCCCCAGGCGGTGATGCTGATCCCGTAGAGCACTTCGGTGGCGCGGGACGTCAACGTATCGTCGTCGGCTACGGCGGCGATCCCGCTCAAGAAGTTGTAGCCGCCCGCCAGCAGGGCGGCCACACCGGCGAACGTGACCCAACCCGAGCGCATTGCGCGGTTATCCACCACGGCAGTCCTTCCACTAGGTCCTGCGTTGTCGAATCAGGGAGCCCTGACCCTAGGCGAGCGCTTTCGCCTTCAGTGCCTCGAATTCCTGCTGGTTGATCGCGCCGGCGTCGAGCAGCTCCTTGGCCATCGACGATCTCGCGAGCGCACTGCCGCTCGCCGCATCGAGAACGTGATCGTCGAACGCTTGCTGCTGAGCCGGGATCTGCTTCGCGCTGCGCTCCCGCATCCCGTCGTGCTGGGCGATCAGATAGATCAGCACCCCGAGCCAGGGCAGGATCACGACGAAGATCACCCACGCCGCCTTGGCAAATCCACCGATATCGCGACGGCGGAAAATGTCGACCAGCACGGTGATCACGATCCAGATCCAGATCACCCAGAAGAAGAAGATCAGCATCGTCCACAGCAGATCCATGAACGGGTAATCAGCTGCCATTACGAACATCGGTTCGAGTCTCCCCTCGATTCGCCTGCGGGTTCAGCGCATACTCTCCCATCCATCGGACGGCGGGGCTGTTGCGTTCCGGCTAGTTGCTGACGAACACCGCCACCGTGCGCCCCGGCACCGTGAACTCGCCGCCAGAGGCGGTCGCGCCGCGGACCACCGGGTCGCCGCCCGAGGCCTGCACCGGGTGCAGCGTGTAGCGGCGGCCGGCGAGGGAGGCGACCGTCTGCGTGGTGGCGTCGGGCCGCGCGTTGAACACCACGACGATGCTCTCGTGACGCCCTTCGATCGCCATCACGATCACGCCCGGGGTCTGCGTCGGGCCGCCGGTCGGGAAGCTCACCCGCTCCTGCACGCGCTTCGCGCTGCCGAGCCGGAACAGGGGTGACGAGAAGCGGATCCGCAGCAGCTCGGCGGCGCGTGCCCGTGCTGCTCGCAGGTCGGCCGGCCCCGGCTTGAGCGCCGGGTCGGCGAGCAGCGGCCGCATGAAGCCCCACTTGGCCTCGTTGTCCGGCTTCGGGGGCAGGCCCGAGCCCCAGGTCGACTCGGTCGCCGACCAGTCGATCCGGTTGAACCAGTCGCCCGAGTTGTAGCTGTTGCGGTCGAGCGACTTGGAGCGCAGGAGGTCGGCGCCCGCGTGCCAGAACGACGGGCTCTGGCCGAGCGCCGTGGTGGCCAGCGCGAGCGTGTTCATCCGCACGCGCTCGGCCATCGTCCTCGCTCGCGGGAGCTTGTACTGCAACGCGTCGAACAGCGTCTCGTTGTCGTGCGCGTCGACGTACGTGATCGTCTCGCTCGGATCCCCGGCATAGCCGGCCGGCTGCCCGTTGTAGTCGACCTGTGCGCCCGTCACCGTCTGCCCATTGCGGTCGACGAACCGGTAGTCGCGCAGGTTGCCCGCGAGGCCGACCTTGATCTGGTCGTGGTGCAGCAGCAGCTTCGCCCGCTGCGCGTCCGGATTGCCGTTGTCGGGTGCGCCGTTGGGATCCGTGAAGAGGCCGCTGGCGAAGCCCTGGATGCGGGGGTCGCCGTCGAACGGCCCGCCGCCGCGCACCGCATCGCGGAGCCGGTCGGAGAACGTCCCGATCCCGGTGCCGAAGAGGTTGAGCTGGCTCGCCTGCACGAAGCGCGCGTTGTCCTGGACCTCGCCGAAGTTCCAGCCCTCGCCGTAGATGTAGACCCTGCGGCCGTCGACCCCGTCGCGCTTCAGCGTCAGCTTGTCGAGCGCCCGCCGGACGGCGAGGATGTTCGCCTTCGAGTGGTGGCCCATGAGGTCGAAGCGGAAGCCGTCGACCTTGTACTCACGCGCCCACGTGACGACCGACTCGACCATCAGCTTCTCCATCATGCGGTGCTCGGACGCGGTGTTCGAGCAGCACGTGGAGGTCTCGACCGCGCCGGTGGCCGGGTTGAGCCGCTGGTAGTAGCCGGGCACGATCCGGTCGAGGATCGACTTGGGGTCCTGGCCCGCCGCGGGCGTGTGGTTGTAGACGACGTCCATCACCACGCGCAGCCCGGCGCCGTTCACGGCCGACACCATCTCGCGGTACTCGCGCGTGCGCGCCGTCCCGTCCGGGGCGGTCGAGTACGAGCCCTCCGGCGTCGTGTAGTGCAACGGGTCGTAGCCCCAGTTGAAGCCGTCGGCGTCGCGGACCTGGCCCACGCACTCCTGCTGCCACTCGCCGTCGGGCGGCACCGTGGTCAGCGTGCACGGCGGCTCCTGCTGCGCGGCGCGGTTCTCCTCGATCGTCGCGATGTCGTTGGTCGGCAGCAGGTGCAGCGCGGTCATCCCGGCGCGCGCCAGGCCGCTCAGGTGGCGCATCCCGTCGCTGCCGCGATGGGTGAACGCGCGGAACGTGCCCCGATCCGCTCCGGGCACGGTCTCGTCGGTGATCGAGAAGTCGCGCACGTGCAGCTCGTAGATCGTCATGTCCTCGGGCTGGGCGAGCCGCGGCTTGCGCAGCCGATCCCAGCCGTGCGGCTTGAGCGAGTCGTCGTCGAGGTCGACGAGGATCGAGCGCCCCGCGTTGGCGGTCAGGCCGAGCGAGTAGGGGTCGGTCACGACGTTGGTGACCACCGCGTTCGCGGTCGGCGAGTAGACGACGACCTCGAACGCGTAGCGGGCGTTCCGCCACGACTTGCGGCCGTCCGCCCGCCAGACCCCGTCGCGGCCGCGCCGCATGTCGACCCGCCGGTCGCCGAGCAGGAGCGTGACCGACTTGGCGGTCGGCGCCCACAGGCCGAGCCGCGGCTTGCCGTGGCGCCAGGTCGGCCCGAGGTCGGCGTGAGCGGCGGACGCGTAGACGTCGTCGAGCACGCCGGGGATCTGCACGCCCGTGACCGCGAGCAGGGCGCCGGACGCGTCGTAGGCGGCGACCGCGAGCTGGCCGCGTAGCAGCGAACGGGCGCGCCTGCGCGCCTCGGGCGAGAGCGTGAGCGCGCCGTAGGACGCGAGGTGCGGGAAGTCGCCCCGGACGTCGGCCGGCAGGCCGGCGGGGTCGCGGGTCAGCGGGAACGACGTCCCGCCCACGATCTGGCCGTCGTCGAGGGTCATGCCCCCGTCGGGCGCCGCGTGCAGCCGATAGGTCGCGCCGTCGGTGCGGTTCCATGCGATCAGCCCGCGCCGGAGCCAGTGCGCGCCGCGCTCGGCACCCACGGGGCGCGGGACGTCGTCGCTGATCACGTGCGTCGTGTCGTCATAGGTGAAGGTGACCGGGCCGCCCGGCGCCGTAATCGGGATGTTGCCGCCTCCCGACGAGCCGCCGGCGCCGTAGTTCTCGTCCCAGGAGCGATTGATCGCGACCTTGTAGTCATACGCGCCCGCCGGCACAGTGAAGGTGCCGCGGTACAGCGGCCCTCCGCCGATCCGCGTCAGCTGGGTGGCGGGACACTCCGGCTGCCAATCGCCCGGGCAGCCGAGCTCTGACTGGAGCGATCCGACGAGGGTGACCACGCGCTCTTCCTGGGCCTGCGCCGGCGCGGCACCGAGCAGGAGGGCGAACGCGACGAGGACGACGCTGCGCAGCTTCACGATCTCTCCCCCTGTCGAATGCCGGAACCTCCAGCAGCTCCTCCACGAGCCTACCGCGCTCCTCGGTATTCCCAAAGAGTGCGGTCTCCCGTACAGGAACCCCGGCTCCACTTTCTTACGATGGCCTGCGTGCCAGGTTCAGAGGCGACGGCCATCGCAGGGAGGCCGGTCGAGCAGGATCTCGAGGCCCACCGCCGGGAGCTGACCGGCTACTGCTACCGGATGCTCGGCTCGGGCGCCGACGCCGAGGACGCCGTGCAGGAGACGATGGTGCGCGCGTGGCGCGGCATCGACCGGCTCGACGCGCCGGGCGCCTTGCGGTCGTGGCTGTACCGGATCGCAACCAACGTGTGCCTCGACATGCTGAGCGGCGCGCAGCGCCGCGCCCAGCCGATCGACCTCGGGCCGTCCTCGACCGCCGAGGCAGCGCTCGGGCACCGGCTCGGAGACGAGGCGTGGGTGCTCCCGGTGCCGGACTCGCGGGTGCTGCCCGATAACGGCGATCCGGCCGAGCTGGCGGCGGCGCGCGAGACGGTGCGGCTGGCGTTCGTCGCCGCCCTCCAGCACCTGCCGCCGCGCCAGCGCGCGGTGCTCATCCTCTGCGAGGTGCTGCGCTGGAAGGCGAGCGAGGCGGCCGAGCTGCTCGGCACGACGACCGCCGGCATCAACAGCGCGCTCCAGCGCGCGCGGGCGACGCTCGACGCCGCAGACCTCGACCCGGCCGATGCCCCGGAGGTCGACTCCGAGGCCGAGCAGGAGCTGCTCGACCGCTACGTCGACGCGTTCGAGCGCTACGACATGAACGCGCTTGTGGCGCTCCTGCACGAGGACGCGACGTTCTCCATGCCGCCCTACCCGCTGTGGCTCCGTGGGCCGGCTCAGGTCAAGGCGTGGCTGCTCGGCAAGGGCATCGGCTGCCGCGGGTCGCGCGTCATCAAGGTCGCCGCCAACGGCGGGCCGGCGTTCGCGACCTACCGCCCCGACGGGCCTGACGCCCACAGCCCTTTCGCGCTCGTCGTGATGCGGGTCGAGAACGGCCGCATCACGGACCTCTGCCACTTCCTCTATCCCGAGCTGTTCCCCGCCTTCGGGCTGCCTGAACGGCTCGACTAGGGAAGGGGACTGGTCAGCCGCCGGATTCGATGCGGCGGCGGCGCCCGTAGCGTCGCCGGGTATGAATCCGACCTCCAGCTTCGACGCCGTCCTGTTCGATCTCGACGGCGTCCTGACCTCGACGGCCGCGCTTCATGCGACGGCCTGGAAGCGCACCTTCGACCCGTTGCTAGCCCTCTGGGGCCAGGAGCCGTTCGACTCTGAGCGCGACTATCTCGACCACGTCGACGGCAAGCCGCGCGCCGACGGCGTGCGCGACTTCCTCGCCTCGCGCGGCGTCACGCTCGACGATCCGTCGGTCCAGGCGATCGCCGGCCGCAAGCAGTCGCACTTCGAGCGGGCGCTCGACGACTGCGGCGTCGAGGCGTTCCCCGGCTCGATCCGGTGGGTGCGTCATCTGCGCGCGCTCGGCCTGTGGACCGCGGTGGTGTCCTCGAGCGCGAACACCGACCGCGTGCTGCGGGCCGCCGAGATCACCGCGCTGTTCGACCTCACGATCGACGCGCATGACGTGCGCGAGCTCGGGCTTCAAGGCAAGCCCGCGCCCGACGGGTTCCTGGAGGCCGCCCGGCGGCTCGACGTCGAGCCGAGACGCGCCGTGGTCGTCGAGGACGCCCTGGTAGGCGTGGCCGCCGGCCGCGCCGGCGCCTTCGGCCTGGTGATCGGCGTCACGCGCGGCGCGACCCCCCGCGAGCTTCGCGCGGCGGGCGCCGACGTCGTGGTCGCCGACCTCGAGGAGCTGGTCCCGTGAGCGCCCCGAGCAGAAGGGAGATCGTTCCCCCTGACACCCTGGAGACACCCATGAACGGACACCACCGACCAAAGCCAGCCGCGTTCGTGCTGCTGCCCGTGGCCTTCGCCATCATCCTCGCGCTGTTCGCGTGGCCCAACGCCGAGGCCGGCCCGCGCGACCTGCCGATCGGCGTCGCCGGCCAGCCCGCCCAGACGCGGGCGATCGAGCAGGGTCTCGCCGCCCGCGGCGAGGCGTTCGACATCCACCGCTACGCGGACGAGGCCACCGCCCGCGAGGCGATCGAGGACCGGGACATCTACGGCGCCTTCGTCGCCAGCCCCGACGGCCCGAGGGTGCTCACCGCGACGGCGGCCAGCGCGCCGGTGGCCACGCTCCTCACCCATGCCGCCGACGAGAGCGGCGCCGAGGTCGAGGACGTCACCGCCTCCTCCGCGCGCGCCGGCGCCCTGCCCTCCTCCGTGCTCCCGCTGCTGATCGGCGGGATCCTCGTGGGCGTGGCGAGCATCGCGCTGGCCACCTCACCGCTCCAGCGCGCCGGCCTCGTGCTCGGCGGCTCGCTGCTCTTGGGTCTCACCGCCACGCTGCTCATACAGGGGTGGTTCGACATCCTGGGCGGCGATTGGGCCGCCAACGCCGCCGGCTTCAGCCTCATGACGGCCGCCATCGCGGCCGTGGTGGCCGGGCTCGAGGCGACGATCGGCAGAGCCGGCATCGCTCTCGGGGCGCTGACGATGGTGTTCGTCGGGAACCCGTTCTCGGGCGCCGCCGCTGGGCCCCACATGCTGCCTGAGCCGGCCGGCCTGATCGGCCAGCTGATGCCGCCCGGAGCGGGCGCCAACCTGGCGCGCAGCACCGGGTACTTCGACGGCGCCGCCGCCGGCGGCCACGTCGCGGTCCTCGCCGCCTGGGCGCTCGCGGGCTTCGGGCTGCTCGCAGTAGCGGCGCTGCGCCAGCGGCGCCCCGCCCAGGTGGCGTGACTGGCGCGCAGGAGATCGCCGGTTGCGGTCGGCGGCAGGGCTGGGTTAGTCTCGCTTCACCGGAAGGAGGCGGGACCCGCGTGGCACCCCCGCAAGTGAGCATCGAACTGTGCGGCCAGCTCGCGGTCACCGTCGAGGGACGGCGGTGCGAGGCAGCGCTGCCCGGCCGCCAGGGCCGTCTCGCCGTCGCCTTCCTCGCCCTCAGCTCCCATGCCGTCACGCGCGAGCGTCTGATCGCGGCGCTCTGGGGCGAAGACGCCCCCGCAAGCCAGTCGCAGGCGCTCAACGTCGTGCTGTCGAAGCTGCGGCGGGCGCTGGGCCCGGACGTGCTCCTCAACGCCGGCGAGCGCGCCGTGCAGATCACGCCGGCCGCGGAGATCGACCTCGACCGCGCCCAGCCGGCCCTCGATGCCGCGTTCGCCGCCCGCGACCGCGCGGACTGGCGCGCCGTGGTCGACGCCGCCGGCCGCGTCGAGGCGCTCGCCGACGCCGGGCTGCTGCCCGGCTACGAGGCCCCCTGGCTGGAGGACCCGCGCCGCCGGCTCGAGGAGCTCGGCCTCCAGGCGCGCGAGCTGCGCGGCGACGCCGGGCTGGCGCTGGGCGGGGCCGAGCTGGCGGCCGCCGAGCGCGCGGCGCAGGAGCTGGTCGAGCGGGCGCCGTTCCGGGAGAGCGGGCACCTGCTGCTCATGCGCGTGCGCGAGGCGCAGGGCAACCTGGCCGAGGCGCTGCGCGTGCACGAGCGGCTGCGAGGGCTGCTGCGCGACGAGCTCGGCGTCGCGCCCGGGCCGCAGGTCCAGGCGGAGTTCGAGCGCATGCTGAAGGCCGAGCAGGGCGCGCCCGCGCCGCCGCCGGCCGCGCCACACGTGCCTGTGCCCGAGCCCGACGGGCAGGGCTTCTTCGCCACCCGCAGCGGCGCGGCCTTCGTCGGCCGCCGCGGCGAGCTCGACCGGCTGCGCCAGCACTTCGAGCTCGCCGTCCAGGGCGGCGGGCGGCTCGTGCTGCTCGAGGGCGAGCCGGGCATCGGCAAGACCCGGCTCGCGCTCCAGTTCATGGAGGCCTGCGAGGCGGACGGCGCACTCGCCCTCTACGGGCGCTGCGACGCCGAGACCCTCGTCCCCTACCAGCCCTTCGTCGAGGCGCTGCGCCGCTACGTGGCCCGGGCGCCGGAGGCGGTGCGGACGTGGAGCCCCGAGCTGGCCCGCGTGGTGCCCGAGGTGGCGGCGGGCGGCGAGCTGCCGCCTGCGAGCGCCGAGGGCGAGGACCGCTACCGGCTGTTCGACGCGGTCGCCGAGGTGATGCGCGAGATCGCCGCCGCCCAGCCCGTCGTGCTCGTGCTCGACGACCTGCACTGGGCCGACACGCCGACGCTGCTGATGCTCCGCCAGATGGTCCGCTCGGCCGACGAGTCGCCGCTGCTCGTGGTCGCGAGCTTCCGCGACACCGAGCGACCGACCGCGCTGGTCGACATGCTCGTGCAGCTGCGCCGCGAGTCGTTCTTCGAGCGGATCGAGCTGCGCGGCCTCGACGAGTCCGACGCCGAGCGCCTGATCGGCGAGTTCGGGCCGAGCGAGATGCCGGCGCACGTCAACCGCGCGCTGTGGGAGGAGACGAAGGGCAACCCGTTCTTCCTCGAGGAGATGGTGCGCCACCTCGGCACCCGCGCGCCGGCCCCGGAGGGCAACGGGGCACCCTGGCCGCTCGAGCTGCCGGAGGGCATCCGCGAGGTGATCGGCCGACGGCTGGCCACCCTCTCCGAGCGCACCAGCCAGGTGCTCACGACGGCCGCGGTGATGGGGCGCGAGTTCCGGGTCGAGGTGCTCGAGGCCTTGGGGGGGCACGACGAGGACGAGCTCGACGACGTCGTCGACGAGGGCGTCGCCGCGCATGTGATCGCCGAGGTCCCCGGCGTCTACGGCCGCTGCAGCTTCACGCACAGCCTGATCCGCCAGACGCTCTACGACGGTCTCACCGCCACGCGCCGCGCGCGCCTGCACCTGCGCGTCGGCGAGGCGCTCGAGCAGCTCGCGGGCTCGGCCGCCGAGCCGCCGCTGGCCGAGCTGGCGCACCACTTCTCGCTCGCGCCGCCGGCCCGCGGCGCCCCGCGCGCGGTCGAGTACGCCGAGCGCGCGGCCCGGCGCGCCACCGAGGTGCTCGCCTACGAGGAGGCGGCCCGGCTCTACGAGGTCGCGCTCGCAGCGCTCGCGGCCGCCGGGCTCGACGGCGAGCGCCGCTGCGTCCTGCTGCTGGCGTGCGGCGACGCGCAGACCAAGGCGGGCGCCGCCGCCGACGCCCGGGCGACGTTCCGGCAGGCGGCCGACTCGGCGCGCGGGCTCGGCTCCCCGCGGCTGCTCGCGCTCGCGGCGCTCGGCCACGGCTCGGCCGGCCAGATGGCCGGGGGCGTCCACGAGGAGGCCGGCGTCCGGCTGCTGGAAGAGGCGCTGGAGGCGGTCGGCGACGGCGACGACTCGCTGCGGGCGAGGCTGCTCGCCCGCCTGGCGATCGAGCTCAGCTTCTCCGACGAGCGGGAGCGGCGAGCGCAGCTCAGCGGCGAGGCGGTCGAGATCGCGCGCCGGGTCGGAGACACGAGCGGCCTCGGCTTCGCGCTCGTGGCCCGCCACTGGTCGCTCTGGGGCCCGCAGAACGTCGAGGAGCGGCTCCAGGCCGCCAACGACCTGCTGGGCCTGGGCCAGGAGTCCGGCGACGAGCGGCTCACCATGCAGGGTCACCGCTGGCGGATGATCGACCTCCTGGAGCTCGGGGAGATCGACGCCGTCGACGTCGAGATCGACGCGTACGCGCGGATCGCCACCGGGCGGCGGCGGGTGGCCGACGCCCTCTACATCCACATCTACCGCGCCATGCGCTGCCTGCTGGCCGGCGACTTCGACCGCGCCGACGAGGAGAGCCGCGAGGCGCTGCGCCTCGGCGAGCGGGTGCAGGACCCCAACGCGGGCAGCGCGACGCTGCTCCAGGCGTTCGTGCTGCGGCGCGAGCGCGGCGGGCTCGAGCGGATCGAGGGGGCGATCCGCCACTACGCCGAGAGCTACGCCACGATCCCCGGCTGGTACTGCGTGCAGTCGCTCCTCCACGCCGAGAGCGGCCGCGCCGCCGAGGCCCGCGAGACGGTGGACAGCTTCGCCCGCGACGGGTTCCGCGGGCTGCCGCTCGACGGCATCTGGCTCGGGGCGATCGCGCACCTGGCCGAGACGACCGCCGTGCTCGGCGACGCCACGCACGCCGAGGCGCTCTACGGCCTGCTCGAGCCGTACGCCGACCGCAACGTCGCCATCGGCTGGGCGTCGACCGCCTACGGCTCGGCGTCGCGCCACCTCGGGCTGCTGGCCGGCGTGCTCGGCCGGCGCGAGCAGGCCGTCGCCCACTTCGAGGACGCGCTGGCCATGAACGAGCGCATGCGGGCGCGCCCGTGGGTGGCGCGCACCCAGGTCGAGCTGGCGCGCGTCCTGCCGCGCGACGACGAGCGCGCGGGCGAGCTGCTCGCGGCGGGCGGCGCGGAAGCCGAGCGCCTCGGGATGCCGCGGCTGGCCGAGCTCGCCGAGCGGCTGCGGACCGGCGAGGCCGTCTCAGGCTGAGCTGCGGTCAGGCGGCGCGAGGGGGCGCGAGGTGGGCGGGTTCGAGCGCGTGCGCCCGGCGCAGCACCTCGTCCGCCGCCAGCGTGTCGCCCCAGTTGGCGTCCACGTGGGTCACGTCGCCCTCGCTAGCGAGGCGGTGGGCGTCGGCGAGGAACCGACGGGCATCCTCGTCCTCGCCGCGCTCGAGGTAGAGCTCGCCAAGCAGCAGCGAGCCGGCGATCTTGGTCTGCGGGCAGCCCGCCGCCGTGCGCAGGTGCCGCACGGCCTCGTCGTCCTCGCCCAGCTCGGCCATCGCGCGGCCGGCCCACAGGCGCGACCACGCCCAGCCGTCGCCGCCGCCGGCGCCGAACAGCGCGGCGGCCTGCGTGAAGGACTCGGCGGCGCAGCGGAGCGCGTCGTCGCGGCCGGCGGGGTCCCGGAGCTCCTGGGCCACCCTCCAGTGGCAGGAGCCGACCCTCCAGAGCAGCTGCGGGTCGTTCGGGGTGAGCCACAGCGTGTGCCTCCAGGCCTCGAGCGCCTCCTCGTACTGCCGCAGGGCGAAGTGCGCCTTGCCCACCTCGCGGCGCGCGGAAGCGCTCAGCGGGTCCTGGAGCTGCCCGACGGTGGCCTCGCCGAGCGCCTCGCCGGGGCGGCCGTCGTTGCGCAGCGCCCGCGCGTGCTTGGCGTGCAGCGAGTGCTGGGCGATGCCTTGCGGGCGGTGGCGCCTGAGCAGCACGATCAGCTCGCCGTACTCCCGGGCCGCCGCAGCCCAGTCGTCACCGCGCCCGAGGGTGCGCGCGAGGGCGATCTGGACCTGCTCGCGCTCCCACTCGCGCCCTGCGCCGAAGCCGGCCTTGAGGGCGGCGAGAGCGCGCGACGTCGTTGCGCTCGGTGGCGCGCTGGATCGCCCCCCGCAGCGTCCCGATCTCCTTCACGCGCGCACGCCCCGCGGCGTCGTCCAGGAGCCCGTAGGCCTCGCGCAGGGTGTCGAGCGTGCCGTCGCGCAGCTCCTCGGCGGCGACCGGCACGTGCCGCTCGAGCGTGCGGCGGTAGATCGGCGCGAGCGCGTGCAGCGCGGACTCGGCGCGCAGCCGCGCCTTGGCTCGCGCCGTCTCGCGCAGCGCTTCGTCGCGCACCGTCTCGGCCGAGGCCGCATAGCCGGCGGCGACCGCGGCACAGTACACGGGGTTCTCCGGCTCCAGCGTGAGCGCCGCCTGGTAGCACTCGCGCGCGTCGACCGGGCGGTCGAGCCCGTCGAGCATCCGGCCGCGCGCGTGGTGGATCGCCGCCCGCGTGGCCGTCGGCGCAAGCGCGGCCGCCCGGCGGTAGAGGCGATCGGCTCGGGCCAGCCGGACGCGTCGCGAGCCGGGCAGCTCCCCCTGCACGCGGGCCAGGTTGTGGAGCGCGGCGGCCAGGTTGGCGTTCGCCGCGGGCAGCGTGCTCGCCAGGGTGGGCGGCGCGGCGCACTCGGCGAACGCGGCCGACCGCACGCGGCGCCAGGAGAGGACCACGGCACGGCGGTGACTGCGCTCGGCCTCGGCCATCCGCATCGCGCGCCGCAGGGCCATGCCCTTGAGGTCGTGCGCCTGCGCGTGATGGGGGTCGAGCGCGAGCACGCGGTCACAGCGGCAGACCACGCAGTCCAGGAGGTCGGCCTTGGCCTCGCCGGCCGTCACCGCGGCGCGCGCGAACTCGTGGACGGCGAGCGCATAGACGGCCTCCGCGCGGTCCCGGTTGAGCGTCACCGCGCGGTCGAAGGCGGTGACCGCGGCGTCGATCCGGGCGGCGTGGGCGGCTTCCGGCTCGTGTCCCTTGCCGACGTACTCGGACGCTTGAGCGGCCTGCTGCTCGGTCTCGGCGAGCTTGCTGTAGACGACGCCGAGGTTGTAGTACGCGAGATCGAAGCGCTCGTCCTCCGCGATCGCCTCCAGGAGCTTGCCCTCGGCGCGGCGCAGGTTCCGCGCGCGGTCGCGCGGCGTGCTGTGGCCGGCCCAGTACAGCTCGAGCGCGCTCGTGAACGACCGCATCGCGGTGGTGCGCACCGTGCTGCGCAGGGTGAGGTCGTTGAACATGCGTGCCGCCAGCTCGGGCACCGCCTCGGCGGCCTCGGTGCCGGTCTTCACCTGCCACTGGCGCCCGCCGCCGGGCCCGACGACCTGCGCGGTCACCGTGCCGTCGGGGTGCACGCTGCCCATGATCCGCGGTCCGCGGGCGAAGCGGCCCACGAGCCCGAGCAGCAAGCCGACCGGGAGGCTGATCCCGCCGACCTGGATCCGCGTCTCGGACGCCACCGCGTCGTTGAGCGCGCCGGTGACGTCGTCGGCGCGCACGGAGAGGAACGAGCCCGGCTCGGTGCCGGCCGCGCCGCGCCGGCGGACGCCGAGCGACAGCGGCGTCGAGAGCTGGTCGTTGACCCGGCCGTAGAGCTCGTGGAGGCGGCCCAGCTCGGCGACGAGGAGCGTCGAGAGGCCCTTGACGGCCTGTGGCTGCGCGTTCGTGCCGTCCCTGAAGTCGACGAAGTCCTCGATCACGACGCGGTCGCGCGCAGCCGCGAGCCAGCGCCAGGCGAGCACGGCCACGGTCACCGCCACGACGTTGGCGGCGGTCAGCAACCGGTCGTCGGCGACGCCGAGCCGGTCGGCGGCATAGAGACCTGCGACGGCGGTCAGCAGCCACCGGATCACGGGACCCCAACCGCGCGCGGTAAGGCGGTGAGCGGTACCCGCGACGCGGTGCACGAGCAGTCGGAAGCGCCGCTCGGCGTGGACGAGCCCCTCGAGGATGCCGAGGATCAGAGTCCGTGCTGAGGTCATGAGGCGAGCCTCCACCTCAGTGCTTTCGGCGGCCTTGCCGCCCGCTTGCCGACCCCTTGCCGCCGCCATTCGCTACATATCAGGGGTGAACGCTGGCTCTCCCGACATCGCCGCGGCCGCCGCGGCCCTCCGCTCCCGCCTGCCCGAACCGCTCGCGCCGCTCGCGGACCTGGCCTACAACTACCGCTGGTCCTGGACGCCCGGCGGCCCTGAGCTGCTCTCCTCGATCGACCCCCGCCGCTGGGAGCTGTGCCTCGGCAACCCCGTGCGCCTGCTGGGCGAGGTACCGCCCGCGCGGCTCACCGAGCTGGCCGGCGACGCCGGCTTCCTCGAGCGCATGCAGGCCCTCGTCGCCACCGTCTCCGAGAAGCTGACGGAGCCGCTGCTCGACGGCCCGGTGACCGAGGACAGCCCGGCCGCGTTCTTCTGCGCCGAGTACGCGATCCACAAGTCGCTGCCCGTCTACTCGGGCGGGCTCGGGGTGCTGGCGGGCGACATCCTCAAGGAGGCCTCCGACATGGGGCTTCCGATGGTGGCGGTCGGGCTCATGTACCGCCACGGCTACTTCCGCCAGCGCATCGACGCCTTGGGCTGGCAGCACGAGTACTGGGTCGAGACCGACCCCGACCGGGTGCCGGCCGCGCTCGTGCGCGGCGAGGACGGCGAGCCGCTGACCGTCAGCGTCCCGATCGGCGAGCGCACCGTCGTCGCTCAGGTGTGGCGGGTCGACGTCGGCCGCGTGCCGCTCCTCCTGCTCGATGCCGACCGCCCGGAGAACGACCTCACCGACCGCTGGATCACCTCGCGGCTGTACGTCGGCGACGCCGGCGTGCGCCTGAGCCAGTACTCGCTGCTCGGCATCGGGGGCGTGCGCGCCCTGCATGCGCTCGGCGTCGAGCCCGGGGTCGTGCACCTCAACGAGGGCCACGCGGCGATGGCGTGCCTCGAGCTGGCGCGCGCCGAGCGCGAGCGCGCGGGTGCCTCGGTGGAGGACGCGTTCGAGGCGATCCGTCAGCGGACGGTGTTCACCACGCACACGCCGGTCCCGGCCGGCAACGACACGTACCCCTCGACTCAGATGGCCGAGACGCTGGGTGGCATCGCCGCCGAGATGGGCGTCGACCCCGACACGCTGGTGCGGCGCGGGCGCACGCATCCGGAGGAGGCGGCCGAGCCGTTCGGGGTCACGCAGTTCGCGCTGCGCTCGAGCCGGATCGCCAACGGCGTGAGCGCCCGCCACGGCGAGGTGGCGCGCGAGATGTGGCACGACCTGTGGCCGGACCGTCCGGTCGAGGACGTCCCCATCACCCACGTCACCAACGGCGCCCACATCCCGACCTGGATCGGCGGCCCGATGCGCGAGCTGCTCGACCGCTACCTGGGCGAAGGCTGGACGGACCGGGCGGTCGACCCCGCCACCTGGGAGCCGGTCGACTCGATCCCGGCGGCCGAGCTGTGGGCCGCGCGCGGTGCGCAGCGGGCGCACCTCATCGACGTCGTGCGCGAGCGCAGCGTCACCGACCGGCTGGGCCGCGGGGACACGGCCGAGTACGTCCGCGCCGCCGTCAACGCGCTCGACCCTGACGTCCTCACCGTGGGCTTCGCGCGCCGCGTGGCGACCTACAAGCGGCTCGACCTGCTGCTGCGCGACGTCGACCGGGCGCTGGCGCTCCTCTCCGACGAGGAGCGGCCCGTCCAGCTCATCCTGGCCGGCAAGGCCCACCCCAAGGACGATCCGGGCAAGAAGCTCGTGCAGCGGCTGTTCGAGATGAAGAGCCACTGGGAGGTCGGCCGCCGCGTCGTCTACCTCGACGACTACGACCTCGCGCTCGGCGCCGCCATGGTGCGCGGCGCGGACATCTGGGTCAACGTGCCGCGCCCGCCGCTCGAGGCGAGCGGCACGAGCGGCATCAAGTCCGCGCAGAACGGCGGCCTCCAGCTCAGCGTGCTCGACGGCTGGTGGCCCGAGGCCTACGACGGGACGAACGGCTGGGCGATCTCGGGCGAGGTCGACCTCGACCACGGCGCGCAGGACTGGCGCCACGCCGACGAGCTCTACCGGCTCCTGCACGAGGAGGCGGTGCCGACCTTCTACGACGGCGACGCCGACGGGCTGCCGCAGGCATGGCTCGCGATGGTGCGGAGCGCGCTGAAGACGATCGGCCCGAAGTTCAGCGCCGGCCGCATGGTGCGCGACTACGCCGAGCGCATCTACCCGGCCGACGTGGGTGCCCGCGCGTAGCTTCTGGCTGAAGGCGATCGGCCACGCGCGGGGGCCGCTTGGCGAGCGCTGGCTCGACGAGCGGCCGGAGCTCCTGCATGTGACCGGGTTCCCGCGCCGGCCGCGGATGGCGCCCGGCGACCGCCTCGTGCTCTACGCGTCGGTGTGGCGCAGGGTGTTCGCGGCCTGCGAGGTGCTGGCCGAGCCCGAGCCGCGCGAGCACCCGCGCTGGCCGTGGATCGTGAGGATCGAGACGCTGCTGGTCGTGCCGGTGCTCGACGCCGCGCCGCCCGTCGAGGCGATCGGCGTGGCGGCGCGCTCGATGAGCCAGCAGTCGCACATCCGGATCGACGCTGGGCACTACGCGCGCGCCGTCGAGGCGATGGCGTCGGTGGCGCTACCCGCACCGCAAGGCTAGGGATTCCCCCGATGCGCGCGGGCGTGCGCGCAGGGAGGATTCGACCCATGCTGACCGCCACTTCCTCCGTCACCGTGATCGCGGGCGCCGCCCTCAGCTTCGAGTCCGTCGGCGCGACCCGCGCGGCGGAGGCCCCGATGCGGGTGCGCGAGCGCCACGAGACGCTGCTGCGCGTGATCGCCGGCGTCGTCACGCTCGAGCTCGACGGCACCGAGACGGTGCTCGGGGTCGAGGGCGAGGCGCGGATCGCCGCCTCGACGCCGCACCGCCTGTGGAACTCGGGCGTCGGTGAGGCGCGGGTCGTGCAGGAGTTCCGCCGGATCAGCTAGCCCCGGCGAACGTCAACGGCGGCATTGAGGGAGTGCACCGGAGGGGTGCATAACGTCGACGCGACGCGCCGAGGCGCGGTGAGGTCGACGAAATGCACCCATCTACCGCGGCCAATCTCCCCGCTCTCCCTACCCAGCCGCCGTTGACGTTGGCCCGACGAGCTACGCGGCCGAGGTGACCTTCCGCAACCGCCGCGGGGCGCCCGGGTCGAGACCCTTGGCGAGTGCGAGCGCGCGCGCGAAGCACTGCCCGGGGAGCACCGACAGCAGCGGCGAGAGCAGCGGCTCGGGTGCCGCCGGCGTCGCGAGCACGTGCGCGGCGCCGTCGAGCCGGGCGGCCGCGGGGCCGCTGGCGATGACCGGCGCGCCGGCGTCGCGGGCGCGGTGGACGGCTTCGGCGACCGCCGGCAGCGTCGCGTCGTCGGAGGCGACCGCCCACACCGGGAAGGTCGCGTCGAGCGCCGCCACCGGGCCGTGGGCGAGGCTGGTGGCGGTGAGCGCGCGGGCGCCCACGTAGGCGACCTCGGTCAGCTTGAGCGCGACCTCGGCCGCCGTGGCCACCTCGATCCCGCGCGCGACCGCGTACATGCGGTCCGCTCCCGCGTACGCCTCGGCGACGGGCTCCACCGCCCGCTCGAGCTCCGGCAGCGCCGCCTCCGCCAGGTCGGCCGCGGTCCGCAGGGCGCCGGCCATCTCGGCGCCGCGGCCCGCGACGTGGGCGCCCAGCAGCGCGAGCACGGCGAGCGTGCAGGTGTACGTCTTGGTGGCGGCGATCGAGCGCTCCTCCCCCGCTCCGATCGCCAGCTCGTGGTCGGCGGCGTGGGCCAGCGCCGACGCGCCGGTGTTCGTGACCGCGACCGTCGTGGCGCCCGCGTCGCGCGCCGCCTCGAGCCAGGCGACGACGTCCGGCGTCGCGCCGGACTGCGAGAGCCCGAACGCCAGCTCGCCGGCACGCGCGGCCGGGACGCCGTAATACAACGCCAGCGACATCGAGTCGCGCACCGCGTTCCACCCGCACAGCAGCCGCAGCGCGTACGTGGCGTACGCCGCCGCGTGGTCGGAGGTCCCGTGGGCGACCAGGCGCACGATCGGCGGCGCCGCGTCCCGCAGCGCGGCCGCCAGCTCCGCGACGCGCTGCTGGTCGTCGGCGAGCCGCCGCCACACGGCGGGCTGCTCGCGGATCTCCTCGAGCAGCGTGCTCACGTGATCGCCGCGCCGGTGTCGGGGGCGAAGAAGCGCAGGGCGTCCGGCACGAGCCCGAACTCGACCGGGTCGCCGGGTTGAAGCGACGAGCGGCCCTCCTGGTGGACGGCGAGGCGCGAGCCCGCGGCGTCGACTCCGACGAACGTCTCGCGCCCGAGCGCCTCGACGTACGCGACGGTGCCGGAGAGCGGGCCGGCGATCCCGTCCGCCCCCCACAGCCGGGCCGCCTCCGGGCGCACGCCGACGATCACCTCCGGCGGCAGCTCGGGCGCTCCCGGCAGCT
The DNA here is from genome assembly GCA_963730535.1 of uncultured Solirubrobacteraceae bacterium. Lineage (GTDB taxonomy): Bacteria > Actinomycetota > Thermoleophilia > Solirubrobacterales > Solirubrobacteraceae > DASSUW01. The sequence continues at coordinate 588,670 of CAVSRU010000005.1, forward strand.
GCACGTCGACCCCGTCGCCGCGGAGACGCACGCCGCCGTCCTCGCGCGCGGCGGCGGCGTCGAAGAAGCTCATCGCGGGGCTCCCGATGAACCCGGCCACGAACCGGTTGGCCGGCCGCTCGTAGAGCTCCTCGGGCGTCCCGACCTGCTCGAGCACGCCGTGGTTCATGACCGCGATCCGGTCGCCCATCGTCATCGCCTCGACCTGGTCGTGGGTGACGTAGACGGTGGTGGTGCGGACGTCCTGCTGGAGCCGCTTGATCTCCCCGCGCGTCTGCGTGCGCAGCTTCGCGTCGAGGTTCGAGAGCGGCTCGTCCATCAGGAACACCTGCGGCTCGCGCACGAGCGCCCGGCCGAGCGCGACGCGCTGCGCCTGCCCGCCCGAGAGCTGGCCGGGCTTGCGCTCCAGCAGGTGCCCGATGTCGAGCAGCTCGGCCGCACGCTGCACGCGCGTGCCGATCTCGGTCTTGGGGACACTCCGGCGCCGCAGCCCGAACGCCAGGTTGTCGAACACGCTCATCTGCGGGTACAGCGCGTAGTCCTGGAACACCATCGCCACGTCGCGCTCGCGCGGCGCCACGCGGTTGACGACGCGTTCGCCGATCAGCACCTCGCCCCCGCTGATCGACTCGAGGCCGGCGAGCATGCGCAGCGCGGTCGTCTTGCCCGAGCCCGACGGCCCGACGATCACCATCAGCTCGCCGTCGGCCACGTCGAGCGAGAGGCCGCGCACGGCCTCGACGCTCCCGAAGCGCTTGTCGACGTCGACGAAGCGGACGGCGGCCACTAGCCCTTCACCGCTCCCGAGAGCATGCCGCGGATGAAGTGGCGCTGGAGGAACACGTAGAGGAGCACGATCGGGGTGGCGACGATGACCGCCCCGGCGGCGAGCAGCGTGAGGTCGGTCTGGTTGCGGCCCTGGAAGAAGCTGAGCCCGAGCGGGGCCGTGCGCAGCCCCTCGTCGGTGACCATCACGAGCGCGAGCAGGAACTCGTTCCAGGTCCACATCGACAGCAGCACGGTCATGGTCAGGATCGCCGGCCGGGCGAGCGGCAGCACCACCCGCCAGAGCGTGAACCAGCTCGAGGCGCCGTCGATCCGCGCCGCCTCCACGAGCGAGCGCGGCACCGTCCGGAAGTAGGCGCGCATCCAGAACGTCCCGAACGCGACCGACGTGCCGATCTGGGGGAAGATCAGCGCCCAGTAGGTGTCGGTCAGCCCGATGTCCCGGTAGTCGTAGTAGAGCGGGACGACGATCGCCTCGGTGGGGATCATCAGCCCGAGCAGGACGACGTAGAACAGCACCTGCGAGCCGCGGAAGCGCATCATCCCGAACGCGTAGCCGGCGAGGATCGAGAGCACCGACGCGACCGCGACGACGACCACCATGACGATCACGCTCGAGCGCAGGTACGGCCCGAAGTTGCCGTCGCGCCAGGCGTCGACGAAGTTGGAGGGGTGCAGCCCGTCGAACGACCCGAACGTCGCCAGCCCCTCGGGGTCCTGGAGCGCCGTCAGCACGATCCCGACCACGGGCGCCAGCGCGAACAGCGAGAACGCGCCCAGCACCACGTAGGTCAGCGACAGCTCGCGGCGGCTCGTCACAGCGCGTAGCCCCGCTCGGCCGTGCGGTTGATCACGAACGAGAAGCTGAAGATGATCGCCGTCAGCGCGATCCCGATCGCCGCCGCCGAGCCGACCTCGCCGGTCTGGAACGCGCGGTCGTAGACCTGGAAGGCCGGCACCGACGTCGCGTCACCCGGCCCGCCCTTGGTCGTGATGTAGATGAGGTCGAAGTTGCGCAGCGCGGCGATCGTCGTGAGCGTGAGCGCGACGGCGATCTCCCCGCGCAGCGCCGGGAGCGTGACCGCGAAGAACTCCCGCACCATCCCCGCGCCGTCGACACGCGCGGCGTCGTAGAGGCTCTCCGGGATCTTCTGCACTCCCGCCATCAGCAGCACCATGGCCAGCCCGAACCACACCCACGTCCCGACCAGGCCCGACCGCCGGCAGCGCGAGGTCGAAGTCCCCCAGCCACGACTGCGCGAGCGAGCCGAGCCCAACCGCGCGCAGCACCTCGTTGAGCGCCCCGCTCCCCGGGTCGTAGATCATCCGCCACATCACCGCCACCACGACGAGCGCGATCACCTGCGGCAGGAACAGGATCGTGCGGAAGAGCGCGAGGCCACGCACCCGCGCCCGCGCGACGAGCCCGGCCAGCAGGAGCCCGATGCCGACCGGCAGCACCGCGTAGAAGAACAGCAGCACGAGCGCGTGGAGGAACGCCGCGCGCAGCGCCGCGTCGGACACCAGCTCGCCGTAGTTGTCCAGGCCGGCCCAGGTCCCGGGAGTGACGCCGTCCCAGTCGTACAGGGAGAGCCAGACGCTGCGTCCGAGCGGCACCAGCACGAAGGCCGTGAAGGCCACGAGCGCCGGCAGCAGGTACAGGTAGCCGACCAGGCGCGGCTCGCCCGGTGGCCGCTCGGACGCGGCAGCCCTCACCGTTGCTCGTCCGCGAACTTTCGGAACGCCTCCTCGACGCCGGACGTGAACTGCTGGGGATCGGACTTGCCGCCCAGCAGCTCCTGGATGGCGCCGCTGATGTCGTCGTAGAAGGTCGGCGTCGTGTAGTCCAGGTACGGGATCAGCCCGTCGGACTCGTTGAGCCGGCTCCACTCCGAGAACACCTCGGCGGGCAGGCCCTTCGGGATCGCCGACTCGTCGACCGGCATCGCCGGCAGGTTGTCGGTCTCCGCCAAGACCGTGGCGGCGTTGCTGTCGGTGAGGAAGTCGATGTACGCGGCGGCGACATCCGGGTGCTCGGACTTCGAGGTGATCGCGAACGGCAGGCTCTCGCCACCGAGCGCCACCGGGTCCGCGCCCTCCTCGGCGCCCGGCATGAGCGTGAAGCCCACGTCGCCGCCCATCTGCTTGTTGAGGTCGGCGACCAGCCACGTGCCCGCGATCAGGTAGCGGCCCTGGCCCTTGGCGAAGCGCTGCCACGCCGGGTCGTAGCCGGTGCCGTTGAAGTCGGGCGTGAAGTAGCCGTCATCGGCCCACTGCTGGAGCTTGCCGGCGGCGTCCTCGAACTCCGGGGCGTCGAACGTCGCGCCCTTGCGGGCGAACACGAAGTCGCGCACCTGCTCCTTGCTCGCCGTCTGCCCGAGCACGGTCTCGTACTCGTGGATGCCCGGCCAGGCGTCGAGGTTGCCGAACTGGATCGGGATGTCGCCCTCGTCCTTGGCCTCCTTCAGCGACGTCTCGAACGCCTCGAGCGTGGCCGGCGGCTCGGAGACCTTGGACTTGTTGTAGAAGACGCCGACGATCTCGCCCATCTGCGAGAGCCCGTAGAGGTTGCCGTCGCCGAACGTGTTGCCGTCGGAGGAGAAGCGGTTGAGGTCGAGCAGCAGGTCGGAGTAGCGGTCACTCCAGCCGAACGCCTCGGCGTAGGGGTCCAGCGGCTCGAGCAGCCCGCCCTTGACCAGCGTCCCCATCACGGGGCGGCCCTGGTTGGCCTGCACGACGTCCGGCGCCTTGGGGCCGGAGACGGCGAGCTTGAGCGTCTTGTTGAGGTCCTCGAACGAGCGCGCCACGCGCTTGATCGTCACGTTCGGGTACTTCTCCTGGAACGCCTGCGTTGAGCCGCTTGATCTGCGCCGCCTGGCCGCCGCGGACCTCCTGGTCCCAGACGGTCAGCGTGACGTCGCCGGCCGCCGCGACGTCCGGCTTCTCGACGCTGCGGTCGGCCTGCTCGTCCTGCTTCGCACCGTTGTCGTCGCCGCCCGGCGACCCGCAGCCGACGAGCGCGGCGAGTATCAGCCCGATTGCTGCCCCGCGGACGTGCACCCTCATCTCGCTTCCTCCTTCATCGATACGAATGATGACGCGGCCGGCATGCGCAGCCCGTGCATGGCGCCCGCGTCGGCGAGCATGGCCCGCGACGCGGCGCTGGCGAGCGCCGTCGGCACGCGGACCGAGAGCGCGGCATAGAGCGTGGCCCAGCGCAGCCGCTCCTCCAGCGGCGCTCCGAGCCGGTCCGCCCATAGGTACGCCGCGGTGAAGAGGTCGCCCGCCCCCGTCGTGTCGACCGCCTCGACCTCGATCGCGGGGGCGTGCGCGCAGTCTCCGGCCGCCGTCGCGGCGAGCGCGCCGCGGGGGCCGAGCGTGACCACGGCGCACGGCGCCCGCAGGGCGAGCGCCTGCGCCGCGCGCTTGGCGTCGGGCTCGCCGGTGATCACCAGCGCCTCGCGCTCGTTGACGATCAGCGCGCGCACGCCGGAGAGGTCGAACGGCGTCGCGGCGTCGGCGCGCGCCTCGGCGTCGCCGGCCGTCGCGTAGACGGTCGCGCCGGGCGGGACGAGCTCCAGGCGCGGCAGCGAGATGACCACCGCGTGCGGCTCGACGGCCGCGAGCTCGGCGGCCGTCACCTGCTCGCCCGGGTCGAAGGTGGCCATCGCCCGCTCCCCGTCGGCGGGCAGGACGGCGGTGACCGCGGTGCGGGCCACCCGGCGGCCCGCCCAGAGCACGTTCTGGGAGGCCAGCTCGGCGCGTAGGAAGTCGCCGTCCGGGTCGGCGCCGATCGGCGACACGACGGCGGCCGTGAGGCCGAGCCGGCGCGCGCCGACGGCGGTGATGGCGCTCCCGCCGGCCGACCGCAGGAAGTCCTGCGAGCGGCGCTCCTCCCCCGGCCCGGGATGGCCGTCGAGCCCGGCGAAGGTGAGGTCGACGAACGCGAGCTCGCCGCAGGCGACGTCGACGGTCATCCCGGGAACGCCTCGGCGAGCTCGGGCAGGCGGCGGCGATAGCCGTCGAGGATCTCGCGCGCGACGGACACCGAGGGCACGAGCGGGTGCAGCGCGAGCGCCTTCACGGCCAGCGCCGTCGACCCCGTGAGCGCGGCGTCGATCGTCGTCCGCTCGACCTCCTTCATCAGCTCGATCAGCGCGCGCGCGTGGACGGGCACCTCGCCGGCGGCGAGCGGCACCGGGCCGGCGCGCCCGACCACCGACGGCACCTCGACGACCGCGCGCTGGTCGAGGAACGGCAGGCTCGTGCGGTTCGCCGTGTTGAGGATCAGGACGGCGCGCGTGTTGAGCGCGATCGCCTCCAGCGCGGCCATCGCCTCGCTCTCGTAGCCCCCGCCGGGCTCCGCCTCGGCGTGGTCGCCGGCCGCGCTTCGCGCCTCCGCCATGTAGGTGCGCTCGCGGTCGTGCCGCGTGGCGCGCCAGGCCGCCACCGCCTCCGCGCGGTCCTGGCCGTTGGCGGCGTAGAACGCCCGCTGCTGCTCGAGCAGGAACGCGCCGCGCGAAGCCGGGCTCTCGCGGATCGCCTCCACGGTGTCCGCGCCGTAGTAGAAGTAGTAGAGGTACTCGTTCGGGATCATCCCGAGCGAGCGCAGCCAGTCGCCGCCGAACAGCCGGCCCTCCTCCAGCTCGGCGAGCCGGTCGTCGGCCTCGAGCAGCCCCGGCAGCAGGTCGTCGCCGTTGTCGCGCACCGCCTTGAGCCAGCCGAGGTGGTTGAGGCCGAAGTAGTCGAACCACAGCTCGCGCGGGTCGCGGCCGAGCGCGCGCGCGACCCGCCGGCAGAGGCCCGACGGCGAGTCGCAGATGCCGACCGCGCGGTCGCCGAGCACCTGCTGGACGGCCTCGGTGACCATCCCGGCCGGGTTCGTGAAGTTGATCAGCCAGGCCCGCGGCGCCCGCTCGGCCATCGTCTCGGCGAGCCGGACCATGGCCGGGATCGTGCGCAGCGCGAAGCAGATGCCGCCGGGCCCGGTGGTCTCCTGCCCGAGGACGCCGAGCGCGAGCGGGACGCTCTCGTCGACGACCCGCCCCTCGAGCTGGCCGACGCGGATCGCGCTGAAGACGAAGTCGGCGCCCTCCACCGCCTCCGTCAGGTCGGTGGTCGACCGGAACGGCAGCCGGGTGCCGTGCTCGTCCGCCAGCCCGTCGAGCACCGCCGCGATCCGGTCGAGCCGCTCGGGATCGATGTCGTGCAGCACGACCTCGTCGAGCCGCAGCGCGTCCGCCTTCTCCAGCAGCGCGCCGTAGACCAGCGGGACCCGGAACCCGCCGCCGCCCACGATCGTGAGCTTCATGCGACCGAGACCTCGAGGCCGGCCGCCTCGACGGCGGCCTGGCACGCCTCCGGGAGCGGCGCGTCGGTGACGATGTGGTCGAGCGAGCCGGCGTCGGTCACCCACACCATCCCGCTCATCGAGAACTTCTCGCCGTCGGCCAGCAGCGCGACGCAGTCCGCGCCCTGGATCATCGCCCGCTTGATCGGCACCTCGACCATCGTGGTGTCCCACACGCCGAGCTCGGCGTCGACCGCGCTCGTCCCGAGGAACAGGATGTCGGCCTTCAGCCGGCGCAGCGAGTCCTCGGCGATCACGCCCACGAGCGAACGGTAGTTGCGGCGCACGATGCCGCCGGGCAGCAGCAGCTCGATCGCCGGGTCGCCGACGAGCTCCTCGTACACGGCGAGGCTGCTGGTGATGACCGTGATGTCACGACCGTGCAGGTGCCGCGCCGCCTGGAGCGTCGTGGTCCCGATGTCGATCATCACCGTCTGCCCATCCTCGACGAGGGCGGCCGCGGCCGCCCCGATCCGGTCCTTCGCCTCGAACCGCTCGACCGCGATCTCCTCGAACGGCGGCTCGCTGCTGGCCCGCACCGCGCCGCCCCGCACGCGCTCGATCTTGCCGTCGCGGGCGAGCTTGAGCAGGTCCCGCCGCACCGTCATCTCCGAGACGCCGAAGCTCTCGGCGAGCTCGGAGACGTGCATGGCGCCGGTGCCGACCGCGGCGAGGATCTCCTTCCTGCGCTGGGCCGGGATCGTGTGCCGTGGGCTGGGTGCGGCCATCAGCCTCCGGACCGCCGCCGAGCGAGCGAGATGTCGAAGGCCTGCACCTCGCCCGCGGGCGTCTCGAAGGAGATCAGGGCCGACCCGTCCCGCTCGAGCGCGGCGTGCGCGGCCGCGTCGAGCGGGATCCGGATGGTCTGGCGTGACCGGGTGACGTCGACCACGACATCGCGGATGACCCGTCCGCTCATGTCGGTGCCCCACGGCGGGATCCCGCCGTCGGTGATCGCACATGCCGACAGACCGTAGTCCGGCGGCGGGTTGGTGGCCGGCGAGCAGCTGGTCGTCCAGACCGGGATGTACCCCTTCTCTCCTGCCCAGAGGAAGACGTGCGCGCGGCCGCGGCCGGTCGCGCGCAGCTCGATCTCGGCGTACGAGGGCTCGAGATCGACGTCCTTGACGGTGATGCGGTTGCCGGCGGGCGCCGGCACGCGGCCCGCGATCGGCACGCCGTCGCGCGCCGACTGGTGGATGGTCTGCGGCGAGTCGACGCCGTTGAGCGGGCTCTCGACGCTCGGCTCGGCGGGCGTCGTCGGCCGGTCGGCGGGCGGCGTGTAGTCCGCGAGCCGCGCGTGCCCCCACAGGTACGGGTTCGACTGCACGCTGCCGAACGCCGACCACGAGAGGCGCGACGAGTTGTCGATGTGCCGCAGCGTCGTCGTGCCCGCCGCCGACGTGTTGTCGTTGTCATACGGCGTGATGTTCAGGCCCATCAGGTTCGGGTCGACGGCGGACGGCAGGACCGCCAGCGGGATCTTGACCTCGAGCGCGTAGCGGCCGCCCGCGTAGCTGTGGTCGGTGGTCGTTTCGTTCGTCCCCACCCACGTCGCCGACGAGGCGACCTGGACGCCGGGAGCGTTCGGGGCGCCCGGGACGGTGGCCGCCAGCGGCCCCGTCGAGTAGCCCTGGTGGTTGTCGGCGTCACGCGACCAGCACGGGCCGTTGGCGCCGTTGCCGTTGGAGTTCGACGGGTCGTTCGTGAACGGGAAGACGCCGAGCTTGAACGTCGTCGCCGTCTCCAGCAGGTTCTCCATCGAGTTGCCGCGCGGGTCGATCAGGATCTCGACCGAGTCGGCCAGCCAGTGCGCGACGCACTCGGCCGGCTTGACCGCGTAGCTCTGGTACTCGTCGCGCACGTTGATGAACAGATACAGGGCGTCGTCGTGCTGCGCGACCTTGGCGTACGTGCTGGTGGCCGGGTCGCCGACCGTGCCGGCCGGGTCCGTCCCGCAGTCCGTACCCACGGGGGCGCAGGCGCCGCCCTCCCAGGGCTTGCCGACGTCGAGCGCCGGGCCGGAGTACTCGCCGGCCGACTCGGTCCCGTCGAGCGTCGGCGCGGCCGCCGCCTCGGGGATCGTGGTCGTCGGCACCACGGACATCGTGAGGTCCTCGGACGCCGAGCCACCCGCGTAGCTCGTCTTGATGCCGATGCTCGCGTTCTGGGCGGCGGGCAGCGTCGTATCGGTGTTCGTGACGCTGAACTCGACCGTCGCGTCCGCTCCCGGCGCGAGCGTGCCGTACGGCTTCGAGGTCGCGTCGGCGGTGAAGTTCGCCGGCAGCGTGAGCTCGACCGTGCCGGTCTGCGCCACGGTCGACCAGTTGTGGACCTTGACGGGCACCGTGAGCGTCTCGCCCATCCCGATCGACTGCGCGGCCGCCGAGAAGCCGACGCGCTGGGCGCGCGGCGCCGTGCCGGTCAGCCAGGCGTCGTACTCCTCCCACTTGCCCCAGCGCTCGAACTTGCCCTCGACCGGCGGCGCCACGCGCACGACGGTGTCGGTGTAGCCGGTGGCGCCGCCCGTGGTGAGCAGCGCCGAGATGCGGTGGTTGGTGTTGACCGCGGCGCTCGTCGGCGGGCGTCACGGTGAACGTGGCCGTCGACTCGCGGTGATCCGAGATCGGCCCGATCGACTGCGGGCCGCTGACCGTCCAGCCGGCCGGGACCGTGAGCGCGGCGGTGCCGCGCGGCAGCGTGCGGCGGCCCGACTGCGCGTGCAGCGTCACCTCGAACGGGGCGCCGGGCGCGTTCACGAAGTCGGAGATGGTGAGGTACTCGAGCGTGCCCTTCGGCAGCCCGCCCGGGTCCGCCACGCTGGCGCCGAAGAGGATCGCGTCGTCCCGCCCCGCCGCGGGGTTCGCCGTGCCATCGGGGTTGACGTTGGGCTGGAACGGCACGTAGGCGTCGGTCATGCCGAAGCGCGAGCAGCCGTCCGGCTGGACGCCCTGGAACATGACGCGGCTCTGGGTCGGGTAGGCGCGCGCGCCCTCCTGCGCGACCTGCGCCCACGTCTTCGCCGTGCCGGCCGGCCGGCCCTGGACGTTGCCCGGCGGCCACAGATACGGCGACTCGTAGCCCGTCCAGACGCCGGCCACGGTGCTGAGGTTGGTGGCGGCCGGCAGGAAGCCGGTGGTGCAGTCGGGCGCCATCGTGGTGCCCCCGGTGCCGGTGGTGCTGCCGCCCGAGAAGACCTTCTTGACCTGCCAGGTGTCCAGCGCCCCCTTGCCCCGGAGCTGCTCCGGGAACATCGTCGGGTCGGCCGCCGCCTGCACGCCCTCCCAGATGTAGCGGCCGGCCTGCTGGTGGTTGCCATGGCCGGCGTTGAGCGACGGGGTGAACCCGATGTAGATCTCGGGCTGGGTCATGCGGATGATCCGCGTGATGCGGCGCAGCGTCTCGTCCTGCCCCCAGAAGTGCTGGGTGAGCGGCGCGCTCGTGTTGTAGAAGAAGTCGACGCGGTCGAGGTTGAAGATGTCCACGGTGCCCGAGCGGAAGTGGGCGACGCGGTCCTCGTTCTCGCGCCGCAGCCCGAGCTCGGGACCGAGCTCCTGGCCGACGGCGTTGCCGCCGCCTTCGCCGCGGGTGACCATGATGATCCCGCACTTGACCCCGTAGCGGGCGTGCCAGACGCCGCACGGGCCGATGATGCTGGTGTCGTCGTCCGGGTGGGCCCACTCGCCCATGACGTCGAGCTTGACCGCGCGGTCCGCCTTGTAGGAGCCGCCGGCGCTCGCCGGCGCGGCCCAGCCGAGGACGACCGCCGCCACCATCGCCGCCACCACGCTGACTCGCCGCATGCCGCCCCTCCCTCGTCCGAACGTGTCGCGGACACCTTCGCACGGCTTCGAACGTCAGTCAAACACGTTCGAACATCAGGCGCTGTAGACGGACGCCGGCAGCTCCGGCAGCCCGCGCCGGGCCCCCTCCTCGAGCAGCTGCTCGCGCGTCAGCGCGGCGCCGGCGCCGGTGGGCGACTTGACCGAGAGCCCGCCGTAGAGGTTCGCCCACTGGAGCGCGACCTCGGCGTCGGCGTCGTGCAGCTCCGCCCAGGCGAAGGCGATCGCGAACAGCTCCTCGGCTCCCGTCGAGTCGAGCACCACGCCGACTTCGATGCCGCCGATGGAGATGAGACGGCCCTGCACGGAGGCGACGACGCCGTCCGGCCCGAGGCAGACCATCGCGCTCTCCGCGACGTCGGCGAGCGCCGAGGCCGCGCGCGCGGGGTCCGCCTCGCCCGTGAGCATCTCGGCCTCGCGCTGGTTGACGATGAGGCCGCGCGGCTTGCGCAGCCCGTGCGGCAGCCGCCGCGCGAACGCGCGGGCGTCGTCGTCGCCGCACGTCAGGTACGCGCACGGGCCGTCCGGCAGGATGTCGATCTGCTCGAGCGTCGCAGCGACCGCGCGCGGCGCATGGGGCTCGAGGTCGGCGACGCGGGCGCGCAGCCCGGGGTCGACGGTGACCATGGCGCGCTCGCCCCCGACCGGCATGACCACCGTCATGGGCGTGCGGTTGCCGCGCGGCTCACCGACGATCACGCCCTCCTCTTCGAGCTCTCGGCGCACGAAGCGGCCCGCCAGGTCATCTCCCAGCGGCGCGATCAGCGCGGCGGCGAGCCCGAGCCGCGCCGCGGCGACGGCGCTGATGCCACCACCCCCCGGCGAGCGGAGCATGTCGCCCGCGAAGCGCTCCTCGCCGGGCCCGGGCAGCGCCTCGAGGCCGACGAAGGTGTAGTCGAGATACGTGGGTGTCAGGACCGCGAGGTCAATGCTCACGCGGGCAGGATATCCGCGATCCCGGAGGCCGAGAGCTCAGCCTTGGGGAGGAACCCGCATGCGGGAGTGGCGGCGAGGCAGGGACCGTAGTCGGCCGCCTCGCGGCTGGAGGTGAGGACGACGGCCGGCGCGCCGACGTGGCCGGAGAGCCGGTGGGCGACCTCGAAGCCGTCGATGTCGGGGAGCTGCACGTCGAGCAGGACGACGTCCGGTTGCAGCGCCAGGGCGGCGCTCGACGGCGCTCGTGCCGTCCTCGGCCTCGCCCACGACCACGTAGCCCTCGAGCTCGAGCAGCCGGCGTGCGGCGGCCCGGAAGCCCGGGTGGTCGTCGACGATGAGAACGCGTGCAGCCATACGGAGAGTCTGGGGCGTCATACCCGTTTCACAAAGGCGGACACCCTGTGAGGCAATGGACGGACAACCGCACCTTTCAGTGCGTACCTGTACGTAGCTGTAGCAATGGTCACTTGAGAGCAGCTTCGCGGTAAACGGCCGCTGTCTGCTCAGCGATCCGCGACCAGTCGAACTCGCGCAGGGCGCGCTCCCGGCCTGCCCGTCCCAACGCCTTCGCGCGCTCCGGGTCGGCGACCAGCGCGTTCACGCGCTCGGCGATGCCGGCCGCGAAGGCGGCCGGGTCGCGCGGCTCGATCGACCCGGAGACGGGCTCGAACGGCACCAGCAGCCCGGTCTCGCCGTCGACGACGACCTCGACGATGCCGCCCGTCGCGGTGGCCACGACCGCCGCCTCGCAGGCCATCGCCTCGAGGTTGACGATCCCCAGCGGCTCGTAGATCGACGGGCAGGCGAAGACCGTCGCGTGGCTGAGGATCTGGATGACCTCGGGCTTGGGGAGCATCTGGTCGAGCCAGATCACGTTGCCGCGCTCGGCACGCAGGCGCTCGACCCGCTGCTCGACCTCGGCGGCGATCTCCGGCGTGTCCGGCGCCCCGGCACACAGCACGAGCTGGGCGGCGGGGTCGAAGTCGAGCGCCGCGTCCACCAGGTACGGGACCCCCTTCTGGCGCGTGATCCGCCCGACGAAGACGACCGACGGGCGGTCGGGGTCGATGCCGTACTTCTCGAGCACGTCGGTGCCGAGGTCGGGCGTGTACTCGTCGGCGTCGATGCCGTTGTAGACGACCGTGACCCGCTCGGGGTCGACGGCCGGGTAGGCGGCGAGGATGTCGTCGCGCGAGCCCTTCGACACGGCGATCACCGTGTCGGCGCCCTCCAGCGCGACCTTCTCGCACCAGCTCGAGAGCGCGTAGCCGCCGCCGAGCTGCTCGGCCTTCCAGGGGCGCAGCGGCTCGAGGCTGTGGACGGTGGTCACGTGCGGGATGCCGTAGGTCAGCTTGGCCAGGTGGCCCGCGAGCTGCGCGTACCAGGTGTGGCTGTGCGCGAGCTCGGCGCCCTCGACGGCGGCGGCCATCGACAGGTCGATCGACATCGCGCGCAGCGCCGCCAGGTGCGGGGCGTCGCCCGCCAGCGCGTCCCATGCCTGGTGGCCGACGGCGCCCGGGCGGTCCTCTCCCCACGCGTGCACGGTCACGTCCTCGAGCCGGGCGAGCTCGCGCGCCAGGTACTCGACGTGGACGCCCGCCCCGCCGTAGACCTCGGGCGGGTACTCGCGGGTCAGCAGTGCGACCTTCACGCCTCGACCACCGCGCCCTTGCCGATCACCACCACGCCGCCGTCGGAGACCGCAAAGCGCTCGCGGTCGGCCTTCGGGTCGACGCCGATCTGCGCACCGTCGGCGATCTGCACGTTCTTGTCCACGATCGCCCGCCGCACGACCGCCTTGCGGCCGACCTCGACGCCCTGCATGAGGATCGAGTCCTCGACCTGCGGCGTAGGAGTGCAGGTGCGCTCCCGGGGAGAGCACCGAGCGGCGGGCCAGCGCGCCGGAGATCACCACCCCCGCGCACACCATCGAGTCGAGCGCCTGCCCGCGCCGGCCGTCCTCGTCGAACACGAACTTGGCCGGCGGCAGCGGCTCGTGCCACGTGAGGATCGGCCACTCCATGTTGTAGAGGTTGAACTCCGGGTCGACCGAGATCAGGTCCATGTGCGCGTCGTAGTAGGCGTCGAGCGTCCCCACGTCGCGCCAGTAGCCGTGGTCGCGATCGCTCTCCCCCGGCACCACGTTGCGCGAGAAGTCGTACACGTGGGCGGCGCCGCTCTCGACCAGCATCGGGACGATGTTGCCGCCCATGTCGTGCTTGGAGGCGTCGGCCGTGGAGTCGTCCGTGACCGCCTCGATCAGGGCGTCGGTGGTGAACAGGTAGTTGCCCATCGAGGCGAAGACCTTGTCGGGCGCGTCGGCCAGCCCGACGGCGTCCTTGGGCTTCTCCCGGAACGCGCGGATCGTGTGCCCGTCGCCGGCGGTCTCGACGACGCCGAACTGGTCGGACTGCTCGATCGGCGCCCGCAGCGCCGCGACCGTGACCGCCGCTCCCGTCTCGATGTGCTGCTCGAGCATCTGTCGCGGGTCCATGCGGTAGATGTGGTCGGCACCGAACACGGCGACGTAGTCGGGCAGCTCGTCGTTGAGCAGGTTGAGGTTCTGGTAGATGGCGTCGGCCGAGCCCGAGAACCAGTGCGGGCCGCGCCGCATCTGCGCGGGCACAGGCGTGACGTAGTTGCCGAGCAGCGGCGACAGGCGCCAGGTGACGGTGATGTGGCGGTCGAGCGAATGGCTCTTGTACTGCGTGAGCACGACGACGCGCCGGAAGTCCGCGTTGATGAGGTTCGAGAGCGCGAAGTCGATCAGCCGGTAGTTGCCGCCGAACGGCACGGCCGGCTTGGCGCGGTCGAGCGTCAGCGGCGAGAGCCGCTTGCCCTCCCCGCCTGCGAGCACGATCGCGAAGACTGACGGCATGGCTACCCCTTCAGCGCCTCGTCGACGATGTCCTGGGCCTCGGCGAGGATGCGCTCGAGGTGCTCAGGGCCTTGCAGGCTCTCGGCGTAGACCTTGTAGACGTCCTCGGTGCCGGACGGGCGGGCCGCGAACCAGCCGCTGTCGGCGACCACCTTGAGGCCGCCGATCGGGGCGTCGTTGCCGGGCGCGTTGGTCAGCTTGGCGGTGATCGGCTCGCCGGCCAGCTCGCTGCTGCGCACCTGCTCGGGAGAGAGCCGCTTGAGCCGGTCCTTCTGCTCGGGGGTGGCGGCGACGTCGACGCGGCGGTAGGCGGCATTGCCGAAGCGGCTCGCCAGGCCGGCGTAGACCTCGCCGGGGTCCTCCCCCGTGCGCGCCTTCATCTCGGCGGCCAGCAGGCACGGGATCAGCCCGTCCTTGTCGGTGCTCCACGCCGTGCCGTCGCGGCGCAGGAACGACGCGCCGGCGCTCTCCTCACCCCCGAAGCCGAGCGAGCCGTCGAGCAGCCCGCTGACGAACCACTTGAAGCCGACCGGCACCTCGTACAGCCGGCGGCCCAGGTCGGCGGCGACGCGGTCGATGATGCTCGAGCTGACCAGCGTCTTGCCGACGCCGACCTCGGGGCCCCAGTCGCGGTGGCCGCCGAAGAGGTAGGCGATGCACGCCGCGAGGTGGTGGTTGGGGTTCAGGAGGCCGGCCCCGGGCGTGACGATCCCGTGGCGGTCCGCGTCCGGGTCGTTGGCGAAGGCGACGTCGAAGCGGTCGCGCATGTCGGTCAGGCGCGACATCGCGTACGGCGACGAGGAGTCCATGCGGACCTTGCCGTCCCAGTCGAGCGGGACGAAGCGGAACGTGGGGTCGAGCGCGTCGTTGACGACCTCGAGGTCGAGCCCGTGCCGCTCGGCGATCGCCTCCCAGTACGCGGTGCTCGCGCCGCCCAGCGGGTCGACGCCGAGCCTGAGCCCCGACTCGCGGATGAGGTCGAGGTCGATCACCGCGGCGAGGTCGTCGACGTAGGCGCTGAGGTAGTCGTGCTCCCGCGGGCTCGGGTTGGCCTCCCTCTGGATCTCCTGGCCGAGGAGCTGGTTGGCCTCGCGCTCGATCCAGCCGGTGACGTCGGTGTCGGCCGGCCCGCCGTGGGGCGGGTTGTACTTGAAGCCGCCGTCGTCCGGCGGGTTGTGCGAAGGCGTGACGACGATGCCGTCGGCGGTCCCGCGGCCGCCGCCCCGGTTGTGGGTGAGGATCGCGAACGAGATCACCGGCGTGGGGGTGGCGCCGCCGCTCGCGTCGACCACGACGTCGACGCCGTTGGCGGCCAGCACCTCGACGATCGTCTGCGCGGCCGGCTCCGACAGCGCGTGGGTGTCGCGGCCGAGGAACAGCGGCCCGTCGATCCCCTGCGCCTCGCGGTAGCGGCACACGGCCTGGCTGATGGCGGCCACGTGCGCCTCGTTGAACGTGCCGGCGAGCGACGAGCCGCGGTGGCCCGACGTGCCGAAGGCCACCGGCGCGAGGTCCTCGCGGGGCTCGCGATAGGTGCTGAGGAGATCGTCGAGATCGACGAGGTCCGAGGGCTCGGGCAAGGTCCCGGCGCGCGAGTCGACGCTCATGGCGCCGGAGTATCCATCACACGGCGCGACGCCGTATCGTGGCGGCCCGTGATCCTGGTCGCCGGGGAAGCGCTGTTCGATCTCGTGCTCCACGACACGGAGGACGACCTGCACGGACATCCGGGCGGCGGGCCCTTCAACACGGCTCGCACGATCGGGCGCCTGGAGCAGCCGGTGGCCTTCCTCGGCCGCCTCTCGAGCGACCGCTTCGGCCGCAGGCTCGACGCCATGCTGGAGGCCGACGGCGTGGGGCGCGGGAGCGTGCTGGAGACCAACGACCCCACGACGCTGGCGATCGCGGAAGTGGACCACGAGGGCGTTGCCCGCTACCGCTTCTACGAGCGCGGCACGTCCGCGACCGGCCTGGAGACCGAGGCGGCGCTCGCGGCGCTCCCCGAGCGCGTCGACATCCTCCACGCCGGGACGCTCGGCCTCACGCTCGACCCGGTGGCGACCGCCACCGAGGCGGTGGTCGAGCGCGTGGCCGGTGAGGCGCTCGTGGCCGTCGACCCGAACATCCGCCCCTGGGTGATCGACGACGAGGCCGGCTATCGCGCCCGGCTGGAGCGCGTCCTGTCGCGCAGCCACGTGGTCAAGGTCTCCGAGGAGGACGTGGCCTGGCTCTCCCCCGGCATCCCGGCCGCCGAGGGCGTGCGGCGGCTGCTCGAGCAGGGGCCGAGCGTCGGGCTGCTCACCCGCGGCCCGAACGGCGCGCTCGTGGTGACGCGCGCCGCCGAGGTGGCGGTCCCCGCCCCCCGCGCCAAGGTGGTCGACACGATCGGCGCGGGCGACGCGTTCGGGGGCGGCTTCCTCGCGTGGTGGAGCGAGCGCGGCCTCGGCCGCGACGACCTGGAGCGGATCGACGTGGTGGTCGAGGCAACGGCGTTCGCTTGCCTGGTCGCCGCCCGCACGTGCTCCCGGCCGGGCGCCGAGCCGCCCTACCGCTCCGAGCTCTAGGCCAGACGCACTTCGCCGCGCACCTCCCGGCTGCGCCGGAGCGGCAGCGCGCGATGTTCGACGCGATGGCCACAATGGAGCCATCCGCCGCGCGCTCTTCCTCACCCTCCTCGCCCTAGCGGCGCTCGCCGCTCCGGCCGGCGCCCAGATCCGGACGGTCGACGGCGTGCGGGCGCAGGCCTTCGCGCGCGGCGTGCCGCACCCCTCGAACCTCGCGTTCGACGCCCGCGGCCGCCTGTGGGCGACGTCGGCGGGCAACGTGGGCGACCCGGCGGATGGCGTCTGGCTCGTGCGCCGGCGCGGCGCCCGCCCGCAGCAGGTGGTGAGCGGGCTCTTCAGCGCGCTCGGGCTGCTCTGGCATCGCGGTGAGCTGTACGTCAGCCACGTCGTGCCGAACCGGACGATCGCTCCGCGGCACACCGGGCGGGTGGTGGCGTACTCGCGCTTCGACGGTCGGCGCTTCCTGCGCCGGCGGCTGGTCGTCGACGGGCTGCCGACCGGCCGCCACCGCGTCGACTCGCTGGCCGCCGGGCCGGACGGCCGGCTCTACCTCGGGGTCGGCAGCGACCACGACGGCCAGCGGTCGAGCCGCCCGCTGTCGGCGACGGTCGTCTCCTTCCGGCCGCGCGGCGGCGGCGTACGGGTCGAGGCGACCGGGCTGCGCAACCCGTACGGGCTGGCGTTCGTGCCGGGGACGAGCCGGCTGCTGGTCGCCGAGCACGGGCGCGACGACCTCGGCCCGCGGTCGCCGCCCGAGGAGATCAACCTCGTCCGCACGCGCGAGCGCGCCCGCTGGTACGGGTTCCCGGAGTGCTGGGGCCAGGGCGGCCGGCCGTGCCGTGGCGCCGTGGACCCGGTCGTGCGGCTGCGTGCGCATTCGGCGCCAGGGGCGATGGCGGCCGCCGAGGCGTTCGGGCGCTGGGGGCGGAGCGCGTTCGTCGCGCGCTTCGGGTCCTCGTTCGACGCCAACCCGTCGGGCGGGGACGTGCTGCGGATCTCGCTCGCGGGCCGCCCCCGCGCACGGCCGCTGGCGAGCGGCTTCGGCCTCCAGGAGCCGCTGGGGCTGGCCCTGGGGCCGGACGGCGCGCTGTACGTGAGCCTCTGGACGTCCGGCCGCGTCGTGCGGCTGGTCCCCGAGCCGCCCGACGACGCGCCCGCGCTCAACGCCGCGATCCGCGCCCTGCCGTGGCTCGGCGTGGCGCTGGGCTAGAGCCGGGGCAGCACCTCGGCGGCGAAGCGGGCGACCTGCTCATCGCGGTCCTCGAGGCGAGGGACGAGCACGACCGAGTCGGCGCCGGCGTCGTGCAGGCGCTCGACGGCGCGGGCGCAGTCCTCGGCGTCGCCGACGACGCCCAGCGTCCGTGGGTCTGAGGCCATCTCGCTCAGCCGCGGGTAGAGGCCGAGCTCCAGCCAGCGCTCGAGCCGCGGGCGGAAGGCCTCGAGCGCGGCGTCACGGTCGTCTTCGAGGCTCATCCAGGCGTAGACGACGAGCCGGTGCGGCGTCGCCGCGTCACGAGCCCAGCTCACGGCCTCGGGACCGCTGCCCTCGGGCAGGAGCACGCCGTCGGCGACGCGGCCCGCGACCGCCATGCCGCGCGGGCCGGTGGTGCCGATCAACAGGTCGGGCGGCGGATCGGGCGGGTGGGCGAGGCGCACGTCCTCGAGCCGGACCTGGTCGCCGTGCTCGGTGACGGCCTCGCCCGCGAGCAGGGCGCGCACGGCGGCGACGGTCTCCTCGAGCGCCACCAGCCGGTCGGGCGGGCGGGCGCCGATCTGGCGCATCCACGCCTCGACGCCGTGGCCGAAGGCCACCGTCAGGCGCCCGGGATGCATGCGCGCGACGCCCGCGATCTCCATCGCGGCCAGCGCGGGATTGCGCAGGGTGACCGGGAGCAGGCCGATGCCGACGTCGAGCCCTGACGTCGCCGCCAGCGCCGCGACTGCCATCGTCGGGCCGCCGGCCATGAAGCAGTCCTCGACCACCCACAGCTCGGCGAACCCGCCCCGCTCGGCGGCGCGGGCGAACGCCGGCAGCTCCTCGGGCGGGCATTCGGGCTGGAACAGGACCCCCACCCGGGCCATGGGTGCCTACAGCAGGCCGCGCGCGGACAGCTCGTCGAGCATGGTGCGGCGATGCCACGGGCGGCGGGCTCCGGCGAGGCGGACGAGCGCTTCGCGCAGCTCGTGCTCGCGGGCGCGCGCGTCCGCGACGTCGCCGCGCAGGCGCTCGACCTCGGTCTCGAGCTGGGCGGTGGACTCCCGCAGCTCGTCGAGCTCGACCTGCTCGTCGGTCGTCCACTCCCAGGCGGGCGGCGGATCGGCCGTCATCAGCGGGTTCGGGCGCGAGCGGCCATGCTGCGCGAGCGCGGCGCGCAGCTCGTGCCCGGACACGTGGGGTTCGGTGTGCGAGTCGCTCATGCAGCCGGGCTTCGCGGCTCGGAAGCGGCCTCCTTCGCCTGGGAGGAACCGTGCAGGACGGCTTGCGCCTCGGCCGCCAGGCGGCGCACGAGCTCGCCGGCCGGCACCGCCTCGGCGAGCTGGTGCGCCTGGCCCGCCCAGAGGTTGAAGCCGTCCGGATCGTCGCGTTCGCGCGCCGCCGCGCGGATGCCGGCCGTGAGGTAGTGCACGTCGGGGTAGGCGCTCGGCGCGTCAGGGTGCTCGGCCATCCAGCGGTTGGCGATGCCGCGCGCGAGGCGCCCAGTGAAGGCGCGGGTGAGGCCGGTCGGCTGATCGGCCTCGATGGCGGCGCGATGCGCCGGAGCCGTGGCCGCCTCCGGGCAGAGCATGAACGCCGTGCCGAGCTGCGCGGCGGCGGCGCCGAGCGCGAGTACGGCGGCGACGGCGCGGCCGGTGGCGAGGCCGCCGGTGGCGACGAGCGGCACGTCGGTGACGGGACGGACGAGCTGGAGGAGCGCCAGCAGCCCGATCTCGCCGGGGGCCGCGTCGTCGAAGCTCCCGCGGTGGCCGCCCGCCTCGACGCCCTGGACGACGAGCGCGTCGGCGCCCGCCTCCGCCGCGAGGCGCGCCTCGTCGGGCGTGGTGACCGTGACCCACGCGGCCGTGCCGGCGTCGTGGAGCGCAGCGATGACGTGCGGCTCCGGACAGCCGAAGGTGAACGAGACCACGGGGACGCGGCGCTCCGCGACGAGAGCGAGCTTGGCGTCCCAGCCGTCGTCGTCGTGCCGGGGCGCGCCGACCGGTGCGCCGAAGCGATCGGCCTCGAGCTCGAGGGTCGCGGCGAAGGCGGTGATCGCGGCGGGATCGGCGGGCAGGCCCGGCGGAGCGAAGAGGTTGATGCCGATCGGGCGGTCCGTCAGCGCTCTCAGCGCCTCGATGTCGGCGCGCACCGCTTCGGGGGTCTTGTAGCCGGCAGCCAGGAACCCGAGCCCGCCCGCCTCGGCCACCGCGGCGGCCAGCGCCGGCGTCGACGGGCCGCCGCCCATCGGCGCCTGGACGATCGGGTGCTCGAGGTCGTCGAGGGAGAAGCGCGTGCGCGACACTGTCGGACAGGATGCCGGAACCGGCCCGCCTGATCGGCATCAACCACGTCGCCCTCGAGGTCGGCGACGTCGACGCGGCCCTCGACCTCTACGGCCGCCTGTTCACGTTCTCCCTGCGCGGCCGCGCCGGGCGGATGGCGTTCATCGACATGGGCGACCAGTTCCTCGCCGTCGCGGAGGGCCGGCGGCAGGGGCCCGACGAGGGGCGGCACTTCGGCCTGGTGGTCGACGACAAGGAGGCCGTGCGGGCGGCCGTGGAGCGCGAGGGCCTGGAGGTGGTCCGGGGCCGGGGCCTCGACTTCCTCGATCCGTGGGGAAACCGCTTCGAGGTGGTCGACTACCGGGACATCCAGTTCGAGCGGACGCCTGGGGTCATGCGGAAGCTGGGGGTCGAGGGGTTGGCGAAGCGCGAGGGCGCGCTCGACGAGATCCGTTCGCGTGGGCTCGGATGAACGTCAAAGGCGGCTGGGTAGGGAGGCGAGGGGCCGCCGTGCGCGGGGAATGGCCCAACTACGTCGGATTAGCCGCGGTTTCCGCGGCTAACCGACATGGTTCGCCGAACTATCCCCGATTAGGGTCGGTTTCCGGGGCTAATCCGGGATAGTTCGCGCCGCGGCCGGCTCCCTAGCCTCCCTACCCAGCCGGTGTTGACGTTCGCCCATCCAACACCGGCCGCCCACTCTTCGCATCCCACACGAAGAACTCGTCGCCACGCGACGCCGAACGCGGCGCTCCCCGGCACAGGCAGCGGGGTCTTGAACCGCACCTCCACGGCGAACGCGGCCGGCAGCGCAGGCTCTCGAGCGCCGCCAGGCAGCGCGCCTTCGTCCACATCCCGTGCGCGATCGTGCCCTTCTGCCCGAAGGCGCGGGCGGCGAGCGGGTGCAGGTGGATCGGGTTGCGGTCGCCGGACACGGCCGCGTAGCGGCGGCCGACGTCGCCCGGCACCCGCCACATCGCCCGCAGCGGCGGCGGCTCGAAGTCGGTCCGGCCGCCCCCGCCCCCGCTCCCCTCGCGGTGCAGGTACGTGCTGCGCCCCCGCCACACCGTCGCCCCGGCGACGGCCGCCTCGGCCACGACCTCGAACTGCCGCCCGCGCGGGTGCGGCGCGAGGTTCTCGGCCCGCACGCGCAGATCGAGCGCCTCGTCCGCGCGCAACGGCCGGTCCTGCTCGATCCGGTTGCCGATGTGCACGACGCCGAGCGGCGAGAACGGGAACGGCCCGGCCATCAGCTCGAGCGCGAGCGGGAACGCGAGCACGTGCGGGTACGTCGCCGGCAGCTCGTCGCGCAGCCGGAACCCGCACACGCGGTCGTAGGCGGCCAGGTGCGCCCGATCCACCGCCACCGCCTCTCGCGACAGCACCCGATCGGGCAGCTCGTCCGGCCGCCGCAGCCGCAGCGGCCCGAGCGCGACCCGCGCGTACGTCCGCTTCATGCGCCGATCAGGCTCTGGCCGCAGACGCGCACGACCGTTCCGTTGATGCCGCCCGAGCCCGGCGAGGCGAGCCAGGCGACGGTCTCGGCGACGTCGACCGGCAGGCCGCCCTGGGCGAGCGAGTTGAGGCGGCGGCCGGCCTCGCGCGTGCCGAGCGGCATCGCCGCCGTCATGCCGGTCTCGATGAACCCCGGCGCGACGGCGTTGATCGTCGTCGGGCGCCGCGCGAGCTCGGGGGCGAGCGACTCGACGACGCCGATCACCCCCGCCTTGCTGGTCGCGTAGTTCGCCTGGCCGCGGTTGCCGGCGATCCCGCTCACCGAGGACACGCAGATGATCCGCTGCACGCCGCCGGCCGCCAGCAGGGCCTCGTTGATCCGCTCGATGCTCTCGAGGTTGACGGCCAGCACCGCGTCCCACTCGTCGTCGCTCATGCGGGCGAGCGTGCGGTCGCGGGTGATGCCGGCGTTGTGGACCACGATGTCGGCGCCGCGCCCGGCCAGCGTCCCGGGCGCCCGGTCGGAGGTGACGTCGACCTGGAGCGCCGCGCCGCGGACCCGGTTGGCGACCGCGGCGAGGGCCTCGCCCTGGGCGGGCACGTCGGCGCAGATCACATGGGCGCCGTCGCGCGCCAGCACCTCCGCGATCGCGGCGCCGATCCCGCGCGAGGCGCCGGTGACGATCGCGGTCCTGCCGGCCAGCGGCCGCTCCCAGTCGTCGGGCCCGTCCGGCGCGGCCGCGCCGACGCGGATGACCTGGCCCGAGACGTACGCCGAGCGGCCGGAGAGCAGGAAGCGCAGCGTCGACTCGAGGTCGGCGTCCGGGTCCGCGTACACGAGCTGCGCGGTGGCGCCGTTGCGGACCTCCTTGCCGGCGGAGCGCACGAAGCCCTCGAGGGCGCGCTGGGCGACGCCCTCGCCGGACCCGATGACGATCAGGCGGCCACTCGGGCCGAGCTGCCGGATCGCGCGGTGGAAGAAGCCGTAGAGCTCGCGCAGCTCGGCGGTGCGGGTGATCGGCGACGCGTCGAAGATCACGGCCGCGTAGCGCTCGGCGTCGGGCCGGATCTCGAATCCGATGCGCTCGATGAGCTCGCTTCGATCGAGAGCGCCGCCGAGCAGCACCGGCCCATCGAGGAGTCCGGCCCGCGGCGCAGCCGGGCAGGCTGCGGCAGCCCGAGCCGGCGGGTGGCGATCCGCCCCGGTCGCGAGCGCGCGAAACGCTGGTAGCGATCGGCCATGCGTGACGCATTACCCGATTAGAAGCTCAGATGAACGGGAACGTTCGAACTCACGATGACGCAACCGATCGCCATCCTCGGCGGCAACCGCATCCCCTTCGCCCGCTCCAACGGGCCGTACGCCGAGGCCTCGAACCAGGACATGCTGACCGCCACGCTCGACGGCCTCGTCGCCCGCTTCTCGCTCCAGGGCGAGCGCGCCGGGGAGGTGGTCGCGGGCGCCGTCCTCAAGCACTCGCGCGACTTCAACCTCACGCGCGAGGCCGTGCTGGGCAGCGCGCTCGACAAGCGCACGCCCGCCTACGACGTGCAGCAGGCCTGCGACACCGGCCTCCAGGCGGCGCTCGCCGTGGCCGGCAAGATCGCGCTCGGGACGATCGACTGGGGCATCGCGGGCGGTGTCGACACCACCAGCGACGCGCCGATCGGCGTCAACGAGGACCTGCGCCGCGTGCTGCTGGAGGCCAACCGCACGAAGGGCGTGGGCCGCCTCAAGCTGCTCGGCCACCTGCGGCCCGGCCACATCGTGCCCAGCATCCCGCGCAACGCCGAGCCGCGCACCGGGCTCTCGATGGGCGAGCACCAGGCGATCACGACCGAGCGGTTCGGCATCACCCGCGAGGCGCAGGACGAGCTCGCCGTGGCCAGCCACCAGGGCCTCGCCGCCGCCTACGAGCGCGGCTTCCTCGACGACCTCGTCACCCCCTACCTCGGCCTCGAGCGCGACCAGAACCTGCGGCCCGACACGAGCACCGAGAAGCTGGCGAAGCTCAAGCCGGTGTTCGGCGACACGATGACCGCCGGCAACTCCACCCCGCTGTCCGACGGTGCCGCGCTCGTGCTGCTCGCCGGCGAGCGCTGGGCGGAGGAGCGCAGCATCCCCGTGCTCGCCCACCTGACCGACGCCGAGACCGCGGCGGTCGACTACGTGAACGGCGACGAGGGCCTGCTCATGGCCCCTGTCGACGCGGCCCCCCGGCTGCTCGAGCGCGCCGGGCTGAGCCTCCAGGACTTCGACTTCTACGAGATCCACGAGGCGTTCGCCGCCCAGGTGCTGAGCACCCTCAAGGCCTGGGAGGAGAACGGCCTCGGCGCGATCGACCGCGCCAAGCTCAACGTGGCGGGCGGCTCGCTGGCCGCCGGCCACCCCTTCGCCGCCACCGGCGGGCGCATCCTGGCGAGCACCGCCAAGCTGCTCGCCGAGCGCGGCAGCGGCCGCGCGCTGATCTCGATCTGCGCGGCCGGCGGCCAGGGCGTCGTGGCGATCGTGGAGCGGCCCTCGTGAGCTACGGCTTCTCCCTCACCCCCGCCCAGCTGGACCTGGTCGAGCGCACGCACGCTTTCGCGCGTGACGTGATCCGTCCCGTCGCCGAGTACCACGACCGCGAGGAGGAGTTCCCGTGGGCCGTGCTCGAGCAGGCGGCGCAGGAGGGCTTCTACAACCCGCTCTTCTATCGCGACCTGATCGGCGACCCCACGGGCCTCTCGCTGCCGCTCTTCATGGAGGAGCTGTTCTGGGGCTGCGCGGGGATCGGGCTGAGCATCGTCATGCCCGCGCTCGCGCTGTCGGCCATGGCCCAGGCGGCGACGCCCGAGCAGCTGCTGCGCTGGGCGCCCGAGTGCTTCGGCGAGCCGGGCGACCTCAAGCTCGCCGCGCTCTGCGTGTCCGAGCCGGAGGGCGGCAGCGACGTGCGCAACCTGCGCACGCGCGCCCGCCGCGACGGCGACGAGTGGGTGCTCGACGGCCACAAGATCTGGATCGGCAACGGCGGCATCGCGAGCGTGCACGTCGTCAACGCAACCGTCGACCCCGACGCCGGCCACCGCGGCCAGGCGCTGTTCGTGGTGCCGGGCGGCACGCCGGGGCTGGAGCTCGTGCGCAAGCTCTCCAAGCTCGGCTGCCGCGCCTCGCACACGGCCGAGCTGCGCTTCGACAACTGCCGGATCCCCGGCGAGAACCTGCTGGGCGGGGACGCGCGGCTCGAGCGCCGGCTCGCCGAGGCGCACCGCGGCAACGGCCGGTCCTCCACGCTCGGCGCCTTCGAGCAGACCCGCCCGATGGTCGCCGCGCAGGCGCTCGGCATCGCCCGCGCCGCGCTCGAGTTCGCGTCCGACTACGCGTCCAAGCGCGAGGCGTTCGGCGGCCCGATCCTCGACAAGCAGGGGATCTCGTTCCCGCTCGCCGACCTGGCCACCGACCTCGACGCCGCCCGCCTGCTCACCTGGCGCGCCTCGTGGATGGCCGCCCAGCAGCAGGAGTACCACCACGCCGAGGGCTCGATGAGCAAGCTCAAGGCGTCCGAGACCGCCGTGCGCATCACCGAGCAGGCGGTCCAGGTCTGCGGCGGCTACGGCTACGTGCGCGACCTGCCGGTGGAGAAGTGGTACCGCGACGCCAAGCTCTACACGATCTTCGAGGGCACGAGCGAGATCCAGCGCATGGTCATCGGCCGCACGCTCGAGGACGCGGCGCCGCCGCTGCACCACCGGCTGCCGACCGACGGCCCGCCGCTCAGCCGCCAGTTCGGGCGCGGGACCAAGCGCCGCTCGCTGGCGGCCGGCAAGGCGATGCGGATCGCCGCGAAGACGCCGCCGTCGCTGATGAAGCTGCCGATGAAGGTGATCACGCCCCCGCGCATACGATGAGCGCCCGATGCGCGTCCTCGCCCTCGCCGACAAGCGCCCGCTCGTCGACCCCGCGACGCTGGCCCAGCAGCGGGGCGTCGACGCCGTGTTCTGCCTCGGCGACCTCGACCGCGCCTGGATCGAGTCGCTGATGTCGCTCGACGTCCCGCGCTTCGGCGTGCACGGCAACCACGACCCCGAGCACCTGCTGCGCGACCTCGAGATCGAGGACCTGCACCTGCGCCGCACCCAGGTCGGCGGGGTCACCGTCAGCGGCTTCGAGGGATGCGTGCGCTACGGGAAGAACACGCTGCACCAGTACACGCAGCGCGAAGCGAGCAAGCTCGCCCGCCGGCTGCCGGCCGCCGAGGTGCTGATCTGCCACTGCCCGCCGCTCGGCATCAACGACGACCCGGAGGACCCGTCGCACATCGGCTTCGCGGGGCTGCGCGACTGGGTCGACGAGCACCAGCCGCGCCACATCCTGCACGGGCACGTGCATCCGCTCCACGGCCAGGTCATGAACCGACTCGGCGACACTCGGGTGCACTGGATCTCAGGCTCGCGCGTGCTCGACCTGCGGTAGCCGGCGCGTCACAGCGCCGACCTGACCTCCCACAGCTCCGGGTAGAAGCGCTTGTCCTGCGTGCCGCGCAGGTACTCGACGCCGCGCGAGCCGCCCGTCCCGTGGCGGCTGCCGATCTCGCGCGCGGCCATCAGCGTGTGGTGGTGGCGCCAGAGCGCGATCAGCTCGTCGTGGTCGACCAGCAGCTCGGCCACCTGGTAGAGCAGCGCCCGCCGCTGGTCGTCGAGGTGGTCGCGGTAGAGCTCGGCAAGGGCGGTGAGGCGCTCGCGTGCGTCCTCGGGCAGGCCGGCGCAGGCGACGAACGCGTCGTACAGATTCGGGCTCTCGCGCTCGATGGCCCGGAACTGCGTCGACTGGAAGCCGGAGGCGGGCGCGAGCGGGTCGCGGAACTCGAGGAAGCCGTCGGGGCCCATCGTCTCGAGCACGTCGAGGTGGACGAGCAGGAGCCGGTCGATCGCCGCCGTCCGCTGGAGCGGGCGGATCGCGCCCTGCGGGCGCCCCCGCTCGAGCTCCTCGCGCGCCGTGGCCAGCTCGTGGAGGATCAGCTTGAACCACAGCTCGTAGGACTGGTGGACGACGATGAACAGCAGCTCGTCGTGGGCTTCCGGGGTGAGCGGCTCCTGGAGCCGCAGCAGGTCGTCGATCCGGAGGTAGCCGGCGTACTCGGTCGGCTCGCCGTCGGCTGCGTCGCCGCCGGCGTCCAGCGCCTGGTTGACCAGCGCGTCGGCGGCGGCGTTCTCCGCCCGCGGGACGGGCCGCACCTCCCAGCGGGCGAAGCCCTCCAGCGCGCGCATCACGTCGCCGTGCAGGGCCGCCATCTCCGGGCTCTTGACCCGGTAGCGCCCGTTGACCTGGTTGGCGACCAGCTCGGAGTCGTTGACGACCTCGACCTCGGTGGCGCCGAGCGCCCGCGCGCGCTCGAGGCCGAGCAGCAGCGCGCGGTACTCGGCGACGTTGTTCGTGGTCCGGCCCAGGACGACCGCGGTCTCGTCCACGACGTCCCCGTCGGGTGCCGACGTGACGGCCGCCGCGGCGGCCGGCCCGGGGTTGCCGCGCGAGCCGCCGTCCACGTGGACGACGAGACGCATCCCCCTACGCGGCGGAGAGCGGCGGCACGTCGCCGGTCACCCGGCGACGGCGGCGGTCGCGCACCTCGCGCTGCCCACCGCCGGAGGTGCTGGTGTCGCGGCGCTCTTTCTTGCGCCGGTCGACGATGACCTCGACGTTCGGATCATCCTCGTAGTAGGCCGAGAGCTTGGGGTACAGCTCGTCCGCGAGAGGCTCAGGCACGACGCAATAGATCACGGGCATCAGGCTAACAACGGGGATCGCGACGAGGAATCGACCATCCGTCGAACCTTTCAGGCGAGATGGAGGTTGCCGCGCTCGTCGGCGGCGGCGTTGATCTCCTGCTCCTCGTCGCCCAGGTCGGTCAGCTCGTCGCCCTGGGCGTCGCGGCGCACGCCGCCGGCCTCGTCGGAGAGGTCGATCTCGAAGCGGTACCAGCTCAGCTCCCACATGACCGTGATGGCCACGACGGCCGGCCGGTCGGTGCGGGGGCGGACGGAGACGGCGGGGGCGCCGAGCGAGCGCGCGACGCCGCCGACCGTGCGCGTGTGGTCCGAGCCGTTGAAGACCTCGAGCGCCCGCTGCATCTTGAGGTCGGCGTTGGTGGGCACCGCGCGCACGTGACGGGGGCGCCGCGGCGGCTCCGGGACTTGACGCGCCGGCGCGTCGGGCTCCTCGACCGGCGGCTCCTCGAGCACCGGCTCCTCCTGGACCTCCCGCGCACGCTCGCGGCGGCCGCGGAAGCGATCGAGGAAGCCGGTCCGCCCGTCGTGACGGGTGTGGCGGAGCTCCAGCTCGTCGCCGCCCGACTCGCGGATCCAGCCCTCGTGCTGGGCGCGCGCCGTGCACAGGTCGCAGACCTGGCGGCGCGATCCGCCGGCCAGGAACGTCTCCGCGTGCTCGCCGCGCAACAACGTGCGCCCGCAGATGTCGCAGGAAGTGTCGTTCAGGTTCGGGCGGATGTCCCTGGTCCGGGCCATGAACGCTTCAAGGGTAGCTGCCTAGGCGCGTACCTCTTCTTCCTCGCGCGCCTTGTCGACGACCTTCTGCGCGAGGTGCGACGGCACCTCCTCGTAGCGCAGGAACTCCATCGTGTACTCGCCCTGGCCGCCGGTGATCGACCGCAGGTCGGGAGCGTAGGAGAGGATCTCGGCCATCGGCACCTCGGCCTGGACCTCGGTCATGCCGCCAACCGCCTCCGTGCCCAGCGGCCGCCCGCGGCGCGACGAGAGGTCGCCCATGACGTCGCCCACCGACTCGTCGGGCACCGACGCGGTGAGCAGCATGATCGGCTCCAGCAGCACCGAGCCGGCCTGCTCGAGCGCCTGCTTCATGGCCAGCGAGCCCGCCAGCTTGAAGGCCATCTCCGACGAGTCGACCGAGTGGTACGAGCCGTCGAACACCCTCACGCGGACGCCCTTGACCGGGTAGCCGGCCACGGCGCCGTGCTGCATGGCGTCGAGCACGCCCTTCTCGACGGCGGGGATGAACCCGGTGGGGATCACGCCGCCCTTGATCGCGTTGACGAACTCGAACGCGTCCTCGCTGTCCATCTCGAGCGGCTCGATCTCGATGTGGCAGTCGCCGAACTGGCCGCGGCCGCCGGTCTGCTTCTTGTGCCGGCCGTGCGCCTTGGCGCTCCGGCGGATCGTCTCCTGGTACGGGACGCGCGGCGGCTTGAGGATGACCTCGGCCCCGAACCGCGCCCGCATGCGCTCGACCACGACCTCGACGTGGATCTGCGACAGGCCGGCGACGATCTGCTCGCCGGTCTGGGAGTCACGGTGCAGGTCGATCGTCGGGTCCTCCTCCTGGAGCCGCCGCAGGGCGGTGAAGACCTTGTCCTCGTCACCCTTCGCCGCCGCCACCATCGAGAACGCCATGACCGGCGCGGGGAGCTTGATCGACGGCATCTGCACCGGCTCGTCACGCGCCGCGAGCCAGTCGCCGGCCCGGGTCTCCTTGAGCTTGGCCACCGCGCCGATGTCGCCCGGGCCGAACGCGTCGGTCTGCTTGACCTCCTTGCCCTGGGGCACGAGCAGCTGGCCGATCCGCTCCTTGTGGTGGGTGCGGGTGTTCATGACCTGCGTGTCGTGCGTGACCGTGCCCTGGTAGACGCGGAAGAGGTTGATGCGGCCCGCGTACGGGTCGGCGCGGGTCTTGAAGACGTAGGCGAACATCTCGCCCTCGGGGTCCGGCTCGAGCTTCATGTTCTCGAGCGCGAGGCCGCCGTGCTGGACGGGCGAGGGCAGGTCGTCGACGATCGCGTCGAGCAGCCGGTTGGAGGCCAGGCGGCTGGTGGCCACCCCACAGGCGACGGGGAAGATGTGCCCGTGGTCGGTGCCGTCCTCGAGCGCGGTGACGATCTCCTCGTGGGAGATCTCCTCGCCCTCGAGGTAGCGCTCCATCAGCGCCTCGGAGTTCTCGGCGACCTCGTCCATCAGCTTCTCGCGGTACTCCTGCGCGGTGGCGGCGAGGTCGTCGGGGATCGGGATCTCGGAGCAACTGCCGTCTGTGTACTCGTACGCCTTCATGTCCACGAGGTCGATGACGCCGCGGGTCTCGTGCTCGACGCCGATCGGGATCTCGGTGGCCACGACGTGAGGGCCGAAGGCGGCCTTGAGGCTCTCGAGGACGCGGAAGAAGTCGGCCCGCTCGCGGTCGAGCATGTTCACGTAGACGAGCCGGGCGACGCCGAGCTCGGCGGCGCGCTCCCACAGGCGCTGCGTGCCGACCTCGACGCCGAGGACGCCGTTGACCACGAACACGGCCGACTCGCACACGCGCAGGGCGCCGAGGGCGTCGGCGATGAACGAGGGCTCGCCGGGGGTGTCGATGAGGTTGACCTTCACGTCCCGCCACTCGAACGACGCCAGCGACGCGGAGATCGACATCCCGCGCGCCTTCTCGTCGTCGTCGGAGTCCGAGACCGTCGTGCCGTCGGCCACCGAGCCGAGCCGGGTCGTCGCGCCGGCCTCGTGCAAGAGGGCCTCGTGCAGCGACGTCTTCCCGCTCCCCCGGTGGCCGACTAGCGCCACGTTGCGAATCCTGTCTGCGGCCTGCATATGACCTGCTCCTCCCTTCCTCGCGGAAGGCGGGAGGCTATCGGAGCGCGTCGCCTTGGAGGCGCGACTTGAGGCGCAGGACGGCCTTGGTGTGGAGCTGGGAGATGCGCGACTCGGTGACGCCGAGGACCTCGCCGATCTCCCGCAGCGTCAGGTTCTCGTAGTAGTAGAGGGCGATCACGAGCTTCTCGCGCTCCGGCAGGGCGGAGATGGCGTCCGCCAGGCGGTCTTTCAGCTCGGAGGCGTCGAGCAGCTGCTGGGGGTCGGGAGCGTCCGGATCCTGCAGCGTGTCGAGCAGGGAGACCTGGTCACCCGAGGCGTCGGACACCGCCCACAGCTCGTCGAGGGCGACGACCGTGGAGTTGGAGATCTTGACGAGCGCCTCCTGGAACTCGTCCACCGCCATGTTGAGCTCGCGCGCCATCTCCTCGTCGGTCGGCGTGCGGTGCAGCCGGTGCTCGAGCTTGGCGTGGCACCTCTCGATCTCGCGCGCCCGTGCCCGGACCGAGCGCGGCACCCAGTCGAGCGCGCGCAGCTCGTCGATGATCGCGCCCTTGATGCGGGTGATCGCGTAGGTCTCGAACTTGATCTCGCGCTCGATGTCGAAACGCTCGATCGCGTTGATGAGCCCGATCAGCCCGTACGAGATGAGATCGGCCTCCTCGACGTGCGCGGGCAGGCCGGAGGACATCCGGCCGGCGACGTACTTGACGAGGGGCGAGTACGCGACGACGAGCTTCTCCCGTGCGGGCTCGGACCCATCGTCCTTGTACCTGCGCCAGAGTTCTTTCAGCTCGAGTGCTTTGACGTTGGTGTCCAGAGCCTGCTCCCGTTAGGCCCGCGGATGGCTGCGTAGGTACGCGGCGCGGAGGCGAGCCGACTCTACCCGAGTGTAGACCTGCGTC
Source organism: uncultured Solirubrobacteraceae bacterium (assembly GCA_963730535.1). Lineage (GTDB taxonomy): Bacteria > Actinomycetota > Thermoleophilia > Solirubrobacterales > Solirubrobacteraceae > DASSUW01. The sequence continues at coordinate 619,452 of CAVSRU010000005.1, forward strand.
GTCGAGATCGAGGAGTGCCCGAGCAGCTCCTGGATCGCGCGCAGGTCAGCGCCGCCTTCGAGCAGGTGGGTGGCGAACGAGTGTCGGAGGGCGTGCGGGTGGACCTTGCCCTGGGCGGCAGCGTGGCGCGCCCACACCCGCAGGCGGCGCCGGACGTCGGAGGTCGAGAGCCGCCGGCCGGACTTGGAGATGAAGAGCGCAGGGTCGCCGTCGGGGCGCTCGAGGGCGGGCCGGCCGCGCTCGAGGTAGTCGGCGACGGCCATCAGGGCGACCTCCCCCGCGGGCACGAAGCGCGTCTTGGCGCCCTTGCCCTCGACCCGCACCTGCTCGCCGTCGAGGTCGAGCGAGCCGACGTCGAGGTTGACGAGCTCCTCGGCGCGCAGCCCGCACGCGTAGGCGAGCTCGAACAGCCCGCGGTCGCGCAGCTCGAGCGGCGTGCCGGCGGGGATGCGGTCGAGCAGGGCGGCGACGTCCGCCGGCTTGATCGGGCGCGGGAGCGTGTGCGGAAGCCGCGGGGCGGGCAGCAGGTCGGCCGGGTTGGCGTGCATATCGCCGTGCTCGACCATCGAGCGGAAGAACGCCCGCGTGGCCGCGAGCTTGCGGGCCATCGTGCGGGGGGCGGAGCCCTTGTCGGACATGCGGGCGGCATAGCCGCGCAGCAGGCGGTAGGAGAAGGCGGCCGGCTCGAGCCCCTGGGCGGCGGCCCACGTGGCCAGCTCCCCCACGTCGGCGCCGTAGGCGCGCCGGGTCCGCTCGGCCGCGCCGCGCCGCTGGAGGTCGCGGTCGAAGCGCCGCAGGGCCGACGACCACGCGTCGCTAGCCTGCCCCGGCGTGGCGGTCTTCTTCATCGACACCTCCACGGGTCAGGTGGCGACCCAGCGCCAGCTCGTGGAGGCCGGGATCACGCCGCCCGATGAACAGCCCAAGCTCCCCTGGCATCGGATCCAGGGAACGCGCGACGCCACGACCATGTGGTACGCGGTCATGCGCAAGGAGGTGCGGCCAGGCGTGCACATCGGCGCCCTCTGTTTTCGCCACTCGGACCACCACGCCTCCCTGCTGCACGGCGGCTGGCACGAAGTGCCGGTCCCCGAGATCGGGGTGTAGGCGTCCGCCGGCGCACGTCAAACGTCAACTGCGGCTGGGTAGGGAGGCGTGGGAGCCGGCGTGGTCGGCGATGGCGCGAACCATGTCGAATTGGCCGCGGTTTCCGCGGCTAATCGACAGGTCGCCGAACTATCCCGATTAGCGTCGGTTTCCGGGGTAATCCGCATAGTTCGCGCGGCGGCTGGCTCCCCAGCCTCCCTACCCTGCCGCCGTTGACGTTCGCCGAGGGCGAATCAGGCGATGTAGATGGGAGCCCCGACCGGAACCTGGTCGTAGAGCTCGATGACCTCGGGGATCCGCATGCGGATGCACCCGTGCGAGGCCGCGGTGCCGATCGAGCCCGAGGCGTCGGTGCCGTGGATGCCGGCGCCGGCGTAGATGCCCAGCCAGCGGGCCTTGAGCGGGTTCTGGGGCGTGCCGCCGGGCACGATGGTGCCCGCGAGGTCGCCGGCCCAGTCCGAGTTCGGGACGTGCCAGGCCGGGTCCACCGCCTTGTTCTGGATGTGGTAGAGGCCCGCGGGCGTCTCGAGGCCCACCTGGCCGACCGCGATCCCGTAGGTCTTGGCCAGCTTGAGGTGCTTGTAGAAGGAGAGCGAGAACGAGCCGCGGTGGACGACGATGACGGCCGGATACTTCGCTGCCAGCTGCTCCGTCGTCACCTTCGGCTCGACGACCTTGGTGCGCAGGCGGACGACCCGGCGCTTGCCCATGTCGAGCAGCTCGCGCTCGATCTCCCGCCGCAGCCCGCGCTTGACGGCCAGCCCGTCGCGCGAGGCGACCGGCTCGACCTGGCCGGACTCGAGGTCGAGCGACGCGTCGCGTGCCTCGATCGTGACCTTCTTCTTCACGCGCCCGATGAGGCGGCGGACGGCGGAGCGCTCCCACACCACCTTCGCCTCGACGTCGGTGTCCAGCGCGTCGCCGCGGACCTCGCGCCACGTGCGGGTGAAGACGTTGCCGTCGGTCGAGACGGCCATCGCGCGGTCGACCGAGCCGTCGATGTCGACGGCGATCGAGGCCTGCTCGGCCGTCAGGCGGAACTTGCGGCCCTTGTGGCGGACCGTCACCGGCCGCGTCAGCGGGTCGACCAGCGTGGCCTGGAGCTTGGCCCGCGCCGCCTCGGGCTTGAGGCCCCCGACGTCGATGCCGTTGACGGTCACGCCCTCGGCGATCCGCGTCTTGACCGTGCGGTCGAACGCGTACAGGCTCCCGGCGCCCACGAGGAGGACGGTCACGGCGAGGACGACGACGGCGAGCAGGCGGCGAGGCACGGAAGACGAAGAGGGTAGGAGAACGCCCGGACAGCGACCACCCCTGAAATTAAGCTGGCGTTACACCGTTCCCCGGCGACGGACGTTCGGGCTCCAGCGCAGGAACTCCTCCACCTCGCGCTCGTAGCGGTAGCCGCCGCCGTTCTCGAGCAGCGGCCTGGCGCGCTGCGCCTCGGCGTGCCGGAGCACCGCCTCGCGGCTCGTGAAGGCGTATCCGTAGCCCGCGCCCTTGAGCGCGCGGTTGTCGAGCCCGCGCCCGTAGCGCAGCTGGTTGAGCACCTCTCCCGGCACCCGGACGCCGACGCGGCTCAGCGCCGCGGCGGCCAACGAGGCCCCCCACGGCGGCAGGATCGGAGCGGGGGGCTTGCCCAACAGCGAGCAGATCTCCGACAGGGCGAGCACGCCGTCGCCGGCCGCGTTGTAGACGCCGGGGAGGTCGTGCTCGACCGCGAACCGCAGGACGCCGACGAGGTCCTCCTCGTGGATGAACTGGTAGCGGGGGTCGAAGCCGAGGATGCACGGCACGGCGGGAAGCTCGAACAGGCGCGTGTGGGTGGTGTCGAGGCCCGGGCCGAGCGCGTTCACGAAGCGCAGGACGGTGACGGTGACGTCGGGGTTGCGCTTGGCGAACCCCTCGACGGCCTTCTCCGCCTCCACGATGTCGGCCTCCAGGCGCGTGTCCGGCGGATGCGGGCGCCGCATGTCCTCGGTGAAGAAGGCGGGGTCGTCGCGCTCGCAGCCGTAGTAGTGGGCTGAGGACTTGAAGACGACCTTGCGCACGGGCGAGTCCGGCCCTCCGCAGGCGGCGAGGATGTTCATCGTCCCGATCACGTTCGCCTCGTGGGCGGCGCGCGGCGAGGCGTGCAGCGAGTCGACGACCAGCCGCGTGTCGATCACGGTGTCGATCTCGGCGGCCTGGACGATCCGCCGCAGCAGCGCGTGCTGGAGCCCGACGCGCACGAACTCCGTGCGCTTGAGCTCACACGTCGGATCCTCGGAGCTGACGCCGATGATCGCCTCCACCTCGTCGTCGCGCTCGATCGCCTGCGCCAGCCGGCCGCCCCACAGGGTCGAGATGCCGGTGACGAGGACCCGGCGCGACGTCACCCCAGCCACACCGACCGCCGGTGGGACACGAGGTCGACGAGCTCGTCCTGGATCCTGGCGCGCACGTCCTCGGCGACCGTCTGCACGAGCCCCTTGTCGTCCCACGGCGCCTCGCCCCATTGGTCGGTGGGGATCGGCTCGAGGAAGCGGATGCGGAACTTGGCGGGCAGGTACGCCGTGCCGAGGAGGCCGAGGTGGGGGAACAGCGGGGTGACCGGGAAGTAGATCAGCTTGGTGAGCCGCTGGAGCAGGCCGATCTGGGCGAACGTCGGCATCGCCTCCTCGGCCCCCAGCACGGCGATCGGGACGATCGGGGCCCGGGCGCGCATCGCCGCCTCCACGAACCCACCGCGGCCGAAGCGCCGCAGCTTGTAGCGGTCCTTGTAGAGCTTCTCGCTCCCCTTCCGGCCCTCGGGGAACACCAGCACGAGCTGCTGCTCGTCGTCGAGCAGCCGGTGGACGTTGGCCGGGTGGGCCGGCACGCCGCCGAGCTTGTTCACGAGCATGGCCAGGCCCGGATAGCCCTTGAAGAAGTGCTCCACCGTGAGATGGAGTGGGCGGGGCCGTGCGTGCTCCTCCTTGATCGCCTTGGCGATCATCGCCGCGTCGGGCGGCAGCGCCCCGGCGTGGTTGGAGACGAGGAGGGCGCCGCCGGTGGCCGGAACGTGCTCGATGCCCTCGACCTCGCAGCGGAACCAGTAGTGGTAGAGGAACTCGTAGAGCGTCGCGTCGAGCAGCCCCTCGACGCGCTCGGAGCGGCCCCAGTCGGTGACCTGGCGGTCCGGCTCGATCGCGGGCAGCAGCGCCCGTGCGTCGTCCGTGGGCTGCGCGGCAGGCAGCGCCTGAAGCTCACTCATGCCTTTAACCTAGAGCGCCGTGCCGAGCGTGTACCGGGACACCTACAACCGCGTCCGCAACGGCGTCCTGCGCCCCGGGCCGGACCCGACGTACGCCGACGGCGACGATAGGACGTGGATGGAGGTCGACTGGCCGGCGCTGACGCGCCGGGTGGAGGTCGACGGGCGCGGGGTCAGCGTCATCGACAGCGGCGGGGACGGACCGCCGCTGCTGTTCCTGCACGGCCTCGGCGGGCTGTGGCAGAACTGGCTCCTGAACTTCCCGGTGTTCATGGGCACGCATCGCTGCGTCGCGATCGACCTCCCCGGCTTCGGGGGCTCGGACATGCCGGCCGCCGAGGACATGTCGATCCCCTGCATGGCGCACATCGTCGACGCCGTGTGCCAGGAGATCGGCCTCGAGGAGCCGGTCGTGATCGGCAACTCGATGGGCGGCTTCGTGGGCGCCGAGATGGCCGTCTCGTTCCCGACCCGGGTGGCGAAGCTCGTGCTGGTGGCGGCCGCGGGGCTGTCGACCGAGCACCTGGTGCGGGAGCCGCTGCTGGCCGGCGCCCGCGCGTGGGCGGTGCTCACGGCACGGACCGGCGTGCGGGCGGAGATCGCGGTCACCCGCCCGCGGCTGCGCCGCGCGGCGCTCCAGATCGTCGTGCGCTATCCGGAGCGCCTGTCGGTGCCGCTGTCGATCGAGCTGGTACGCGGGGCGAACGCGCCGGGCTTCATCCCCGCGTTCGACGCGCTGATGCGCCACTCGTTCCGGGACAACCTCCAGCGGATCGAGATCCCCGTGCTGATCGTGTGGGGGCGCAACGACATCCTCGTTCCCGTCGAGGACGCCGAGATGTACGAGCACCTGATCGGCGAGAACGCGCGCAGCGTGATCTTCGACGACACCGGGCACCTGCCGATGCTCGAGCGCCCCGGCCGCTTCAACCAGCTGCTCGCCGGGTTCATCGCCGGCGAGCGCGAGCCCGAGCGCGGCGTCGAAGGCGTCAGCGCGTGACGGCGCCCTCGGAGGCGCTCGAGACGAGCTTGGCGTACTTGGCCAGCACCCCGTTGGCCGTGGCCGCCGCGGGCGGCTCGTAGCCCTCGAGGCGGCTCGCGATCTCCTCCTCGGGGAGGTCGACGTCGATGCGCCGGTTCGGTACGTCGATGGTGATCGAGTCGCCGTCCCGCACGGCCGCGATCGGCCCGCCGTGCACGGCCTCGGGCGCGATGTGGCCGGCCATGAACCCGCGCGTGGCGCCCGAGAAGCGGCCGTCGGTGAGGAGCGCGACGTCGTTGCCGAGGCCCTCGCCGACGATCGCGGCGGTGACCGCGAGCATCTCTCGCATCCCAGGCCCGCCGGCCGGGCCCTCGTTGCGGATGACGACCACGTCGCCGGCTTGGATCTCCCGGTTCGTGACGGCCGCCATGGCGGCCTCCTCGCCGTCGAACACCCGCGCGGGCCCGCGGTGGTGGACGCGCTCGTGGCCCGACAGCTTGACCACCGAGCCCTCGGGCGCGAGGTTCCCGCGCAGGATCGCGATCCCGCCGGTCGCCTTGAGCGGGTCGCTGAGCGGGCGGACGACCTCCTGGCCGGGCGCCTCGTCCGCCGCACGGGCGTGCTCGCCGATCGTCTTGCCGGTCACCGTCGGCGCGTCCTCGTGCAGCTTGCCGGCCTCGAGCAGGCGGGCGGCGACGACGGCGGTGCCGCCGGCGGCGTGCATGTCGGTGGCCACGAAGCGGCCGCCCGGCTTGAGGTCGCAGAGCAGCGGCGTCTGCGAGGCGATGCGGTCGAAGTCGTCGATCGAGAGCGGCACGCCGGCCTCGCGGGCGACGGCCAGCAGGTGCAGGACGGCGTTGGTCGAGCCGCCGCTCATGGCCACCGCGGCGATGCTGTTCTCGAACGCCTCGCGGGTGAGGATGTCGCTCGGCCGCTGCCCGCGCGCCAGCACGTCCATGACGAGCACGCCGGCGTCGAAGGCCGCCTGGGGCTTCGTCTGGTCCTGGGCGGGCACGTCGCTCGGGCCCATCGGCGAGATGCCGAGCATCTGGAACGCCATCGCCATCGTGTTGGCCGTGAACTGGCCGCCGCAGGCGCCGGCCCCGGGGCTGGCGACGTCCTCGAGCGCGATCAGCTCCTCCTCGGTGATCTTCCCGGCCGCGTGCGCGCCGATCGCCTCGAAGACCTCCTGGATGGTCACGTCCTGGCCGTTGTAATGGCCGGGCGGGATCGAGCCGCTGTAGAGCATGAGGCCCGGGACGTCGAGGCGCGCGAGGGCCATGACCGTGCCGGGGATCGTCTTGTCACAGCCGGAGAGCGCGACGACGGCGTCGAACAGGTGGCCGCGGGCGACGAGCTCGATCGAGTCGGCGATCACCTCGCGGCTGACGAGCGAGGTCTTCATCCCGCTCGTGCCCATCGTGATGCCGTCGGAGATCGCGATCGTGTTGAACTCCATCGGGGTCCCGCCGGCCGACCGGATCCCCTCCTTGACCTTCGCCGCCAGCGCCCGGTGGTTGAAGTTGCACGGCATCGTCTCGGTCCAGGTGGAGGCGACGCCGATGATCGGCTTGGCCAGTGCCTCGTCGTCGAACCCGATGCCCTTCAGGTACGCGCGGGCGGCGGCGCGGGCCGGGCCCTCGGTGAGCGCGCGGGAGTTGTGCTTGGGATCGAGGCCCGAGCCGGAGCGCCCGTCGAGCGCGGTCACAGGCCGAGCGGGCCAGGGTTGTTCGGTCTGGCCGGGGGCGGCGAGGTGTCGCCCTCGGCGGTGCCGGCGCGGCGCTCGAGGCGCTCACGCTCCCAGCGGCCGAGCCGCCAGATGTCGCGCTGGACCTGCTTCGGGTCGACCTGGCGGCCCGGCAGGTGCAGGTTGGCCTCCGAGATCAGCCGCCGTTCGTCGCCCTTGAGGGCCATCCACTTGGCGAGCACGTCGTCGGAGTCGGGCAGCCGCGCCGAGCCGTACGGGCGCGTCTCGTCCGGGAACTCGACGCAGTACTCGTTCAGCAGCTCGCCGGTCATCGGCAGGTAGGCCACGATCGGCTTGTGCGGGTAGATCAGGTAGGCGTACGGCACGCCACGCAGGTCGCGGGCGCTGTCGGCCGGCAGCCCGGCCTGGCCGCCCCACACGCGGATCAGCCCGAGGTCGCGGTACATCGCCCACTCGTCCTCGTTCACGCACGACTTCAGGAGCTCGCGGGCGCGCTGCTCGGCCCGCCGCTCACGGCCGGGGTCGTACGGGGCCGGGACGCCGCTCCGGCGCGCCTCGCGGCGCACACGCCGCGCGTCCAGCCGCCGCTCGATGTACGGCCAGGCGATCTCGGACAGCAGCGCGATGATGACGATCGCGGTGGCGCAGAGCGCGAAGATCACGCGATCGCCTTCGCGCTCAAGCGGCGCCGCCCGCGGCGCGCGGGAAGAAGATGACGCGGTCGGTGGTGGCGGGGACCTGGTCGAACGACGAGACCATCTCCGCCTCGCGCAGCCCGGTCGGGGACGTCAGCGGGATCGCCGCCCACATCCCGAGGTCGAGCTGGCGCCGGAACTCCTCCACGAGAGCGTCGTGCTCCTCGGCGACCTCAGGGTCGCCCTCGGCGATCAGCTGCTCGCCGTGGCCCGGACGCATGCGAAGGAACTTCATCCCGCGCCGATTATGGCAGAGGCCCGGCGGCCGTCCGGCGCCTGGCGGCGCCTGGCGGCACCCGGGCGGTCAGGTTGAAGACGTCGACGGGCCCCGGCCCCTCCCCCAGCCCCCGGATCCCGGCGGCCACGGCCTCGCTCGCGATCTCCTTGGCCGCCCGGGCGGCCTCGAGCGGCGACAGGCCGAGCGCCAGGTGGGCGGCGAGCGCCGACGAGTGCGTGCAGCCCGAGCCGTGGGAGGCGCCGTCGGGATGCCGCTCCCCCGGGATGAGGTGGAGCGCGTCGCCGTCGAAGAGCACGTCGGTCGCCTCGTCCCGATGGCCGCCGGTCACGACGACGACGGACGGGCCCAGCCGGTGCAGCCGCCGCGCGAGGTCCTCGACGGACTCCTCTCCCCCGCCGGACAGGACGCGGGCCTCCGGGACATTGGGAGTGATGACCGTGACCCGCGGGAGCAGCTCGTCGACGATCGCCTCGCGGGCGGCCTCGTCGAGCAGGACCGCGCCGGACTCGGCGACCATCACGGGGTCGAGCACGATCGGGGTCGCGGGGTCGAGCAGGTCGAGCGCCTCGCCCACCGCCCGGACGGTCTCGGCGGTCCCCAGCATCCCGATCTTCACGGCATCGACCCCGATGTCCTCGGCCACCGCCCGGACCTGGGCGACGATGAAGTCGCCGGGCACCTGATGGATGCCGGTCACGGCCACCGTGTTCTGCGCGGTCAGCGCCGTGATCGCCGTCATCCCGTGCACGCCGGAGCGGGCGAACGCCTTCAGGTCGGCCTGGATGCCGGCGCCGCCACCCGAGTCCGAGCCGGCGATCGAGAGAACTGCAGGGACCCGCACGACGACTGAGGGTAGACACCGTCACAGCGCCACCTGGTAGCGGCCGCCGAAGCCGCGGCGGACGAGGCCGAGGGCCTCGAGCTCGCCGAGGCCGGCGAGGACCGCTCGGGCCTCGAGGCCGGTCGCCGCCAGCATCGGGAGGGTCGAGTGCCCGGCGCCGATGGCCTCCAGCAGCTCTCGGAGCTCCGGCTCGAGGTCCGGGCCGCCGGCGGGACCGGCGGAGTAGGTCGCTCCGGTGATCTCGGCGAGGGCGTCGAGCACGTCGGGAATGCCGCGGACGAGGACCGCGCCGTCCCGGATCAGGCCGTTGGTGCCGGCGGCACCCGCGCACGTGATGCGCCCGGGCACGGCGGCGACGGTCCTCCCGAGCTCGGCGGCGAGGTCGGCGGTCGTGAGCGAGCCGGAGCGCTCCGTCGCCTCGACGACCACGACGACCCGCGCCAGCGCGGCGATCAGCCGGTTGCGGGCGATGAAGGCCCAGCGGTGGATGCCGACGCCGGGTGGCATCTCCGACACCACCGCGCCCGCCGCCCGCACCGCCGCGTGGAGGTGGCGCTTGGAGGCGGGATAGGGGCGCTCGGCCCCGCCGGCCAGGACGGCCACGGGCGGCGCCACGCCTTCGAGCGCGCCCGCGTGGGCCGCCGAGTCGACCCCGAGGGCGAGGCCGGAGACGACGCTGACCGCGGCTGCCGACAGCCCGCGCCCGAGGTCGCGCGCGACCGCGAGGGCATAGTCCGTCGCCCGCCGCGCGCCGACCACGGCCACCGCGTCGCCCAGCCCCACGCACGCGAGGTCCCCGGCGACATGCAGCACCGCCGGCGGATCGGTGAGATCGCGGAGCGGAGCCGGGTAGGCGGCGTCGCAGCGGCAGACGGCCAGCAGCCCGCACTCGTGCAGCCGGTCGCGGGCGGCGGCGGGATCGAAGCCGTCGTAGCGCTGCCGCACCGCACGGTCGCCGCTCGCGTCGAGCAGCACCTCGTCGGCCAGCGCCAGCACCCGCGACGGCCCCTCCCGCTTGCGCCACTCGACGTCGAGCCAGCCGGCCAGCGCGGCGACGAGATCCGCACGCCGCAGGCAGTCGTCACACGCAGTCATGCGGCGGTGGCCAGGGCGGGCTGCTCGAGGCGCAGGCCGGCGGCGATGTGGACGTGGTCGGGGCCGACGGTGTCGCTGCCCTCGAGGTCGGCGACGGTCCGGGCGACGCGGAGGACGCGGCCGTGGCCGCGGGCGCTGAGGCGGTGCCGGTCGTGGAGGTCGTACAGGAGGCGCAGCGCCTCGGCCTCCGGCGTGGCGGTCTCGCGCATCACGCGCGGCGTCATCTCGGCGTTGCACGTCAGCCCGTAGGCGGCGAGGCGGCGGCCCTGCCGCTCCCGCGCCTCGATCACGCGGGCACGGACCACGGCCGACGCGGGCGCGGTCTCGGTGCGCAGTGCCTCGGCGGGCGGCCGGCCGACCGGGACGAGGACGTCGATGCGGTCGAGCAGCGGGCCGGAGAGCCGCCGCTGGTGGCGCGCGAGGTCCGCCGCTGTGCAGCGGCACGCCTCGTCGCCCATCCCGCACGGGCACGGGTTCGAGGCGGCGACGAGCATGAAGCGGGTCGGGAAGACCACGACCTGCTGGCCGCGCACGATCGTCACCCGCCCGTCCTCGAGCGGCTGCCGCAGCGCCTCCAGGCTCGACCGCACGAACTCCGACAGCTCGTCGAGGAACAGGACGCCGTGGTGGGCGAGCGTCGCCTCCCCCGGCTGCGGGTGCGAGCCGCCGCCCACCAGCCCCGACGACGACACCGTGTGATGGGGTGCGCGGAACGGCCGCTCGAGCACCAGGCCCCCTCCCCCGTGCAGCCCGGCCACCGAGTGGATGCGGGTGACGTCGATGGCCTCGGCCGGGCCCATCGGCGGCAGGATCGACGGCAGGCGCCGGGCCAGCATCGTCTTCCCCGTCCCCGGCGGGCCGTGCATGTAGAGGTTGTGGCCGCCCGCCGCGGCGACCTCCAGCGCCGGGATCAGGGCGTTCTGGCCGCGGACGTCGCCGAGGTCGAGCATCGGATCGCCTTCCGCCTCCGCCGGCGGGTCGGGAGGCGGCGCCGGCTCGGCGCGGCCCGAGAGCACATCGACCGCCTCGGTCAGCGAGTCGATCCCGAGCACGGCGACGCCCGGGACCAGCGCCGCCTCGCGCGCCCGGCTGCGCGGGACCACGAGCCGGGAGAGGAGATGGCGCCGCACCCCCTCGGCGATCGCGAGCGCGCCGCGGATCGGGCGGACGTCGCCGGACAGCGACAGCTCCCCGACGATCGCGCAGTCGGCGACCGCGTCGCGGGCGAGCTGCTCGGAGGCGACGAGGATGGCAACCGCCATCGGCAGGTCGAACCCCGGGCCGATCTTGCGAAGGTAGGCGGGCGCCAGGTTGACGGTGATGCGCTTCTGCGGGAACTCGTGGCCGGAGTTGGTGATCGCCGAGCGGACCCGCTCGCGCGCCTCGCGCACCGCCTTGTCGGCCAGCCCGACGATCGCGAAGGCCGGCAGGCCGCCGCGGATGTCGGCCTCCACCCACACGCGCCGCGACTCGACACCGTCGATCGCGAACGTCGTGACGCGGGCGATCACGGCGCGCCCGGCATCAGAACGCACCCTGCACGTGGTCCAGGCGCACGAGCTCGCCCCGGTCGTCGAGCGTCACCCCCACCGCGTCGAACCGCAGCTCGGCGCCGAACGGCCGGTCCTTGACCTGGCTGAGCCACGCGGCGGCCATCGTGCGGACCTGGCGCTGCTTGCGCTCGTGCAGGTTGTCGAACGGCGCGCCCGACCCGAGGCGGCGCGCCTTGACCTCGCAGAACACGATCGTCGTGCCGTCCTCGTCGGCGAGCACGAGGTCGAGCTCCCCGAACCGCGTCCGGTGGTTGCGGGCGAGCACGCGGTAGCCGAGCCGGGAGAAGTGCTCGGCGGCGAGCTCCTCGCCGCGGCGGCCGAGCTCCTTCGTGCGGTCGGCTGAGATCACGCGAGCGACCGTACGGCCGCTCGCTGAACGGATCACCGCCTAGGTGTCACGAATGTGTGTCGATTTCGTGCCGATCGACGAACGTCAACTGCGCTGGGTAGGGAGAGCGAGGAGATCGGCCGCGATGAGGGTGCATAACGTCGACCTCACGGCGGGAGTGCTCGTCACGTCGACGAAATGCACCCTATAGGTGCACAACGTCGACCTCGCGCGCCGAAACGCCGTGAGGTCGACGAAATGCACCCTCCCGAGCCTCTCCCTCAATGCCGCCGTTGACGTTCGCCGGCGCTACAGCGCGAGCTGCTGGTACGCCATCGACTGGAACGAGAGCCGGTGGAGCGGCGACACGCCGAGGCGCTCGATCGCCGCCCGGTGCTCGGGCGTCGAGTAGCCGACGTGGGCGGCGAACTCCCAGCCGGGGTAGCGCTCCTCCATCCGATGCATGAAGCGGTCGCGGGTGACCTTGGCGATCACGGACGCGGCGGCGATCGCGGCGCTGGTGGCGTCCCCGCCCACGACGGCGCGCTGGTCGAACCCCGTGGGCGGCACGGGGAAGCCGTCGGACAGGCAGAGGGAGCCTTCCCGGCCCACGCGGCGCAGCACGTCCGACAAAGCCGCGAGGTTCGTCTTGTGCAGGCCGCGCTCGTCGATCCCCCGGACGCAGCGCGAGGTGACCGCCACCCGCGTGGCGATCCGCAGCACGCGCGGGAAGAGCTGCTCGCGCATCTCGGCGTTGTGCTGCTTGGAGTCGTTCAGCGCCGACAGCGCCCGAAGGTCGGCCAGCGTCAGCCGCTCGTAGTCGAAGAGCACGGCGGCGGCGACCAGCGGCCCCGCCAGGCACCCTCGTCCCGCCTCGTCCGCCCCCGCGACGAAGCGCACGCCCAGCCGGCGGTCGAACCCGAAGAGCCGGCTCCCCGACGTGCGGCGGCGTTTCTTAGAGGAGGCCGATCCGCTTGGGTGGCCAATAGGTGGCGAAAGCCTCGCCGATGATCCAGTCCTCGGGGACGGGTCCCCAGAAACGGCTGTCTTCGGAAGAGCCACGGTTGTCGCCCATCATGAAGTAGTGACCGGCGGGAACGGTGAGCTCCCGAGGAAACGTGCATCCCTCGCCGCCTCCGCACGGCAGCGCGAACGGCTCGTTCTGGCGCTTGCCGTTGAGGATCACGTGGCCCTCGTCGAGCCGGAGCCGGTCCCCCGGCCCGGCAACCACGCGCTTGATGAAGTTGTCCTTCGACTGCTCGGCGCTCGGCCGACCGCACACCTGACCCTCGGGCGGCGGGGCACCGCAGTCCGGCTCGACGCTGGGCTCGGCGCCGACCGGAGGGTGGAACACGACCACGTCGCCCACCTCGGGCGTCCCGAAGCGGCCGTCGAGCCGGTTGACGAGCACGCGCTGGCCGATCTCGAGCGTCGGCACCATCGACTCGCTCGGGATCCGGTACGGCTTGACGAGGAACGCCTGGATGCCGAGCGCGAGCCCGAGCGCGACGGCGACGATCAGGACCAGCTCGAGCAGCGAGCCCGACGCCGACGACGTCTTGCCCGCCACCTCGCCTACTTGGACTCGTCGGCGGCGGCGGCTGCCTCGGCGTCAGCGGACGCCTCGACCTCTGCCGTCTCGTCGGCCGCAGCGGACTCCTCGGCGGGCTCGTCGCCCGCGACGATGTCCTCGGCCGCGACGGTCTCGTCCGCCAGGGCGCTCTCCTCGCCCTCGGCCGGAGCGTCGGCGAGCGCCTGCTCGTCGATGGCGTCGCCCGGGACCTCCGCGTCGGCCGCGGCAGCGGCCTCGGCGGCGGGATCGTGGAGCAGCCCGGCCTCGACGGCCGCCTCCGGCCCCACATAGCGCCGCTCGCGCACCCGGGCGCGCTTGCCGACGCGACCGCGCAGGTAGTAGAGCTTGGCGCGCCGGACGTCACCGCGCGCGGCGACCTCGATTCGCTCGATCTTCGGCGAGTGGACCGGGAACGTGCGCTCGACGCCGACGCCGAACGAGTTCTTGCGGACCGTGAAGGTCTCGCGCACGCCCTCGCCCTGGCGCTTGATGACAACGCCCTCGAAGACCTGTGTGCGTCGGCGGTTGCCCTCGACGACCTGGAAGTGGACCCGGACGCGGTCACCCGCCTGGAACTCGGGGACGCGGCGAAGCTGCTGACGCTCGAGGCTGTCGATCACGGTGCTCATGGCAAAGAAAGACCGCGGCGCCAGACGGGAGAAAGGGCGGCGGCACGCGGGCGAATCATGGTAGCGAACGACGGCGGCTCTGCTCGCGGCGCCAGGCGTCCACGCGCTCATGGTGGCCGGAGAGCAGCACGTCGGGCACGGTCCACCCGCGCCACTCGGCGGGGCGCGTGTAGTGCGGGTACTCGGGAGCGCCCCCGAGCGCTGGGGAGAACGACTCCTCGAGGGCCGACTCGTCCTTGCCCAGGACCCCCGGCAGCTTGCGGAACACCGTGTCGGCGACCACCATCGCGGCCAGCTCGCCGCCGGCCAGCACGTAGCGGCCGATCGACACCTGGTCGGTGACGAAGTGCTCGAGGATCCGCTCGTCGAAGCCCTCGTAGCGCCCGCACAGGAGCGTCAGGTCCGGCTCGTCGGCCAGCTCGCCCGCCAGCGCGTCGTCGAGCAGCCGGCCGCCCGGGGTCAGCGCGATCACCCGCCGTGACGACCGCAGCTCCACCGGGTCGACCCCGTAGCGCGCCCGCAGCGCGGCCTCCATCACGTCGACCCGCAGCACCATCCCCGCCCCGCCGCCGAACGGCGTGTCGTCGACCTGCCCCCACTTCAAGGGGGTCGACTCGCGCGGGTCGATCGTCTCCAGCGCATGGCCGAGGGCGATCGCGTTGGCGACGTGGCGCTGGGTGCGGAACCAGTCGAACCACGGCGGGAAGAGCGTGAAGACGTCGAGGTTCACGACAACACGTCGAGCAGCACGTCGCGCGCGAGGTTGCGGCCGCTGACGATCGCGACGACGCGGGCGCCGGGCCGCTCGTCCGCGACCCGGCCGGTGAGCACCGCGGCGGTCGCGGCGGCGCCGGCGCCCTCGGCGACCAGCCCGGCTTCGAGGGCGAGCGTCCGCATCGCGGCGCGCAGCTCGGCCTCCTCCACGGCCACGAAGGCGTCGACGTGGCGGGCGGCGATGTCGACCGTCACGCTGCCCGGCTCGAGCCCGCCCGCCATGCCGTCGGCCAGCGTCGGTCGGAGCTCGGCGTCGACCACCCGGCCGGCCTCGACGGCGGCGCTCACCGCCCGCGAGGCCTCCACCTCGACGCCGACGACCCGCACGTCGTCGCGAGCCGCCGCCCACAGCGCGACGCCCGACAGCAGCCCGCCGCCGCCCACCGGCACCGCGACCGTCAGCGGCCCGGACAGCTGCTCCCCCAGCTCCACCCCCAGCGTCCGCTGCCCGGCGATCACGCGCGGGTCGTTGTAGGGGGAGACGTACTCGCCCTCGAGCCCCAGGGCGTGCTCCTCGGCGGCGTCGTAGCCGTCGCCCGCCAGCACCAGCTCGACCGGGTACGAGCGCAGCCGCTCAACCTTCGCCGTCGAGGCGCACTCGGGCACCACGACGGTCGCCGCGCGCCCCAGCTGCGCGGCCGCGTACGCGATCCCGAGGCCGTGGTTGCCCGCCGACGCGGTGACCACGCGGCGGCCCGCCGGGACGGCGGCCATCGCCGCCACCCCGCCGCGCACCTTGAAGGAGCCGGTCGGCTGCACGGTCTCCACCTTCAGCCACATGCCGAGCGCCTCGACCACCGGGGTCGGCGCGAGCACGGCGCGCACGGCCCGCTCGGCGGCGGCCAGATCCTCTGGCGCCGGGAGCTCGACGACCCGGCTCATCCGAGGAACCTCAGGTCGACGTCGATGCGGCGCGCCTCGACGTCGATCGAGCGGATCGCGTCGCGCACCATCGGGATCAGCAGCTCTCCCACCTCGAGCGCCTCGCAGGAGGGGAGCGCGACCATGCGGGTCACGACCCCGACCTCGCGCGAGCCGTCGACGACCGTGCAGCCCTCGAGGTCGCTGGCCCAGAACTCGCCCTCCTCGAGCACCGCGGGGACGAGGAGGTCGGCTCCGCCCAGCGCCACGGCGTCGTCCCGCGACGCGCAGCCGGAGAGGCGCACGATCGGGCGCTCGGACGTCCCCGCGAGGCGCTCGATCGTGTAGGGCCGGCCGGCGACGGTCACGGTCGCGCCGAGGGCGAGGGTGCCGGGCCGCAGCACGTGGAACGAGCCGTCGAGCCCATGCGGCCGGCCGACCGACCCGGCCGGGACCAGCTCACTCGACGATGTCGACGAGGACGCGGCGGTTGTCCTTGACCGCGGCGGCCTTGACGAGGGTGCGGAGCGCCTGCGCGGTGCGCCCGCCCCGCCCGATGACCTTGCCGTAGTCATCGTCGCCCACCGACAGCTCGAGCACGATCGTGCCGTCGTCCTCCTCGAACTCCTCGACCGTGACCTTCTCGGGCTCGTCGACCAGCTGCCGGGTCAGATACACGAGCAGCTCGCGCATGGCGCGTTACCGGGCGATGCCCTGGATCTTCAGGAGCTTCTTGACGGTGTTGCTGGGCTGCGCGCCGCGATCGAGCCAATGGCGGACCCGCTCCTCGTTGAGGACCACGGTCGACGGGTCGGTCTGCGCGTTGTAGCGGCCGACCGTCTCGATGAAGCGTCCGTCGCGGGGGGAGCGGGAGTCGGCGACGACGACGCGCCATACCGGATCCTTGTGCCCGCCGACGCGGGTGAGTCGCATGTTGACTGCCATTTCGGCGCCGCAGGATAGCGGGAACTGACGGGGGCCCCGCCCAACGGGCCATTCCGTGTCGAGCGATGTCCCGTTGGGCACCCCCTAGCGCTGCTTCATGAGCTGGCCCAGGTCCGGCATGCGGCCCGACTGGAGGCCGCGCATCATCTTGCGCATCTCGCCGAACTGCTTCACGAGCTGGTTGACCTGCTGGACCGTGGTCCCGCTCCCCTTCGCGATCCGCAGCCGGCGCGAGCCCTTGATCGACTCGGGGTGGCGGCGCTCGTAGGGGGTCATCGAGAGGATGATCGCCTCGACGCGGTCCAGCTCGCGATCGTCGACCTGGAGCTTGGAGAGCTGGTGGCCGGCCAGCCCGGGGATCATCCCGAGGATCGAGGTGAGCGGCCCCATCTTGCGGATCCGCTTGAGCTGCTCGAGGAAGTCCTCGAGCGTGAACTGGTTCTTGCGGAGCTTGCGCTCGAGATCCTTGGCCTCGTCCTCGTCGACCGACTGCTCGGCCTTCTCGATGAAGGAGAGGACGTCCCCCATCCCCAGGATCCGCTGGGCCATGCGGTCGGGGTGGAAGCGCTCGAAGTCGCCGAGCTTCTCGCCCGTGGAGGCGTACATGATCGGCTTGCCGGTGACCGCCTTGACCGACAGCGCAGCGCCGCCGCGGGCGTCGCCGTCGAGCTTGGAGAGCACCACGCCGTCGAACTGCGCGACCTCGGCGAACTGCTCGGCCACGTTGACGGCGTCCTGGCCGGTCATCGCGTCGACGACGAGCAGGACCGCGTGGGGCCTCACCCGCTTCTTGATCCGCGCGAGCTCATCCATCAGCGCCTCGTCGACGTGCAGGCGGCCCGACGTGTCGACGATCAGCACGTCCTTGCCGTCGCGCGTGGCCTGGTCGAGCGCCCAGCCGGCGATGTCGACCGGGTCGCGGTCGGTGCCCTGCTCGTAGACGGTGGCGCCGGCCTGGGTGCCGACTTTGACGAGCTGCTCGACCGCGGCGGGCCGGTAGACGTCGCACGCCGCGACCGCCACCGACGAGCCGTTCTGCTCGCGCAGCTGCTTGGCCAGCTTCGCGGTGGCGGTCGTCTTGCCCGAGCCCTGGAGGCCGGCCATGAGGATCACGGTGGGCGGCCGGGGCGAGAACGTCAGCCCCGCCGACGCGCCGCCCATCAGGCTCGTGAGCTCCTCGTTGACGATCTTGACGACCTGCTGGCCGGGGTTGAGCTGCTTGGCGATGTCGGCCCCGAGGGCGCGCTCCTTGACCGTCGACGTGAACTGCTTGACGACCTTGAAGTTGACGTCGGCCTCGAGCAGGGCGAGGCGGATCTCGCGCAGCGCGGCGTTGATGTCGTCCTCGGTCAGCACGCCGCGCTGGCGCACATCCGACAACGTGCCCTGGAGCTTCTCTGACAAGGAATCAAACAACGCCCCTACAGGGTACGGTGCGCTCGTGGAGCTCGACCTACTCGTCATCGGATCCGGACCGAGCGGCCAGAAGTCTGCGATCCAGGCCGCCAAGCTCGGCAAGCGGGTCGCCGTCGCCGAGCGCAAGGAGCGCCTCGGCGGCGTCTCCATCCACACCGGCACGATCCCGTCCAAGACGCTGCGGGAGGCGGTGCTCGAGCAGCTCGCCCAGCGCCCGCTCGACGTGCTCGACCCGACGCGCATCGAGGAGTCCGAGGAGGCGGTGCTCCAGCAGCTGATGGACCGCACCGCACGCGTCGTGGCCGCCGAGACCGCCGTGGTGCGCGAGCAGTTCCGGCGCAACCGCGTCGGGCTGCTCCCCGGTCAGGCCTACTTCGTCGACGCCAACACGGTGAAGATGGAGGGCGACGACGAGCCGATCCGGGCGGGCCGGATCGTCATCGCCTCCGGCACCCATCCAGCGCGTCCGCGGTCCGTCGAGTTCGACGATCGGACCGTGATCGACTCGGACGGCCTGCTCAAGCTCGAGCACCACGTGCCGCGCTCGATGATCGTGGTCGGCGCCGGCGTCATCGGCGTCGAGTACGCCTCGATGTTCGGCGCGCTCGGGACGAAGGTCACGGTGATCGACAAGCGCGACCGCGTCCTCAACTTCCTCGACATCGAGATCGGCGAGGCGTTCCAGTACCTGCTGCGGCGCAACAACGTCACGTTCCGCCTGCGCGAGTCGGTCGCCGGCGTCGACCTCGAGGCGGACGCCCGCGGCCCCCGCGTGCGCCTCGAGTCGGGCAAGGAACTGGTCGCCGAGACCGTGCTCTACGCGGTCGGCCGCCAGGGCGACACGACGCACCTCCAGCTCGACAAGGCGGGCCTGGAGGCCGACTCGCGCGGGCGCATCCCCGTCGACGAGTCGCACTGCACGACCGTCCCGCACATCTTCGCGGTCGGCGACGTCGCCGGCGGCGGGCTGGCCGCGACGGCCATGGAGCAGGGCCGCATCGCGACGCTGCACGCGTTCGGCGAGCCCGTGCAGACGCTCCCGGAGCTCGTTCCCACCGGCGTCTACGCGATCCCCGAGATCGCCATGGTCGGCCGCACCGAGGAGCAGCTGACCGACGAGGCCGTGCCCTACGTGACCGGCGTGGCGCGCTGGAGCGAGCTCGCCCGCGGCCTGATGAGCGGCGACGAGGACGGCATGCTCAAGCTGCTCGTCTCGACCGAGGATCGCAAGCTGCTCGGCGTCCACGTGATCGGCACCGGCGCCACCGACCTCGTGCACATCGGGCAGGCCGTGATGGGCGGCGCCTCGACGATCGACTTCCTCGTCACCGCGGTCTTCAACTACCCGACGTTCGCCGAGTCCTACAAGGTCGCGGCGCTCGACGCCGCGAACCGCATCAGGGGCTAGGCGGCAGCTCCCGCTGGCCCGGGGTCTCGGCGCTGCTGACCTCCTCGGCGGCCTGGCGCGCCGCCGCCGCCGCCTCCGCGGCGTCCGCCGCCGCGGCCTCGCGGGCGTCGTCGCGCTCCTTCCGAGCCTCCTGCCGAGCCTCCGGACGCGGCCGCGGCTGCGACTCGAGCGCACCGCCGATCTGCGCCCCCAGGTTCCCGAGGGCCTGCGTGAACTCGCTCGGGATGACGAAGATCTTGTTGGCCTCGCCCTGCGCGAGCTGCGGCAGCATCTGGAGGTACTGGTACGACAGCAGCCGCTCGTCGGGCGCGCCGTCGTGGATGGCCTGGAAGACCGTCTCGATCGCCTTCGCCTCGCCCTCGGCCCGCAAGATCGCGGCGGTGCGGGCGCCCTCGGCCTTGAGCACCGCCGACTGCTTCTCGCCCTCGGCGGTGAGGATCTGCGACTGCCTGCTGCCCTCGGCCGTGAGGATCGTCGCCCGCCGGTCGCGCTCGGCGCGCATCTGCTTCTCCATCGCCTCCTGAACGGTGCGCGGCGGCTCGACCGACTTGAGCTCGACGCGGTTGACGCGGATCCCCCACTTGCCGGTCGCCTCGTCGAGCACCACCCGCAGCTGCGAGTTCACGTTGTCGCGCGACGTCAGCGTCTCCTCGAGCGTCAGGCCGCCGATCACGTTGCGCAGCGTGGTCACCGTGAGCTGCTCGATCGCCTGGAGCGGGTTGGCCACCTCGTAGGTGACGGCCTTCGGATCGGTGACCGTGAAGTAGATGACGGTGTCGATGCCGACCACGAGGTTGTCCTCGGTGATCACCGGCTGGGGCGGGAACGAGACCACCTGCTCGCGCAGGTCGATCAGCGGCTTGACGCGGTCGACGAACGGGACGATCAGCGTGAGCCCGGGGTCGAGCGTGCGGGTGTAGCGCCCGAGGCGCTCGACGATCCCGGCGCGCGCCTGCGGCACGATCCGCACGCCGGCCGCGGCGACGATGATCAGGAACACCGCGAGGACGATCAGGGCGATCAATCCGGCTTCCATGAGCGCTACCTCCTTATTCCGCCACGAGCGCCGTGGCGCCCCTGATCTCCAGCACTTGCACGCGCTTGCCCGCTTCGATGACGTCGTCGTCGTCGTAGGCGCGCGCGGTCCATACCTCGCCGTCGATGCGCACGCAGCCGACGCCCTCCTCGTTGGCGATGCGCTCCACCACGGTCGCGGTGCGACCGACGAGGGCGGCGGTGCCGGTCCGCAGCTGGCCCGGCTGGCGAAGATGACGCGTGGCGATCGGGCGCAGCCCGGCGAGCAGGACGATCGACACGAGCAGGAACACGGCCCCGCTCGCGATCGCGCCGGCGCCGGCGGCGGCCACCAGCGCGGCGACCGCGGCTCCTCCGGCGAACGGCGCGAGGAAGAAGCTCAGCGTGAAGATCTCCCCCACCCCGAAGATGACCGCCGCGATCAGCCAGATCAGCCAGGGCTCCATTCCTGGCTCGATGCTACCTACGCCGGACGACGGGGAAGTCGAAGTAGGTCCCCGGGTAGCGCTCGTTCGCGAGCGTGAAGTGCCACCACTCGTTGGCGTAGTCCTCGAAGCCGGCCCGTTCGAGCGTGCGCTTGAGCAGCAGGCGGTTGCGGCGCGGGCGGCCGCTGATGCGGGCGTCGAGCGTGTGCGCGCGGGGGTCGAAGCAGTCGTACGCCGTGCCCATGCTCACCGAGTTGTCGGGGTAGCGCCGGGCGCGGGGCGCGTAGCAGCGGACGAGCCCGAAGCGCTTGCGGGTCCAGCGCGGCTGGGGCTTCGGCGGCAGGCGCACGAGCGTGAGGTCGACGGTGCTGCCGCGGCTGTGGCCGGAGCGGTGGGCGATGTAGCCGCGGTCGAAGAGCTGCGACTTGTCGACGTGCGGGAAGAACTCGCGCTTCATCTTGTCGTCGGCCGGGTTCGCGGCCCAGCGGGCGAACTGGTCGACGGCGCGCTGGGGCCGGTAGCAGTCGTAGACCTTGAGGCTGTAGCCGCGGGGCCGCAGCTCGGCCTGCGCCCGTTCGAGCGCGCGGGCGGCGCGGCGGTGCAAGATGCAGACGGGGTCGCGGTAGCCGTCGATCCGCCGGCCGACGAAGTTGTAGCGGGCGGCGTACCGCATGTCGTGGAGGATCGTGGGGTCGACCCGGTCGAGCTCGACGAAGCCCTTGGGGCGGTCGGCGGGGGCGGGCGCGGCCAGCGCGAGGAGGACGGCGAGCAGCTTCACGAGGTGAGCAGCGCCCGGGCGAAGTCGTCCGGGTCGAACGGCCGCAGGTCCTCGAGCTGCTCTCCGACGCCGATCAGCTTGACCGGGATGCCGAGCTCGTTGGCGATCGCGAGCGCGATGCCGCCCTTGGCCGTGCCGTCGAGCTTGGTCAGCACGATCCCGCTGACGTCGACGGCCTCGCCGAACAGCTTCGCCTGGCGGATGCCGTTCTGACCCGTGGTGGCGTCCACGGTCATCAGCGTCTCGTGCGGCGCGTCGGGCATCTGCTTGGTGATGACCCGGCGGACCTTCGTCAGCTCCTCCATCAGGTTGTGCTGCGTGTGGAGGCGCCCGGCGGTGTCGATGATCACGACGTCCGCGCCGCGCTCCCGCCCCCGGGCCACGGCGTCGAAGGCGACCGCTCCCGGATCCGATCCCTCGGGCCCCTTGATCAGCTCGACGTCGGCGCGCTCGGCCCAGCGCTCGAGCTGCTCGACGGCCGCCGCGCGGAACGTGTCGGCCGCGCCGACGACGACCCGCTGGCCGAGCGTGTGGCGCAGGTGCCAGGCGAGCTTGCCGATCGTCGTCGTCTTGCCGGTGCCGTTGACGCCGACCACGAGGATGACCGTCGGCTCAGGGCGGATGTCGATCGTGTCGTCGCCGGTGCGGGCGAGCTCGGCGAGCAGCTCGGCGAGCCGCTGGGTCAGCGCCTCGCCGCCGACGAGGTCGCCGGCCTCGGCCTCGCGCTCCAGCCGCTCGACGACCAGGGCAGTGGTGCGCGCGCCGACGTCGGCGTAGATCAGCGCCTCCTCGAGCCGCTCCCAGGTCGCCTCGTCGAGGTCGCCCTCGAACAGCGTCGCCTGGACCTCGGCGGCCAGCGCCTCGCGCGTCTTGCGCATCGACTCGCGCAGGCGGCCGAAGAAGCCGCGCCGCCGGTCGCCCTCCCCCGGGTCGGGCGCGTCGGGAGGCACCGTCTCGCCGTGGGTGATGAACAGGTGGTGCCAGTCGCGCGCCACGACGCGGGCAGGCTAGCGGACCTCCGGGATCACCTCGCGACCGATCAGCTCGAGCACCTCGAGGTCCGTGTGCAGCAGGTGCTGCAGCATCACACGCTCCACGCCCGCGGCCTCGAGCTGGTGGAGCTGCTCGACGATCTGCTCGGGCGTGCCGGCGAGCCAGCCGGGCGACGGGTCGCGGCCGAGCCGCTTCGCGTGGTCGCCGGTGACGGCGAAGCCGGTCATGAGCGAGAACGGGATCGGGTCGCGGCCGATGTCGGCGCACGCGGCGGCGATCCGCTCGCGCAGGTCGCGGCACTCATCGGCGGTCGCGCCGACGGTGTTGTACTCGTCGGCCCAGCGGGCGGCCAGTGCCGCGCCGCGGGGCTTCGCCCTCCCGCCCGCGATCAGCGTCGGATGCGGCTGCTGCACCGGCTTGGGCAGCGGGTCGGCGTGCTCGAGGTCGTAGAAGCGCCCGTGGAAGTCGAACGGCCCCTCGGTCCACGAGCGATGGACGATCTCGAACTGCTCGGCGAGGCGGTCGAAGCGGTCGCGCGGCGTGTCGAACGGGAAGCCGAACGCGCGGTGCTCTCCCTCGTGCCAGCCCGCGCCCAGCCCGAGCTCGACGCGGCCGCCGGAGACGTGGTCGGCGGTGACCACGGAGCGGGCGAGGATCGACGGGTGGCGGAACGTGGCGGGCGAGACGAGCGTGCCGAGCCGGAGCGTGGTCGTGGTCGCCGCGAGGGCGTTGATCGTGCTCCAGGCATCGAGCGAGCCACGGCCGGGCACGCCTTCGAGCGACGCATAGTGGTCCGAGCGGAACAGCGCCTCGAAGCCGTGGGCCTCGGCGGCTTGCGCCAGGGCGCGCCAGTCGTCCCACGTGACGCCTTCTTGGCCTTCGATCATCAGGCAGACGCGCATCGTTCGTACGGACAATAGGCCCGTGGCGAACGTCAACTGCGGCTGGGTAGGGAGGTGAGGGGATCGGCCGCGATCAGGGTGCATAACGTCGACCTCACGACTCCTGCGCTCGTGACGTCGACGAAATGCACCCTCCCGAGCCTTTCCCTCAATGCCGCCGTTGACGTTCGCCCAGGATCAGGCAGCGCGCTCGGCGGCCGGGAGCCGCCGCGAGACGACGCGGGAGACGCCGTTGCCGGCCATCGACACCCCGTAGAGGCAGTCGGCGGCCTCCATCGTGCGCTTCTGGTGGGTGACGACAATGAACTGGGCGCGGTCGGAGAACTTGCGCAGGAGGGTGAGGAAGCGGTCGATGTTGATGTCGTCGAGCGCGGCCTCGACCTCGTCGAGGATGTAGAACGGGCACGGGCGGGCGAGGAAGACGGCGAACAGGAAGGCGAGCGCGGTCATCGACTTCTCGCCGCCGGACAGGAGCGTGAGCCGCTTGGTTGCCTTGCCGGCGGGCGTGATCTCGATCTCGACGCCCAAGCGCTCGTCCTCGTCCTCCTCCTCGGCCTCGGCTTCGGCCGCGAGCTCGGCGTCCTCGGGCGAGGCCGGCTCCTCGGCGTCCCCGCCGCCGAGCACCGGGCGCGGGCCGGCGTCCTCGCGGACGAGCCGCAGGCGCCCGCGACCGCCCGGGAAGAGCTGCGCGGCGACCTCCTCGAAGTTCTTGGCCGCGGCCGTGAAGGTCTCCTCGAACGCCTCGCGGATGCGGCGGTCCGTGTCGCGGATCAGGCTCTCGAGCTCGCGCATCGCGGTCTCGAGGTCCTCGCGCTGGTGCTCGAGCTCCTCGACGTGCGCCACGGCCTCCTCGTACTCGCGCTTGGCGAGCGGGTTGACGGGGCCGAGCTGCTCCCGGCGGCGGCGCAGGCGCTCGATCCGCCCTTCGAGGTCGGCGCGCTCGCCCTCCGCCAGCGAGCCTTCGGCGGGCTGGGCCTCGAGGCCGAGCTTCTCGGCCAGGCGGGCGAGGTCGCGGCCGGCGTCCGTGGCGCGGTCGCGAGCCTGCTGGGCCCGCACCTCGCCGCGCGTGACCTCCTCGCCACGCTCCTTCAGGCGGCTCTGCACCTGCGACTCCTGGGCCGCGCACGCCCGCAGCTCGCCGGCCAGGCGCTCGCCGGCCTCGCGGTCGGCTCGCAGGTCGGCCTCGAAGCCCTCGAGGCGGGCCGCCACCGCCGCCCCGGCCTCCTGAAGCGCCGCGGCGAGCCGCTCCGCCGCAGGCCGCAGCGCCTCGTCGCGCGCCAGACGCTCGCGCTCGGCGGCGATCCGGCGCTCGCGCTCGGCGCGCTCCCGCTCGGCGCGCTCGACGAGCCGGCGCTCGCTGGCGATCGCCGCCTCGAGCTGCCCGCGCCGCTCGGCACCGGGGCCCTCGTCGGGCGCCGTCCGGCGCTGCTCGATGAGCCACCCCGCGTGGCGCTCCGCCTCGACCGCCTCGTCCCGCTCGCGAGCGGCGGCCCGAGCCGAGCGCTCGGCGTCGTCGCGGGCGGCGTCGGCGGCCTCGACGGCCCGCGAGGCCTCCTCCACGCGCGCGAGCGCCGCCTGCTCGGCCTGCGCCGCGCGCTCGACGGCGGCGATGAGCGCATCGCGCCGGTTGCGCTCGGCCAGCACCCGGTCTTCGCCGCCGGCAGGAACCTGCCGGAGCTCGCGGCTCGCCGGAGACCAGACGCGCCCGTCGCGGGTCACCGCGACGCCGGCGAACGACGGATCGAGCCCGTCGAACGACTCCACGACCCACACCGAGGAGAGCAGCGCGGCGACGAGCTGGTCGCCGCGGGCCGCCCGCACGTGGGCGGCCAGAGGCTCGGCGCCTGCCGACGGCCGCGCGCCGGGGTCCGCCCCGCCACTGCCGTCGGGCAGGATCAGCGCTGCGCCGCCGTCACCGCCCGCCCGGTCGAGCAGCGCGGCGCCCTCGGCGAGGTCGGCCGCGACCGCGGCCCGCAGCCGCGGGCCGAGCGCGGCAGCGAGGGCGAGCTCGTAGCCGGAGTCGGCGCTGAGGTCGTCGGCGAGCGCCGGGGCGCCGCCCGGCGCACCGGCGTGCGAGCGCAGGAACTGGTTGAGCTTGGCCAGCTCGGCGCCGGCCGCGGCGGCCTCGCGGCGGGCGGCCTCGGCGGCGGCCTCGACCTCGCGCCGCGCCCGTCGCGACGTCTCCGCGGAGACGTCCGCCTCGCCGCGCGCGGCCGCTGCCGCCGCTGCGGCCTCCGTCAAGGCCGCGACCTTCGACGCCGTGTCGGCGCGGCGCGCCTCGAGCGCCGCGACCTCGCGCTCCACGCGCGCCCGGCGATCCGAGGCCAGCTCGGCGAGCTCCGCCTCCAGCGCCGCGATCCGCTCGACCGCCTCCTCGTCACCCGTGTCGGCCGCCGTCTCGGCCTCCAGCGAGGCCAGCAGCGCCCGCCGCCGGTCCAGGCGGTCCGACAACCCGACCGCGGCCTGCCGCGCCGACTCCTCGCGCAGGCCGATCCGCTCGCGCGCCGACCGCGCCGCGTAGAACCGGTTGGCGAGCGCCTCGCGCTCCTCGCCGCGGGACGCCAGCGCCTCCTCGGCCGCCTCGCGCCGCGCCGCCACCGCCCGCAGCTCCTCCTCGGTCTCCGCCGCCGCCGCCCGCGCCGCCGCCACGGCCGCCTCGGCGGCTGCCAAGCCGGCGTGGGCCACGCGCACGTCCTCGCGCGCCAGCGCCCACAGCGCCTCGTCGGTCTGCCGCTCGAGCCGCTCGTGCAGCTCGGCAGCCTCGGCCTGGCGCTTCAAGGGCCGCAGCCGCGTGCGCGCTTCGCGCTCCACATCCAGCGCCCGGTCCAGGTTGTCCTGCGTGCGGGCCAGCTTGAGCTGCGCGCGGCGCCGGCGCTTGCGGTGCTTGCCGAGCCCGGCGGCCTCCTCGATCAGCAGCCGCCGGTCGCGCGCCTTGGAGGTCACGATCGCCTCGACCCGGCCCTGGGAGACGACCGAGTGCATCTCCTTGCCGAGCCCCGTGTCGGACAGGAGCTCCAGCACGTCGGTGAGCCGGCAGCGCGCGCCGTTGATCCGGTACTCGCCCTCCCCCGCCCGGTTGAGCCTGCGCAGGATCGAGATCTCGCCCGCCTCGAGGTCGATCCCGCCGCCCTCGTTGTCGAGCACCACCTCGACCTCCGCCTCCCCGCGCGCCTGCACGCCGTGGGCGCCCGCGAAGATCACGTCCTGCATCGACTGCCCGCGCACCGCCAGCGGCGACTGCTCGCCCATCGCCCACAGCACGGCGTCGGTGATATTGGACTTGCCCGACCCGTTCGGGCCGACGACGACCGACACGCCGGGCGCGAACTCGAGCCGCGTGCGGTCGGGGAACGACTTGAAGCCCTTGAGGGTGATCGACCTCAGGTGCACGCGCTCACCCCTGGAGCGAGTCCAGCGCCGCCTCGGCGGCTGCCTGCTCGGCGTCCTTCTTCGAGCGACCGGTCCCGCGCGCCAGCTCCTCCCCCGCCACCACGGCGGCCACCTCGAAGCGCCGGTCGTGCGGCGGGCCTTCCTCGGCGGTCACCTCGTAGCCCACCAGCGCGCCCCGGCGCGCCAGGCGCTCCTGGAGGGCGGACTTGAAGTCGGCCGGCCGCTCGAGCGCCTGCTCGATCTCCGGGGTGAAGGCCTCGACCACCGCGTCGGCCGTCTCCTCGTAGCCGTACGCGAGGTAGCACGCGCCGATCACCGCCTCGATCACCGAGGCGAGGACGCGCTCGGTGTGGACCAGCGCCTCGGTCGCCGGGCCGGACACCTCCCGAGGAGCCGCAGTCCGCAGGCGCTCCGGGATCCCCAGCCGCTCGGCCACGGCACGGCACGAGCGCCCGGACACCGCCTGCGCCCGAACCTTCGTGAGCCGGCCGGCACCGTGGCTCTCGAGCCGCGGGAAGAGATGCGTGCTGACCGCGAGGCTGAGCACCGAGTCGCCCAGGAAGGCGAGCCGCTCGTAGCCCGCCGAGCGCTCGGTCACCCACGAGGCGTGCGTGACCGCCTGCCGCGCGAGGTCGTCCGGCAGCCGCTCCACCAATTCGTGCAGCCTGCGCAGAGGTCAGGGTCCCGGCTCGCGGTCGGCGGCTCCGCCCGCAGGCGCGGGCGGCGGATGGGCGAGCACGAAGTCGACCGCAGCGCCCACGGTCTGGATCCGCGCCGCCTCCTCGTCGGACATCTTGACCCCGTACGTGTCCTCGAGCTCCTGCACGAGCGTGTAGAGGTCGAGCGAGTCGGCGTCGAGGTCGTTGCGGAAGTGCGTGCCCTCCTCGATGCGCGCAGGGTCGAGCTCCAGCTCGTCGGCCAGATGCGCACGGATCAGCTCGAGGACTTCCTCTCGGGTCATGGCTGGTCGGGCACGGTAGCTGCCCTCTCGGACGGCCTCCGCAGGGCGCCCGCGGCGGCCAGCCGCTCGTGCGTACGGCCCACGACGTCCTCGCGCACCCCCCGCGCGGCCACCTCGATCGCGCGCGCGAAGCCCCGCTCCCCGAACGAGCCGTGCGGCACCACGGCCAGCCGCCGCAGCCCCAGCAGCACGGCGCCGCCCGCCATCTCGGGATCGAGCTCGTCGCGCAGGCCGCGCAGGGCCGGGCGCAGCAGGAGGCCGCCCAGCCGCCCGCGCAGCGACGAGGTCGCCGCCCCGCGGACCGCTCCCAGCAGCACCGACGACGCGCCCTCCATCACCTTCAGCGCGACGTTGCCGGCGAAGCCGTCGGCCACGATCACGTCCGCCACCCCGGACCCGATCGCGAAGCCCTCGACGTTGCCGACGAAGCCGGGGTGGCCGCGCAGCACGGCGTGGGCGGCGACCACGTCCTCGGGGCCCTTGGTCGGCTCCTCGCCGTTGGAGAGCAGCGCCACCCGCGGACGCTCGACGCCCATCACGACCTCCATGAACGCCGCGCCCATGTGCGCGAACTGCACGAGGTGCTCGGGGCGCACCTCCACGTTGGCGCCCGCGTCGAGCAGCAGGAACGGCGACCCTGGGACCGGTACGAGGACGGCCAGCGCCGGGCGGTGGACGCCCCGGGCGCGCTTGAACGAGAAGAGCGAGGCCGCCAGCGCGGTGCCGGTCGAGCCGCCGGAGACGAGCGCGTCGGCGCGGCCGGCGGCCACCGCCTCGACGGCCTGGACGATCGAGGCCTGCGGGTTGCCGCGCACCGCACGCGCCGGGTCGCCGGCCTTGGCGATCGACAGCGGCGCGTCGACGACCTCGACGCCGTCCGGCGCGGGGCCGAGCTCGGCCGCCGGGCCGAACAGCAGCACGCGCGTGCCGCTCGCCGCGGCCAGGGCGGCGCCGCGCGCCACCTCGGCGGGGCCGCGGTCGGCCCCGTTCGCGTCGACCGCGACCGTGACCGTCTCGGGCATTGCTGGGGGGGTGCCCGACGGGACATCGCTCCAAACGGAATGACCCGTTGGGCGGGGCCCCCAGGGTCTCCTAGTGCTCGTGGTCGTGGTCGTGCGACGACACGTCGACGACCTCACGGCCGCCGTAGCTGCCGCAGTGCGGGCACACCCGGTGCGGCCGGCGAGGCTGGCGGCACTGGGGGCACAGGTTCACCGACGGCGCGGTGATCTTGTGCTGCGAGCGGCGCTGCGTGGTGCGCGAGTGCGACTGCTTCTGCTTCGGGACGGCCATGGGCGACGCAGAAGGGTAGCGAAGCGATGCCGCTCAGCGCCGCCGGTCGGGAGCGATCGACTCGGCCAGCAGCGCCGTGATCTCCGGCCCCGGCACGGGGCGGCCGAAGTGGAAGCCCTGCGCGATCCGGCAGCCGTTGGCGGCCAGGAACTCGACGTGGTCGGCATCCTCGACGCCCTCGGCCACGACGTCGCAGCCGCAGGCGTCCGCCAGGCGCAGGATCGCCGCGTACACCGCCGTCGCCTGGGGATCGTGCGGGACCCCGGCCAGGAACGCCCGGTCGACCTTGATCACCTGCACGGGAAGCTCGCGCAGGCGCCAGAGCGAGGAATAGCCCGCGCCGAAGTCGTCGATCGCGAGGACGAAGCCGGCGGCGCGGAGCTCCCCCAGCACCGGCAGCAGCCGTGAGGCCTCGAGCGACCAGGCGGACTCGGTGATCTCGAGCACGAAGCGGCTCGGATCGATGCCGTGCGCCGCGACGGTCCTCGCCAGCCGCTGCGCCATGCCGGCGCGCCGCAGCTGCCGCGGCGAGAGGTTGAAGCCGACGTTCGGATACAGGCCCGCGTCCGCCCATTCGCGGGCCTGGCGACAGACCTCGAGCAGGACCCAGTCGCCGAGCGGCTCGATCACCCCGGTGCGCTCGGCCACGGGGATGAACTCCATCGGCGGCACGAGGCCCTCGCGCGCCGGGTCGCGCCAGCGGACCAGCGACTCGACCCCGATCACGCGGCGGTCGGCCATCCGCAGGATCGGCTGGTGGTGCAGCTCGAGCTCCCCGCGCTCGATCGCCCTCCGCAGGCGGGCGGCCGTCGCCAGGCGCTCGATCGGATCGGCCGTCGCCGCCCCGTAGACGTTCACGCCTCCGCCGCCGACCTTCGCCTCGTACATCGCGGCATCCGCGTGCTTGCGCAGCGTCTCGGCCGTCTCGCCGTCGTCCGGGAACAGGCTGATGCCGACGCTGACGTCGACGAGCAGCTCGGCGGCCCCGAGCCCGAACGGCGCCTGCATGGCGTCGGCGATGCGCTGGCCCACGGCCTCGGCCGCCGCGCGATCGCCGGGCGGCAGGTCGCGGATGACGACGAGGAACTCATCCCCGCCCTGCCGGGCGACGAGATCGCCGGGCCGCACCGCGGCGCGGAGGCGGTCGGCCACCTGGCACAGCAGATCGTCGCCGAGGTCGTGGCCGAGCGAGTCGTTGACGCGCTTGAACTCGTTGAGGTCGGCGAACGCGAGCGCGCACGCCCGGCCCGATGCCCGCGCGGCCTGGATGGCGTCGTCCAGCGTCGCCTCGAGGCTGGCGCGATTCGCCAGCCCGGTGAGCGGGTCGTGGTAGGCGAGAAAGGCCATCGCCTCCCGGCCCGCCGGCATGGGTGCGCGCGTCGTGGACATCCGCTCACCCTGCAAATCGGCCTCCCGGCGGCCGAACTTGATCAGCCGGTGGTGCCGCGCGCGAGGCGGATCGCGAGCACGACGGGCACGAGCCCGACGGCGACGATCAGCAGGGCCGGGAGCGCCGCGGTGTCGAAGCGCGAGTCCTTCGTCGCCTCCCACACCGCGATGGCCAGCGTGTCGCCGCCGAGGGGGCGCAGCAACGCCGTGGCGGGCAGCTCCTTGACGACCTCGACGAACACGAGCAGCGCGGCGATCGCCATCCCCGGCCACAGCAGTGGCAGGTGGACCTCGGAGAGCAGCCGCGAGCGGTCGGCACCGAGGCTGCGCGCGGCCTCGTCGAGCGAGGGAGAGATCCGCCCCATGCGGTCCTGCACGCTGAAGAGGGCGAGCGCGTGGAAGCGCACGAGGTAGGCGAACACGAGGCCGACGGCCGTGCCGGTGAGCAGGAGCCCGACGCCGGCCAGGTCGTCGAGACGCGCGTCGAGCCACGCGAGCGGCACGTAGACGGACACGGCCACGACCGTGCCCGGCACGGCATAGCCCAGCGCGCTCGCGCGGCCGGCCGCGGTCGCCACGCGCGACGGCCGGGCGCGGGGGCCGTAGGCGACGACGGTGGCGGCGATCACGCCGACCACGGCCGCGACCGACGCCAGCAGCAGGCTGTTGACGGCGGCGCGGGCCAGCGCCTCGGCCGACGCTCCCTCACCCAGCGACCCGACCGCCCAGGCCAGCAGTTGGGCGAGCGGGGCGACGACCACGCCCACCAGGAGCAGCACCGGCAGGAGGGCCACGAGCCAGCCGGCGGGCCCGCGGAGGCGCCGCGGCAGGACCGCCTCCCCGCGCGACAGCGCCTGGTGGTAGCGGGCGCGGCCGCGCACGAACTGCTCGAGCGCCACGAGCCCGCCCGCCAGCGCCACGAGCACGGACGCGAGCTGAAGGGCGGCCGCCTGGTCGAACGTGCCGTACCAGACGCGGTAGATCGCGTCGGTCAGCGCGCGGTAGTTGAGGAGGTTGACGGCGCCGAAGTCGGCCAGCGCCTCCATGACGGCGAGCGCGACGCCGCCCGCCAGCGCGGGTCGGGCGAGCGGGAGCGCCACCCGCCGGATGGCGGCGCCGTAGGAGAGCCCGAGCGTGCGGGCGGCCTCTAGCGCCTGCCGCGACTGCCCGAGGAACGCGCCGCGGGCAAGCACGTACACGTACGGGTAGAGCACGACCGTGAGCACCGCGATCGCCCCGGCCGTCGAGCGCACCTCCGGCAGGCGGCCGCCGAAGGGGCCCGACTCGTCGTACTGACCGAGCAGCACGTACACGAGCACGTAGGCCGGCATCGCCAGCGGCAGCACCAGCGCCCAGTCGAGCCAGCGGCGCCCCGGGAAGTCGTAGAAGGACACGAGCGCGGCGAGGCCGCCGCCGAGCACGAGCGTCCCGGCCCCGACGCCCGCGGCGAGCACGAGGCTGGCCCGTAGCGCCTCGGGCAGCAGGCTGGCGCCGATCTGGTCGAGCGCTGCGTCCTGGCCGACGAACGACGCGGGGAGCACGAGCAGCGGCGCCACGACGAGCGCGGCGACCGCGATCGCCGCGACCGTCCAGCCCGACGCCCGGCGGCGGACGGCTACTTCCACCCCACGCGCTGCATCAGGGCGACTGCCGCCTCGAGCGCCGGGCCGGCGCGCTCGACGTCGATCGGATCGGTCCGCACGCCCGCCCACTCGCGCAGGTGGGCGGCGGGCGGCACGTCCGGGTTGGCGGCGAACTCGCCGTTCTCGACGATCGTGGCCTGCGCCTCGCGGCCGGTGAGGAACTCGAGCAGCCTGATGGCGTTCGCGCGGTGCTCCGCGCCCTTCACGACGCCGGCGCCGGAGAGGTTCTGGTGCCCGCCCGCCTCCGGCCACGCGGGCGCGACCGGGAAGTCGGGGTCGTCCTTGAGCTTGCGGCCGAGGTAGTAGTGGTTGGTCAGCCCGACGTCGCAGCGCCCGGCGGCGATCGCGTCGAGCACGTCGACGTCCGAGCCGAGGATCTGCGGGTCGTTGGCCATCCAGGAGCGCAGGAGCTTCTCGGTCCGGGCCTCGCCGTGCTTGGCGATCCGGTCGGCGACCAGCGACTGGTTGTACTCGTTGTTCGACGTCCGGAGGCAGAGGCGGCCCTTGAAGCGGGCGTCGCCCAGGTCCTCGTACGAGCGGACCGCCTGGGCGGGAACGCGCTCGGTCGACCGCATCGGCGTCCGGATCCGCGTGCTGATCCCCCACCACGCGCCACGCGGGTCGTGCAGCTCGTCCGGCACCTGCTCGCGCAGGCGTTCGGTGTCGACGGGCTCGAGGAGCCCGGCGTGCTCGGCGCGCCACAGGTTCGCCAGGTCGGTCGTCACCAGCAGGTCGGCGTCCGTGCGCTCGCCCTCGCGGCGCAGGCGCTCGAACAGCTCGGGCGCGGTGCCGCCGCGTAGCTCGACGTCGAGCCCGGTCTGGTCCTCGAAGGCCTTGAAGGCCTCCTCGTCGCCGTACTGGGAGCGGCCGTTGTAGACCACGACGTCGGCCGAGCCGCCCAGTGCCATGGCGGCCGCGGCGAGCACGGCGATGGCGAGCACCACCCCGCCGGCAGCGATCCCCAGCCGCTTCCTCGTCCAGCGCATTAGGGTAACCTTACTCGGTGGTGACGGAACCGGCGATCGATGCCCGCGGCGTCGACAAGGCGTTCGGCCGCACCCGCGCGGTGGACGGCGCGACGCTGAGCGTCCCCCACGGCGAGCTCGTCGCGCTGCTCGGGCCGAGCGGCTCCGGGAAGACGACGCTCCTGCGCGTGATCGCGGGCTTCGAGGAGCCCGACGCCGGCCGGGTGGCGATCGCGGGGCGCGCCGTGGCGGGCGACGGCGCCTGGGTCGAGCCCGAGCACCGGCGCATCGGCATGGTCTTCCAGGACGGCGCCCTGTTCCCGCACCTGACGGTCGAGCGCAACGTCGCCTTCGGCGCCTCCCGCCGCGAGCGCGTGGCCGAGTGCCTCGCGCTCGTCGGGCTCGAGGCACGGGCGGCGAGCTATCCGCACGAGCTCTCGGGCGGGGAGCGCCAGCGGGTCGCGCTCGCGCGCGCGCTGGCCGCCGATCCCGAGGTGGTGCTGCTCGACGAGCCGTTCGCCTCGCTCGACGCCGGGCTGCGCGACGCGCTGCGCGCCGAGGTCGCGGGCATCCTGCGCGAGGCGGGCACCAGCGCGCTGCTGGTGACGCACGACCAGGCCGAGGCCCTCTCGCTCGCCGGCACGGTGGCGGTCATGCGCGAGGGCCGGGTGGAGCAGATCGGCACGCCGGAGGAGATCTACGAGCGGCCCCAGAGCCGCTGGGTGGCCGAGTTCCTCGGCGAGGCGGACGTGATCCCGGGTACCGCCAGCCGCGGCATGGTCGAGTGCGAGCTCGGGCGCTTCGGCGCGGCGCCGGAGCTGGCGGGCCGCGTCAACGTGGTCATCCGCCCCGAGTCGGTCGGGATCGGGACCGGTCCCGCAAGCGGCCACGCGGAGGGCGTCGTCGTCGCCCGCTCGTTCTACGGGCACGACCAGCTCGTGCACGTCGAGCTCCCGAGCGGGCTGCGGCTGCGCTCCCGCAGGCTCGGCTTCCCCGCGTGGCATCCCGGCGATCGCGTCCGCATCTGGATCGACGGTCCCGTCAGCGCGGTCGAGCCGGACTAAGTCCGAATCCACCGATTCTCGCGGCGAATCACCGCCGCATGCACGGCCATCCGCCGATCGGCCGAGCACCCAAGTGACCCGCCACGTCGATGCTCGGCCGATCGACGCCTGACCGGGCCTACAACGCTGATTCATCCACGATGATCGGGTGGATCCGGACTGACGGCTCGATAGATGTTGCCGTTCGCCGAGGCGAAGAGCGGCTCGCCGTCGGCGTCGGGGCCGATGTGGGTGAGCTGGGGCACGCCGGCGCGCTCGCGGCGCACGTCGGTCGCGCGGCCCTCGGGGGCGCCGCGGAGCGACCACAGGATCCCCGAGCAGAAGTCGCCGTACAGGTAGCGGCCGCGCAGGGCGTCGAGCTTCGCTCCCTGGTACACGTAGCCGCCGGTGACCGAGCAGCCGTCGTCGCCGTGCTCGTACACGGCGACCGGCCACACGACCTCGCCGGGGGCCAGCTCGTCGTCGCCCTCCGGCATCCGCCGATGGCCCTCGAAGGCGCTCCAGCCGAGGTTCTTCGGCGGCTCGTCGGGCTCGAGCTGGACACGGTCGATCTCCTCGATCTCGTCTTGGCCGACGTCGCCGATCCAGACGTCGCCGAGGGCGGGGTCGAACGCGAAGCGCCACGGGTTGCGCAGGCCGATCAGCTCGGTGCGCCAGCGCGGCTCGCGCTGCTCGATGTCGGCGGAGAGGAGCTTGCCGAGCCGGTCCTGGCGGTCCTGGGCGCGGCGCTCGGGGTCGTAGGCGCCGCCGCCGTCGCCGAGGCCGAGGTAGAGCCGCTCGTCGGGCCCGAACGCGAGCTGGCCGCCGTTGTGGTTCGGCTCGGGCTGCCGCTGGAAGAGCAGCTCGCGCAGGGGCTCCGGGTCGATCGCGCGACGGCGCGCGCGGAACTCGGCCACCCGCGTGTCGCCGCGGCGGTCGCTCCAGTGGAGGTACAGGCGCCGGTCGGTAGCGAAGTCGGGGTGGAAGGCGAGGCCGAGCAGACCCTGCTCGGCCCCGGTGGTGATCCGGCCGGCGAGGTCGAGCATGACGGTGCGGCGGCCGTTCTCGAGGCGGACGACGCGCCCGGGCTGCTCGAGCACCCACAGGGCGTCGGGGTCGCCCGGCGCGACGCCCACGAACGTCGGCCGGTTGAGGCCCGTGGCGATCCGCTCGACGTCGAACGAGTGCGCCCGCCCCCTCTCGGTCGCCGGCGGGACGGGCTCGATGCCGTTCAGCGAGTCGCCGCCGGCCCCCAGCGCGACGGCCGCCGCGATGGCGAGCGCGGCGGTGGCGGCGGCGGCGGTGAGGAGGCGGGCGCGCATGTTAGGCAACCCTAACACGCAATGCGGACCTCCCATCGCCCGACCCGGTCGCCTGGCTCGAAGGCTGCCGGAGTGGCAGGCTCGACCGGCTCGTCCGGCCCCAGGCGGGAGCGGAACACGACCCCCGGCGGGCGCGGGACGAACGCCACTCGCCGCTTCTCGACGTCGAGGTGGTAGGCCAGCAGCGGCCCGCGCAGGTCGCCGACGTACGGGCGCCCGCAGTCCAGCACCGCGCCGCGGCCGCCGGCGTCGGCGATCGCCCGCTCGAGGTCACCCGACAGCCCGGCCGCCCATGCCCGGTCGCGCCTGAGGTCGTCGAGGTCGGCCAGCTTCGGCCACGCCGCGACGAGGAGGAGGGCGGCCGCGACCAGTGCGACCGGCACGCGGCGCGCGGTTGCGGCGGCCAGGCCGGCGGCGCCCGCGACGGCGACGAGCGCCGCTCCCGGGAGCGCGTAGCGGGGTTCGCCGGAGAAGCCGGCCTGCGCCATGACGGCGACGAGCGCGATCCAGGCGAGCCCGGCGGCGAGCAGCGCGCGGGCGGCGGGCACGAGCGCGGCGGCGAGTGCCGCTCCCGCCCAGAGCGGCCACAGGGGCAGGGCCGCCGCCTCGCGCAGCGAGGCGAGCGCCGGCACCGCAGCCTCCGCCGGCTGCCCCGGGTTCGGCACCCGCGCCCGCGCGCCGGAGCGCAGCGGATCGCCCGACGCCAGCAGCTCGGGCACGAACCACAGGGCGGGGACAGCGACCGCGACCGCCGCGAGCAGCGGGCGGTCCTGCGGGCGGCGCCGCCAGAGCAGCACGCCGAACGCGAGCAGGAACGGCCACGCCTCCACCCGCAGCAGCGCACAGCCCACCCCACACGCCAGCGCGGCGCGGGGGCGGCCGGCGCGCCACGCCTCCAGGCCCAGCAGCGCGAACGCGATCGTCCACCCCGGCTCGGCTCCCGCCGCGGAGTACCCGAGGAACCCGCCGCAGAGGACGACCCCGACCGCCGCGGCGATGCCCGCGCCGCGCCCCGCCAGGCGGCTCCCGAGGCGGAAGGCGAGGATCGCGGCGAGGACGGCTCCGGCGCGCGCGACGATCACCCAGGCGACCGGGGCGGCTCCGCCGAGTGCGGAGAGTGCCGCGCAGACGAGCACGGGAAGCGGCTTGAAGGCCGGTCCCTCCTCGGTGCTCAGCGTCCCGTGCGCGAGCTCGCGGCCCCACAGCAGCCACGCCCACGGGTCGTACGACGGGGCGGGCGCGACGACGAGCGCCGTCAGCGCCGCAACCGCGACCGCTGCAACGGCCATTGGGGGTGCCCAACGGGACATCGCTCCATACGGAATGGACCGTTGGGCGGGGCCGCCACGATCTCCTACTCGAACTTGAGCTCTCCGAGCTTCGCCCAGCGGGGATCGGGCGCCGCCTCGTGGCGGTGCTCCGGGTCCTCGTTCAGGTTGGCGCCGCACTGGCCGCAGAGCCCCAGGCACTCCTCGCGGCAGGTGAGCTGCACGGGAAGCGCGAGGGCGAGCGCGTCGCGGACCCAGTCCGCGAGCTGGAGCTCCTCGCCGTCGGTCACGTACGGGGAGCTGAGCTCGTCGCCGCCGCCGGGCTGGTTGACCTCGCGCACGTCGACCTCGAAGTCCGGCGAGGCGGGCTCGAGGCAGCGCATGCACGGGCCCTCGATGCCGGCCGTGAAGCGCAGCCGGAGCGCCCACCCGTTGCCCGTCGTGCGCGACACGTCGACGCGCACGGGCACGAGCGCGGGCGTCACGGCGTAGGGCACGCCGCCGTAGTGGACTGGGTCGATCGCGACGTGCAGATCGAGGCGCCGGCCGTCGCCGGAACGGAGCCCGAGGGGTGCGAGTTCGAAGGTGTCGGTGCGCTGCGGCATGGCCTTCTCACGGTAGCTCAGCCGTCCTTCAATTCACGCTTGAGCACCTTGCCCGTCGAGGTCCGCGGCAGCTCGTCGACGAACTTGACGTCGCGCGGCGCCTTGTAGGCCGCGAGGTTCGCCTTGACGTGCTTCTTGACGTCGGCCTCGCTGAGCGACGAGCCGTCCTTCTTGACCACCACGGCCTTGAGCCGCTGGCCGAACTTCTCGTCCTCGACGCCGAACACCGCGACCTCGATGACGTCGTCGAGCCCGGCGAGCAGGTCCTCGACCTCGGTCGGGAACACGTTCTCGCCGCCGGACACGATCATGTCGTCGTCGCGGCCGTCCACGAACAGGCGGCCGGCCTTGTCGAAGTGGCCGACGTCGCCGGAGGACAGCAGCCCGTCGATGGCGTCCTTGTTGCCGCCGCCCGTGTAGCCCTCGAACTGCATCTCGTTGCCGACGAAGATGCGGCCAGTCGCCCCCTGGGGGGCCGCCTGGCCGTTGTCGTCGTAGAGCCGGACGATCGTGCCGTGCGGCGGGCGGCCCGCCGTCCCCGGCGCCGCCCGCAGGTCCGCCGGCGTGGCGATGCTCGCCCACGCCACCTCGGTCGAGCCGTAGAGGTTGTAGACGTTCTCGCCGAACACGTCCATCCACTTCTCCGACAGCGCGCCGGGCAGCGCCGAGCCGGAGACGGCGACCACGCGGACCGCCGAGAGGTCGTAGCGCTGGAGCACCTCGTCGGGCAGCTCGAGGATCCGCTGCATCATCACCGGGACGACGATCAGCGCCGTCGCCTCGTGCTGGGCGGTCAGCGACAGCGTGTCCTCGGGGTCGAACTTCCGGTTGAGCACGAGCGTCGACGACAGGCTCATGCCGAGCGTGAAGTGCACGTAGCCCCAGGAGTGGAACATCGGGGCGGCGATCATCGTCCGCTCGCGCGCCTTGAGCGGGATCATCGCGAGCAGGGCGGCGGCCGGGTCGAGCGAGCGGGGCTGGGAGCGCGAGGCGCCCTTCGGCGTCCCCGTCGTGCCCGACGTGAGGATGATCGCCTTGCCGCGCTCCGGCGGCGGCACCACGTCGCGCGTGTCGCCACCCGCGATCAGGTCCTCGATCCGCGGGTCCTTGGGCTTGCCGTCGTCCGGGTCGTGCCAGGCGATGTAGCGCTTGCGGCGCCGCGACGCGTCGTGGATCAGCTCCTCGAACTCGTGGTCGTAGATCAGCGCCTTGGGCTTCTCGCGCTTGGCGACGTCCGTGAGCTGGGGGCCGGAGAACGCGGTGTTGAGGAACAGCACGTTGGCGCCGAGCTTCGAGCACGCGATCACCGCGTCGGTGAAGCCGCGATGGTTGCGGCACATGACCCCGACGCTGTCGCCCGCCTCGACGCCGTCGGCGGCCAGCGCGTTGGCGAGCGCGTTCGTCCGCTCGTGGACCTCGCCGAACGTCAGCGTCCCGAGCTCGTCGATGATCGCGGTCTCCGACCCGTAGCGCTCGGCGGACGCGCCGTAGCCGCCCGCGGGAGTCGGCCCGAAGCGCACGAGCGCGCGCACGGCGCCGACCACGTGGTCGGGCCGCCCGGGGTGCAGCACGCCGGCCCCGGCCAGCGTGCGAGCGGTGAACAGCTTGGTCGTGATCTGGGTCTTCGCGCGTCCGAGGTCGGGCATGGGCGGCATGGTCTCACGCCCGAGGCAGGTGCAAACCCGGTGGCACGGCGCCGTCCTCGATCAGCCGCCGGATCTCGGCGGCGCGCTTCGGGTTGAGGAACACGTGCCGCTGGCCGACCGAGGGCTTCTCGGCCAGCAGGCCGGACTCCAGCAGCGCCTCGCCGACGGCCTTCGCGAGCGCTCGGTCGTTGCCGGCGAAGCCGCGCGGCAGGTGCGCGAAGTCCGTGTGGTAGCCGCCCCACTTGCCCATTCCGGCGAGCCGGTAGAGGATGCGCCGGGCGACGCGCCGGGCCGCGTCGGGGTCGTCGTGCGGGCGCACGGCGCGCTCGGCGGGCTGGAGCAGCGCGAGCACCGCGTCCTCGTGCTCCTCCACCGAGGCGGCGTCCTCCGGGCGCCCGCCGAACAGCGCCACCGCCTCGGCGATCCGCAGCGGATGGTCGGCGCCGATCGGGTCCCGCAGCTCCGGGCCCTCCAGAAGCCGGCCGGGGGTGACGACCGCGCGGGCCCGCAGCCGGTCGAGCCGTCCGGCGCGCTCGTCGAAGGCGACCGGCACGAGCTCCTCGAGGTCTGCGGGCTCGATGTGGGCGGGGAGCCCGAGCAGCAGGAAGCCGTCGAGGTCGCCGGCTCGCAGGCGCAGGTCATCGACGCTGGCGGGAGCGCCGCCCCCGCTCAGGTCCACGAGCGCCGCGACGACGGCGGCGACGAGGAGCCAGGCTCGTTCGGACACGACGGCCGGATCGGCGCGCAGGGCAGCCTCGGCCGGCGTGGCGGCGAGCAGCTGATCGTCGCCGGCCGCGAACGCGACCACGACCGGCTCGCCGTAGCCCGACCGCGGCTTGTCGAGCTCCGCCCGGCCGTGCTGGAGCGCCGCCTGGAGCAGCGTCCGCAGCCGCGCGGTCGCCGAGGGCGGCGCCGAGGCGCCGCCGAGCGCGAGGAAGCTCGTCGATCAACCGAGCGCGGCCTCGAACGCCTCGCGGGCCGCGTCGCCGTGCACGGCGAACACCACCCGCTCGAGGCCCGATCCGGCGGCGAGGTGGCGGCGGACCTCCTCGACCTCGATCTGCGCCGCCTCGGCGAGCGGGAAGCCGCCGACCCCGGTGCCGAAGGCGACGAGCGCGAGGCTGCGGGCGCCGAGGTCGTCGGCCCGCGCGAGGGTGGCCGCCGTGGCGCGGCGGATGATGTCGGCCGACGTCGGGCCGCCGAGCTCCATCGTCGCCGCGTGGATGACCCAGCGGGCGGGCATGTCGCCGGCCGTCGTCTCGACCGCCTCGCCGAGCGCGATCGGCGCCTTCTCGCCCGACTCGGCGTCGACGGCCGGGCCCCCGGCGCGGGAGATCGCTCCCGCCACGCCGCCGCCGTGCAGCAGCCGGGTGTTCGCCGCGTTGGCGATCGCGTCGACCTCGAGGGCGGTGATGTCGGTGTCGAGCACCTCGACGGTGGCCATCCCGGTCTACGGTACCGCCGTGGCCTCGGATCGGATCAGGCGTCGCGTCCGCGCGCACGGGCGCGTGCAGGGCGTGTTCTTCCGCGACTCGGTGCGCCGCGAGGCGGACCGGCGGGGCGTCGCCGGCTGGGCCCGCAACTGTCGTGACGGCACGGTCGAGGCGGTGTTCGAGGGCGAGCGCGACGCGGTCGAGAGGCTCGTCGAGCTGTGCCGCTCCGGCCCCGGCCACGCGTCGGTCGAGCGGCTCGACGTCGAGGAGGAGCAGCCCGAGGGGCTGACGCGGTTCGACGTCAAGTAGTAGCCCGTGCCGGTCCTGCCTCGCCTGGCGGCTCGTCGTCGGCTTCGCCTAGGGCCGGCACCATGACCATGGCGGATGCCATCCGGGCATCCGATGTTGTCCGGACGCGGGCCTAGCCTGCGAAGGGCGATGGAAGCCGCGACCCCGCTCCGCCAACCCCGCGTCACCGCCCTGCTCGGGCGGGTGATCGTCGAGAACCTCGTCGTCGACGACGCGGTGGCGTCCGAGCTCGTGCGCGCGCGGGCCGACGCCGGCGAGAGCCCGGCGCGCGTGGTCGCCGACGCGATCGAGATCGGCGCCCGCATCCTCGACCGCGAGCACGCCGGCGCGTCGGTCGAGGTGCTGCGCCAGGACCTCGAGAACGCGTCGCGTGAGGTCGAGGAGCGCCTCGGGCAGACCTCCGAGGCCGTGGTGACCGAGCTGCGCACGCGTCTCGAGGAGGCCTTCGGGCCCGAAAGCGGGCACGTCACCCGGGTGCTCCAGCGCCACTTCGGCGCCGAGTCGAGCACGGCGGTGCAGCACCAGGTCCGCGCGGCGGTCGGCGAGCTGCTCGCCGAGTCGCGCGAGAAGCTCTTCAAGCAGTTCTCCACGGCCGACGAGTCGAACCCGCTCGCCACCTTCCAGCGCGCCGCGGTGGCCGCCATCAAGCAGTCGTCCGACCAGCAGCACACCCACCTCCGGGAGATGAGCGGCCGCCTCGGCGAGCTCCAGCTCGAGGTCGCCAAGCTCCAGGCCGAGAAGGCGAAGGCGAGCGAGGTCGCCGCCGAGCACGACCGCTCGACCGCGAAGGGGCGGCCCTACGAGGAGGCCGTGCTCGAGGCGCTCGAGGGGATCGCCGCCGGGCACGGCGACGACTGCGACGGCGTCGGCGACCTGCGCGGCGTCGGCGGCCGCAAGGGCGACGTGGTGGTCGACATCGACGGCTGCGCCGGTCGCCCCCGCGGGCGGCTCGTCTTCGAGGCCAAGAACTCCCGCCGCTCCCGCAACGAGGCGCTGACCGAGCTCGACGAGGCGATGAACCAGCGCGCCGCCGACTACGCGGTGTGGGTGGTCCCCTCCGAGGACAAGCTCCCGGCCCGGGCGACCCAGCTGCGCGAGGTGAACGGCGACAAGCTGTTCGTGGTCTACGACCCCGAGGAAGGCTCGCGGCTGGCGCTCGAGGTCGCCTACTCGCTGGCCCGCGCCCGCGTGGTGATGGCCAAGGGCGGCGCCGACGGGCTCGACGCCTCGGCCGTGCGCGCGGAGGTCGAGCGCGCGACGGTGGCGATGGAGGACGTGCGCCGGATCAAGAGCCAGCTCACCAGCGCCGCGGGTCAGATCGAGGGCGTGCAGAAGATCGTCGAGGACATGGCCAGGCGCGTGCGCGGTCACCTCGAGCAGATCGACCTGATGGTCGCCGAGGCGGCCGAGTAGCGCCGCCCGCGCGTCGCCGCGGGCCGACCGGCGACGCCGGCGAACGTCAAAGTCAACTGCGGCTGGGTAGGGAGGCGGAGTGTCACGGTTTCGACACTCCACTTTCGCGTGGGGTTGCTAAGTCCCGTATAGCGAGACTTTCCAGACCCACTACTTTCCGGACCGGCCGGAACTGCAACGAAACACCCGCGGATTGCCACGACACTCCGCGCCCTTCCCTCAATGCCGCCGTTGACGTTCGCCGGGGTCGAAGGGGACGCTACGAGACTTCGGCGGGCTCGTCGCGGCCCTGGAGCCGCTCGCGGCCCCGCTGGACGGCGGCGATGAACTTCGAGAGGTTGACCTCGAGCGTGTTCAGGATCTCGTCCGCGTAGTCCTCAGCGCCCAGACGGATCTCACGCTCGCGGGCGCGGGCCTCGCCGATGATGTCCTCGGCCTGGCGCTCGGCCTCGCGGGTGACCTCCTGCTGGGAGACGAGCTGCGTCTGGCGCTCGCGCGCCTCCTTGACGATCCGCTCGGCCTCGCGCTTGGCCTCCGCCAGCATCTCCTGGCGCTCCTTGACGATCCAGCGCGCCTGCTTGATCTCCTCGGGGATCGTCGCGCGCATCTGGTCGAGGATGTCGTAGATCTCCTCTTTGTCCACGCGGACCTGGTCCGTCAGTGGGACCTGCTTGGCGTTGTGGACGAGGTCGTCCAGCTTGTCGATCAGTACCAGGACGTCCATGGCGCTCCCTGTTTCGTCAGCGCGCGAGCGCTTCCTTCAATCGCCGCGCAACCGGCTCCGGGACGAGGTCGGAGACGTCGCCACCGAACGTGGCGATCTCCTTGACTCCGCTCGAGGAGAGAAAACTGTACTGCGGGGACGCCATCAGGTAGATCGATTCGATGTCCGAGGCCAACTGGCGGTTGAGCTGATTCATCTCCAGCTCGTACTCGAAGTCCGAGATCGCACGCAGGCCCTTGACGATCGCCTTGGCGCCCCGCTCGCGCGCGAACTCGACCACGAGGTTGGAGAACGGCTCGACGCGGACGTTGTGCAGATGGCCGGTCGCGACCTCGATGAACTCGATCCGGTCCTCGGCGCTGAACAGCGATTTGCTCTTGCGCATGGAGGCGTTGACCACCGCCACGATCAGCTCGTCGAACATCACCGACGCGCGCGTGATGACGTCGACGTGCCCGTTGGTGATCGGGTCGTAGGAGCCGGGACAGACGGCGATGCGGGGGTCAGGGGCCATGGATGCGGATCAGTGTGTCGCCGTAGCGGCGTTCGTCGATGAGCGGGAGCTCGAGGTCGATCGGGGCGCGGCGGTCGCTCTCCACGACCACCGCCGCACCGGGAGCCAGCACGGCCGGCAGCACCGCCGCCAGCTCGCCCCCGACACGCCCCGCCAGCCGGTACGGCGGGTCGAGGAAGACGAGATCGTAGTAGCGCCCGGCCGCCGATGCGGCACCGAGGAACCGACGGGCGTCGGCGCGGCGGACCTCGGCGTCCGCCCCGAGCGCCTCGAGGTTGGCCCTGAGCGAGCGGATCGCGGCCGGCGCGCTGTCCACGAACGTCGCGTGGGCGGCGCCGCGCGAGAGCGCCTCGATCCCCAGCGCGCCGGAGCCGGCGAACAGGTCGAGCACCCGGGCGCCGTCGACGCGGTCGCCGAGGATCGAGAACAGCGCCTCGCGCACGCGGTCGGAGGTCGGCCGGGTCGCGTCCCCGGGCGGAGCCTGCAGCCGCCGCCCGCCCCATTGCCCGGCGATCACGCGCATCCGTGGATCTTCCCGCGCCGGCCCGCCGTCAGTCAGACTGGCGCGACGTGAGCGCCACGTTCGACACCACGACGCTGCACGCCGTCGTCCCGCTCGCAGGGCTGCTCGGCATCCGCGTCGTCGAGGCGGCGCCGGACGCCGTGGAGCTCGAGCTCGACTGGCGCGAGGAGCTCTGCACGGCGGCGGAAACGATGCACGGCGGCGCGCTGATGAGCCTCGCGGACACGGCCGGCGCGGTGTGCGCGTTCCTCAACCTGCCCGACGGCGCGACGGGCACGACGACGATCGAGTCCAAGACGAACCTCCTCGCGCCGGTTCGCGGCGGAACGGTCACGGCGACGGCCACGCCGCTGCGCGCCGGCCGCACGCTGATCGTGGTCGAGACCGAGTTGCGCACCGCCGACGCCCTCGTGGCCAAGACGCTGCAGAGCCAGATCGTGCTCGGCGGCTAGTCGCGGGTCGTCCAGGCGGCGGCGACTTCGGCGACGTGCCGCGCGTCGGTCCCGCAGCAGCCGCCGAGCACGCAGACACCCGAGAGCCGCGAATGCACGGCGGCGTAGTGGGCGCCGAGGTCGACGGGGTCGCCCTCGTCCAGCTCCTCGGCCTCGTCGAGCTCGGCGTGGCTCATGGTCGACGCGTTCGCCCGCAGGCCGCCGATCCGCTCGAGCCACGGGCCGCCCTCCTCCAGCACGGCGGCGAAGTGCGTCGGGTGTGCGCAGTTGATCATGAAGTACGCGGGCGCCGAGTCCGTCGCC
Source organism: uncultured Solirubrobacteraceae bacterium (assembly GCA_963730535.1). Taxonomy (GTDB): domain Bacteria; phylum Actinomycetota; class Thermoleophilia; order Solirubrobacterales; family Solirubrobacteraceae; genus DASSUW01. The sequence continues at coordinate 664,169 of CAVSRU010000005.1, forward strand.
TCGTCGACCTGCTCGATCGCCTCGCGCAGCGGCTGCCCGCTCGGCAGGCGGCCGTCGGTCTCGACCGTGAACGAGATGACCGACGGAACGCCGGCGTCCTCGGCGGCGCGGGCGATGCCGATCGCCTCGTCGACGTAGGTCATCGTGATCGCGCTCACCATGTCGACCCCCGCGCCGACGAAGGTGCCGATCTGCTCGGCGTGGTACTCGGTGGCCTCGTCCGCGGTCATCGCGTCGCCGACCACGTAGCCGTCGCCGCGCGGCCCGACGACGCCGTTGACCACGGCGGGGACGTCCGGCGCGGAGTCCGCGATCTCCCGGATCAGCTCGACGGCGCCGCGGTTGGCCTCCGCGAGCTCGGCCGGCGAGTAGCCGAGCCGCTCGGCCCAGTCGCGGCTCGCGCGCCAGGTCGCGGTGTCGAGCACGATGCCGGTCCCGCGCTCGCGGGCGACCGCGACGTAGGGGGCGTAATAGCGGCGCAGGGCCTCGACGCCGGCAGCGTCCTTGAGGAGGTCGAAGGATGCGAAGTCGGGCAGCTCGAGCCCCTCGTGGAAGATGAGCGTGGTCTCGAGGCCACCGTCGGTGATGAAGGGCCGTTCGCCGGAGAGCTGGGGAAGCATGATCGTGTGCATTTCACACCAAGACGTCGGAAACGGGTGGTTTATGCCGGCTCGCTACGCGGGGATCGGCTCGAGCGCGTCGGCGCCGAACGCGGCGACCAGCGCGTCGGCGAGCAGGGCATGCTCGGGCTCGCGCAGCTCGGGGTCGGCGTCGAGGATCGTCCGCGCCCGCATGCGGGCGCGCTCGAGCAGCTCGACGTCCTCGGGCAGGCGGGCGAAGCGGAACGCCTGCATGCCTGACTGCCGCGTCCCGAGCATCTCCCCCTCGCCGCGCAGCTCGAGGTCGATCTCGGCGAGCTTGAAGCCGTCGTGGTGGGCGCCCAGGGCTCGCAGGCGGGCCGACTCCTTGGGCCCGAACAGCAGGCACAGCGACTCGTGCTCGCCGCGCCCGATGCGTCCGCGGAGCTGGTGCAGCTGTGAGATGCCGTAGCGCTCGGCGTCCTCGACGAGCATCACCGACGCGTTCGGGACGTCGATGCCGACCTCGATCACGGTCGTGGCCACCAGCACGTCGGCGCCGCCGGCCGCGAACGCGGCCATCGACTCCTGCTTCTCGCGCGGGCGCATCTGGCCGTGAAGGAGCACGACCCGGAAGTCGCGCAGCTCGCCGGTGCGCAGCCGCTCGTACTCGGCCGTCGCGGCGCGCGCCTGGAGCGCCTCGGACTCCTCCACCAGCGGGCACACCACGAACGCCTGGCGGCCGGCGCGCAGCTCCTCGCGGATGCGCTCGTAGGCCCGCGACCGCTCGTGCTCGGTCGCGCACACGTGGGTGTGGATCGGCCGGCGGCCGGCGGGCAGCTCGCGCAGCACCGTGACGTCGAGGTCGCCGTAGGCGGTGAGCGCGAGCGTGCGCGGGATCGGCGTCGCGGTCATGTGCAGCACGTGCGGCGCCAGCGAGCTCGGCGCCTTGCGGTCGAGCGCGCGCCGCTGGTTGACGCCGAAGCGATGTTGCTCGTCGACCACGACGACGGCCAGGTTGTCGAACTCGACCGCCTCCTCGATCAGCGCGTGGGTGCCGACGAGCAGCTTCAGCTCCCCGGTGGCCAGCTTGCCGAGGAGGTCGGCGCGGCGGCCGGCCGGGGTCGAGCCGGTGAGCAGGGCCGCCTGCACGAGCTCGCCGGGCATCAGTGCCTGGAGCGTCGCGAAGTGCTGCTCGGCGAGCGTCTCGGTGGGCGCCATCAGCGCCGCCTGGGCGCCCGACTCGACGGCCCGCAGCATCGCGTACAGGGCGACGACGGTCTTCCCCGAGCCCACCTCCCCCATCAGCAGCCGCTGCATCGGCCGGTCGCGCATGACCTCTTCGTCGACGGCGTCCATCGCCCGCCGCTGGTCGCCTGTGGGCTCGAACGGCAGCGACTCGCCGAGCCACCGCGCGGTCAGCTCGCCGGGCGGGTCGAGCGCGGCGGCGCGTGAGCCCTCCCGGCGCCGGGCGCGACGCCGCAGGAGCGCGATCTGCACGAGCAGCAGCTCGTCGTAGGCCAGCCGCCGCCGCCCACCCTCGTGGTCGCCGAAGTGCGCGGCTTCGAGCGCCGCGCAGCGATCCGGCAGCCCGTCGTGGACGCGCAGCCGGGCCGGCAGCGGCTCGAGCGCGTCGCGGGCAGCGCCCCGCCACTCGCGGACGAGGGCGAGGATCTGGGTCGACGAGAGGCCGTCGGTCGCCGGGTACGTCGCGACCTCGGAAGCCTCCGCGCCCACGGCCTCGCCGGTCTCGGCGTGGAACTGCACCCGGAAGCGGTTGCGGGCCTCGTACTTGCCCTGGAGCAGCAGCCGCGTGCCCGCCCGGTACTTGCGCTCCAGCCACGGCTGGTTGAAGAACGTCGCCTTCATGGTCCCGGTCTCGTCGGCCACCACGGCCTCGACGAGCGGGCGCATGCCGCGCCGCCGGACCGGGCGGCTCGAGATCGAGCGGACCTCCACGACGACGGTCGCCGTCTCGCCCGGGGAGAGGTCGATCAGCGTGCGGGCGCTGCCGCGGTCGCGCGGGAGGTACTCGAGCAGGTCGCGCACCGTGAGCAGCCCGAGCCGCTCGGCGGCGGCGGCCGCCTTCGGCGGCGAGACCGGCAGCGGCGCCGCGAGCCGCGACGGCCGCGGGTAGCGCGGCACGGAGGCGCGCAGCGCCTCGTCGGTCAGCGGATCAGCGGTCGCGAAGGCCGTGGGGGCCACGGCGGCAATGATGATCGGCGGGTCGGATCACTCGGCGGAGATCAGCCACCAGTAGGCGGGCTGGTCTCCGCGGGAGTACTCGACGTCGACGCCGCCGGGCGCGAGCGCGGCCACCGCGGCGCCTTCGAGCGGCGCGCCGTCGCCCTCGATCAGCGTCAGGAGCTCGGCCTCGCGACCCAGCTCGCCGAGCACAGCCTCGAGCGTCTCCCCCGGCTCGCCCCAGGCGACGATCACCTCGTCGACGAAGCCGACGGCGTCGCCGCGGCGGAAGCGGCCCCCGACGTCGTCGCGCGCCGCGTGGGTGACGGCGCCCGTCCGCACGTGGGCGAGCGCTTCGCGCATCGCGGTCGCGTTGTCGGCGGCCGTGCGGTCGGGGTCGAGCGCCACCACCGCGGCCAGCCCGGCCTGCATCGAGCGGGACGCGACCACGTGCACCGCCTTCTCGGCCAGCTCGGCGGCGCGCTCGGCGGCCATGATCACGTTCGGCGAGTTGGGGAGCACGACGACCTCCTCGGCGGGGACGTCGTGGATGCCGGCCAGCAGCTCGTAGGTCGACGGGTTCATCGTGCCGCCGCCGTCGAGTGCGACGGCCCCCATGTTCTCGAACAGCTCCCCGACCCCGATGCCGGAGACCACGGCGAGCACACCGCAGGCCTGGATCGCCTCGGCGAGCCGCTCGCTGCGGTCGGCCACCTGCTCGGTCATGTCGGCGACGTCGAGGTGGGAGACCTCGCCCACGCCGGCGAACAGCCCGGTCGCGCGCTCCGGCTCGTCCGTGTGGAGGTGGACCTTGAGCGTGTGGCCGTCGCCGACGACGAGCACCGAGTCGCCCAGCTCCTCGAGCGGCTCGGTCCACGACGTGGGCTCCATCCCCTGGCCGGTGACCGCGAAGTTCGTGCAGTAGCGGTAGGTCGTCGACTCGTGCTGCGGGTGCGTGACGCGGGCCGGCGCGTGGTGGGCGAGCTCCGGCGCCGCGGTGCCGCGCAGGGCGGCGATCACGCCCGCGAACATCACGGTCAGGCCGTAGCCGCCGGCGTCGACCACTCCGGCCTCGCGCAGGATCGGCAGCAGCTCCGGCCCGCGCGCGACGGACAGCTCGCCCGAGCGCAGCGCGGCCTCGAGCACGCCGGCGATCATCGCGTTCTGCTCGTCGTCAGGCACCTCGTTGTGCAGGCGCGGCTGCTCCATGTGCGCGATCTCGGAGGCCACCCGCGCGGCCATCTCGCGCACGACCGTGAGGATCGTGCCCTCGGCCGGCTCGCGCACGGAGAAGTACGCGCGGTCGGCGGCGCGGGCCATCGCGGCGGCGACCAGCACCGGGTCGACCAGCTCCCCGGGGCGGGAGATCAGCTCCTCGGCGGCGCCGCGCAGGAGCTGGGAGAGGATGACGCCCGAGTTGCCGCGCGCGCCGAGCAGCGCCGCGCGGGCGACGTTGTCCACCAGCTCGTCGCGCCCGATGTCGTCGATGTCACCCTGGGCGGACAGGCGGTCCAGCTCGTCGAGCACGGCGCGCAGGGTGAGCGCCATGTTGTCGCCCGTGTCGCCGTCGGCGACCGGGAACACGTTGAGGTCGTTGACCTCGCGGCGGCGGGACTCGAACTCGAGTAGGGCGCCTTCGACGACAGCGCGGAAGCGTATGAGGCTGGGATCGGCCATCTTGATTAAGTGTTCCGCCCTCCGGTCGGCGAAAACCCCACTCGCCGACCTCCGGTCGACGTTACGCTCAGCGGCGGCGGAATCGCCGCTACGCCTTGGTGACCTTGCCGGCCTTCAGGCAGCGGGTGCAGACATAGACCCGCAGCGGGGCTCCGTCCTCGCGGATCCGGACCTTCTGGAGGTTCGGGTCGAAACGCCGCCTGGTGGCGACCATCGAATGCGACCGGCTGTTGCCGAACGCGGGGCGCTTTCCGCAGGAGTGGCAGACACGGGCCATAGGGCCGGCAAGCATAGCGACAGGGGGGCTTGGGTACGGTGTCTTGGTGCCCCCGGCCAGTCCGGCTCGTATTTCGCTGCCCGAGCGTTACCGCGTCGTCCGCCACATCGCGAACGGCGGGATGGCCGGTGTCTGGGAGGCGCACGACCAGCTCCTGAACCGCTCGGTGGCGGTCAAGGTGCTCGCCTCCCACCTGTCCGAGGACGACCGCGCGCGCCAGCGGTTCGAGCGCGAGGCCCGCGCCGCCGCCGGTCTCTCGACCCACCCCCACGTGGTCACGATCTACGACGTCGGCGAGCACGACGGCCGCGCGTTCATGGTGATGGAGCTGATGGGCGGCGGCACCGTCGGCGACCGGCTGCGGGACGGCCGGACGATCGCCGACGACACCGCGCTGCGCTGGCTGCGCGAGGCAGCCGGGGCGCTCGACGCCGCGCACGCCGCCGGCGTGGTGCACCGCGACATCAAGCCCGGCAACCTCCTGCTCGACGAGCGCGACCGGCTCGCGATCGCGGACTTCGGGATCGCCCGCCTGGCCATGGAGGACGCGCTGACGATGACCGGGCAGGTGCTCGGCACCGCCTCGTACATCTCGCCCGAGCAGGCGGTCGGCGAGCCGGCCACACCGGCCTCGGACCGCTACGCCCTGGCCATCGTCGCCTTCGAGCTGCTGACCGGCACCAAGCCGTTCCAGGCCGAGCACTTCGCGGCCCAGGCCCGCGCGCACGTCGAGGACCCGCCGCCGCTGGCCACCGAGCGTGATCCGTCGCTCCCCGCCGGCGTCGACCGCGTGCTCGACCGCGGCATGGCCAAGGAGCCGGGCGAGCGGTGGCCGAGCGCCAGGGAGATGGTCGAGGCGCTCGACGGAGCGATGGGCGCGAAGCCGGTCGCGGCGGCGGCGGCAGCCCCGGCCACGGAGGCCACCCGGCGCCTCGACGCGCCTGCAGCGCCCCCGCCTCCGCCCGCCGCACCGCCGCGCCGGGACGACGACGGACGCGACCGCCGCCCCGGCGCCGCGCTGCTCGCCGCGCTTGCGGGGTTGCTGCTGATCGCCGTGGTCGGGTTCGTGCTCCTGTCAGGCGGCGGAGACGGGGACGGCGAGCAGGCCGCGCAGCCGACGCCGACCGCGACGGCCGAGCGCACCCCGGAGAAGACGCGCGAACCGACCCCGACGCCGGAGGAGACGGCCGAGCCGACGGCGACGCCGGAGGAGACGACCACGCCGGAGGCGTCGGGCGAGCCCGACCTTCAGCGCGCGGGCGATCTCCAGGTCCAGGGCTTCAACGCCCGTCAGGCGGGGAACTACGAGCAGGCGCTGGCCCTCTCACAGCAGTCGCTCGAGGCGTGCGGGGACGCGCAGGAGCTGAACCCGTGCGGCTACGCGCTGTACGAGGTCGGCGCGGCGCTCAACGCGCTCGGCCGGCCCGACGAGGCGATCCCCTATCTCGAGCAGCGCCTGAACACCTACGGCAACAACGCCGAGGTCAAGTCCGAGCTGAAGAAGGCACAAAAAGCCGCCAAGGGCGGGGACTGAGCCGGCCGGGCAGCTGGAGCAGGACCACGGCGGAGAGCACGAGCGCACCGCCTGCGAGCTGCACGGGGGTGAGCCGCTCCCCGAGCACGAGGAACGCCAGCGCCACCGTCACCGGCGGCTCGAAGGTCGAGAGGATCGCGGCCTCGGACGGACCGACGCGGCGCAGGCCGGCGAAGAACGCCGAGACCGCGACGACCGTGCTCACCAGCGCGATCAGCACGAGCCACAGCCAGGCCTCGCCCGAGAGACCGAGGTCGAGGGTGCCGGTCACCGCGCCCGCGACCGTGAAGCTGACGGTGCCGCCCGTGAGGACCAGCGCCGAGAGCGTGAACGGCTCGACCTCGCCGACGATCCCGTCCGACACGAGGATGTACGTGGTGTAGGTGAGCGAGGCGGCGAGCGCGAGGCCGGCGCCCAGCACGTCGAAGCTCGCGGCGCCGGCGGCGGCCAGCACGAGCACGAGGCCGACCGACGCGACGGCGAGCGCCAGCCAGGTGCGGGCACTCGGCTGCGTCCGCCCGAGGATGAGCGCGGCGACCGTCACGAACGCGGGGTACGTGTAGAGCAGCAGCGAGACGAGGGCGACGTCGAGCCGGCCGATGGCCAGGAAGAAGAGCCCCGACTGGAGGCTGTAGCCCACGGCGCCGAGGCCAAGCCCGGTGAGCACGACCCGGCGCGGCAGCCGCCGGAGGGCGGCCCAGCCGCCGGTCGCCCACACCAGCACGGCGAAGACGGCGGCCGCGAGCGAGAAGCGCACGAACAGCGTGCTGGTGATGCTGGCGCCGGCGTCCGAGGCGAGCTTGCCGAAGATGCCAAGCGTCCCGAAGGCCGCGGCCGAGAGGAGGCAGAGAAGGGCGCCGCGCATGAGCCGATCATGCGCGAACGATTCATCGAGAGCAACGGATATATCCGTACGGTTCCGTGCGATGATGTCGAACAATGCTGGACCTCCGCCGCCTGCGCCTGCTGCACGAGCTGCACCGCCGCGGCACGGTCAGCGCGGTCGCCGAGGCGCTGTCGTACAGCCCGTCGACGGTGTCGCAGCAGCTCGGCGTGCTCGAGCGCGAGGCGGGGACGGCACTGTTCGAGCCCGCCGGCCGGCGCGTGCGGCTGACCGACGCCGCTCTCGTGCTCGTGACCCACGCCGAGTCGCTGCTGGCCGGCGTCGAGCGCGCCGAGGCCGACCTGGCGGCGGCCGCCGCGGGCGCCGTCCGGGGCGTCGTGCGCGTGGGGTCGTTCCAGACGGCCAGCCTGCACCTCCTGCTGCCCGCCATGGCCGAGCTGCGCGGGACGCACCCGGACGTCGAGGTCCAGCTCGTCGAGGCCGAGACCGAGCCGGCGCTCGAGGCGCTGCGCTCGCACGCGATCGACCTCGCGCTGGCCGACGAGTGGAGCGGCAGCCCGCGCCCGGCCCGGCCCGGGATCGAGCGGGCGGACCTGTTCGTCGAGCCCGTGCAGATCGCCCTCCCCGCCGGGCATCCTTCCGCCGCCGGCGACGGGCCGGTCGCGCTCGGCGAGCTCGCCGGCTCGACCTGGGCCGTCGGCTACGAGCGTGGCGGCATGGCCGAGCTGGTCCGCCGGGTCTGCGCCGAGCGCGGCGGCTTCGAGCCCGACGTGCGGCATCGCACGAACGAGCTCTCGATGCTGCTCGCGCTCGTCGCCCAGGGGCACGCGGTGACGCTGCTGCCCGCGCTCGCGCTGCGCGGGGTGCCGCCCACGGTCGCGGTCCGCGCCATCGCCGGCGCGGACCTCTCACGGGTCGTGTTCACCGCCACCCGCGCCGGGGCCGGGCACCGCCCGGCGCTCGCCGCGGTGCTCGCGGCTATCGGATCCGGCGTGCCGACCAGCCCGTCTGGCTGAGCTTGCACCACGTCACGAAGCGGCCGTCCTTCGTGACCCGCGCCCGCACCCGGAAGTCGCCGGTCCACACGCCGCCCGCCCGCCGCTTGCCGCGCGCGTAGACCCGCGCGCGGGCACGCTCGCCGTTGCCGAGCCCGAAGCTGTACGAGCCGCCGTCCTCGAACCGCCGGGGCGCAGACACCTTGAGCGGCGGCCGGAACACCGTGCCGCCACGGAGTACCTCGCCGTCACCGCACTGGGCGAGGTAGCGGATCTCCACGCTCGTGACCTTCCCGCCGCGCTTGACGACCTTGGCCACCCTCCCCTGCTCGGTCGTTCCGCGCCACGTCGCCGCCTGAGACGTGGCCGGGGCGAGGAGCGCCGCGGTCCCCGCGACGGCGATCAGCCTAAGTGTGCGCATTGCGGACTTATGACCGCAAGGGGGCACGCTCAAACAGTCAAGAGCGCAGAGCTTCCCGGAGGCTGGAGAGGGCCATGACGGCCTCGGCGGCGTGCGCGCCCTGGTCGCGCTTGCCGCCGCCGGTGCGGGCGAGGGCCTGCTCCATCGTCTCCACCGTGAGGACCCCGAACGAGCACGGCACGCCGGTGCTCAGCTGGACGTCCTGGATGCCGCGCGCGGCCTCCGCGCAGACATAGTCGTAGTGGTCGGTCTCCCCCCGGATCACCGCGCCCAGGCAGGCGATGCCCGCGTAGCGGCCCGTCTCGGCGAGGTAGCGGGCGGCGAGCGGGAGCTCGAACGCGCCCGGGACGTCATGCACGTCGGCCGGCGCATGGCCGGCCTCGGTGAACGCGCGCTGCGCGCCCGCCACGAGCCGCTCGGCGAGGTCGGTGTAGAAGCGGCCGACAGCGATCGCGAAGATGCGATCGCTCACCCGCGGCCGGCCTCGCGGTCGCGGGAGTGCTCGTCGTGGACCATCTGCTCGTCGAGCGGGAGTCCCTGGTGATGGAGCGAGTGCCCGAGGCGGTCGCGCTTGGCGCGCAGGTACGCCTCGTTGTGCGGGTTGGAGGCGTGCACGATCGGGATCTGGTCGCTGACCGACAGCCCGTAGCCCTCGAGGCCGCGGATCTTCTTCGGGTTGTTGGTGAGGATGCGGATCGACGTCAGCCCGAGGTCGGACAGGATCTGGGCGCCGATGCCGTAGTCGCGCAGGTCGACGGGGAGGCCGAGCTCGAGGTTGGCGTCCACCGTGTCGAGCCCCTTGTCCTGCAGGTTGTAGGCCTTGAGCTTGTTGAGGAGGCCGATGCCGCGCCCCTCCTGGGCGAGGTAGAGCAGCACCCCGCGGCCCTCGTGCTCGATCATCGCCAGGGCGGACTCGAGCTGCTCGCCGCAGTCGCAGCGCAGCGAGTGGAAGACGTCGCCGGTCAGGCACTCCGAGTGCACGCGCACGAGCACGTCGGGCTGGCCGTCGATCTCGCCCTTGACCATCGCCACGTGGTGCTTGTCGTCGACCAGCGAGCGGTAGCCGACGACGTCGAACTCCCCGAAGCCGGTCGGCAGCCGCGTCGTCACGACGCGCTCGACCAGCTTGTCGTGGCGGCGCCGGTAGGCGATCAGGTCGGCGACCGTGATCATCTTCAGCCCGTGGTGCGCGCAGTAGCGCTCCAGGTCGGGTACGCGCGCCATCGTCCCGTCGTCGTTCATGACCTCGCAGATGACGCCGGACGGGTTGAGGCCGGCCAGGCGCGCGAGGTCGACCGCCGCCTCGGTCTGGCCGGTGCGCTCGAGCACGCCGCCGGGCTTGGCCTTGAGCGGGAAGATGTGGCCGGGCTGCACGAGGTCGCGCGGCGCGGCCGCCGGGTCGATCGCCACCTGGATGGTGCGCGCGCGGTCGGCCGCCGAGATGCCGGTGGTGACGCCGTCGCGCGCCTCGATGGTGACCGTGAACGGGGTGTCGAACGGCGACTCGTTCTTCGCCGCCATGAGGTCGAGCCCCAGCTCGTCGCAGCGCTGCGGGGTGAGTGCGAGGCAGATCAGCCCGCGCCCCTCCTTGGCCATGAAGTTGATCGCCTCGGGCGTCGCGAACTGCGCCGCCATCGTGAGGTCGCCCTCGTTCTCGCGGTCCTCGTCGTCGCACACCACGACCATCCGGCCGGCGCGGATCTCCTCGATCGCCTCGTCGATCGACACGAAGGCGCTCATCGGGCGGGTACCAGCTTCTCGATGTACTTGGCGAGCACGTCCACCTCCAGGTTCACCGGCGTGCCGGTCGTCGCCGCGCCCAGCACCGTGCGCTCAAGCGTCTCAGGAACGAGGGAGACCTGCAGCCAGTCGTCGCCGACGGCCGACACGGTGAGCGACACGCCGTCGACCGCGATCGACCCCTTCTCGATCACGTAGCGCAGCAGCGCCGGCTCGAGGCCGATGGTCACCACGTGGGAGAAGCCCTCCTCACGCACGTCCCAGATCGTGCCCAGGCCGTCGACGTGCCCCTGCACGAAGTGGCCGCCCAGGCGATCGGCGGCGCGCAGCGGCAGCTCGAGGTTCACCCGCGATCCCGGCTCGAGCGCGCCGAGCGACGACCGCCGCAGCGTCTCGTGCATCACGTCGGCTGTGAAGGCGTTGTCCGGGAGCGACGTGGCGGTCAGGCAGACGCCGTTGACGGCGATCGAGTCGCCCTCGCGCAGCTCGAGCCCCGTCTCCACCGTGAGCCGTACGCCGGCGTCGCTGGCGTCGACCGCCGTGACCGTCCCGAGGTCCGCGACCAGCCCGGTGAACACGGCTACCACTCTCTCAGGCGCGCGGAGATCAGCACGTCGCCGGCCACGCGGGAGCAGTCGAGCGTGAGCGCGCGGGTCGCCTCGGCGATCCGCTCCACCCCCTCCCCCTCCAGCGGGTCGCGCGCGTGCGAGCCGCCGAGTACGACCGGAGCGACGAAGAGCCGGATCTCGTCGAGCTCGCCGGCGTCGAGGAACGCGCCCGCGAGGTGCGGGCCGCCCTCGAGCAGGATCGAGGTGACGCCGGTGGCGCCGAGCTGGGCCAGCGCGTTGCGCACGCGCGCGGGCTCGTTCTCGCCGGTGGCCACGATCACGTCGGCGCCGGCGACCTCGAGCGCATCGGCGGCCAGGCGCGGCGCGGCGCGCGAGATGACCACGGTGAGCGGGAGCTCGGCGGCCCCGCGGACGAGCTGGGAGTCGAGCGGCAGCCGCGCCTCGGAGTCGAACACGACGCGGCGCGGCTGGCGGTGCACGCCGTCGACGCGGGCGGTGAGCAGCGGGTCGTCGGCCAGCGCGGTCCCGATGCCGACGGCCACCGCGTCGCACTCCGCGCGCCAGTGGTGGGCCATCCGGCGGGACGCCTCGCCCGAGATCCACTTCGAGTCGCCGGTGCGGGTGGCGACCTTGCCGTCGAGCGTCATCGCCGACTTGAACAGCACGTAGGGGCGGCCGGTGCGCGCGTGCTTGCGGAACGGTTGGTTGAGCAGCCGGGCGCGCGCGGCCGTCTCGCCGTCGGCCACCACGACCTCGACTCCCTCGTCGCGCAGGATCCCCAGGCCGCGCCCGGCGGCCTTCTCGGTCGGGTCGTCGGAGCCGACGACCACGCGGGCGATGCCGGCCTCGATCAGCGCCTCGGTGCACGGCGGGGTCTGGCCGTGGTGGCAGCACGGCTCGAGCGAGACGTACATCGTCGCCCCGCGCGTGTCGGCGTCCCCGCACGCGGCGAGCGCCTCGCGCTCGGCGTGCGGCGCTCCGTAGGCGGTGTGGAAGCCCTCGCCGAGCACCTCGCCGTCCTTGACCACGACCGCGCCGACGAGCGGGTTCGGGGTCGTCCGCCCCCGCCCAGCCTCCGCGAGCTCGATCGCGCGGGCGAGATGGACGGCGTCGGTCTGGAGGAGCGGGGTCACTGGCGTGCAAAGGATATTGACTGAGGGGTCAACTAACTCCCGGCGGTACCGTCTATCGAGGCGTCATGAAGCTGATCATCCAGATCCCATGCCTGAACGAGGAGGAGGCGCTCCCCGTCACGCTGGCCGACCTGCCGCGGGAGCTGCCGGGGTTCGACGCGGTCGAGTGGCTGGTCATCGACGACGGCTCCACCGACCGGACGCTCGAGGTCGCGCGCGCCCACGGGGTCGACCACATCGTGCGGCTGACGAACAACAAGGGGCTGGCATCGGGCTTCCAGGCGGGGCTCGATGCGGCGCTTAAGCTCGGCGCCGACGTGATCGTCAACACCGACGCCGACAACCAGTACTACGGGCCCGACATCGCCCGGCTCGTCGCCCCGATCGTGGCCGGGGACGCCGACATGGTGGTCGGCGACCGCGAGGTCATGACGGTCGAGCACTTCTCGCGGCCGAAGAAGCTGCTCCAGCGGCTCGGCTCGTGGGTCGTCCGCCAGGCGTCGCAGACCGCGGTGCCCGACACCACCTCCGGCTTCCGGGCGTACAACCGCGAGGCCGCGCTGGCGATGCAGGTCGTCTCGAAGTTCACCTACACGCTGGAGACGATCATCCAGGCCGGCAAGCTGACGGTGGCGATCGACCACGTGCCCGTGCGCACGAACCCGAAGCTGCGCGAGTCGCGCCTGTTCCCGTCGACGTGGACCTACATCCGCCGCAACGGGCTCTCGATCTTCCGCATCTACGCCATGTACGAGCCGCTGCGGGTGTTCATGACCGCCGCGTTGCTGGTGGCCATCGTCGCGCTCGGCGTGTGGGCCCGCTTCGCGTACTTCTTCTTCCAGGACGACGGCGCCGGGCACGTGCAGTCGCTGATCCTCGGCGCCGTGCTGTTCAACGCCGCGATGGTGCTCGCCGCGCTCGGCATCCTCGGCGACCTGCTCTCGGGCCAGCGGATCACGCTCCAGCGGATCTTCGAGCGCATCCGGCGCGTGGAGCTCGAGCTCGGCGTGCCGCCCTCGCACTACGAGCCGGGCTCGCGGCTCGGGCTCCGGCTCAGGCGACGAGCGCGAGGGCTCCGGCGAGGACCGCGAGGCCGTCAAGCTGTGAGCGCCGCGGTCACGCGCGACGCCGAGGGCACGGTCACCGGCAACACCTACGACAAGTACGGGTCGAAGAACCCGGTCGTCCGGCGGCTGATGGCGCGCTTCGAGCGCGACCTCGGCGAGCTGTTCGAGCGCGCGGCGCCGCAGTCCGTGCTCGACGTCGGGTGCGGCGAGGGTGTGCTCACGGCGCGCTGGGCGGCGGTCGTGCCGGGCCGCGTGGTCGGGATCGACCTCGCCGATCCGGCGCTCGAGGCCGAGTGGGCCACGCGCCACGCGCCGAACCTCGAGTTCCGGGTCATGAAGGCGGAGCGGCTGCCGTTCGGCGACGGCGAGTTCGCCGCCGCGGCCGCGATCGAGGTCCTCGAGCACGTGCCCGACCCCGAGCACACGGTCGCCGAGATGGCGCGCGTCGCCCGCGGCGGCCGGCTGCTCGTCTCCGTCCCGCGCGAGCCACTGTGGCGGGCGCTCAACATGGCCCGCGGCGCGTACCTGCGCGACTTCGGGAACACCCCAGGGCATCTGAACCACTGGTCGCGACGGGGGTTCGTGGCGCTCGTGTCCCGGCATGGGACGGTGGAGGAGATCCGGTCGCCGTTTCCGTGGACGATGCTGCTCGTGCGGGTGTAGGCGTCTCCGCGGGAACGTCTTGGAGACGTCGTTGACGTTCACGCCGGATGAGTAGCTACGCCCGCGGCGCGCGCATCCTCAGCGTCGGGATCGCGACGACCGGGGTCGTCACGTTCGCGTACTTCGCGCTGGCCAGCCACTCGCTGAGCCCCGCCGACTACACCGGCATCTCGCTCCTGTGGTCGGTGCTGTTCCTGATCATCTCGATCATCTACCGCCCGGTCGAGCAGCTGCTCGCCCACACGATCGCGGCGCGCCGGGCTCGCGGCCACGAGGGGCATCCGCTGCGGGTGCCGCTGACGATCCAGCTCGCGGCGGCGGCGGTCTTCCTCGCCGCCGCCCTCGCGCTCCGGGGACCGATCCAGGACGACCTCTTCAACGGCTCGGCCGAGCTGTACTGGGTGCTGGTCGTCGCCGCGCTCGCGTACGCCGCCAGCTACTTCGCGCGCGGCTGGCTGGCCGGGCACCAGCGCTTCGGCCTCTACGGCGGCCTCGTCCTGCTGGAGGCGATCACGCGCCTGCTGTTCGCGCTCGCCGTCGCGGTCGGGATCGCGTCCGGCCAGGGCGCCGTCGCGCTCGGCATCGCGGCGGCGCCGCTGGCCTCCCTACTCGTGCTGCCGTGGGCCCTCCGGCGGCGCGAGAGAGTCCCCGGGGGCGAGCGGGGCGGGGTCTCGCTGCGGGAGGGCGCGGAGTTCGCGGGCGCGGCGGCGGCGATCCTGGCCGCCGAGCAGGCGGTGCTCAACGGGCCCGTCCTGGCGGTCGACGCGACGGCGGCCGACGCCGCGCTGGCCGGCATCGTCTTCAACGTGCTGCTGATCGTGCGAGCGCCGCTGCAGCTCTTCCAGGCCGTGCAGACCTCCCTCCTCCCCCACCTCTCAGGGCTCGCCGCCACCGGCGGCGACGCCGAGCTGCGCGGCGCGATCCGCGCCACCGTGCTCGCGATCGCCGCCTTCGCCGGCGCCGTCGTGCTCGGCCTCGGCCTGATCGGCCCGTGGGCGATGGACGCGCTGTTCGGCGGGGACTTCAACTACGGCCGCGGCGGGCTGATGCTGGTCGGCCTCGGCATGGGACTGCATCTGACCGCGAACACGCTCAACCAGGCCGCCCTCGCCCGTGGCCGCGGCCGCGCCGCCGCGGCCGCCTGGCTCACTGCCGCCGCGCTCTTCCTGCTCTGGCTCGTCGTCTCCCCGCTCGACGACGAGCTGCTCGCCGTCGAACTCGGCTACGCCGCGACCACGGGCCTGCTCGCCACCGCGCTGTGGCTGATCGAGCGCCAGGGGTCGAGCCGCACCTAGCCGTATCATCGCGGCGTGTCGGAGTTCTCCGCGCTGCAGTACGTCACGGACGCAGCGCTGGCATACCTGTCGCAGGACGATCTGCTCGAGGAGCTCCTGAGCCGCATCACCGAGGTGCTGTCCGCCGACACCGCGGCGATCCTCCTGCTCGACGAGAGCGCCGGCGTCGTGCGGGCCCGCGCCGCCCGCGGCATCGAGGAGGAGGTCGAGCAGGGCGTCCAGATCCCCGTCGGCCGCGGCTTCGCCGGCCGCATCGCCGCCGAGCGGCACGCCATCGCAATCGAGGACGTCGACCACGCCGACATCCTCAACCCGATCCTGCGCGAGAAGGGCATCCGCTCGCTGCTCGGCGTCCCCCTGCTCGTCGAAGGCCGCGTGATCGGCGTCCTGCACGTCGGCAGCCTCACCCCGCGCCACTTCACCGCCGACGAGACCGACCTGCTCCAGCTCACCGCCGACCGCCTGGCGGTGGCCATCGAACACACGAACCTGCATGACGGCGAGCGGCTGGCGCGCGAGGAGGCGGAGGCGGCGTCGCGCCGGCTCGAGTCGCTCCAGCGGATCACCGACGCGGCGCTCGCGTACCTGTCGCAGGACGATCTGCTCGAGGAGCTCCTGAGCCGCATCACCGAGGTGCTGTCCGCCGACACCGCGGCGATCCTCCTGCTCGACGAGAGCGCCGGCGTCGTCCGGGCCCGCGCCGCCCGCGGCATCGAGGAGGAGGTCGAGCAGGGCGTCCAGATCCCCGTCGGCCGCGGCTTCGCCGGCCGCATCGCCGCCGAGCGGCGCGCCATCGCGATCGAGGACGTCGACCACGCCGACATCCTCAACCCGATCCTGCGCGAGAAGGGCATCCGCTCGCTGCTCGGCGTCCCCCTGCTCGTCGAAGGCCGCGTGATCGGCGTCCTGCACGTCGGCAGCCTCACCCCGCGCCACTTCACCGCCGACGAGACCGACCTGCTCCAGCTCACCGCCGACCGCGTCGCGGTGGCGATCGAGCACGCGAGGCTGTACGAGCAGCGCCGCTTGGCCGAGGCGCTCCAGCATCGCCTGCTGCCCAGCGACCTCGGCCGCATCCCCGGGATCGAGCTCGCCACCCGCTACCTGCCCGCCAGCGGCGAGAGCCTGGGCGGCGACTGGTACGACGCGTTCATGCTCAGTCGCGGCCGCATCGTCGTGGCGACCGGCGACGTCGTCGGCCACGGTCTCGAGGCGGCGGCCGTGATGGGCCAGCTCCGCACGGCTCTGCGCGCGTATGCGGCGGACGATCATCCGCCCGACGCGGTCGTCGAGCACGTGAACAACCTGATGCTGAGCCTGGGGCCGACGCGCGATGACGACGCTCGCGTACATGGTCATCACCCCGGATGAGGAGCTGCTCGAGCTGGTCAATGCCGGCCATCCGCCGCCGCTCGTGATCGGTCCCGACGGCGCGGCGTCCTTCCTCCCGCTCGCGGGAGGGATCGCGCTCGGCACGACGCCGGTCGCCCGATACCGGTGCGACGCCCACCCGTTCCCGACCGGCACGACCGTCGTCCTCTTCACCGACGGCCTCGTCGAATCGCGCGGCCGGTCGATCGACGAGGGCCTGGAGCGTCTGCGCGCGTTCTCTGCGGGCCATAGGAGCGTCGAGGATCTGTGCACCGGGATCGTCGATCGGCTGGTGCCGGAGCAGCGCCCCGACGACATCGCCGTGATCGCCGTCCGGGTGCCGCCACCGCCCGACCGGCTGCGCGCGCGGTGGCCGGCCGAGCGCGACTCCCTCGTCGCCGTCCGCCAGCTCCTGCGGCGCTGGCTGCGTGCCCAGTCGGCGACCGAGGACGAGATCTACGACATCACGGTCGCCTGCCAGGAGGCGTGCGCGAATGCCGTCGAGCACGCCTACCGCCCCGGGCGCGAGTGGTTCGAGGTGGAGGCGACGTGCGACGACCGTCGCGTCCGCGTGGTCGTGCGCGATCACGGCCGTTGGCGGCCGCCCCGCGGGAGCAACCGCGGGCGGGGCCTGCCGCTGATGCGCGCGCTGATGGAGCGGGTGGACGTGGAGCACACCGACGAGGGGACGCTGGTCGTACTCGAGCGCACGCTGGCCGAGGAGGCCGCATGACCTGGATCGCAACCGTCAGCGAGGAGCGCCATGGCGAGCTCCCGATCGCCGTGATCGACGGCGAGATCGACGCCTCGAACGCCGCCGAGATCGGCGAACGCGTGCGGCTGCTGCTCTCCAACCGAAGCGCCGCGCTCCTCGTCGACCTCACGCGGATCACCTACCTCGACAGCGCCGGGATCAACGTGCTCTTCGAGCTCGGCACCGAGCTGCGCGACCGCCAGCTCCAGCTGCACCTGATCGTCGGCCCGGAGCAGCCGATCACGCGCGCGATCTCACTCACCGGTCTGGACGCCGTGGTCCCCGTGCACCCCACGCGCGAGGCCGCGCTCGAGCACGCGGGCTAGCGCGGGAGCGCGGCGAGGACGCGCTCGGCGGCGGTCTCGAGCGGCTCGTCGCCGGTGACGACGACGTCGGGCGCGTCCGGGGGCTCGTACGGGTCGTCGACCCCGGTCAGGTGCTGGAGCTCGCCCGCGCGGGCGCGGGCATAGAGGCCCTTCGGGTCGCGGCGCTCGCACTCCTCGAGCGAGGTCGCCACGTGGACCTCGACGAACGGCAGCTCGAGCCGCTCGTGGACGGCCCGGGCCGCCGCCCGGTCGGCGCGGTACGGGGAGACCAGCGCGACCAGCACGACCACGCCGGCATCGGCGAGCAGGGCCGACACCTCTGCTGTGCGCCGCACGTTCTCGGCCCGGTCCTCGGCCGAGAAGCCGAGGTCGCCGTTGAGCCCGTGGCGCAGGTTGTCGCCGTCGAGCACGAAGGCGGGCCGCCCCTCCCCCACCAGCCGCGCCTCGACCGCCGCCGCCACCGTCGACTTGCCGGAGGCCGGCAGCCCGGTCATCCACACGGTCGCGCCCGGATGCCCGAGCGCGTCCCAGCGCTGCGCGCGGTCGAGCAGCCCCTGCTGCCAGACCACGTTGCTCGAGCGCGATGGCACTAGAAGTAGCCCTCGCGCTTGCGGTCCTCCATCGCCGCCTCGCTCACCCGGTCGTCCGCGCGCGTCTGGCCGCGCTCGGTGACCCGCGTGGCGGCGATCTCGGTGATCACGTCGTCGAGCGACGCCGCGTCGGAGCGCACCGCGCCCGTGCAGCTCATGTCGCCGACCGTCCGGTAGCGGACCGAGGCGGTGAACGGATCCTCGCCGTCCATGCGCTCGATGAACTCGGACACCGCGTAGAGCATGCCGTCGCGCTCGAACACCTCGCGCTCGTGGGCGAAGTAGATCGACGGGATCTCGAGGCCCTGGGTGCGGATGTACTCCCACACGTCGAGCTCCGTCCAGTTCGAGAGCGGGAACACGCGCACGTGCTCGCCGCGGCGGATGCGGCCGTTGTAGAGGTCCCACAGCTCCGGCCGCTGGCGGCGCGGCTCCCACTGGCCGTCCTCGTCGCGGAAGGAGAAGATCCGCTCCTTCGCGCGGGCCCGCTCCTCGTCGCGGCGGGCGCCCCCGAACGCGGCGTCGAAGCCGTGCTCGGTGATCGCGTCGAGCAGCGTCACCGTCTGGAGGCGGTTGCGCGAGGCGCGCGGGCCCGTCTCCTCGACCACGCGCCCGGCGTCGATCGACTCCTGCACCGACGCCACGACCACGTTCGGGACCCGGCGGTCGCGGAACTCGATCGCCTCCGGGAAGTTGTGCCCGGTGTCGACGTGCATGACCGCGAACGGGACGTCGCCGGGCGCGAACGCCTTCTCGGCCAGCCGCAGCAGCACGATCGAGTCCTTGCCGCCGGAGAACAGCAGCACCGGCTTCTCGAACTCGGCCGCCACCTCGCGGATGACGTGGATCGCCTCCGCTTCGAGGACCTGCAGGTGGGTCGCGGTGGTGGCGGCGGTCACGAGATTCCGATCTCCAGCGGCGCTCGGCGGCGCAGGACGAGATAGCAGAGGACGGCGAGCAAGAGCGGCACGCCGATGAGCACGATGGCAGGAAGCTCCAGCCCGGCCTTGCTGAGGAGGCCGAGCGAGGACGCGAGCAGCACCACCCCGAGCGCCGCGCGCAGCGCGTTCTGCGGCACGCGGGTGGCGACGTTGCTGCCGACCCAGACACCCGGGATCGAGCCGAGCAGCAGCGTCCCCATGAGCCCGAAGTCGATGTTGCCCGACAGCAGGTGCGCGAACGCGGCCACCCACAACAGGACGGCCGCGTGCGCGACGTCGGTGCCCACCACGCGATGGGGGCTGAGGCGGAAGCCGAGGATCAGGCCGATGGCGATCAGCGTCCCGGAGCCGGCGGACGTGACGCCGAGCACGAGGCCGATCGAGGCGCCGAGTGCGACAGCCGCCGCCTTGTGCCGGGCGTTCATGACGAAGGCGCCGCGCTCGCGGGCCGCGTGGTCGGCGAGAGCCAGCGCCCGCAGCAGCACGAGCGCGCCGGTCAGCGCGAGTGTCCCACCGATGGCGAGGAGCAGGAAGGTGTCGAAGCTGTCGCCCCACGATTCACGGAGGCGGTCGAGCAGCCACACGCCGACCAGCGCCGCCGGGCACGACCCGATCGCCAGCCACAGCGCCATTCGCGGGAACACCGTGCCCTTGCGGAAGTGCCGAAAGCCGCCGACCGTCTTGGTCACGGCGGCGTACGCGAGGTCGGTGCCGACCGCCACGACGGGCTGGATGCCGGCCACCAGGATGAGCAGCGGGGTCATCAGCGAGCCGCCGCCCATGCCGGTGACACCGACGAGCGCGCCCACGCCGAGGCCGAAGAGGATGATCGCCGGGTCCATGAGCGAGCGGGCTAGGTTAGCCCGCGGCGCCGGGGCACCATCGACCCTTACGGTCAGCAGGATTACGTGACGGTTTTCCGGGGTCCGCGGCACCGGTAGTGATGTGCGGGACAGAAGCGCATGTCCGTCCCCCTCTCCACCGGCGTCCGGTATCACCACGACAGCGGGCACACGGTCCGCCTCGAGTTGATGGGCGCCGTCGATCCGGTGAGCATCGACCGGGCCATTCGCGGCGCCGCGGCGGAGCGGCCCTCCACGCTCGTGCTCGACCTCAGGCGCGTCTCGTCGGTCGACTCGGACAGCCTCGCGCGGATGCTCGACGCGCTGCGCGGGATCGGGTCCGACGGGCTGAAGGTCGCCGTCATCCCCGGCGTGACGACGGTCCGCCGAGTCCTCCAGCTCAGGTCCGCCCGGCGCAACGAGCGCTGAGCGCCGCCGGCGACTCGGTGGTGCTAGGCCACCGCTTTCATCAGGTCGACGACGCCCTCGGTCGTCTCGCCGGCGCGGTCGTGCACGACGCGGCCGTCGCTCAGCACGACGATCCGGTCTGCGACCGAGGCAGCGTGCGGGTCGTGGGTGACCATCACGACGGTCTGGCCGAACTGGTCGACCGCCTTGCGCAGAAGCGCGAGGACCTCGTCCGAGGACGTGGAGTCCAGGTTGCCGGTCGGCTCGTCGGCGAACACCACGGCGGGGCGGTGGATCAGCGCGCGGGCGACGGCGATGCGCTGCTGCTGGCCGCCGGAGAGCTCGGACGGGCGGTGGGTGAGCCGGTCGCCGAGCCCGACGGCGTCGATCAGCGTGGTCAGCCAGTCGCGGTCGGGCTTCTTCCCGGCCAGCGTGAGCGGCAGCATGATGTTCTCCTCGGCCGAGAGGACCGGCACGAGGTTGAAGGCCTGGAAGACGAAGCCGAGCCGGTCGCGGCGGAGCCGCGTGACGGCCCGGTCGTCGAGGTTCGCGAGCTCGGCGCCGTCCACGACCACCGAGCCGGCGGTCGGGCGGTCGAGGCCGGCGAGCAGGTGCATGAGCGTCGACTTGCCCGAGCCGGACGGGCCCATGATCGCCGCGAGCTGACCGGACGGGAACGCAACGCTCACCCCGCGCAGCGCCTGCACCGCGGTCTCGCCCTCGCCGTAGACCCGGCGGAGCTCGACGGTGCTGACGACGGGTGGCGCGCTCGTGTCGGTCATGCGGGAAAGCATGGTCAACGAGCGTTGCTCGTTGTGGGCGGTTCGCTTGCCTCCCGCGGGTGCGGCTAGCCGTACCTGGGCTCGTTGAACGTCAACTGCGGCTGGGTAGGGAGGCGGAGGGGCCGGCGTGGGCGGTGATGGCCGAACTATCCCCGATTAGCGTCGGTTTCCGGGGCTAATCCGCGATAGTTCGCGCCGCGGCTGGCTCCCCAGCCTCCCCTCAATGCCGCCGTTGACGTTCGCCGGCGTAGTCGCTGGCCTTCAAGTAAGCCAACACCGCCAGCACCCGGCGATGGTCCTCGACCGTCGGCGTCAGGTCGAGCTTGGAGAAGATCGACGTCACGTGCTTCTCGACCGCGCGCTCGGTGACGACCAGCGCCTCGGCGATGGCGGCGTTCGAGCGGCCCTCGGCCATGAGCCCGAGCACCTCGCGCTCGCGGGCGGTCAGCCCTTCGAGCGGGTCCTCGCGGCGGCGGCGGCCGAGCAGCAGCGCCACGACCTCCGGGTCGAGCGCCGAGCCGCCACCCGCCACGCGGCGCACCGCGTCCGTGAACGTGTCCACGTCGGACACGCGGTCCTTGAGCAGGTAGCCGGTGCGCTCGGTCGACTCCGAGAGGAGCTCGAGCGCGTAGGCCTCCTCGACGTACTGGGAGAGCACGAGCACCGCGGTGTCCGGGTGCTCGCTGCGGATGCGATGGGCGGCCCGCAGCCCCTCGTCGGTGTGGGTC
Organism: uncultured Solirubrobacteraceae bacterium; assembly: GCA_963730535.1. Classification (GTDB taxonomy): domain Bacteria; phylum Actinomycetota; class Thermoleophilia; order Solirubrobacterales; family Solirubrobacteraceae; genus DASSUW01. Next base: position 685,888 of record CAVSRU010000005.1, read on the forward strand.
GGCGGCATCCGCACGTCGACCACCGCGACGGCCGGGCGGTGGGCGCCGACCTTGCGCAGCAGGTCCTCGGCGTCGCCGGCCTGGCCGACGACCTCGAAGCCCGACTCCTCGAGCAGGCGGGAGAGGCCCTCGCGCAGGAGCACGGAGTCATCGGCGATGACGACGCGGAGGGTGGCGGCTTCGTTCATACGGGGATCTCGGCACGGAGCCTAGTGCCCGCACCGGCCGGACTGTCGAGCCGCATCTCGCCGTCGAGGGCCGAGACGCGATCCGCCAGCCCTCGCAGACCCGATCCGCGGTCCGGATCCGCGCCCCCGATGCCGTCGTCCGCAATCTCCACGATCGCGTGCCCGTTCTGGCGCTCGACGCTCACGGTGGCCTGCGACGCGTGCGCGTACTTGACGACGTTCGTGAGCGCCTCGGCGACGACGAAGTACGCGGCGGCCTCGACCGGCTCCGGCAGCCGGTCGTCCGGCACGCCGGCCAGATCCACTTCGATCGGCGCCCGCCCGGCGAGCGCCTCAAGCGCCGGTCCGAGCCCGCGGTCCGACAGCACGGCGGGATGGATGCCGCGCGCCAGCTCCCGCAGCTCGCCGAGCGCGAGCGTGAGCTCCTCGTGGGCGGCGGTGAGCATCGCCTCGGCCTTCGCCGGGTCCTTGTGGACGTTGTTCTGGGCGAGCCGCATGGTCAGCGAGAGCGCCACAAGGCGCTGCTGGGCGCCGTCGTGCAGGTTGCGCTCGAGGCGCTTGCGCTCGGCCGTGCCGGCTTCGACGATCCGGTCGCGCGACGCCCGCAGCTCCTCGACGCGGGCGCGGAGCTGTGCCTGGAGCCGCTCGTTCTCCATCGCGAGGCCCGCCGCGGCGGCCACCGAGCGCAGCAGCTCGGGCTCCTGGGTGAGCGTCACGTCGTGCACGATCGCGCCCACGGTGCGGCCCTCGAGCTCGACCGCCGTCCAGGCCCGCACGCTGCCGCGCTCTGGCAGGTCCACGGTGTGGCCGTCGGCATCCACCCAGCGGTGCTTGTCGTCGAGCCAGAAGGCAAGCTGCAGCGAGTCGTCGCCGAGCGCCTGGCTGAGCCGGCATCGCAGCGAGCCGGTGCCCGGCTCCTCGCCGAGCCGGAGCAGCAGCTCCGAGACCGCGCCGGCGCCGGCCACGCGCGTGCGCACGAGGCCGATGAGGAAGACGAACGGCACCGACGCGAACGCGACCATCGAGAGCCAGCCGAGCACATCGGTGACGCGGGCGAAGCCGACGGCGTCGGACCCGAGCGCGGTGGCGAGCAGGATGAGGATGGTCACGGCCGACCACAGGACGGGGGCCATCGCGCGGCGCTGTGGGGGCGTCGCGTCGCGCCGGCGGCGGAGGAGGATCGCCACCACGGCCACCGTGAACAGCGCGCCGATGACCGAGATGACGGCGCTGACGATGATGCGCAGATCCTCGTTGGACTCGATGAACAGCGGCGACTCCGGGCAGCTCTCGCACATGCGCTCGCTGAACCCCCACAGCAGGCTCGGCAGCGGGCCGACGAACGCGAGCACGTAGCCGGCGGCGATCAGGCGCCGGTGCCACGGCCGCTCCAGGTGGTTGTGCGGATAGGCCAGCACCATGTGCGCGAAGAGCACGAAGAAGAGGTTGCAGGTGAGGACGCCGACCGTGAACACCACCGGCTGGTTGGCGCTCGTCGCGCCGCCCAGCAGGCTGAGGAAGCCGACGCCGGTCATCATCGCCCCGAAGCGGCTGGCCGGCCGCCGCCACCAGGCGAACAGGCCGGTGCCGATGAACGACCACCCGATCAGCAGGCCGATCGCGATCGTCGCGCCGCGCTCGGGGTTGTGGTCCGAGTCGGCGATCACCGCCACGCTGGCGGCCCCGCTCACGAGCCCGGCCAGGGCAATGGCCACGAGCGCGCGACGGAGGCTCGTCACAGAAGCTCCGTGAGCCGGTCGCCGGACAGCTCGGCCTTGGGCACGAAGCCACGCGCCCCCGAGCGCATGACGAGCGGACCGAAGTCGGACGAGTCGCGGCTCGACACGAGGATCACGACCGGGCCGCCGGCATTGCCGGTCAGGCGCGCCGCGACGTCGAAGCCGTCGATGTCCGGCAGCTGGACGTCGAGGAGCACGACCTCGGGCTGGAGGCGCCCAGCCTCCGTCAGCGCCGACGCGCCGTCAGCCGCTTCGCCCACGACGTCGAAGCCCTCGGCTTCAAGGAGGACTCGCGCGGTCGCGCGGAACGACGGATGGTCGTCCACGATCAAGACCCTGTGACCCACGTTCACAAGTCTGGCCACGCCGAGGAACCGCTTCCATACGGCTGGCCGTACCCGCCGCAACCGTCCGGCGGCCGCCGGACGCTAGCCGGCGGCGGCGGCGATCTCGCGGAAGGCGGCCGCCGGATCGGGCGCGCCGAAGAGGGCCGAGCCCGCGACGAAGGCCGTCGCCCCGGCCGCCGCGCAGGGACCGGCGGTCGTCGCGTCGATGCCGCCGTCGACCTCGATTCCCACGCCCGGGCCGAGCAGCGCGCCGAGCCGCTCGAGCTTGGCCAGCGAGCCGGGCAGGAACGCCTGGCCGCCCCAGCCGGGGTTGACGGTCATGCACAGGAGGAGATCGAGGTCGGCCACGACCTCAGACGCCGCGGCCACCGGGGTGGCCGGGCACAGGGCGAGGCCGGCCGTGCAGCCCGACTCGTGGATCGCCTGCAGCGCGTAGTGGACGTGCGGCGTCGCCTCGACGTGGATCGAGATGTGGTCGGCTCCCGCCTTGGCGAACGTCTCGATGTGGCGCTCCGGCCGGTCGACCATCAGGTGCACGTCGACCAGCGCGCCCGCCGCGTGGACCTGCGCGGCGAGCGCGTCCACGACCAGCGCCCCCATGCTGATGGGCGGCACGAAGTGGCCGTCCATGACGTCCACGTGGATGACCGTCGCCCCCGCGTCGAGCACCGCGGCGACCTGCTCGCCGAGCCGGGCGAAGTCGGCCGCCAGGATCGACGGTGCCACGCCGGTCGGCGTCATATCGCCTGGAGCATCGAGCTCCGGCAGTTGTTGCAGGCGTAGAGCGCGGTGTCGGACATGCGGACGATGGTCGAGTGCTCGCCGCAGTTCGGGCACACCGAGAGCAACTCGAAGCGGCGCATGCAGTTCACGCAGCGGTAGCGCCCCGGCAGGTTGGTGGGGCGCAGCCACGGCTCGTGGCAGGCAGGACAGACGTCACCGAGGTCGATGTGCTCGTCGTCGCTCATCCGCGTCGCATCCGGGCGATGAAGAAGCCATCCGTGCCGTCGCGGTGGGGCAGCGTCTGCTGGTACCTCGCCACCGTGGGATGGTCCCAGACCGGCAGGTCGGACGGCGGCTGCTCGAGCGCGAACTCGTCGTGCGAGGCGAGGAAGGCGTCCACCAACTGCTCGTTCTCGGCGGGCGAGATCGTGCAGGTCGAGTACACGAGGACCCCACCGGGGCGCACGGCGGCGGCCGCCGCCTCGAGGATCCGGCGCTGCTCGGCGGCGAGCTCCGCCGGCGTGCCGGCCTGCTTGCGCCAGCGGGCATCGGGTCGGGCCGCGAGCGTCCCGAGGTCGGAGCACGGCGGGTCGACGAGCACGCGGTCGTAGGTCTCGCCGGGGGTCGACGTGGCGTCGGCCGTCCGCACCTCGATCGAGCGGGCGCCCATGCGGGCGGCCGTGCGGCGCAGCGCCTCGGCACGGCCCGGGTGGCGGTCAACGGCCACGATCTTCCCCTCATCGCCCATGAGCGCCGCCAGGTGCGTCGTCTTACCGCCGGGTGCGGCGCAAAGGTCGAGGATCCGCTCCCCCGGCTGGGGATCGAGCGTGCGGGCGACGGCCATCGCGGCGCGCGACTGGGGCATGAAGAGGCCCGCCTCCCACAGCGGCGAGGCGAACGCGTCGAACGGGCCGTCGAGCACCAGCCCCTCGGGCAGCCGTTCGGCGGGGTGCGACGCGACCGGCAGGCGCTCGGCGAGCTCGGCGGCGCCCGTGCGCAGCGTGTTGGCGCGCAGGGCCGCCTCCGCGGGCTCGTTGCCGACCGCCATCAGCGCCCGCGCCGGCTCCGCTCCCAGCGTGGCGTACCACAGCTCGGAGATCCACTCCGGGTACGAATGCCGCAGTGCGGCCTCGGCGGGCGTGCGCTCGGGAAGGGCGGCGACCATGGCGCGCGCCTCGCGGGCGGCGCGCCGCAGCACGGCGTTGACGAGGCCGGCGCCGCGGGGCGAGTCGGCCTTGACGAGCGCGACCGACTCCCCCACCGCGGCGTGCGCCGGCACGCGGTCGAGGAACGCGAGCTGGAAGACGCCGAGGCGCAGCGCGGCCAGCACGGCGGGCTCGAGCCGGCTCGTCGGCCGCCCGGCGAGCGCGGCGATCACGTGGTCGAGCGTCGCCCGCCGCTGGACGGTGCCGTAGGCGAGCTGCGTGGCGAGCGCGCGCTCGCGCGGGGGCAGGCCGAGCCGCGCGGCCTCGCCGTGCAGCGCGCGATCCGCATAGGCGTCCTCCTCGAAGACGCGGCGCACGACGGCGTAGGCGCATGCGCGCGCGGGCGAGCGACCCGCGGTTCGCGGTCGCGCGCGAGAGACGTTACGCTTGGCGGTCACCGCGGATTGAGCGTTCGGCTGGTTAGCGGTAGGTCGGAGCGGGGGACCTGCAGAGTGGAATTTCCAGGCGTTTGGCGGGCGTCGAACGTTCGTCCACTCAGGCGCGAAAACGCTCAACTGTGACCCTTCTGAGGCTAAAGGACCCCGTAGAACTTGCCGATAGGTGCCGCGGAAGGGGAATTGAATGTCGCTGACGGACACGAATCGTGAGGGCCAGGGCGTTGATCGCCCAGTGGCTCTGCGCGATCTCAAGTTCGCCGGCACCGTGGCAGCCGGACTGGTCGCTGGGGTGCTCGGCGTCGGGGCGCTCTCTGCGCCCCTCCTGGGCTGGTCGACGTGGCCGGACGCCTTGTCGTCCGGCTCCGACAACCGCGTGCAGCTCGCCACGGGCGAGCGGCGGGCGGAGATCCAGCAGGATGCGAGCACGCGCCAGACCCCCGGCAACACGATCGAGCTTCCTGGGCCGGGCGGCACCACGCTGATCCTGCCCGTCGGCGACGCCGGCACCGGCACCGCATCCGTTCCCGTCTCCACGGGTGGCGGCGGCGCGAGCGGAGGCAGCGGCACCGGCGGCGGCGCCGTCGGCCGCGGCGGCCCCGATCGCGCGGACAGCGGCTTCGGCGGCTCCGGCTTCGTCTCCCCGAACCTGACCGACAGCGACGACGACGGCATGCCGGACGTCTGGGAATCGGCCAACGGGCTGAACCCGGCGGCCGACGACGCCAGCGTCGATAGCGACGGCGACGGGATCCCGAACTTCTACGAGTACAAGACGCGGATGTCGCCCATCAACAACGACACCGACGGCAACGGGGTCCTGGACGGCTTCGAGGACACCGACGGCGACGGCCTGCGCAACGTCATCGAGGTCGACCTGGGCATGTCGCCCTGGACCGGCGACACCAACGGCGACGCGGTGCTCGACGGCGCCGACGACACCGACGGCGACGGCGTGCCGAACGCGGCGGAGGAGCAGGCCGGCACCGACCCGACGGCGCCGCCCGAGACGCCCGCCGGGGACGAGCAGCCGATCGCCACCGAGCCCGACATCATCGACGTCGAGGACCCGACCGACGACGACGGCTACACGCCCCCGGCCGACCCCGAGGCCCCGGGCGCCGCGAACTCGCCCCAAGTCCTGGCCGACCAGGTCGCGGCCCAGCAGGCACCCGACGAGGCGCCGGTGGCGGACACGGCGCCGGTCGCGGACGAGGCGCCTGCGCCGGCCGACGAGGCTGCCGCGCCGGCCGACGAGAATCCCGAGCCGACGCAGCAGGCCTCCGCGCCCGCCGACGTGGATCGCAGCTCGTCGGCGCAGGCGACCGAGGAGGCGGCGGCGGCTCCGGCTCCCGCCGCGGCCCCGGCCCCGGCCGCGGCTCCGGCTCCCGCCCCTGCTCCCGCTCCCAAGGCGGCGGCTCCCGCCCCCGCCCCGGCCCCGGCCCCCGCTCCGGCCCCGGCTCCTGCCGCGGCTCCCGCTCCGGCCCCTGCCGCGGCTCCCGCTCCGGCTCCGGCCCCCGCGGCCCCGGCTCCCGCCGCCGAAGCTCCCGCCGCCTGAGCGCCGGTCAGGCGACCGCGAAGTCCGTGAGGCGCTCGTCCGGGCGCCCGCGGAGCCACTCGGCGGCGGCCATCGGCCGGCTCCCGGGCGGCCGGATCGCGGTCAGCTCGAGCGCCCCGTCAGAGGTGCCGAGCAGCAGCCGCTCGCCGTTGGCCTGCACGCGGCCGGGGGTGACCGCGCCGTCCACCGGCCGCGCAGCGACCACGCCGAGGTAGTCGCCCCCCGGCAGCGCGATCCGCGCACCGATGTGCGGTCGCAGCGCCCGGACGGTCCGCTCGAGCTCGTCGGCCGGCCGCGCAGGGTCGAGCGCGCGGTCCGCGGCCTCGATCTTGTGCGCGTACGTGACGCCCGCCTCGTCCTGCTCGACGTACGGTGGCCGCTCGTCGAGCGCGCGCACGAGCAGGTCGCCCCCGAGGCGCTCGAGCCGCGCGGCGAGCGAGCCGTAGTCGTCGTCGGGCGTGATCGGCTCGACCGCCCGCAGGGCCACCGCGCCCGAGTCGAGGCCTTCGGTCACGCGCATGATCGACACGCCGGTCTCGGCGTCGCCGGCCATGATCGCCCGCTCGACCGGCGCCGCGCCGCGCCAGCGCGGTAGCAACGACGGGTGCACGTTGATCATCTCGTAGGCGGACAGCAGCGGCTCCTTGATGAGCACGCCGTAGGCGCATACGCACGCGACCTCGGGCTCGGCGGCGGCGATCCGGGCGAGCGCCTCGTCGTCATGCAGTCGCTCAGGCTGGATGACGTCGAGGCCGAGCTCGCGCGCCCGGACGGCGACCGGGGGCGGCGAGAGCCTGCGGCCGCGACCGCTGGGCCGGTCGGGACGGGTGACGACGAGCGCCGGCCGGTGCGGGCTCTGCGCAAGCCGGTCGAGCACGGTCGCCGCGAACGCCGACGTCCCGAGGTAGACGGTCCGCACCGGCGCCGCGCGCGGGTCGTCGAGCGGCACGAGCTTCAGGCGCTGACCGCGGACGCCGCGTCGGCCGACTCGCCGCTGCCGCCCGCCTGCGCCTCGCGCATCGCGCGCATCGCCTGCTTGCGCTGGTCGCGCGTCGTGCGGTCGAGGATCAACACGCCGTCGAGGTGGTCGACCTCGTGCTGGATGACGCGCGCCTCGAGGCCGGACGCCTCGAGCAGCAGCGGCGCCCCCTGCTCGTCCTGGGCGCGGACCCGGATGTCGATCGGCCGCTCGACCTCCACGCTCACGGCGGGCAGCGACAGGCAGCCCTCCTCCATCGTCTCCAGCTCATCGCCCCGGAACTCGATCGAGGGATTGACGAGCACGCCGAGCGGGCCGTCGGGCTCGACGCGGTAGACGAGCAGGCGGTGCATGTTCCCCAGCTGGGTGGCGGCCAGGCCGATGCCGAGCGCCTCGTCCATCAGGAAGGCCATCCGGCGCACCTCGTCGGCCAGCGCGGCGTCGAACACCTCGACCGGCAGCGCCCGGCTCCGCAGCACGGGGTCGCCGTACTGGCGCACGTGGCGCAGGGCGGCCTCGCGGCGCGCGCGGGTCTCGGGATCGAGCTCGCGCCGCTCCTCCTGCTGCGGCTCCTCCTCGGTGGCGATCTGCTCTTCGGCCATTCGAGCAGTCGAGTCTAGTGCCCGAGGTCGGCCGTCCGGACCCCGGCTCACTGCGGGTCGACGTCGACCGAGAAGGCGACGTCGCGGAGCGCGCGGTCCCGGGCCGCGAGCTCGACCGCGGCTCCGGCGGCGCGCACCGCTGCCTCGCGCTCGGTCGTCTTGACGACGATCTGGCGCCGCTCCCGGCCGCGCAGCCGGAACAGCTGCGCCGGGCCGAGGATCTCGGTCGCGGGACCCGTCGCGCTCGCGATCGCCCCCGCCACGCGCGCCGCAGCCGCCCGCACGGGATCGGCGGCGGCGGCCGAGCAGACGACCCGGATCAGGTCCGCGAACGGCGGGTAGCGCAGCGCCCGCCGCCGCTCGAGCTCGCCGGCCACGAAGCCCTCGGCGTCGTGCCGCGCGGCGGCCTCGATGGCGGGAGCGTCGGGCGAGGTGGTCTGCACGAGCACGCGACCGCCCTCCGGCCCCCGGCCGGCCCGGCCGGCCAGCTGGGCGACGAGCGCGAAGGTCCGCTCCTCGGCGCGGAAGTCGGGGAAGCGCAGCGTGCTGTCCGCGTCGAGCACCACGCCGAGCGTCACGTCCGGGAAGTCGTGGCCCTTGGCCACCATCTGGGTGCCGAGCAGGAGCCCGGCGGGGGCGGCCTGGAAGCGCGCGAGCAGGTCGGGCACCGCGTCCTTCGTCCAGGCCGTGTCGGCGTCGAGCCGGAAGACGGGGATGTCGAGCGTGTCGGCCAGCTCGGCCTCGATCCGCTCCGTCCCGGCGCCGTAGCGGGCCACCGCCAGCGAGCCGCAGGCGTCGCAGCGCTCGGGTACGCGCTCGCGGTGCCCGCAGTGGTGGCATGCGATCGCCCCCTCCGCGCGGTGCAGCACGAGCGCGACGTCGCAGCTCGGGCACTCCCAGACCTTCCCGCAGCTGCGGCACGCGAGGAAGTTCGACCAGCCGCGGCGGTTGAGGAGCACGATCGACTTGCGAGCGCCGACCAGCGCGCGGCGCGTGAGCGCGTGCAGCGGGCTCTGGACGCCGCGCATGTCGAGCACCTTCACGGGCGGCAGCGGTCGGGCGTCGACCCGGCTCGACAGCGTGCGGCGCGGCAGTGCGCGCCACGTCTCCGGCCGCGGGGTGGCCGACCCGGCGATCAGCGTCGCCCCGGCGCGACGAGCCCGCTCGGCCGCGACGTGCCGGGCGTCGTAGCGCGGGTCGCCCTCGTGCTTGAACGACGCGTCGTGCTCCTCGTCGATCACGACCAGGCCGAGGTCGCGGATCGGCGCGAAGACCGCCGAGCGCGGGCCGACCGCGATCCGCGCGCTGCCGTCGCGCAGCCGCCGCCACTCGTCGTAGCGCTCGCCCTCGCCGAGAGCCGAGTGCAGGAGCGCGACGGTGTCGCCGAAGCGCGCCTGGAAGCGGCCCACGGTCTGCGGCGTGAGCGCGATCTCCGGCACCAGCACGATCACGCCCTTGCCGCGCTCCAGCGCCTCGGCGCAGGCGCGCAGGTAGACCTCGGTCTTGCCCGACCCGGTGATGCCGTGCAGGAGGTGGAAGCCGCCGCCGCGTATCGCTTCCAGCGCCGCTTCCTGCTCCGCGGTCAGCACGACCTCGCGGTCCGGTGCCGGGTTGGTGCGCGGCGCCCGCCGCTGCGCTCGCGGCGCGATCGCCACCAGGCCGCGCGCCTCCAGCCGCCGCAGGGCCTGCAGGTCATCCCCGGCCGGCGCCGGCAGCCGCTCGAGCAGCGCGCGCTGGCGGTCGGTCAGCCGCTGCCCCTCGAGCTCCCCCGTGCGCACGGCCCAGAGCACCGTCCGCTCGCGGCCCCGGGGCGGCAGGACGAGCGACAGCGCGCGGGCCGGGGTCGAGCAGTACTCGCCCGCCATCCACAGCGCTAGCTCGACCAGCTCCTCCGGCACGCCGTCGGTACGCACGGCGCTCGCCCGCACCAGCTTCTCGACCGGCACGTCGCTGCGCTCGGCCAGGTCCACGACGACGCCGTCGAGCGCCTGGCGCCCGAACGGCACCCGCACCACCGAGCCCACTCGCACCGGCTGCTCGGGCAGCAGGTAGTCGAACGGGCCCGAGAGCTTGCGGGTGGTGAGGAGTGGCTCGACGCGGGCGATCACGGGCGGTCACGGACGATAGGAGCCGCCCCGGCAGCCTCGCCCCACCGCGCATGCCCGGGCGAACGTCAACGGCGGCATTGAGGGGAGCGCGGGAGGGTGCATTTCGTCGACCTCACGACGCTTTCGGCGGTGAGGTCGACGTTAGGTGCCCTATACGGTGCATTTCGTCGACCTCACGCGCGCGCGGCCACCGAGGTCGACGTTATGCACCCTCGCGCGGCAGGCTCCCTCGCCTCCCTACCCAGCCGCCGTTGACGTTGTCGACGTCGAACAACGGCCGCGGCGCGATAGCCTCGCGGCGGTGGAGGGCATCCTCGCCGGCGACAACCTGCCGCTCCTACGCGAGCTCGAGGACGGCTCCGTCCAGATGGTCTACGCCGACCCGCCGTTCAACACCGGGCGCTCGCAGGCACGGCGGACGCTGGCCACGGTGGCGTCGGAGAGCGGCGACCGGACCGGGTTCGGGGGGCGCCGGTACGCCACCACGCTGCTCAGCGAGTCCTCGTACCGCGACAGCTTCGACGACTACCTCGCATTCCTCGAGCCGCGCCTGCGCGAGCTGTACCGCGTCCTGGCGCCCGAGGGGACGCTGTACCTGCACCTGGACTACCGCGAGGCGCACTACGTGAAGCTGCTGCTCGACGAGGTCTTCGGCCGCGAGTGCTTCCTCAACGAGCTGATCTGGGCCTATGACTACGGGGCCAAGCCGCGCAGCCGCTGGCCGCAGAAGCACGACACGATCCTCGTCTACGTCCGCGACCGCGAGCGCTACCTGTTCGACGCCGAGGCGGTCGACCGCGAGCCGTACATGGCGCCCGGGCTCGTCACCCCCGAGCAGCGCGAGCGCGGCAAGCGGCCGACCAGCGTCATGTGGCACACGATCGTCTCCCCCACCGGCCGCGAGAAGACCGGCTACCCGACGCAGAAGCCGGAGGCGCTCGTGCGGCGCTTCGTCCAGGCCTCCTCCCGCGCCGGCGACCTGTGCCTGGACCCGTTCGCCGGCTCGGGCACCCTGGGGGCGGTGGCCGCCGCGCTGGGCCGCCGCTACCTGCTGATGGACGAGAGCCCGGAGGCCGTCGAGGTCATGCGCGCTCGCCTCGGCGATGCCTGAGCGGTTCCGGGCGCGCGGGCCCGGGCGGGTGAACCTGATCGGGGAGCACACCGACTACAACGACGGCCTCGCGCTGCCGTTCGCGATCGAGCGCGGGGTGACGGTGACCGCCGAGCCGATCGCCGGGACGGACGTCGAGGTGCGAGCGATCGACCTCGGCGACCAGGATGCCTTCCCGCTCGCTGCTCCGCCCCCCGTAACCGGGTGGCGGGCCTTCGCCCGCGGCATGGTCGCCGAGCTGAGCGCCGCCCGGTACGCGCTGCGGCCGGCCCGGCTCACCGTCGAGGGCGACCTCGAGCAGGGCGCGGGGCTCTCCTCGTCGGCGGCTCTGGAGGCCGCGCTCGCCCTCGCCCTGCTCGCCGTGGCCGGCGAGGAGGTCCCGACCGACCGCCGCGAGCTCGCCAAGCTCTGCTCGCGAGTGGAGAATGACTGGGTCGGCGCGGAGACCGGCCTGCTCGACCAGCTCGCGTCGCTGTGCGGCGAGCCCGGGCACGCGGTGCGGATCGACTTCGCGACGCTCGCCCTCGACCCCGTCCCGCTCGACCTCGGCGGCTGGCAGCTCGTGACGCTCGACTCCGGGGCCGCCCACTCGCACGCCGGCTCGGGCTACAACGACCGCCGCCGCGAATGCCGCGAGGCGGCGGCGGCGCTCGGCGTCGCCTCCCTGCGCGAGGCCGAGAGCGAGGCGGGGTTGCCGGAGCCGCTGGCCGCCCGCGTGCGCCACGTGATGTCCGAGAACGCCCGCGTCGACGCGATGGTCGCCGCCCTGGCCCGCCGCGACCTGGAGGCCGCCGCCCGCCTGCTCGACGCCTCGCACGCCAGCCTGCGCGACGACTACGAGGTCTCGGTGCCCGAGGTCGAACGCACGGTCGAGCGCCTGAAGGCGGCCGGCGCGGCCGGCGCGCGGATGGTCGGCGGCGGCTTCGGCGGCGCCGTGCTCGCGCTACTCGCGCCCGGAGTCGCCGTGCCCGCGGGGGCGGTCCCGGTCGCGCCGGGGCCTCGGGCCGCGCTCATGTGAGGCGAGCGCGGCGGCGTCGGTGCCGCGCGGCGCGGCACGCGCCGGGTCCTCGTCGCCCTCGACGAGCTCGTCGCCGAGCGGGCGGGTGAGCGCCCACACGATCATGAGGATCCCGAACACGAGCATCCCGAGGCCGGCGTAGAGGTTGATGTTCACGCCCGCGGCCTTGTCGATCTCCTCCTGGCTGTCGAACAGCCCGAGGACGGTGAGCAGGATCCCGTAGACGACGAACAGGCCGCCGATGATTCGCCGGAGGTCGAAGAGGTTGGCAGCGCGGCGGGTGGAGGTATCCGAGGACATGGGCCTACCAGAAGATGATGGTCAGGATCGCGGCACCGGCCAGGGTCGTGAAGCCCAGGAGCTTGGGCGACTCCCACCACTTGTAGACGTGGCGCGACTCGTCCTCGTTCGCCATGCCGTAGACAAGGCCCTGGAGCTCGCTCACCGGCTTCGAGGTCGTCCTGAGCGTCACGATCGGCGCGATGATCGCCACGGAGACGAACGCGAGGCCGGCTCCCCACATCGACTCGTCGAGGTCCGAGCCGAACGAGAACCAGCCGACCTTGTAGCCGATCCACGTCGTGGCGGCCACGACCGTGCCGGCCACCAGGCCCCAGAAGCCCGCCCAAGGCGTCATGCGCCTCCAGAACATGCCGATGATGAAGACGGCGAAGAGCGGCGCGTTGAAGATCGAGAACAGCGCCTGGACGTAGTTCATGAGGTTGTCGTACGTCGAGGCGATGAGCGCCGTCCCCATGGCCACCACGAGACCGGCGATGGTGGCGCCACGTCCGAAGCCCACGTACCACTCGTCGGACTGGCCGGGCTTGAGGTACGGCTCCAGGATGTCCGTGGTGACGACGGTGTTGAAGGCCGAGACGTTCGCCGCCACGCCGGCCATGAACGAGGCCATGAGGCCCGTGATGGCCAGCCCGAGCATGCCGTTCGGCAGGTACTGGTTCATCAGCAGCGGCAGCGCGTTGTTGTAGGCCAGGTTCGGGTCGTCGGCGCTGCCCAGCTTCGGGATCACGATCAGCGCGATCAGGCCCGGCACGATCATGATGAACGGCAGGACGAGCTTCGGGAACGCGCCGATCAGCGGCGTGCGCTGGGCGGCGGAGAGATCCTTGGCGGACAGGGCGCGCTGGACCTCGGCGAAGTTGGTCGTCCAGTAGCCGAAGGAGAGCACGAAGCCGAGGCCGAACACGAGGCCGATCCAGCTCGAGCCGATCGGGTTCGTCACGTTGCCGGGACTGGTGCCCTCGAGGGCGTGCAGGCCGGGCTCGCCGAGGTTGCTCTCGCGGATCCCGTCCATCAGCCCGTTCCAACCGCCGACGTCGACGAGGCCCACGATCACGATCGGCAGCAGCGCCGCGATGATCACGAAGAACTGCAGCACCTCGTTGTAGATCGCCGAGGAGAGGCCGCCGAGGCTGATGTAGACCATGACGATCACGCCGGCCACGACGATGCCGACCAGCAGCGGCCAGCCGAGCAGCAGCTCGAGCACCAGCGCCAGCGCGTAGAGGTTCACGCCCGCGATCAGCACCGTGGCCAGCGCGAAGGTGACCGAGTTGAACTGGTGCGCGCGGTCGTTGAACCGCAGGCGCAGGTACTCCGGCACCGAGCGGATCTTCGACCCGTAGTAGAACGGCATCATCACCAGGCCGAGGAAGACCATGGCCGGGATGGCGCCGATCCAGTAGTAGTTGACCGTCGCGATGCCGTACTGCGCGCCATTGGCCGACATGCCGATGACCTCGAGCGCGCCGAGGTTGGCCGAGATGAAGGCCAGGCCCGTGATCCACGCGGGCAGGGAGCGGCCCGACAGGAAGTAGTCGAGGCTCGACTTGATGTAGCGCTTCGCCGCGAACCCCACGCCGAGGACGACGAGGAAGTACGCGGCGAGAATCGCGTAGTCGACGAAGTTGGTGTCGAGCCTCAGGTCGCTCAAGGGGGCCTCCTCGGCCCCCCCCTTACCCAACTACGACGTCAAACAACCGGCTGGACGGCGGCGCCCAGACCGGCGGCCTCGCGGAGGACGCGCGCCTTGTCCGTCTTCTCCCACGTGAAGTCGTGGTCCTCGCGGCCGAAGTGGCCGTAGGCCGCCGTCTTCTGGTAGATCGGACGATGGAGCCTGAGGTACTGGCGGAAGGCCCCCGGGCGCAGGTCGAAGTGCTCGTTGATGAGCTCGAGGATCCTCCCGCGGCCGACGTTCTCGGTCCCGAAGGTCTCCACCATCACCGACACCGGGTGGGCGACGCCGATCGCGTATGCGACCTGCACCTCGCAGCGGTCGGCGAGGCCGGCGGCCACGATGTTCTTGGCCACGTAGCGCGCCGCGTAGGCGGCCGAGCGGTCGACCTTGCTCGGGTCCTTGCCGCTGAACGCCCCGCCGCCGTGGCGGGCCATGCCGCCGTACGTGTCGACGATGATCTTGCGGCCGGTGAGGCCCGCGTCGCCGACCGGGCCGCCGATCACGAAGCGACCGGTGGGGTTGACGAGGAAGTTCTTGCGCAGCTTCTTCGCGTCGTAGAGGTCGCGCGGCAAGATCGGCTCGACTACGTGCTCCCAGAGGTCGTCCGGGATCAGCGACTCGGCGCCCTCCTTGTGCTGGGTCGAGATCAGCAGCTTCTCGATCTCGACCGGCTTGCCGTCGCGGTAGCGGACCGAGACCTGCGTCTTGCCGTCGGGCCGCAGGTACGGGACGACCTCGCTGTGGCGGACGGCGGCGAGCCGGTGCGCGAGCTTGTGGGCGAGCGAGATCGGGAGCGGCATCAGCTCCTCCGTCTCGCGCGTGGCGTAGCCGAACATCATTCCCTGGTCGCCCGCGCCGGCGATGTCGAGCTCGTCGTCGTCGGACGGATCGGTGCGCGTCTCATACGCCTCGTCGACGCCCTGGGCGATGTCGGGCGACTGCTTGTCGATCGCATTGATGACCGCGCACGAGTCGGCCGAGAAGCCGAGGTCGGCGTCCGTGTAGCCGATCTTGCGGATCGTCGAGCGCGCGATCTCCTGGATGTCCACGTACGTCGTCGTGGAGATCTCGCCGGAGACGACGACGAGGCCCGTGTTGACGAGCGTCTCGCATGCGACGCGGCCGTTCGGGTCGTCGCGCAGGACGGCGTCGAGCACCCCGTCGGAGATCTGGTCGGCGATCTTGTCGGGGTGACCCTCCGTGACGGACTCGGAGGTGAAGAGGTACTCGTTGTCGTTCATCTCGGTCATGAGCCGCAACAGGCTAGCGGGCGCGTTGCTTTCGCTCGACGAAGTCGATGATGAGCGGGATGCCCTCGAGCGCGTAGCGCTCGCGCAGCCGGTTCTCGATGAAGTACGCGTACTCCCGCGTGAGCTTGTTGCGGTTGTTGACGTGGATCTGGAAGCGGGGCGGGGCCGTGCCGATCTGCGTCATGTAGAACATCTTCAGCCGGTGGCCCTGCTTGGCCGGGGCCTGGCGCTGGGCGGCGACCTCGGCGAGGAAGCGGTTGAGCTCGGGGGTCGCCACGCGGTGGGCGGAGCGCTCGCCGAGTGAGAGCGCTTCCTGGAGGAGCCGATGCAGGTTGCGGCCGCTGGTGGCGGACGCCGTCAACACCTTCGGGCGCAGCCGTAGCTTGCGGTTCACGCGCGCACGCTCGGCGTCCAGCTCCGCCGGGCCGACACCGCCGCCCGGGCCGAGCGGCTCGCCGTCGCCGCCCGTGACGTCCCACTTGTTGAGCACCAGCGCGGTCGCGCAGCCGGAGCGCATGGCGAGCTCGGCGATCCGCAGGTCCTGCGAGGTGACCCCGTCCTGGGCGTCGCAGACGACGAGCGCCACGTCCGCGCGCTCGGCGGCCCGCTGGGAGCGCAGCGTCGTGTAGTACTCGACCGACTCCGAGACCTTGGCGGCGCGGCGGATCCCGGCTGTGTCGACGAGCAGCATCCGCTGGCCGTCGACCTCGATCGGCGTGTCGATCGCGTCGCGCGTGGTGCCCGCCTCGGGCGAGACGATCACGCGGTCGCGGCCCAGGAACGCGTTGACGAGCGACGACTTGCCGACGTTGGGGCGCCCGATCACGGCCAGGCGCACCACGTCCTCGTCCTCCTCCGGCTCGTCCTCCCCCGGGGCGAGCTCGACCAGCCGGTCGAGCAGGTCGCCCGTGCCGAGGCCCTGGGCGGCGGACACCGGGAGGGGATCGCCGAGGCCGAGGCCGTGGAAGTCGTGCACGAGCACGAGGTCGTTCGGCGAGTCGACCTTGTTGGCGGCGACGACGACCGGGAGCTCCCCGCCTCGCAGGATCTGCGCGATCTCCTCGTCGCCGGGCCGTACGCCGGCGCGCGCGTCGACCACCAGCAGCGCCACCTCGGCGTCGGCGATCGCCTCGCGCGCCTGGTCCTGGATCGAAACGGCGAGCGGGTCCTCGTCCTGCAGGTCGACGCCGCCGGTGTCGATCAGCGTCAGCCGCCGGCCGTTCCACTCGGTCGAGAGCTCCTTGCGGTCGCGCGTGATGCCGGGGCGCTCGTGGACGACGGCCTCGCGCGTCTGCGTGAGACGGTTGACGAGCGACGACTTGCCGACATTGGGATATCCCACGACCGCGACCTTCATGGCCGGGCGAGGATAGAGCTACGACTTCTTGGTCTTCTCCGGCTTCGCGGCGTCCGGCTTCAGCGGCGGGCCGGGCCGGGCTCGCCTTCGCGTTCGCCCTCGCGACCGGGGCGGCTTGGCCTTCTGCACGGCCGGACCGCGCCTGACCGGCGTGCGCGCCGTCGGCGCCGCGACGGGGCCGCGGCCCTGCGCCGCCGTGTTCGTCGGCCCGACTGCGCGCGGCGTCGATGCGCGCGGCGTGGACGCGCGCTCGTGCCCGTTCGCGCGCCCGCGGCTCGCGGGGCGCTCCGCGGCCGGGGCCGGCCCGTTGCGGCGAGCGGCCCTGCGGCGCGCGACGGCGCGGGAGCGGCCGACAGCGGGTTCGGCTCCGCGGGCCGCCGGGCGCCCGGCGGTCGCCACCGGCGCCGCTCGCGGCGCGGTCGTGCGACGTGCCTCCGGTGCGCTCGTCGCCGCCTTGGGCGGCGCCGCCACCGCCGACGCCTCACGGGCGGGCGGTGACGCCTGGCGCTCGGCCTCGACGACGACCACCGTCCCGCCGCACGCGATCACGCCCGCGACGGCGACCTTGCTCAGCGTGCCCGCGCCGATGGCGGCCGCGAGCCCACCGCCGCCGCCGGCCGAGCCTCCGAGGACGCTCGCCTTGAGCGCCAGCGAGGGCGCCAAGGGCAGGGCTCCGAGCAGCCGCCGCTGCTCGCGCACGTGCTCGCGGAACGCCCGGCAGCCGGGGCAGCCGCGTAAGTGGTGGCGCAGCTCGGTGCGGCGCAGCGCGCCGCCCCGCAGGTTGGCCAGCTGCTCGCGGATGGCGGCACACGGGGTCTCGCGCGCCTCGCGGCGCTGGATCAGCGCCGTGCGGGCGCGGAACACCAGCCCCTTCACCTGCGCCGTCTCGCAGCCGAGCACCTCGGCGACCTCCGCGTGCGAGAGCGCGCCGCCCTGCGAGAGCAGCAGCGCCGCCCGCTGGTCCTCTGGGAGGTCGAGCATGTCCTCGAGCAGCTCCTGCACCTCGGCGCGGCGCTCGACCTCGTCGGCGAGGGCGATCGTCGACGGCTCGTGGTGCACCGCGGGCTGCTCCCGGCGCGCGCGCAGGACGGAGACGCAGCGGTTGCGCGCGATCGTGTAAAGCCACGGCTTGAGCGCGACCGAGCGGTGGGCGTTGAGGCCGAGGTCGCGGAAGGCGGCGGCGAACGTGTGCTGCACCGCGTCCTCGGCCTCCTCGGTGGAGCCGAGCATGTGACGGCAGAAGCCGAGGATCTGCGCTCCGTAGCGGTCGAACGCGACCTCGTAGGCGGCTTCGTTGCCGCGCTGCATCTGCTCCACGAGCGCCTCGTCGCCGGCCAGCGCGAGCAGCCGGCGGCTCCCGAGGAGCCCGAGCGGCAGCGCCTCACTCGCGAACCTCATGGGACCCGCTGCGTTTCAGCAGACATGAAGAAGACAACCGTAGCTATCGCGCTCATCGCAGGGCTCCTTGTACCCGCGAGCGCGACCGGAAAGTCGAATGATGCCGATCGGCGCGCCGCGAAGGCGGAATGCAAGACGGAGCGCGGCAAGTCGAGCGCCACGCGCGAGGCCTTCCGGGCCCGGTACGGCGGTATGAACCGCTGCCTGAACCGCACCACCCGCGAGGAGGCGGCCGAGCGCAAGGAGGCTCGCACGAACGCCGCGCAGGAGTGCAAGGAGGAGCGCGCGCTCGACCGCGAGGCGTTCAACGAGCTGTACGGCACGAACGCGAACAAGAAGAACGCGTTCGGCAAGTGCGTCTCCAAGAAGGCCAAGGCGAAGAAGGCCGAGATGGACGAGGAGGACGCCGAGGAGGCCGCCGAGCGCAAGAGCGCGGCGAAGGAGTGCGCGGCCCAGCGCGACGACATCGGTCGCGAGGCCTTCGCCGAGGAGTGGGGCACGAACGACAACAAGAGCAACGCCTTCGGCAAGTGCGTGTCGAAGACGGCACGCGAGTCGTAGGACGCCAGGCGGCGGCGGCTCGTCCGGTCGCCGCCGCCTAGGCGCCGATCTCGCGTGCCTCGACGGCGAGCGCGACGATCTGCGCCACGACCTCGTCGAGCGTGAGGCCCGTGGTGTCGACCGGCACCGCGTCGGGTGCCGGCTCGTGCACGGTGCGCTCGGCGGAGGCGTCGCGCTCGTCGCGCAGCGCCTGCTCGCGGGCGACCTGATGGGGATCGGCCCCGAGCTCGGCGGCGCGCCTGCGGGCGCGCTCGCCGGGGTCGGCGGTCAGGAACACCTTCACGGCGGCGTCGGGCACCACGACGGTGGCGACGTCGCGCCCTTCGGCCACCCAGTCGCCCTCGGCCATGAGCTCCTGTTGCTTGGCCACCAGCGCCGCGCGCACGCCGAGGTCCGCGGCCACCCGCGAGGCGGCCTCCGAGACCTCCGGCGTGCGGATCGCCTCGGTCACGTCGCGGCCGTCGATCCGCACACGGTCCCCCACCTCGATGTCGATCCGCTCGGCGACGCGCGCGGCAGGCTCGTCGCTCTCGCTCGCCGCCAGCCCCACGGCGCGGTACATCGCCCCCGTGTCGAGGTACGTGAACCCCAGCTCCTGCGCGACGGCGCGCGAGACCGTGGACTTGCCCGCCCCCGCGGGGCCGTCGATGGCGATGACCATGGCGGAGGAGATTACGAGCGCAGGTGCGATACGAGCGCAGCGAGATCGGCCTCGAAGCCGGGATAGGAGACCGCGGCGGCCTCCATTCCCACGACCTCGACGCCCTCCCGCGAGGCGAGGCCGGCGACGGCGCCGAGCATCGCCAGCCGGTGGTCGCCGTGGGCGTGCAGCACGCCGCCGCGCAGCCCCCCGCCGCCCTGGACGGCGAAGCCGTCCTCCGTCGCCTCGATCTGGCCACCGAGGGCGCGCAGGCCGTCGACCACGGTCGCGATGCGGTCTGACTCCTTGAGGCGAAGCTCCTGCGCTCCCCGCACGACCGTCTCGCCGTCGGCAAAGCATGCCGAGCAGGGCCACGAGCGGCAGCTCGTCGATGGCGAGCGGCACCTCCGAGGGCTCGACGACGGTGCCGAGCAGCGGCCCGTGGGCGACGTCGAGCTCGCACACCGGCTCACCCGCCGCCAGCTCGCCGCCGGGCTCCTCGAGCGGCCCCACCACCACGCCGCCCATCCGCCGGAGGATCTGGAAGAAGCCGGTGCGGGTCCAGTTCGCTCCCATGCCCTCGATCACGATCCGCGAGCGGGGCACGAGCACGGCGGCGGCGGCGAGGAAGGCGGCCGACGACGGGTCGCCCGGCACGTGCACCGCGCCCAGCTCGAGCTCGTCCTGGGGGGCCACGGTCACGCGCGAGCCGTCGCGGGTGATCTGGACGCCCGCGGCGGCCAGCATCCGCTCTGTGTGGTCGCGGCTCGGCTCGGGCTCGACGACCGTGGTCGGGCCCGAGGCGAGGAGCCCGGCGAGCAGCACGCACGACTTGACCTGCGCGGACGCGACGGGGAGCTCGTACTCGATCCCGCTCAGCGGGCTGCCGGTGACGGTGAACGGCGGGTAGCGGTCGTCGGTGGCCTCGATCCGGGCGCCCATGCGCGCGAGCGGCGCCGCCACGCGGTCGACCGGGCGGCGGCGGATCGAGGCGTCGCCGTCGAGCGTCCAGCTCCCGCCCTCCTGGCCGGCCAGCCAGCCCGGCAGCAGGCGCATCAGCGTGCCCGCGTTGCCGACGTCGATCGGCCCGGAGACCGGCGCCGCCGCGCGCAGCCCCGCGCCGCGGATCACGAGGTGGTCCTCGCGCCGCTCGACCAGAGCGCCGAGCGCCTGCACGGCGTCCAGCGTCGAGTTCGTGTCCGCCGCGTCGAGGTAGCCGGTGACGCGCACGGGCGCGTCGGCCATCGCACCCAGCAGCGCCGCACGGTGGGAGAGCGACTTGTCCGGCGGCGCGGTCAGCGAGCCCTTCAGCGGGCCGTCGGGCGCGAAGCGCGTGGTCACGGCCGCGCCACCGGCAGCCCGAGCGCCTCGACGAGCGCCTGCGCCTCGCCGGCGCGCCGCTCGCCCGCCACCCACAGGGCGATGGTGCCGGAGGAGAGGTCGGCGGCGGGATAGAGCGCCATGTCGAGGATGTTGACGCCCGCACGGCCCAGCGCCAGGGCCACCTCGGCGACCACGCCCGGCCGGTTGGGCACCGCGACCCGCAGCTCGTGCACGTCGCCGCCCGCCAGGTCGGCCTCGAGCAGCCGCCGGCGCTCCTCCCGCGCCCCCTCGTTCCAGGCCGCCACCGCGCCGGCGTCGCGAGCCGCCAGCGCGGCGCGGACCTCGCCGAGGCGGCGCACCGTGTCGTCGATGGCGTCGACCAGCGCGTCGGCGTTGGCGAGGTAGATGTCGCGCCAGATCGCCGTGTTGGCGCCGGCCACGCGGGTGGCGTCGCGGAACGACGGCCCGGTGGCCGGGAGCCGCTCCCCCTCGTCGGAGAGCACGCGCGCGGCGCGCGCCACCAGCACGTTGGCCAGCACATGCGGCAGGTGCGAGACGGTCGCCAGCAGCGCGTCGTGGGTCTCGGCGTCGAGCGCCGCGGGCCGCGCGCCGAGGTCCCTGAGCAGCCGGTGCAGGCGGTCGTAGAGCATCCCGCCGGTGCGGGCGGTCGGCGTCAGGTACCACGTGGCGCCCTCGAACAGGTCGGCGCGGGCGTGCGCCACGCCGGCCGTCTCGGCGCCCGCCAGCGGGTGGCCGCCGATGAAGCGCGGGTCGTCGACGGCCGCCACCACGGACCGCTTGGTCGAGCCGACGTCGGTCACCACGCAGTCGTCGCCCGCGACGGCGAGCACCTCGCGCACCGCGGCCGGCAGGTCGCCCACGGGCGCGGCGACGAACGCCGCCTCCGCGCCTTCGAGCGCCTCCGCCGGCGAGCCGCTCGCCTCGGTCAGCGCGCCCCGCTCGAGCGCGGCGGCGAGCACGCCGTCGCCGGGATCCCAGCCGCGCACCCGCGCGCCCAGCCGCTCCCGCGCTGCCAGGCCGACCGATCCGCCGATCAGGCCCACGCCGACCACGGCCAGGCGTGGGCCTTCAGCCATCAGGGGTCTGTCCAAGAAGATCCGGCCCGACTGGGGCGACCGTGGACCGAGCCGGGCGCCACCCACACCCGAAGGGAATCCTCCCAGGATTTTCGAGGGTTTGGGTGGCGATCCGGCGAAGTGTCCACGGGCGCATCCAGGCGTGGCGGGGTTCTTGGATAGGCCCCTAGGCGGGCGTGGAGGAGAGCACCTTGCCGGCCACGGCGGCCGCGCGCTCGACCTGCTCGGCGTACTCGGCGAAGCGATCGGCGTACAGCTGCTGGGGCCCGTCGCAGATCGCCTCGTCGGGGTTGGAGTGCACCTCGACGATGATGCCGTCCGCGCCCGCCGCCGCGGCGGCCAGCGAGAGCGGGGTCACGAGGTCGCGCCGGCCGGCGGCGTGGCTCGGGTCGACGATCACCGGCAGGTGCGAGAGCTCCTTGAGCACGGGGATGGCCGTGAGGTCGAGCGTGAAGCGGTACGCCGTCTCGAACGTGCGGATGCCGCGCTCGCACAGCAGGACGTCCGGGTTGCCCTCCTTGAGCACGTACTCGGCCGCCATCAGCAGCTCCTCGAGCGTCGAGGACAGGCCGCGCTTGATCAGCACCGGCTTCCCGGCCCGGCCGATCTCCGCCAGCAGCGGGTAGTTCTGCATGTTGCGGGCGCCGATCTGGATCACGTCCGCCACCTCGACGACGGCCTCGAGGTCGCGCGCGTCCATCAGCTCGGTGACGATCGGCAGGCCGGTCTCCGCCTTGGCTTCCTCGAGCAGCCGCAGCCCTTCCTGTCCCAGGCCCTGGAACGCGTACGGCGAGGTGCGCGGCTTGTACGCGCCGCCGCGGAACAGAGAGGCGCCGGCGGCGGCCACCGCGTACGCCGTGGTCAGCGTCTGGTCGCGCGACTCGACGGTGCACGGGCCGGCGATCAGCGAGAAGTGCTCGCCGCCGATCTTGCGGCCCTCGACGTCGATCACCGTGCGCGTGCCGGGGCGCACCTGCGTCGAGGCGAGCTTGTACGGCTTGAGGATCGGCACGACCTGGGCCACGCCGGGGGCGCCCTCGAGCTCGAGCCGGGCCACGTGCTCGCGGTCGCCGATGGCGCCGATCACCGTGACCTCCTCGCCGCGCGAGGGGTGGGCTCGTGCCCCGACGGACTCGATCCGGTCGATGACGGCCTGGACCTGTTCCTCGGTCGCCGTCGCTTTCATCACGATCATCATCTGCTTGCTTCTCCTAGGTCTCTGAAGACTGTACGTACGACTCGCCGGCAAGGCGCTCGGCCCCAGGGGCCTGCCGAGCGCCTAGCTAAATCGATACGTGCGGTAGGAGAGACTGCGATGCGTCACGCGAGCGACGGTTGTAGCAGCCGGGAAAAAGAATGGCAATGCGGCTTTCTCGCACTCGCAAGCTCGCGCGAGCGCCTTAGTTACCGAATGGATCGTACGTGCCGAACGTCCACACGTTTCCCTCGGGATCGCGGGCGCTGAACTCGCGCGAGCCGTAGTCCATGTCCGTCAGCCCGCGGGTGATCTCGGCCCCGGCGGCCTGGGCGCGCCCGAAGAGGGCGTCGGCCTCGTCGAACAACACCACGTAGTTGGACGAGTGGCTGGTCTCGAACTGCGGGTCGCCGGCGCCGGCCGTGCCGATCATGACCATCCCGCGCCCGTGCGTCAGCTCGGCGTGGGCGATCGTGCCGTCCTCGTTCTCGTGCACGGCCTTGACCTCGAAGCCGAACGCGCGCTCGAGGAAGTCGATCGCGCCCTTGGCGTCCTTGTAGCGGAGCGTTGGGATGACCATGTCGGCGAGGCTATCCCCCGGGGAGGGAACGTCAACTGCGGCTGGGTAGGGAGGCTGGCAGTGCCGGCGGCGGCGGGTGTCGACTTGACGTCGAATATCGCCGTCAAGTCGACACTCACCGCGATTCGGGCCTCCCTTCAATGCCGCCGTTGACGTTCGCCGGCGCTACAGAAGCGCCCCGAGCGCCTCGAGGAAGCGCTCGTTCTCGGCCTGCGTGCCGACGGTGACCCGCAGCGCACCCTCGCGGCCGAGCGACGCGCCGGAGCGGACCAGGACCCCGCGCTGGGCGAGGCCCTGCATGATCTCGACCTCCTCGCGGCCCTCGCCGAGGTCGAACCAGACGAAGTTCGCCTGCGAGGCGGCCGGCTCGATGCCCATCTCGCGCAGGCCGTCCTCGAGCCCGATCCGCTCGGCGAGGTTGCGCTCGACGCGCCGGACGACCTCGTCCTGGTGGTTGAGCGCCTCGAGTGCGGCCGCCTGCGCGGCGGCGTTGCAGAAGAACGGCTGGCGGACCTGGTCGACCGCGGTGCGGAACTCCTCGGAGCCGCAGAGCCCGTACCCGACGCGCAGCCCGCAGAGGCCGTAGACCTTCGAGAACGTGCGCAGGAGCACGAGGTTGGGGTGGCGGTCGAGCAGGTCGACCGACTCGTCGGGATCCTGGAGCACGTTGAACTCGCAGTACGCCTCGTCGAGGATCACGCACACGTGGCGCGGGACGTCGGCCACGAACGCGGCGATCTCGTCGAACGGCAGCGCCGTCGAGGTCGGGTTGTTCGGGTTGCAGACGATCGCCAGGCGCGTCGCGACCGTGATCTCGCGCCGCATGGCCTCGAGGTCGTGGCGGTGCTCGGCGTCCACCGGCACCTCGATCGCCCGGGCGCCGGAGGCGGCGGCAAGGTGCGGGTAGACCGAGAAGGACGGCCAGGCGTAGACGAGCTCCGCCCCCGGCTCGAGCAGCGCGTCGCCGGCCGCCAGCAGGACGTCGCAGGACCCGTTGCCGATGGCGATCCGCCCGGAGGGGACGCCGTGGCGGTCGGCGAGCTTGCGGCGCAGCGCCGAGTTGGTCGGGTCCGGGTAGCGGTTGAGGCCGGTGAGCGTGCGGGTGATCGCCTCGACGACGGCCGGCACGGGCGGGTACGGCGACTCGTTGGAGGCGAGCTTGGCGATCGGGCCCTCGGAGGCGTAGCCGTCGGCGGCCGGGTAGACCGGGATGCGCCGGACCTTGCTGGCGAACTCGAGGGCCATGGCCCGCAGGTTACTGCGCGCCTTCGAGGTCCAGCCGCAGCTTCCGGGCCTCCCCGAGGTAGACGTGCTGGGGGTCGACGCCCACCGGCGGGTAGCAGTGCATGAGCACCCGGATCACGCGCGGGAGCGCGCCGGGGACGGGAATCTCGCGGGTGCAGAGGAGCGGCACGCGGCTCAAGCCGATCTGCCGGGCGGCCACCGCCGGGAACTCCGCGTCGAGATCCTCGGTGAGCGTGAAGATGCAGCTCACGATCGAGTCGGAGTCGAGCTTGTTGCGGGCGAGCAGCTCGCCCATCAGCTCGCTGGTGGCGGCGAGGATCGCCTCCGCTTCGTTGGCCTCGACCGTGGTGGCGCCGCGAAGCGCGATGAGCCGCATCGACGCGAGGCTAGCGGGGCGGGCGGCGTAGCTTCTCGACCTCGGGGGCCGTCAACCGCCGGTGGCGGCCCTCCTCGAGCCCGCCGAGCCACAGCGGCCCGAACCGGACGCGCTCGAGCGAGACCACCGGATGTCCGACCGCCTCGAGCATCCGCCGCACCTGTCGCTTGCGCCCCTCGTGGATGGTGAGCTCGACGCGGTCGGCCCCGAGCCGCTTGACCCGCGCGGGCGCGGTGCGGCCGTCGTCGAGCTCGACGCCCTGGCGCAGCGCACGGAGGGCGTCTTCGCGCACCGGGGCGCGGCGGACCTTGGCGTGGTAGGTGCGCGGGACCTCGAACGAGGGATGGGTGAGCCGGTGGGCGAGTGCGCCGTCGTCGGTGAGCAGGATCAGGCCGGTGGTGTCGACGTCGAGCCGGCCGACCGGGTACAGGCGGCGGGCGCTGGGGACGAGCGACACGATCGTCGGGCGGCCCTGCGGATCGCTGGCCGTGGAGACGACCCCGCGCGGCTTGTTGACGGCGTAGACCGCGCGCTGGCCGGTGGAGACCCGGACCGGCTTGCCGTCGACCTCCACGGACAGGCTGCCGTCGACGTCCCGCGCCGGGTCGCGCACCGTCTCGCCGCCGACGGTCACCCGCCCGGCGAAGACGATCTCCTCGGAGGTCCGGCGGGAGGCGACGCCTGCGTGGGCGAGGTACTTGGCGAGGCGCACGACGCTGCCACCATACGGCGCGTGGATCTCGCGCTCCTCGACGCCGCGCTGGATGCCGCCGGCCAGCCCGCCTTCCGCGCCCGGCAGGTGTGGAGCTGGGCCGCCCGCGGGGCCGCCGGCTACGACGAGATGACCGACCTGCCGGCCGCCCTGCGCGCGCGGCTGGCCGAGGAGGTCCCGTTCTCGAGCCTCGAGGCGGTGCACGAGGCGCGCGCCGCGGACGGCACGGTCAAGGCGCTGTTCCACACGCACGACGGCCGGCCGGTCGAGGCCGTGCTCATGCGCTTCCGCGACGGCCGCCGCTCGGTCTGCGTCTCCTCCCAGTCCGGCTGCCCGCTGACCTGCACGTTCTGCGCCACGGGGACGATGAAGTTCGGCCGCAACCTCACGGCGTCCGAGATCCTCGACCAGGTGCTGCACTTCCGGCGGATCGAGCCGGTCGACCACCTCGTGTTCATGGGCATGGGCGAGCCGATGATGAACCTCGACCACGTGCTCGACGCGGCCCGGCGGCTGCCCGACGTCGGGATCACCCACCGCCGCACGACGATCTCGACGGTCGGCTGGGTGCCGGGCGTCCAGCGGCTGACGGAGAGCGACATGCCGATCCGGCTCGCCTTCTCGCTGCATTCGGCCGACGACGAGCTCCGCTCGCGGATCATGCCGATCAACGACCGGTACGGGATCGACGAGGTGCTCGAAGCGTGCCGCGCCTACTACGCGCGCCGGCGGCGGCGCGTGTTCATCGAGTACGTGATGCTCGCCGGGGTCAACGACACCTACGCGCAGGCGGTCGCGCTGGCGCGCCGGCTTGACTCGAAAATCTTCAAGGTCAACCTGATCCCTTACAACCCGACCGGGACCTACGACGGCTCCTCCCCGGCCGCGATCGCGGCGTTCAAGGCGGTCCTCGAGGAGCACGGCGTCCGGGCGACCGTGCGGCTGACGCGCGGGCGGGACATCGAGGCCGCCTGCGGGCAGCTGGCCGCAGCGACGTAGCTATCCGGCGCGCTGCTCGCCCGCCCGCAGCAGGCGATCGCGCAGCGCCGACTCGTCCTCCGGGCTCGGGTCCCACTGGGCCGGGTCGGGCAGGTCGTCGAGCGAGCGGAGGCCGAAGAGCTTGAGGAAGAGCGGGGTCGTGCGGTACAGGACGGCGCCGAACTGGGAGCGCCCGGACTCCTCGATCAGCCCGCGCTCGACGAGGGCGGCGGTCGCCGACTCGGACGCCACGCCGCGGATGCGGGCGACCTCGGGCCGTGAGACGGGCTGGAGGTAGCCGACGATCGCCAGCGTCTCGGCCTGCGCGGCGGTCAGCGCCGAGGTCCGCGGGCGGGCGAGCAGCCGCCGGGCCGCCTCCTCGGCGTCCGGGTGGGAGGCGAGCGCCCAGCCGCCGGCCACCTCGCGCAGCACCACGCCGCGGCCGTCGAGCACGGTGGCGAGGTCCTCGAGCGCGGAGCGGACGGCCTCCTCGCCGGCCTGGAGCGCGTCGGCCAGCTCCTCCACCGTCACCGGCTCGGGCGCGAGGAAGAGCAGCGCCTCGACCTGGGCGGCGAGGCCGCTCATGCGTGCACCGTGATCGGCCCGAACGGCTCGGCCTGCTCCCAGGCCGCCTCGCCGCGCTTGTAGAGCTCGAGCAGCGCGAACAGCGTCACGGCGACCGTCACCCGGTCGGCGCCCTCGACGGCCTCGTCGAACGAGAAGCGGCCGCGGGCCAGCAGAGAGCGCAGGAGCGCCAGCCGCTCGGCGACCGAGACGCGTGGCGCGGAGATATGGCGCAGGTCGAGCGGCGGGGGCGTGCGCAGCAGCGATCCGACGGCCGCGCCGAGCACGTCGGGGTCATAGGCGCGCTCCGCGATCTCCACCGACACGCGGCGCAGCCCCGCTGGCAGCGGCGCCGAGCGGTGCAGGTACGCCTGGCCGGCGGCGTGGGCGGCGCCCATCCAGCCACCGGCGCCGCGGAAGCGCGCGTACTGGAGCAGCCGCTCGAGCAGCTCCTCGGCAGCCTCGGCCGGCGCCAGCGCGTCGAGGTCGTCGGGAAGCTCCTCGCCCGGGAGCATGAGCCGCGACTTGAGCTCGAGC
This sequence comes from uncultured Solirubrobacteraceae bacterium, assembly GCA_963730535.1. Lineage (GTDB taxonomy): Bacteria > Actinomycetota > Thermoleophilia > Solirubrobacterales > Solirubrobacteraceae > DASSUW01. The sequence goes on from CAVSRU010000005.1 coordinate 713,652, forward strand.
AGCGCGGCGATCAGCACGAGGAACTCGGTCGCCGCCTCGAGGTCGAGCTCCCCCTCGGCCTCGAGGTGGTCGACGTAGGCGAGCACGATCTCGGCGAGCTCGACCTCCAGGAGGTCGAGCTCCTCGCGCAGGACGAGGGAGAGCAGCAGGTCGAACGGCCCCGCGAAGACGTCGAGGTCCAGCTCCAACCGGTGCGCGACCGTACCCATCACGCCGACAGGCTAGGGGGCGCTGCCGACGGAGCGCGTCGGGCCGACGCCCATGGCGTCGCGCACCTCGGTCAGCGTGCCGACCGCGATCTCGCGCGCCTTGCCGGCGCCGCCCTCGAGGATCCGCTCGAGCTCGGCCTCGTCGGAGCGCAGCGCGTCGTAGCGCTCCCGCACCGGCGCCAGCCACTCGATCACCGCCTCGGCGACCGCGGCCTTGAAGTCGCCGTATCCCGACCCGTCGAACTCGGCCTCGACCGCCTCGGGCGTGATGCCGCGGGCCACGGCCATGATCTCGATCAGGTTCGAGATGCCCGGCTTGTCGTCGCGCCGCACGATCTCGCGGCCCGAGTCGGCCACCGCGCGCTTGAACTTGCGCCGGATCGCGTCCGGGTCGTCGAGCACGTAGACGGTGCCCTGCTCGGAACCGCCCGTGGTCGACATCTTGCGCTCGGGATCCTGGAGGTCGGCCACTCGCGCGCCGACGTCCGGGATCCGCATCTCCGGGACGACGAGCAGCTCGCCAAAGCGCTTGTTGAATCGCTCGGCGGTCCGCCGCATGAGCTCGAGGTGCTCGCGCTGGTCCTCCCCTACCGGCACCTCGTGCGCGCGGTAGGCGAGCACGTCGGCGGCCTGCAGGACCGGGTAGTAGAGGAGCCCGGCGGAGACCAGCTCCCGCTGGGCCGCGGACTTGTCGCGGAACTGGTGCATGCGGTTGAGCTCGCCGAGCGGCGTGACGCTCGAGAGCAGCCATGCGAGCTCGGTGTGCTCGGCCACGTCGGCCTGGCGGAACAGGATGCAGCGGTCGGGGTCGAGCCCGGAGGCGATCAGGATCGCCGCCGTGTCGAGCGTGCGCTCGCGCAGGTCGCCGGGCTCGTAGGGCACCGTGACCGCGTGCAGGTCGACGATGCAGTAGATCGCCAGGTCGGCGCGGTCCTGGCCCGCGACGTACTGGATGATCGCGCCGATGTAGTTGCCGAGGTGCTTGCGCCCCGTCGGCTGGATGCCGGAGAAGATGACCACAGCTTCATGCTAAGGCGCTCGCGCGAGCTTGCGAGTGCGAGTAAGCCGCATTCGTTTACTCCCGGAGTGCCGCCGACGACGACGCGATCCCCTCCCAGGGATCGCCGCGCTCCTCGAGCCGCGCCGGCACCGTGGCCAACGTCCACCGCCGCGGGTGCAGCGACGGATCCTCGAGCTCCTCCCACGCCAGCGGCGTGGCCACCGGCGCCCCCGGCTTCGCGCGCACCGCGTACGGCGCCACCGCCGTCTGGGCGTACGTGTTGCGCGCCGCGTCGACCAGCACGCGCCCGCCGCGGCCCGCTTTGCGCCACGACGTGGTGAGCTGATCCGGCAGCCGGTTCGCGACCTCCTCGGCCAGCTCGCCGGCCCGCTCACGCACGGTGTCGGAGTCCGGCCCGCGGCGCAGCGGCGCCACGACGTGGATCCCCCGCGACCCGGACGTCATGGCGTACGGCGTCAGCCCGTGCTCGCGCAGGAGGTCGCCGACCGCCAGTGCGCCCGCGCGGATGGCCGGGAACGAGCCGTCGCCCTCGTCGGGAGGGTCGAAGTCGAACACGAGACGGTCCGGCTGGTCGGGCTTGTCGGCCCGGGCCGTCCAGGTGTGCGGGGTGATGCAGTTCTGGTTGGCGAGCCACACGAGCGTCGCCGCCTCGCCACCCACCGCGTGGGTCACGGTCCCGCCACGGCGGCGCGGCACCTCGACGCGGCGGACCCACTCCGGCGCGCCCTTCGGGATCGCCTGCTGGACGACGACGGGGTCCGCGATGCCGGTGTTCCAGCGCCACAGGTTGAGCGGCCGGTCGCGCGTGTGGGGCACCATCGCGGGCGCCACGGTCGCGTAGTAGCGAGCGAGGTCCGCCTTCGTGATCCCGTCGTCTGGGAACAGGACCTTGCCCGGGTTGCTGATCCGCACCCGCCGGCGCCCGGCGCGGATCTCGGTCGTCTCCGGCACGTACGAGGGTGTACCACGGGGGCGCCCGACCGGGGCGCCCCCATGGCGTCAGCTCAGGCCGTCCGCGGGATGAACTGGAGGATGGCGTTGAGGAGGCTCGTCAGCTGGCCGAGCGTCGCGTTGCCCAGGGCATTCGGGTCGAGGATCCCCGTCAGGCCGCACAGGAGGTTGCCGAGCAGGTTGCCCGGGCCCCGCACCGCGTCGATCCGAAGATCGATCCGGCTCGTCCGCACGACCAGGCCGAGCAGGTTGAGGGTGATCGGCTGGATCGAGAGGTTGAGGATCGTGCAGCCGTTGGGCAGCGGCGGCAGCTGCGCCGACTGCGCCCCCGCCGTGCCGAGCTGCACTGGCATGGCGACGTTGCGGCGCGTCACGTTGCGGCCGGTCAGGCGGCCCTTCAGCGTGCCGATCGCCTTGACCTTGCCGTTGCGGGTCGCGAACCGCTGGATCGTGTACGTGCCGCGGAACTTCTTGCCGTTCTCGGCCTTGCCTGTGATCGGCACGACCTTGGTCAGCGAGTCGGCTTGAGCGGCGGCAGGACCGGCGCCGAGCAGCAGGCCGCACGAGATCGTGGCCGCCAGGACGGCCAGTCGGGTACGTGTCATGGGGACCTCCCCAATCGGAATTACGGACGGACTACGGTTCCCCGCCGCTCACCGGTCGAAAAGAGTCGAAATTGAACATCCCGGAAAGCGGCTCGACGACGCTCCGGTAGTCGGTCCGGGCCGATTCCACGTCGTGGCGGGGCATGGCGACGGTCGGCACGCTCACCCCCGCATGCGCCCGCGCGCTCGCCCCGGTCAGCTTTGGAACGCGCCTCGTCACCCGCCGTTGACGCCGGGGAGCACCCGCCCTTCCGCCGGTGGCTGCCCGCACCAAGCCTTCGCCTTCCACCGCACCCGGGAACACATGGTCGCCCGCATGGGCGGTGCCCTCGCTCGATGGGACGCTGCGCAGCATCGCCCGTCGATCCGGAGTGAGGAGGGACCATGCGCCTGTTGCATCGCGACGAAGAGGCCGTCACGGAGTCCGACGCCCGTGAGCCGAAAGTCCGACCAGAGGGGGCACGATGCCTCCGACACCACCCACCGGCGGCCGGCGTTCCTGGCGGCGTTCCGCCGGGACGAGAGCCGCGAACCGACGCCGCGGCGTGGCGCGACGAGTCTGGCCGGCCGCACGGCCGATGGGAACGCCGAAGACCACGGGCACCGCCGCGGCCTGAAGGGAGTGTTCGGGCGCCACGACACCGAGACCGAGGCCGAGCGTCGACGGACCACCCGCCACGCTGCCGCCGACGAGGCCGTCGTCGCCGGGCGCGAGGAGCGCGTCGAGACGCACATGAAGCGCTGGGACACCGCCGGCTTCCTCCACGGCCTGCGCCCGTGGCGCTCGCCGTGTTCGGTGGGCTCGCCCTGGCCCGTGCCGGCGTCGACGACAGCTGGTACTCGCCTGTCGTGCAGGTGGCGCAGGTGGACCACACCGCCGCCCTCGGCGCCGTCGAGATCGGCGCGGCCGCACTGGTGCTGATCCCGCTGCTGTTCGGCCTGCGGATGATCGCCGCCCTCGTCGCCACCGCCGCGGGCGTCGTGGCCGCGGTCGCCGCCATCGACCCCGAGCAGGTGTCGGCCGACCTGGCGCTCGAGCGGGGCTGGGCCATCGGGCTGGCCGTCGTCGGCATCGCCCTCGGCCTGCTGCTCGTCGCCACCCGCGACCGGGTCAAGCGCGTCGAGCGTCGTCCGGCACGGGCGGAGCGCCACCGCGCGGACTGAGAGGCGCGCCAGGCCCACACCGCCTGAGGGCCTCCGACACCGATCCACCACCACATACGGAGAACCACGGAGCCCGGGCCACGGCCCGGGCTCCGTCCGTGTCCCCGACCGTCGGGGCTCGGCCCCGCCGCGGTCGGCGAGCGGGGCGCGAGACGTCAGGCCCGCGTCGGAGGGGCGTCGGCGTCGAGGCGCCCGATGCCGGCGACGACCGCTCGCGCCGCCTTGTCAGGGCCGCGGTCGCCCACGTCGACGACGACCTCGGCCGCCGCCTCGAAGAGGGGGTCTCGCCTGCTGGGGCCGCGCAGCCTCCGCATCGCGGCGAGGGGGTGGTCGCCGAGGTCGCGCCGGTGGTCGCCGCTCGCCAGCCGCGCCGCTGGGAGCGGGGGGTCGACCCGCAGCCACACGACCGTGTGGCCGACGAGAGCGGCTCGGCATTCGGGACGCCTCGATCGTGCTCGCCGCAGCCGCCACCAGCGGCCGCCACCGGCATGGCGAGCGCCTGCTCGCAACTGGCGGCACTCGCGGTCGTGGAGGGCGGGCGACCCCCCACCGCCCGCGCCAGATCGGCGGCGTTCTCGCCCTCGTGGGCGAGCACGCGGGTCGCTGTCGACCAGCTCGCGCCCGAGAGCGCCGGCGACAGCGCCCGATCTCGTCTTCCCCGACCCCATCGACCCGACCAGCACCACATGGCCGGCGTGTTCACCGTGGTTCACCTCCGGCTCCCGAGGGTAGGCAACCGGGGGCGTGTCCGGCGCCGCCGAAACGTTCAGCGGAGACCGCATGTCGCACTACCCCGTCGGGGAAGAACCGTCGATGGAGCTGATCACCGAGGTCGTGGCCGAGGTGATCGCCGCGTCGAGGCCGACGACGTGCCCCACCTGCTCATGGGCGGCGCCGGGGCGCAGACGTTTTCGCCCGGCCCCGCGAGACCGACGACATCGACGTGTTCGTCGCCCCCGGCGACGCCCGCCGGGCGCTCGAGGTACTCGAGAAGGCGGGCTTCTGGACCGAGGAGACGATCCCGTCGTGGCTGTACAAGGCCCATCCGCAACGGCGTGCTGGTGGACGTGATCTTCCGCTCGTCGGGCGGCGTGTACCTCGACGACGAGATGTTGGCGCGGGGCCTAGCGGCGCGGGGGACCTGGGGTACCGATGCGCTGCTGATGAGCCCCGAGGACCTGCTGGTGGTCAAGGCGATGGCGGCCACGGAGGACACCCCGCACCACGGTACGACGCCCTCGCCCTCATCGCCCGCCGCGACCCTCGACTGGGACTACGAGCGCTCTACTGTTCGCGGGTCGGGCCGAGGCGCATGCTCAGCCTGCTGCTCTACGCCGAGTCGATCGACCTGGCGGTGCCGCCCGGGGCGGTGTCGCTGCTCTACGAGCGCACCCACCCGTCGGGCCTGGTCACGGATCCGTCGGCGGTGGCCGCGCCCGGAACCCGTCGGGCCTGGTCACCGACGTCTGAGCGTCCCGGTCCGCGGGGTTCGCGGGCGGGAGCGGCCGGACCGACGAGGATGGTCCGGTGTCCGAGCGCAACCGCGTGACGCCGACCGGCGAGATCGTCGCCGTCCCGCAGCGGGGCATGTTCCTCGGCAACCGGGGCAGCATCCACCGGGGCCAGGACGTCGTCCGGCCGTGGCAGGTGCGGCGCTGGATCACCGTGCGCTTGTCCTACAAGGGCTGGGGGGCGCCGATGTGGGAGCCCGGCCGGTGGACGCCCCTGTTCTTCTGGGACGAGGCCGTCGCCCTGGCGGCCGGTCACCGGCCCTGCGCCCTGTGCCGGCACGGGACTACGTCCGGTGGCTCGACGCCTGGCAGGCGGCGACGGGCGAGCGGCCGCGGGTTCGACCCGATCGACCGCCGCCTCCACGACGAGCGATCGGCGGGGGCGTCGACGGCCGGGGCAAGCGGGTGCACGACCTCGCCTGGGCCGACCTGCCGGCGGCGCGTTCGTCGTGTCCGCCGGCGACCGGCCCGCCCTGGTGCTCGACGACCGGGTGGTGCCGTGGTCGCCGACCCCCTCCGCCTACGGCGATCGATCGGGCGCCCCCGGCGGGGCCGGGCGCGCGTGCTCACCCCGCCGGCGACCGTCGCGGTGCTCGCCCACGGGTACGCCCCGGTGCTCCACCCCTCGCTGGGCTGACCCGGCCGGGACGACCTGCCGGCAGGTGTGCCGGCGGACGTCCGACGGGATCAGGCCTTGGCGGCGGCGAAGCCCTGCTCGAGGTCGGCGAGGATGTCGTCGATCGACTCGAGGCCGACCGAGAGGCGCACGAGGCCCGGGTCGACACCGGTGGACCGCTGCTCCTCGTCGGTGAGCTGGCTGTGGGTCGTCGTGGCCGGGTGGATGGCCAGGCTGCGCACGTCGCCGATGTTGGCCACGTGGCTGTGCAGCGTCAGGGCCTCGACGAACCGCTGGCCGGCCTCCGTGCCGCCCTCGATGCACGAAGGCGGGCACCGAGCCGAAGCCCGTGCCGCCGGCCGTACTTTGCGGCCCGCTCGTGCCACGGCGAGTCGGGCAGGCCCGGCGTAGCTGCACCGACTCGACCTGGGCGTGGCCCGCCAGGAAGTCGACCACCTCCTGGGCGTTGGCGTTGTGGCGCTCCATGCGCAGGCTCAGCGTCTCGATGCCCTGGAGGAGCAGGAACGAGTTGAACGGGCTGATGGCCGGCCCGAGGTCGCGCAGCAGCTGCACGCGGGCCTTGAGGATGAAGGCGCCGGGCCCGAGCGCCTCCCAGTACGCGAGGCCGTGGTAGCTGGGGTCGGGCTCGGTGAAGCCCGGGAAGCTGGCCGCTGGCGCCGAAGTCGAAGGTGCCGCCGTCGACGATGATGCCGCCGATCGAGGTGCCGTGGCCGCCGAGGAACTTGGTGGCCGAGTGCACGACGATGTCGGCGCCCCACTCGAACGGGCGGATGAGGTACGGCGTCGGCACGGTGTTGTCGACGATCAGCGGCACGCCGTTGTCGTGCGCGACGCCGGCGACGCCCTCGATGTCGAGCATGTCGTTGCTTGGGGTTGCCGATCGACTCGCCGAAGAACGCCTTGGTGTTCGGGCGCACGGCGGCCCGCCACTGCGTCGAGGTCGTCGGGGTCGTCGACGAACGTGACCTCGATGCCGAGCTTGGGCAGCGTGTAGTGGAAGCAGGTTGTAGGTGCCGCCGTAGAGCGAGGCGGACGACACGATGTGGTCGCCGGCCTCGGCGAGGTTGAGGATGCGCCAGCGTCTCGGCCGCCTGGCCGCTGGCGGGCGGCCAGCGCGCCGGGGATGCCGAGGGCGGTGTCGGGCGCGCCCTCGAGCGACGCCACGCGGGCCTCGAGCACGGCCTGGGTCGGGTTCATGATGCGGGTGTAGATGTTGCCGACCTCGGCCAGCCCGAACAGGTCGGCGGCGTGCGTCGGTGTCGCGGAACGTGTAGCTGGTCGTCTGGTAGATCGGCACGGCCCGGGCGCTGGTCGTCGCTGTCGGGCGCCTGCCCGGCGTGGATCTGCCGGGTCTCGAAGCCCCAGGCTCGTCGGTCATGTCCGCTCCTCGTGTCACTGAAATATGACTAACTCGATCATGTATTGAAGGCTAGCGGTGCGCCCTCACGGGTGCGACGGCGACGGTGGCGCGCCGGGCACCTCGAAAGCCAGCTCGTCGGCGTAGCACCACCACCAGTCCTCGCCCGGCTCGTAGGACCGGATGACCGGATGGTCGGGCTGGGCGTGGAAGTGCGCGGTGGCGTGCTTGTTGGGCGAGCTGTCGCAGCACCCGATGTGGCCGCACGCCTGGCAGATGCGCAGGTGGACCCAGCGATCGCCGGTGCGCAGGCAGTCCTCGCACCCGTCGGCCGAGGGGACGACGTCCTGAACGGTGTCCAGGTGGGAACAGGTGTCGGCCATCGTGGCCTCCTGGTGTCGGGGGAGTCGGCCGGATGGTGCGTGGGAGCGCCACCGGACGACGGCGTGGTCTGATGGTGTGACGACGAAGAGATTGAAGCATGTGAACGCCACTGGAACCGGCGACGGGGCGACCCCGACGTTATCGGCGTGTCAGGCCGGAGGTTCGACCGTGAAGCGGGCGAGGTCGGCCTCGCCGCCCTCCAGCACGCGCTGGACGGTGCCGGCGCGCAGCACCTCCTTCGTCTGCGCGTAGGCGCGGGAGCTGTAGGCGCCGAGCCGGCGGGCCTCGGCGATCGCCTCCTCGGCGACCGCCTCGACCGCGACCACCCGGTCGAGGTAGCCGACCTCGGCCGCAGCCTGGGGGCCGTAGACCTCGGCGCCGAGCGTCGCCGGCACGAGCGCGGTGGTCGCCAACCGGTCCTCGGCGAGGGCGATGGCGAACAGCGGCAATGGCATGCCGATCGAGGTCTCGTTCAGCCCGATCTTGGCGGGCACGTCGGCCCCGATGCGGACGTCGCACGTCAGCACCAGCAGGGCGCCGGCGGCGAGCGCGTGCCCCGTCACCGCGGCCACGACCGGCTGGGGGTGCTGGTAGATGCGCATGAGCAGCTCGCCGCCGCGGGCGACGAGGTCGCGGGCGCCGTCCGGACCGCCGCTCATCACCGACAGGTCGAAGCCGGCGCAGAGCTTGCCCTCCCGCCCGACGATGCACACCGACCGGGCCTCGGCCTCCGCCCGGTCGAGCGCGGCGTCGAAGCTGTCGATCGCCGCGAAGGACAGGACGTTCGCCTTGCCGTCGTCGAAGCGCAGGACGGCGACCCCGTCCTCGATCGTGGTGGTGACGGGACCGCTCGCATCTGCCATGCGTCGGGACGTTAAGGCGCGCCGTCGACCGGTGCGAACCGTCCGACGCCGACGGGCGCCCATGGCCCACACTGGGAACGATGCGCAGCGAGACGATCGACTACCGGACGGGGACGAGCGAGACGGTGCGGGACATCACCGGCGACTGCGCCTCGTTCGTCGCCGGCGGCGGCGACGGGCTGCTGCACGTGTTCGTCCCGCACGCCACCGCAGGCATCGCCGTCATCGAGACGGGCGCCGGCAGCGACGACGACCTGCTGCTCGCCCTCGGGGACCTGCTGCCCGCGGACGAGCGCTGGCGTCACCGGCACGGCTCGCCGGGCCACGGCCGCTCCCACGTCATGCCGGCGCTCGTGCCGCCGTACGCGTCCGTCCCGGTGCTGGACGGTCAGCTGGCGCTGGGCACGTGGCAGAGCATCTGCCTGGTCGACCTCAACGTCGACAACCCCCCGCACGGTGCGCCTCTCCTTCCTCGGGGCTGACGGTCGAGGCGGGGTGACGTGGGGCCGGTCCTCCTGCCTGTCGCACCGGGTCGGTAACGTCGGGCCACATGGACAGCTCCGGCCCCGACACGCCGATCTCGCCGGTCGTCGGGCGGGTCCTCGGCACCGAGGAGGCGACCCCGCTCGAGTTCTGGGTCGGGGTCGGCGAGGGCACCTACCTCCAGCTCGACGACGTGGTGATCGTCGACCGGGTGCTGCCCGACGGCCAGCCGCTGCGCATCTCGGGCGTGGTGTCGCAGGTGCGCGCCACGCCACGAGGGCACGCGGCTCGACAGCGACGTGTTCCTGGTGGCCGACGGCGTGCTGCCCGCGCAGGTCAGCGAGGCGGCCCAGGTGCTCGCCACCCGGTTCGAGCCCGAGATCTTCGTGCCGCCGCTGCCGGGGGAGGAGGCGCGCAAGGCCACGGGCACCGATCGCGACGACGCCCTGCTGTTCAGCCAGATGCGCACCCGTCTGCCGGCCGGGCTGTCGCGCGACGACGAGCCGTTCTACCTCAACCTCGAGTTCCTCGACGGCACCCGGGGCGCCCACGTCAACATCAGCGGCGTCTCCGGCGTGGCCACGAAGACGACGTACGCGACGTTCCTGCTCTACAGCATGTTCCACTCGGGCGTGCTCGGGGCCGAGGCGGCGAACACCAAGGCGCTCATCTTCAACGTCAAGGGCGAGGACCTTCTCTTCCTCGACCATCCGAACACCGAGCTCGGGCCCGACCAGCCGGCCCGTTACGCCCGCCTCGGCCTGCCCTGCGGGCCGTTCGGGTCGGTGGCCTTCTTCGCCCCGCCGGTGCGCGACGACCCCAACGCCAGCCCCGACGTCGCC
>CAVSRU010000006.1:0-20818 GCA_963730535.1 uncultured Solirubrobacteraceae bacterium
TTCCGGTTCGAGCCCGGGCCCCCCAGCCTCCCACACCGGTTTCCTGTTCTTGAACCCTGGCGTCTCTCGCGCGTTATTGAGGTACGGAACCTCCGCGCGCACCCGGGATCGGACGCTTCGGCCGCCGATCGGCCACGCATCTGCAGCGGGTCATCGATCCGTTGCGGCTTCATCTCCTGCTCGAGGTCGACCGCCTCGGCTCGATCACGCGCGCCGCCGAGGCGTGCTCGATGGGCCAGCCCACGGCGTCAACCCATCTGCACACGCTCGAGGCCGCTGTCGGCCATCAGCTCGTGGAGCGCGCGGGACGCGGGACGCGGCTCACCGATGCCGGACGGCTCCTCGCCAGCCACGCGACCGTGGTCGTGTCGGCGCTCCAGAAGCTGGAGGCGGAGCTCGCCGCGCTCGATGGAGCCGTCACCGGATCGCTGATCCTCTCGAGCTGCGACACCTTCGGCAACTACGTGCTCCCCGCCACGCTGGGCGCGTTCGGCCGCGATCGCCCGCTGGCCGACATCCGCGTGCGCATCGAGCCGAGCGGCGACGTGGTCCGTTCCGTCGCCCGCGACGACGCGCACGTCGGCATCGCCGGGAAGATGCGCCGGACCGAGCCCGTCGTCGGCGAACCGCTCATTCGCGACGAGCTCACGTGGGTCGCGGCCGCCGGGTCCGGCATCCCACACGTCCTCACCCCCGCCGACGTTCGCGCCTCGACGCTGATCGTGCCGGGGCGCGAGTCGAGCACGCGAGCGATCACGGAACGGATCCTCGGCGGCGTGAAACACCGTCCGACGCGCGTGCTCGAGTTGGGATCAGTCGAAGCGATCAAGCGGGCCGTTCGCGCCGGCCTCGGCGTCGCCCTTCTCTCACGCCTCGCGGTCGCGGACGAGTTGGAGGCGGGCGAGCTCCGCCAGATCGAGCTCCTCGGGGCGCCCGCTGCCAGCCGCATGATCGAGATCGTGCGTCGCGAGAACCGTGATGCGACGCCGCTCGAGCAGGCCTTCGAGCGTGTGCTCCGGCTCTTCTGCGCCCACTTGTACGGCCAGCTCGGCCCGAGGGCCGTGACCGCCGAGGCTTGACGGCTCGTCAGCCGGGCGGGATCGGCTCCCAAGGCTTGGACGCCGCATTGCTCCGCACGCGATCGGCGTACCAGTGGCCCACGCTCAACGTCCCGCTCACATACAAGCGGTAGGCACCGTCCACGTCGCCCGCGGCGTAGCCAGGCCCGCACCAGTTGCAGGTGCCGTCGAAGTAGTAGCGGACCAGCGCCTGAGAGTAGTCGAGGGCGAAGGCGGTCGACCGCCAGCGCAGCGGCTCGACGCCGGGATTCCACGGAACCGTGTGCCGCCATCGGATCTGGGCGATTCCCAGGCTCTCCCACACGCTGGTGGCGTCGATCACGGCAGGAGCCGGGTAGTGGCGGGCGACCGGCTCGCGCCAGTCTCGCCGGTCGCCCTTGTGGAGCATCGACCACCCGGACTCCACGATCATCTGCGCGCGGACGAAGTCCTCCGGCACACCCCACTTGTACGCGGCCCACTCGATCAGGTCGTCCGTCGAGCGCAGGCCGTACCGCGGCGCGGCACCTGTCACGCGGGCGAAGCCGGGGTTGTACTCGGCAGGTGTCCGACCGGCTGAGTCACGCGCTCGCCGGAACGCCCGGAGCTGCCGGTTCGTCGGCGCCTTCGTGTTCCGCCGCGCGTTCTCGGCGTGGTTCTCGCCGCTCCGGGCCACGCACGCCGCGGCCTGTGCGTCCCTCAAGGGCGGCGAGCCGGGAGCCCGCCATCTGGACTGTGGCTGCGCCACCGGACACCTGACCGCGGGCGACGGCGGGAACACGCGGTATCGGACGACGAGCTGTGGAGCGTTCCCCGCCTCTCGCGAGTGGTATCGCGCCAGCCTGCGCCCGCGCCTCGAGAGCACGAACGACTGCGGCCCGCGCCCGACCCGGCCGACCGGCAGCGACCGCCAGCCGCGCGCGACACGTCGGTCGTGAGCCAGCCGCGGACCCCGAGCGGCAGGGCTGTTGGCGCGCGTCAGGCCCCGCTCGCGCCAACGGTTGCCGCTGCGCGACACGAACGCACCGGCCGGTCCGGGCCTGCTCGCGTAGAGCCGGAGGACCGCGCGAGTCACCGTGGCCCTGGCAGGCAGCGAGACTCTGAATTTCAGGTACGAACGGCGCCCACGGCCTGCCACGAGCCGAGTGGCCTTGCCATGAGCGACGGACGGCACCGAAGCGTCCGCAATCGGAACGAATCGTCGCGTCTCAGCGGCAGCTGTCGTCGAGGACACGACCAGCCAGACGGCCAGAGCGGCAAGCACGATCCTCAAGGCATACCCCATCCGGTCATCGGGTCGCGTCGCCCCCGGCCTGAGGAACCATCGCGTTCATCGATGGGACCCATGGGGACTTCGCGCTTCCTTCCGAGGTGCTCGCCGGATTACCGTCGCCGTACCGAGACAGAGGGCGCACGGAATGGACACCGGAAGGAATCACGTAGCCGCGTTGGGCTATGTGAGCAGCGGCGAGGGTGGCGTCCTCGACGACCAAGACATCAAGGAGCAGATCGCTGCGCTGGAGAACCTGTGCGTGCGGCGCGAATGGACACTCGCCGCGCTCGTCCACGAGGTTGCGCCGGGCCGCCGCTGCGCGACTCGACCGGCGCTGAGCTACGCGCTCGAGCGCCTGAGCGGTGACGACGTGTCGTGTCTGGTGGTCACCGAGCTGGGACGCCTCTGCCGGTCGGTCGCCGGGCTCCACACGGTCCTCGTGGCGCTCGAGCGGGTGGATGCGCGCCTCGTGTCGCTGCGCCCTGAGATCGACACCGGCACGGAGGCGGGGCGCGACGCGGCGCGCATCGTGTCCGCGGTGAGCGACTGGGAGCGCGGGCGAAGAGCGGAGCGCAGCCGCCGCGCGCTCGCCGCGGCTCGCGCGAAGGGCGCCCTTCAGCCGTCCATCCAGCCGGATCTCAAACGACACATCGAACGGATGCGGGCCGCCGGGATGACCCTCCAGGCGATCGTCGACGAGCTGAACGACAGCGGCGTTCCGACGGTGCGGGGCGGCGTCATGTGGCGGGTCTCGAGCGTCCAGGCCGCCATCGGCTACAAGCGCCCGATCCGGACCTGAAGCGCGATGCGCCTCGCGGTCGTGACCCCCTTCCTGAACGAGCAACACCTGCTCCCGCAGCTGCTGCGCTCGATCGCGACACAGACCCGCCCGCCGGATTGGCTCCTGCTGGTCGATGACGGCTCGACCGATGCGTCGCCTGCCATCGCGGCCGAGTTCGTCCGCGAGCATGGCTACGCAGGCCTGGCGCGGCGCTCCGTCCGTGCCGGCGACGACGACCGGCTCCAGGACGCGCACGAGCTGCGCGCGTTCGACTGGGCACTCGGCGCGCTCGAGAAGCCGTGGGACGTGGTCGCGAAGCTCGACGCCGACCTGCGACTGGCGCCCGACACGTTCGCCGACGTCATGACGCGCTTCGAGCGTGACCCGCGGTTGGGAATCGCCGGGCCGCGGCTGCTGAGCGTCGACCACAAGGGGCGCGACGTCTCGCACCGCACCCGCGCGGAGCACGTCGAGGGTGCGGCGCGGTTCTACCGGCGACTCTGCCTGGAGGAGATCGCGCCGATTCCGCCGATCCTGGGCTGGGACACGATCGACGAGGTCAGGGCGCGGATGCGCGGTTGGAAGACCGCCGGCGGCGGCCCCGCCGAGGAGCCCGTGCTGCATCTGCGTCCGATGGGCGCGCACGACGGAGCGCTCCGGGCCTTCCGGCGATGGGGGTCCTGTGCATACGGCTACGGCGAGCATCCCGTGCACGTGCTCCTCGAGAGCGTCCGGAGGATGAGAGAGCAGCCGGTCGTGCTCGGCGGCATGAGCTACCTCGCAGGGTGGCTGCTCGCGGCCGTCCGGCGCGCGCCGCGGGCCGAGCCGGACCTGCGCGCGTATGTGCGGCGCGACCAGCTCCGCCGGATCGGCCGGCGGCTCACCCGCTCTGCCGGCGGCTGAGCCTCGCGCGCGGTGCGCACCCACGTCGTCGGCCCTCGCCCGAACGCCAGCCTCGCGATGAGGCCCAGCTTCCACACGGCGAGCACGGGGGCGTAGGCGAGGGCCCGCCAGACCGGCGTGGGCGCGCGCATGAGCGCGAGGCCGCCGAGCACGAAGCCGCCTTGCGCGACAAGGTTCGCCAGCGCCAGCCGACGGAGCGCCGGCCGGGCCCGCAGCGCCAGCAGCCAGCCGGAGGCGTTGACGGCGAGGAGCAGCGACTGCGGTGGGACGAACAGCTCGAGCGCCGCGTGCAGCTTGACGGCGTCACGGTGCCGGAGTCCCGCGCGCAGCAGGCTCGGCGTCCACGTGCGGACGAGCGCCGCACGGCCTGCATCCCAGCGCAGCTGCTGGTCGCGCGACCGGCGCAGCGACGTCGGCATCGGCGACGTGACGCTGGTCTCGCCCGCGAAGACGACCCGCTCGCCGTCCGCCACGAGCGCGACGTGCTGCTCCTGGTCCTCTGCGAGCGAGCGGGCAGTCCACGTGCGGCGGGAGAGGAGGTCGCGACTGAACGCCATCCCGGTTCCCAGCAGGCCGGCGGACAGCCCGAGCGTGGTCTTGCCGAGCGGGCGCACGCCGTTGACGAGCAGGAAGCTCGCGTGACGCAGGGCGGCAACCGGCGACGCGCCTGGGTTCGAGACGCCGTACGCGACCTGAACGGACTGCGCGCCGTCCTGCAGCCGGCCGTCCAGCGCAGCCAGGAGGTTGGGCGCCACGGCACAGTCGGCGTCCACGATCACGACGGCGTCGACCTCCGGCGCCGTGCGCATGAGCCGTTCGAGCCCCCACCCGAGAGCGGCTCCCTTTCCGGCTTCACCTCCAGTCCGGACCCACACGGTCGCGCCGGCGGTGCGGGCGACCTCCCCGGTCCGATCCGTGCAGTTGTCGGCCAGCACCACGATCTGCACGCGGTCCGCCGGGTACGCCAGGGCGCGAAGGGCAGCCAGCGTGCCACCGATCGACGCCTCCTCGTCGCGGGCCGGGACGAGGATCGCGAACCGCCGCGAGGGACAGGCCCGCGCCGGCGGCGGCCGTCGACGGCGGCCGCGGACGGCCGCGCCCAGCAACACGAGCAGGTAGGCGTTGAGCGGGCTCGCCGCCACCGGCAGCAGAGCGGCGGGCGAGATCACGCCAGCTCCTCCACCACGCGCTGGTAGATCCTCCGCTGATGCTCCCAGCGGTACGGCGAGCTCGCCTCGGCGGCACGCGCGACCAGCCGTGCCCCGAGGGCCGGATCCGCATGCAGCTCCCGGATGGCGCGTGCCAGGTCGTGCTCGTCGCCCGACTCGAAGAGGGCGAACGCGTCATCGCCGAAGTACGCCTCGACCGCGCGCGTGCGCGAGACGATCACCGGTCGGCGCATCGCGATGAAATCGAACATCTTGTTGCAGTGCGTGAGGTCGCGGAAGGCATCCCGACGGAGGGCCACCACGCCGGCGTCGGCGGCGGCGATGGCGGCGAGCAGCTCGTCGAGGGGCGCCCAGTCGTCGCTCACCCACAGCGCGCCGTCGAGCCCCAGCTCCGCCCCCAGCCGGATGAGCTCGCGGCGATACGTGCCGTCGCCGTAGAACTCGATGCGCAGGCCCGGGATTTCGTCCCGCAGCAGAGCGGCGGCACGCACGAGCGTGTCGAGCCCGTAGCTCCGCTCGATCGCGCCGTGGCAGATCAGCGTGAAGCGATCAGGGCGGCGCGGAGCCGGCGGATGGCGGCGGGCGTCGAACACCCGCTCGTCGCTCGCGTTGAGCACGACGTCGATCCTGTCCGCCGGCGCGCCCCGGCCGACGAACGCGGCGCGCATCTGCTCCGTGCAGGTGATCGTGCGGTGCGCGAACCGGATGCTCGCCTGCTCGGCCGCGGCCACGAGCCGTACCGCGGGATGGCGCGGCCCGACGCCGAACTTGACCTGGAAGAACTCCGGCATCGACTCGTGGAGATCCAGGAGCACGCGGGCGCCGAAGAGGCGCGGGACGACCGCCGCGAAGACAAGTGCGTCGGGCATCGAGTTGACCTGGACGACGTCCCAGCGGCGGCGCGTCCAGAGTGCCGCGGCGACGAGGGCGGCCGCCAGGCCGAAGGCCGCGTACCTGAGCATGTAGCCCAGCGGGTCCTGCGTCCGCGCCGCCGCGAGCGGCAGCCGAAGGACGGTCACACCACCGAGCCGCTCCCGGTACGGCTGACCCGGCCGGCGCGCGCAGATGACGTCGACGTCATGACCGGCTGCCGTCAGCGCGTCGACCTCCCGGCGCACTCGCGTGTCGAGCGGGTGGTAGCCCTGCCGGATCAGGCACACCCGGGCCATCACGCGGCCTGTCCGAGGACGGTCGCCGCCTGCTCGAGGAACGCCTCCTCGCCTAAGACGAAGCGCTCGACGGAGAACCGCTCCGCCTGCCGGAACGCGCGCTCGGCGCGGGCGGCGGCCGCATCCGGATCGCGGAGGGTGGCGGCCAGCGCCGCGGCGCATCCGTCGGCGTCGCCCGGCGTGAACAGGAGCGCGTGCTCGCCGTCATGCAGCGCCACCGGGATCCCCCCGATGCGGGCAGCGACGACGGGGACGCGCGCGAGCGCCGCCTCCACGCACACCCGGCCGAACGCCTCGTGCGTGACCGTCGGGACGACGGCGGCGGTCGCGCGGGCGAACAGCCGTCCGAGCTCCCGCGTGTCGAGCACGCCGGGAAGCTCGACGGCCGATCCCACGCCGAGCTCGCGGGCCAGCCGTCGGAGCCGCACGGCCATGTCGCGTTCGCAGTGGCCCGCGAGCACGAGCTGCGCCTCGATCGCGTGATCGGCCTTCAGCCCGGCGAGCGCCCTGACCGCGACCTCGGCGCCCTTCGCAGCCGTGACGCGTCCGGCGTAGGCGATCGTCGGTGGAGCCGACGGCTGCCGCGGCAGGTCCACGAAGGTCCGTGCGACGCCCGGGTGGATCGTGTGCTCGAGGACGGGGTCGATCGCCGGGGGGAGCGTCACGCGGGCTCGCAGGTCGTCGCTGCACCACGACACGGCGGCGGGGACCGGGCACGTCGGGTCCAGCCGCAGGGATGCGTGACGGTTGACGGCGCCGACCAGCGAGGACCAGCCGCGCCGGAGCCCGTGCCCGTTGGGAACCAGGTGGCCGACGAAGCGATCGCCGCGATAGAGCGACGAGGCGAGCCACAGCTCGCTCAGCCGGTGCACCACCGGGACGCCGCTCTGCAGCGCGATGAGCGGTGCCACCTGCGAGATGCCCAGGCAGTTGCAGACGTACACGGCGTCCGGGCGCACCTCCGCGAGCACGCGACGGGTGATCGTCGCAGCCCTCACGGCGGCGGCGGGGACCCGCAGCGCATCGCGCCGGGCAGGCCCCAGCCAGGGCAGCTCGCGGCGGATCCCGGGATCTTCAGGCGCCTCTGCTCGCCGCAGATCCGACGTGAGGACGATGATCGAATGTCGATCCCGCAGGCCGTCGACGACCGTGGCGCAGCTTCGCTCGTATCCGCCGTAGGCGATCGGCGGGTAGAGGTCGGAGATGACGAGGAGCCGCATCGTCACGGCCTCCCGTTCGAGACCGGCCAGAAGACCTCGAACCCGTGGATCGCCGGGTTGCTCAGCTGCCCGACCGGCCCGCGATCGAGAACCGAGAACTCTGCCCGGTACGCGCGCATCGCCGCCAGCTTGCAGGCGGCCGCCGGGCCGTCGAGCCGGATGACCTGCGCGGCGGACCGCGGACAGGACGCACCGCCGGCGGACACACTCCAGTAGGCATCCACGTCCAGGTGGGGATCGGCGTCGATGCCCGTAACCCACCACGGCCAGCCATAGACCGTGGAGTAGGGCACGTCGGCGTACAGGCGCACGGGCACGCCCTGGTGGGCGAGCGCGAGCGCGTAGCACCGGATCATGTCGTGGTCCGGGTGCGTCTCCCCGAGTCCCGCGGGCGCGTAGACGGCCGAGACCGTGCCGATGCGGTCACGGATCTCCGCGTCGAGAACCGCGAACGACGGCTCCGGGCGCCCGCGGCGGTGGGCGAGGGCGCGGAAGTGGAGGTTGACGGGCTCCCGACCGGCGCGAGCGAGCGCCTCACGATCCTCGACGATCCGCCGGGCCATGTGCGCCGCCGAGTCGCGCGCGCCCGCGAGCCGGTCGAAATACCCGCGCGCGCCGGACTCCGGGACGCCGGCGAAGACGTTCAGGACCCACAGGTCTTCCGGCCCCGTCAGCACGGACCAGCAGTCGAGGACTGCGT
Organism: uncultured Solirubrobacteraceae bacterium; assembly: GCA_963730535.1. Lineage (GTDB taxonomy): Bacteria > Actinomycetota > Thermoleophilia > Solirubrobacterales > Solirubrobacteraceae > DASSUW01. The sequence continues at coordinate 8,274 of CAVSRU010000006.1, forward strand.
CGTCGGGATGAGGAGACAGGAGCAGCGCCGGCGCGTCACGCTCGTGGCACAGCCCGGTCCGGAAGCCTCGGTTCCGCAGCCGGCGCAGACGCGCGCCGGCGCGGGCGGCGCCCTCGCGCAGGAACGCCCTCATGCTGTCGCGCTCCCTGCCCGGGGTGCTACGCAGAGCGCGACCAGCACCCCCATGGCAGCCGTGATGGCGAGCGTGTTGAAGGCGGGGAACGTGACGCTCGCGATCAACAAGAGCAGCAGCGAAGCCTGGGCGCCGGCCCGCAGGGCACCGGCGTTCGTCGTCGCGGGCGGCCCGCGCGAGAGCACCGCGGCGGCGAGCAGCACGAGGAGCAGTGCCGCCCCCGGTGTTCCGAGCTTCCACACGAGCCACAGGTAGCCGTTGTGGGCGAACGCTTCCGTCGACGGCCGCACGCCCTCGTAGGCCCGGCCCCAGAGGACCGTCGCGCCGAGTCCCGACCCCGCGACCGGATGCTCGTCGATCGCGCGCGTCACCGTCCGCATCTCGCTGACCCGGTACCGCACCGAGAGGTCGGTGCCGAACTCCACCAACGAAGTGAGCCGCTCCCGCGCGGCGACGAGGTCGCGGGGTGCGGCGACGGCCATCCCGACGAGCACCAGCCCCACCAGCGCCGGCCCGAGCACCACACCGCGAAGCCGCTGGGCAGGCGTCGCCCGCAGCGCCAGGAAGGCGAGGGCGAGCGCCGTCGCCAGCCAGAACGTGCGCTCGTAGGTCAGCAGGACGTCGATCGTGTTGAGGGCCACGATCGCGACCAGCAGCGCCCGGATCCGGAGCGAGCGGACCTCATACGAGAGCAGCGCGGCCACCCCCATGACCAAGGCGACGGGAAACGCGAACAGTCCGCCCTGGATCTGGCCGCGGCCCTCGGTCGTGAACCGCACGCCCGGCCGCACGCCGGCGTCCTGAGCCGCGGTGAACGGCAGCTCGACCGTCCACTGGACGAGCCCCCAGAGCCCGACGGCGAGGCCGACGACGATCAGGCCCTTCGAGAGCCGCGCGCGAGCGGCAGGCTCGCGCAGGAGGGGTACGGCGATGAGCGCCGCGCCGAACCCGAGCAGCACTCGCAGCTCAGCCCCGGTCGTGCCGGTGTCGTACCCGGCCTGGACGCCGTGGAACGCCTGCAGCACCGCGAGCCCCAGGAGTGCCACAAGCCCCGAGAGCATCCACCGCGCGCGTCGCTCGAGCCGCGTGTCGAGCAGCACGAGCGCCGCGCGGGCGAACCCGCCGGCCAGCAGCACGTCGGACGGAAACAGCCCTGCGCTGCCGGCTCCGCCTCCGAACGCGAGGGAGTTCTGGACGCCGAACGGGACGATCGTCGTGACCAGGAGCAGCAGCGTGAGGTGAGCGACGGGAGCGATGAACGGCAGCGCGATGAGCAGCGCACCGCCGGCGAGGGCGAGGCCCGCCCGCGGCTCGAGCCCCGCCGCGATGCCGAGCACGGCCGCGGCCGCCAGCGCAAGCCCGGGGACGGCTGAGCGACGGCGCAGCCTCGGCGCCGCTCCGCCCGTCCGTCCGATCGCGCGCCGGGCGCTCTTCACGACACCCACGAGGAGAGCGCGGTCGAACACGGCGAGGGCCGCCACATACGACGTGAGGCACGCGACCGTCGCGACGACCAGCGCCACGCCGGCCGCGAGCTCCGACGACAGCGTCACGGCGGCCCGGGTGACTACCCAGGCGACGGCCGACGCCGCAGCCAGCGGCCACAGCGCGCCGGCGAACGATCTCGCCGCCACGCGCGCGGCGCGGCACGCCGCCACCGCCACCAGCGCGACGGTGGCCGTCATGTGCACGAGCAGCACCCACGCGACGGCCGTGATGCCGCCCAGGGCCGCGGCGGCGAACGTGGCCGCGACGAGCGGCGGCAGCGCAAGCAGCGAGACGCGGCCATAGACCTCGGCCCTGCCGAGCGAGTTGAGGAGGCTGCCGATGGTCAGCTGGAGGGGACGCAGCACCGCCCAGACGCCGAGGACCGCGAGCGGGCCGGACATCGGCAGCCAGTCGTCACCGAGCAGGGCCACGGTGAACGGCACCGCCGCCGCACTCAGGATCACGCCGGCGGGGCAGCTGGCGAGCGCGACCATGCGCACCACGTTCAGGAAGGCTCGGCGTACGTCCTCGCCTGCGTGGCGCATCTGCGCGAAAGCGGGGAACGTCACCTTCGCGACCGGCTCAGCGATGGCGTGGTGCGGGAGTGACGCCTGCCGGAACGCCATGGCGTAGAAGCCGAGCTGCGTGGGGCCGAGCAGCCGTCCGACGGCGAGGTAGTCGGCGTTCTCGCTGACGAAGCTCGCGAGGTCCTGCCCGAGGAAGCCGCGGCCGTCGCGCACGATCCGCCGCGCCTCCATGCGATCGAACGCGGGCCGCACCCGGTACGGCGTGAGGACCAGCAGGGCGACTCCGTTTGCCAGGTGCCCGGCCGCGTAGCCCACGACCAGGCTCCAGACGCCGGCGCCGAGGATCGCCAGGCCGAGCGCGACGCCCGCGAACGTCAGCGTGCGCACGAGCTGGCACGCGAACCGCCGGCGGAAGGCGAGCTCGCGCTGCAGCACGGTCTCGTAGAACCAGTTGACGCCGCTGAAGAGCAGAACCGCCGCCAGGAGCGCGACGATGCCGGCGAGCCGGGGTTCCGCGAAGAACGCGGCGACCACCGGCGCCAGCGCGAGCAGCACGACGCCGAGTAGAGCGCCGCTGCCCAGGAGCAGCGTCAGCACCGTGCCCTGCGCCCGCGCGTCGATCTGCGGTCGCACGATCAGCGCGGCGCCCAGCCACAGCCCCGAGAAGACGCTGAGGAGCTCCATGCCGAGCGTCGCCATCGCGAACAGCCCGAAGTCGGCCGGGGCGAGCAGCCGCGCCAGCGCCAGCGTCGTGATCAGCGTCACGGCGCGGGTCGCCGCGTACGTCAGCAGCGTCCAGGGGATGCCGCGTAGCGCCTCAACCGGCATGGCGGTAGAGCAACTCGCCGATCGCACGGCCCACGGCCGGCGGGCTGCGGCGGATCACCGGGCCCAGCATTTCCGTGGCTCGCGGCCCGCCGGGGACACCTCCGATGTGGCGGTACCGCAGCTCGTGCTCCTGTGCGCCCCACGCGAGCTTGAACGCGCGAAGGCCCTCCTGGCCCCAATGGGTCCTGCCGAAGTCGAGGCGCCGCATCCCGTGCGCGCACCCCCACCGGATGGCCTCCATGAACAACAGGTTGTTCGGGCGCAAGCCGAGGAAGCGGGCGTCGGACGCTCCGTACTTGTAGAGCAGCGTGTCGCCGAACGTGAGGAAGACGCCGCCGGCGATCTGCTGGTGGCCGCGATTCACGAGGAGGACGAACCCCAGGCCGCTCGCGAACAAGGCCTCGAACCCGAGGATGAAGCGGCGTGGCTGCGTGGGGACGCCGAGGCGGCGGCGTGTCGCGACGTGCAGGCGGTAGAACGCGTCCAGGGCGTTGCGATCGGTCGCCACCCGCGCGGTCAGACCCTCGCGGCGGGCGCGGCGTACCCCGCGCAGGATTTGGGGCTTGGCGATGCCCCGTTCAACCGTGGCGACCTCTGACGCGAGCGGAAGGACGTGGTGGCGGAACCGCTCGCCGCCATGAGCGCGCCCGAGCACATCGCCCGTCCCGCGCACCTCCAGCGGCACGCCGTGACGCGCTTGGAACGCGCCGAGCGCATCACGCAGCGCGCCCGGAGCCCAGATCGCCGCGTCTTCGCTGACCAGCGGGGGACAGAGGTCCGAGAAGGGCAACGCGACGAGCCGCCGGCCGGTGAGGCGGCTCGACACCGCGGCCACCGGTACCCCGGCGACGGGCGTCCCTTCGTCGCCGAGCACCACGCACGCCGTCATGTCGTACCGGTAGGTGGTACGCAGCAGCCTGAGCCATCCCGGATGGTGGAAGACGGTCGCGGCCGGCGATCTCGTCACGAGGTCCATCCACGCGGGGTCGGCGAGCGGGTCGAGCTCAACACTTCCGGGGGCGGCGGCCAGCGTCGCCGTCACAGCGGCCTGCCCTCTGCGAGGCGCCCGCCGAGCAGACGTGCCGTCGCGAGCGGGCCGACGAGCGACGGCAGCGGGTCGTCGGCGGCGAACACGGCGAACTCGAGCGGCCGCCGGAGTGAGCGCAGGTACGCCCGCGGGGAAAGGCGACCGGCCCGGACCTCGCCCGCGACGGCGAGCAGGTCGGTCGTCATGCGCACCCACCGGACGCCCGCCACAGCGCGCACCGAGGGCACGGGCTCGCCGCTGGCCATGCGCCAGAGCAGGTACGGGAAGTCGACGCCGGCTCGCCCGCACAGCGACTGCCAGCCCCACGCGCGCGGGTTCACGTCGAGCAGGCGGTGCTCGCCCGTGCGCTCATCGCGCTTGAACTCGGCCTCGACCAGGCCGGTGAACTTCGTCGCTGCGATGAGGCGCCGGACGTCGCCCTCCAGGCCGGGGTCGTCGATCGTCTCGACATGGCTGGACGCGCGGCCGAAGTCCATCGGGAACTGGCGGACTCGGCGAGCCGTCAGCGACGCCAGGACCTCGCCGTCGGCGCACAGCACGGCGACGGAGAGCTGGGTCGCCCCGTCACCCGGGATGAGCTCCTGCACCATGACGATCGACGGGTCGAGGAGCTCGCAGGCCTCCACATAGCGCCGCGCGAGCGCGGCGGAGTCGTCGACCCTCCACGCCTTGTCGACCGTCAGGCGGTTCAGGCATTGCTTGTACGCCGGCTTGATCACGACCGGAAAGCGGCCGTGCGCCTGTTCGAGATCCTCCGGTCCGGCCGGGAAGGTGGTCCATGGCTGGGCGATCCCGAGCCTGGCGGCGAGCTCGTACGTGCGGCGCTTGTCGTACGCCGACCGCAACGTCTCCCACGGCGGCGTCGTCAGCCGGAAGCAACGCGCGAGCGCGTCGTGATTGCGCGCGACGAGCGCGGCCTCCTCGTCATGCGTGGGGATGAGCACCCAGCCCCCAAGCCCGTCGCGCTCTGCGAGCCCGACGAGGTATGCCACCCGCGCCTCGTCGTCCCCCTCCACGGGCCACCGGCGTCTCGGGCCCGCGTACCGCGAGGCGCTCGCGACGGCGTGCTCGTCGCTGCGCACCACGCGGACGGGGATCCCGTGACGGCCGAGGCTGCGCACGACGGCCAGCGCTCTATAGCTGGCGCCGGTCACGACTGCTCCGGTGCTCCCCATCGCTCAGACCGAGGCCGATGCTGGTTCCGGGCGCACGGCCACCAGGCGGCGCGGCTCTCCGAGGTGGCACGCCAGGGCCCGGCCGGTGAACGGGGTCCCCGATACGAAGCGCATGACCGGCCCGTAGCTCCCGGCCGCGAAGGCGCCGACGAAGTGCAGCCCGGGCACGCTGGACTCGAACCCGTCGGCGAGCAGCGGGGCGCCGACGCGGGTCCGCAGTCGCGCGCGCAGCCCCGCCCCGAGGAGCGGGTGGTGGTCGGCGCGGACGTCGAATCCGGTCGCCAGGACGACCCGATCGACCTCGCGGTCTGTGCCGTCGCCCAGCGCGAGGCGCAGCCGGTCCGCCACGGGCGTCACGGAGGCGATCCGCGTGCCCAGTGTGAGCCGCACGGCGGCGGTGCGGTCGACGAGCCACCCCGCGGCCGCGGGGCGGATGCACCGGTAGGCGATCCGGTCACCGAGCCGGACCGGCACGCGGCGGAACGCGTTCGGGAGGGCGACCAGGTGGCTGAGACCGACGGGGCCGACGTCGGTCGGCGGGTACAGGAGCCGACGCAGCAGGCCGTCGCGCCCATGCAGCCAACCGCTGCGGCGCAACCAGCGGATCCGGTCGGCGCGGGCGATCACCTCCACGTCGCCCCCCGCTTCATGGAGCAGCGCGGCGAGCTCGATCGCGCTCTGACCCGAGCCGACGATCACCGTACGCTGCCCGGCGAACTCGGCCGGCTCCAGCAGCTCGGAGGAGTGCCGGACCGCCGGCGCGGGGATCCCGGCGAACGCGCGTGGGCGATACGCGTGATCGGCCGGCCCGGTGGCGATCACGACGCGCCCGGCGTTCAGCGCGTCGCCGTCGTCGAGGCCGAGCTCGAACCGGCTGCCCGCCGCCTCGAGGCTGACGACGCGTCGCGTGTCGACGTCCGGTACGGCCTGGCGCTGATACCAGCGCCCGTAGCGCAGGAAGTCGTCGAGCGGGATCGGTCGCGCGAGGCGGAGGTCGTGCGCGGCCTCATACGCGTCGAGGGTGAGGGCTCGGTCAGGGTCTGCGATCGTCGAGGCCTCCCACGACGAGCGCAGCAGCATGCCGACCGGCATGCGCTCCCAAAGGTCCATCGGACGGCCGAGCGGGTGCACGTCGAGCCCACGGGCACGCAGATGCGTCGCAGCGGCGAGCCCGTAGGGTCCGGCGCCGATCACGGCGACGTCGTGCACCCCCGTCATCCCACCGTCACCTCCGAGGTCGCGGAGCTCGGTTTGGCCTCACGTTCCGGCACGTGTCGGCGATACGCGCTCAGCATCGCCGTGAAGGGCCGCCGGGCCGGCCGCTCGGTGGAGACGACGCCCGCCGGCGGTATGCCCGCCTCCGTCAGCGCGGTTACCGCGCGCCCAAGCTCGTCAGGGCGGGTGACGTCCACGCGCGCCACGAGGAGCGCCTCGTGGACGACGCCGGCGAGGGCGACCGCGTCGCCGAACATGCCCACGGGCGAGGCGAGGATCAGCACCACGTCGCTCCGTCCGCATGCCTCCTCGACGGTCGCCGCCATGCGCTCGCCCGCCAGCAGCGCCTGCGGCAGCTTGGCAGTGCCTCCGCTCGGGAGGACGGCCGCCTCGGGCCCGATGGCGACGAGCTCGGTCTCGAGCTCCCTCCTTCCAGCGAGGACCGCCACCAGCCCTCCGGCTTCCGTGAGCCCGAGCGTCTCCGAGAAGCTCGGCCGGCGGAAGTCGGCTTCGATCGCGACCGTCTTCAGCCCCACCGCGCCGAACGCCCGCGTCAGGCCGACGGCCACCTCAGGGGCGCCCTCGTCAGGACCTGCGGAGGTCAGCAGCAGGACGCCGGCCGGGCCCCGGCCCACGCCTCCGCGAGCGATCGACAGAGCCAGCGTCATCATCGCGTCCGCGGCCGCCGAGCGAGACCGCGGGATGTGCGCCACGACCCGGCGGCCGGCGACTTCCTCGAGGTCGTCGTCGCCGCCCGCCCGCCGATCGGTGCGCGCCAGCACGACGATCGCGAGCGCAGCCGCCATCAATCCCACCAGTCCGCCCAGAAGTGCCGCCCTCAGCGGCCGCGGGTGGCTGGTCGCGGACCCGGCGGTGGCCTCGTGGACGACCTGCACCCCGCCCGTCTGCAACGCCTGCGCCACCTCGAGCCGGGTCAGCTCCGCGCCGAGGGCGCGCCGCTCGGGCTCGCTCTCGAGCCCGGCCAGACGAGCCTGGGCAGAGGCGATCGCGTCCTCGACCGCGGCGCGTGCAGAGCGCGCCCGGTACTCCCGGTACCCGGTCGCGAACGCGTTCGCGATCGCCGCGGCGCGCTTCGCGTCGCTGTCGGAGACGGTGATCGCCACGATGTTCGAGTTGTGGTCGACCGCCGTGGTCACGCGTGCCACGAGGGCGGCCGGCGACTCCCGCAGGCCAAGCGCACGACGAACGCCGTCCGCGATCGGCTCCAGCCTGATGAGCTGGACGCTGGTGTTGAGCTCCCGCTCTGGATCCGACGAGTAGTCACCGGTGCCAAGCACCATCTCGACCTGCCGCTGCTGGCCGAGCAGGACCTTGGCAGTGGCCTCGTAGGACTTCGGGCGTGCCATCGCCACGACGAGCGCGGCGAGCATCGCGACGACCACGATCGCCGCGACCAGCGGCCACCGGCGCCGCAGCGTCGACACATAGCGTTCGAGGGCTTCGCCCGGCGTTTTCGACGGCGCTTGCTCAGGCGTGCGCATGGTCCTCCGTCTCGATCTCGATTTCACCGTCCCGCTCCGATGCCCACCAGCGCACCGCCCCGGCGGCCGCTAGCACCTGCTGATCTGCGAGGTCCTCTCCGAGCTCGGCCTCGAGCGCCGCCCGCCGACGCCACCAGGCCGCGATCTCCCGGGGCAAGGCGTGCCAGCCGCCGTGTAGACCGCGGAGGAAGGTGAGCAGCTCGTCGTAGTGGCTCCGTCGCTGGTCCGACGCCGCGTAGTCGGGATGGACGAGAACGGTGATGAGCCCTCCGCGGTCGGCGATCCACTCGCTCTTCTCCCGCCACAGCGAGATGTCGCGCTCCTGCAGGAGCTCGAACATCGTGTGGTCCTGCGGCAGCGTGATCGGCAGCTCGACGAGGTCGCCCAGGAAGTACGGGAGAATCGAGCAGCAGCCGCCCGGCTGCGCGTCGAACGGATGGGTGTCCGGGAACGAGGAGTCGTAGCGCGCGCCGAGCTCCGGCATCCAGGCGGCGTTCCGATGCGTCGCCGGCGATCGGAAGCCCTCGGCGCGCCACTCGCGCAGGTACCACTGGATCCGCGGGATCTGGCGCTCGAAGTGCTCGCGGCTCTGGAACAGCCGGGCGTCGTGGTGCAGGCCGTGGAGGGCGACCTCGCCCCCCGCGGCGCGGACGGTGTCGAGCACCTCCGGATCGAGTGGATAGTCGTCGGCGACGAAGAACCAGCCCGAAACCACGCCGTGCCGGCGCTCGATCTCGAGCAGCGGCCCCACGTTGGCGATGCCCTTCGGCCCCTCGACATCGTGGGTCACGGTCCACGCGAAGCGGTGCCCTCGCGGCCACGTGCCCAGCACCGGGATGCGGGGCCGGTCGGAGCGCCGCAGGCGCTCGCGCAGCAGGACCTCGTGCTGCTCGACGAGAAGCGGCTCGATCGGCCAGCGCGGAAACCGTCCCTGCGCCTCGTGGCGATGACGCTGGCGGCGCGCCAGCGAGCGCCGCATGCGCATCTGGGCGGGGCGGGGGATCCACGGCTTGAGCCGGTAGAAGAGCGGAAGCAAGCGCGCCGATCGCGGCCGCTGCACGTAGCGCTCCTCCAGGTAGAAGCGGTCGTCGGGCGTCACCTGGCGCCCCTTGCCGCCAAGACGGCCGGCACGGTCCGGGCGAGGATCTTCAGATCGCCCCAGAGCGTCGCGTGCCGCACGTAGTCGCAGTCCAGCTGCAGCATCTCGGTGAACCCGAGCGACGCCCGACCGCGCACCTGCCACAGACCCGTGATCCCGGGGCGCACGACGGCTCGTGCATCCGCCCACGCCGGGACCCGCGCCTGCTCCTCGACCGGAAGCGGCCGCGGACCGACGAGGCTCATATGCCCTGCCAGCACGTTGATCAGCTGCGGCAGCTCGTCGAGGCTGGTGCGCCGCAACAGGCGCCCCAGCCGCGTGATCCGCGGGTCCCGCTCCAGGTCCAGCCAGTCGCCGTCCCGGCTTTCCCCGATCAGCAGCGGGCGGAGCTGCTCGGCGCCGGTGACCATGGTGCGGAACTTCCACATCCTGAACTCACGACCGCCGCGTCCGGCGCGGCGCTGCCGGAACATCGGCGGACCGGGCGAGCTGCACGAGATCGCGATCGCCACGACGAGCATGAACGGCATCAGCAGCGCCAGGCCGAGCGCTGCGCACCCGATGTCGATCGCGCGCTTGGCCACGGTCATGCCACGGCCTCCGCGGCGAGGTCATCGACGAGCGGCACCGACGCGCCTCCGGCCTTCAGCGAGTACTCCGCCGCCTCGCTGACCACGACGACGTCGCGGGCGAGCCGGCGCTGTGCCTCGAGCCGGTCGCCGTGACGCACGGCGCGCACGAACTCCGCCAGCTCGACCACGAGCGGCTCGCAGGCTTCGAGCTCCGGGCAGATGATCTCGCCGCTGCGGTACGCGAGGTGGTTCTGCCCGAAGGACTCGGGCTGGCCGAGGACGATGCCGCGGTCGAACAGCCGTATCGGCTCCGGAGAGCCGTCGTCGTAGACGACCATCTTCTCGCTGCCCACGAGCACGGTCCGCCGCAGCTTGCTCGGCGCCAGCCAGCTGAGCTCGACGTTGGCGACGATGTCGCCGGGGAACGTCATGGCGACGAAGGCGACGTCGGCGATGCCGCTGACCAGTGCATCACGTCCCGTCGCCTGCACGGTCAACGGGAGCTCGCCGAACCAGTACAGGAGGATGCTGAAGTCATGCGGCCCCAGGTCCCAGACCACGCTGACGTCGGAGCGATACGGGCCGAGGTTGACGCGGCTCGAGGAGACGAAGTAGAGCTCGCCCAGGACCTGGCTCTCGACCATCCGCCGGACGGCACGCACCGGTGGGCTGTAGAGGAACGTGTGCCCGCACATCAGCAGGCGATCGGTGCGATCGGCCAGGGCGATCAGCTCGTCGGCCAGCGCCGCGGACGGCGCCAGGGGCTTCTCGATGAACGTGTGCTTCCCTGCCGCCAGGCTGGCCGCCGCGAGGTCGTAATGCGTGCAAACGGGCGTCGCCAGGACGACCGCGTCCACGCGCGGATCCTCCAGGATCGGCCCGATGTCCGCGGTGGTCCGAGCGAGCGGATGGCGTCGATGGAACCGAGCGAGGCGCTCCGGATTGCGGTCACAGATCCAGGCGATCTCGACGGCCGGATCGTCGGCGAGCACGCGGAGGAGGTTCGGGCCCCAGTAGCCGAGCCCGACGACGGCGACGTTCACCGACCGGCGGATCCGGGGTCTATACATGCGCGCCCTCGACGTCGGCGATCCGCCGGCCGGCGGACACGCACGCGTCCGCGGCGCGCGCGATCTCGTCGTCCCGGAGCGCCGGCGACATCGGCAGCGAGAGCTCCTCGGCGGCCCATGCCTCCGCGCGGGGAAGGTGGTACGGAGACACGACGCGGCCCTGGAGAGCCGGCTGCCAGTGCAGCGCGGGCGAGTAGTGCACGCCGGTCCCCACGCCGGCGCGGCGCAGCTCTTCGACGACCGCATCGCGCAGCGGGACCCGCACGGGGAAGAGGTGGTAGACACACGGGCTCGCGGCGTGCTCGTCGAGCAGCCGGGCGTGGCCGGCGAGCCGCTCGCGGTAGGTCGCGGCGTGCCGGCGCCGGGCCTCGTTGCCATGCTGAAGGCGGGAGAGCTTGACGCTCAGAAGCGCCGCCTGCAGTCCGTCCAGCCGCGCGTTGACGCCGAGCTCCACGTGCTCGCCCTTGCGTCGCTGTCCGAGATCGCGCAGGCGACGCGCGCGCTCGGCGATCGCCGCGTCATCCGTGCAGATCGCCCCGCCGTCGCCGAGAGCGCCGAGGTTCTTGCTCGGGTAGAACGAGAACGCCGCCGCGTCGCCGAGCGAGCCGGCCGGGCGACCCGCCCATGTCGCCCCGTGCGCCTGCGCCGCGTCCTCGAAGAGCGCGAGACCGTGCCGCCTCGCCAAGCGCTCGAGCGCCGGCATGGCGCAGACCTGGCCGTACAGGTGGACAGCGAGGATCGCCGCCGTGCGAGGCGTCACGGCGGCGGCCGCGGCGTCCGCGTCGATAAGGCCGCTCCCCTCCTCGACGTCGCAGAGCACGGGTGTCGCGCCGGCATCGATGACGCCGAGCGCCGAGGCGATGTAGGTGTGGGCGGGAACGATGACCTCGTCCCCTTGTCGGATACCTGCGGCCCGGAGGAGCAGCGTGAGCGCTGCGGTACCGGAGGCGACGCCGACGCAGTACGTGGTAGCGCACGCCGCGGCCCATCGGGACTCGAACCGCCTGACCTCCTCGCCGAGAATGAACGCGCTCCGCCGCACCACGCGGTCGAAGGCCGCCTGGAGCTCCGCTGCGATCGCCGCGTGCTCGCGGTCGAGGGCGACGAATGGAATGGGCTCGGCCATCGGTCGAGATATGCCGAACAAGCCCCGCGGAGTCCACCTCAGAAGGTCGCTATTTGCGGACTTTGCATAATTACGCTTCCTGACAGCCGCGTACGAATTTGTGCCGCATTTGCACCGGAAATAGGCGTCTAGAGACTCCTCAGTCGAGGAGAACCGGGCGGCGTGATGAGTCGTTGAAGGCCCAGTCGGGGTGGCCGGGGCCGAGGTGGACCCCTCCGAGCCAGCGGTCGGTGCGGGGGCGCGTGGTGGCGCCCGCGAGGACCTCGGCGCCCGTGGCGGTCAGCTGGTAACGGCCCTTCGAGCGGGCGACGAGCGGGGTGAGGTCGTCGGCGAGCGCGAAGAGCGAGACGTCGCCAACCCACGGCGGGTGCTCTGACGCCGTGGAGGCCGTGAACAGCTCGCCCGGGGTGAGAGGGCCGGGCTCGAGTGCCTCGAGGATCTGGCGCTCGAGGCGGCTGAGGCCGGTGCGGCTGTCCGGCAGCTCTTCGAGGAGACGGGCGAACGGTGGGACGTCGAGCCAAGCGCGCGGGTCGTCGGACCGGAGTGCGGCGAAGGGGGCCGGATCGGGGTCGATCGGCCGGCGGGCGGCGAGCGCCGCCGCGAGATCGCCGCGCGGCGAGTGCGGAAGGTGCACGTAGGTGACCGGGCCGGGTCGTCCGGTCAGGCGGTCCTCGATCTGCGCGAGCTGGAGCGCGTCGAAGAGGTCGTCCTCGAACCAGAGCACCACCTCGGCGTCGCGCGGGTGGGCGGCCAGGCCCGCGT
>CAVSRU010000007.1:0-378837 GCA_963730535.1 uncultured Solirubrobacteraceae bacterium
CCTGCGCGCCGTCTGATAGCCCCGTGTCGGCGCGCGCAGAAAGAGCAGCGCGTAAGCGCGTGAAAGAAGCCGTAGCGGCACAGGCGGCGAAACACCGCTAAGCGTCTATCCGCGGCAACCCGCCGGTGCGGGTTTCGCTCGACGTGAGTGAACAGCGGGCGGCGTCGACTGCATGAGCAGGCCTTCGCGTTTCAGAAGTTCTTCGGAGGTTGCGCAGAGCGCCGGTGACGCGCCGCCGCCCGGCGCGCGGTTAGCGGCGGCCCTAGCAACGTCGGCTTGCGAAGCAACAACTACTGCTCGCCATGGCAAAGCAGAAGCGCGCTCCCGACACTTCGCGCTCCTGGGTTGGACGAGTTGCGAGCGCTTTCGGCTCCTGTGAGCTCGCTATCGCAATGCGCGATCAGGAGCACTCTTGCTAAAGCCTCCGCGACTGCTGCGTATCGTCCAAAGCGGTAGCGCGGCGCGCTACCTGCTCCTTCAGCCTAAGGGCAGCACTAGGACACGTAGGCCTTGCGCACCCTGGCAGCCGTCCATCGGTTCGTACCGTGGGCCGGGGGGACACCCTTGCGATTCAGGACCTCGGCGATCTCGGCGAGGGGCTTGCCTTTCGCGAGCAGCGTCCGGATCTGCGTCCGCCATCCATAGTCCCGGTTGTTGCACCAGACGTGGGACAGTCGAACGTTCTCGGGGACGAGATGCCCGCCGGCCGACTTGAGGATCGGGTAGTGGTCGGGCGAGGGCGCCCACTTGGTGCGCGGCGTCGTGACCGGATCGAACGCGCCGCGCCCCTTGTGGTGATAGCACTGCGGCATCTCGCACTTCAGGGCGAGGAGCTGGCCGCGCTCGGCCATCTGCACGAGGACACCCTTCATACCGAGCGCACGGAGCTGGTCCGCGACCGAGTTATCGGCGCCGCCGCCAGACGCTGCCTTCGTCATCGAGTCAACGTACCTCGCGGACTCGCATCGTCGTTCTGCGTTTCCTCGCCGATGATGTCGGCGAGCGGGATTTCCTCGGCCTCCGCGTCGGCGGCGGTGTCGTGCTTGGGCGTCTCGCCGCTTGGGAAGGGCAAGTCGTACTTGTCGCACAGGAATTGTTGGCGGTAGAGGAAGTCAGCTCCCTCTTCTGCGGCCTGGAGGGTGCGGCCATTGATCGCAGCACCAACGGCGACGCCCACGATCGGCACCGCGACGGCGAGACTCTTCTTGGTGAGGCGCATGCTGAGCAGCTCGAAGATGCGTCGCACGATCTTCGTCACCAGGTTCTGATCGAGCTGCTTCCACGCGGCGTTGCGAACGATCATCCCGGCGAGTTTCTCGACTTCGAGATACGCCCGGTTCTTTGCGGCCTGCCCTGCCGTGGTGGCGTAGTTGAGGACGCTGAGCGCTCGCAGCCGTTCCTCTGGCCGTTGGACGTCATAGCCGTAGTAGGCAGCCGTGTGGAAGGTTGCGCGCGCGGAGCCCCAGAGGACGGCGGCCGTGTCGGCGGCCATGGCCCCGACGACAACCCCAGCGCCGGGTGCGGCGCCGGCGCCAGCGCCAGGCACGGCTCCCACGCCGCCGCCGGCCACGCCGCCAGCCGCTCCCCCCGCGGCTCCGCCCACAAGCGCCGCGAGTTCGCCGCCGGAGACCGCGAAGCCCGCTGCGGCGCCCGACGTCACACCAGCGGCGATGTAGCGCAATCCGAGTCGGGGCTTGACCTTGTCGATGTCGCGCAAGCGCAGGTCGGCGATGTCGGAGATACTCTCGACGGAGCTATGCCCGGCCTTGCGATAGGCGCCGGTGATCCGGCCGGTGGCCAGTGACTCGGCCGCGAACTTGGCGCCCACGTCGCTAGCGGCGCCGAACACGTACTCGACCAATTCCTCAGCCTGATCGAACCCAGGCACAGAGGACGCGCCGTCGTAGGCCTTGTGTCCGAACTGCCGCACCCGTGCCGGAATCAGCCGCTTCGGAGAGTGTGAGAGCTGCCGGCGAAGCACGTCTTCGAGTGCGTCCCACATCTTCTTGTCGTAGTCATTCATCCGGTCGTAGCCGTTCATCGGTTTATCTGGTCCCTGGAGGTCGCGTCGGGCGCGTCGGTCGCGATGCCGGCTTGGCCTTCCGTGAGAAAGAAGCTCCCATCTCCATCGGCGCCGATGCCCCTGGCCATGAACGCGATGCCGCATCGGGGCTACGCGTGGCTGCGACCTCACTGCTGCGACCTCACTGCGCCGCAGGTCGCGACGCTGCGGACTAGTACGTGGCTCGATCCGTCTTGCGCCGCGGTCCTGAGCGGTCCGCATAACGGCGCGCGCGAGCGGCGTCCATGTGAGTAGAGCGACGTGCTCTGTCCGCCAATGAGGTTCCCACGAGTCGATCACCGGCCCGCCCAGCAGCGGATCGCCGCGACGCGGGCTCAACGAGCCACCGCGGTGACACCGCGGCGGCGCTACCGCGATCGCCGCCGCACGTCAGCCGCCGCAGCGACACAGACGGCGGCAGGCACTACTGCTTCCCATGCCAGGGAGCGGTGACGCAGCCGGTGGCCTGACGCGCCGAGCCGCTGTCGCTTCCGCCTGGGAGCGACACTGCCTGCGGCATGCTTCGCTCCATGGACGAACTTGGCGACTTCGCCGAGCAGGCCGAAGGCCTGGCGCGCGAGGGTGTCGTCGGAGAGAATGCCGGCGTGGATACGTTCCAGGAAGGCCAGACGATCTGGGTCGAGCAGTCTGATGGCTCCCAGCGCGCGGGTATCTTCGTCGGCGAGGCCACGCAGGCGTGGTTCGGGGGCGTTCCGGGGGCCTATGTCGTCTATCCGGACACGCGCGACGGAGAAGAGGTGTCGATGATGCGGGTCGTCGCGCGCGAGGACAGCACGTAGTCGCTCGGCGTCATTGCTCGTGCCTCAGTGCGACAGCGACGGTGCTCGAGCCCAGGCCGACCAGAAGCTGGCGCCCGCCGGCGCGCGTGCGAGATCACTGCCCCGCGCACGGGAACCACCGCCGGGATCTCGATGTTCAGGCGCTGCGTCAGCTGTCACGTGAGGTGCCAGAGAGCATTGGCGATGCTCCATCCGTCGTCGGTGCGCACGAGATGGAGGTATTCGCGGTACACGGATGACCGCACGACGACGCTGGCGATGTTCCCGTAGAGGTCGACGACCTCGACGTGGATCTCACGTTCGCCGCCCGCGTTGAGGCTCTTGCCTTCGCCCTCGGCCGTCCAAGCGACCATCTGCTCCTTCGTGACGCTCCTCAGGTCGCCGGAAGCAGGGTCGACCTGCCTCAGGGAGCGCTTGGCGAGCGCCTCGTGAAGGACCCGATCCATGCGCTCGCTGTCGCCCTCGAACCAGGCCTGGAAGTAGTCGAGAGTGCAGGCGACCACAGCGGCTTCATCGGTGGTGACCTCCGGAGTGTTGGCAGGATGCGACACGTCTGACCTCCTCGTGGACCGGCGAACCGAGAGCACCTCGCGGCTTATGCGCGCGGCGGTTGGCGCCAGCGTCGCACGTGGGCTCTCACCGTGGCGAGGCCCGCTCCGATCGCCGCGAGCAGCACCGGCGTGTCCGCGCTCGCGCAGCGGCCATGATCGACCCACCCCCCGCCGGTTGGCATCGCACGCTGGCGGCTTTGCCGCCAGATCCGACCGAGTACCTCAACGACGCGGCTCGCCGCTGCGGCACGCGGCCCGAGCTCGTGTAGGCCGTGCATGACGGCTCGAGCGTCTACAGGCGGCAGGCGCGCGAATGCGTTGCTGCTCGCGCTCGTGCTCGGTAACGATCGCGCCCGACGGCTCGCGCTCGTCCAGGCCAGCACGAGGGTGGAATCATCGGGCGTTGGTCGGGCACGCCGAGCTCGTCGCGCATGGCCGCGGTCAGTGCGCCGGCCGGCCGCCACGCATCGCCTTGCTCGGTAGCCGGGCTTCTCCCTTCGGCTACTCGGCGGCGCGCGGACGCCGCGAGCGACCCGCCACTGCGCTCCATCGTCCCCCCGTCCACGATCGCCCGCGCCAACGCACGAACACGCTGCCGCAGTTGCTCCATTTCGGCGGCATTCATCGGCGGGCGACCCTGCGGATCGGCTTCGCCGTGGGACGGGACGTTGGTCCGCAGGCCAGCGAGCTCGCGCATCACCGCCACGGTCTTGCTGTGGGACTTCAGTTCGAGGTCCATCACGTTCCTTCCGGATCAGTCGATGTGTCGAGTTTCGGCCCCGAGGAGGTCGCGGCCATCCCGGCATACATC
Source organism: uncultured Solirubrobacteraceae bacterium (assembly GCA_963730535.1). Taxonomy (GTDB): domain Bacteria; phylum Actinomycetota; class Thermoleophilia; order Solirubrobacterales; family Solirubrobacteraceae; genus DASSUW01. Next base: position 4,225 of record CAVSRU010000007.1, read on the forward strand.
GACCGCTCAGTGCTGACCTTGATGTCGGGTCTTGCCCCCGGCCGTAGGCTGCCGTCGTGGCGTCGCCCGGTATGGGCGCCGCCCGGTGACGACGGTGCGCCGGTCACAGACCGACGAACTGATCGCGCTCTCGCTCGATTCAAGTCGCCCCGACCGCCGCCGCTGACCTGACGCCCCGCTGATGGGCGGGATACGGCCTCCGAGTCAGCCTGCTCGATCTGTGTAGGCCCTGCGCTTCGCGCGGCGGCGGCGGAGCTGCTCAGCCCTTGTAGTCGGCAGGGATCCGCGCTGGACTTGCTCGTCCTCGTTCGTCGCGTCCTCGTCAGGTGCAAATGCATTGCCCTGCGTGATGCTGAGACCGCCGCGGTAGATCATCGGCACCTTAAACGTCTCGCCCGTCTGCTCGAGGAAGCCGAGTTCAAGGAGCGGTTTCACCTCGGCGCGAACGTTGCCGACGTCAACCCCGAGCGTCTGCGCAAGCGACTCGTCATTGTGCTCGGCTCGTCCATCGCGGAACCGCTCGATCAACGGCGCGAAGCCACCCGCTTCGGCAAGGAGCGTGTCCTCGACCCACTCCTTGCTCAGGGCCGCGAGGCCGCGTGTGATGGCGTCGGACCGGACCACGCCGCCCTCGGCGCCGGCGTCCGGGGCCAGTGCCGCCACCCTATGGGTGGCGCGGCCCGCTGTGGGCGAGCGCCACATGGCGCGAAGGCCAGCCCCCAGTGCTAGGGGGATCGTTGACCCACAAGCCGAGACTTATCGAAGGTCCGGTGGCTCCGGGCGTCCGAACGGCGTCCAACGCTCGGCGTCGTCCTGGCCCTCGTCGATGAACTCGCGCGCCGAGGACGGAAGCGCCCCGAGTACATCTGCCGCGAAACGGGCGGTCTCGTCTGCAGCCACGGCGAGAGGGTCCAGCGTTGGGCGGGCGGGGACGGACCGCGTGAGGTCCGACAAGCGCGCATCGAGAAAGCCAGTGCCGACTCCGGCGTTGAGGAGGATGTCGATGATCCGTGAGTCGAATCCGGCGAGAGACTGGCCTATCGGCACGTCCGTAGGGACGGCCGCCGCCGTTTTCCCGGCACGCGAAAGGTCGATTCCGGCGGCGCGCTGAGCTGCGGCACGGAGAGCGAATGCCGCCATCGCCGCGTTCCTCGTGTGCACCGTGGTCTCCGCAAGCCTGAGCTCGACCCCGGCCTCCGACCGTGCGCCGTACGCGCCCATCGCGCGCTCAACCGCCTCGACTGAAGCGTTGAGATGTGCCGCCGTGCGGTCGGCAGCCGTGGCGCACGCAACCAAGGCATTGACTTGATCCAAGGCATCTACGTCATCCTGGAATCGCTGGCTTTGGATCGGCCCGAACAGGAGAGTCGCATCGACGGAAGGCGGCTCCACTGTGGTAGGTGTCCAGAAGTCGTGCCGAGGCGGGTCATTCTTGATGCGAGTAAACGAGTACCGGAGGACTGGTCCGAGTGCACCGATAACGAGGAGCGCAGGGGCAATCGGCGAGCCAAGAGCAGCCGCCGCCATGCCGAAGAACACCATCGCACCGGTCCCGGCATCCCACTTCGCCTCAGCGTCGGTTGCGCGCGCCTTTCGTTCCGGGTCGAACCCGCGTGGAGAGATGGAGAATGCCACTGCTCGATATCCCTGAGAAATCCGCCGAAAGCGAGCACTCTATCTGCGCGGCCAGTCTGCACGCCGCATCAACCTGCCGCCGTATTGCTTAGGGACTAGCTCTGAGCCCGCCCGGTCCCCAACGGTTACTGGCCCCAGCCCCGCCGACGCCGGCCACATCGACCACGCGGTGCCCAAGCCGGTGAGCGTCGAGCCGTGCCATCCCTGACGCGTCCGGCGCGCGGGGCTGCAAGGCGGGACTAGGGCGGGGTAGAACTCGTCTGGCCATTTGTCGGGTCCGGCACCCCGGACCGCCACTGGGCATCGTTGCGAGACTCGCCGGGCTCGCTAGCGCCGCGAGCATTGGCCTTTAGCTGGCCGAGCCGCTCATCACGAACGAGATCTCCGCGCCGCCCGGGCCGCTGCAGTAGATGCTCGTCCCATGAAGTCGCAGCGCACGCGGCGGCGCTTGCCCGTCTTCGGAGAGCGCACCCGGACGGTGCGGCCCATCCGCTCCGGCCCTCCCGTCACGTAGTTCATGACGCGGCGCCCGAACGCGCACGACGTCGTGTATCTGTTCACGAGCAGCTCCTGCGCCCAGTGCCGGTCGCGCTGCTTGGCTTCGTCCGTCCCGGCGTGGGCGGGCGCGGCGATGGCGAGCGCAGCCAGGACCGCGACGCCCGCGAGGATGATCTTTCTCATGTCTTCAGCAGCCAGTCTCAAACAGCCGGAAGCGGAAAGCGGTATCGGATGTGTACTCGCGATAGGTGACGGTCGAGCGCCACGTACCGCACCCGCCGGCCGGTCCGCGCACGTTGCTGATCCGGCGATACCAACGCACATAGCCGTCGTTGAAGCTACGCGGCAGCCCGGACCGGCGAGCGATGCCGAAGGCAACGTTGTAGGCATACCGCGCGCTGGCGCAATTCATCGGAGAGCGCGCCTGCAGCCCCGAGAATCGCGCGTAGTACTCCCACCCGCTCGTGCTCCGCGTCTGCGCCGAACATGAATGCCAGCCAGTGTGCGCCGATGCTGTAGCGGCGGGGACGAGCAGCGCGACAGCCGCTGCGCCGATCGTAAGCAGTTTCTTCATATGATGTGACTCCGTAGCTGGGTAGGCGAGTGAACTACTGAGCCGCCGGGGCGGCGTGGTTTTGCCTTGGTCATCGCGGATTCGCGGAGGGCCGGGGGGCGCTTGTTAAACAGTCCGCCAACAACTCATTCAGACCCCGGCACCAGCACGGGGTAACACCGCTGCACGAGGTTTTAGCTGCCGCGAAGGTTCGGACGGGTTCGCGCCCCGGGGCGGCGAGGGCGAGGGTCGGCGTCCGTACGTTTGTTTGGCTGAGCGCGGGGAGGCCGAGGCCTCCCCGCGCGGACTGCCTACGCGAGCGCCTTTTCGAGCGCCGCGTCGGCTTCCTTGAACGTCTTGAAGCCCGACACGACGGCGACGAGGTGCCCCGCGTCGTTGACAGCGCAGTAAGTCCAACTGATCGTCGGGTACTCGCCGATGCGCAGCGCGATCACGGTCACCCCGCGTACGGCGTCGTACTCAGCGCTGACCTGGCGCAAGTCCTTCTTGCGCGCCTCTGTCATCAAGAACCGGGAAGGCCTGTTCTTGCCGACCATCCTGCTTTCGAGCCGTTCGCTCATGGAACTACCTTTCGTCGAACCGCAGCAGTTCGCTGGCGGTTTCAGCCGTTCGGGATTGAGGCTGACCAGAGGTTTGTATCGGCCGGCGCCGACCGAGGTTGAATCACGCCGCGAGCGGCAGCAACGCCACCCTGAGTGAAATGCGGTCAGGCTCCTAGGGCGTGGAGGGTAGGACCGTACCGACCGACGCGCTGCTGCATTCGCCTGCAGGCGGCAGTGCCGTGCGCTGCGGGAGCCCACGTGTCGCCATTCGCCGTCACAAGACCCTCTGCGATACCGGGCTCGCGAGTTCGGGACGCCGGACCCGGCGGATGCCGCGTGGGCTACGTCGTCACCCCCTTGGGCGCCAGGAATCGCGGTCGCCCGAGCGGGGCGTAGATCCTGAGACCGCGATGTACCGCGGAACGCCAGTACGGACCCCGATAGCGAGCTGGCGTGCTCTGCGATGCATGGGCGATCCGCTCACGTCGGCGGTGGGCGTAGCCGCAGCTGGATGGTCCACGCGGCACGCGGCACGTTTTCGCCGCGTATGCGTAGCGTGGCGCGGATGGCGCGCGGGCGAGTGGCCACTCGTCGGCCGACCTCGGTCAGTCGCAGCCAGGCGGTCATCACTCCGGTGGTGGTGTGGCGCCTCCCCACGGCAAGGAGCCGCCGGCTCCCGAACGCCTCCCGGAGCGTCACGCTCCCAGAGCACTGAAACTGACCCTTCCGTGGGCTTTCCCAATCGTCCCAATCTGTGGTCAAGCAGAGGACCGAGTAGCGAAGCCCGGTTCGGGTTCGAGTCCTTCTCGGGCGTGTTCGCATAATGCCGCCTCGGGCCGCGATCATCTCGCATGAGCGCTCCACGAAGTCGGTCGCGTGTGGTTGCGAGAGCCGGTCCAACCCTTGCCCGCACCTGATCGCGTCGCCGAAGATTGGGAACGGCGGAGGTAGCCGCTCGGGACCGATGAACCCCAGTTCGGAGTTGAACCCGAATCCGTCGGCGCCGCCTCGGCCGATCAAGGTGTCGCGACCGGGGCCCCCGTCGAGCGCGTTACCGCGGTCGTTGCCGGCGAGCCGGTCGTCCCCGGAGCCTCCCGTGATCGACTCGATCCGGCGCAGTATGTCGCCCTCGCCGATTCCGCCGTCGGGCAGGGTGTCGGCGAGATCGACGGACACGGGTGCGGTGCGCTGGCGGTAGCTGATCAGATCCGCCCCGGGCCCGCCGTCGATCACATCCGAATCGGGGGCCCCAGCACCCGAGGCGTCATCGCGGTCGCCGTCGGTGAGCAGATCGTCGTACAGGGCTCCCCGCAGCTGATCACGTCCGCCGCCGCCGTCAAGCGACGCCCGAGTCGCGTGCCGAGCGTCGAGGACATCGTCCCCCGGCCCCGCGTTCGCGATCACCGAAATGCCGTTGTCGCTGCTCCCGTGTTCTAATTCCGTTCCCGTCCGCAGGGTGTCGTTCATGTCGTCGAGCGCAACCAGGACTAACGGAAATGAGCCGACGGGAACGCGGCAGCGTGCGGTATGGGCGTCGAGCGACTCGCAGGACGCCCCCGGCACCACCACTGCACCCGCGTCCCTGACCGTGACACTGTCTCCCGTCCGCACCTCCGCAAAGAGCAGAACGTCGTTGGGCTCCCCCGCAGCCGCCTGGTAGTACACGGTTTCCGCGTTGAAGAGCGGGCTCCCTGGCACGCCTGCTGGCCCGACATAGACGGTCGCTGCCCACGCCGCCGGTGCGACGGCCAGCGAGATGCCCGAAACCACGAGGGTCATGAACAGCCGCCGCCCGATGCCTCGCCGCGCCTCCATCACGCAAGACCCTCGCGGAGCAACGGAGATCGATCGCGGCCGCGGCGCGCTACTCATCCACCTGTCCCTCCCAGTGTCACCGCGCGCGGCGACATGAATGCCCGGCAGGTCGTCATCAGGGGCCTTCCAAGTGGGCAACCCCCGCGCTACAGCGCGCAAGGCCGATCGTTTCGAACAGACCGACTATACGCCGCCGGGCGAGGAGTCGGTAAGGACGATCATGGCCGCATAACCGGTCGTACGAGTAGCCGAGCGTCCGGGTTGTGACGCGCCGTGATCAGGACGATCATCTCTCGCCATGGCACCTGCGGACCTAAGTGACCCGCAGGGCGACAGCTGGACTCCACTCGGCTAACCGGTAGCGCCAGCCGCCTCCTTCTCAGCTTCGAGTGCGGCGAGAACCTGCCGGTCGAGGTCGACCTCGGCTCCGGCGAGTGCGTCGGCGTCGTCACGTGCAGCGGCCTGGGCAGCTTTGCGGGCAGCCTTGACGGGGTCGTCGGCAGCCTGAGGGTCGGCGCCCGGCACCATCAACCGCTCGACGGTCTCACCGCTCTTCGCGCACAGCTAACAGTCGCGCGCGCCGACTCCTGGCTGCCGTGTCGCCGTGCGACTGGGCACTCTGGCGTCGTGGGGCCCGCGTGAACTAACGCGCTGCTGCTTTCGCCTGGACGCGATAGCGCCGGCGCGTGCTCGACGACTGTCGCGAATTCGTCCAAAGCGATAGCCGGTGTTGCCGCGCGACGGACTATCGCTTATGCCTCAATCCATCAGCTAGTGGAACGCGTCGAAGACGACAATGGGCCGGCCGTCGTGACGCGTGCACTCCATCGTTCGCCGCGGCCGTCTGGGAGATCGTCCAGATTTCACGGCTCCGCCCGGATCGAGAAAGCGAGGTCTGCCTGCCTTCCTTCCTTCCTTCGACCACGGCGCGTCTCAGGGGCGTCGGGCTGCGATGATTCGCCGGTGTCCGTGACTGCCCTCACGTCTGCGGAGATTTCGCTGCCGGCCGAGGCCGATGGCCAGCGGGTGAGTGATCGCATCGCTGTTCTGGCTGACACCGTCGATGTCGTCGGGTTGACCGACAACCACGCCGGCCAGCCGCGAATGTCGCCGTTGGCGGCTGTGGCTCTCGCCCGCGAGCAGGGCGTCGGGACGATCGTGCACGTTTCCTGCCGCGACCGCAACCGGCTTGCGTTGCAGTCGCAGGTCGTGGGCGCCGCCGCGCTCGGCGCCGAGGGAGTGCTGTGCATGCAGGGCGATCCGGTGGCTGGCGTCGACCATGTGGCGGACATGACCGCGACCGAGCTGATCGCGAGGGCGCCGGGGTGGAGCGTCCCGCATTCGCTGGCTGTCGGGGCGGTCGTCAATCCGTTCGCCGAAGACCTGGATCGGGAGCTGCGGCTGCTGCAGCGAAAGGTCGCCGCGGGAGCAACCTTCGTGCAGTCGCAGATGGTCTTCGATCTCCCGAGGCTCGAAGCGTTCCTCGCGCGCGGCGAGGACATGCTCGCGGGCGTGCGCGTCTACGCGAGTGTGGCGTTGCTGCGCAGCGAGCGCATGGCAGAACGCGCCTGCGCGCTGCCGGGCGTGACGATCCCCGAGCCCGCCTGCGCGCAGATCCGTCGCGGTGGCGGCATCGAGCTCGCGCGCGAGCTGGCGGCCGGGCTCGCCCGTGTCTCGCGCGTGGACGCACTGCACGTCTTCCCGCTCGGGGCGGAAGCGGCCACGCGCGAGGTCGCCGCCGAGTTTCGGGTGACACGAGGCATCAACTCGCGACGTCGATAGCGCTGTGAACAACAACAATCCGATTCTCGCCGAGCAACTCGCCTACTATCGGGCTCGCGCTCGTGAGTACGACAAGTGGTTCCGTCGCGAGGGGCTCCATGACTTGGGCGAAGAGCACAATGCCAGATGGCGTCTTGAGCTCAATCGAGTGTATTCAGCACTCGATGCGTTTGCGCCTCGTGGAGACGTCCTCGAGCTTGCCTACGGCACGGGTGAGTGGACGATCCGTCTCGCGGAGGTGGCGACCAGTGTAGTCGGAGTCGATGCAGCGCCGGAGATGCGCGAACTCGCTCTGGCGAAGCTGCAGGATGCCGGTAAGAGCAATGTCGAGCTCTGGGTTGACGATCTCTTCAGCTGGCAGCCAGATCAGGACTATGACGTCGTCTTCTTTGCGTTCTGGCTTTCGCACGTTCCCGAGAGCCATACCGACCGGTTCTGGCGCAGCGTCCACGACGCGCTTCGCCCCGGAGGCCGCTTCTTCCTCGTGGATGCCGCACGCGCGGTCCTGGACAGGAACGTCATTCACGGTTCGCGACTGCCCAATCGCGAGAGCGCGACTGAGCTCAGGCGACTCGAGGACGGTCGGGAGTTTCGGATTTTCAAGCGTTCGTTCGATCCCGACCGGCTCGCGCGAGATCTTCGTGACCACGGCCTTGACGCGAGCTTTGTCGAGACGGGCGAGTTCTTCGTCTACGGACTCGGCCGACGTGCCTAGCCCGACCTGGGACTACTCACGCGGAGCCCGTGTGCAAGCAAGACATACGACCGGCCTCGACAGTTGTCCCGCCCGGTAAATCGTCGGTAGCGGTCCTGGCTATGCGATATGTGATTAGAATAGGGCCCGCTGTCAGCTCGTCGTGCAGGGCGCGGTCGATGACGACCGCCTGCAATTCTGGCAATTCCTCGTAACCATTGCTCTCCTGAGCGTTGCCGGTCTCAGCGTCGTCACAGTTGTCCTCCGCGTTCGGATCGATCGCGTTGCTACTAGTCGCAGAATTCAGCGCCGCCATCGGGTGACTACGTGTTCCCGCATGGCCTGGCTCCCGTCAGCGTCGACCGCGACTCCGACCTAGGCACCTATTGGGAGCCCAACGTCTGGATGATCCACCCCGAGCTCTGCTGACGCACATGCGGGCCAGCATCCCCGCGCTACTCGTATTCGTCCAAAGCAGCAGTGAGGCGTCGCGGGACTCAGCGTGCGGGCGGACGCGCCCGGTTGGACACCGTGCAGCTCATCGGCGGCGGTGGGTCGCTTCGTCGCGGCGATGAAGCGCCTCTCGGTCGTGGCATCGCTGCGTCATCGCCGTCTACTGTGCCGCGACGCGCTGCGTGCCTTTGTGGTTTGCGGTGGAGGACACGACCGCTTGCGCGCGGTACCACTGCACCGTTTGGTCGACGGCGTCGGTGAGGGGCGTGGCGCGCAGGCCGAGTTCGGTTTCCGCGCGGGAGGAGTCGACGATGAACGGTTCGTCGAACTCGTAGCGCATCTCGTTGATCTCGCGGACCGTGCGGTTGACGAGGCCCAGTGCGCGCATCTGCCACGCCGGCGTGACCTTCAGCCGCGGCCGGGTGCCGGCGGCCTGGTAGACGAGTGCGACCACGTCGCGCGTGGTGCGGGTCTCGGGACTGGGTAGGTGCCAGACGCGTCCGAGCGCGTCGTCGTGTTCGCCGAGGCGGACGAGGTTTTCGCCGATGTCGGGGATGAAGGTGTAGGTGTGGGGTATGTCGGGGTCGCCCATCACCGAGGCGGTCTTGTCGGCGAGCGCGGGCGGGATCACCCAGTCGCCGATCAGCGACTGCTGGCCGGCGCGCGGCCCGAAGAAGTCCGACGCCCGGCCGACGGTGACCTGGACGCGCCCGGCATCGTGGGCGGCCATGAGGTCGCGGGCCATCTGGGCGCGGACGCGGCCCTTGCGGGTGTGGGCGTCGTAGGCGCGCTCCTCGGTGAACGGCCGTCCGTCGGCGCGCCCGTACATGTAGACGTTGTCCATCGCGACCAGGCGCGCTTCGGCGGCCTGGGCGGCGGCGATCGCCGCCGCTTGCAGGCCGGGGAACTCCTGCGCCCAGCGGTGATACGGCGGGTTCAGTGCCTGGTAGACGACGCGAGCGCCGTGCGTCGACGACGCCGCGAAGGCGGGATCGCTGACGTCCCCGGCCACGGACTGTACGCCCGCCACCGGTTCGCGCAGTCCGGAGCGGTTGACGATGCGCACCGACTCGCCGCGCCGGGCCAGCGCCTCGGCGATGGCCATCCCGACGGCGCCGGCGCCGAGCACGACATGGTCGACGGTCTCCATCAGTCGGCCTGGGTGCGGGCCGGCGTAAAGCGCGCGAGGAGGAGGCCGCTGAGCAGCGTGAACACGAGCGCGCCGCCGGCGCCGAACACGGTGAACTGGTCGTCGACGCCGATGCCGGTGACCGATGCCACGGACCAGCCGAGCGCGAAGAGCACCGGCATCGCGAGTGCCCACGGCAGCGCGAGCGCACGGCGTCCCTGCCGCGCGAGGACGAGCCCCTGGGCGGCGCCGAGCGCCGCGCCGCTGACCAGTCCCATCACGGCCAGAGCGCCGAGGTCGGTGTCGTAACCGACCAGCGCGGCACCGGCCGCGAGCCCGACGGCGTAGCCGACGGCGCTGGCGGCGATCCACGCTGCCGGGCGCCCAAGCGAGCCCTTGGCGGCCCACCACTGGACGGCGCCCAGGCCGGCGGCGGTGAGCGCGCCGCCGACCAGCGCGGCGTCGACCGCGTCTACGCGTCCCCCGATCTTCCAGCCGATGTACCCGGCGATCGGGAAGGCGGGCCAGACGGCCATCCACCGCCAGCCAGGGAAGCGCGGCCGCTCGCGGGCGGCCGGAGCGGTGTCGAGTTCTGCGGGGGCGGCGCGCTGCGGGCGCGGCAGGGTCTGAGGGGTGGCCATGTCATCTTTCCTTGGTGGTCGCGACGGGTGGGTCGGGCGGAGCCGGTGACGTCTCGGTCAGCACGCCGTCGCCGGTGTATTGGCGGACCAGCACCGCCGGTTGCAGCGGCGCGGGCCGCGGTCCTTCGACCTGCACGTTGGGCAGCCAGGACAGCCAGGCGGGAGGTACCAGTTGCGCTCGCCGAGCAGGCGCATGGCGGCGGGGATGAGCAACAGCCGCACGATCGTGGCGTCGAGCGCGATCGCGATCCCGAAGCCCATCTCCTGAAAGGCACCACCACGCCCCACACGGCCAGGACCCGCCGGGGCCGCCGGGTAGCGAACTGCGCGAGGCGCGGCGGGCCGAACCGGGATCCCGAACCCGCGGAATCCCGAACCTCGGTCACGAGAGCCCCGCTGCCGGCTTCGGCGTCACGACGTTGTTCTCGGCGGTGTCGGGCGCCACTTCGTCGCCGCCCATGTCCAGGCGGAAGGGCGGGTACTTGTCGGTCATCAGCGCCGCGTAGGCGGCGACGCGGTAGCACCAGCGGTTCATCCCCATGACGAAGTCGAAGATGGCCTTGGGGTAGCGCCCGGTGAACAGCAACACCACGCCTGCGATGCAGACCAGCAGGCCGATCAGGCCGCCGCCGGACGTCCATCCCCCGTTGTCGCTCATCGCGTTGAAGCCAGCCCACGCGCCCCCGGCGAACACGCCGACGATGAGGTACTGCGGTATCGCGAGCAGCCACCACTTGACGAGCGCCAGGCCGCGTGAGAGCTCCTGCGGGTACTCGACGTTCAGCCGCGCCGGGTAGTCCGGGACGTCGGCCAGCGTGAACGGCGGGTAGCGGTCGGTGCCGAGCGCGCTATAGGAGTAGAAGCCCACACGCCAGGACCAGCGCAGTACGCCGACGTTGAAGTCGAAGATCGCGCGCGGGTAGCGGCCCGTGAACAGGATCGCGACGAGCGCGACCAACCACAACACGATGAACGCGATCCACAGGAACACCAACACGATGACATGCGGGATCACCAGGACCCACTTGACGAGCCACTGCCAGCGGCTCAAGTGGCTATCAAGCTCGCCCTCTACCCGCAGCGGATACACCGATGTGTCGGCGTGCTCGTTCATGACACGCACTCCTCTCGAAACAGCATGTGGGCGCCGGGCGGCGCCGTCCTTCAAAGGTCTCCCGAGGGCCACCTACGCTGCTGCTAGGAGCGCGAGCGTCGATCGAGGCGAGGCGGAAATGAGCCTGTTCGTCCGGCTCCAGAAGTGCCGCGCACTGATCTGCTTCTGCGACGCATCCTACTCCTTTATGCGGCGCCGCTCCGAAAAGCTGACATTGCGTCGCGGCGGCGCAGATGTCCTCACGAGCAGCGTTGGTCCAATGCGCCAGCGCCTATCGCTTCGTCCGGGTTCGGACGTCGTCGTCCAGGGCGCGCGATGTCGCTCGCTCAGTGGTTGGCGGCGCTGCGTGGCCAACTTCGTGCTCGCCGCGCCCACCGGTTGGGGGGTCCGCAGCCACGGAGGTTGCACATGCAACATGAGTGCCCTACGGTCGTTGTTGTCTGATGGTGGCTGTCCGGGCAACGGGCAGTCGCGGTGAGACCCGCTCACACGAGACGCCCGCGCTCCCCCTAATCGCTGGCGTCAGGGTTCGGTGGCGGTCACGCGGTGCCGACGAAAGCGTCTGGTCACAGGATGTCTCAGCTTCTCGCGCGGTTGGCGCGCACGCTGTCCTCGCATTGGAAGCGCAGTCTCGCGGCGGCGATCGGCGTCCTTGTGCTGCTGGTCCTGGCAGCGAGCCTCGCCGAGCAGCCGGCCGACGACATCTCGCTCCCGGGGGCCGAGTCCCAGCAGGCGATCGATCTCTTCCAGGCCCACTCGCCCGCGTTTGGTGGGGCCGACTCGACGCTCGTGTTCACGGTCGGCGAGGGCAAGCTCACCGATCCGGAGCCCAAGGCGGCGATCGAGAGCGCGCTTGCGAAGGTCCGCGGGCTCGACGGCGTCGAGCTCGCGGCGAGCCCGTTCGAGCCGGGCGGACAGGTCTCCCAGGACGGGCGCCTGGCCTCCGTTGATGTGCGCTACTCGACGGCCCCAGGGGAAGTCGACAAGGCCGACGGCGAGGCGTTGATCGCGGCGGGCGAGACCGCCGAGCCTGAGGTCCGCGTCGAGGCGCGTGGTGCCCTGATCGACCTGGCGACGGAGCAGACGTTGCCGATCGGTGAGCTGATCGGCGTGCTGATCGCGATCGTGCTGCTCACCCTGCTGTTCCGCTCTGGTGCCGCGATGGGCGCGACGCTGATCGGCGCGCTGGTTGGCGTCGCGGTCGGGCAGATCCTGCTGGTCTCGCTGTCGGCGCCGCTTGGGCTGCCCTCGTTCGCGGCGGTGATCGCGTCGATGCTCGGTCTCGGAGCCGGGATCGACTACGCGCTGTTGATCATCGGCCGCTACCGCGAGCAGCGGGCGGCGGGCGACGGCAAGCAGGACGCGGTCGCACGCGCGTTCGCCACGGCCGGGACCACGGTCGTGGCCGCGGGCCTGATCGTCATGGTGGCGATCGCCGGCCTGCTGGTGGTCGGCGTGCCGTACATCGGCAAGATGGGCCTTGGAGCAGCGATCGCGATCGGCGCGGTGGTCGTGTCGGCGCTGACGATCCTGCCGATCATGATCGGCGCCCTCGGCCGCAGGCTGGTGCCGAAGAACCCCGAGCACGTCCGGTCATCGCCCGCGTTCGCCCGCTGGGGCGAGATCGTGACCCGCCGGCCGTGGGTGTCGATCGCCGCCGGCGTCGCGCTGCTGCTCGTCTTCGCGGCTCCGGTGACCCAGATGCGCCTCGGCCAGCCCGACGACGGCAACAAGGCCGAGTCGCTCACGCAGCGCGCCGCGTACGACCAGCAGACCGCAGCGTTCGGCCCGGGATCCAACGGCCCGCTGCTGCTCGCCGTCGACACGCCCAAGGGCGCACCGGACACCGAGCAGCAACTCGCCACCCTCCAAGAGGCGGTCGCCGACACGCCCGGGATCGCCTCGGTGCCGCCGGCAACGGTGAGCGAGGACGGCGAGATGGCCACGATCTTCGCCATCCCCACCACCGCGCCCCAGGACGCCCGGACCTCCGCCCTGCTCGACCGGCTGCGCGACGACGTCATCCCGGCCGCGACAGCCGGCACGCCGCTGAAGGTCTACGTCGGCGGCAACACCGCCGCGTTCGAGGACGTCACCGACAAGGTCGCCGGTCGCCTGCCGCTGTTCATCTCGCTCGTGATCGGCCTCTCGGTCCTGTTGCTGATGATGGTGTTCCGCTCGCTCTGGATCCCGCTCGTCTCCGCGCTCTTCAACCTGCTGTCGGTCGCGGCCGCCTACGGCGTCGTCGTCGCGGTGTTCCAGGAGGGCATCGGCGCGAGCCTGATCGGCTCTGACTCCGGGATCCCGATCATCTCCTTCCTGCCGGTCATGCTGTTCGCGATCCTGTTCGGGCTCAGCATGGACTACAACGTCTTCCTGCTCAGCCGGATCCACGAGGCCTACAACGAGGGCGACGGGCCACGCGAGAGCGTGATCCACGGCGTCGGCCGCATCGGCAAGGTCGTCGTCTTCGCCGGCCTGATCATGGCCGGGGTGTTCCTGGGCTTCGTCACCGGCGACGACTTCATCGGCAAGATGTTCGGCCTCGGCCTCGGCCTCGCGATCCTGATCGACGTGCTGATCGTCCGCATGGTCATCGCACCCGCGGTCGTGACACTGCTCGGCGACCGCGCCTGGTGGCTGCCGAACTGGCTGGACCGCGCTCTTCCCAACATCTCGCTCGAAGGGCGTCAAGAGCCCGCCGAAGCCGCGCCGGAACGCGAGAAGGTACTCGCCTAGCCGCCCGCCTCGCACAAGTCTTCACCCGGCAGCAGCATCCCGCACGACCTTCGCCCGCTGCTGCTTCCCATGCGAAGGAGCGGCCCGACCGCGTCCGAACTGAGTGCCGCGTTGCGCGATGAGCGACACAGACTCGGTCGGCTCGTCCGGTGCTCCGGGCACGCGAATGGGAATGGCTCAGGAACGCTCGTTTCCGAGTCGTGCTCGGCTCGGCCAGCCCGGGATCCGGCGGATCGGGTCAGGCGAAGTGAGCCGGATCAGGGATGGGCGGGCTCGAGGATCTCGTCGGAGGCTCGGGAAACCATCGTCTCGCCGCCGATGATGCCGACGCGCGTGACGTTGAAGTCCGACAGCTCCTCACCGACCCATTGCGCGGCCAGTTCGTTGGAGGCCTCCGCCTGTGCGCGGTCGTGGAACAGGCTGATCGTCATGACCATGTCATGGCCGGTATCGATGGCGTGGTAGGCGACGAACCCCGGTTCTCGCGACAACGCCTCGGCGAAGTCACGGTCGACGCGGCGCAAGACGGCGTCGACCGAGCCCGATCCGATGCGATAGGTCCGCAGGCTGGCATACATCCCCGTTCTCCCCTTGATCGTGCCGAACGGCATTGACGCTACGCCCGAGGCGTGCGGGCCACAAGAGGCGGTTTGCCTTCGGCTGCGCCGTCGGGGTGTAGGGTCGCCGAAGCATGGCTCGGAGGCTGCGCTCTTCGGTCGTTGGCGCCGCGGTTGATGCGTATGACCGGCACGTCGGGCGCTACGGACCCGAGCTGGCGATAGAGATGGTCCGGGTGGCCGGTGTGCGGGCAGGGCAGCGGGCGCTCGATGTCGGCTCGGGGACGGGTGCGCTCACGGTCGCGCTGGCAGCCGTGGTGGGGGCGGAGAGGGTGGCCGCGATCGACCCGTCTGAGCGCTTTGTCGCGGCGTGCCGGATGCGCGTGCCGCGCGCCGACGTGCGCCTCGGGACGGCAGAAGAGCTGCCGTGGGGCGAGGCCATGTTCGACGCCGCGCTGGCTCAGCTCGTCGTCGACGGCATGAACGATGCCCGACGGGGTGCGGCGGAGATGCGGCGGGTGACGCGGCCGGGCGGCGTGTTGTCGGCCTGCGTCTGGGACTTCGAAAGGGGCATGACGCTGCTGCGCGCGGTCTGGGACTCCGCACTGGACGTCGACGCCCAGCTCGCCCGTTCGTTCGGGGCGGAGAAGTGCAACCCGTTCTCGCGCCCGCACGAGCTCGAGGAGCTCTGGCGTACCGCCGGGCTGGAGCGAGTCGAGCTCGGCGAGCTCGAGGCCGGCGCGGACTACGCCGACTTCGACGACCTCTGGTACCCGTTCGCAAACGGCGTCGGCAACTTGGGCCGCTTCCACGACGCGCTCGACGAGCGGCGCCGCGAGAGCTTCAAGCGGGGCGTGGCCGAGCGGCTCGGATCCCCCTCAGGTCGCTTCCGCCTGACAGCGACGGCCTGGTGCGTGCGCGGGACGGTCCCGGCCGGATAGGTCGTGCCCCGGCGGTTGCTGTGAGAGGATCGCGCGGATGCGCCGGCTGGAGTTCGTTGGTCCCCGGCGGCTCGAGTTCCGCGAGGTCACCGAGCCGCGGATCGAGTCCGACGACCAAGTGATCGTGCGTCCCGTCGCTTCGACAACGTGTGACCTCGATCGCGCGATCATCGCCGGGGCTACGCCGTTCCGGGGCCCGTTCGCGATCGGGCACGAATGCGTCGCCGAGGTGGTCGATGTCGGCGATGACGCGGGCGTCATCCCTGGCGCGAGGGTCGTGGTGCCCTGGCATCCGTGCTGCACCGTGTGCGCTGCGTGCTTGCAGGGCAGGATGGCTGACTGCGAGCAGGTGCCCCGTTTTGCGATGTACGGCGTGCCGGTCGGCGGCGACTTCGGCGGGCTGTTCGACGACTTGGTGCTGGTCCCGTTCGGAGCCGCGCTCGTGCCGGTGCCCGATGGCGTCGCGGCCGATGCGGTCGCGAGCGCGTCTGACAATCTCTCTGATGCCTATGGAGGTGTGTCGCGTGCGCTCGCGACCAGGCCGCACGGCACCGTGCTGGTGCTCGGCGGCACCGGGTCGATCGGGCAGTGGGCGGCGGGCTGGGCGGTCATGCTCGGCGCAGCCCGTACCGTCTATGTCGACCGTGACGAGGAGAGCCGCGGTCTGGCGGAGGGCTACGGCGCGACGGCGGTCGCGTCGCTCGATGAACTGGAGCGCGCCGCTACCTTCGACGTCCTGATCGACGCCGGCGCGCACGCGGGGCGCCTGGCTGATGCCATCGGCTGGCTCGGTGCCGGTGGGCATTGCCACAGCGTCGGGATCTACTTCGAGCCGACAACCGGGCTCCCGCTCGGCAGCATGTACATGAACGGGATCAGCTTCTCGACGGGGCGGCCCAGCGTGTCCGTGGTGCTGGGCGAGGTGCTGCTCGCCGTCGCCGAAGGTCGCTTCGACCCAAGCCCAGTATTCAGCGACCGGCTCCCGTTTGACGACGCAGCCGCCGCGCTGGCGGAGCTGCCGCGAAAGGCGGTCTTCGTCCGATAGACGCGCCGCTAGGCCGTACTGGCGATAGCCTCGCGGCGTGCCCGAGAGCGGCACCTACTTCCGTCCTGCCGGACTCCCTGGCATCGAGGCGCTTCATGCCTCGTTCATCGAGCACGCGTATCGGCCGCATTCCCATCCCACCTGGACGGTTGCGGTCATCGAGCGCGGCGCCGCACGCTTCGAGGTTGATGACACGAGGCAGCGCGCTGACGAGGGAGAGCTGTTCGTGCTGGAGCCCGAGGCCGTGCACACCGGGATGGCCGCCGTACCTGAGGGTTGGACGTACAAGGTTCTCTATGTCGCTCCGGACCTGCTCTCCGAGTGGGCCGAGCAGGACGCGCCGGCTCCGCGCGGCGCTCAATGGGTGGTGTTCCGCGACCGGGCTCTGCGGACGCAGCTCCTCCACGCGCACCGGGCGCTCGTCGACGGTGACGGGCTCGCCGTGGAGGTGGCCGTGCTCGGCGCGGTCGACCAGCTGCGCCCACACCTCCGCCCGGGCGCTCCGGCGCCACGCGGTGGCAATGAGCACGCGGCGGTGCGCCGAGCCCGCGCGTACCTGGCCGAACGGTGGGCCGATCGGGTTTCGCTCGCCGAGCTCTCAACGGTGGCGGGACTCAGCCGCTTCGAACTGGTTCGCCGCTTTCGCGCCGACACCGGAATGCCACCGCATGCCTTCCAGATCGATCTGCGAATCGGCCGGGCGCGACGGATGCTGGCCGCGGGGGAGGCGCCGGCCGCGGTCGCGGCGTCGTGCGGCTTCGCCGACCAGGCCCATCTCACCCGGACGTTTCGGCGATCAGTGGGCGTCACCCCGGCGCGCTTCGCGCGCGCCTGAGCGCAAGAACGTTCAAGACGCGATCACAACGGGGCTGGCATCTTGGCCCGAT
The DNA here is from genome assembly GCA_963730535.1 of uncultured Solirubrobacteraceae bacterium. Taxonomy (GTDB): domain Bacteria; phylum Actinomycetota; class Thermoleophilia; order Solirubrobacterales; family Solirubrobacteraceae; genus DASSUW01. The sequence continues at coordinate 21,271 of CAVSRU010000007.1, forward strand.
GGCAGTCACCGACTTCGATACGAAGGTCGCTGTGGTCGTTCGCGAAGACCTCGCCGTCTGGCAGAAGCTCAACGTCACCGCGTTTCTCATCAGCGGCGTGATCGCCGATGCGGGCGAGATCGTCGTCGGGGAGGATTACCTCGACGCGGACGGGGCTCGATATCTGCCCCTGCTCGTGCAGCCCGTGCTGATCTATGCCGCCGGCGGTGCGAAGCTCCAGACGGTCCGCCGCCGGGCGGCCGATCGCGATGTCCCGGTCGCGCTCTACACCAACGAGATGTTCGCCACGGGCCACGACGCCGACAACCGCGCCGCCGTGCGGGCAGTTCCCACCGAGCAACTCGATCTCGTCGGCCTCGCCCTCCGTGCTGCGCACCGCGACGCCGACGCCGTCCTGCGCGGGCTCAAGCGCCATCCCTAGCCATGTCAAGCTCGTTCTCCCAGGTCCTGTGGGATCAGAGGACAGCGAGCTCCTCGCGGGACATGCCATCCAGGCCGAGCGTGCTCATGGTCCTCATCCCCTCGCCTCGAAAGTCGCGGGCGAGAACGATCGAAGCGATCGCAATCACGGCGTCCATCACCGGAGTGGGTACGCCGAGGCGCGCGGCTAGGTCGGTCAGGAAGATCAACGAGTAGCCGACGTCCTCGGTCAGATAGCGGTGGTCGAGCTGGCTCTGCGCTCCGATCCCCAGGAAGCCGGGTGCGGTGCTGTAGCCCGTCGAGTAGTTCTCCTCGACCATGTATCCCTGCCTGACCCCCAGGGCAGGTTCGGACAGGATCGTGACTCTCAGCGCGCCGGCGATCGCCAGCCTCTCCTTGTCGACCGCCTCGATCAGCCGCCCAACGCTCTCGGTCACACCTTCCTCGTAGAAGAGGAAGTCGCCGCCGGTTCGCTCGAGCAGACCCGCGTTGAGCAGCGTGACCGCCGGATGGATCACCGGGTTGCCGTTCTGGAGGGTGGTCTGGAAGACGCTTTCGGCTTTCTCGACAGCCGGCCAGACGTCACTGACGAGGCCGTACAGCCGGTCCGTCCCCGCTCGCGGCAGCCCCGCGAGGTACACGCCGGTCGTGAGCTTGAGGAAGACGTTGACGACGCCCGGGTCGGTGACGCGCACCGCGTACGGCAGCGTGCTGGTCTCGCCGACGATGTAGCGCTCGTCGTCGAGCTCGATTCCGGCCGCGCGCTTGAACGCGATCGCGCCGGCGCACGACCCGGGGCAGATCAGAACGGCCATGCCGTCGGTCAGGTGGGGCCCGGCCATGGCGGCCAGCGGCTCGGTGCTGTACGCCGGACCCACGAGTACCACGAGTTCGGCACCGGCCATGGCCTCGGCGGCGTCGTACCCGGCGTACCGGATCGGGGCGAAGCCGTGGAGATCACCGCTCGCGGTGATGCCGCCGGCCTTGTCCACCGCGACCACGTTCGCGCCGAACTCCGGCGGGGCGTACAGCGACACCTCATGGCCGTGCTGGGCGAAGTCGAACGCCGATGCAATCCCTCCGTTGCCCGCTCCGAGCACTGCCACGCGCATCCCGACCTCCCGATGTCCAATGTCCGCCTTGGTCTGAGCTTCGCGCGAAATGCGGGGGCGACGTCCCTACTTACCGGTAGTGCGGTGCCCGGTCGCGTGCGAGTGACCGCTACGCCCGGATCCGAGCCGGCGCCCGCCCCGTGAGTCGGCTCGGCCGCGGCGTATCAGCTGTCGCAGCGCGCGGTCGTGTTCGCCCGGGACTTCGCGCTGCCTGAGGAACTTCGGATGAACGCTGCGGACCACCGGTCCACGGTTAGCGTCCGGGATGGCGATCTCGACCTTCACGAAGCTCGGCGCGTGGACGACGATGCCGTCCACTTGCTCGCCTTCCCCGACAAGCGTCACGAGCTGGCCTTCGTGAAAGGACCGCATGAGCCGAGATTACTCGACTCACGCCGCCCGACACTCAAAGCAGCAACGCAGACGAGAACGCGTGCAAACGAGGATTGGGCATCCCCGTAACGAGGCTCCGCGAGACAGGCTCTAGAACGCCGCGCCGCGCACGCGCGGGTCGAGCCGCTCGAGGATCGCGTCGGCCAGCATCCCGAGGACGATCAGGAGCACCGTCGTCCACAGCGCAGCCGCGACGATGATCGGGAGGTTGGTCGCGCCCTCGTCGTTGTGGCCGATGGCCGCCCACAAGTTGTAGTAGAAGCCGGGTACCGAGAAGACCTTCTCGACCAGCATGACGTTGGTGAGGAACAGCGGCAGCGTGACGGGTGCGAAGGAGACCGTCGCACCGAACGTCGGCGGGCCGACGTGGCGACGCAGGACCCTGTTCGTCGTGAGGCCCTTCGCCCTCGCGGTCCGGACGTAGTCCTCCTGGGTGATCTCGCGGGCCATGGCCAGCGTCAGCCGCAGGCACATGCCGGCCAGCGGCGCGGCCAGGACCAGCCACGGGACGAGGAGCGTCCGCAGCCACGTCCAGGGATCCGTGAACGGCGAGGCCCAGCGCGGCACGGCGTCGAAGAAGAGCGGTACGGGGAAGATCCCCAGCCCGGGATGGAAGAGGTACAGCAGCCCCAGGCCCACGACGTACACGGGCACGCAGTAGGCCAGAATGGCTCCCGCCCGCAGCGCGCGGCTGCGCAGCGTCCGCGGGTGGCCGGCGCACCACAGCCCGCCCAGGACGCCGCCGACGACGCCGAAGACCGTCGACCCGGCCAGCAGCCAGAGGTCGGCCGCCATGCCGCGCTGCCACAGGACCCGGACGGGCATGCAGATGCCACTGGGCTTGGCGCCGGAGCCCGTTCCGCCGGGCGGCGCACAGCCGAGGTCGAGGTGCAGCGCGCGTTCGAGGTCGTGCACGATCCCGGCGGGCAGCGGGTCGCCGGGCGGATAGAGATCTGGTCGGAGGATCCGCAGGCCGCCGAAGATGACGACGGCTACGGCGAGCAGCACGACAGGGGCGAAGGCGATGCGTCGTGCGAAACCTCCCACTGGAGGATCATGGCGCAGGCCGGGTGGATGTGTCGCTACACCGGGGTGCTTGCCGGGCGCCCTTGGTGCCTGGCAGACTCGCGGGGCGATGGGCGGTCCCGGGAACGAGCGGCTGATCCGCTACGGCGGCGGCTTTGCCGAAGATCTTGTGATCCGCGCGAGCGGCTCGTGGCTGGAGACGGCCGGCGGCAGGCGCGTGCTGGACTTCACGGCCGGCCAGATCTGCGCCACCGTCGGGCACAACCACCCGCGGGTGACCGCCGCGATCCGGCGGTCGCTGGACGAGGTGATCCACCTGAACTCGTGGATGCTCTCGCCGCCCGTGTTGGAGCTCGCCGACACGCTGCTTGGGACGCTGCCGGCTCCGCTGGAACGCGCGATGTTCCTGTCAACCGGCGGCGAGTCGATCGAGGTCGCCGTGCGCATGGCGAAGCTGAGCACGGGCCGGTTCGAGGTCGCCTCGCTCACCCGAAGTTGGCACGGGCTGACCGGCGGCGCTGCGGCGCTGACGCTCGCCGCCGGCCGGCGCGGGTACGGGCCGACGCTCCCGGGTTCGTTTGCGCTGCCGGCGCCGTACGCCTACCGCTGCCCCGTCCGGGCGTGCGACGGGGAATGCGACTGCACGTGCCTGGAGGCAGGCTTTGACCTGTTCGACCAGGCGTCGGTCGGCTCGCCCGCTGCGTGTGTGGTGGAGCCGGTGCTGTCGGCCGGCGGCGTGATCGTGCCGCCGCCCGGCTACTTTGCCCGCTTGCTCGAGCTGTGCGAGGAGCGCGGGATGCTGGTGGTCTTCGATGAGTGCCAGACCGGCCTGGGGCGGCTTGGGACGATGTATGGCTTCGAGAGCTTTGGCGTGGTGCCGGACTTCCTCGTCCTGTCGAAGACGCTCGGCGGCGGCGTGCCGATCGGCGCGGTGATCACGAGTCCCGACATCGAGGCCACGTGTTATGAGCGCGGCTTCGTGCATGTCACCTCCCACGTATCGGACCCCATGCCCGCGGCCGCCGCATTGGCCGTCATCGAGGTCGTCCGCGAGGACGACCTGCCCGCGCGCGCAGCGCGCGCCGGCGCGCGACTGCGCGGGCACCTCGACCAGCTGGCCGCCCGCCATGAAAGCGTCGGTGACGTGCGCGGGATGGGGCTGCTGTGCGGCCTGGAGCTGGTCGAGGACCGCGACAGCCGTCGGCCGGCGGAAGCGATGGGACTGGCGCTGACCGAGGAATGCGAGCGACGAGGGCTATCGGTCAACCTGGTCCGCGGCGGCACCGGAGGCGCCGCCAACTGCTTGCGCATGGCGCCCCCGCTGACGATCTCCGACGACGAGATCGACCTCGCCGCCGAGATCCTCGACGCCTCCCTCGCCGCGCTGCCGCGAACGGCCCATGCTTAAGCTGGCCGCCTTCTCGCGGGGCACGCGCTGAGCCGTGACTAGCACGGTCGAGGTCCGGTGAGGCCGGGGAACAAGCAGGCGTCTCGCCGTGTGGGCGCCTTGCGGCTTCGGATAACGATGCGTGTGTACTTGCCGATGAAGCCGCGCTGTGTCACGCGGATGGTGATCGCCACTCCCGCGGGCAGGTAGCGCTCGAGTGGTTGGATGCGACCGGGTTTGAAGGTGCGTCGGCGCAAGGGGCAGCGAGGGCCGCTGCAGCGCACGTCGACCGTCGCGCCCCGCGGTGCCGTCACGCTCCAGAGAACGATCCGAGCGCCGTGGCTCCGCCTATAGCCCATCACGCGCACCACCGGGAACGGCAGCAAGCGGCGCGTCACGTCAGGGGCGCTGTCCGCGGAACTGCGTGCGGGCGAGGCGGCGGACGCGGACGTTGGGTCTGGTAGCAGTGGCGTCGTGCTCGGTGACGGCTGGGGCTCTGGGACCGCTGTCACGACCGCCGTTGGGGGCTCTGAGACCGCTGTCACGACCGCCGTTGGGAAGGACTCGTCCTCATCGTCGCCCGCGCTGTTCCTAAGCTTCACGCGCACACGCAGGCGAAACCCACGCTCATTCGGCGTCACCACGTACGTCGCCGATTTGGCGTCTTTGATGTCGCTGCAGTCGTCTGGCTTCTCGGCCTTGCAGCGCCGCCACTTGTATTCGATCGTGGTCGGTGGATCCCCCGCCGCCTCAAACGTGGCCAGGAGCCTCTCCCCGACGACCGCGCTTCCCTGGATGCTCACCGAGGTCAGCGCCGGCTTGGTTTCCGCGGCCGCCGACCCTGTCAGCCCAAGCGTACCGGCGACGGCTCCGACGACAACACCCATCAGCTCACGCTTCCTCAACCTCGGCTCCTTCCCCCAGCGTGTTCTCAGCTGCGACTGTAGGGCGCGGACGGTGGCAGCAACCTGTGCGAATGGCCTGAGTCGAACAGCACCGCTTCGTAGCGTCGTGGCCTGACGACTGCCGTGGACCGCTCGACGCGCGTATCGATCTTGATCTCGATCATGGCTTCTGCCTTCATTGAGGATGGGCGTCGAGCCGTGCGGGGTCAGGAAGTGACCGGCTGGACGCGAACCGTCGGACGATGTCCGGCTTTCGCGCGCTCGCGGCCACTCGGCAGGCGCAGCAGGACGAGCAGCGCGCCGGCGAGCGCGACGGCGGCGGCGGCCGTGAGGCCGATGCCGAGCGCCTCGGTAAACGCGTGGCCCGCGGTGTCGGCGAGCTCGCGGCCGGTTGCGCCGCCGACCTGGTGGGCCGCCGTGTACGCGGCACCGACGGACTCCTCTGCGGGACCCGGCGCGCCCGCCATGTCGCGCGAGTACGCACTGCCGATGATCGAGCCGATCACGGCGACGCCGAGCGCGCCGCCGACCTGGCGGGTGACGTCGCTCATCGCGGAGCCGACGCCGGCCTTGGCCTCGGGAACCGCGCTCATGACGGAATCGGTGGCCGGTGCCATCGCGGCGCCCATCGACAGCGCGAGCCCGAACGCGACCAGGGCGAGCAGGGCGGGTGCCATCTCGGGCGTCCAGGCGAGGCTGGTGCTCAGCACGGCCGCGACGCCGAACAGGCCGCCCGCGATGACCCGTGCTCGGCCGACCCGCCCGACGAGGCGGTTGGACGCGCCCGAGCCTACGACGAGGCCGAGCGCGAGCGGAAGCATCGCGGCGCCTGCCTCCAGCGCGCTGTAGCCGTGAGCGAACTGGAGGTACTGCGTGAAGGCGAAGACCGAGCCCATCATCGCGAAGAAGACGAGCCCGACGCCGACCGACGCGACGGTGAAGCTGGGGTTGGAGAAGAAGTCCAGCGGGAGCATCGGCTCTGCCACCCGGCGTTCCCAGGCGACGAAGGCGACGGCGAGGATCGCGGCGGCGGCGAAGCAACCAAGCACGATCGGATCGGTCCAGCCGCGCGGCGTCGCCTCGATGATCCCGTAGACCAGCGTGACGAGCATGGCGATCGACAAAGTGGCGCCGCGCAGGTCGAAGGCGCCCGGTCGCGGGTCGCGGCTCTCGGGGACGAGCCTGAAGCCCGCGACGAGCGCGATGCCGACGATCGGCACGTTGAGCCAGAACACCGAGCTCCATGAGAACCACTCGAGCAGCAGTCCGCCGACGAACGGGCCCAGGCCGATGCCGACACCCGCGATCGCCGACCAGATCCCGATCGCCTTGCCGCGCTCCTCGCGCGGGAAGATGTCCATGATCACCGACAGCGTCGCCGGCATGATCATCGCCCCACCGATGCCCATCGCGGCGCGCAGCACGATCAGCTGGTCCGCGTTCTGTGCCAGCGCGGCGAGCACGCTGGCGATGCCGAACAGCACCAGCCCGGACTGCAGCGCGCGCTTGCGCCCGAAGCGGTCGCCGAGCGTGCCCATCGTGAGCAGGACGCCGGCGAAGGACAGCAGGTAGGCGTCGACGATCCACTGCAAGGTCGACGCCGAAGCCGAGAAGTGCGTCTGCAACGTCGGCAGGGCGACGTTGAGCACCGTGTTGTCTAGCCCGATGATCAGCAGGCTTAGCGAGAGGACGCCAAGGGTCTTCCATCTGCGGGCATACGCCCTCGGGTCGATCGTGTCGGGACGCATGGATGCTCCGCTCGTGGAGTCGACCTCGTTGGGTTTGCGCATGTGTCGAGCTTCACGGCCGCCGGTCGCAGCCGCGATGCGGCTCGCTCGTGTCCGGGGCCGCAGCGTGCTGGGGGTCGCCGGGTGTGGCTGCCCGGTGCCTCAGCTGCGCAGGAGCCGCAGCACCGCGAGGACGCGCCGGTACTCGCCGCCCGTGTCCGGTAGGCGGAGCTTGGTGAAGATGCTCGACACGTACTTTTCCGTGCTCCCGCGCGCGATTCCCAGCCGCTCGGCGATCGCCTGGTTCGAGAGGCCCTCGGCCACCAGTTCGAGCACCTCCCGCTCGCGCGGCGTGAGCGTCTGCAGCGGGCCGTCGTCGCTGGGTGCGGCCAGGAGCCTGGACACGACCTGCGGATCAAGCGCCGAACCGCCGTCTACGACGCGCCTCAGCGTGGCGACGAACTCCCCGACGTCGGCGATGCGATCCTTCAGGAGGTATCCGAGCCGCTCGGGACTCTCGACCAGCAGGCGCGTGGCGACGCCGACCTCAACGTGGTGAGAGAGGATCAGGATCCCGACGCGCGGATGGCGCGCGCGAATCTCCTGGGCGGCGCGCAGGCCTTCGTCGCTGTGGGTCGGCGGCATCCGGATGTCGATGATCGCCGCGTCGGGCCGCTGCACATCGACCTCATGCAGCAGCTCCTCCGCGGATGCTGCCTCCGCCGCCACATCGATTCCCGCGGCACGCAGCAGCGTCGCGATGCCCTCGCGCACGAGCAGGTTGTCGTCGGCGATTACGACGCGAATGGGAGCTCCGCGATGACGACGGTTCCCGCGCCGCCCGGGCTCGTGACGAGCAGGCCCCCTCCGAGTGCCTCGACCCGATCCGCGAGACCACGCAGCCCGCTACCGGCCGTCTCGTCAGCCCCGCCGATGCCGTCGTCGGCGATCTCGATAACGACCGCGCTCGGCGCGCGCGACACGCGCACCGACGCGGCCGTCGCCTGCGCGTACTTAGCGACGTTCGCCAGTGCCTCGCAAGCCACGAAGTACAGCGCAAGCTCGAGCTGCTCCGGCAGGCGCTCCGAGCCGTCGCAGAACACCGCGGTGGGCACGGGCGACCGGCTCGCGAGCGACTCCAGCGCCGAGTCCAGACCGTGCTCGAGTACGGCCGGATGGATACCGCGCGCGAGCTCGCGAAGCTCCTCGAGCGACTGCGCGAGCTGCTCGCTCGCGGTCGTGACCAGCGCCTCGGCCGCCGAGGGATCGCGGCGGATGCCGGCGCGGATCAGACTCAGCTGCAGCGCCAGCGCTACGAGGCGCTGCTGTGCGCCGTCGTGCAGGTTGCGCTCGAGCCGCCGCCGCTCGGCATCGCCCGCCGCGACGATCCGCTGCCTCGACGCCTGCAGCTCGGCCAGGCGTGCCTGCGACTCCAGGTGCAGGTGCTCGTTCTCCAGGACGATGGTCGCGGCGGCGCAGACGGCTTCGACCAGCTCGGGATCCTCGCTGAGCGCCGCTTCGTAGATCAGCGCGGCGACCTCATGACCGTCGCGCTCGACGGACACGACCGCCCTGTCGCCGCCAGGGGCCGGCAGGATCACTCGATCGCCGCGCCCGTCGACGTACCCGTTATCGTCCGGCAGCCGGTGAGCCACCACGAGCGCCGGATCCCCGAGCGTTCTCGCCAGCGCGTCCTGCAGCGCGCCGCCGCGCATCGTACGCAGGTCCCGGAACAGCTCCGCCAGACCCGCGCCCGCGAGCCGGGCGCGGAGCACGTCGCTGGAGATATCCGGCGCGAGCTCGAACTGCGTGAGCTCGACGCGCGAGGCGATCCCGAGCACGGCGAAGATGTTGCGCAGCTGCGCGTCGACCGTCCTTGGCGACAGGAACAGCCGCGCGGCGACCTCGCGGTTCGAGAGCCCTTGCGCGACGAGGCGCGCAATCTGCAGCTCCTGGGGCGCGAGCCGCGAAAGGCGACTGGAATCGCCGCGTTCCGCCGCCTCGCCGCTCGCCCGAAGCGCCGCACGGGCGCGATCGGCCCAACCGGCCGCGCCAAGCTGCTCGAATGTCGCCACCGCGGCTCGAAGCTGCTCCCGCGACTCGGCACGCCGGCCTTGCCGGCCTAGGCACTCGCCGAAGAGCAGCTCAGTTCGAGCGCGGTCGAACGGGCGATCCCCTTGCGCGTGCAGCCGCAGCGCCTCCTCGAAGCCCGCTGTTCCGTCGTCCGAGAGCAGCGCGCGGCACCGTGCGGCGAGCGCCATCGCCCAGGTGGGCGCACCAGGCTGCGCAAAGCCGTCGAACGCGGCCGCGGCGGCTCTGGCGTCGTCCTCGCGTCCGCCGAGCACACACGCTTCGACCAGGTCGGGCGCCGACATCAGCCCGAAGTAGGGATGTCCTTCGCCGGCCCGGTCGGCCCCGACGGACAGCAGGCGTGCGACCGCCTCGCCTGCGCGCCGCCTGCTGAGCTCGAGCAGTCCGACTCCCCACTCGGCGATGGCGTTGGCGAATGCGCCGCCGCTCGGCTGCGCCAGCGCGATCGCGGTCGCCGCGGAGCCTCGACACTCGCCTTCATCGCCCCGCTGGCCTGCGAACCACGCGAGCATCGCCAGGTGCGTGCTCGCCGCATTCGGCAGGCCCGCCTCCCTAGCGAGCGTGAGGCCTTCAGCGGCCTCCGCGGCGACGCCGAACCGACCGGCGAGCAGTCCCATAAGCACGTACGCGAGCAGGACGTACGTCAGCTCATCGACCGCGCCCGACGCCCGCGCGAGCGCGATCGCCCGCTGCAGCAGCTCCGACGCCCTGGCTTCGTCGCCCAGCGCCTGCGCCCCCGTCGCGGCCCAGACCACCCAGCCCGGCTCGTCGAAGTCATCTATGCGAGCGACGACGTCCCGGACGAGGGGCAGCCCGATCGCCGTCTCGCCTTCATACAGGCGGCCGACGCCGACGAGCAGATCGGCGAGGAATCGCGCCGCCGGATCGTCGCTCTTCGGCAACGCCGCGGCTCGATGCCCCGTCTCGATCGTGCGCGGCGTGTCGCCCGCCCAGCCGGCCGCCTCGCGGGCCTGCAGCAACATCTGAAGCGCCTTGCGCATGTCGACCGGAGCGATGTGCTCCGCTCCCGCGATGAGGATGTCGCACGCGTCGAGGAGCACACCGCAGCGAAGCGCGATCTCGCCCTTGAGGTGCTCGACGTCAGCACGCAGGCGCCGGTCGGCGACGAGCGGGTCTGCGCGATCCAGGAGCATCGACGCGCCTTCGGGCTCCCCGGCGTGCCACGCGGCCGCCGCCGCCGCTACCAGCCGGCGTGCTTGCGACGCGACGTCGACGCTGAGCGCCGCCGCCCGTTCCAGCGCTGCCGCGGCCGCGGCGTGCGCACTGCGGCGCCGTGCTCGAGCCCCCGCGCGCTCGAGCTCCTCGGCGGCGTGGGCGTCAGGCCCGTCCGCTGCGGCAGCGAGATGCCACGCTCGTTCGTCCAAGCGCAGATCGTCGTCGAGCGCGTCGGCGAGAGCGCGGTGCGCGGACCGGCGCGCGCCCGCCGACATGCCTTGGAGGATCGCCGACCGCACCAGCGGATGACGCATCTCGACCCGCGCACCTCGCACCGACACCAGGCCGGCCCGCTCGGCGAACCCGAGCGCGTCGGCGCTCACTCCCGCCGACTCCGTGGCCCGCAGCACCGGCGCCAGCCGTCCGCTGCCCTCGGCAGCGATCAGCGATAGCACCTGCTGCGTGGCGTCGGGCAGCCGGCGCACCCGCTCGCGGAACACCCGCTCCAGGTTCCGCGACAGCGGAAGGTCGTCCGGCAGCGGTTCGACGCCGGCGAGCTGCGTGGCCGACAGCGCCTTCGGGAGCTCGACGAGCGCAAGCGCATTGCCACCCGCCTGCTCGACCAGGACGTCGCGCACCGCCGGCGCGGCGCCGCCGCCGGCGCCGCTTGCGATCAGCGCGGCCGCGGCATCGGGGCCTAGCCCGCTCACTTCGAGCTCGGGGATCTCGCGCCCCTCGAAGCCCCGATCGCCGCCGTCGCGCGCCGCGAACAGCATCACGATCCCTTCCGCGTCGAGCCGACGAGCAACGAACATCAGCGCGTCGACCGACGAGGCATCCAGCCACTGAACGTCATCGACGAGGCACAGCACCGGACGAGTCTCAGCCAGCTCGGACAGCAGCGTCAGGCACGCGACCGAGATCAGGAAGCGATCCTCCCCCGCCCGCTGCCTTAGCCCGAACGCTCCTTGCAACGCTGCGGCCTGCGGCTCGGGGAGCCGCTCGAGCAGGTGCAGCGCCGGTCGCACGAGCTGATGAAGCCCAGCAAACGGCAGCTCGGACTCCGCCTCAACCCCGCGCGCCGCCAGCACCTGCATGTCGCGCGCCCGCTCCCGAGCATCCTCCAACAGCGCCGTCTTGCCCACGCCGGCCTCGCCCCGGAGGATAAGCGCGCCGCTGCGTGACGACCTCGCCGCATCGACGAGCGCTCCCACGCGGCCGCGCTCGACATCACGACCGAAGAGCACAGCGCGATCCTACGTCTGCACGCGTCCTGCATGTAGACGAATGGCGACGCCGAGACTGCCGCGGAGTCAATCCCGAGAGGTGGTGTAAGCGGAGCGCGCCCGAGTTGTCGGCGAAAGAGGTCCTCTTGAGGAGCATTCTTCTCGCCCCGCGCGGTGTAGGCACCTCGAGCTGTTCAAGTCGCTCATAGCTCGCCTCGTCCAGCGTCTCCATGGGGCTTCATCGATGACGTGATGTCCGTGCGGCGCCCTTTTCGGCCGCCATCGGCGAGCATGTCCGCGTGCCTGAGCGGACCCTGACGCTGCTGCTGGCCATGCCGGATGCGGACGAGCCGCCGGACCCGGCGCCGTTGCGGGCTGCCGCCGCGGCGCAGGGCGGGACGCCCGAGCCGACCGGGGCGGAGGGTCACCTGTTTTCGTTTCCGAGCGCATTGGCCGCGGTGCGGTGTGCGGTTGTCGCGCAGCGGGCTGGGGCGCGCTGGCGTATCGGGATCCACAGCGGTGACGTCGCGCGGCTCGAGGGCGAGTTGCGCGGCCGCGTCGTTGCGAAGGCCGCGCGCATCGCCGCGCTCGCCGCGGGCGGGCGCGTGCTCGCGTCCGCTGTCACGCGTGACGTGGCGGACCTGAGCGGCAGCGGCGGGATCTGGTTCGACGACCCCCAGGAGCACGAGCTGCGCGGGCTGCCCGGACGCCATGCGGTGGCGGAGGTGCTGTGGGAGGACGCCGAGCGGCCGCCCGAGCGGGTGGTGATCGCCGACGACGCCGCGCTCGTGCGCGACGGCGTCGCTGCGCTGCTGCGCGAGAGCGGCTTGACCGTGGTGGCGACGGTGCCAGACGCCGAGCAGCTGCTCGAGGCGGTCGAACGCCACCGGCCCGACGTAGCGCTGGTCGACATCCGGATGCCGCCCAGCTTCACCACCGAGGGACTGGTGGCGGCCGAGCGCATCCGCGCCGCCCATCCGGAGGTCGGCGTGCTCGTCCTCTCGCAGCACGTCGAGCCGGCCTACGCCATGCGGTTGGTCGAGCCCGGAATGGCGCGCAGCGGCTACCTGCTCAAGGACCGCATCTCCGACGCGCAGGTGCTGCTCGACGCCGTCCGGCGGATCGCGCGGGGCGGGTGCGTTGTCGACCCGGACCTGACCGGCGCGCTGGTGCAGCGCGCCGACGCCGACGGCCGCCTCGCCGAGCTGAGCGAGCGCGAGCGGGAGGTGCTGGCGCTGATCGCGGAGGGGCTCTCGAACCGCGCGATCGCCGCCCGGCTGTTCGTCACCGCGCGCACGATTGAAACGCACGTCGGGCAGATCTTCCTCAAGCTCGGGCTGCGCGACGAGACGACCGAGCACCGGCGCGTCGCCGCCGTGATCACCTACCTTCGATCGACCGGTGCAGCCTGAAGGGGGATCGCCGCCACGAGCGTGGTGCCCGCGCCGGCGGCGCTCTCGACCCGCAGCGAACCGCCGAGCGCCTCGAGGCGGTCGGTGAGCCCGACCAGTCCGCTGCCGGCGGCGGGGTCGGCGCCGCCGCGGCCTTCGTCGGCGACACACACCACGAGCTGTCCATCCTTCTCGGCGATCTCGACTCGCGCGCTGCTCGCGGCAGCGTGCTTGTGCACGTTGGCGAGCGCCTCGGCGGCGGCGAAGTAGGCCGTCGCCTCCACGGCGTCCGGCAGCGCCGCCGACGTCTGCACGTCGACCTCGACACGCAGACCGAGCCGGTCGGCCAGCGCTTCGAGCGCGACCTCGAGGCCGACCTCGGCGAGCGCCGGCGGGCGGATGCCGCGGGCCAGAGTGCGGATCTCGCCGAGCGTCGCGTCGATCTCGGCGGCGAGGGCGTCCAGCTCGTCGGCGAGCGCGAGGTTGGCGGCGTCCGCCGCGCGCCGCTCGAGCATCCGTAACCGCAGTGCGAGGCCGAGCAACCGCTGCTGCGCTCCGTCGTGCAGGTCGCGCTCGAGGCGCACCCGTTCGGCGTCGGCCGCCTCGACGATCCGCTGGCGCGAGGCCTGCACCTCTCTCAGCCGGGCGCCGGCCTCGGCGGCGAGCCGCTCGTTGTGGAGCGCAAGGCGGGCGGCGGCCGCCACCGCCTCCAGCAGCTCGGGCTCCTCGAGCAGCGCCGCGTCATGGACCAGCGCCCCCAGCCGTACGCCGTCGCGCTCGAGCACGGTCACCGCCTCGCCGGTTGCCGGCTCGGGCAGCGGCTCGTCCGGCAGCCGCACGAGCCGCAGGCCGGGGTCGGCCAGCGCCCGCCGCGCGGAGCCCATGCCGGCCTCGAGGCCGCGCCGGTCGAGGCCCATCAGCACCTCGGCCACCTGGCCGCGCATGCGGCGCCCGCGTATGAGCGAGACCGCGATGGCGATGGGGACCGCGATCCGCACCGCAGTGAGCACCACCGACATGACCTCGCCGGGCTCGACCGGGTTGGTCAGCACGCGCGTGACGACCCGGTTGTACGTGACGACGGCGGCGGTCGCGATCCCGGCCGCCAGCAGCACGCCGAGCACGCGGCGGGCCGCCGGCCCGGACGCCCGCCAGCGCAGTACCAGCAGCACGATCGCGGCGAGCGCGAACGCCGCCTCGGCCAGGCTCGCGACCCGTGCGACGGCGTTGTACGCGTCTGGATCCGTGACCCCCGTGATCCGGTTCGGCACGCACAGGCAACTCGTCAAATCGTTGGGCGGGCGCAGCAGGAGCCGGTCGAGCGAGAGCACGAGGTGCGACACGACGGCGCCAGTCACGATCACCCGCGGCGACCGCTCGTGCAGGCCGCCTGGCGTGATCGCCAACAGCAGCACCAGCATCATTACGTCGAACCAGCCCGAGAGCGGGAAGCCGACGAGGTCGACCAGCGCCTCGTTGCGCCCGTAGCCGAAGGCGCCGAAGAAGAACAGGGCGCCGATCGCCACCATCAGCGGCCCGGTGCGCGAGTCCGGCCGCAGCTGCCAGGCCGCGGCGCCGGCGGCCACCGAGACCACACCGGGCAGCGCGTCGAGCGCCACCTCCCACGGCTCCCACACGTCGCCGGCGAGCGCGACCAGCTCCGCGGTGACGCCCAGCGCCAGCGCGGCGGTCACCGCCAGGACGATCCGTGCGCGAGCCATGACGCCGATCGTCGCAGAGGGCGCACGAGGCGCCCAGGAGAATCCGTGCGGACACGCAGCACAATCTGTGCCCGCCCCGAGGACGGCGTTGCGCCCCGCTCTTACGGTTGCGACAGTCCACGAGGAGGGCGACATGCCAACCATCACGACGACGTGCATCGCAGCGGTTCTGGCGGCCGGAGTGGCCATCGGATGCGGGAACGACGACCCCGCGGCGAACGCGTCAACCAAGCAGGCGATCCAGCCCGGCGACGTGTTCTTCGAGGACGCCCTCGATGACAACGCCAACCGGTGGCTCGAGGTCGAAGATCTCGTCTACTTCGAGGGCGGCAAGTACGTCTGGGAGCAGATCCCTGACGGGCAGGGCGGCGCCTCCGCTCCGGAGATCGAGAAGCCGGCGCCCGACGGCCTGTCGATCTCGGTCGACACCAAGGTGACGCGCGGCGCCGCACTGCGCACCGTCACCTGCCGCGAGCTCGGCACGCCCGAAGAGCTGCAGGACTGGTACGAGCTCGGCATCGACGGCCGCCGGGCGCTGATCCGGCGCATGACCACGAACGGGCCGCCGCAGGTACTCAAGGCGGTCGACGCGCCGGTCGAGAACGGGCGCAGCGTGCGCATCACCGGCCAGTGCGTGCCGGACGGCAAGAAGCTCGTCCTGGCGCTGGCACTCGACGGGCGCGAGATCGCCCGGGCGACGGACAACAAGCCGCTCCCGGCGGAGCGCAACGGCCTCCGCGGCATCTTCGCCGTGCACGCCTACCGCCGCCCCGACAGCGCCGGACCGGCCGACATGACGTGGGACGGGTTCGAGGTCCGAACCGCCTCGCTCGCGCAGAAGCACTAGTCGTCCGTGACGCCCCGCGATTCCATCATTCAACGAAGGCGAGGCGGCGCTCGGAGATTGCGTCGTCCTCCTCGCCGCCTAGGTAGAACGTGGCCCTGACCGAGAACAGCGCGCCCCGGTTGACCGGCACCGCGCAGAACTCGTGATACTCGGCACCCGGTTCGATCTCGTAGGGAAAGCGCTTGTCGTAGTCGGCGAGCAGGTCAAGCCCGTCGACTACGACATTGCCGCCGTCGAGGTCGACGGGCTGGCCGATCTCGGCGTCCATCGGAAGCTGGCGCAACCAGATCCGGCAGCCCATCGCACCGGCTTCGACCATGACCTTGCCGGTGTTCCGCAGTCCTACGTCGATCATCAGCATCCGGGTGTCGGCACGCAACGGCTGGACCTGCGGCCGGATGGTCATCTCGAGGTTGGTCACGCCACTTCGGAACAGGACGAACGTGAAGAGCGCCCACAGCCCCGCGGCGAGCAGGCCGAGGCTCGTGATCGCACTGCTGGCCAGGTCGGCGCGATCGAGTGCCGACGCCGGCCCAACCGAGACCGGGTCGGCAACGATGTACGCGCTGACGAGCACGAGGCTCGTGACGAACACACCGAGAACGAGTCGCGCGTCGCGGCGCCTTGGCACGACCTGACGCTATGCGGGCGACGCGCTCGCCGCAAGCCGACGACGGCAAGGACGTCAGGCGTTCGCGAGGTCCGCGCTCTCAGGCCGAGGTAACGCCGTGGCGCCTGAGGTACTCGAGGTAGAACGGCCGCAGCATGTCAGCAACCTCTCCCCGGCCAGCCTCGGCGACATCGTCGACATGCGCGCTCAGCTTCATCACATCGGTCTCCGCCTCGTCGAGCTGGCCGGCCGCCGCCTCGGCGGTTGGCAGTAGACGCATCAGCTGCCAGAAGAAGCGGACGTCGACGTGGTGCTTCGCGCGAGAGACCGCGAGGTCGTGCAACTCCGGCGACGAGAGGCGCTCGAGATCATCTTCATCATTCATGCGCCCGGGGACTGTAACGCCGCCAACACCCAGAGCGGCGAGCGGCGACGTTCGCGCCGTGCAGCGGTATGCGATCTAGCGCAGGAAGGTGTCGCAGATCTCGCGGATGAACGCCCGCAGTTCGCGCTCGGTCGGACTCTGGGCGTCCAGCGCACGCGCGATCTGGTAGAGGCCGAGGTCGGCCGAGTAGAGAAGCTGCGCGCGGCGACGAGCCGTCGCGGGTGGGACACCGGCCTCGTGCAGCAGGTCGGCCAGGTACTGGAGCCGCCTTTCGGTGGTGCGGCGCAGGACCGGCGCCACGATCGGGTGGTCGGCGGCGGCGTGGAGCGCTGTCAGCTGCGCCTTGTCGGCGCCGAGCACGCGCCGTGCCCACTCCGCCAGCCGCTCGCGCGGGTCTGCGATCTCGTCGAGTCGCTGGATGAGTCCTTCGGTGCCCGTTTGCTCCCACTCGTCGAGCGCTGCGGCGAGCAACGCGTCGCGATCATGGAAGTGCCAGTAGAAGCTTCCCTTGGTCACGCCCAGGCGCGCCGCGAGCGGCTCCACGGCGACGGCCGCCAGCCCTCCGTCGGCCAGCGCGTCGAGCGCAGCCTCGATCCAGCGGTCTCGGGATAGGCGGGTCTTCTGGGCCATGAGATGCCAACCATACGGGAGCGTATTGACAGAACCCTGCACCATACGCTACCGTATCCATACGCCACCGTATGGCCGCCGCTACCGAGATCGTGATGTCACGCCAAACACTGATCCTGACGCTCGAGGGCATCACCGCCGGCGACTACGTGACCTGGGTGCGCGACCCTGAGCCGCCCGCGCTCGGGCGAGACCTCCGCTCGATCACGCTGCGCGGGAACCCTCTCGGCCACACCGTCGAGGCCGTGCTCGACTGGGAGGGCTCGCCGCCCGCCCCGAGGGCGGCGGCGCTGATCGCAGGCCTTCCGCTCACGCCCGAGGTGATCCGGGTGCAGGCACGCGAGCTGGCCGTCGCGGCCTGATAAGCGCAAAACCGTCCACGACTACGTCAAGGCGTCCTGACACGTCCGCCAGTCGCCGGGACGGAGGAGCGAGCCGCGCAGGCTCAAAGTGATGGCGAGCGTGATGAGACCGCACAGCAGGCCCGCCGCGTCGACCAGGATGAGCGGCAGGCTGCCGATGCTGAGGCCGTAGAGCAGCCAGACCGCATAGCCGCCGGCGTAGGTGGCGAAGAAGCGGGCCGAGACTTCGCAGGAGCTCCCGCGCCTCATGACTTGACGCGCCTGCAGCAGCACGGCCCCGGCAGCGCCGACCCCGTAGAGGGTCGCGACCGTTCCCATCAGCTCTTGTTCGAACATGGCGCGAGCTAGCTCGATCGGGCGGCGGTTGTGGAGGCGGGAGGTTTCATGCGCGGAAACAGACTGGATGGTCTGTTATACCAGACAGACTAGTTGGTCTGCAACCCTGGTATCCTGACGAACGTGCCCCGCGACGGCACCGCCACCCGCGAGCGGATCCTCGACGCCGCGCAACGAATCGTGCTCGAGCGCGGCTTCGCCGCGACGAGCGTGGACGCCGTCCTCGCGGAGGCGCCTGCCACGAAGGGCGCGTTCTTTCATCACTTTCCGTCCAAGAACGACCTCGGACGCGCCCTCCTCGAGCGCTATGCCACGGCAGACGAGCGCCTGCTCGACGACTTCATGGCCGCCGCCGAGGCCGAGAGCAGCGACCCGGCAGAACAGCTCGTCGCCTTCGTGCGCCACTTCGAGCAGACCGCCGACGAGCTCGCCCCCGCCCAACCGGGTTGCCTGTTCGTCTCGTTCATCTACGAGAGCCAGCTCGCCGGCGACGGCGAGAACGACCTCATCGCCACCTCGATCCGCCACTGGCGAACCCGGCTGCTGGAGAAGCTCGAAGCAGCCGCCGAGCTGCATCCGCCGGCCATCGCGATCGACCTGCCCTCCCTCGCCGACCAAGTCTTCACCACCTTCGAAGGCGGATTCATCCTGGCCCGCGCCATGCACGACCACAGCCACCTGCGCGCCCAACTCGCCCACCTACGCCACTACCTCGAGCTGCTCTTCGGACTCTCGCCCAAGCAGCCCACACGCGACGGTCAGTGATCGTTGCGCGCGGGACCGGCTAGGCGCCGGGCGGCGTGCCGGGCTTCGGCGTCCCGGGCGCGTCGGCCTCCGGCGCGGGCGGGGTAACCGGCTCAGCGGCCGGTGGCGGCGTGTCAGCGGCGGGCGGGCGCGGACTTGCGGGCGTGTCGGGACCCTTGGCACCCGGATCCTTCAGGGCGTCGCCAGCTCGCTTCGCCTTGTCAGCGACGCTGCCCGGGCCCTTGGCGATGTCCCTGAGCTCCTGGGCGTCCGCCTTGAGGCTGTCGGTGCCGCCACGCCTGTCGATCAGCTGCTGCGCCTTGCGTTGCAGGCTCTTCAAGTTCATGGAACCTCCGAGTTCAATCGTGTGCTCGGGCACTATGACAAGTCGCCTGTTTCGCACTGCGGCCGGACCAGCGCCGCGGCGGCTACCCGATCCGCTCGTCGATGCGGACATGGACGGTGTCGCCCGCCCCTTTGCCAATCGCCTTGCGGAGCTGCGCCTTGACGGGCAGCCTGTGCGTGCCGTCGCCCTGCGCCATGAGCGCGCCGTGGAACGGCTCGCCGTCGATCGCGCCACGGATCTTGACGAGCCCGCGCGTACCGAAGAGCTCGGCCGCGTCGTCCATCACGACGCAAGTCCACGCACCTGGGTTGTCGCCCTTCTGAAGCTGGGCGTCGAACTCTCTAACCATGACACCTAAGACTCTCGCAAGCGACCGGACTCATCGCATTGCACGATCGCGACCGGTGACCGGACGGGGTAGCGTCTGGCCGATGGGCGAGTGGGTCCTCCGTGAGCGCTTCGCGACCGAGACGGGGGACATCGCTTGGGATCGACTCGGGGAGGGGCCACCGGTGGTGATGGTGCACGGCACGCCGTGGTCGTCGTGGACGTGGCGGCGAATCGCTGTACGCGTGGCGGAGCGCTTCAGCGTGTACGTATTCGACCTGCTCGGCTTCGGCGCGTCCGACCAGCGGCGTGGACAAGACGTATCGCTGGCCGGCCACGGAGCTCGCCTGGCCGCGCTGCTCGAGTTCTGGGGACTCGACCAGCCGGCGGTCATCGCCCACGACATCGGCGGAGCGACGGCATTGCGCGCGCACCTCTTGCATCACCGCAAGGTCGCGGCTCTCGCGCTTGTCGACGTGGTCGCGCTTGCGCCGTGGGGCTCGCCGTTCTACCGACTGGTGCGCGACCACGACACGGTGTTCGAGCAGCTCCCCGCCGCCATGCACGAGGGGGTGCTGCGTGCCTATGTCGGGACGGCGCAGCCGCGGCCGCTGAATCGCGACGTAGAGGACGCCCTCATCGCGCCGTGGCTCGGTCCCGCCGGGCAGTCGGCGTTCTACCGCCAGATCGCGCAGGGCGACCAGCGCCATACCGACGACATCGAGCCGCTGTTAGACCAGATCACCGCGCCGACGCTGGTTATCTGGGGCGGAGCCGACCCCTGGATCCCCGCGGCGCAGGGCACCGAGCTGGTCCGGCGGATCCCAGCCGCCCAGCTCGCACTGCTGCCCACAGCGGGTCACCTCGTTCAAGAGGACCAGCCAGACGAACTCACCCGGTTGCTCAGCGAACACCTTGACACCGCGTTCACCTAGTCCGGCGGTGCGTCGCGAGCAGGCTCATGTGCGTCACGACGCTAGGTAGTCGAGTCGAGCCATTGCTCGAACGTCGGGCCGGCGAGGACGGCGTCGGGGCCGGGCAGCAGGGCGCCCGAGGCGTATAGGGCCTGCTCGGGGTCGTCCGGGTCGCTCACGGCCTCGATCCGGACCGCGTCACCCCGGCGGGCGACGAGCAGTCTCGCCACGTCGACGAGGCTCTCCTCCCGCGGGCCGGCGATCTCCGGGATCGCGTTCTCCGGGGCGGGCGCCGATCCGTTCACGAGCTCGGCGAGCCCCTCCGCGACGGTCCTCGCGGCGACCAGCTGTGTGCGCATCTGGGGCACGTAGATGACGTCCCCCTGCCGGCCCCACTCGAGGAACGGCGGCACGAACTCGTGGAACTGCGCCGCCCGCAGGATGCGGACCGGGATCGGGCCCGACCGCATCGTCTCCTCGTGGGGCACCTTCGACGCGATGTAGCCCTTGGTGAACCGGTCGGCTCCGATGATCGACACCACGACGATCCGCTGTACGCCGGTCCGCTGGCCCACCTCTTGGAGGTTGCGTGCCGCGGCGAGGAAGAACTCCGTGGCCGGCTCCTGCTCGCCCGTCGGCCACGAGGCTGCGTCGACGACGCACTCCACGCCTGCCAGAGCCTCGCTCAGGCCCTCGCCGGTGACCACGTCCACCCCGGTCGACCGGGACATCGGGACGACGTCGTGGCCCGCCTCCTCTAGCACCTCGACGGTATGGCGACCGACTCTGCCGGTCGCTCCGGCCACGGCAATCTTCGTGCGCTGTTGCATGAGGGTCTCCTTCGTCAGATCCGTTCAACCAGACGACGAACGGCAGGTGCGCGCGGGGACAGCTCTAGAGCGTGGAGGGGCCGCCGACCTCCTCGATCCGGACGCGTAGAAAGCGGCGCTCAGGTTCGGCTCGTGCCAGTTCCAGCGCCCGCTCGAATGCTGCGCGAGCCTCGTCGAGCCGGTCCAACCGCCGCAACAGTTCCGCGCGGGTCGAGTGGAAGTACTGGTAGCCGTCGAGGTCGAGCCTCTCAAGGAGCGCGAGCCCGGCTTCCGGCCTGTCCGCCTCGGCGACCGCGATCGCGCGGTTCACCTCAACGACCGGTGAGCCCGTCAGCCGCGCGAGCTCGGCATACAGCGCGGCGATTTCGGTCCAGTCCAATGGATCGTCGCAGTGAAGCGCCGCGATGGCCGCCTGGATCACGTACGAGCCGCGGCCGCGCAGCGCGAGCGCCAGGTCGAGCAACTCGCGCCCGCGCGCGATCTGCGCCTCGTTCCAGCGCGAACGGTCCTGGTCGGGGAGGAGCACGAGCTCGCCGTTCTCGAAGCGGGCGTCTCGTCGCGCGTCCGTGATCAGCATCAACGCGAGCAGAGCTTGCACCTCGGGCTCGTCGGGCATCAACTCCGCGAGGGCGCCGCCGAGACGAATCGCCTCCGATGCCAGGTCAATGCGGCCCTCGTATCCCTCGTTGAAGATCAGGTAGACGACGCTGAGCACCGCGGCCAGCCGTCCCGGCAGGAGGTGCGCAGGCGGCACGCTGAACGGGATCCCGGCCCGCTTGATCTTCCCCTTCGCGCGCGACAGCCGCCGCTTCATCGTCTCGGACTCGACGAGGAAGGCACGGGCGATCTCCTCGGTCGTGAGCCCGCCCAGTGCTCGCAGCGTGAGCGCCACTTGCGCCTCGAGCGCAAGTGCCGGATGGCAGCACGTGAAGATCAGCTCGAGGCGCTCGTCCGGAAACGACGTCTCCTCGAGCTCGGGCTCGTCCATGGTGGCCTCTACCGTCTCCTGTGCCTCGAGCAGCTTCGTCTTCTCGGCGAGCGTGGCTTCGCGTCGGATGCGGTCGATTGCGCGGTTGCGAGCGGTGATCGTGAGCCATGCGCCCGGGCTGGGCGGCATGCCTTCGCGTGGCCAGCGCTCCGCCGCGACGGCGAATGCCTCCTGTGTCGCCTCCTCCGCGAGATCGAAGTCGCCGAACTGGCCGACGAGCGTCGCGAGGACGCGGCTCCACTCATCGCGGAAGACCTCGTCGACCAGCGCGCCTATCGCTCCACGAGTGGACGCACCTCAACGGCGCCGCCCATGCGGGCCGCCGGAACACGCGCGGCAAGGGCCGTCGCCGCGTCGAGGTTGTCCGCCTCGAGCAGGTAGAGGCCCCCGATGAACTCCTTGGCGTCGACGAAAGGACCGTCGCTCAGGAGCGCCTCGCCGTTCTGCACGCGGACGGTCGTCGCCGACTCCGTGCCCTGCAGCTGCATGCCGTCGAGAACACCGGGCTCATCGAAGATCGCGTCGTACTCGCCGATGACCGACTTGAGCTGGTCTTCCGGAACGTCACGCAGTTCCGGCGAGCTGTAGATCAACAGCGCGTACTTCATGGCTGCCTCCTCGAGAGTCGTTTAACCCTACGACGAACGGGCCGCCCCTGAGGGGACAGGGCGCCGGACTGGTCAGGCGGCGGCTCGCAGAACCACGCCCTGGGCCCTGTCCACCGGGGGGATGTGGTGATTCCCCTTGAACCGGTCGTCCGGGTCCCAGGTCCCCTTCACCTCGCGCAGGCGGCGCCACGTGGCTTGCGTCGGCGGGCTCCTCGGCGTCGGACGCCTGGTCGAGCACCGTGTTCGGCGTCGCGGGCGCCGAGCCGCACGGCGCGACGCGCTGCGCTTCGAATGCGCGTTGAAGTCCTGGGTTAGCGTCCGGTTTCCGCTCACATGTCCTGCGCGGTGGGGCGTACGAGGATCTCGTTGAGCGTCACGCGCTGCGGCCGGCTGACGGCGAAGGCGATGACGTCGGCGATGTCCTGTGCGGGGATCCCGATTTCGGCGGTCGCTTCCTCGGCCGCCTGCTTGCTGCCGGGGTGGGTGATGTGGTCGGCCAGCTCGGTCGTGATGGCGCCGGGCTCGATGACCGTCACGCGGATGTCGGGCTGCAGCTCGACGCGCAGGGCCTCGGACCAGCCGTTGATCCCCCACTTGGTCGCCGCGTAGGCGGCGAAGCCCGCCGGCGCGACGCGACCAGCGACCGAGGAGATGTTCACCAGGTCGCCGCCGCCGTTTCGGAGCTGGTCGAGGAAGACCTCGGTGGCGGTCATCGCGCCGAGCAGGTTGGTCTCGACCATGCGCCGGTGCTCTTCGCGCTGATCGGAGCCGAACGGCGCCGTCAGCATGACGCCGGCGTTGTTGACGAGGATGTCCGCGCCGCCCAGTTCCCGCTGGACGCGGTCGGCTGCGGCGACGACCGATTCGCGGTCGGTGACGTCGGCCTCGACGGCGATCGCGCCGCCTCCGAGCTCGTCGGCCAGCGCCTGGATACGGTCGGCGCGGCGGGCGACCAGCGCGACCCGGTGGCCGTCGGCGGCCAGCGCACGGGCGGTCGCCTCGCCGATGCCCGACGAGGCGCCCGTGACGACGGCCGTGCGGCCGACGTGCTGATCGCTGCTCATGCCGTGGCCTCCTCGAGCGCCAGGGATGACGACAGGTCGCGGTAGGCGTCGATCTGCCGCTGCCGTTCGGCGAGCTTCTCCTCGGCCTGCGCGATCGCGTCGGCGCCGGCGATGAACCGGAACGGCGGCTGCTCGTCGTCGGTGATGGTCAGCAGCGCCTGGGCGAGCTTGGCCGGGTCGCCGCCCTGCTGGCCGTTCATGCCGTCCCAGAACTCGCGCTGGGCGGCGTTGCGCTCGGCGTAGTCCTCGATCGATGCGGGGGCGTAGTTCGTCGACTCCTTCGTGAGCAGCTCGGTGCGGAAGAACCCGGGGTTGACGACCGTCGTGTGGATGCCGAACGGCTCGACCTCGGGGGCGAGCGACTCCATCCAGCCGTCGACGCCGAACTTCGACGCGGCGTAGGCGGTGCCGTACTCGAAGCCGGCGAAGCCCGCGGACGACGAGATCGTCACGACGTGCCCGGAGCGCTGCTCGCGCATGACCGGCAGGACGGCGCGAGTGACATTCATCGGGCCGATGAGGCTCGTCGTGATCTGCCGATCCATCTGCTCAGGCGTGAGCTCCTCGAAGAAGCCCGCGTAGAAGCTGGCGGCGTTGTTGACGAGCACGTCGATGCCGCCGAAGCGGTCAACAGCGGCCTTGACGGCCGCCTCGGCGTCCTGCGTGCTGGTGACGTCGAGCTTGACGACGAGCAGGCGGTCCGCGTCGCCGACGGCCTTGGCGACGGCGTCGCGGTTGCGGCCGGTGGCGACGACGTTGTAGCCGGCAGCAAGCGCGGCCTTGGCGATGTCGACCCCCATTCCACGGCCGGCGCCGGTGATGAGCCAGGTCTTGTTCTCGGTGGTCATGGCGTCCAGCAAAGCGCGGATCTGGAGAAGGTGGGAGTCCCTGTTGAGAGAGGTACTGGCAGGGTCCCCCAGGCGAGCGTCGCCGGGTCTAGGCTGGTTTCCGTGGAGACGAAGGCGGAGATCCGTGAGTTCCTGACCTCCCGCCGCGCCCGGGTCACGCCCGAGCAGGTCGGGTTGTCGACGTACGGTGCTCGTCGCGTTCCCGGACTGCGCCGCGAAGAGGTCGCGGTCCTGGCCGGCGTGAGCGTTCCGTACTACACGCGCCTGGAACGCGGAGACATGAGCGGCGCCTCCGAGAGCGTGCTGGAGGCTCTAGCCCGAGCGCTCCAGCTCGACGACGCCGAGCGCGCTCACCTCCTCGATCTCGCCCGCGCCGCCCAGCCGGCCGGGGCGCGCCCGCGCCGCCGCCAGGCCAAGCCACGCATCCGGCCGGAGATCCAGTGGACGCTCGACGCGATCACCGGGGCCGCCGCGTACGTGGGCAACGATCGCCTCGACATCCTCGCCACCAACCAACTTGGGCGCGCGCTGTTCTCCGAGCTGTACGCCGCCCCCACCCGGCCGGCCAACCACGCCCGGTTCGTCTTCCTCGACCCGCGCGCCGAGACGTTCTACGCCGACTGGGATCGCGCCGCCCGCGAGACCGCCGCGATCCTGCGCTCTGCCGCAGGCCGCGACCCGCACGACCG
This sequence comes from uncultured Solirubrobacteraceae bacterium, assembly GCA_963730535.1. Taxonomy (GTDB): domain Bacteria; phylum Actinomycetota; class Thermoleophilia; order Solirubrobacterales; family Solirubrobacteraceae; genus DASSUW01. The sequence goes on from CAVSRU010000007.1 coordinate 46,374, forward strand.
CGACCTATCGGACCTCGTCGGCGAGCTCGCCACGCAGAGTGAGGCGTTCCGTACCCACTGGGCCGCACACAACGTGCGCTTCCACGCCACCGCGGTCAAGCACTTCCACCACCCCGTCGTCGGCGACCTCAGCCTCAGCTTCAACCGCCTGGACGTCGCCGCCGACCACGGGCTGACGCTCTTTACGTACGCCGCCGAGCCCGGCTCTCGATCCGAGGAGGCCTTGAATCTCCTCGGCAGCTGGGCGGCCACGCTCGACCAGGCTGAGTCGGCGCGCGCGACCTCGCGATGAATTCGCGGGGCGCCCCCGGTCCTAGCGAGCGACAAGCAAAGCCAAGGGAGACCGACAGATGGCAGCACGGATCGTTGTGACGGAGTTCGTTTCGCTCGACGGCGTGATGGAGGCACCGGGAGGCGAACCGGACTTCAAGTACCCCGGGTGGACCTTCGAGTTCGACCGCGGTGACGACGGCAACCAGTTCAAGCTCGACGAGACGATGCAGGCCGACGCCCTGCTGCTCGGACGCCGCACCTACGAGAGCTTCGCCGGCGCCTGGCCGCATCGCGAAGGCGAGTTCGCCGACAAGTTCAACGAGATGCCGAAGTTCGTCGTCTCGACCACGCTGAAGGACCCGGACTGGAACAACACGACGGTCCTGGGTAGCGGCGACGCGACGGCGCAGGTGCGCAAGCTCAAGGAGGAGTTCGACGGCGAGCTCCAGGTGCCGGGCAGCCACCGGCTCGTCCATGAGCTGATCGAGAGCGACCTCGTCGACCAGATCAACCTGATGGTCTTCCCGGTGATCCTCGGGACGGGCAAGAAGGCCTTCGAGGAGACGCCCGAGCGGCGCAAGCTCCGGCTCACGGAATCGAAGATCGTTGGCGACGGCGTCGTCGTGCTGGTCTACGAGCGGGCGGCCTGAAACGTTGCAGCGCGTGCGCGAGCGCTGACCGGGTACACGAGAGGAAGCGTTTCCCTCGAGCCTCCATCAAAGGATCCGGCGCGATGACCGACCATGAGGAACGGCCCCCGAACGCGTTGGCCCACGGGCCGGTGAAGAGCGACGACATCGAGCGCGTGCGACGTGACGTAGACGAGTCCGACGCGCGTGTCGCGCACGAGACGAAGACCACGGCTGCGCGCCGGGAGCGGGAGCTCCGTCGCGAGGCGGAGCGCAGGCGAGACACATAGCCGTAGGACGCTGGTGCGGTGGCCGTTGCTCTCTTCGCCGGAATCCGAGTCCGCGAGTTCGCGGCGGCGCGCTCGTGGTATGAGCGGCTCCTGGGAGATCCGTCGTTCTTCCCGCACGCGACGGAGGCGGTCTGGATCCTGGCTGAAGACCGGTCCGTCTACATCGTGGAGGACGCCGAGCGCGAGACCTACTCCAACGGCGTCCGCAAGGCGATCTACCGCGATGACGACGGGAACGAGATCGGCTTCGGCGGCCCGCCCGCTCGGTAATTCAGCTCACGGCGAGGGTACGGCCGGATCGAACGTCTCCCATGTATCGCCGAGGAGGGGGAAGTCGGTCGACGGGGCCGGTGGCGCGCCCGCCCCGCCGAACACCACGTACCGGTTCCGGGTGGAGTCGAACGCAAGCCCGGCCGCCATCCGGGCCGGGGGCCCCATGTTCTGGCGCTCGGTCCAGTGCTGGCCGTCCCACTGCCAGGTGCCGCCGAACGGCACCAACGGGCTGGACGACGCGATGCCGCCGCCGAAAAGCAGCACGGTGTGTCCGTCGCACTCGGCCGTGACCGCCATGGCCGCGGGTGGGCCGAAGTGTGCGACCTCGGTCCAGGCCGCACCGTCCCACGCCCAGGTGTCGGCGAGCTCTGCTTGAGTCGGCGGGGCGCTCAGGCCACCGAAGATGAGCACGCGCTCGTTGGCGACGTCGAACGTCATCGCGTGGGTGTACCGCGCGTCCGGGCCGGTATCGGCGACCTGCGTCCAGTCGGTGCCGTCCCACGCCCAGGTGTCGTCGAGGACGTTGCCCGCGCTGTCGCCCCCGCCGAACACGACGACGTGCTCGCGCACGGAGTCGTACGCCAGCCCGTGCAGCGCCCGTGAGTCGGGGCCGGTGTCGGCGACCTGCGTCCACTCGGCGCCGTCCCATTCCCACGTGTCCCCGAGCGCGCTTGCCGCCACGCCGCCGAACAGCACGACTCGCTGGCGTATGGCGTCGAACGCCATGGCGGCGCCGGCTCGTGCCGACGGGCCCATGTCGGAGACCTGCGTCCAGTCGGCGCCGTCCCAGGACCACGTGTCAGCCAAATTGGCGGCGCCCTCGAGCTGACCGCCGAAGAGCAGAACGCGTTCGCGGGTCGCGTCGAACGTCATGGCCGGGAAGATCCGGCCAGTCGGACCGATGTCCTGTTTCTGTGTCCACAACAGCGCCATGTGCTCCCCGTTCATCGATCGTACGCGACGCGGCGCGCACGGATCTCGAGCCGCGTGCGGCGTTCCTCTCCGGGCGCGAGCTCCGGGAGGCGGCCCTCGGCGCGGTCGTGGGCGGCGCCGAGGACGGAGCAGTTGGCGGGCTCGAGGCCGAGGACCTCGAGGCCCGGTGCGGGGTGGATCCACTGCCACATGCGCGGCATCGTCGCCGCGTCCCAGCGGACCTCGACTTCGAGCCCGCCACCGGTCACGGTGGCGCCGCACCAGCCGTCGGACCCAGGCTGGACGTCGTGCTCGTAGACCCGCTCGACGGCTCCCGGCACCACGCCGGGGCACACGTCCCACGCGTGCGGCGCCGCGTCGGCATCGCGGGGCCGCGTGGCCCGCGCGTCGAGCGACACCCGTGAGCCCTCGGCCCACAGCGGGGCGCCGAGGTTCACGTGGTAGAGCTGGAGAGCGGGCGCCGTCTCGCGGCCGCGGTTGACGACCACGTCCTCGAGCTCGACCCGTCCCTCGCCGGCGTGCGTGCGCCACGTGCGCCGCACCTCGACGTCGTAGCCGAGTGCCTCCACCTCGGCGATCCGGCCGCGCACCTCGAGCGCGTCACCCGACCGCTCGACGGCGGTGATCTCGGCGCGCTGGAACGTGAACTCGCCGTGCATCCGCTGGCCGTCGGACGGCACGCCGACGTTGCGCATCCCGCAGGTGACCATCAACCCGCCGCCGAACGACTTGACCCAGTCGTGGCCGACGGCCGCGGTCTCGCCGACGGGCGACGTCCACGACAGCTTGATGCCGCCGAACCAGGCGTCGCCGGCATCGAGCCCGCGGTCGGGGAGCAGGCGGAGGTCGATCCCCTCCGGCACGCGCAGGTCGATCGCCCGGCAGCCCGCGGCGGGACCGTTGCTCACGACTGACGAGATCGCCCTCATGCGGGACGCAGGATGGCGTCCACACTCACCGTGTCAAGCACCCGGTGCGCGCCGGCCAGCGTCGCCTCGGTGCCCGGGACCCGGCAGACGGCGAGCGTGACCATGCCGGCGGCGAGCCCGGCCTGCACGCCGGGCGGGCTGTCCTCGACCACGACGCACGTGGCCGGATCGACGCCGAGGCGCTCCGCCGCGAGCAGGAACATGTCGGGCGCCGGCTTGCCGTGCTCGACCTCGTCGCCCGCCACCATCGCGTCGAACGCGGCGAGCAGGCCCGCGCGGGAGAGCGTCCGGTGCAGGCGCTCCCGGAAGCTGGACGACGCCACCGCGACCGGGATGCCGCGGGCGCGCAGCTCGCGTGCCGCCGCCACCGCATCCTCGAACGTCTCGAGGTCGGCGTCGATGAGCGGGAACAGCTCGGCGGACAGCTCGGTCCAGAACGCGTCGGCGGCCGGCAGCTCCACCCGCTCGGAGAAGAACGCGTGCACGCGCGGGTACGGCAGGCCGACGGATGCCTCGGCGTCGGCGTCGGTGAGCGCGTAGCCGTACGGCTCGAGCGCCCGCTCCCAGGCCGTGCGGGAGAGCGGCTCGGAGTCGACGAGCGTGCCGTCGCAGTCGAAGATGACCGCTGCGATCACGCGGGCGGTCTAGCGGCGGCGAGCGGAAGCCAACCCACGCCCCACAGCGTACGCGCGGTGGGCGCCGATGCAGGCTCCGCGACGGTGCTTGACGGTGCTGAGGGCGACGGCGGCGATCGGCCAGACCGGCCAGAAGTACCCCGCGCCGGTCAGCGCCCAGATGGCGATCAGCGCCGCGGCGAGGGCGAGGAGCGGGGTGAAGTCAGGGAGAGGGCGGCGCCGCGCTCGCGGGCGCGGCGCCGCCGGAGCGGGGAGGTCGGCCAGCAGGGGGAGCAGGTCGGCGCGGCGGCGGGCGGTGTACGCGGCGCCGAGCCGCTCGTCGAGCTCGTCGGGGTCGAGCCGGCCGGCGGTGGCGTGCTCGCGGAGCGCCTCCGCGACCCGCTCGCGCTCGGGGTCCGAGGCGAGGACGTCGTGCGGGGCGGGGATGAGCGGCTCGGTCGACATGACACCTAAGGTAGTGAGCACTCACCTTGCTGTCAAGTCCACCGTCTCGTGCGTCGCCATCGCCCGTCCGATCGCCTCGAGCACGCGCGCCTGCGCGACCGCGTCCTGACGCCCCAGCCGCGGCGGCCGCCCGTCGCGAACCACGTCGCGGAACTCCTCGAGCTCGACGGCGAACGGGTCGGGGCTCGGCTCGGGCGCGGCGACCTCGCGCCCGTCGATCGTGACGCGGGCGGGGACCGGCCAGGGGTCGGTGACGAGCAGGCGACCGGTGGCGCCGGCGAGCTCGAGCGAGGCGCTCGGTGGCGTGTCCATCGCGCAGTCGAGCGTCGCGAGCACGCCGCCCGGGAAGCGCAGGGTGGCGACGACGCGCTCGTCGACGCCCGTCGGCCCGATCACGGCCTCGGCGCTCACGCGCTCCGGCTCGCCGCCACACAGCAGGCGCAGCCCGCTGACGGCGTAGCAGCCGACGTCCATCAACGCCCCGCCGTCGAGCGCCCGATCGCGGCGCACGTCCGGCCCTGGGGGCAGGTCGAAGCGGAACGTCGCGCGGGCCGTGCGCGGCTCGCCGACGGCCTCGCGCGCGAGCCGACCGAGCGCCTCGACGCGCGGGTGCAGCCGCCACATCATCCCCTCCATCAGGACGCGGCCGGCGCGCTCCGCCGCATCGAACGCGGCCTCGGCGTCGTCGGCCCGGCGCGTCAGCGGCTTCTCGCACAGCACGTGGCGGCCGGCCTCGAGCGCGCGGATCGACCACGGGACGTGGAGCGCGTTGGGGAGCGGGAGGTAGACCGCGTCGACCTCGGGATCGGCGAGCAGCGCCTCGTACGAGCCGTGCGCCCGCGGGATGCCGTGGTCCGCGGCGAACCCCTCGGCCCGCGCGAGATCGCGCGAGGCGACGGCGACGACCTCGACGTCGTCGACGGCGCTCGCGGCGCGCACGATCGGGCGCGCCGCGGCAGCCGTCGAGATGATGCCCCAGCGGAGCGTCACCCCGGGATCATCGCGCCCGAGCGGGGATGTAGCGGAGGAGGCTCGGGCGGGGCGGTCGCGAGCGCGGCTCGCGGCGCTTGACCGGCGGCTCGTGGCGGACCGGATCGTCGCGGCGGGCGCCCTCCAGGGCGCGGGCCGTCGCGTGGCGGGATTCGATGAAGGCGATCACATGCATGGCTCCATGGTGGGGTCGATTGGTCATAAGTTCAAATAGTCCTTCTCCACAACCGATAAGCTGAGCCAATGCTTGATCCTCGTCGCCTCCTCACCTTCCGCGAGGTCGCGCGCCAGGGCTCGTTCTCGCGCGCAGCCGAGGCGCTCGCCCTCAGCCAGCCCGCTGTCTCGCAGCAGGTCGGCGCCCTCGAGCGCGAGCTCGGCACCGCGCTCCTGGTCCGCGGCCGCGCGGGCACCCTCCCCACGCCCGCCGGCGAGCTGCTGCTCGCCCACGCCGACGCGCTCGCCGGCCGGCTGGAGCTGGCGGACGAGCAGATGGGCGCGCTCGTCGACACCGAGCGCCGCTCGCTGCGGGTCGGCGCCTTCCCCAGCGCCCTGGGCATGATCCTGCCCGGCGCCCTCGCCGCCCTGCGCGACCACGAGCCCGACCTCGACGTCTCGATCGAGGAGGCCACCGTTGCCGAGCTGACCGCCGCCGTCCAGAGCGGACGCCTGCACGCGGCCGTCTGCTTCCAGGACGCGTCCGCGCCGCGGCGCGAGCCCGACGGCCTGCGCCGTGCGGACCTCCTGGAGGAGCCGATGGTGGCCCTCCTCCCCTCCTACCACCGGCTTGCCGGCCACGACGCGATCGACCTGCGCGACCTGGCCGACGAGCCGTGGATGGCGCCCTCGGTCGACGGCCTGATCGTGGCCGGCTGCCGCGCCGCCGGCTTCGAGCCGCGCGTCATCATCCTCACCCGCGACCCGCTCGCCTCGGCGGCGATCGCGGCGGCCGGGCTCGCCGTCTCCCTCACCCCCCAGCTCCTCGCCCGCGCCGAGCTGCCCGGCATCGCGCTGCCGCCACTGAAGAAGGACCCGCCGCGCCGGACGCTCTACGCGCTCTTCCCCGCGGCCGGAGCCCACCCGCTCGCCGACCCCCTGCTCGAGGCGCTCCTTCAGGCCGCGACGACCGCGCCGCCACGGCGCGGGTCGCCGCCGCCCGAGAACCCGCCGGTGACCGGGTCCCGCTCGACCGCCTGACAGCCGCCGAAGAACAGGTTGAGCTCGCGGAACCAGGCGACCGGGTGCCCGACCGCCTCGAGCGCGGCGGCGTCGAGCCCGGGCTCGGCGTAGACGATCCGGTCCTCGAAGTGCAGGCGCGGGGCGTGGACCGCCTCGGAGGCGTCCATGCCGCGGTCGAGCACGTTCACGATCACCTGGAGCAGCGCCGAGCGGATGCGGTTGGAGCCCGCGGAGCCGAGCGCCAGCTCGGGGGGCGCGCCGTCGCGGCCGAGCACCACCGTGGGCGCCATCATCGACGGCAGCCGGCGCCCCGTCGGGTGGCTGAAGAAGCCGAGCGGGGAGAGGTCCTCCTCCCCCATCATGTTGTTGAGGTGCAGCCCGGTCCCAGGCACGACGATCCCGGAGCCCTCGCCGTTCGTGCACGTCACCGAGCACGCCCAGCCCTCGCCGTCGAGCACCGAGATGTGGGTGGTCGAGCCGAGCCGGGAGGCCATGAAGCGCTCGAGGAACCCCGGCTCGGCCAGCCCGCTCAGGAACTCCGGCGTCCGCTCCTCCTGGGCGCGCTCCATCGCTTCCACCAGCGCCGCCGGGCCAGGCGGGCCCTCGCCCCGCTCCAGCAGAGCGAGCGCGTAGGCCAGCAGCGTGCCGCCGGCGCTGGGCGGCGGGTTGGTGAGCACGTCGCGCCCGCGGTAGCGGACCCGCACCGGCTCGCGCGGCTCGGCGTGGTAGCCGGCGAGGTCCTCACGGGTGAGCGCGCCGCCCCGCTCCATCACCCACTCGCAGACGAGGGCAGCGACGTCGCCCGAGTAGAACGAGGACGCCCCCTCGGCCCCCAGCCGCTCGAGGGCGACCCCCAGCTCGGGGTTGTGCAGCACATCGCCGGCGCGCGGGATCCGCCCTTCGCGCATGAAGAGCGCGCGCCCCTCCGCCGTGGAGGAGTAGATCGCGGCGAGGATCTCGAACAGGTACGCCTGCTGCGCGTTGACCTCGACGCCGTCCCGCGCCAGCTCCGCGGCGGGCGCCGCCAGGTCCGCGAGCGGCACGGTGCCGAAGCGGGCGGCCGCCTCGCACACCCCGGCGGGCGTGCCGTACGCGCCCACCGAGGCGGCGCCGATGTGGAACACCTGCACGACGTCCCCGAACGACACGTCGACCGCCACCAGCGGCGCCCGCGAGGAGAGGTCGGCGCCGTGGCCGGGCGCGGCGACGAAGAAGTCGAGCAGCACGGGCTCGCCCGTGGGCGGCACGACCAGCATGTAGCCGCCCGCCCCGAGCCCGGTGAGCAGCGGCTCGGTCACGAACGACGTCAGCATCGACGCGATCGCAGCGTCGACGGCGTTGCCACCCGCGCGGAGGACGTCTGCCCCCGCGCGGGCGGTCAGCGGGTGACCCGCGGCGACGGCGCCGCGGCTAGTGGTCCCCGCCATGGGTCGCGTCGTGTTTGGTGTGCGAATCGTCGTTCGTGGCAAGGACGCAGAACATGATGCGTGCCATTGGCACGTGAATGTTCCAGGACGCCGCCACGGGCGGCGAGACGCCCGCCAAACGCGGCGGGACTCGTGGTGGGGGCCACTTAGAACCGGGGAATGAACTCAGGGACCTCGACCTCGCCGGCGCTCACGCGAGCGGGGCGGCGCTCCGGGGCCGTGCGGCGCACGCGCGGCTCACCGGCCGGCTCGCGGAACGGCGAGCGCTCCTGGCGCGGCTCGCGCCGCTCCTCGTAGCCGGTGGCGACGACCGTGATCCACACCTCATCCTCGAGCTTCTCGTCGAGCATCGCGCCGAAGATGATGTTGGCGTCGGGGTGTGCGGCCTCCTGGACGGCGCGGGCCGCCTCGTTGACCTCCCAGAGCGACAGGTCCCGACCGCCGGTGATCGAGAGCAGGATCGACTTCGCGCCGTCGAGCGTGGTCTCCAGCAGCGGCGACGACACCGCGGCCTGCGCCGCCTCGATTGCCCGCTTGTCGCCCGAGCCCATGCCGATCCCGAGCAGGGCGTTCCCCGCGTCGGACATGATCGTCCGCACGTCGGCGAAGTCGAGGTTGATGAGGCCCGGCAGCGTGATCAGGTCGGATACGCCCTGTACGCCCTGGCGCAGCACGTCGTCGGCGACGCGGAACGCCTCCATCATCGACGTCTGCTTGTCGAGCACCGACAGCAGCCGGTTGTTGGGGACGACGATGAGGGTGTCGACCTCCTCCGCCAGCCCCTCGATCCCCTCCTCCGCGGCCTGCATCCGGCGCGAGCCCTCGAAGCCGAACGGCTTCGTGACGATGCCCACGGTCAGCGCGCCCAGCTCGCGGGCCACGCGCGCCACCACCGGCGCCGCTCCCGTGCCGGTGCCGCCGCCCTCGCCGGCCGTGATGAACACCATGTCCGAGCCCTTGAGCAGGGACTTGATGCGATCGGAGTCGTCCATCGCGGCCGCGCGGCCGCGCTCGGGGTCCGATCCCGAGCCGAGCCCGCGCGTCACGTCGGCGCCCAGCTGGAGCGTCACGTGCGCGGCCGAGGACTGCAGCGACTGGGCATCGGTGTTCAGCGCGATGAACTCGACGCCGGTCACGCCGGCCTCGATCATGCGGTTGACGGCGTTCACGCCGCCGCCGCCGACGCCGACCACGCGCAGCTCGGGCTGGCGCGTGATGTCGGGCCCCACCGACGACCACTGGTAGTCGTCGGCCCGGGCGGGTGCCGCGGGCGGAGCCATCATGTTGTCCGGAAGGTCGGAGGAGAACGCGTGGCGCAGGCGCTCCTGCGGCGTCGGGGTGCGCGGCGCGGGGGGCTCGGTGGCCTCGGGCGCGGGTGCCTCAGGCTCGGCGGCCGGAGCGGCTGCCTCCCGCCCCTCGTCGGTGCGCCGGAAGAGAGCCGCCAGCGGCCCCTCCCGCATGCTCGCCCGCTTACCGCTTCCCATTCGAGAGCACCTCCTTCGCCAACTGGCGATATGCGTCAGCCGCCGTGCCCTTGGGGTCGTACTTGAGCACCGACATGCCCTTCACGGGGGCCTCTGCGAACCGGACCGTCTTCCTGATGCGTGCGCCGAACACCCGATCCCCGAAGTTCTCCTCGAGGATCTCCAGTGCTTCCTTCGCGTGCAGGGTACGAGTGTCCACCATCGTCGGGAGGATGCCCGCGATCTGCACGGCGGGATTCAGGTTCTCGCGGATCATCGAGAGTGTGTTCTGGAGCTGGAGCAGCCCGCGCATCGAGAGATACTCGCACTGGACGGGGACGATCACCTGATCGGCCGCGGTCAGTGCGTTCACGGTCAATAGTCCCAGGGACGGCGGCGTATCGACGAACACCCAGTCGTAGTCGCCGTCGACGGCCTGCAGCGCCTTGACCAGCGAGCGCTCGCGACCGATCTTCGTGGACATCGCGATCTCGGCGCCGGCGAGGTCGATCGACGCGCACGCGATGTCGATCTCACGGCGCTTGATCACCTCTTTGATCGAGAGGTCGTAGACGAGCACGTCGAACATCGACTGCTCGAGCGTGTCGGGGTCGATGCCCTGCGACATGGTCAGGTTGCCCTGCGGGTCCATGTCGACGCAGAGGACCCGGTGGCCCTGCTCGGCGAAGGCCGCCGCGAGGTTGAGGGTCGTGGTCGTCTTTGCGACCCCGCCCTTCTGGTTGGCGAAGGCGATGACCTTGGCCTGGCCGGTCACGTCGTGCTCCGATCACGGTCGGGGAAACCCATCGGCCTTGCCTGTTCGCCCCCGCGCGCAGTTCTCCTGCCGTTACGCTCCCGCCCGCATGGATCGGCAGACCGCCCGTCGCATCAACCGCGCGCACTGGGATGCGCTCGCGTCGGTCCACGGGCAGGACGCGTACTACGACACCGAGGCGCTCGTGGCCGGCGCGGACTCGCTGCGGGAGGCCGAGGCGGCCGGGCTGCGGGAGGCGGTCGGCGCGGTGGCCGGACTCGACGTCCTGCACCTCCAGTGCCACATCGGCTTCGACTCGGTCTCGCTCGCCCGGCGCGGCGCGCGCGTGGTCGGGGTCGACTTCTCGCCCGCCTCGCTCGAGAAGGCGCGGGCGCTGGCGCGCCGGTGCGAGGTCGACATCGAGTTCCTCGAGGGCGACGCGACCGCGCTGCCGGCGGAGCTGCACAACCGCTTCGACCTGGTGTACGCGACGATCGGGGTGATCTCCTGGATCGACGATCTCGTGGCCTGGATGCGGTCGTCGGCGGCCGCGCTGCGCGGCGGCGGGCGCCTGCTGCTGGTGGAGATCCACCCGCTCTACGACATGGTCGAGTCCGTCGACCCGCTGCGCTTCGACTTCCCGTACGCGCACGAGGGGGCACGCACGTACGACGAGCCCGGCTCCTACGCCGGCGCCGACCTGCCGGTCTCGTCGACCGAGACCGTCGTGTACGCCCACTCGCTCGGCGAGGTCGTCAACGCCGCGCTCGCCGCCGGGCTGCGGATCGAGCGACTCGAGGAGCTCCTGGAGGCCGACTTCGACCCTCGCGGAGACATCCTCGCCGGCGACGAAGGTCGCTACGAGCTGCGGGTGGACGGCGAGCGGCTCCCGCTCCTCTTCACGCTCGTCGCGGGCAAGCCCTGATCTGACAAACTACTTGCGTGGACAAGCGTGTGCCGTACGTGAAAGCGACGGTGGTGCGGGCGGCTCGGCCCGCCAGCGTCCAGGTCGGCGCGACCGCGGAGGTCCTCGGCGACGGCACGATCGATGGCTTCGTCGGTGGACACTGCGCCGAGCCGAGCGTGCGCCTCCACGCGCTGCGAGCGCTCGAGACCGGCGAGCCGCTGCTCCTGCGGATCGAGCCCGGCGACGGCGACAGCGAGCCGACCGAAGGCGCCGTGACCGTCCACAACCCGTGTATCAGCGGCGGCGCACTCGAGATCTTCCTCGAGCCGCGGCTGCCCCCGCCGCGGATCCACATCCTCGGTGACACGCCGATCGCCCGCGCGCTGGCCGGGCTGAGCGGCGGCATGGGATACGACGTCGTCCGCGTGGCGAGCGGCGAGGTCGCGCCCGAGGCCGACGACGCCGCCGTCGTCGTCGCGTCGCACGGGCGCGACGAGGAGCAGGCGCTCGAGACGGCGCTTGCGGCCGGCGTCGCCTACGTCGGCCTGGTCGCCAGCCGCAAGCGGGGCGCCGCCGTGCTCGCCGACCTCGACGCTCCCGACACCGAGCGCGTGCACACGCCGGCCGGGCTCGACATCGGCGCCCGGACACCGGAGGAGATCGCGCTGTCGATCCTCGCCCAGCTCGTGGAGACGCGTCGGAGTCGGCTCACGCCGCCGCCGGTCGCGGTCGAGGAGCACGCGCACCACTGCCATGAGTGAGCCGTTCGTCGCCGGACTCGTCCTGGCGGCAGGCGGCTCACGACGGCTCGGCCGGCCGAAGCAGCTGCTGCCGTTCGGGGAGGCGACGCTGCTCGACCACACCGTCGCGACCGCCCGGGCATGCGGGTTCGACCAGCTGCTGGTCGCCGTCGGCGGCGACGCGGACGAGGTCCGCGCGCGCGTGAACCTCGAGGGAGCCGACGTCGTCGTCAACCCCGGCTTCGGCGCCGGCTGCTCGTCGTCGATCGCCGTCGCGATCGACGCGCTCGACCCGGCGGCGACGGTGCTCGTGCTGATGCTGGGCGACCAGCCGGGCGTCGTCCCCGAGACCGTCCGGGCGCTGCTCGCCGGTCGCGGCGACGCGCCGCTCGCCGTCTGCCGCTACGACGACGGCCGGGGGCACCCGTTCGCGTTCGGGCGGGCGGTGTTCGACGGCCTGCGCGGCCTGCACGGCGACAAGGCGGTCTGGCGCATGCTCGAGCAGCGGCCGGACGATGTCGCGGAGGTTCCGGTGGCCGGACCGGTGCCCCTCGACGTCGACACCTGGGAGGATTACGAGGCCGTGGTTGCCGCGGTCGGAGGAGGGTGAGGAGGAGAGATGAGTGGATGGACCGTGGGGCTGATCCTCGGGATCGTCGTCGTCCTCGTCGCTGCGCTGATCGTCATCACGATCGTGCGGCTCGCGGCGCGGATCGCCGCGCAGGCCAAGACGGCCGAGGGCGCCGTCGAGGTCGTGCGTGAGCAGACGAGCCAGCTCGGCGACATCGCCCGGATCAACGACTCGGGGGTGCGCATCCTGCACTCCGCCCGCGCCCTGCGAAAGGTGGCGGTGGGCAAGTGAGCGATACGACGAGCTGGGTCATCGCGCTGATCATCGGACTCGCGGCGGCGCTGATCGTGGCGGCGCTGCTGGTGATGCTCGTCCGCTCCGTGGCGAGCATCGAGAAGTCGGTCGCCGGCCTGCTCGGCGTGGCCACGAGCGTCGCCGCCAACACGTCGAACATCCCGCAGCTCGAGGCCACCGCGCCGGTGCTGGCGACGATCGTCGACGAGGCCGTCGTCCAGGACGGCTACATGAACGCCCTCACCGACGGCTTCGGAGACGCACGATGAGCACCGAGGACATCCTGCTCCTGCTGAGCGTGCTGCTCGGCCTCGTCGTGGTCGCGGTACTGGCGATCGCGCTGATCCGGGTCCGCCGCGGCCTGGAGAACATCTCCCAGGGGCTCGCCACGCTCGGTGACGCCCTCACCACCGTCGAGGCCGAGCACCTGCGCCCGCTCGAGCCCGCCGTGAAGGCGATCAACGCGCAGTTCGACGTGATCCTCGGCGCCATGCCGGGCATCGCCAAGAAGGCGTCGGTCGTGGCCGAGAGGAGGCCGTCATGACGCTCTGGTGGATCGGCAACGCCGTCCTCCTCGTGGTGCTCGTCGTCGTGATCCTGCTCCTCAGCGGCGTGCTCAAGGCCGCCACGAGCATCGTCCCGAGCATCGGGGCGATCGCCGGCGCGGCGTCCCGGGGGTCCAAGGACCTCGACGCCACCGCGCTGCTCCTCACCACGCAGGACCAGGTCCGCGAGACCGTCGCGGTCGTCGCGAACTACGGCGGCTCGCTCGACGTGATCCTCGACGACGCCGAGGAGCGCTGACATGCCCGCCGCCGGAGTAGTGACCATCGCCCTGATCGTCCTGATCGTCCTCGCGCTCGTCTTCTTCCTCGTGTCCACCATCGTGGCGCTGCAGAAGATCACCAACGGGCTCGACGACGTGATCGAGAGCGTCGGCGAGATCGTCTCCAAGAGCGCGCCGGTCAACGCGGTCGTGGACGACATCAACGCGAACCTCGACGCGGGCGTCGAGCTGCTCGAGGGTCTGCTCGTCAAGAAGGCCGGGATGGGCGACGCGCTCGGCCTCGTCGACGGCCTGTACCCCGGGGCGGCGCAGGCGGGCTTCCGCGCCTTCCCCGAGAGCCGCGAGATCACGCCGCCGCGGATCGCCGAGATCTACACGCGCGGGACGCTCACGCTCGCGCGCCTCGGCCGCGAGGCGCCGATCGCCATGGCCAACCCCGCGGGCCCGGTCCTGCGCAACATCGAGTCCGGGAGCCTCGCCGCGCGGCTGCTCTATCCGGAGGCCCGCCAGGCGCGGCCCGAGCGGCTCGAGCGCTCGCCGGTCATCGGCTCCGGCGCGCCGGAGCAGTACGAGCAGCGCGAGGACATCGGCAAGCCGCGCAAGCGGATGAGGAGCGCGTGATGCAGACCCCGGCACCGTTCGAGTACGAGCGCGCGACGAGCGTCGACGGCGCGATCGCGGCGCTCCAGCGGCTCGGCTCCGAGGCGCGCGTCGTCGCCGGCGGCCACAGCCTGCTGCCGATGATGAAGCTGCGCCTGGCCAACCCCGAGCACCTGGTCGACATCAACGACCTCACCGAGCTCGCGTACATCCGCGACGTGGGCGACGAGATCCGGATCGGCGCGCTGACGCGGCACGTCGACCTGCTCAGGTCGGAGCTGCTGGCCGAGTACTTCCCGGTGTTCCGCGACGCCGAGCAGGTGATCGCCGACCCGGTCGTCCGCAACCGCGGCACGATCGGCGGCTCGCTCTGCCAGGCCGACGCCGCGGAGGACCTCTCCGCGGTGTGCTCGGCGCTGAAGGCGGACGTCGTGATCCGCGGCGCCGAAGGGGAGCGCGTCGTGAGCATGGAGGACTTCCACGTCGGCCCGTACATGACCGCCGTGGGGTCGGGCGAGCTCCTCACCGAGGTCCGCCTCGCCAAGCGGCCGGGGGCCGGCAGCGCGCACGAGAAGGTCGAGCGCCGGGCCGGCGACTGGGCCATCGCGGCCGCGAGCGCCGCCGTGTGGATGGACGGCGGCACGTACGCCGACGCCGGCGATCGCCCTGAGCGCCGTGGGCCTCACGACCATCCACCTGTCGCGCGCCGAGGAGCTGCTGCGCGGCAACGCGCCGTCCTATGACCTCTTCACCGACGCCGCGATGATCGCGGTCGAGGACTGCTCGCCGATGGCCGACGGGCGCGGGCCGGTCGACTACAAGCGCCACCTGGCCGGCGTGCTCACCGGGCGGGCGCTACGCCGCGCGACCGCCCGGGCACTGAACGAGGAGGCCTGACATGGACGTCTCGATGACCGTGAACGGCGAGCAGGTGACGCGCGACGTCGAGCCGCGCCTGCTGCTCGTGCACTTCCTGCGTGACACGCTCGACCTCACCGGCACCCACTGGGGCTGCGACACGTCGAACTGCGGCGCCTGCGTCGTGCTCATGGACGGCCAGCCGGTCAAGTCGTGCACCATCCTCGCGGCGATGGCGGCGGGCCACGAGATCCGCACCGTGGAGTCGCTCGAGGTCGACGGCCGGCTCGATCCGGTGCAGCAGGGCTTCCACGAGCTGCACGCGCTCCAGTGCGGCTTCTGCACGCCGGGGATGATGCTGACCATCCGGGCGCTGCTGGACGAGAACCCCAACCCGACCGAGCAGGAGATCCGGACGGCGATATCGGGCGGCATCTGCCGCTGCACGGGCTACAAGAACATCGTCGCCGCGGCTCGCTGGGCGGCCGAGCACGAACGGCAGGAGGTCTGAGCATGGCCGCGACCGACACGCAGGACCGGCCCATCGGCTTCGGCCGGCTCAAGCGCAAGGAGGACGCGCGCTTCATCCGCGGCCAGGGCACCTACCTGGACGACATCAAGCTCCCGGGCATGGTCCACGGGGCGCTCCTGCGCAGCCCGTACGCGCACGCGAAGATCGTCTCGATCGACACCTCGCGGGCGCTGGCGCATCCGAACGTCGCCGCCGTCGTCACGGCCAAGGACCTCGAGACGCTCGGCCTCGCCTGGATGCCGACGATCTCCTACGACACGCAGGCGGTCCTGGCCGGCGACAAGGTGCGCTTCCAGGGCCAGGAGGTCGCGTTCGTCATCGCGACCGATCCCTACTCGGCGCAGGACGCGCTCGCGCTCATCGACGTCGAGTACGAGCCGCTGCCCGCCGTGGTCAACGCCCGCAAGGCGCTCGACGAGGACGCGCCGCTGATCCGCGACGACAAGACCGGCCAGGTCGACAACCTGGCGAGCCCGCTGTGGGAGGCCGGCGACGAGGACGCGACCGACCGCGCGTTCGCCGAGGCGGACACGATCGTCACGCGCGACATCATCTACCCGCGCTGCCATCCGGCGCCGCTGGAGACGTGCGGGATCATCGCCGACTTCAACCCGGAGACCGGCCAGCTCGACATCTACAACGGCAACCAGGCGCCGCACGCCCACCGGACGGTCTACGCCCACGTCGCCGGCCTCGCCGAGCACATGATCCGGATCAGGTGCAACGACATCGGCGGCGGCTTCGGCAACAAGGTGCCGGTCTATCCCGGCTACGTGTGCGCGATCGCCGGCTCGATCGTCGCCGGCGTCCCCGTCAAGTGGGTCGAGGACCGCAGCGGCAACCTCCTCTCCACCGGCTTCGCGCGCGACTACGTCATGCGCTCGGAGATGTGCTCCAAGGACGGGAAGATCACCGGCCTGCGAGTCGACGTGATCGCCGACCACGGCGCCTTCGACAGCACCGCGCAGCCGACCAAGTTCCCGGCCGGGTTCTTCCACATCGTCTGCGGCTCCTACGACCTCCAGGCCGCGCACGTGAAGGTCAAGGCCGTCTACACCAACAAGGCGCCGGGCGGCGTCGCCTACCGCTGCTCGTTCCGCATCACCGAGGCCGTCTACCTCGTGGAGCGGATGGTCGACGCGCTGGCGATGGAGATGGAGGTCGACCCGATCGAGCTGCGCATGCGCAGCTTCATCGGCCCCGAGCAGTTCCCGTACGAGACGACCACCGGCTGGACCTACGACTCCGGCAACTACGCCGAGACGATGCGCGTGGCGATGGACATCGCCGGCTACGAGGACCTTCGGCGCGAGCAGGCGTCCAAGCGCGAGAACGGCGAGCTGATGGGCATCGGCGTCTCCTTCTTCACCGAGGGGGTCGGCGCCGGTCCGCGCAAGCACATGGACATCCTCGGGCTGGCCATGAACGACGGCGCCGACCTGCGCGTGCACCCGTCCGGCAAGGCCGTGGTGTCGCTCAGCGCGCAGACCCAGGGCCAGGGCCACGAGACCACGTTCGCGCAGATCGTGGCCGAGGAGCTCGGCATCCCGCCCGAGGACGTCGAGGTCCGGCACGGCGACACCGATCGCTCGCCCTACGGCCTCGGCACCTACGGCAGCCGCTCGACGCCGGTCTCCGGCGGGGCGGTCGCGATCGTCTCCCGCAAGGTGCGCGACAAGGCGCGGCTGATCGCGGCGACGATGCTCGAGACCCGGCCCGAGGATCTCGCGTGGGAGAAGGGCCGCTGGTACGTCAAGGGCGACCCGGAGAAGGGCGCGCTGATCGAGGACATCGCCGAGCGCGCGTACTCCGGTGAGGCGCTGCCGGAGGGCATGGAGGGCGGCCTCGACGCGCAGGTCATCTACGACCCTCCGAACCTCACGTATCCCTACGGCGCCTACATCGCCGTCATCGACATCGATCCCGACACCGCCCAGGTCACGGTCCGGCGCTTCATCGCGGTCGACGACTGCGGCGTGCGCATCAACCCGATGATCGTCGACGGGCAGATCCACGGCGGGCTCGCCGAGGGCATCGGCATCGCCCTGATGGAGCTGCTCTCGTTCGACGAGGAGGGCAACTGCCTGAACTCGTCGTTCATGGACTACCTGATCCCGACGGCGCTCGAGTGCCCGGACTTCGAGCTCGGCGCCACCGTCACCCCCTGCCCGCACCATCCGCTCGGCGCCAAGGGCGTCGGCGAGTCGCCCAACGTCGGGTCGCCGCCGGCCATCGTCAACGCGGTGATCGACGCGCTGCACTCCACGCACGGCGTCGACCACATCGACATGCCCTGCACGCCGGCACGCGTGTGGAGGGCGATGCAGGGACGTCCCGAGCCGCCGCAGTGACGGGGCCAAGCAAGCTTGGCCGTGCGAGTTCGCCTGGCGGCGAACATCGCGACGAGGTCGCCCACCTCGTTCCCGACATCGAGACGCTGGCCCAGCGGCTGGCCTCCGTCGACTACCTCGTCGACGAGGGGCTCGCGACGTCGATGTTCCTCAGCCTGCGCCTGCCGCAGCCGCTCCTGCTCGAGGGCGCGGCGGGCGTCGGCAAGACCGAGGCGGCGCTCGCGCTCGCCGCCGTGCTCGACACGCCGCTCGTGCGCCTCCAGTGCTACGAGGGGATCGACGCCGCCGAGGCGCTGTACGAGTGGAACTATCCCCGCCAGCTGATCAGCATCCGGGTGGCCGAAGCGTCCGGGGCGCCACTGCGCGAGGAGGACCTGTTCGGGCCGGACTACCTGATCCGGCGGCCGCTGCTGCGGGCGCTCGAGCATCCCGGCCCGCGGCCGGCGGTGCTGCTCATCGACGAGATCGACCGCGCCGACGACGACTTCGAGGCCTTCCTGCTCGAGCTGCTCGCCGACGCGGCCGTCACCATCCCCGAGCTCGGGACGATCACGGCGACCCACCCGCCGGTCATCGTGCTGACATCCAACCGCACCCGCGATTTACACGATGCCGTTAAGCGCCGATGCCTATACCACTGGATCGCCTACCCGGACGCGCGGCGCGAGGTCGAGATCATCCGCCGCCGCGTGAAGGGCGCCGCCGAGGTGCTGGCCGTGCAGGTGGCCACCGCGGTGGCGCGCATGCGCGACAGCGACGTGCAGAAGCCGCCGGGCATCGCCGAGGCGATCGACTGGCTGGCCGCGCTCGACCTGCTCGGCGTCGACGCTCTCGATGCCGGCGCGATCGACCGCACGCTGGGCGCGGTGCTCAAGTACGGCGAGGACCAGGAGGTGATCCGCGCGGCCGGCCTCGAGCAGCTCGTGCGGCCGGCATGAAGGTCGAGACGGTGTGGCTCGACCTGCCGGCGACGGTCGGCGCCTTCGCGCGGCGGCTGCACGACGCCGGGTTGCCGATGACGCCGGCGCGCTCGGCCGATCTGGCGCGGGCGCTGGAGCTCGTGCGGCCGGTGGCGCTGCGGCGGCTGTACTGGACCGCGCGGGCGGTCGTGGTCACGGACCCGGCCGAGGTGCCGACGTTCGATGCCGTGTTCGCGGCCGTGTTCCGGGGCTACGAGACGGCGCGCGGCGACGAGCCGCCCGACGATCGCCGCGCAGCACCGGCGCCGGGTCACCGCGGCATGTCGCCCTCCACGGGGCGAGGCGAGCGCGGCGAGATCGAGGTCCCGGTCGCCATGGCCAGCGACGAGGAGCGCCTGTCCGAGAAGCGCTTCGACGCACTCGAGCCGCACGAGCTCGCGCAGCTCTACGCACTGATGACGCGGCTCCAGCTCGAGACGCCTTCCCGCCGCAGCCGCCGCCACGAGCGGGCCCGCCACGGCGCCCGCGTCGACCTGCGGCGCACGCTGCGCGGCAGCTTGCGCACGGGCGGAGAGCCGATCCGGCTCGCCCGCCGGCGCCGTCGCGTGGTCCGCCGCCGGCTCGTGCTGCTCTGTGACATCTCCGGCTCGATGGAGCCGTACGCGCGCGCCTACCTCCAGTTCCTCACCTGCGCGGCGGGCAGCAGCCCGAACGCCGAGGCTTTCGTGTTCGCGACCCGCCTGACGCGGCTCACCCGCGCGCTCGCCGCCCGCAACCCCGAGCGCGCGATCCAGCGCGCGGCCGAGACCGCGCCGGACTGGTCGAGCGGCACGCGCATCGGCGACGCCCTGAAAGCCTTCAACGACCGCCACGGGCGGCGCGGGATGGCGCGCGGCGCCGTCGTCGTGATCCTCTCGGACGGCTGGGAACGCGGCGATCCGGCGCTGGTGGGGCGCGAGATGGCGCGACTGGCGCGGCTGGCGCACCGGATCGTCTGGGTCAACCCGCGCGTGAGCGCCAGCGCCTTCTCCGTGCAGGCCGGCGGGATGGTCGCGGCGGCGCCGCACTGCGACGCGCTGGTGAGCGGCCACAGCTTCCGGGCGCTCGGCGAGGTCGTCGCGGCCATCGGCGGCGCGGAGGTCGAGGCGCCGGAGCTCGAGCACGAGGAGCCCGAGCCGTGGGCGAGCGCCACGCCCGTGGCCGGCAGCTCGGTGGCGATGCCGAGCGGCTACGGCCCGCGCCGCGGCCGCACCACTCCCGGATGGAGCCTCGGTGACTGAGCTCAAGCGCTGCATCTACCCCGGGTGCGAGCGGCCCGCCGTCCCCGCGCATCCGCTCGGCGGCCCGCAGCCCGCCTTCTGCGACCTGGAGGAGCACAACGCGCTGACCGCCCATCAGGAGCGCCAGCGCCTGGCTCGAGAGAGAGGAGACACGAACGATGAGTGACGCTGCCTACCGGGCGGTGTTCCTGCGCGTGCACCCCACGGGCAAGATGGTCCTCAGCCTCACCACCGAGGCCGACGGGCGCGAGCGCGAGTACGCGGCGCTGGTCGCCGGCGAGCTCGGGGTGCCGCCGCTCGACGTCAAGGTCGTGCCCGCCGACACCGACCGCTTCGGCAACGGCCACGGCTTCAACACGAGCCCGTCCGACGGCGCCCCCGCGGCCATCGCCAGCGCGACGGCGAAGATCCGCGACAAGGCGCAGCTCCTCGCCGGGATGGCGCTGGAGGCCGACCCCGGGTCGCTGACCTGGGACAACGGCGCCTGGGCGTCGGGCGACCAGCACAAGACGATCGAGGACATCGCGCTCTACGCCCACGGCACGGGGCCGCTCCCGCCGGGCGTCGAGGGCGGGCTCGACGCCCAGACCGTCTACCGCGATTGAGGCAGGGCCGCGTCGATCTCCACGCGAACGTCGTCGGCGACCTTGAGCGCACCGAAGAGCGCCGTGTACGGCTTCATGCCGAAGTCGGTCTGCTTGACCACGGCCGTGCCCGTCACGCGCCCGTCGGTGAGCGCCAGGTCGAACGCGATCGGGCGTGTGCTCCCGTACAGGGTCAGGTCGCCGGCCACCCGCAGCGCGTCCCCGTTGCCGCTCACCGACGTCGAGCGGAAGCGGATGTCGCGCCGCAGCAGCACCTCGTCGTTGATCGTCGTCTCGATGTTGGCGAGGTCGCCGTCGTCGAGCGCCTGCATGCCGCCGCTCCCCTCGCGTACGCGCAGCGACGTCGAGTCGGCCTCGAGCGCGAGGCTCGGCGCGTCGAGGTCGAGCGTGGCCGTCCACGCCGTCACGTGGATCAGGAGGTCGTGCCCGGCCTTGGCGACCGCGCCACGGCGGCCGGTCCGCACCGAGAGCGTCCCGTCGTCCGGCCCCAGCGTGTAAATCGGCACGCGCGGAGCCTATCCACCGAACCCAGGAGCAGCCCATGGCCGTCCAGCTCGAGCACCCCTTCGCCACGACCAAGCCGCCTGACGAGAACTTCACCACCATCACCGACCTCGAGGAGGTCGTGCCGTGCGTCGAGGGCGGGCGGGTGATCGAGCGCACCGACGACGACACGGTCAACGCCGAGATCGTCGTGAAGATGGGCGCGATGTCGATGAAGTTCACCGGCACCGTCGAGGTCACGGAGAAGGACCCGGAAAGCCACCGGGCGACCCTGGTTGTCAAGGCGCGCGAGGCCGGCGGCCAGGGCCACGCGAACGCGACGGCGATCTTCGCGCTGGCCGAGGGCGGCGGCGGGACGGTCGCCACCAACGCCCAGATCACCGGCAAGGCGGCGTCGATGGGCGAGGGCGTGGTGGCCGGCGTGCTCGACGCGCTGATCAAGGACTTCACCGGGAAGCTCAGCGCCAAGCTCTGATGGCTCGCGTGGAGATGCGGCGTGTCCGTGAGGGCGAGGTGCCGCCGGACGGCGGGACCGCGATCCAGGAGGATCCCGACCGCCCGGTCTTCCGTGCCAACGGCCCGGACGACTACGTGTGCGCCGAGTGCGGCAACGTGCTCGCCGCCTCGATGAGCCACGAGCAGATGACTCTGAAGGTCCGGATCCGCTGCGGCCGCTGCCGCACGGTCAACGTCGCGGTCACGGACATCAAGGGCTCCCCCATCCGGATCCGCTGACCCGCCCGTACCCTCTTCCGATGCTGTCGCTGCTCGAGGGTCGCCGGATCGTCGTCTGCGCAGGGGCGGGCGGCGTCGGCAAGACGACCACGGCGGCCGCGATCGCCATGGGCATGGCCGAGCGCGGGCTGAAGGTCGCGGTCGTGACGATCGACCCAGCGCGGCGGCTGGCCGATTCGCTCGGGCTCGAGGAGCTCGGCAACGAGCCCCGGCTCGTCGACCCCGAGCGCTTCGGCGGCGAGATCGAGGGCGAGCTTTGGGCGCTCATGCTCGACTCCAAGCGCACGTTCGACTCGCTGATCGAGCGGCTCGCGCCCGACGCGGCGACGCGCGACGAGGTGCTCTCCAACCGGATCTACCAGCAGCTCTCAGGCGCGGTGGCGGGCTCGCAGGAGTTCACCGCGATCGCCAAGCTCTACGAGCTCGACCAGGACGGCGACTACGACCTGCTGGTGCTCGACACGCCTCCCTCGCGCAACGCGCTCGACTTCCTCGATGCTCCGAGCCGCCTCACGGGCTTCTTCCAGGGCCGAGCGATCAAGATGTTCCTGCGGCCGGCCGGCCTCGGCGGTCGCATCCTCGGGCGCGGGACGGGCGTGGTGTTCGGCCTCCTCGAGCGGCTCACGGGCGTCGACCTCCTGCACGACCTGTCGGTCTTCTTCCGCGCGCTCGGCGGGATGATCGACGGCTTCACCGAGCAGGCCAGGCGCGTCGGCGCGCTGCTCGAGGATCCCGCGACGACGTTCCTGATCGTGACGGCGCCGCGCCACGACCCGGTGGAGGAGGCGATCCACTTCCACAGCAAGCTGGCCGACGCCGGCATGCCCTTCGGGGGGCTGGTCGTCAACCGCCTCCACGTGGTGGCGGACACGAACGGGTCCGGTGACCTCGAGGCGGAGCTGGGTGAGGACCTGGCCGGGCGCGTGGCGACGGCCGCGGAGGAGCTGGCGGCGCTCGCCGAGCGCGAGGCCGCGAGCCTGGAGCGGCTCGGCGCGCAGCTCGGGAACCCGCCGACGATCGTCATCCCCGAGCTCGAGGGCGACATCCACGACGTCGAAGGGCTCGCGCTCATGCGCGCGTACCTGTTCGCGGGGGACTAGTCCTTCTGCTGCTCGCGCGCCGCGGCGGCCACGTCCTTGAGGTCGGGCTCGGTGCCCTCCGGCGGCTCGGCGCCGCCGTCCGTGGTCGCGTCCGCCTCGTCGCCCGCTGAAGGGTCGATGCCCTCCTCGGTCGCCGGCTCCTGCGACGCGGCGGGGCGGCCCTCCGGGCCGGACTCGTCCTCGCCGCTCAGCGCGTCGGGGACGATCCCCTCATCCGCTGTCTTGGCCCACTCGCCCTTCTCGTCATCAGTCATCCGTTGCTCCTACCCGCTCCTCGTCGAGCGTCTCGTCGGCCACGCGCCGCAGCTGCGGGTCGAGGTGGCCGCAGAGTACGTCGCGCAGGACCGCCCGCAGGTTGCCGCCGAGGTCGGCGATCAGGTCCTCGACCCGCGGCTCCGGCCGCAGGCGCCCGGTGATGGCGGCGCGCTCGAGCCGGATCGTCTCCTCGAGCTGCGCCTCGAGCACGTGGCGCTCCTCGGGGGTCGCGCAGATGACCGCCAGCCGCTCGGCGAGGCCCTCGTAGCCCTGGCTGTCCTCGTCGGCCAGCAGGGCCCGTCCGGCCAGCAGCCAGTCGGTCAGCGCGTCGACGGCGAACGCCCGCTCGCAGCCGAGCTCGAAGCGGCGCAAGGCCCACGCCAGCTCGCCGCCGCGCGGGGTGCGGCGGGTGACGAGCGAGCAGAACGCCCGCAGCGGGTCCTCCTCGTCGGCCGCGAGCAGGCACTCGCCCGCGTCGCGGCGGATGCCGGTGGCCAGCGGCACCGCGCTCCACGTGCCGCCGTCGGCCTTGGCCCACGCGGTCGGGCCGAGCGACGGCTCGGCGTCGTCCCACAGGCGCAGCGCGGTCTGGAGGCGGCGCAGGCGGCGGCCGGCGTCCTCCAGCGCGCGGCCGTGACCGGCGTCGGCGTCGAGGGCGAGCACGGCCACGGTCCCCATCTCGTCGGCCCGAAGGTCCCCGGGGACGTCCTCGAGCGCCTCGGCGCGCACCAGGGCGAGGCCGTCGCTGAGCGGGACCTCGTCGCTCTCCAGCACCAGCCCCTCGACGGCGGCGAGGACGACCGACAGCACCCGGTCGCCGTACGCGGTCTCCTCGAGCTCGGCGAAGGCGGCCTCGAAGCGCACGGCGTCGAACGTGAAGTCGCTCGACTCCGCCCACACCGCGGTGAGCAGCTCGTGCAGCGTGGCGTCGGCCTGGAGCCGGTGATCCGGCGACGGGGTGCGCCGGCCCCGCGCCTCCAGGTACGCCGGCAGGTCGGGCAGCGCGCCGAGTCCCTGCACGGCCGCCGGGTAGGACGGCAGCTTGGCCAGCTCGCTCGTACGCTCGGCGATGAAGCGCCCCGTCAGCGGCCGGTAGCAGTACAGCGGCGCGGACGCGCGACCCGACAGGCTCGCGTCGACGAGCTCGAAGGGGACCTCAGCGCCACCGGAGACCTCCTCGGCGAGCTGCCAGGCGGCCTCCTCGACGAACGTCACCAGCGAGTCGTGCAGGGCGCGGTTGTGCATGGCGGCGTCGTTCGCCCCGCTGGTGCCGGTTCCTTTCGCGCGCACGCGTAGTTGCACACCGGTCGGACGGAACGCCGGCTCGGGCAACGTCAACTGCGCTGGGTAGGGAGAGCGAGGGAGCCAGCCGCGCGGTTGGGGCTGCTGAGTCCCCGTATGCGGGACCGAGCAGCCCCAGCGGGATCGTTGGGGCTGATTTCTGTCGTATAGCGACAGGTTCCAGCCCCAACGGCGCGGCGGGCGCCCAGCCTCCCTACCCAGCCGCAGTTGACGTTCTACGCGGCGACGGGCTCGGCGTCGTCGGCGACGCAGGCGGCGTCGTCGGCGCCCAGCCACTCGCGCCCGTAGGCCCGCATCGACTCGACGATGGGGACGAGCGCGCGGCCCTTCTCGGTCAGCGCGTACTCGACGCGCGGCGGGACCTCGGGGAAGGTCTCGCGGGCCACGATGCCCTCCTCCTCGAGTGCCCGCAGACGCAGGGAGAGCGTGCGGGGTGAGATGCCCTCGAGCGAGCGCTCGAGCTCGCAGAAGCGGGACCGGCCCTCGGCGAGGTCGCGGATCACGAGCATCGTCCACTTGCCGCAGACGACGTCCGCGGTACGGCAGACGGGACAGTCAGCATTCGACACGACTTCCCAGGATACCGCAAGACTTCACGAACTGAAGTGCTTCAGGGGCGACGGAGCGGGACCTGGAGCTCGCGCTCCTCGGTGCCCCGGACCACGACCAACGTCAGCGCCTCGCCCGCCGCGTCGAGCGCGTCGAAGAGGTCGTCCATGCTCGCCAGCTCGCGCTCGCCGGCCCGCACGAGCAGGTCGCCGCGCTCGAGGCCAGCCTCGGCCGCCGGGCTGTCGTCGACCACCGCGCGCACGAGCAGGCCGTCGCGCTCGGCGAGCCCGACCGCCGACCGCAGGCGGCGGGCCACCCGCGGCGGAGCGAGCGCGACGCCGAGCCGCGGCCGCTCGCCCCCCTCGCCGCGGGCCAGCGCCTCGACCCGGCGGCGCAGCGCGGCGTCGGCCGGCAGCGCGAGGATGAACCCGCCGTCGCGGCGGACGGCGTTGAGCCCGAGCAGGCGGCCATCGGCGTCGACCAGCGGCCCGCCGGAGGACCCGCGCGGGAGCGGCGCGGTGTGCTCGATCGAGCCGGTGACGCGGCGGCCGCGAGGGCCGCGGAAGCCGCGCCCGGTGGCGGAGACGAGCCCGAACGTCGTCCGCAGGCCGCGCCCGCCGGGGTTGGCGAGCGCGAACACGGGCGCGCCCGCCTCGACGCCCTCGTCGGCCCAGGCCACGGGCTCGACGTCACCGGTGTCGACCGCGAGCAGCGCCACGTTGAGGTCGCTGTCGGCGCCGAGCACACGGCCCTCGACGACCTCCCCGCCGATCGTCACGGCCACCTCGTCGCCGCGCAGCACGTGCGCGACGGTCAGCACCTGACCCGGCGCGAAGACCACGCCCGACCCGCGACCCCATCCACGGCCGATGCCGACGACCGCCGGCCCGACGCGCTCCGCCGCCTCCACGACCGCCTGCTGGAGCGCCGCGAGTACCTGATTCATGTCCGTCTCCTAGTGACTTGCAAACTGCAAGTCACTGTACCAGGGCTAAGCTCGCGTCATGACCCGCCGCGCTCCCTCGTCGCCGCTCGCCGACGCCCTCGAGCGGGTCGGCGACCGCTGGACGCTGCTCGTCGTCGCCGCCCTGCTCGACGGCCCGCGCCGCTTCAACGAGCTCCAGGAGGAGCTCGAGGGCATCGCGCCCAACGTGCTGAGCGCCCGCCTCAAGGCGCTGACCGAGCAGGCGCTCGTGGTCTCCACCCTCTACTCCGATCGCCCTCCGCGGTTCGTGTACGAGCTCTCGGAGCCGGGCCGCGAGCTGGCCGGCGCCCTGCGCCTGCTGGCCGACTGGGGTGCTCGCACCGGCGGCGGGGAGCCGTACCGGCACGAGCCGTGCGGAACCGCGCTCGAGGCGCGCTGGTGGTGCCCGTCGTGCGAGGTGGTGGTGGACGACCCCGCCGATGACGGCGAGGTCGTCCACGTGTAGCTACGCCTCGGCGCCCGCCAGGCGGTCGCGCATCGCCGGGATCAGCCCGACGACCGAGACGATCAGCCCGAGAGCCGCGATGCCGGTCACCACGGCGATGGCGGGCCGGAACGCGTCGATCGAGATCTCGCCGCTCACCACCGCGGTGACGATCGCCAGCCCGATCGCGCCGCCGAGCTGGAACGACGTGTTGACGAGGCCGGAGGCGAGGCCCTGCTCGTGGTCGGCGACTCCGGCCGTGGCCTGGATGTTCTGGGCCGGGAAGCAGAGCGCGAAGCCGACGCCGATCAGCAGCATCGTGGGCACCATCAGCCCGATGTACGACGGCGAGTCGCCGAGCCGCAGGAACAGCGCGTAGGCGGCGACGAACGCCGCCATGCCCACGGCGATGAGCCGCGCCGTGCCGTAGCGGTCCACGAGCGGACCGATGCGCGGCGAGCCGAGCGCGACAAGCAGGCCACCCGGGAGGAAGGCCAGCGCCGTCTCGATCGGCGACCAGCCGTGCATCGTCTGCAGGTAGAGCGTACCGATGAACTGGAACCCGATGTAGGCGCCGGCCATCACGGCCATGCCGATGTTGGCGCGCACGAGCGAGCCGTTGCGCAGGATGCCGAGCCGGACGAGCGGCTGCGGCGTGCGCGACTCGATCGCAACGAACAGCGTCAACAGCGCGAGCACGAGCGCGAACGACGCGACGATGACGGGGTCGCCCCAGCCGGTCGAGGGGGCTTCGACGACCGTGCGCACGAGCAGCATCATCGCCGCCGTGATCGCCACGGCGCCGGCGATGTCGTAGCGATGCTTGGCGCCCGGGATCAGCCGGTCGCGCGGGATCACCCGCGGGGCGAGGAGCAGGATCGCGAGCGCGAACGGCACCGGGAGCAGGAACGTCCAGCGCCAGCCGAGCTCGGTCAGGAGGCCGCCGAACACGAGGCCGAGCGAGAAGCCGCTCGCCCCGGTGGCGGTGTAGTAGGCGAGTGCCCGGTTGCGGTTCGGGCCCTCGGAGAACGTGGTCGTGATGATCGAGAGGCCGGCGGGGGCGGTGAAGGCCGCGCTCATGCCCTTGAGCACGCGCGTGACGACGAGCAGCGTGCCGTCGTTGACCAGGCCGCCTACGGCCGAGGCGACGATGAAGACGCTGAGCCCGACGATCAGGACGCGCCGGCGGCCGAGCAGGTCGGCGGCGCGGCCGCCGAGCAGGAGCAGCCCGCCGTAGCCGAGCACGTAGCCGGAGACGACCCACTGGAGCTGCGAGGTGGTGAGGCCGAGCTCGTCGCGGATCGACGGCAGCGCCATGCCGACCATCGAGACATCGAGCCCGTCGAGGAAGAGGACGCCGCAGAGCACCGCGAGCAGAGCCCAGGTGCGGGGCTCCCAGTGCGGGGAGGCAGGAGTTGGGGAGGAGCGCATCGCCGGGATCTTACATGCATGTGCAAAGATTGCGAAGACATATTGTGAATCTGCATAACTTGCACACGACTGGTACCATGACGGCCGGAATGGGGATCGCTGACCGCGAGCTGGTCGACGAATGGCGAGCGCTGCTCGAGCGTCACGCCCGCACCAGCTCGGCGCTCGAGCGCCGGCTCCAGACCGAGCACGGCATCGGCGTGAGCGAGTACGAGGTGCTGGAGCGTCTTGCCGGCACCGGCAAGGACGCTCGCCGGATGCAGGAGCTGGCCGAGGCCGTGTACCTCAGCCAGAGCGCGCTCTCACGCGTGGTCGCGCGCCTCGAGGCCGACGGCCTCGTACGGCGCGGGATGTGCCCCGAAGACCGGCGCGGCATCATGGCGTGGCTGACCGACGACGGGCGCGAGCGCTACGACGCGGCGCGCCCGACGCACCGCGCCGTGCTCGCCGAGACGCTGACTCAGTAGTGGACCGGCGGCGGCGCTGACGGCGCCGGCGGGCCAACCGGCTCGGCAGCCGCGTCGCGACCGTGCGAGGTCGTGTCGGCGTCGTCGTCGAGACCCTTCGCCGCGGCGGCCACCATCAGCTTGAAGTCGTGCGGCGACGTCGCGGCGCGCATCGCAGCGTCCATCGTCACGCGCCCGGCCTGCAGGTGCTGGAGGAGGTGCTGGTCGAACGTCTGCATGCCGTAGTAGGCGCCCTCGCCGATCACCTCGGGCAGCTGGCCCGTGAGCGACGGGTCGACGATCATGTCGTGCACCCGGCCGGTCATCACGAGGATCTCGCAGCACGCGACGCGCCCGTTGCCGTCGGCCGTCGGAACGAGCCGCTGGGAGACGATCCCCTTCAGCGTGCCGGCGATCATCGCGCGCGCCTGCTGCTGCTGGTGGGGCGGGAAGAAGTCGATGATGCGGTTGATCGTCTCCGACGCGTCGACCGTGTGGAGCGTGGAGAGCACGAGGTGGCCGGTCTCGGCCGCGCTCAGCGCGGTGTGGACGGTCTCCTCGTCGCGCATCTCGCCGATCAGGATCGTGTCCGGGTCCTGGCGCAGGACGCGGCGCAGCGCGCGCTTGAACGACGCGGTGTCGGCGCCGACCTCACGCTGGTTGATGATCGACGTGCGGTCGCGGTGCAGGAACTCGATCGGGTCCTCGATCGTCACGATGTGCTTGGCCATCGCGCGGTTCATGTGGTCGATCATGGCCGCGAGCGTCGTGGACTTGCCGGAGCCCGTGGTGCCCGTGAGGAGCAGGATCCCGCGCTCCTCCTCGGCGAGCTTGGTGACGACCTCGGGCAGCCCGAGCTCGTCGACCGACTTGATGATCACCGGGATCGCCCGCATGACGATCGAGACCGAGCCACGCTGGCGGAAGGCGTTGACGCGGAAGCGCCCGAGGCCCTCGACGGCGTACGAGAAGTCGACCTCGTTCTCGGCGTTGAACTCGTTGACCTTCTCGTTGTCGCCCAGCATCTCGCTCAGCGCATGCTCGGTGTCCTCGGGATACAGCCGCTCGGTGTCCGGAATCGGCTCCAGGTGCCCGTGGAGGCGGATGAGCGGATACGAGGGGACCTTGAGGTGCAGGTCCGAGCCCTCGGAGGCGATGAGGTAGCGCAGCGCGGGATCGAGATCGAAAGCCATGTTCCGATCTAGATCGGCGGAGGCGCGCCGCCCCTTGAGGGCTATGCGACGTCGCGGAGCTTCTGCGCCTCGGCGAGGCTCTGCAGCTTCTTGAGCGACTGGTTCTCGATCTGGCGGATCCGCTCGCGCGTGACGTTGAACGTGCGGCCCACCTCGTCGAGCGTCCGTGGGTGCTCGCCGCCGAGGCCGTAGCGCAGCTCGAGCACGCGCCGCTCGCGGTAGGAGAGGTTCTCCAGCGCCTCGCGCAGCGCCTCCTTGGTGAGGATCTCGGCGGCGCGCTCGTACGGCGACTCGGCCCGCTCGTCGGCGATGAACTGGCCGAACTCGGACTCCTCCTCGTCGCCGACCGGCTTCTCCAGCGACACCGGCGCCTGCGCGGAGCGCTTGATCGACTCCACCTCGTCCGGCTCGATGCCCGTGTGGTGGGCGATCTCCTCGGCGGTGGGCTCGCGGCCCAGCTCGGTGACGAGCTTGCGCTCGGCGCGACCGATCTTGTTCAGCTTCTCGACCACGTGCACCGGGATGCGGATCGTGCGCGCCTTGTCGGCCAGCGCGCGGGCGATCGCCTGGCGGATCCACCACGTCGCGTAGGTCGAGAACTTGAAGCCCTTGCGGTAGTCGAACTTCTCCGCCGCACGCACGAGGCCGAGCGTGCCCTCCTGGATGAGGTCCAGGAACGGGAGGCCCTGGTTGCGGTAGTTCTTGGCGATCGAGACGACGAGCCGCAGGTTGGACTCGACCATCTTCTGCTTGGCGTCGAGGTCGCCGCGCTCGATCCGGCGGGCGAGGTCGACCTCCTCCTGCGCCGTGAGCAGCCGGACCTTGCCGATGTCCTTCAGGAAGAGCTGAAGGGAGTCGGTCGTCATGTCCGGCTTGAGGTCGAGCGTCGTCTTCTTGCGACGCCCACGCTTGTCGGGCGCGCGCTCGACCTGCGCGGCCTCGAGTGCGGGATCGACCTCTTCGACGAGCTCGATCTCGGACTTCTCGAGGTAGCCGTGGAGCTCCTCCACGTCCGCCTCGTCGAGGTCGATCTCAGCCACCGCCGTCGCGATCTCGGCGAAGGTGAGTACCCCTACCTGCTGCCCCTTGAGGAGCAGCGTCTTGACTTCTTCGAGTTCCTGGAGATCAACGACTGACATCAGGGTCCTGGGAGTCTAGGCGCTATTTTTTCCGAATCAACGCGGTGACCGCTCGCGTTGCCGCATGACTGTATCCCGTGAAGACTCGAGCGCGGGCAACTTTCTTCCGCATGGCCGAGAAGTCCGCAAAGAAGAAGACAAAGAAGACCGCGAAGGCGAGCTCGGACCCGAGCGTGCTCGGCAACCTCCGGTCCAGCCGTCCGACGCGGATCGGCGGCGAACGACGCACCGCGACCGCGGCGAAGTCGTCGGCCGCGAAGCCGTCGACGGCCAGGTCGACGAAGGCGAAGGCCACGCCGAAGAAGCGCGCGACAGCGACGCGGGCGGCGACTGCAAAGCCGGCGACCGCGAAGCCGACGGCCGCGACCCGGCCGGCGACCCCGCCGCCGCCGCCGGCCGCCGAACCGCCGCGCGACGGGCGCCCGAGCACGACCGAGGTCGTGACCACGGCCGTGCAGGCCGCGGGCGAGCTCGCGTCGATCGGCCTCACGGTCGGGCGGCAGGCGCTCAAGCGCGCCGCCGGCCGCATCCCGCGCCCGTAACGCCCGTAAATTCCGGCATCTGCTAGCTTGCCCGGCGCCGAATCGCCGCGGCCTCACCGTGGCGAGCGGGGGAACCAATGCGGCTGGATGCCGCGGGGGCGAATCGACCGGGGTCTCCGGCTGTAGCGCTGCTTTCTCTGCGCGAGCCCGTCAGCTCACCTCGTAGGCCGTCGAGAAAGCATCGTGACGTCCCGCCGACTCTTCCTGACCGCGCTCGCGCTCGCCACCGTCGCCGCTCCCGCAGCGGCCGACGAGCCGCCGACCACGGGCGGCGCGCAGGCGCCCATCTCCCCCGCCACGCAGGGCGTGATCAGCGCCCAGGGCGCGCACGTCACGCTCTCCGCGCGAGCGGGGTCGATGCACGGTCGCGTCACGCGCTTCCGCGGCAGCGCGCCCGCCGGTCGCGACGTCGTCGTCGAGCAGCTCGACTCGGTGACCGGCGCCTGGACCATGCTCGCCCGTTCCACGGCCGCCGCCGACGGCACCTACAGCGCCCGCTGGCGCACCAGCGGCCTCGGCGCCCACCGCGTGCGTGCCGTGCTCGACCGCGACGGCGGCGCGGCCGCGGCGACCACGGCGCCGGAGCTGGGCATCACCGTCCACCGCCCGGAGCTGGCGACCTGGTACGGCCCCGGCTTCTACGGCCGCCGCACCGCCTGCGGCCAGCGCATGAGCCGCGCGCTCCAGGGCGTCGCCCACAAGACCCTGCCGTGCGGGACCAGGGTCTCGCTGCTCTACCGCGGCCGGCGCATCACGGTCCCCGTCGTCGACCGCGGCCCGTACGCGGCCGGCAAGCAGTGGGACCTCACGTCCGCCACCGCCACCGCGCTGCACTTCACGCACACCGACCGCGTCGGCGCGGTCCGCGTTCAGCCCTAGCCCGGATCCGGGCTTAGTCCAGGTAGCCGACGATCCGGTTGGCGAGCGCGGTGAGGCCCGGAGCCGGCGCCTCGACGGCGAGCGGCCGGTCCTGCAGGAGCTCCTCGAGCCGGGCCCCCACCTCCGGCGCCGAGCGCCGCGCCAGCGACGAGCCGACGAGCGCGGCGCGCCGCACCGTCGAGGGCTCGAGCGTCCACACCGCCTCGAAGCACCGCTCGCGGTCGGGCAGCTCGCGGTCCCGCTGCGACTCCGGCGTCTCCCACGCGAGCAGGCACGCGGCGTAGCCGGGGGCGTCGACGATCACCGCCCACTCGGCGCCCAGCGCGTCGTCGGCGCCGACGGGCAGGAGCACCGGCTCCCCGTCGCCGCCCGACACCCCGGCGAAGCCCCCGAACGCCACGCACGCGTCGGCGATGTGCGCGAGCCGCCGGTAGCGGTGCTCGACGGCGCGGTAGTTGCGCTCGTCCTGGAAGGCGCCGATGACGACCGGGCCCGCCGCGCGCGCCAGCGTCTCGTCCTCGATCGCGCGGGAGATCGCGAACAGCGTCGACTTCCGCAGCCGCTGCGGGCGCACCGGCTCGCCGGCGGCGAGGATCGCGCCGTACAGCGACGGCCGGTCCGTGGGCCCGCTCGCCGCGCGCGCCCGCTCGAGCGCCGCCGGGACGGAGAGCCCCCGGTCGCGGTACGCCACGGCGCGACGCAGGATCTCCACGTCCTCGGGCTGGTAGACGCGGTAGCCGGACGGCGTCCGGGCCGGCTCCGGGAACCCGTAGCGCTGCTCCCAGACGCGGATCGTGCCGGCCGCCACGCCGGTCCGCTCCGCGACGTCGCTGATCCCAAGACCCTTCACGGTGTGAGCACAGGGTTCCACACCGCGTTCAATGTCCCTCTCATCGGCCCGGATACGGGCGGCGGCCGGGGGAGGATCGCCACCCTGGCGCACTGCGGCGCTCCGCGTCGGGTATCACAGCGCGGATGTCATCACGCGATCCCGGCCCTGTCCTCGTCACGGGAGCCACCGGCTACGTCGGCTCCGAGCTGATCCCCGAGCTGCTCCGCCGCGACGTTCGCGTGCGTGCGCTCGCGCGCGAGCCCGCGCGCGCCGACCTTCCCGCGCAGGTCGACGCCCGCAAGGGCGACGCCGTGTCCGGCGCCGGCCTGCAGGAGGCGCTCGACGGCTGCCGCACCGCCTACTACCTGATCCACTCGATGGGCCGCGGGTCGGGCGAGGACTTCGCCGCCCGCGATCGTGAGGCGGCCGTCAACTTCGGCGAGGCCGCGCGGGCCGCCGGGGTGGAGCGGGTGGTCTACCTGGGCGGCCTCGGCGCGGGGGACTCCGAGCACCTGCGCTCGCGGACCCAGGTGGCGGAGCTGCTCGCGCAGCGGGTCCCGCTCGTGCACCTCAGGGCGGCGATGGTCATCGGCTCGGGCAGCGCGTCCTTCGTCATGCTCCGCTCCCTCGTCGAGCGCCTGCCGGTCATGATCTGCCCGCGGTGGATCGACACCCGCACGCAGCCGATCGCGATCGCGGACGTGGTGCGCGCGCTCGCGGACGTCGCCGCCGTCGACGGCGCCCCCGATGAGATCCAGGTCGGCGGCGCCGATGTGCTGACCTACCGGGAGATGATGGAGCGCACGGCCGAGCTGCTCGGGCGCCGCCGGCCCCGGATCGTCCGGGTCCCCGTCCTCACGCCGCGCCTCTCGTCGTACTGGGTCGCGCTCGTGACGCCCGTCGAGGCCGCCCTCGCCCAGCCGCTGATCGAGGGTCTGGGGAGCGAGATGCGTGTCGTCGACCCGCCGCCGCCGGGCATCAACGACGCGCCGCTCGGGTTCGACGACGCGGTACGGGCAGCGCTTGCATGAAGCTCCTGGGCCGCGCCGACCACGGGATCGCCGACGCGATCATCTCGGAGCCCAAGGACCACACGGTCATGGACAAGCGCGGCGGGGTCCGGTCGATCCAGGCGGCGAACGTGTCGATGCCCGAGGGCGAGCTGCCGGAGTACTGGACGCCGATGTATCTCGAGCGCCTCGCCCGCACGTACTGGAAGTTCCTCTCCCGCGTGTCGCTCGGGCTGATCCGCGTCGAGTACACCGAGACCGAGCGCCGGGTGGTCTTCCTGCGGCGGCCGTTCGTCCTTCTGCGCTTCCACGCTCCCGACTACGAGA
This sequence comes from uncultured Solirubrobacteraceae bacterium, assembly GCA_963730535.1. Taxonomy (GTDB): domain Bacteria; phylum Actinomycetota; class Thermoleophilia; order Solirubrobacterales; family Solirubrobacteraceae; genus DASSUW01. The sequence continues at coordinate 80,688 of CAVSRU010000007.1, forward strand.
CGACGGACAGCCGGGGGATCGTGCGCTGGCGCATCAAGGACGGCGTGCTGGTGGCCAAGCGCGACGAGGGCTACCTGGAGATCGACGTGCGGCGGTCGCCGTCCGACCGCCCCGGCTACGAGCAGGCGCACGTGGAGGTCGAGGTCTCGAACTTCTACCCGCGGATCGCGACCTGGGTGGCGCGCTGGTTCTACCGCCAGACCCAGTCGCGGATCCACGTCCTCGTGACCTACGGCTTCCTGCGCTCGCTCGCCCGGCGGGAGCTCGAGCTGTCGGCCGTCGGACGCTTCGCGCCGCCGGACTCCCGGCCGGTCAACGTCGGCGAGACGCCCTGGGCGGTCGTCGCCGGCCTGCTCGCCGCGCTGGCGCTGGGCGTCGCGCTGATCGTGCGCGCTATCCGTAGCGCCCGGTGAGCGCCCGCAGCTTCGTGCGGTCGTGGCGGGAGCCGACCCGCCGCACGGTGCCCGAGCGGCTGCGCATGACCAGCGACTCGGTGCTCGCCCCGCGCAGGCCCTGGTAGCGCACGCCCTCCAGGACGTCGCCGTCGGTCACGCCCGTGGCCGAGAAGAAGCAGTTGTCGCCCTTGACGAGGTCGTCCTGGGTGAGGACCTTGCCGATGTCGTAGCCCGCCTCCTCGGCGGCGCGGCGCTCGCCGTCGTCGCGCGGCCACAGCCGGCCGATCAGGCCGCCGCCGTAGCACTTGAGCGCGGCGGCCGAGATCACGCCCTCGGGGGTGCCGCCGATGCCCCACAGGAGGTCGACCGGGCGGTCGGGCGACACGGCGAGCAGCGCGCCGGAGACATCGCCGTCGGGGATCAGCCGCACGCGCCCGCCGGCCTCGCGGATCTGCCGGATGCCGTCGTGGTGGCGCGGCCGGTCGAGCACGACGACCATCACGTCCCGCACGTCGGTGCCCTTGCGCTCGGCGACGAGCCCGATCGTCTCCCCCAACGGGCGGTCGAGGTCGAGCAGGTCGGCCAGGTGCTCGCCGCCGGCCATCTTCTCCATGTACACGACCGGGCCGGGGTCGAACATCGTGCCGCGCTCGGAGAGGGCGATGACCGCGAGCGCGTTCGGACGGCCGTCCGCGGCCAGGCGGGTGCCCTCCAGCGGGTCGACGGCGATGTCGACCTCGGGCGGCGAGCCGTCGCCGACCTGCTCGCCGTTGTGGAGCATCGGCGCCTCGTCCTTCTCGCCCTCGCCGATGACCACGATGCCGTCCATGTGCACCGTGTGGAGCACGGCGTGCATGCCGTCGACCGCCGCCTGGTCGGCGGCCTCCTTGTCCCCCATGCCCACGAGCCGGGCGGCCGACAGCGCAGCGGCCTCGGTGACACGCACGAGCTCGAGCGCGAGGTTGCGATCGACGGGGACTGAGCTCATCTACAGCACTCCAGGGGGCTTGCGGGTTCGTTCGGTCTGGCCGGCGCTGATCGCGCCGCCGGCGATCATCGCGATCGTCCCCAGCAGCGCGCCGAAGTAGCCGGGCTGGAGCGAGATCTGGCCGCTCGGGGTCCCCGGCCGGTCGAGGAAGCCGATGTAGGCGACGATCCCGAAGGCGGCGATGGCGGCGACCGCGGTCAGCTCGCCGCGCGGCCATGACAGCTCGTGGTCGCGGATGACGATCCAGATCAGGATCAGCGGCGCCGCCGCGGCGGCGAGCAGGAGCCAGCGGGCCGTCGTGTGGACCTCCCAGCCGCTGAGCGCGCCGCGGGCGCCGTCGATCACCGCGTTCGGGTTGTCCGCCGCGGTCTCGTACCAGGGCAGGAAGAGGCAGACCGCGAGGAGGATCGAGCCCACGGCCGCCACGAGCTCTCCCCTTCCCAGCCGGTCGACGTGCATCCGCCCGCGAGCCTATACGGTGCCGCCTGATGACCCTTGTGGACGGCCGCTGCTGGTGGGCGTCGTCGGCGCCCGAGTACATCGCCTACCACGACGAGGAGTGGGGCCGGCCGGTGCGCGACGACCGCGCGCTGTTCGAGAAGCTCTCGCTCGAGGCGTTCCAGTCGGGCCTCTCGTGGCTGACGATCCTGCGCAAGCGGGAGCACTTCCGGGAGGCGTTCGCGGGCTTCGAGATCGAGCGCGTGGCGGCGTTCGGCGAGGACGACGTCGAGCGCCTGCTCGGGGACGCCGGCATCGTTCGCAACCGGGCGAAGATCGAGGCGACGATCGCCAACGCGCGGGCGGCGCTCGAGCTCGACGTCGGGCTCGGCGAGCTGCTGTGGTCGTTCGCGCCTCCGCCGCGGCCCCGGCCCCGCACCGAGGTCGAGATCCCGCCCTCGACGCCGGAGTCGAAGGCGATGGCCCGCGAGCTCAAGCGCCGCGGCTTCCGGTTCGTGGGCCCGACGACCGCCTACGCGCTCATGCAGGCGTGCGGCCTGGTCGACGACCACCTCGAGGGCTGCCTCGTCACGGCTTCCCCAGGTAGCGCTTCCGCGCCAGCGCCTTCTTGATCGCCGCGCGGCTGGCCGGATAGCGGCTGAGCTTCAGAGGCGAGCCCGCCGAGTTGCCGCGGTTGTAGAGCACCATCCGCACGCGCTTGTGCGTGTTGATCCAGGCGAAGAAGCGGCGGACGAAGGCCGGGTCGTCGCGGCCCCACATCGCCCACTCGCCGAACGCGAAGGGCTTGCGCGGGAAGTCGGCGTAGAAGGCGTTCAGGCCGCGGAAGTTCGGGAACCGCGAGTAGAAGTCGGTGCCGACCCAGTCCACGTAGCGCGACCCCGGCCAGTACGCCCGCGCGCGGTTGGCGCGGGTGTTCGGCGTCCCCTCCGTCTGCGGCACCCACAGCACCGAGACCTGCGGCTGTGGCAGCGACGTGTCCGCGATCGTCAGCGCCGGCAGCCCCAGCCTGCCCAGCCGCGCGTTGATCACGTCGACGGGCCCGCCGCGGAGCACGAGCACCGAGCGGCGCCAGGCCTGCCGGAACGCCCCCGTCGAATGTGTCGGCCCGCGCGAGGTCCCGTTGTGGTTGTAGGCGCAGTAGCCGTTGTTCGCCTGGTTCATCTCCGCCATCAGCCGCACATAGACGGGCTTGCCGTAGTCGGCGAGGCGCCGGTTGAGCCGCGCGAGGTACCCGTCGCCGCCGCCGCGCGCGAGGCCGCGCGGCGTGATCCGCTCGCGCGTGCCGTAGCCGTCCTGCGTCGAGATGTGGAGCATCGGCCGCGCCCCCGCGCCGTCGGCCGCCTCGTAAGGGAGATCGGAGAGGCCGCCCCACTGGGTGAAGAAGCCGAACACCGACGGGCGCTTGCCGACCTGGGCGCCGAAGGAGCCGACGGTCCGCTCGCCCGACAGGCCGGTGTAGACCTTGCCGCTGGGCGGGAGCAGGACGTCGGCGGAGGCGAACGGGGCGAGGCCGAGCGTAAGCAGCCCGGAAACGAGAGCGACGCGGAGCATGGGGCCACTGTACGTTGCCCCGGTGCCGCTGTCCCGCCTCGTCCCGGAAGCGCCCCGGCCCGCGCACGAGCTGCTCGCCGAGGTCCGCGCCACCGAGCGCGCCGGCGACGAGCGGCCGTTCGTCTTCCTGAACATGGTCGCCACCGCCGACGGCCGCGCCGCCGTCGACGGGCGCACCGAGGGCCTCGGCAGCGACGCCGACCTCGAGTTGCTGCTCGAGCTGCGGTCGATCGCCGAGGCCGTGCTGATCGGCACCGGGACGCTGCGCGCCGAGGGCTACGCCCGGCTTGTCAGCAGCCCCGAGCGCCGGGCGCGCCGGCAGGCGGCGGGACTGGCTGCGGATCCGCTCGCGGTCGTGATCACGCGGAGCTTCGACGTGCCGTGGGAGGCCGGCCTCTTCCAGGCGCCCGAGCAGCCCGTGCTCGTCTACGCGGGACCGGACGCCGGTGAGCCGCCGGCCACCCCCGCGCCCGTCGAGGTCGTCCGCCTCGACGATCCGACACCTGCGGCCGCGCTGGCCGACCTGCGCGCCCGCGGGATCCGCGCGGTGCTCAGCGAAGGCGGCCCCACCCTGGCCCGCGCGCTCGTCGCCGACGGGCTGCTCGACGAGCTGTTCCTGACCGTCGCCCCGATGCTCACCGGCGACCCGACCGAGCCGACGATCCTCGCCGGCGCCAAGCTCGCCGCGACCGACCAGCTCGAGCTGGTCTGGACGCTCCAGGCCGGATCGGAGCTGTTCCTGCGCTACCGGCTATAGGGTCCGCGCCCATGCGCATCGAGGGATCCTGCGCGCTGGTGGCCGGCGGAGCCTCCGGCCTCGGCGCGGCCACCGCGCGCCGCCTGCAGGCGGGCGGCGCCGAGGTCACGATCGCCGACCTCAACGCCGAGCGCGGCCAGGCGCTGGCCGGCGAGCTCGGCGCCCGCTTCGTCGCGTGCGACGTGACGAAGGCGGACGAGGTCGAGGCCGCCGTGCAGGCCGCCGAGGGCCTGCGGATCTCGGTCTGCTGCGCCGGCATCGGGTGGGCGGAGAAGACCGCCGGCAAGCGGGGCCCGCACGCCTTCGACCCGTTCGAGGCGGTCGTCCGGGTCAACCTGATCGGCACCTTCAACGTGCTGCGCCTGGCCGCCGCCGCGATGCTCGCCAACGAGCCCGACTCCGAGGGCGAGCGCGGCGTGTGCATCAACACCGCCTCGATCGCCGCCTACGACGGCCAGATCGGCCAGATCGCCTACTCGGCGTCCAAGGGCGGGATCGCCGGCATGACGCTCCCGGCCGCGCGCGACCTCGCGAGCTCGGGGATCCGGGTCATGACGATCGCCCCCGGCCTGTTCGACACGCCGCTGCTGGCCGGCCTCCCCGAGGAGGCGCGCACGGCGCTGGGCGAGCAGGTCCCGCACCCCCAGCGCCTCGGCCGCCCCGAGGAGTACGGCGACCTCGCCGCCCACATCGTCGAGAACCCGATGCTGAACGGCGAGGTCATACGGTTGGACGGCGCGCTCAGGATGCCGCCGCGCTGACCGCGGCCTCGACGTCGACGATGCCGTAGCCGTAGGTCGGGGCGGTCAGGCCACTCCCTCGCACGCTGGTACACGCGTGCGCCCGCGCTGGAGGCTCGCGCCGACCAGCGCGATCGCGGCGGGCACGGCGAGGTACGGGCCGAAGAAGGCGAGCACGACGACCACCGCGCCACACGCGACGGCCGCTGCCCGCCGCGCCCCGCCGCTGAGAAGCCGCACGCCGGCCGCGGTGGCCGTCAGGTACACGGCGACGAACGCGGCGCTGCACGCGCGCACGAGACCGTCGAGGCTGAGTACGTCGGCGCCCAGCGGCGCGAGCAGGATCCCGGCGATCACCGCGAAGGCGGCGAGTGCCCGGTCGGGGCGCGCCATCCAGGCGGGCGCCGATCCCTCCTCGGTCAGGGCGCCGGAGAGCTTGACGGCGGCCGCCACGTAGGCGTTCATGGTCCCCATCGTGAGCAGGACGGCGATCGCCGCGGTGGCGGTCCGGCCGGTCTCGCCGAGGCCGGCGCCCATGAGGTCGGCGAGCGGGACGTCGGTCGGCTTGGCGGTCCCCAGGACGCCGACCGTCGCGATGGCGAGCCCGAGGTAGAGCACGACCACGACGGCGAGCGCGCCGAAGATCGCCCGCGGCAGCTGGCGCGTCGGGTCGCGCAGCTCTCCGGCCAGGTGGGACACCGCCTCCCAGCCGATGAACGAGAGCATCAGGAGGCTGGCGGCGGTGCCGACGGCGGCCCAGCCGTGGGGCGCGAACGGCGTCCAGTTCTCGGCCCGGCTCTCCGGCAGCGCGGTGACGACGGCGACGAGCAGGAGCGCGGCGAGCACCGCCGCGAGGCCGAGCCCGAGCCGCGCCGATGTGCGCAGCCCGACCACGTTGGCCACGGTGACCGTCCCCATCATCACCGCGGCGCCGGCGATCGCGGCCTCCCGCCCGACGCCGAGCAGCTCGGCGACGTAGAAGCCGCCGACGAGCGCCACCGCCGGTGCGCCGAGCACCACGCCGGCCAGGAACCACCAGCCGGTGATGGCGCCGATCCGCGAGCCGAAGGCGGCGCGCGCGTACGCCGCGGTGCCGCCGGCCTCCGGATAGCGCACGCCGAGCGCGGCGAAGGTGATCGCCAGCGGCGCGGAGAGGGCGAGCAGCGCCGCCCAGGCGAGCACCGACGCGGGGCCGGCGGCCTCGCTGGCCAGCGCGGGGACGATGAGGACGCCGGGACCGAGCACGGCGCCGACGTACAGGGCGGTCGCGGCGCGGGTGGAGAGCATCGGCAAAGTGTCCCGCCGATGCGGGGGCATGTGGTGCCCACTTGCACCCCGCCGGCGTCCCCGTGCGCAATGATCTGCCCCTCACGACCCAAGGAGGACGCTTTCGTGCCACTGGACAGCGTCGACCATCGGATGCTCGAGATCCTCCAGCACGACGGTCGCATCTCCAACGCCGCGCTCGCCGAGCAGCTGCACCTCTCCCCCTCGCCGTGCCTGCGCCGGCTGCGCGCGCTCGAGCGCGAAGGCGTGATCCGCGCCTACCGCGCCGAGCTCGACCGCGCCCGTCTCGGGCTGGGGCTCACGGTGTTCATCGACCTCAAGATCGAGGGCCACTCCGAGCACACGGCGGAGGCGATCAGCAAGGTGCTGCTCGCCGCGCCCGAGGTCATCTCCGCCCACATCGTCTCCGGGTCGGCCGACTTCCGGCTCGAGGTCGCCGTCCCCGACCTGGCCGGCTACGAGCGTTTCATGTTCGACACGCTGCTCAAGCTCCCGAACCTGGGCGACATCCAGTCGAACTTCGCTCTAAGGACGGTCAAGTCGGACGCCCCGCTGCCTCTGGGGCAGCTCTCCGCCGGCGAACGTCAACGGCGGCATTGAGGGGAGGGCGCGGAGTGTCGTGGCGATCCGCGGGTGCTTTCGTTGCGGTTCTAGCCGGTCCGGAAAGTGGTGGGTCTGACACTCTCTCGCCTCCCTCCCCAGCCGCCGTTGACGTTCGCCAGGGGCCACCGATCTCAGTCGCGCCCACTAAGATCCCAGCTAGCCACGGTCCGTCTCCCGCGCTAGACTTACGTACGTTGAGTAAGTCCCTACAGAAGGTGAAGCTTTGATGACCTCGATGATTCTCGTCCCGCTGGACGACACCGTGGTCTTCCCCACCATGGACGTGACGCTTCCCGTCGACGTCGGTGACGAGGATCGCGTGCTTCTCATCCCGCGCCACGAAGGCGCGTTCGCGAAGGTCGGCACCATCGCCGAGGTGACCGACAGCGTCCGCCTGCCCGGCGGCGCCCGCGCCGTGCAGCTCTCCGGCGTCGCCCGCGGCGTCGCGGGCGCGGCGCACACCGATCAACTCGGCCGGCTGCGCATCGACGTCACCGAGTCGACCGACGACGTCCCCGTCGACGGCCGCACGCGTGAGCTCGAGCGCGAGTACCGCGCCGTGGTCGAGGAGATCCTCGAGCTGCGCGGCGTCGACGATCGCGTCGGCGCCTGGCTGCGCGCCATCGGTGAGCCGGGCCCGCTGGCCGACACCATCGGCTACGCGCCCGACGTCTCGTTCGAGGACAAGGTCCGGGTCCTCGAGACCCTGGACGTCACCGAGCGGCTCGAGCTCGCGGTTCGCCTCCAGCGCGAGCGGATGACGGAGCTCCAGCTGCGCCGCAAGATCCGCGACGACGTCCGCGAGGGCGCCGACAAGCAGCAGCGCGAGTACTTCCTGCGCAAGCAGATGGAGTCGATCCAGCGCGAGCTGGGCGAGGACTCCGGCTCGATCGTGGAGGAGTACCGCACCAAGATCGCCGATGCCGGCATGCCGGAGGCGGTCGAGGAGCAGGCGACCAAGGAGCTCGGCCGGCTCGAGCGCATGGGCGACCAGTCGGGCGAGGCCTCGATGATCCGCTCCTACCTGGACTGGCTGATCGCCGTCCCGTGGAAGGAGCGCTCCGACGAGGTGCTCGACCCCGTGCACGCCCGTGAGGTGCTCGACGCCGACCACGCCGGCCTCGAGGACGTCAAGGACCGCATCGTCGAGTACCTGGCCGTCAAGAAGCTGCGCGTCGAGCGGGAGATCGCCGAGGACAAGCGCTCCGGCGCGATCCTCACGCTGATCGGCCCGCCCGGCACCGGCAAGACCTCGATCGGCGAGTCGATCGCCCGCGCGACCGGACGCGAGTTCGTCCGGATGTCGCTGGGCGGCGTCCGCGACGAGGCCGAGATCCGCGGCCACCGACGTACCTACATCGGCGCGCTCCCGGGCCGCCTCGTGCGCGCGCTGCGCGACGCGGGGACCATGAACCCGGTGATCATGCTCGACGAGGTCGACAAGGTCGGCGCCGACTGGCGCGGCGACCCCAGCGCGGCCCTGCTCGAGGTGCTCGACCCTGCCCAGAACGACACGTTCCGCGACCACTACCTCGACGTGGAGATCGACCTCTCCGAGGTCATGTTCATCGCCACCGCCAACGTGGCGGAGACCATCCCCGGCCCGCTCCTGGACCGCATGGAGGTCATCCGCTTCGACGGCTACACGGTCGCCGAGAAGGTCGCGATCGCACGCGACTACCTGTGGCCCCGCCAGCGCGAGCGCAACGGCCTGCGCGAGGACGAGGTCACGGTGTCCGACGAGATCCTGCGGACCGTGGTGAGCGAGTACACCCGCGAGGCGGGCGTGCGCCAGCTCGAGCGCGAGCTCGGGACCGTGCTGCGCAAGACCGCGACGCAGATCGCGTCGGGCAAGGCGACGGCTCCGGTGGCCATCGAGGTGGACACGCTGCGCGACGCGCTCGGCCGCCAGAAGGTCTTCCAGGAGGCGGCGCTGCGCACCGCGGTGCCCGGCGTGGCCACCGGCCTCGCGGTCACGGGCACGGGCGGCGACGTGCTGTTCGTGGAGGCGACCTCGATGGAGGGCAAGGACAACCTCGTGCTCACCGGCCAGCTGGGCGACGTCATGAAGGAGTCGGTGCGGATCGCGCTCTCCTACGTGCGCGGCCACGCCGGCGACCTGGAGATCGACCCGGGAACGTTCGCCGGGCGCGAGTTCCACGTCCACGTCCCCGCGGGCGCCATCCCGAAGGACGGGCCGAGCGCGGGCGTCACGATGACGACGGCGCTGGCGTCGCTGCTGAGCGGCCGCCCGGTCAAGCACACTGTGGGCATGACCGGCGAGGTCACGCTCCAGGGCCGCGTGCTCCCGATCGGCGGGCTCAAGCAGAAGGTGCTGGCCGCCCACGCCGCCGGGCTGACCGACGTGATCCTGCCCGAGCGCAACCGCGGTGACCTCGACGACGTCCCCGCGGACGTCCGCGAGCAGATGACGTTCCACCCGGTCATGAGCATCGACGAGGTGCTCGACATCGCCCTCGAGCCGGCCCGCACGGAGGCCGTCGCTTGATACGCCGCATCACCGCGCTCTTCCGCCCCTACCGGGGGCGGTTGGGCGCGGTGCTCGGCCTGATCGTCGTCTCGGCGGGGCTGGGGATGATCTCCCCGTTCCTGCTCCGCGACGTGCTCGACGTCGCGATCCCGGACGACGACGACCGCCTGCTCGCGCTGCTGGTGGCGGGGATGATCGGCGTCTCCGTCGCCACCGGCGTGCTCGGCGTCGGGCAGACCTGGCTCTCCAACGTGGTGGGCCAGAAGGTCATGCACGACCTGCGGGCGAAGGTCTACCGCCACCTCCAGCGGCTCTCGCTCGCCTTCTTCACGCGCACGCGCACGGGCGAGATCCAGTCGCGGATCGCGAACGACATCGGCGGCGTGCAGAACGTCGTGACGTCGACCGCCACGTCGATCGTCTCCAACGTGACCACGGTGCTCGCCACTGTGGTCGCGATGGTGCTGCTCGATTGGCGGCTGGCGCTGTTCTCCCTGGCGCTGACGCCGTTCTTCGTGCTGCTCGCGCGGCGGGTCGGCGACCAGCGTCGCAAGATCGCCGCCACCCGGCAGGGCGCGATGGCCGACATCTCGGCGCTCGTGCAGGAGTCGCTGTCGGTCTCCGGGATCCTGCTCGGCAAGACGATGGGCCGCAGCGACGAGCTGGCCGATCGCTTCGAGCGCGAGTCCGGGCGCCTGGCCGACCTCGAGGTCCGCTCGCGCATGGCGGGCCGCTGGGTGATGGCCTCGATCCAGACCTCGTTCGCGGTCATGCCGGCGCTCGTGTACCTGTTCGCGGGACTCACTCCCGGAGCGGTCACGATCGGCACGCTGGTCGCGTTCACGACGCTCCAGACGCGGCTCTTCTGGCCGATCCAGTCGCTGCTCAACGTGGGCGTCGACATCCAGACCTCGATGGCGCTGTTCGAGCGCGTCTTCGAGTACCTCGACCTGCCCGTCGACCTGGCCGAGGGGCGCCGCGACCTGCACGACGTGCGCGGCGAGCTGCGCTTCGAGGACGTGTGGTTCGCCTACGACTCAGCGGAGTCGTCCATGGCTCCGGAGCCGACGCTGCGCGGGGTCGACCTCGAGGTGCCGGCGGGCTCGAAGCTGGCGCTGGTAGGCGAGACCGGCTCGGGCAAGACGACGGTCGGCTACCTCGCCGCGCGGCTCTATGACCCCGCGGGCGGGCGCGTGACGCTCGACGGCGTCGACGTGCGCGACCTGCGCTTCTCCTCGCTCGCCGACGCGGTCGGCGTGGTCTCGCAGGAGACGTACCTGTTCCACGCGTCCGTGCGCGAGAACCTGCGCTTCGCGCGCTCCGACGCCAGCGACCTCGAGATCGAGGAGGCGGCGCAGGCCGCGCAGATCCACGACACGATCGCGGCGCTGCCCGACGGCTACGACACGGTGGTCGGCGAGCGCGGCTTCCGCTTCTCGGGCGGCGAGCGCCAGCGGATCGCGATCGCCCGCACGATCCTGCGCAACCCGCCGGTGCTCGTGCTCGACGAGGCGACCAGCGCGCTCGACGTGCAGACCGAGCGGGCGGTCGGCGAGGCGCTCGAGCGGCTCGAGGAGGGCCGCACGACGATCATCATCGCCCACCGGCTCTCGACCGTCCGCGACGCCGACCAGATCGCGGTGCTCGACGGCGGCGCGGTGGTCGAGCGCGGGACGCACGACGAGCTGCTCGCCGCCGGCGGGCGCTACGCGGAGCTGATCGCCCGCGACGGCGGGATCACGCTGACCGCTTGACCTGCCGGGCGCGGTAGCGGCGCATCTTCAGGTGGACGCCGCACTCGTCCATCGTGCACCAGCGGCGGCTGTGATTGCGGCTGCGGTCGATGAACAGCCACGGGCAGTTCGCGCACGTCTTGAGCCGGTCGAGCGGGCCGGACCGCAGGAGGTCGACCGCCGCGGTGGCGATCGGCCACAGCGGGCGGCGCAGGTCGTCGCCGTCCCATGAGAGCTCGAAGCCGCCGTCGTGCGGCGTGAGCCGTGCATGGGCGTTGGCGTCGGCGGCGAGGGCGACGAGCTCCTCGAGGGCGTCGGCCGGCGGCGCGCCGCCGTCCGCGAGGGGCCGGAAGACGCGATCGACCACGGTGCGAAGGCGGCGCACGTCGTCCAGCGCGCGGGTGGCGGCCGCCGGGTGCTCGGCGGCGATCGCCGTGAGCCGCCCGGCGTCGGCGACGGCGCCCACGAGCTCCGCCCAGGCGGCGAGCTCGGCGTAGTCCACGAGCGTCTCCGGCGTATCCCTGCCCTCGAGCGTGTTCGCGAGGTCGAGGGCGAGGTCGCCGCCCACGATCCTGAGGTCGGTCGCACGCTTCGTTACCACTGATTCGAGTTTAGACCAGTAACGCGACGGAGACGTCGACGTTACTGCCCATGTCGGTTTCGACGGTAACCACCCGCGGCGGCGCGCTGCTCGCCCTGCTGTGCAGCGCGCAGTTCCTGCTCGTCCTCGACGTGACGATCGTGGCCGTGACGCTCCCGACGGTCCGCACCGACCTGGGCTTCACGGCGGCCGGCCTGCAATGGGTGATCGGCGCCTACACGCTCGCCTTCGGCGGGCTGCTCGTGGCGGCAGGACGCGCGGGCGACCTGTTCGGGCGCCGCCGCCTCTTCGGCGTCGGCCTGGCGCTGTTCGGCGCGGCGTCGCTCTCCTGCGGGCTCGCGACCTCCGCTGCCGTGCTGGTCGCGAGCCGCGCGGCACAGGGCGTCGGCGCCGCGCTCGCCGCTCCGGCCGCGCTCGCGCTCCTCACCGCGGCCTTCCCGGAGGGCGGGGAGCGGCGCCGGGCCGTCGCCTGGTGGACCGCCGCCGCGGCGGGCGGTGGAGCGTCGGGCTGGGTGCTCGGCGGGGTGCTGACCGAGACGCTCGGCTGGCGCGCCGTGTTCCTCGTCAACGTGCCGCTGTGCGTGGTCGCCGTCGCGCTCATCCCCCGCGTCCTCGCCGAGAGCCGCGGCCCGCGCACCGCGCTCGACCTCGCCGGCGCCGCCGCCGTGACCGGCGGCCTCTCGCTGGTCGTGCTCGGGCTGACGCTGATCGAGTCGCGTGGCTGGACCGATCCCTCGGCGCTCGGCGCCCTGTGCGCCGGCGGCGCCCTGCTCGCCGCGTTCGTGGCGGTCGAGCGACGGGCGCCGCATCCGATCCTGCCGCCCTGGGCGCTCGGCCGTCCCGGCTTCCTGCCCGCGGCAATGACCGCAGCGGCGCTCACGGCATCCACGAGCTCGGCCATGTTCCTCGCGCTCCTCTACCAGCAGAACGAGATGGGGCGCTCGGCGCTCGAGGCCGGCCTCTGGAGCGCGCCGCTCAACCTCGCCGTCATCGCCGGCTCGTTCCTCGGCGCGCGCGGCCGGCCGTCGCTCGTCATGCCCGCCGGGCTCGTCACCGTCGCCGCCGGAGCGCTCGCGCTCGTGACGCTCTCCAGCGCCGGCTTCGCGGTCGCCTTCCTCCTTATGGGTGCGGGCCTCGGGGCGGCGTCCGTCGCCTCGACGGCCTCCGGCACCGAGGCGCTCCCCGACGAGGAGCAGGGCATCGCCTCCGGCGTGCTCAACGCCGCCGCGCAGATCGGCACGGCACTCGGGCTCGCGGCCATCGTCACGCTGGCCGCGCCGCTCGGCCATCGCGCGGGCTTCGTGGCGGCCGCCGGGCTGGCGCTCGCCACCGCCGTCACACGATGGTGGCCACGGTCCCGCCGTCGACCGACCACGCCGCGCCCGTGACGTTCGCCGCGTTCTGCGAGCACAGGAACGCGATCACGGCGGCGATCTCGTGCGGCTCGGCGAAGCGACCGAGCGTCGTCTTGGCCGCCTGGGCCTCGATCGCATCCTCGCGAGTGGCGAGGCCCCGAGCCGCCGCGGTCTGGTCTCCCAGCCCACCCTCGTCCACCCACAGCGGCGAGCTCACCGGCCCGGGCGCGACCGAGTTGACGAGCACGCCGCGATCGCCGTAGGCATCGGCGAACACGCGGGAGAGGGACGCCTGCGCCGCCTTGGTCACCGAGTAGGCGGCGTTGGTCAGCGACGGACGCTTGGCGGCGGACGAGGTGACGTTCACGATCCGCCCCCACCCCCGCTCCGCCATCCCGGGCGCGAACGCGCGCATGAGCCGCAGCGACGCCATCACATGCAGCTCCCACTGCGCGTACCAGTCCTCGTCGCTCAGCTCCTCGAGGTCGCGCGCGAAGCTGGTGCCCGCGTTGTTGACGAGGATGTCGACCGGCTCGCCCGCTCGCTCGGCGATCCGCTCGGCGGCGTCGGGAGCCATCACGTCGATCCCGTCTCCCCGCGACGCCCGCACCACCCGAACGCCCTCCGCCTCGAGCAACTCGGCCGTCGCGGCGCCGATGCCGCGGCTCGCGCCCGTCACCACCGCCACCCGTCCCGCGATCCCCAGGTCCATGTGCCTGAGAGTACGGGCAGCCGTACCCGCCGCCGCCCGGGGTGATGAAAACCTCAGGTGAATGACTGACGTGACGAGGCTCGAGAGGACCGAGATGAGTGGCCTGCGCGAGGCCGTGGCCGGGCGCGTGCTGGCGCCCGGCGAGGACGGCTACGACGCCGCGCGGCTGTCGTGGCAGCGCAGGTTCGACCCGCGCCCGGCGGTGATCGTCGAGGCGGCCGGCGTCGCCGACGTGGCGGCCGCGATCCGCTTCGCGCGCGAGCATGAGCTGCCTTTGACCGTGCAGGCGACGGGCCATGGGACCGTGCGCGCGGCCGACGATGGCGTGCTCCTCAAGACCGGCGCGATGACGAGCGTCGAGGTCGACCCGCACCGCCGCGTGGCCCGCGTCGGCGCCGGGGCGCTGTGGAGCGACGTGATCGCGGCCGCCGCCCCGCACGGCCTCGCACCGCTGTCCGGATCGTCGCCCACGGTCGGCGTCGTCGGCTACACGCTCGGCGGAGGGGTCGGCTGGCTGTCCCGCAAGTACGGCTATGCGGCCGACAGCATCGTCGGAGCCGACCTGGTGACGGCCGACGGCTCGCTCGTCAAGGCCGAGGACGATGGCGACCTGTTCTGGGCGCTGCGAGGCGGCGGCGGCAACTTCGGCGTGGTGACGGCGCTCGAGTTCCGGCTGCACCCGGCGGGCGACGTCTACGCCGGGATGGCGATGTTCGACGTGGCGCGGGCGGCCGACGCGATGGCCGTGTACCGCGAGTGGGCGCTCGACGAGCCCGACGCCTCGAACACCGCGCTCGTCGTGGCCCAGATCCCGCCCATCCCCGAGATGCCCGAGGCGGTGCGCGGCAAGCGCGTCCTCATCCTGCGCGCCTTCCATCTCGGCCCGGCCGACGAGGCCGAGCGCCTGCTCGCGCCGCTCCGCGAGGCCGCCGGCCCGCCGCTGCTCGACGCCATGCGGGCGACGACGTTCCCCGACGCCGCGGTCATGATGCCCCCGCCCCCGCCGTCCGTGGGGATCATGAACCTCGAGCTGTTTGAGACGGTGCCCGACGAGGCGATCACCGCCGTCGTCGAGGCCGAGGGCCCGGTTGCCGGGATCGAGCTCCGCCATTGGGAAGGGGCGCCGTCCCGGCCGCCCGAGAACGCCGGCCCGACCGGCCACCGCGACGTGCCGTTCTCGATCGTCGTCGGCGCGCAGAGCCCGGACCCGGCCGCGATCGACGAGCTTCGGGCGGCCGTCGAGGCGGTCGTCGCGCGGCTCCGCCCCCACTCCACGGGTCAGTCGTTCCTGAACTTCCTCGGGGAGCCCGAGCGGGTGGCGGACGCCTACACGCCCGAGGACTACCGCCGGCTCGGCGAGGTCAAGGCGGCGTGGGATCCCGACAACGTCTTCCGGGGCAACCACAACATCCCGCCGGCGTTTCCGCGGAAACGTCCCCAGCGGTAGCGGGGTCGGTCCGTCGTCGTCCCCGCACGGGGTTGCCGGCTACGGGGCGTCGACGTGATCGCGCCAGTGGTGGCGCGGCGTCCATCCGAGCAATCCTCCCGCCTTGTCGACCGAGCACAGCGCGGCCGTGCCCGGCACCTCGGCGCGGAACTCGACGTCCGGGAAGACCTGCGCCATCAGCTCGGCCGACGGCGTGCACAGCACCGCATCGACGCCATCGTGCAGCTCATCGATCCCGGCCAGGGCCTCGACGACCTGGCCGTAGTCGGTCAGGTCCAGCCGCGTGAACGAGCATGTGCGCTCGCGCGGCGGGAGAGGTCGAAGTTGAATGGCGTCCAGCCGTCGTCGAGCAACGCGTCGATGCACGCCCGGCCGAGCTTCCCACTCCCGCCGGTCACCGCGATCTTCTTGCTCATTCGCGTGAACCTACATCCCGACCCCCCGGTGCCGCGCAGCGCAGGTCTGTTGGGCAAGGTTGCTCCGATGAGTATCGGGGGTTCGCCGGGTCATACCGGTTGACTGTCCCCATAGATGAGGAGGAATGCGGATGCCGAAAGTGATCTACGGGATGGGCGGCGTCTCGGCCGACGGCTATATCGTCGGGCCGGACGGGAAGTCCGACTGGTCGATGCCCGACGAGGAGCTACACCGATTTCACAACGAGCAGACGCGCGCGCTCGCCGGCCACCTGTTGGGGCGTCGCTTGTACGAGACGATGGTCTACTGGGAGACGGCCGACAAGGACCCCTCGGACACCGTGCGCGAGTTCGCGCTGATCTGGCAGGCGCTGCCGAAGGTGGTGTTCTCGCGGACGCTGGACTCGGTCGAGGGAGCGAACACGACGCTCGCGCGCGATGACCTGCGCGCAGAGCTGACCTCGCTCCAGGAGTCTGTGCGGGGAGACGTGGCGGTAGGAGGCGCCGAGCTCGCTGCCGAGGCAGCCCGTCTGGATCTGATCGACGAGTACAGGCTGTTCGTCCAGCCGGTCGCGGTCGGCGGCGGCATCCCGTTCTTCCCGCGAGATCACCGTGTCGACATGGAACTGGTCGAGACGCGCACGTTCAGCTCGCGCGTCGTGTACCTGAGATACCGCGCGGCCGGCCGACTGTCGTAAGCGCTCAGGCTGGCGGTGCGAGTACCTCGGCAAGCTTGTCGAGCATCCGCTGTTCGCCCTCGCTCACCCGCTCAGCGTGGAAGCCCAAAAACCCGCCCTCCTTGGCCGCGTTCGCGGCCTCCTGAGCGGCCGTCTGAAGCCAGTCCCGGAATGCGCCGGCCTCCTCTGGCGTGGCCTTCGCGGATACGACGCGGTTGGCCTCGGCAAGTTCCTCAAGGATCTCCTGCCCCGCCAGCGCGCCCTTGGCCCTGAAGTCCTGGAGCGGGTTCTTGCGCTGCCGTGCCTCCGCGAAGACCTCCTGCGCGACCGCATCGACCAGCTCCCCGCGTCCGCCGGACTCGGCCGCGTCTCGCACCGTCTTCAGTGTCGCCGCAGTCTCCTTGACGAGCTCGATCGGCCCACCTGGGTCAGCCAGCGAGATCGCCATGCCCGCTACGAACGGCGCACGCTTCAGCCGCGTCCACTCCTGCTCGCTGAAATCCGCCTTGCTCGTCATCCGATCTCCTCGATTCGTCGCCGGTTGGACGCAGCCTACGCGGCCCGCTAGTCGGCAAGCACGCGGCCGACAAGGCGGCGTCTGAGGGACGTAGGGTGCAACCCCTCTGACCCGACCCGCAACGAGGGAGCGCCATGAAACTCAGCGCCCGCAACCAGCTCGCAGGGACCGTCACGAGCGTCAACGAAGGCGCCGCCATCGCCAATGTCGAACTCGACGTCAACGGCCAGCGCCTCGTCGCGTCGATCACCGTCGAGGCCGCCCGCGACCTCGGCTTGCAGGAGGGGAAAGCCGTCACGGCGATCATCAAAGCCTCGGACGTCATGCTCGCCACTGCCGACTGACCGCCAAAGACGGCGTTCCCGCAGGACGGCTCGTGCGGCGTATGCTCGCCCGGTGGGCAACCCGCGCGCCGTGATGGACCGGCTGACCGCTGCGCAGAACGCGCACGACCTCGAAGGGATGCTCGCCTGCTTCCACGGGGACTACCGGAGCGAGCAGCCGCTGTTCCCGGCCCGGACGTTCCAGGGGATCGACCAGGTGCGCGCCAACTGGTCCGCGCTGCTTGATGCCATACCGGACTTTCACAGCGAGATCCTCCGGTCGGCGGTCGACCGTGACGTCATCTTCTTGGAGGTTCACTGGACGGGGACCAAGGCCGACGGTATGCCGCTCGACGAGCGTGGCGTCATCGTCATGGGCTTCCGCGATGACCGCATCGCCTGGGGGCGCCTCTACGTCGACGAAGTCGAGCGAGAGGGCGCAGACATCGATGCCGTCGTCCGTCGAATGGCCGGGACCGAGGATTGACTAGCGGGGCGGCCGGGGTGTGCCGTCCTCCCATTCGCGCCGCAGGACGGCGAACACGCGCAGGGTCGACCACTCGCCCTTGAACCAGTCGGCCTCGACCAGGCGCGCCTCGCAGCGGAACCTCAGGCGTTCTAGGAGCCGGTGGACGGCGGCGTTGCGGTCGTCGGCCTCGGCGTAGACGCGATGGAGGCCGTGCCGCTCGAACACCTCGGTGATCACGGCCGCGAGCGCCTCGGTCGCCAGCCCGGACCCCTGATGCGCTGGTGCGAAGGTGACGCCGACCTCGGCGGTCGCCGGCTGATCCGCGACGACGCGCACGGCGCAGTCGCCGCAGAGCGTCCCGCTACGTCGGTCGACCGCAGCGAGCTGCACCCACGCGCCCGGCGCGCCGAGCTCGACGTCTCGTTGCGACGCGAGGAACCGCTTGGCGTCGACCATCGAGTACGACGTGTCCCACGATTGGTACTGCGCGACGTCCGGCTGGCTGCGATAGGCGACGAACGCCGCGAGGTCGTGGGCGCCGAATGGCCGCAGGCGCAGTCGCTCCGTGACGATCTCGACCACGGTCGCCATCCTTCCACGGTGAGGCTGGGGTGCGGCTAACCCCCGAATCTCTCCGGCGAGGGATGAAACACCGGGGGTTGTGACGTCTACGTTGCAATGACCGACCGCCTCCATCACCTCGATGCCTGGCGCAGCACGCCGTACGACGCCGTGATCGTGGGCGGCGGGCCCGCGGGCCTGAGCGCGGCTCTCGTGCTGGGCCGGGCGCGGAAGCGGGTGCTGGTTGTGGATAACGACCGGCCGGCGAACGCCGTGTCCCAGGGTGTCGGCGGGCTGCTCGGGCATGATCGGGTGAAGCCGGCGGACCTGCGGGCCAGCGGGCGGCGTCAGCTCGAGGAGCATGCGAACGTCGAGTTCCGGCATGGCGCCGTCGAGGACGCCGAGCGGATGCGGGATGGGTTCGTCGTGAGGCCGACGGACGGGTCGCCCGTGCGCACCCATGCGATCGTGCTCGCCCACGGACTGCGCTACGACCCGCCGCCGCTGCCCGGGATCGAGGCCCTGTGGGGCCGGTCGGTGTTCCACTGCGCGTTTTGCGACGGCTGGGAAGTGCGCGACCGGCCGTTGGCGTTCCACGGCAGCGGCGTGGCCGCCGTGCGCTCGGCGCTCGTGCTCGCCGGTTGGAGCAACGATGTCGTGCTGTGCACGGACGGCGCGCCGGACCCGGGTGGCGCGCTGCTGGCAGAAGCGGGCGTGCGAGTCCGGACGGATCCGATCGCGTGGCTGGCAGGGACCGATGGCCGCCTGGAGCAGATCGAGTTCTCGCACGGCCCGGCCGAGCGGCGCGAAGCGCTGTTCGTGAACACGCGCCGGGACCAGCCGAACGGGCTCGCCGCCGCGCTCGGCTGCGAGTTGACCGCGGACGGGACGATCGTCACCGACGCCGATGGGCGGACGAACGTCGCGGGCGTGTACGCCGCCGGGGATGCAGCGACCCCACACTCGCGGTCGGTGGCCAACGCGATCGGCACCGGGTCGCGCGTCGCGTACGCGGTAGCGCTCGAGCGCCTGGCGCCGGTCGTCACCGCGGCCGCCTGACCGGCGTCCTCCGGCGCGCCGTAGCCTTCCCCGGATGGAGGTCGAGCTCCGCGAGATCACATCCGAGACCGTTCGCGCCATCTGCGAGCTCGACGTGGCCGCCGACCAGCGCTCGTTCGTGGCGCCGAACGCGGTCTCGATCGCCGAGGCCCACTTCGCTCCCGGGCATTGGATGCGGGCGATCTACGCCGACGGGCAGCCCGTCGGCTTCGTCCTCACCTTCGACGACCCGTCGGAGGGCTACTTCCTGTGGCGGTTCATGATCGCCGAGGGGCATCAGCGCCGCGGCATCGGCCGGCGCGCGATGCAGCAGGTGCTCGAGCACTGGCGCGAGCTCGGAGCCACGGCGGCGAGGACCAGCGTGGTGCCGTCGAACATCGGCGCGACCCGCCTCTACGAGTCGCTCGGCTTCCGGCTCACCGGCGAGGAGGACGACGGAGAACTCGTGATGTCGCTGCACATGTGATCAGGCGGGAGCCCGGCGGCCGCCGAGGCGGCCGCCGGGCTGCACGCTTCGCGACTACCGCAGGAGGTAGTTCGCGATCCGGGCCATCACCGCCTTGCGCTGCTCCGCGGTGGAGATGGCCTCGAACCCGTAGCCCATGAGGATCGACTTGGGCGTGGTGATCGAAGCGCCGACCGGGAAGCCACCGGCATCGGTGATCTGCCAGTTGTTCGCGTTGGAGCCGCTGCCCTCGGGCGGGCCGGCGATCTGCCAGCCGCCCGTGTCACTGCCCTCGAACGAGGTCGAGGTGCCATCGGGCAGGGTGATGTCGTCGAGGAACACCCCGAGGCCCTGCGTGGCCCAGTCGCTGACGTAGGCGATCGAGATCTCGACGGTCCCGCCGGCCCACTTGTCGAGGTCGATCGTCCACTGTTGCCAGCCCTGCGAGTTGCCCGAGGCGGCGTTCCACTGACCGCCGCCGCTGCCGCTGGGCGAGCACGTGCCGTCGGCGTTGAGCGTCTGGTAGTGCTCGAGGAACGGGTGCAGCTCGAACCAGCCCTCCGGGCAGCTGTCGCCCGTGTCCTGGGACGTGTGCGGCGTGGCACTGGAGTCCGGCAGGGTCGTCCAGTCGCTGCCGCCCGCGGTCCTGGCCTCGACCGCGAGGAAGTCCCAGTGCTCCTCGGTGTCGTAGGACGTCCAGAACGTCAGGTCGCCGCCGCCCGCGGGCACCGCGATCTCACGCGTGAGCCGCTTGTACGACACGTCGGCGATCTGGGAGTAGACGTACCGGCTGCCCGTGTGCGGATCGAACGGGCCGCCCGGCTTCGCCCACCGCGCCGACGCCCGGCTCTCGAACTGCGGGTACTCGTCGACCGGCAGCACGCCGCTCGTCGTCACGAACGACGAGGTGAACGGCGACGGCGCCGAGCTCGTCAGCGACCACTGGGCGAGCCCATCGAACGGGGTGCCGATGCCGTTGACCGCGAACGGGGTCGCCCCGGTCTGGCCGTCACCGGCGATCTGCACCATGCCGCCGAACCAGTACTGGAGCACGTCCTGGATCTGGTCGCCGCCCTGCGTCGAGCCGCGGAGCAGCAGGCACTGCCGCGGGTCCATCGCGGGGTTGACCGGCCGGCAGACCGACTCGTCCTTCGGGTCGTAGAACTGGTTGCCCACGCCTCCGACACCCGTGTACTGCATGCCGGCGCGCTTGCCCGTGTAGGCCACGCGGCCGCCCTCGTCCATGTAGGCGCGCATCTCGAGCATCTCGTCGAGCGCGAGGCGGTCGGCGTTGCCCGGGCCCCTTCCGAACCTGCGGGTCACGGTGTCGTCGCCCGTGTACCAGATGACGCCCTTGTAGTGGCTGAGGACGCCGAGCTGATCCGGCGCGACCCGGCCCTGCGCGTCGACGTCGTAGACGTCGGCGGCGATGCCGTTTTCGGCCAGCGCGGTGAGGTACGTCTGCAGGTGGGCCGGACCCGCCGCCGGGGCCGTGTTCGGCGAGATGCCGGACCAGTCCTCGGCCGCGACGACGAGCATCTTGTTGCCCGTCTCGGAGATCGCCCGGTAGGTGAACGACTCGCTCTGCTGGGTGCCAGCCTCGAACCAGACCTTCACCTGGTCATTCGGATTGGTCCCCGTCACCATGCCCCGCATCACGTGGTAGTACCGCGCGGCGGGCTTGTACTTCTCGCCACCGGTCCACTCCGACGTCGGAGCGCTCCGCACCGGGCCGCCGTTGATCTGGTACTTGACCGTGACCGCGCCGAGCGCCCGCTTCGCGAGCACCTGCACCGGCTGCGGATCCCCGTAGGAGTACTGGAACGCGAAGTTCGCGCCCGGGATCCCCCGCTTGTACGGGTCGTCGCTGCGGATGTAGAACGGCTTGGTCGTGATCCCGAGCGACGACTTCGGGTCGTCGGGATCGGTCGCGGAGTTCGCCACGGACTCGGCGAACGGCAGGTTGCGCTCGAACTCCTCCTGGACCAGCGCCGGGTCGTCCGGGAACACGAACCCGCACGTCGGGCAGCCAGGGCTCAGCTCCGGGGTCCATGCCAGCGCGCCGCCCCGCTTGTGCATGAAGTCGTTCGCCTCGCCGTTGGTGACGTAGAGGACGTCCGAGCTGAGGCCCGGGTGGAAGCCCGCGATCGCCGGCCGGTCGAGGTTGCCCGACAGCGCGAAGTAGATCGGGTCGTCCGCTGTCGGAGAGCCGACCTGCCAGCCCTCCGGGTAAAGCAGCCAGCGGCCGTTCGAGTGGTAGTTGACGTTGAACTCGAAGCCGACCCGATCCGACAGGCCCATGATCGCCTGCGTCTCGCGCTCGGACGCGGGCCCAGGACCGCGGTAGGTCTGGCTCGAGATGATCTTCGAGGAGCCCTCCTCGTCGTACTTGAAGTGCTCCGGGTAGTTGCGGTTCGGGTCGACGCCGTCGGCGATCGTCGTCTGACCGTCGCCATCGTTGTCCCGCAGGTTCTTACGCCAGAGCCGCTCGACGTCGAACGAGTACTGGTACCCGTCCGGGTTCATGACCGGGACGAACCACAGCTCCGTCGACTGGAGCAGCTTCACGGTCTTCGGGTCCTCGTTCGCCCAGGCCTCGATGTAGTGGTACATCAGGCGGCGGTCGATCTCGGTCGCGATCCACTCCCGCGCGTGCTGCGTGGCGCTGAACAGCACCGCCGGCCGGCGGCCGTCGCGCTGCCCGCGCGCGCCCTGCGTGACCTTCAGCGCGAGGATCTCGCGGCCCTGGAGCGTCGTGCCGATCCTGACGAGCTTGGTGACGCCGGGGTACTTGGCCGCGAGCTCGTACATCTGGTCGCGGTAGCCGCCCGGCTCGTCGTAGGACCGCCACACCGTGAAGCCGGCGGCCGCCTCTGCGGCCGCGAACTGCTGGACGGTCTGCCCGCCCTTGACGCGCGTGAGCTTCGCGCTGGCGCCCTCGGCGCGGACATCCTGCACCTGATCGCGCGTCAGGATCATCTGCGCCTCGACGCCGGAGGCCGTGACGCGGCTCTCGGCGACGTCGAGTCCCTTCTCCTCGAACGCCGCGAGCTTGTCGATGGTCGTACCGACCGTGTACACGTCGAGCCGGTCGGCCGTGCGCTGCTTGGCGACGGCGGACGGCGCGACGGCGCACGTGAACGCAACCGCGAACGCGGCCGCAAGGCACCTTCGATGCATGCAGCTACCCCCTACGCGGAAAAACTGAGTTGGCGGGCACCATTTCAGAAGGGTGTGCGGTTGGCAAGCGGAACCGACGCGGCGATGAGCGGTCCCTTGTCACCCGCTGGGGCGGCGTATGCTCGCCCAGTGGGCAACCCGCGCGCCGTGATGGACCGGCTGACCGCTGCGCAGAACGCGCACGACCTCGAAGGGATGCTCGCCTGCTTCCACGAGGACTACCGGAGCGAGCAGCCGCAGTTTCCGGCCCGGACGTTCCAGGGGATCGCCCAGGTGCGCGCAAACTGGTCCGCGCTTCTGGATGCCATACCGGACTTTCACGCCGAGGTCCTCCGGTCGGCGGTCGACGATGACGTCCTCTTCTTGGAGATCCACTGGACGGGGACCAAGGCCGACGGCACGCCGCTCGAGGAGCGTGGCGTCATCGTCATGGCCATTCGCGATGACCGCATCTCCTGGGGACGCCTCTACGTCGACGAAGTCGAGCGAGAGGGCGCAGACATCGACGCCGTCGTCCGTCGGATGGCCGGGACCGAGGACCAATAGCTAAGCGGGCGCCCATTCGCGCCGCAGGACGGCGAAGACGCGCAGCGTCGACCACTCGCCCTTGAACGAGTCGGCCTCGACCAGACGCGCCTCGCAGCGGAACCTCAGGCGTTCTAGGAGCCGGTGGACGGCGACGTTGCGGTCGTCGGCCTCGGCGTAGACGCGATGGAGGCCGTACTCCTCGAACACCTCGGTGATCACAGCCGCGAGCGCCTCGGTCGCCAGCCCGGACCCCTGATGCGCTGGTGCGAACGTGACGCCGACCTCGGCGGTTGCCGGCTGATCCGTGAGGACGCGCACGGCGCAGTCGCCGCAGAGCGTCCCGCTGCGTCGGTCGACCGCAGCGAGCTGCACCCAAGCGCCCGGCGCCCCGAGCTCGATATCTCGTTGCGAGGCGAGAAACCGCTCGGCGTCGACCATCGAGTACGACGTGTCCCACGATTGGTACCGCGCGACTTCCGGCTTGCTGCGATAGGCCACGAACGCCGCGAGGTCGTCGACGCCGAATGGCCGCAGGCGCAGTCGCTCCGTGACGATCTCGACCACGGTCGCCATCCTTCCACGGAAGCCCCCGGGGCGCCGTAGCCTTCCCCGGATGGACGTCGAGCTCCGCGAGATCACATCCGAGTCCGTTCGCACCATCTGCGAGCTCGAGGTGGCCGCCGACCAGCGCTCGTTCGTCGCGCCGAACGCGGTCTCGATCGCGGAGGCCCACTTCACCCCCGGGCACTGGATGCGGGCGATCTAGCCGACGGGCAGCCCGTCGGCTTCGTACTCACCTTCGACGACCCGTCGGAGGGCTACTTCCTGTGGCGGTTCATGATCGCCGAGGGGCACCAGCGCCGCGGCATCGGCCGGCGCGCGATGCAGCAGGTGCTCGAGCACTGGGGCGAGCTCGGAGCCACGGCGGCGAGGACCAGCGTGGTGCCGTCGAACACCGGCGCGACTCGCCTCTACGAATCGCTCGGCTTCCGGCTGACCGGCGAGGAGGACGACGGAGAACTCGTGATGACCTTGGACATGTGATCAGCTGGAGGCCGCCGGCAGCGCCGTCAGGAGACGCTCGACAGCGCGGCGGCGACCGCGAAGCCGAGAACGGTGACCAATCCGGAGACGTCGCCGCCTTTGCGGACCGCCTCGGGGATCATCGAGTCGATGAGCATCACGAGCAGCGCGCCGGCGGCGAACCCGTCGACGGTCGCGTTCAGGTTCCCCGAGACGTTGTCGGCGATCGCGTAACCGGCGACTGTCGCCGCGGTGCAGATCAGCGCGACGAGCAACCAAAGACGACGGATCGTCGCAGCAGGGGTGCCTGCGGCGCGCATCTCGGTGGACGAGCCAATCGCCTCGGGAAGGTTGGAGACGAAGATCGCGACGAGGAGCCCGACGCTGACTCCGTCGCCCGTGGCGATGCCGATGCCGAGCACGGTCTGCTCGGGGATGCCGTCGAGGAACGCGCCGAGCGCGAGCGCGGTGCCGGCGTTCTCGTCTGCGCCGCGATCGTTCCCGCGGGGGCTTCGTCGTCCCACGATGCGGTTGAGCGCGAAGTAGGTGATTGCGCCGACGGCGAGGCCCAACCCGAGGAAGCCAGGGTCGCCGACCTGTGCGCCCTCCTGCGCGAGGTCGAAGCTGACGGCGCTGATGAGCGCGCCGGCTCCGAATGCGAGGACGAGCCCGAGGAGCCGAGGCGGCCACGGTCTGACCAGACCGAGCAGCGCGCCGATCACCAGCGACGACGCGGCGAGCGCGCCCCATCCCAACGCGGCGGTCACGCCGAGGATCCTCTGCACTCGCAGCGCTCGTCCATGGCCGGCGAAAACGGTACCGGCGGGCGGCGATCCAGGCAGGTGCGGCGGCGGCCGCAGGCCAGCCGCGAATGACAAGATGCGCGGCGATGGCGCGCCATCCCGCTGAGACGGTGTCGGTGCTCACGTACCGCACCGGCATTCAGGACGCGAACCTCGCCGGCAACGTTCACGGCGGCTGGATCATGAAGCTGTGCGATGACGTGGCGGTGATCGCCGCGACCCGCCTGGCCGGTGGACGCGTGGTGACCGCCGCCGTCGACGCGATGAAGTTCCGCTCGCCTGTGAAGGTCGGCGACGTCATCACGCTGCGGGCGAGCGTCAATGCCGCCTGGCGTACGTCGATGGAGGTCGGGGTGCGCGTCGAGGCCGAGCACCTGCCGACCGGCGAGGTTGCGCATACGTGCACCGCGTACCTGACGATGGTCGCGTTGGGGGAGGACGAGAAGCCCGTCATGCTCCCGGCCCTCGAGCCGCAGGCTCCCGAGGACGAGCGGCGCCACAGCGACGCCAACCATCGCCGGGAGCTCCGGCTCGCCGCCGCCGAACTCCGCCGCGTGAACTCGTAGCCGCCCCACGCGGCTCTGGGGAGGATGACGTTCGACGAAAGGTTCGCGAAATGGGTCGGTGCGAGTCTCGCCTTGACGACCAACCACAAGGAGCGACGACATGGCGACGTTCGCCGTTATCGCCGAGCATCCGCCTGAGCTGTGCCCAACGTCCAACGCCCAGACCCGGCAGATGCTGATCGCGGGAGCGCCGCAGATCCCGCAGCTCGCCGAGCAGCTCGGCGTTGACATCGTCACGCTGCGCGTCTTCGGGCCTGACCACATCATCCTCGCGGTCGTTGAGGCGGATGACATCGAATCGGTCAGGGAGTTCATCCTCCAGAGTCGCCTGATCCAGTGGAACACGACAAAGATCCACGCCACCTACTCGATCGATGAGGCGATCGCGAAGTCGAATGACTTGGAGGCGCTCTTCTAGCCGGATAGGAGCAAGTGATGACGCCGCAATCGGGTGAGCGGAAACTCACGATCACGCGCATCGTCCCGGCCGCTCCGCCGGTCGTGTTTGGAGCCTTCAGCACTCCGGACGACGCTCGCACGGTGGTGGGGGCCGGACGGCTTCACCACCCCGAGTCTCAACTTCAACCCCGCTGTCGGAGACAGCTATCGCATCCAGATGCAGCCGCCCGACGGCGATCCCTTCTACCTCACCGGCGAGTTCCGCGACGTCGATCCGCCCGGCCGCCTCGCTTACACGTTCTCATGGGAGGACCCAGATCCCGACGATGGCGAGACTCTCGTCGAGCTGTCGTTCCGGGACCTCGGCGAGTCCACCGAGGTCGTCGTCACTCAGGGCCCCTTCAACACCGAGGCGCGCCGCGAGCTCCACCGGAATGGCTGGACGGACAGTCTCAACAAACTCGAGCAATTGATCTCACAGGTCTATTGTGGCGCCCGGTGAGCGCCCCGGAGACCCGCTCGCTTGAGCTGGTACTGCCGGCAGTCCCCGCCAGCGTGTCTGATGCACGACGCGCTGTCGCTTCCTTGCTCGACAGTCTCGACGTCGACCGGTGGGTGGTGCAGATCGTGGTCAGCGAGGCCGTCGCGAACGCGGTCGTGCATGCGTATCCGGACCGGGCGCCCGGGCAGGTGCGCTTGGAGGCCTGGCTCGATGATGAGCTCCTCACGGTCGTCGTGGCCGACGACGGGGTGGGAATGTCGTCGGGGCGTGGTAGTCATGGACTGGGCGAGGGTCTGGCGATCATTCGTCGTCTAACCGGGAGGTGGAGGTCCATAACCGGGGCGGCACCCGTCTCGTGATGCGCTTGCAGCTGGGCGGGGGAGCGTAGTAGCCTCCGCGGTGCCGTCGCGCTCCGCTTGAGGCGCGAGGGCCCAGAAGTACGACGAGGCGCGGAGGCTGCAGAACGCGGCACTTCGCGATCCGTCGGTTCGGTCAGCTCCAACGAGAATGTGTCTCACGGGATGAACGTCAGCGATCCCGACGATCAGGGCGCCGTCAACCGACACGAGGTCCGAGTTCCGCGTTGTCGTGTCGGAGCATGCCGCGGGGACGGTGGTGGTCCCTGAGGGAGAGTTGGACCTTGGTACGGCGCAGAATCTCGAAGCCTTGCTGGCGACGCAGTCGGGCCCCGTGGTGGTCGACCTGCGCAGGCTGAGCTTCATCGACCTCACGGGCCTGCGGGTGCTGCTGGGGGCCGACGCGCGTTCGCGTCAAGACGGCATGAACCTCCGCTTCATCCCAGGCCCGATGGTGCGGCGCTTGTTCGAGGTTGCGGAACTGCCCGACGGGCTGATGTACGTGGAACCTCGGCCGACGTAGCTGGCCGGGCAACGTGCGAGACTGAGTCCTGTAGGCAGTAGCTCGCGCTCCGGCTGTTCGCCGTCTTCCTCCTACCTAGGCGCGGGGCTTATGCCCAGAGGGAGGCGAGGAAGGGGCCGGTTATGGGCCCCGAGACAGAAGATGGACGTCTGCAGGACGGTGGCTCTCTCGCCTCCGCCATCTCCAATTCCGTGAGGCAGCTGGTCGCGGAGTACACCGGCCGGGGGCCGACACGCGCCCGGACGAGCATTCGCGACAACCTCGTGGTCGTGCTCCTCGAAGACACGTTGACCAAGGGCGAGCGCCGGCTCGTGGCCAAGGGTCGCGACATCCGCGTCCTCGACTACCGGGCCGAGTTCCAGGCAGCGATGCGGGAGGACGCCATCGCCAGCGTCGAGAAGCTCACCGGCCGTAAGGTGATCGGCCTTCATGAGCGCCAACCACATCGACCCCGACCTCGCCGCCGAGCTCTTCGTGCTCGAGCCCGATGGCGAGACCGCCTCGAGCGACAGCAGCTAATCGACGCGACGCGACCGGGCAGGGGTTAGAACCGGCCGCCCGGCAGGTCAGTGCGTGACGGGTGGCGGCACCAGGTCGTCGGGGTCGTCCACGAGGACCAGCATCTCTTCGACCCGGGTCAGCTCCAGCACCCGCTGGATCGCGGCCGTGCCGCGCACGACGGCGAGGTTGTGGCGGTTGCTGCGGGCGAACTCGTTCTGCTTGATGAGTTCGTTCAACCCCATCACGTCCATGAAAGTCAGGCCGCGCAGGTCCAGCACGACGTGGCGCAGGGCATCAGCCCGTGGTTCCAGGCCATCAAGCACCTCGGCGACCTTCGAAACTGTGAGAAGGTCGAGTTCGCCGCGAAGCGCGACCAGGGCTGTGCGACGGTGCCTTCGGGTTTCGACGGCCAACTGGTCTGCGGCGAGCTGTTCAGCGAACGATCCGGCGGGGTGCGCTGAGGACACAAGGCCCCCCTCTCGCCCCTCTTACGATGGTGCGCGTGGGGGCAGGAGGAGCGAAGAAACCCGAAAGCGTGCCTCCAGTCTCGCAGACGGCGACCACACCGCAAGTAACGGGAGCGGCGAGGAGCCGACGAGGCCACCTGGCGCTCCTGCGCTCGAAACCGTGCGGATAACGCGGCTCTTTCCGGTCCTTGAACTTGCCCGTGCACGAAATGTGAGGACACTGACTAGTTCAGCGATGTGGACGTCGATACTCGTGGCCCGGGTACCGCAGCGGACACGGAAGAGGGGACCTATGGCGACGATCGTCGAGCCCACCGGGAGATCGATGCACGGATGCGCCGAGGGGACACGTTCTCGTCCGTAGAGACCGGCGTGATTGAGTCGAGCGGGCTGTCCGACGACGAGAAGTCGCGCTCTGGCTTTAGGATGGTATTTGTGGAGTGCGCGCCAGCGAGGGAGGCGCGGCAATAGCTCAGGAAGGGACGACAACGGGCACTAGCAGGGTCCGGCCAAACAGCCGGCCCGAACCATCAGCGCAGCGCCGCCGTTTCGTCGGCGACGTCGCCATCCAGCAAGAAGATCTCGGCACCGGCGTCGGGATCGATGTGATTTGCGCTCATGAAGGCCTCTACGTGGCGTTCGGTCAGGCGTTCGATGACTGCCACGAGATCGTGGCGCATGTTGTCCTGGAAGGCTCGGCGTAACTGCAGGACCTCGTCCGACTTGCCGCCGCTGATCAGCGCGCGCTCTCCCTTCGTCATGCCTTCTCGCAGGATGACGATGACGAGTTCGCCATCGATCGTGGTCCGAGCTTTGGTGGGTCCCCGGCCGGTGTATTGGGAAAAGACGTGTACGACGGCGGTCGAGATCGCCGCGGTGAGCTGGCTGCGACCGGTTGGGCCGTCGCGGGAGGAGCCGTCGCTGCGTGTGGAGGGCATAGTGCCCCAGTCTCGTTCCCTCAGAGGCGAAGTCGCGCGCGAGGCGGAGAGAAACGAGAAGAACCTAACGACGACGTCTTGCCAGTCTAGTCCTACGCCTCGAGCTCGACTGGGAGGCCAGAGTTCAGGCTCGGCCGTGCGTGCTCTTGTGCTCTGGACGGCTGCGGTAACGTGCGGGGCTCAAGGAGGCTTGTCCTCGACTCGGTGCGGCTGGGCCGCAGTTCCGCCCGTGACGCGTTGAGGCTGATTCTTCGCCCAACACAGGAAATTTCGTTCGGTCGTCGTCGCGATTGGCGGAGCGGGGGGTCCGAGGGAGGCGGCGCCTCATGCAGTCAGAGCAGGGAACCAGCGGGCGACGGCCACACTCGTCCGATCCGGCCGGTGATCGCGCCGAGCTAGAAGCGTTGCGCGCGACGTCCCGGCGGCAGCTGATGGCGCTCGACACGCTCAGCGAGGCGGGTGCAGCTCACGGGTTTCCGACCAACGGCCGCGCTGAGATGAGAGAGCCGCTGGAAGTCGTCCTTCCGGCCGACGACGCCCATGTCGGAACAAACGGCACCCGACCATTGACGGCCGGGACCACCTGAGCCATGTCCATCGATAGCCGGCTCAAACGGCTTCGGGCCCTCGTCGACCAGCTCGAGCGACTTCCCGCGTCACCACGACGCCAGTGGATGCTCTCAGAAGCGCGAGCACGGCTGGTGGACGTCGAGACGGGCGAGGCACCACGAGCCATGCGGCCGCTCGCCGAAGACCCCCCACCCGACCCAGCCGAGCAGCCCGCCGCGAAGCGGTCGGTCGCGGTTCGCTCGCGACGACCAAAGCCAGCCGGTGAGAAACCAGCGGACCTTCCTCGAATCGACTCGGACGCCTCGGCCAACCAAGGTGCAGCGGCCCGGGCTTCCGTCGACCAGGCCGTGGGCGAGACTGCATTCGCCGAGGTGTTGTGGGCCGAGGATTGGCAGGCGGACGTTCCCTGCCGCGCAGTCTGCCGACGGCGATGCGAAGTCCCATCCCTGGAGGCGTGGCCTGCGCGGTTGATCCGATGTTGTTGAGATGGTGTAGATGGTGATGAGTGAGAGATTGGGATTAGTGTGGATGGGAAGGATGGGGGGTGCTGGGATGTGTGTGCGGTGTTGGGGGTGGGTTGCTGCACAAAAAAAAAAAAAAAAAAAAAAAAAAAAAAAAAAAAAAAAAAAAAAAAAAAAAAAAAAAAAAAAAAAAAAAAAAAAAAAAAAAAAAAAAAAAAAAAAAAAAAAAAAAAAAAAAAAAAAAAAAAAAAAAAAAAAAAAAAAAAAAAAAAAAAAAAAAAAAAAAAAAAAAAAAAAAAAAAAAAAAAAAAAAAAAAAAAAAAAAAAAAAAAAAAAAAAAAAAAAAAAAAAAAAAAAAAAAAAAAAAAAAAAAAAAAAAAAAAAAAAAAAAAAAAAAAAAAAAAAAAAAAAAAAAAAAAAAAAAAAAAAAAAAAAAAAAAAAAAAAAAAAAAAAAAAAAAAAAAAAAAAAAAAAAAAAAAAAAAAAAAAAAAAAAAAAAAAAAAAAAAAAAAAAAAAAAAAAAAAAAAAAAAAAAAAAAAAAAAAAAAAAAAAAAAAAAAAAAAAAATATTGACAATACGACAAAACGTTAAAAAAAAAAAAAAAAAAAAAAAAAAAAAAAAAAAAAAAAAAAAAAAAAAAAAAAAAAAAAAAAAAAAAAAAAAAAAAAAAAAAAAAAAAAAAAAAAAAAAAAAAAAAAAAAAAAAAAAAAAAAAAAAAAAAAAAAAAAAAAAAAAAAAAAAAAAAAAAAAAAAAAAAAAAAAAAAAAAAAAAAAAAAAAAAAAAAAAAAAAAAAAAAAAAAAAAAAAAAAAAAAAAAAAAAAAAAAAAAAAAAAAAAAAAAAAAAAAAAAAAAAAAAAAAAAAAAAAAAAAAAAAAAAAAAAAAAAAAAAAAAAAAAAAAAAAAAAAAAAAAAAAAAAAAAAAAAAAAAAAAAAAAAAAAAAAAAAAAAAAAAAAAAAAAAAAAAAAAAAAAAAAAAAAAAAAAAAAAAAAAAAAAAAAAAAAAAAAAAAAAAAAAAAAAAAAAAAAAAAAAAAAAAAAAAAAAAAAAAAAAAAAAAAAAAAAAAAAAAAAAAAAAAAAAAAAAAAAAAAAAAAAAAAAAAAAAAAAAAAAAAAAAGTTATAGAACACCTCGCACACGTTTCCGGTCGCGCCGGCCTTCGGGCCGGCTGGTCAGGGTGGCGGAGGCATCTGCGGCTGTTTGGGGAGCAGGCGGTGGCCGTCGACGACGGCGGTGGCGAGGTCGATGAGCTTGCGGTTGTCGATGCGCGAGCTGCTCGCGCAGCATCTCGAAGGCGCTGGCCGCGTCGATGGCGTGGCGCTCCATCAGGATGCCCTTGGCGCGCTCGGTCAGCGCGCGTCGTCCGAACGCGCCTTCGAGGTCGTGGTATTCGGCGAAGCGGCGCAGGGTGATATCGATCGAGCTCTGCCAGTCCTCGACGTCGGCGTCTGAGATGTGGGCGAAGACGCCGCGCTTGGACGCTTCCTTGATGAAGTCGGGGTCGCGGGCGTGGATGAGAGCGATCACCGGGCAGGCGGCCTCCTGCACGATCTTCTCGATCAGATCCGAGCGCATGCTCGGAGCTCTCTCCGAGACCGACGAGCGCGACGTCGGGTCGCTCCCGAGCGGTCACCGCACCGACGTCTTCGACGTCGATCTCGCGCGCGATCACCTCGTGCCCCAGTGCCACGACGATCGGAGCTACGAGAGCGAGGCGGTCCTTGCGCTCGTTGGCGATCAGGACGCGCAGATGCTCGGTCTCGCGATAGGTCATCAGCGGCTCGGTGCTCGGCCAAGTCTACGCCGGTAGTCCTTGCCGAACTCCTTCGCACGCTCCTGCGCTGCGGGTGTATGGTCGGTGTTCGCTTCGCCTCAGAGCACGGCGGGCGAACGTTCCGGCTCCAGCACTCGGCCGGTGTGGTGTGTCGACCTCGAACGGGTCAGCACGAACGCACGAGTGAGGAGCTGGAAATGTCTATCGCCCCGTCGAAGCACTCCGTCAATGTGGCGGCGCGCATGGCCCACTGGAGCGGCCGGCACCGCAAGAAGGCGATCTGGGGCTGGCTCGCCTTCGTCGTCGTCGTCTTCATGGTCGGCAACAACGTGTTCGGCACGACGCAGATCTCCGACGTCGATCAGTTCTCCGGTGAGGCTCACGAGGCCGAGGTGGCGCTCGACGGCGCCGGTCTGCGGCCGGTCGAAGAGGTCGTGTTCATCCAGAGCGACAAGCTCACCGTGGAGGATCCAGAGTTCCAGGCGGCGGTCACAGACGTCACCGGCCGCCTGTCCAAGGTCCCGTACGTCGAGAACGTGAAGTCGCCGCTGACCGGCGAGAGCGAGGTCTCGGCCGACGGCCACGCCGCCCTCGTCGGCTTCGAGATCCGCGGTGATTCGACTCGAGGCCAAGGAGCGTGTCGATCCCGCCCTCGCCGCGGTCGCCGCCGTCCAGGCCGAGCATCCGGGCCTGGAGGTCGAGCAGTTCGGCGGCGCCAGCGGCAACAAGGCCGTCAACGAGACCATCACCGACGACCTCAAGAAGGCCGGGGAGCTCTCCCTGCCGATCACGCTGATCATCCTCACCATCACCTTCGGCACGCTGGTGGCGGCGGGGCTTCCTCTGCTGATGGGGATCACCGCGGTGATCGCCGCGCTCGGCGCTGGTCGCCATCCCGAGCGAGCTCCTGCCGGTCGACGGCAACCTCTCGGCGGTCATCCTGCTGATCGGCCTCGCGGTCGGTGTGGACTACTCGCTGTTCTATCTCCGTCGAGAGCGCGAGGAACGCGCCGCCGGGCGCAGCGAGCGCGCCGCGCTCGAGGCGGCCGCCGCAACCTCGGGGCGCGCCGTGCTGATCTCCGGCGTGACCGTGATCGTCGCGATGGCCGGCATGCTCATCAGCGGCGACAAGGCGTTCATCTCCTTCGCCGAGGGCGCGATCGTCGTCGTCGCCATCGCCATGTTCGCCTCGCTGACGGTGCTGCCGGCGATGCTGTCCTGGCTCGGAGACCGCGTCGAGAAGGGCCGCATTCCCCTGCTCGGCCGCCGCGCCGTCCGGCGGGTGAGTCGCGCTTCTGGACGGCCGTCACCGGCCGCGTGATGCGTCGCCCGGGCCTGTCGATCCTGCTCGCCGGCGGCCTGCTCGTGGCGCTCGCGATCCCCGCGCTCCAGATGAAGAGCGTCACCAGCGACATCGACCAGCTTCCGCAGGACCTTCCCGTGATCCAGACCTACAACAAGGTCAAGGAGGTCTTCCCGACCGAGGGCGTCACGGCCACCGTGGTCGTGGAGGCCGCCGACGTGCGCTCCGGCGCTGCCGCGCGAAGGCATCGCGGACCTGCGAGCCGCAGGTCGAGGGCTCGGACCGGTTCCTGCCCGGAACCGAGGTCGATCTACAGCGATGACGGCACGGTCGCGAAGATCAACGTTCCGACCCGCGGCACCGGCACCGACGCGGCGTCCACGAACGCGCTCAACGAGCTGCGCGACGAGATCATCCCGGCGACGGTCGGCCAGGTCGGGGGTGCCACCGTCAATGTCAGCGGCGATGCGGCCATGTCGGCCGACTCCGCCAGTCAGCTCAACAGCAGGCTGCCGCTGATCTTCGCCTTCGTGTTCGGGCTGGCGTTCCTGCTGATGCTCGTCACCTTCCGATCGATCGTGATCCCGATCAAGGCGATCATCCTCAACCTGCTCTCGGTGGGGGCCGCCTACGGCGTGCTCGTGCTGGTGTTCCAGCACGGCTACGGAGAGTCGCTGCTCGGCTTCACGTCCACCGGCGGGGTGGCGAACTGGCTGCCGTTGTTCCTGTTCGTGGTCCTGTTCGGGCTCTCGATGGACTACCACGTGTTCATCCTCTCCCGCGTCCGGGAGCTCTATGACCGCGGGCTGACGACCGACGAGGCCGTCAGGCAGGGCATCGCGTCGACCGCCGGCACCGTGACCAGCGCCGCGATCGTGATGGTCGGCGTGTTCGCGGTCTTCGTCACGCTGAGCTTCCTCGACTTCAAGGAGATGGGGCTCGGGTTGGCCGTCGCCGTCCTGATCGACGCGACGATCATCCGCGGCGTGCTGCTGCCCGCCTCGATGAAGCTGCTCGGCGACTGGAACTGGTACCTGCCGAGCTGGCTCGAGTGGCTGCCGCACATCGGCGCGGAGGGCGACGCCCTCCTGCCCGTCCTGCCCGAGGAGCCCCCGAGCACCGAGGAGCCGGAAGCCCCCGAAGCGCCGCGGCCCGCCCCGGTGCCGGCGTAGGCCGCACTGGAGCACCAATGACGAGAACGCACGCCCCGCGCCACGGCAAGCGGCTCGCTTCCTGATGGAGTGCCGCTCGCCTGGGCGGTGCTGCTCTGGTTCCACCCGGCGGAGACGGCGACAGCTGATCTACGACGAGCCTCGGGACGAGGTGACCACGTGGCAACGGGGACGTCGGGACGCTGGTCTTCATCGGGCTCATGGGCGTGGCGCTCTACCTGCTCGTGCGGACCTGCCGGGCAGGGCGGCGGCCATCAGCCGGCTGGCTATCGGCCCGTTCGTGCTGTTCTACGCAGCCTGGGAGGCGGTCATCGGCCTGGCGCACCGGCGCGCTGGTCCAGCACGCGAACGACGTGGCGCCGGGCGAGCGGCCGCCGTGTCGGACGCCATCCAGAGCCTGCAGGAGAACGTCATCGTGGGAGACCTGGCTATCGCCGATCGTCGGGGTCTCGCGTGGGTCTAATTCGTTGACTGCGTGGTGGCTACCGCGCCTCGGCGCGCCGGTCTGGTCTCCGTCCTCCTCGGGCTTTCGCGCTCGTGGTCGTGTCGCACCCGCCGCCGATCGGACCGATCGGGCTCGCCTGCTTCGCGGGGCGGCCGGTCTCCTCGCCTCAGCGAACGGACCTCCCGGGCGATCGCCCCACCAACACCAGCATCGACACCCACGACTGGGGTCAGCAACTCGATTGGTGTTAGCAACTGAGTCGGCGTCGGGCTACAGCGCGAGCCAGCCGGCGGCGTCGGTCACCTCGTCGGGGCGCGCGAGCGGGAGTGCGAGCAGCAGCACGCTCCACGCGGCGAGCGTGGCGTACGGGATGATGGCCTCGGCTGGGCGCCGTAGCCCGGCGGCGCAGGTCAGCAGCATCGTGCCGAACAGCGCGTACCAGGCGGCGACGGCGCGAGCGAGCAACGGCGTCAGTACCCACGGCCAGTGGCGCCCGAGATCGACCGGCGCGACGAAGAGCGCGGCGGCGCCGGCGACCAGCGCGGCGCCGACGATCGCGGAGAGCACTCGCAGGGGTCGCAGCCGCGGATCGGCCGCCGGCTCGGGTTCGGCGACGCGCCGCTGACGGGCGACGAGCAGTGGCACGGCGATCGGGACGCCGGCGTATGCGAGCGCCCACACCCACGTCGGTGGGTACTCCCCCCGAAAACGGTCCGCGTGGATGAGCGTCGCCGCCAGCAGCGTGCTCGCGAGCACCCACAGGGCGGCAGGCAGCGTCGAGAACGTGCGCCAGCGGGTGGCGGTCGCGAGCACGAGCCGGGTCGCGAGCGTGCCCGCCAGAAAGCCGGCGCCGATGAAGATGGCGTTCACCGGCGGCTAGATCGACCACGCGTAGTCGGTGTCGGCGCGGCCGGGGAGCAAGTCAAAAACACGCCGTTGGCCGGCCCGGAGCCGACCTCGTCATGAGGAAGCATCGACACCGATTATCGGCCCGCGGGCGGGAGGGGCGGCCCGCTGACGGGCGCCCCTCTCAGTGCGCGGAGAGCTACGAGTTGTCGTCGTCCCCGTGCGCGCCGCCGCCGTCGCTGCCGACGGTGCCCTCGGGCCCGGCCGGCGCCGGGATGGTGAACTCGCCGGGGACCTTCTCGCCCGGCACGCCGTTCACCGTCTCGGTCGAGTACGCGTACGTGAGCACCGCGAACGCGACCGCGTCGGCGTTGATCGCGAGCGCGTGCAGGCTGTTGTTCGCGAACGTGTCGCACGCCTGGTGGTAGCACGGGTCGTACTGGGCCCCCGTGGTGCCGCCCCAGATCGCCTGCTGCTCGGCCGTCTTGCGCACCTCGGCCCCCGTGAACAGGCCGCCGGCGGCGATCCCGTTGTTGATGAAGGCCTGGTAGTCGCTGCGACCGCTGAACTCGGCGTCGTCGTACGGCTCGTCCCTGAGCGTGTAGAACGACTCGAAGAGATCCTCGATGGCGATCGAGCCCGGCGGGACGGGCACCGGAGCCTCGAAGCCCGACTCGTCGCTGTCGTAGACCATCTGGATGTAGTTCGGCGAGCCGATCATGTCGAAGTTCAGGTAGAGCGCGATGCGATCCTTCTCCGCCTGGCTCAGGCCGTTGACGTAGTTCGTCGAGCCGACGAGCCCGCTCTCCTCGGCGCCCCACCACGCGAAGCGCACCGTGTTCTGCGTCTTCAGCTTGGCGATCTGCTCGGCGACCTCGAGGATGGCCGCGCTGCCCGAGCCGTTGTCGTTGATGCCCGGGCCCGCGAGCACCGAGTCGAGGTGCGCGCCGGCCATGACGACGTTGTCGTCGTTCGCGCCGGTCTTCTCCGCGATCACGTTGAAGGTGGGCAGCATCTGGCGCAGCGTGTTGGCGAAGACGCGCATCTGGAGCCCAGGCGTGTTGGCCAGCTGCACACCCAGCGCATAGGTGGTGCCGAGCACCGGGATGCCGCTGGTGTTGTTGGCCGTGAGCGTGACGGCCGGGATGTTGTTGCGGTCCTCGGCGGTCGTGTTGCCCTGGTTGAAGATCACGATCCCGACGGCGCCGGCCGCCGCTGCGTTCTCGGCCTTGATCTCGAACGTGCAGGTGCCACGCTGGAGCAGCGCGATTCTCCCGGCAACGAAGCCCGTGAAGTCGGCAGCCTCGCACCCGCTCGTCGAGGTGTTGTTCAGGCCCAACTGCAGGTCGACGGCCTGGACCGGGGCGGTGACGTCCCCGGGGTCGGACTGGGTGATCGCCCCGAAGTCGACGCCCTCGGTATAGGTGGTCGGGGTGGGCGCGGTCTGCTGGAGGGCCGAGGGGCCGACGACCTCGAACGCGAGGTAGTCGAACTCCTGGACCTCGGGGTCATACCCGGCGGCCTCGAGCCTCTCGACCACGTAGTCGACGGAGGCGTTGTAGCCCGAGAAACCGGAGAACCGGTTTCCGTCGTTCTCGTCGGCGATCGCCTGGAGCGCCGCTTGGTGCTCCCGCACACCCTCGACCCGCACGCACTCGAGCAGCTTGTCGTACGTGTTGTTCGTCCGGCTGTCACAGCCGGCCTGCCCTGGCGCCGCCGCTGCGCTGCCTGGCAGCGCCGCCACGGCGGCTACGGCGATGACGCCCAGAACGCAGGCGCGCGTGCGGCGACGCGCACGTGTCGTCAATTTAGACATCCCACTCCCCTTCTCGCGGGCGGCGACCCCCTGTCGTCCGCCTCGTATTGGCGCCCACGATATTGCATCGCCTTCGGGGGCTGCGATCAGGTCCGTGATCGCACTCATCACGGGGCGCACGATGCCAGGTAGGACGCCGCGCCCGGGCACGCCGGGGGAATAGATTTCCGCGTTGGCATGGCGGTCGACCTCGTCATCGACATCGAGAACACGCCCGGGGCGCTGGCGCAGGTCGCGGCGGCGATCAGCGATGCGGGCGTGAACATCTCGGCGGCGACGTGCATCGGCGCCGGCGACCGGGCTGAACTGCACATCCTCGTGCCGCGCGCCGGGGCGGCGCGGCATTCGCTGGCGATCTCGCATGTGGCGGTGACGCGCGAGCGGGAGGTCGTCGTGGTCGATGTCGAGGACCGGCCGGGCGTGCTGGCGGACCTGACCCGCAGGATCGCCAAGGCCGGCGTCGACCTCGACCTCGTCTACGTCGCCACGCGCAACCGCGTGGTCTTCGGAGCGACCGACCTCGACGCCCTCAAGGCCGCGCTCGACGGCACGGGCTGACGCGTCAGCCGGCCTCGAGTACCCGCTCGAGGTTGTCGAACGCCTTGCCCCAGCCGCCCTCGTGCGAGCGCACGGCTTCCTCGTCCCACAGGCCGCTGTGCGTGAAGCGCACCGTGGTGACGCCGCCGTCCTCCTCGAAGTCGAGCTCGATCAGCTGGCGAGTGCTGTTGCCGTCCCAGAGCCACGTGAAGGCGAGGCGGGTCGGCGGGTCGATCTCGGTGTACATGCCGCCGCCGCCGTACTCGACGTCCTGGTGAGGGTCGCGCATCACGACCCGGACGGTGCCGCCGACGCGCAGGTCGACGTCCGCCTCGGTGGTCTCCCAGTCGTGCTCGGCGTGCCACCAGCGCCGGATGACCTCCTCGCTGGTCCACGCGTCGAAGACCGCCTGGGCGGGCGCCCGGAAGGTGCGCTCCATGCGCAGCGTCGTGCTCTCGGTCATGTCCCGGGCTCCCGTCGCCGTCGCACGCGCAGCTTGACCCATGCGCGAGCCATGAGGAGCCCTGCGCCGGTCGCTGGGACCGACGGCAGGAGCTCCTCCAGCGGCACGCCTCCGATGTGGGCGATCACCTCGCGACGAGGTCGTACTCGTCGTGCAGGCGCCACCACTGGTACGGCGGCGTCTGCGGGTAGCCGTCCGGCGAGTCCTCCCACTCCTCCTGGCGCCCGAGCGCCGTGATGTCGAGATAGCTCCAGGTGCTGCCCATCGCCTCGTCGCCGCGGCTGTCGATGAAGTAGGTGCGGAAGACCCGATCGCCGTCGCGCAGGAATGCGTTGGTGCCGTGCCACTCGCCGACGCCGAAGTCCGCGTCGAAGTCGTCGGTGATCGTGAACCAGGGCATGTCCCACCCCATCCGCGCCTTCCATTGCTTGATGTTCTCCTGCGGTGCGCGGGAGACGAACACGAGCGTCGTGTCGCGCGCGTTGAGGTGCGCGAGGTGGGCGACCTGGTCGGCGAGGAACGAGCAGCCCGGGCAGCCGTGCTCGGGCCAGCCGGCGACGCCGGGCTCGTAGAAGAAGCGGTAGACGACCAGCTGGCGGCGGCCGGCGAACAGGTCGAGCAGGCTGGCGGGCCCGTCCGGCCCTTCGAACGCGTACTCCTTCTCAACGGCCATCATCGGCATGCGGCGGCGCTCGGCGGCCAGCGCGTCGCGGGCTCGGGTGTGCTGCTTCTCCTTGACCAGCAGCGCGTCGCGCGCGGCCTGCCACTCCTGCGGCGACACGATGTCGGGGGTCTTCATCGGGGTTCGCCCTCCTTGAGGTAGTCGTCGATGACGTCGAACAGGCGCCCCCACAGGGCGCGCTGGCGATCCATCCAGTCGGCCGCCTCGCCGAGCGCATGGGGGTCGAGCGAGAGCCGATGCGTCCGGCCGTCGATCACGCGCGTCACCACACCGGTCTCCTCCAGCACCTTCAGGTGCTTGGAGATCGCCGGCTTGGACACGCCGAAGCCGGCGGTCGCGTCGCCCACCGTCGCGGGCCCGGCCGCGAGACGTTCGACGATGCCGCGGCGGATCGGGTGCGAGAGGGCCTTGAACGGATCGTTAACCACTTGGTGAACAGTATCAGGTCGCCCTAGTACCGCCTCGCGGCGCGCTCGACCGACCCGCCATACGAGCCGCCGAAGAGGACCGCGTGCACGAGCAGCGGGAAGAGCTGGTAGAGCGGGACGCGGTCCTCGTGGCCGGGCGCGAGCGGTACGAGCTCCTCGTAGGCGGCGAGGAAGCGCGGGCCCGGTGAGCCGAAGAGGCGGAGCATCGCGAGGTCGACCTCGCGATGGCCGCCGTAGGCGAGCGGGTCGATCAGGTACGGGCGGCCGTGCGACCACAGGACGTTGCCCGTCCAGAGGTCGCCGTGCAGGCGCGCGGGCGGCTCCGGCGGGCCGCCGAGCTCCGCCATCCGGTCGCAGACCTGCTCGACGGCGGCGACGCCCGAGGAGGTGAGCGCCCCGCGGTCGCGGGCCGGTGCGAGCAGGGGGCGCAGCCGGCGGTCGGCGTAGAACTCGGCCCACGAGTCGGCCGGATCGTTCGGCAGCGCGAGCGGGCCGATGCGGAGGTCCGTCGCGCCGCCGAACGCCGCGGCGCCGGCTGCGTGGATCGCGGCCAGGCCCCGGCCGAGGTCGGCCTCGTCGCCCGACCGCCCCGGCTCGAGCCACTCGAGCGCGAGCAGGCGTGGAGGCTCCGCCTCGTCGAGCACGCCGAGGACCCGGGGGACGCCGAGGCCACCGGGCTCGCCGAGCCACTGCAGCGCCGCGGCCTCGGCCGCGAACTCCCCCTCGGGCGCGTCGCCGCGGGTCTTGACGAACGCCCGCGCGCCATCGTCGAGCGACGCCGCGTAGGCGTCGTTGATGTCCCCGCCGCCGACCCGCGTCAGCGATGCGACGCGGCGGCCGGTGGCTTGGACGACCGCGTCCTCGAGCGTCACACCCGGCCGGCGGCGCGCAGCTCGTCGAGCAACCCGCGGCACGCGGCCTCGGTCATGTCGAGCACCGTCTCGAAGCCGCGGTCGCCGCCGTAGTAGGGGTCGGGGACGTCGAGGTCCGGGGCGCCCGCCGACGCCGGGTCGAACTCGCGCAGGAGCCGCACCTTGTCGCCCGCCGCCTCGTCGGGCGCCAGCGCGAGGAGGCCGCGCAGGTTCTCGCGGTCCATGGCGATCAGCAGGTCGAAGTCGTCGAAGTCGTCCGGGCGCACCTGGCGCGCGGCGCCGTCGAGCATCACGCCCCGCCGGGCGGCCGCGGCCGCCGCGCGCTCGTCCGGCGGGTCGCCGGCGTGCCAGCCCCCGGTGCCGGCGCTGTCGACCTCGATCCGGTCCTCGAGACCGGCGTCGCGCACCAGCCGGCGCATCACCGCCTCGGCGGTCGGCGAGCGGCAGATGTTTCCCATGCAGACGAAGAGGACGCGCATCGTCTCGAGGATCGCAGGTAAGCATGGGGGCATGAACCCGCTCCTCTTCCCCCCGACTCTCATCAAGCGAGCGCTCGACGACCTCTCGGCGATCGCCGACGCCGCCCGCCGCCTGCCCGCCCTCGAGCAGCAGGTGCTCGACCGCATCGACACGATCTCCGGGCGGGCGCTGGTGGACCTCGCAGAGATCCGCAAGGGCATCGCGCCGCTCGACGACGACATGCGCGCCGTGCGCGACTCCGTGGACGAGCTCGAGCCGCTGCTGATCCGGGCCAACGAGCGGCTCGAGCGTCTGCACGAGGAACTCGCCCCGCTCGGAGAGCTGGCGGACAAGATCCCCGGGATCGGTCGCTAACGGAGGCGCTCGACGATCATGGCCTGGCCCATCCCGCCGGCTACGCACATGGTCTCGAGCCCGTAGGTGCCGTCCAGGGTGTCGAGCCCGTTCAGGAGCGTCGTCATGATGCGCGCGCCGGTCATCCCGAACGGATGGCCGAGGGCGATCGCGCCGCCGAACGGGTTGAGCTTCTCTCCGTCGAGCCCCAGCTCGTCTCGGCACGGCACCACCTGCGCCGCGAACGCCTCGTTGAGCTCCACGACGTCGATGTCGTCGATCGCCATGCCGGCCTGCTCGAGCACCGACTTGACGGCCGGGATCGGCCCGAGCCCCATGATCTCCGGCCGGATCGCGGCCACCGAGGAGGCGACGATCCGCGCCCGCGGTTGGAGGCCGAGCTCACGCGCCCGCTCCTCCGACATGACGAGCACCGCCGCCGCCCCGTCGTTCAAGGGGCACGAGTTGCCGGCCGTGACCGTGCCGTTCTCCGGGTCGAAGACCGGCTTGAGCTCGGCCAGCTTCTCCATCGTGGTCCCCGCCCGCGGCCCGTCGTCGCGCGTGACCTCGGTGCCGTCCGGCGTCGTCACGGCCACGATCTCGGCGTCGAAGTGGCCGGAGTCGCGCGCCGCGACCGCCCGGTGCTGCGACGTCATCGCCCACTCGTCCTGCGCCTCACGGCTCACCTTGCAGCGCCGCGCGACGTTCTCGGCAGTCAGCCCCATCGGGATGTAGACGTTGTACGGCGCGCCCTCGGAGCCGTCGAGCTGGGGGTGCGGGTCGAACGGCGCGTGTGCCGGGAAGCGGGAGACGGCCTCGACGCCGGCGGCCACGTACTGGTCGCCCTCGCCCGCCTTGATCGCGTGGAAGGCCATGCGGATCGTCTGCAGCGACGAGGCGCAGAAGCGGTTCACGGTCGTGGCCGGGACGTGGTGGTCGAGGCCCGCCAGCAGGGCGGCGTTGCGGCCCACGTTGTAGCCCGCCTCGCCCATCTGGAAGCCGCAGCCCATCATCAGGTCGTCGGTCTCGGCGAAGTCGACGCCCGGGTTGCGCTCCACGAGCGCCCGCAGGGGCACGGCGGCGAGGTCGTCGGCGCGGACGTCCTTGAGCGACCCCTTGGCCGCGCGCCCGATCGGGGTGCGGACGGCGTCGACGATCACGGCTTCAGGCATCGATGGCTCCCTGGTTGACTGACCAGTCAATCGTAGCCGGGGCGGGCGCCGGTCTGCGCCACCGCCCGGGCGGCCAGCCGGCACGCCGCCTCCAGCGCCTCGCGCGGCGCGGCGCCCTCGAGGCGCGCCGAGAGCAGCCCGGCCGCGAAGGCGTCGCCCGCGCCAGTCGTGTCGACCACGTCGACTCGCTCCGCGGGCACCTCGACAGTCGTCCGCCCGTCGGTCCAGCGCGCGCCGCGGGCGCCGAGCTTGGTCACCACCTCGGGCGCGTCGAGGGGTTCCAGCACCCGCGCCTCGTCCTCGTTGGGCAGCAGCAGGTCCACGTCGGGGAACACCCCGGGGCGCACCAGCGCCCACGAGGACGGGTCGAGCGAGACGGTCATCCCGGCTGCGCGGGCGCGCTCGATCGCCGCCAGCGCCCCGGGGCGCGCGCCTGGGCGCACGAGCGCGTAGCCGATCATGTGCAGGTGCCCGCCGGGGCCAAGGAGCGCGTCGGGGACCAGGGCCGGCGTGTCGTTGGCCCCCGCGTCGGGCAGCATCGTGCGCTCGCCGCTCTCGTCGACGAGCACCACGCAGGTGCCGGTCGCGAGGTCCCGATCGCGCCCCGCGTGGACCTCGACGCCCGCCGCCATGAGCTCGTCCACCGCGACGCGGCCCCGCTCGTCGTCGCCGATCCTGCAGACGAGCGCCACCGGCGTGCCGAGCGACGCCGCCCACGCCGCCACGTTCGCGCCCGAGCCGCCGCCGACCACGCTCACCTGCGCCGCGGTGTCGCTCCCGCGCGCCAGCGGGCCGCTCAGGCGCGCGACGACGTCGACCATGACGTCGCCGAGCACGACGAGGCTCATGCGGTCGCGCGCGCGATCTGCGCGGCCAGCACCGCGTTGCGCAGCACCAGCCGAATGTTGGCGGCGAGGCTGGCGCCCCCCGTCTCGGCATGGAAGCGCTCGAGCAGGAATGGGGTGACGTCCTTGCCGCGGATGCCCTCGCGGGCGGCGGCCTCGAGCCCTCCGACCAGCACGCGCTCGTGCAGGTCGGCGTCGATCGGGTCGTCGAGCGGGTTGGCGACCACGATGGCGCCCAGGCCCAGCTCCGCACGCGCGTGGACCACGTCGGCGATCTCCTCCGGCGAGTCCACGCGCCACGGCACCGGGAACCCCGAGTCGGCGAGGTAGAAGCCCGGGAAGCGGTCGCTGCGGTAGCCGAGCAGCGTGACGTTCAGGGTCTCGAGCCGCTCGAGCGTCGCTTCGACGTCGAGGATCGACTTGACGCCCGCGCATACGACCGTGATCGGCGTCTGGCCGAGCGTCGTCAGGTCCGCGGACTCGTCCCACGAATCGCGCGCGCCGCGGTGCACGCCGCCAAGCCCACCGGTGGCGAAGACGGTGATCCCGGCCCGCACGGCCAGCGTCGCGGTAGCCGCGACGGTCGTGGCGCCGGTCGCGCGCCGGGCCATGACCACGGGCAGGTCGCGGGCGCTGCACTTGGCGACGTCCTCGCCGGCGGCGATGGCCTCCATCCCCTCCTCGTCGAGCCCGATCCGCACCATCCCGTCGACGATCGCGATCGTGGCGGGCACGGCGCCCTCCTCGCGCACCGCCTCCTCGATCCCGTGCGCGATCTGGAGGTTCTCCGGCCGCGGGAGGCCGTGCGCGATCAGCGTGCTCTCGAGGGCCACGACGGGGCGGCCAGCGTCGAGCGCCTCAGAGACCTCCCGGGTGTAACGCATGCGGGCATCACCGTACAGTGAGAGGGACGATGCTCTTCACTTCGCGCAAGACCCAGATGATTGACGCCGAGCGCGCGCTCCCGGGCCGCGACGCCCCGATGCCGATTCCCGGCCGCCACGACGTGCTGGGCACGCCGATCGGCCCGCCGTTCCCCGACGGGTTCGAGCGCGCCGTGTTCGGGATGGGCTGCTTCTGGGGGGCCGAGCGCATCTTCTGGCAGGCCGAGGGCGTGTACACGACCGCGGCCGGCTACGCGGGCGGCTTCACACCGAACCCGACGTACGAGGAGGTCTGCTCGGCGGGGACCGGCCACACCGAGGCCGTGCTCGTCGTCTTCGACCCCGCCGTCACCTCCTACGAGGCGATGCTGAAGCTGTTCTGGGAGGGTCACGACCCCACGCAGGGCATGCGCCAGGGCAACGACGTCGGCACGCAGTACCGGTCGGCGATCTACTGGACGAGCGAGGCGCAGCGCGACGCC
This sequence comes from uncultured Solirubrobacteraceae bacterium, assembly GCA_963730535.1. GTDB lineage: Bacteria > Actinomycetota > Thermoleophilia > Solirubrobacterales > Solirubrobacteraceae > DASSUW01. Next base: position 125,624 of record CAVSRU010000007.1, read on the forward strand.
GCGCTCGCCTCCCGCGACATGTACGCCGAGCGGCTGGGCGGCGCGGGCTACGGCGCGATCACAACCGAGATCGCGGAGGCCGGGCCGTTCTACTACGCCGAGGCCTACCACCAGCAGTACCTCTCCAAGAATCCGAACGGCTACTGCGGGATCGGCGGCACCGGCGTGAGCTGCCCGGTGGGCCTGCCCGCCTAGCTACCATAGGCGCCGCCACGGGGGCGCCGACGCGGTGTCAGCAAACTGGCAGCGCGCTCATCCAGGGATCGGCGGAGCCCGAATACGAACCTGTGCCTCTGATCAGACTGCTCATCGCTGCCGTCTTCGCGACGGTCTTCACCGCCGTCGTCGCCTCGCCCGCGTCGGCCAAGTCCCTCGGCCCGTGCTATGCCGACGGGCCGACCTGTACCTTCGTGACCGGCACGGTCAGGCTGGTCGCGGACGGCGACACGATCGACGTCGACATCGCCGGTGACGGCACGCGCGTCGCTCGCCGCGTACGGATGACCGGCTACAACGCGACCGAGCTGTTCCGCTACAGCGCCTACCCCGACCGCCGCCGTGGGGAGTGCCACGGCGTGGCTGCCGCCAACCGGCTCGACCAGCTGATCGGGCCCAGCCGCCAGGTCCGCCTCGCCGCCCAGCACGAGTCGAGCCGCGGCGAGAACGGGCGCCTGCGGCGCCAGGTCTCGGTGCTGATCAACGGTGCGTGGGTCGACGTCGGGCCGATCATGCTCGCCGAGGGCCGCGCGCTGGCGTTCGCCGCCTCCGACGAGTGGGCCTGGAACGGGACCTACTCGGCAGCCGCGCGCCAGGCCGCGGCGGCCGGCATCGGCATCTGGAATCCCCGCGGCTGCGGGGCCGGGCCGGCGGCCAGCGTGCCGATCTCCATCAAGGCCCAGTACCACAAGTACAAGCGCGACGAGCGCAAGTACCTCAACAGCGAATGGGTGAAGATCTTCAACCCGTCCGGACGCAAGGTGTCGCTGCGCGGCTGGTGGGTGCGGGACTCGAGCCTCCTCCGCTACCACTTCCCCAAGTCGGCGGTCATCCGGCCGCACGGGCGCATCAAGCTGCGCATCGGCAACGGCAAGAACCGCCCGGGCCGGGTGTACCACTGGGGCCTTCCGAAGCCGCCGTTCAACAACCCGTCGAACAACCGCAAGCACATCCACGACGGCGCGTACCTGTTCGATCGCACGGGGAACATGCGCGCGTCCGTCCTCTGGGGCGGCTGACGTAAAGACCTGAGGCGCGGCGGCCGATCACGTGCTTGTGCGCGTGATCAGACTCCTTCTCGCCGCCGCGCTCGCGGCCCTCACCACGGCGGCCTTCGCCACCCCCGCTTCCGCCCGGCCGAGCGGCCCCTGCTACCCGGGCGGCCCGACCTGCAAGTTCTGGAGCGGCAAGGTCAAGCTCGTAGCCGACGGCGACACGATCGACGTCGACATCGCCGGTGACGGCACGCGCAAGGCACGGCGCGTGCGCATGGCCGGCTACAACGCGATGGAGCTCTCGCGCTACAGCATCTACGCGTCACGCCGCCGCGGTGAGTGCCACGGAGTGTCGGCGGCCAACCGGCTCGACCAGCTCATCGGCCGCAGCCGGAAGGTCCGGCTCGCCGCCCAGCACGCGTCGAGCTACGCGCAGAACGGCCGCCTGCGCCGTCAGGTCTCGGTCCTCATGAACGGCCAATGGGTCGACGTCGGCCCGATCATGCTGGCCGAGGGCCGCGCGCTCGCCTTCCCGGCGTCCGACGAGTGGGTCTGGAACGAGTCGTACGCGGCCGCGGCCCGCCAGGCCGCGGGAGCTGGGATCGGCGTGTGGAACGCGTTCGGCTGCGGCGCCGGCCCGTCCGCGGACGTCACGATGGGCCTCCAGGCCCAGTACCACGCCTACGAGGTCGACGAGACGAAGTACCTCAACAGCGAGTGGGTCAAGATCTCCAACCCGTCCGCCACGCCGGTCTCGCTCGCGGGCTGGTGGGTCCGCGACTCGAGCCTGCTGCGCTACCACTTCCCCGCCTCGGCGGTCGTGCCGCCGGGCGGCGAGATCACGCTCTATATCGGGAGCGGGACAGAGCGCCCCGGCGAGGCGTACTACTGGGGCCTGCCCAAGCCGCCGTTCAACAACCCCTCGAAGGACTTCCGGCACAACGGCGACGGCGCGTACCTGTTCGATAGCCGGGGGAACATGCGCGCCCACGTCGTGTGGGGCGGCTGAGCCGCAAGTAGGCTGCGCGGGCGTGTCCACGCCCGTGCTCATCGACTGCGATCCCGGTCACGACGACGCGATGGCGCTGTTGCTGGCGCTGGCGAGCCCCGAGCTCGAGCTGCTCGGGGTGAGCACGGTGCACGGCAACCAGACGCTGGAGCGGACGACGGCCAACGCGTTGCGGGTGCTCGAGTTCGCCGGCAGCGGCGTGCCGGTCGCCGCGGGCGCGAACGGGCCGCTGCTGCGCGAGCCCGCGGTGGCGGCCGAGGTGCACGGGGAGACCGGCCTCGACGGGCCCGACCTCCCGCCGCCGCGGGGCGCGCCCGTGGACGAGCACGCCGTCGAGTTCCTCGCCGCGCAGCTGGCCGCGGCCGGTCGGCCGGTCACGCTGATCCCTACCGGGCCGCTGACCAACGTCGCACTGCTCCTGGCCACCCATCCCGAGGTGGCCGAGCGGATCGAGCGGATCGTGCTGATGGGCGGCGCGATCGCCGAGGGCAACGTGACCCCGGCCGCCGAGTTCAACATCTGGATCGATCCCGAGGCGGCCGCCCGGGTGTTCGCGAGCGGGCTCGACGTGACGATGATCGGGCTCGACGTCACGCACCGCGCGCTGATGACCGGCGAGCACGCGGAGCGCCTGCGGGCAGCCGGCCGCGCCGGCACCCTGGTCGCCGAGCTGTGGGCCTTCTACAACCGGTTCCACAGCCGCATCTACGACCTGCCCGGCAGCCCGGTGCACGACGCGATGGCCGTCGCGCACGTGATCCGCGGCGACCTCGTGCAGACGAAGCACGTCAACGTTGAGGTCGACTGCGCCTCGGAGCTGTGCCGTGGCCGCACGGTCGTCGACGTGTGGGGCCGCACCGAGCGCCCGCCGAACGCGCATGTCGGCGTCGACGTCGACGCCGAGGCGTTCCTCGAGCTGCTGGTCGAGCGGATCGCGTCGCTGGGCTGAGGCGGGTTCAGCCCTAGGCCAGCCGGCGGCCGGTGAGCACGGCGTGGGCGGCGACGCGCTCGGCGAAGCCGGCGAAGTCGCGCGTGTAGAGCGCCTGGGGGCCGTCGCAGAGCGCCTCGTCGGGGTCGTGGTGGACCTCGACGATGATGCCGTCGGCGCCGACCGCGGCGGCGGCGCGGGCCAGCGGCTCGACGAGCCGGCGGTCGCCCGACGCGTGGCTCGGGTCGACGATGACCGGCAGGTGGGTGTGGAGCTTGAGCCAGGGGACGGCCGAGAGGTCGAGCGTGAAGCGCGTCGCGGTCTCGAACGTGCGGATGCCGCGCTCGCACAGCATCACCCTGTCCATCCCCTCCTTGAGGATGTAGTCCGCCGCCATCAGGAGCTCGTCGAGCGACGACGACAGGCCGCGCTTGAGCAGGACCGGCTTGCCGAGCTTGCCGGCGACCTCGAGCAGCGCGTAGTTCTGCATGTTGCGCGCGCCGATCTGGATCACGTCGGCGTGCTCGGCGATCGCATCGGCATGGGTGGTGTCGAGGAACTCGGTGACCACCGGCAGCCCGGTCTCGGCGCGCGCCTCGGCGAGGATCTCGAGCCCCGCGATCCCGAGGCCCTTGAACGCGAACGGCGAGGTGCGCGGCTTGAAGGCGCCGCCGCGCAGCATCGCGGCGCCGCACTGCGCGACCGTGCGGGCGACCTCGAGCGTCTGCTCGCGCGACTCGACCGTGCACGGCCCGGCGATCAGGCAGAACGTCTCGTCACCGCCGACCACCCGCCCGTCGACGCTGAAGACCGTCGGCTCGTGGTGCGCGAGCTCGGAGGAGGCGAGCTTGTAGGGCCGCGAGATGGGGACGACGCGATCCACCCCGGCCATGCCCTCGAGGCCCAGCTCGCGCACGCCCTCCGGGTCGCCGATCGCCCCGATCGCGGTGGTCAGCTCGCCGGGGAGGACCAGCACGTGGACCCCGGTCGTCTCCAGCCGCGCCCGGACGGCGGCGATGTTCGCCTCCGTCGCCTCGGGTGTCATCACGATCATCACAGGCCCAGCTCCCGCACCCCGAGCTCGTCGGCGCCCAGGTGGTGCGCCAGCTCGTGCCGCACGGTGCGCGTGACCTGCGCGCGCAGCTCGTCCGGGTCGTGGCCGAAGTCGCGCAGCAGCGTGTCGCGGAAGATGACGATCCGGTCGGGGTAGTCGTCGCGCGAGACGGTGTCGCCCTGGTAGATCCCGTATGCCCGGTGGCGGCGGCCCTTGTCGGAGATGACGACCGCCACGTGGTCGAGCGACTTGAGCAGCAGGTCGGGCAGGTCGTCGAGCGCCTGGCGCACCAGCTCCTCGAAGTCGCGCGGGTTGCGCGGGTCGAGGTCGAGGAACTCGCCCTCGTCGGGCTCGGCGGCCAGGTTCTCGCGCGCCAGCTGCTCGGAGCGCCGCACGAGCTGCTCGAACTCCTCCTCGTCGGCCGGCGACGTGTAGTCGGCCAGCCGGCCGGTAACGACCACCATGAGGCCGGCGAAGACGACGACCCCGGCCAGCGCGCAGGCGATGATCTGCATCAGGCGCACGGCGTAGATCTGCGACAGCCCGCCGAGCAGCGTCACGATCAGGATCGCGCAGCAGAACGTGAACAGCGCGGTCATTGCGAGGCGGCGGGCGGCGGGGAAGTCCTGGAACATGGCGGTCCTTACCTGAGGCTGCGGGCGATCACCAGGCGCTGGATCTCGTTCGTACCTTCGTAGATCTGCGTGATCTTGGCGTCGCGCATGTAGCGCTCGACCGGGTATTCGGTCACGTAGCCGTAGCCGCCCAGCACCTGGACAGCGTCCACGCTGACCGCCATCGCGGCGTCGGAGGCGAACAGCTTCGCCATCGCCGAGTACTTGCCGGCGTCCGGCTCCCGGCGGTCGATCTTCGCGCACGCCCGGTAGAGCAGCTCGCGGGCGGCGGCCGTGCGGGTCTCCATGTCGGCGAGCTTGAACTGGATGCCCTGGAAGTCGCCGATCGGCTGGCCGAACTGGCGGCGCTCGCGCGCGTACGCGGCGGCGTGGTCGGTCGCGCCCTGGGCGATGCCGACGGCCTGGGCGGCGACGCCCAGCCGCGACTGGTCGAGCGTGCCGAGCGCGACCTTCATGCCCTGGTCCAGCTCTCCGATCAGGTTCTCGGCCGGCACGCGGACGTCCTCGAAGACCGGCTGCCCGGTCGGCGAGCCCTTGATCCCGAGCTTGTGCTCGAGCTTGCCGACGCTGAAGCCGGGGCGGTCGGCCTCGACCACGAAGGCGCTGATGCCGCGCGAGCGGCCGGCGTCCGGATCGGTCTTGGCGAACACGACGTAGAAGTCGGCGATGCCGAGGTTGGTGATCCAGTTCTTGTTGCCGTTGATCACCCACTCGTCGCCGTCGCGGATCGCGCGGGTGATCATGCCGCCCGGGTCAGAGCCGGCATCAGGCTCGGAGAGCGCGAAGGCGGGCGACCACTCGCCGCTCGCGCAGCGTGGCAGGAAGCGCTGCTTGAGCTCCTCGGTGCCGAACAGCTGGATCGGCAGCGTGCCGAGCTCCTGGATCATGAGGATCAGCGCGCTCGAGGCGCAGGCGTGTGCCACCTCCTCGACGGCGACGTTGAGCATCAGCGTCCCGGTCCCCGTGCCGCCGTACTCCTCGGGGAACGGGAGGCCGAGCAGATCATGCTCGGCGAACAGCTTGCGGACGTCCCACGGGTACTCGGCCTTGGCGTCGATCTCGGCCGCCCGCGGCGCCACGCGCTCGGCGACGATCTGGCGGATCGTGTCGCGGAACTCGATCTGCTCGTCGGTCAGCGCGTAGGTCGGGGCGGTGGACGTCTCCATGCCCTTAGTTTGGCGCAGGCCGCGCGTGGGGATGCAGGGGCCATGGGAATTGGCTCCTCACTCTTCTTGATCGCTGTTGGCGCGATCCTCTATTTCGCCGTCAACGCGGACGTCTCCGGCCTGGAGATCTCGACGATCGGCCTGATCCTGATGGTCGTCGGCATCGTCGGCCTCCTGATCTCGCTGTTCTTCCTGTCCTCGGCGCGCCGCCATCCCACCGACCGCACCGTCGTGCGGGACCGCGACGTGTACTGAGTAACCGGGCTTCGCCTCTCTTACAAGCCGGCGGGGTGCCGGACGACGTAGCCGTCCGAGGGGCGCATGACGTCGCTCCAGCGCGGGCCCTTGCCGGCGTTGTTCCAGCCGGTGTCGAAGCGCAGGCCGGCGACGACCAGGTAGCCGTGGCCGCCGTGCGCGTAGATGGTGATCCACGAGCCCTTGCCGGCGCGGCCGTAGGTCGTGAAGCCGCCTGAGGCGCGCGGGCGCTTGAGCAGGCCGGCACCGTGGAGGGCGTACGACATGGCTCCCGAGCAGTCGTAGCCGGTGTCGTTCCAGGTACCGTGACCGCCGCCGTACTTGTATGGCTTGCCGTGGATGCGGTTGGCGGCCGCGATCAGGTCCTTGACCTGCTGGGGGGCCGAGGCGGGCGCGATCGCCTTGCCGTCGGGGCCGAGCGTGGCCTGCTCGCCCGCGGGGACGGCGGCCGGGGCGGGCTGCGTCTGGATCCGCTGCTGGACCTGGAACCGCAGCCGGCGGGCGTCGCCCCGGGAGACGCGGGCGTTGACCCGGCGGTCCGAGCGCCGCTCCCAGGAACGGACACTGCGCGCGGTGCGCGGGCCGAACTGCCCGTCGGCGGTCGTGTCCACACCCACCCGCGTGAGGTAGCGCTGGAGCGTGCGGACGTCGCTTCCGCTGGTGCCTCGTTTCAGAACGCGCTCCCCGAACGAGTATCCCTCTGCGATCGCGACGGTCGGCAGCGTGAGGCCGGCGACTGCGAGCCCTGCGACGAGCGTTGTACGGCGTGGCACTGACTGACCCTTTCTTTCCAGCGCCTACGGGGTTAGCTGTCGGGCTCGCGCGGAAAGATCGCGCTACGCCGCCTTCCTGGCGGCGATTCGCCCCAATGGTCCGAGACCTGTGGTTCCCCCGCTCCCCTCCGGACAGGCCGGACGGGACTCGGCGTTACGAAGCGCGGCATCCTAGCGAGAGGTTCGGCGGATAGCGTGCGAGCCCTTGCACGAGCGCCTGAATGCCGCCACCGCCGACCTCGACCCGCCGTTCGCGGTCGTGGATCTCGACGCCTTCGACGCCAACGCGGCCGACCTGCTGCGCCGGGCCGCGGGCAAGCCGGTGCGGCTGGCGTCGAAGTCGGTGCGCTGCCGGGCGCTCGCCCGGCGAGCCCACGAGGCCGGCCTGCGCGGCACGCTGGCCTTCACGCTCCCGGAGGCGCTGTGGTTGGACGAGGACGACGTGGTGGTCGGCTACCCGACCGTCGATCGCGCCGCGCTGCGCGAGCTGGCCGGCGGGGCCGCCCGTGAGCGGGTGACGGTGATGGTCGACTCCCGCGAGCACCTCGACGCGCTCGCGGCCGCCGGCGCCATGCCGGAGGCGCCCGTGCGCGTGTGCCTGGACGTCGACGCCAGCTGGTGGGCGCTCGGCGGCCGGGTGAGGATCGGCGCCAAGCGCTCCCCCCTGCGCACGGTGGAGCAGGTCGTCGAGCTGGCGCGCGAGGTCGCCCGCCGGCCCGAGCTCGTGCTCGACGGGCTGATGATGTACGAGGCGCAGATCGCCGGCGTCGGCGACGCGCCGCCCGGCAACCCGCTCCGGGGCGCCGCCCTGCGGGCGATGCAGCGCGCCTCCGGTCGCGAGATCGCCGACCGGCGCGCGGCGATCGTCCGCGCCGTGCGCGAGGTGGCGCCGCTGCGGTTCGTCAACGGCGGCGGTACGGGCTCGGTGGAAGCCACGGCGGCCGAGGCGTCGGTCACCGAGGTGGCCGCCGGCTCCGGCCTCCTCGCCCCCACGCTGTTCGACTCCTACCGCGCATTCAGCCCTCACCCGGCCGCCTTCTTCGCGCTCCCGGTCGTCCGCCGGCCGTCCCCGCGCACCGCCACCGCGCTCGGCGGCGGCTACCCCGCCTCGGGAGCCGCGGGCCGCGACCGCCTCCCCCGCCCAGCCTTCCCGCGCGGCCTCCGGCTCGACCCGCTGGAGGGCGCCGGCGAGGTGCAGACCCCGCTCCTCGGCCGCGCCGCCCGCAGGCTCCGCATCGGCGACCGCGTGTGGATGCGGCACGCCAAGGCCGGCGAGCTGTGCGAGCGCTTCGACGTCCTGTACCTGATCCAGGGCGACCAGCGGGTCGCCACGGTGCCGACGTATCGGGGAGAGGGGAAGACGTTCCTCTAGGCGTGTGGTTACGCCGGCGAACGTCAACGGCGGCTGGGTAGGGAGGCTGGGAGCCGGCCGCGCGCTCGTCCGTCAAGGCGGGGAAAGGTGGATTTCGGTGCGGCCACGATCATCGAAATCCACCTTTGTGCGCTTCTAGAGCACAAAGGTGGATTTGGAGATATCTCCAACCACCGAAGTACACGAAACCCCGGCTTGACCACCGCGACGAGGAGGGACCGACGGCACGGCCGGCTCCCTCACCTCCCTACCCAGCGCAGTTGCCGTTCGCGGCTGCCTAGCCCAATACCCGCCGCGCCCACGCGTTGGAGAACAGACCGGCGGGGTCGAGCGCGCGGCGGGCGGCCTGGAAGGCGTCCCACGCGGGGTAGCGCGGGGCGAGCTCGGTGGCGGTGAGAAAGGACAGCTTGCCCCAGTGGGGGCGGCCGTCGAGGGCGGACATGAACGCCTCCACCTCCCGGAACGGCTGCTCCCAGGCCATCCCCTCGAACACGTGGACCGCGACGTAGGCCGTGTCGCGGCCGTGTGCGGGCGAGAGCAGCGCGTCGTCGCCGGCGACGAGCCGGAGCTCGAGCGGGAAGGAGACCGGGTGGCGGGCCAGGATCTCGCGGGCGCCGAGCACGGCCTGAACCGCGTGCTCCCGCGGCACCGCGTACTCCATCTCGACGAACCGCACGCGGCGCGGGCTGGCGAAGATGCGGAACGACCAGTCGGTGCGCTCGGAGCGCGACGCGAGGCGGCTCGCCGTGCGGTTGAGCGTCGGGATGGCGCGCGGGAAGCGGCGGGCGGCGCGGTTGAAGAGCTCGAGGGCGTGGTTCTCGAGCAACACGTCCTCGAGCCACTCGCCGGTGCGCCCGGGGGCGTCGCGCTCGTCCTCGGTGCGCGTGTTGAGGCGAGTGACCGCCAGCGGCGAGTGCGGGAAGGTCCAGAACTCGAAGTGCTCGGAGGCGTCGGCCCGCTCGTGCAGTGTGTCGAGCACCTCGGCGAGCGGCTCGCGGTCCTTGATCCCGCGCAGCCGGAACGACGGCACGCAGCGCAGCGTGAGCGCTACGACCACGCCCAGCGAGCCGAGCCCGACCCGCGCCGCCCGCAGCAGGTCGCCGTCGGCCGCCGTCAGCCGGCGCTCGCTGCCGTCGGCCAGCACCAGCTCGACCTCCTCCACCTGAGCCGAGAGGTTCGGCAGGCGGGCGCCGGTCCCATGCGTTGCGGTGGCGATCGCCCCGGCCAGCGACTGCACGTCGATGTCGCCGACGTTGGGGAGCGCGAGCCCGGAGAAGTGCAGCACGCGCGACAGCTGGTGCAGGGAGATGCCGGCCTCGACGCGGGCGAGCCCGCTCGCCGGGTCGACCTCGAGCACCCGGTCCATCCGATCCAGCGACAGCAGCGTGCCGTCCGTCAGCACGCCGTCGGTGAACGAGTGGCCGGAGCCCGCCACCCGCACGGTCCGCCCGGCCGCCGCCGCTCGCTCGAGCGCCGCGACCACCTCCTCGCGCGATCGCGGTCGCTCGAGCACGGCGGGTGAGCACCGCTGCGTCCGCGACCAGTTCACCCAATGAGGCACGCGAGGACCCTAGTACCGTGGGAATGGATGGCCGACCACGCCTTCCACGCCCAGGACGTCGACGTCAGCCCCGAGTGGGTGCGCGAGCGCCACGAGGCGGGCGAGATCCAGCTCGTCGACGTCCGTGAGACCTACGAGTGGGAGGCCGGCCGCGTCGCGGGCGCCCGGCACGTCGAGCTCGAGCGCGTCGCCGCGCAGGCGCCGACGATCGACCGCGAGACGCCCGTCGTCTTCTACTGCCGCCTCGGGGCCCGCTCGGGGATGGCGGCCAACGCCTTCCGGCGCGCCGGCTACGACGCGTACTCGATGGACGGCGGCATCACGGCCTGGGACGAGAAGGGCCTGCCGCTCGAGCCGGCGGACGGCACCGTCGCGCCCCACTGAGCTCCGCGTCAGCCTCGCTTGACGGCGACCAGCGAGACGCTCTCGACCGCGTAGATGCTGCAGGCTTCGAGCGCCCGCTCGGAGATGAAGCGGTAGTCGTTCCTCCGCAGCTGGCGGACCTCGAGGCCCTGCGCCGCGATCGCCGCCAGGTAGTCATCGCGCGGGATCGCCCCCGCGATGCAGGCCGCCCACAGGTCGACGTTGCGCCGCGTGCGCTCCTTCAGCGCGTGCCCGCTGACGATGTCCGAGATCGCCAGCCGCCCGCCGGGCCGCAGCACCCGTGCCGCCTCGGCGAACACCCGGTCCTTGCGCGGCGAGAGGTTGATGACGCCGTTGGAGATCACCGCGTCGAAGCTCTCGTCCTCGAACGGCAGCTCCTCGATCCGGCCCTCGACCAGATCGACCTGCGAGAAGCCGTTGCGGAGCCGCGTCGCCTTGTCGAGCTGCGCGTCGGTGAAGTCCACCCCGACGACGCGGCCGGGATCGCCCACCAGCACCGCGGCGCAGAAGAGGTCGGTGCCGGATCCCGAGCCCAGGTCGAGCGCGGCCTCGCCGGGCCGGAGCGCGGCGAGGTCGAGGTGGTATCCCACGCCCGCGAACGAGGCCAGCGCCTCGGCGGGGATCGCGTCGAGGAGCGCGGCCGGGTAGCCGAGGTGCTCGGCGACGGCGCGTCCGACCTCGAAGTGCAGGTCCGCGTCGTCCCTGCGCGCCACGTGGCGGTACATGGCCTTGACCTCAGCTTCCAGCCGCTCGGCGTCCACGAGGGAGCTCGCGTCGAGCTGCGGCAGCTCCTGCGCCAATGTCATCTCGTCCATGGCGCGACTCCATCAGCCGGCCGTGTGACCGCGCGTGTGATCAGGCGGCAGCGGCCAGGGCGGAGTGCAGCGCCGGGTTGTCGATCGCCTCGCCGAGCAGGCGGGAGGCCTGGAGGCCGCCGGGATCGCCGAGCCGGGCCCGATGCAGCGCGCCGCGCACCACGAGCTCGCGGAAGTCGCCGCGGGCAGCCCGCGTCTCGAGCCGCGCCACGACCTCCGCGGCGGTGGGCGCCTCGTCGTCGATCGCGACGGCGGCCAGCGCGTCCAGGCACCAGGCGTGCATCCAGGCGTACGGGTCCGGGACGCGCACGGCGCGGTCCGCCGCGTCGGCCAGCCACGCCAGCGCCTGCTCGCGCTCGCCGGCCGCCTCGTGGACCAGCCCGCGGGCACGGGCCGCGATCGCCTCCCAGCAGGGATCGCCGAGGCGGCACCCGAGCGGGAAGGCATGGTCGAGCAGCGCGATCGCGTGGTCGGTGTCGCCCTGGTGGAGGGCGACCTCGGCCCGCAGCGCCTCCGGGAACGGCTGGAACGCCACCCAGCCCTCCTTGTCCACCAATGCCAAAGACTCGTCGAGCGCCTCGACCGCCTCCGGCAGCTGCCCGCGCAGCAGCAACGCGCGGCCGAGGATGGCCAGCGACCACGCACGCTGGCGGGCGTCGCCGCAGCGCTGCGCCGCGGCGGCCGACTCCTCGAGCAGCGCGATCGCGGCTCCGTAGTGCGCGCGGTCCGACAGGGCCTGCCCGCGCACGCCGAGCACGCCGGCGCGCTCATGGTCGTCGACCGCCAGCGCGGCCGCCCGCTGCAGCCATCTCCCTGCCGACACGCCGCGGCCGGCCTGCACCGCGATGAACCCGAGCTCCCGGCACGCCTTGCAGGCCGCCTGGCGCTCGCCGCAGGCCTCGGCGAGCGCCAGCGCCTCGTGCAGCACCGCGGCGCCCTCCTCGTCGCCGCCGCGCAGGAGGTGCACGAGCGCCGAGCCGAGTGCCGCGAGCGACCGTGCGAGGAGCGCCGGGTCGCCGACCGCGCGCGCCTCGGCGGACGCCTGGCGCAGGCACGCGATGCCGGGCTCCACAGCTCCCGCGGCGACCGCCGCGCGGCCCGCCTCCAGCTGCCCCACCGCCGCCGACCGGTCGCCGACCGCCGGACCGCTGCGCTCATCGCGCTCGCCCGCCGCCCGCCGCACGCCCGGATCGGGCGCGCGGCCAAGCTCGCGGCGGAACAGCCGCTCGCACGCGTCGGCGTGCTCGCGCGCGGCGCCGATGTCTCCCGCGCGCGCCAGGCACCGCACCAGCAGCTCATGGGCGGCATCGTCGAACGGGTTCATGGCGACCGCCCGGGACGCGAACGCGGCGGCGTCGAGCGGGACGCCGCCGGCCAGCGCCGCGAGCGCCGCATCCCGCAGCACGGCCTCGCACAGGCCGGCGATGCGCCGGCGCTCGACGAGCAGCCACGCACCGAAGTCGGTCGCGCCACCGGGATCGACCCGCTCCAGCAGCTCACCGCGCGCGAGCGCCGGGTCGGGATCACCGGCGCCGAGGGCCAGCACGTCGACCGCCGTCCCCGGCGGCAGCCTGAGCGCCAGCGGGTCGCCGTCCAGCGCGCCCGGCACACCGAGCGCGCGCCGCAGCTGCGCGAGGCTCCAGCGCAGCGCCCCGAGCGGGTCGGCGGCGTCGCCGAAGATCAGCGCGGCCAGCTGCGCCCGCGCCACCGGCCGGCCGGCCAGCACGAGATAGGCGAGCACGGCCCACGACTTGTGCCCGCGCGGCGGAGCGACGATCGCGCCGTCGCGCTCGATCTCCGGGCGTCCGACCAGGCGGATGGCGAGCGGCGACACGACGTCCCGATCGTAGACCGCTCGCCGCGGGGGCCTCGTGCGCCTTACCCGTCGACGCTCCGGAAGGAGCCGAAGCCGCCCGCCCAGTAGACGAGCGGCTCGCGCGCGGCGGGCACCCGCACGGCGTCAACGCGGCCGACGACGATCCGGTGATCGCCGGCGGCGTGCTCGGCCTCGAGCTCGCACTCGAGCACGGCGAGCGCCTCGCGGAGCACGGGCTCGGCGCCCGCGAAGCGGTCGGCGCCCGGAGTGCCGGCCCGGCGCGCGAAGGCCGCGTGCCGCGCCCCGAGGACGTGGACCGCAAAGCGGCCGGACGGACGCATCCGGCGCCAGGTGAACGAGTCGCGCGCCGGGCAGAACGAGACGAGCGGTGGCCGCAGCGACACGGCGCTGAACGAGCTCACGATCAGCCCGAGCGGCGCGCCGTCCGCCTCGCCGGTCACAAACGCGACGCCGGTGGCGAAGCGACCCAGCGCTGTGCGCAGGTCGCCTTCGTCGACGCCGGCGGTCGCCTCCAGGGCGTTTACGGAGCGCATGTCAGTGGACGACGGCCGGGCGGCCCAACGCGACGTCGCCGAGCAGCGCGTAGGCGCGGTTGGTGCCGAGCGGGTGCATGAAGCCGCCGGCCCGGACGTCTCGGTACGCGCGGGCGAGCGGGCTGCCGTTGAGGTAGCCGGCGCCCCCCGACAGCGAGAGCGCCCGGTCGACGATCCGCGCGGAGGCCTCGGTGACGAACGTCTTCGCCGCCTGCGCGGCCGCGAACAGCCCGGCGAGCTCCTCGTCCGTCCCGTCCGCCGCCGGGTTGGCGTCGTGGTAGGCGTCGATCAGCGAGGCGGCCCGCGACAGCGTGGCGCGGCACGCGCCGAGCTCGACGAGGTTCTCCGCCAGCAGGTTGTGGGCGCGGGCGTCGGGCTCGCCCCGGGCGGCCAGCGGCCGGGTCGCCGCGTCGCTCGCGGCCTCGGCGATCCCGAGCGAAGCCGAGGCGTGGAAGAGCCCCGCGCTGAGGTTGCGCTCCATGTACGCGGTCGCGTCACCGGCCGCGAAGCCGCCGCGGAGCGCCGACTCCGGCAGCTCGACCGCGGTGAACGTGACCGAGTGGCTGCCGGACGCGCGCATGCCGAGCGCGTCCCAGTCGCCATGGATCTCGACCCCGGGCGCGTCGGGCGGGACCTGCGCGTAGCCGTAGCGCTCGCCGCCGTCGCCACCGGCGTAGGTGACCGCGGTGTAGAGAACCGTGGCGGCGGGAGACATGGTGCAGAACGCCTTGCGCCCGTCGATCCGCCAGCCCGCCTCCGTGCGGGCCGCGGTCGTCTGCGGCCGCGTGAGGTCCTGGCCCAGCTCGCTGATCGCAGTGGCCATGACGACCCCGTCGCGGACGATCGCCTCCAGCGTCGCCGCGAACGCGCGGGCCCGTCTGTCGTCGCCGGCCGCCTCGGCGATCTGGAGGCGCCGGACCATGCTGCCGAGCAGGATCAGGTGCATGTTGACCCCGATCGCGACCGATGCGTCACCGCGCGCGAGGCGGCTGGAGGCGACGACGAGGTCGTGGACCGAGGTCACCCCCAGCCCGCCGAGCGCGGCGGGGATCGGGGCGGTGAAGTAGCCGGCCCGCTTGAGCGCGTCGATGCTCGCGTGCGGGAACGACGCCTCGCGGTCGTGGACGCCCGCGCGGCCGGCGAGCTCCTCCTCGGCGAGGACCTCGGCCAGGCGCACGAGCCGTGCGCCGGCCTCGGTCGTGGCGGTGAGCTCGTGCATCAGCCGGTGACGACGCCGACATCGACCGGCACGCCGTTGGTGACCATGTCGAACACCGCCGAACGCGCCTGCGCACGCTCCACGACCTCCTCCAGCTTCTCCGGCGGGGCGTCGCCCTTCACGCGGAACGAGATGCTGATCTTCTCGAAGCCGTTGCGCACCTCGTCGGAGAGGCCGAGCGCGCCGCGGACGTCCATGTCGCCCTGGATCGTCGACTCGACCTCGGTGAGCCGGACGCCGCGTGCGGCGGCCACGTAGACCAGCGAGGTGGTCAAGCAGGCGGCGAGCGCGTGCAGCAGGTGCTCGGCGGGGTTGGCGCCCGTGTCGGAGCCGAGCAGGACGGCGGGCTCGCCCGCGTCGATCGTGAACGCCTCGGCGCGCGTCGTGTCCTCCTGACCGGCGCCGTAGAAGCCCTGGATGGTCGAGCGGTTGTGGGCGCCGTCGATCCAGCGGTTGTGGGCCCGGAACTGGAAGACGCCGAGCTCGGGCGTCGCCTTGATCGCGTCGAGCGTGCCGTACATCTGCTCGGAGTCGACGCCGTTGCGAATCCTGTCGAGGAGTTTGGTCATGCCGGGCAGCCAAGCGGCACCCGGTTGCCGCCCGGTAGCGCTCCGGTAAATCAGCCCTCGAGCTCTGCCTTGAGGTCCGGCAGGCCGCGTCCCAGGTTCTCGCGCAGGAGCTGGGCGGCCCCGGCGTGGTCGCCGCGCTCGAGCGCCACGATGATCGCCGCGTGCTGGGTGACGGAGCGCTCGACGCGCTCGGCTTCGCGCATGTAGACGTGCTCGTAGCGCAGGAGCGCCTGCTTGATCGGCTCGAGGGCGGCCAGCAGGTGCGCGTTGCCGCTCGGCGCCGTGAGCGCCCGGTGGAAGTCGTCGTCCGCCGCGCTGGCGGCCTCCGGATCGCCGGCGGCCGCGCGCAGGCGCTCGTTCGCGGCTCGCAGCGCGTCCAGCGCCGCCTCGTCGAACGCGCGCGTCTGCTGGACGGCGAGGCTCTCGAGCACGACGGCCGTCGGATACAGCCGGCGAGCCTCCGCGATCGCCAGCGACGCCTCGCTTCCGCCGTCCTCGCGCCCGAGCTCCGCGGCCCAGGTCAGGACGGAGGGCAGGGCCACGCCCGACAGCTCCTCGGCGGCCGGCACGTGTGCCCACAGCTCGAGCACGCGCTCGACGTGGCGCAGCGCCTCGGTCAGCCCCGAGACCCGCTCGGCCTCGCGCGCGGCCTGGAGGGACGCCGCGAGCGCTTCGGCCGGCCGGCCGGCGGCGACCCAGTGGTGGGCGGCCTCGCCGGCGGCGGCGCCGTTCGTCGCCAGCCGCGGCTCCTCGGTCAGCCCCCGGGCCAGGCGCTGGTGCAGCACCTCGCGCTCGCCCGGGAGCAGCGTGCCGTACACGGCCTCCGCGAACAGCGCGTGCCGGAACCGGAACGTGCCGCCGGCCTGGTCGGGGACCAGAACGTCGTGCTCGACCGCCTCCCGCAGCGCCCCCGCGAGCTCCAGCTCGCCGAGCGGCACCACGGCGGCGAGCAGGCCATACGACGCGTCGCGGCCGGCGGCCGCGGCGACGCGCAGGACCGAGCGTGCATCGGGCCCGAGGCGGGCGACGTACCCGAGCAGGAGGTCGCGCAACGCCTCGGGGACGGCGGTCTCGCCGCGGGCGGCGGCGGCGAGCAGCTCACGCGCGAACAGCGGGTTCCCGTCCGACCGCACGGCGATCATGCGCCGGAACTCCGCGGGCAGCGGCGTCTCGCTGCGCGCCACCAGCAGCGCGTCGATGTCGCCGGGCGGGAGCGGCTCGAGCAGCAGCGTCTCCGCCTCGATGCGCCGCACGGGATCGCCCGGATGCACCTCCTCGCTGCGATAGGTACCGACGAGCAGGAGGCGATGGGCGCCGATGGCGTGGCTGAGGAAGGCGACCAGGTCGAGCGTGGACGCGTCGGCCCACTGGAGGTCCTCGAGCACGATCAGCGCCGGAGCGATCGCGTCGAGCTCGTGCACCACCTCCTCGAAGAGCGCGAGCCGCGAGCCGGAGGCCGCCAGCCGGGAACCGGGGTCCGGCCAGTCGCAGACCGTCCGCATGGCGTCGACGAACGGCAGGTACGGCAGTCCGGCGCCGACGAGCTGGATGCAGCGCCCGGTGAGCGCCGTCATGCCGCGGGCGCTCGCCACCTCTGCGAGCTCGGCGGTCAGCCGCGTCTTGCCGATGCCGGCCGGGCCGGCGACGAGGCAGGTCGTGCCGGCGCCCGCCTGGGCGGCCCCGAGCGCGCCGATGAGCCGGCCGAGCTCGCGCTCGCGGCCGACGAAGCGGTCGCCGCCGCGCGGCGCGCGCGAGCCGTTGCGGCGGGGCGCCTCGATCTCGAGGCTGGTGTCCTGCTTGAGGATCGCGAGCTGGAGCGCCTTCAGCGGCGGCGACGGCTCGAGCCCGAGCTCCTCGTCGAGCCGCCGCCGGAACCGCTCGTAGGCGGCCAGCGCATCGGCCTGCCGCCCCGCCCGGTAGAGCGCCAGCGTCAGATGGCGGTGCAGCGACTCGCGCAGGGGGTGGCGGGCGACGAGCGCCTCGAGCTCGCCCACGACGTCGGCGTGGCGCCCGCAGGCGATGTCCGCCTCGATGCGCTCCTCCAGGCAGACGAGGCGCAGCTCCTCGAGGTGGGCCGCCTCGGCGCTCGCGAACGGCTCGGAGAACTCGGCGAGCGCCGGGCCACGCCACAGCGCGAGCGCCTCCCGCAGCCGCTCGGAGGCGGCCTGGGGGTCACCGGCGGCCAGCGCGGCGCGGCCCTCCGCTCGCAGGGCGGCGAAGCGCGTGGCGTCGACCGCCTCCGGCGCCAGCTCGATCGCGTAGCCCGGAGGCCGCGTGCACAGCACGCCCTCGGGCAGCACCTTGCGCAGCTGCGAGACGTAGATCTGCACCATCTTGGGCGCCGAGTCGGGGACCTCGTCGCCCCACAGGTCGTCCACGAGCCGCTGGACCGCGACGGTCCGGTTGGCCTCGAGCGCGAGGCGAGCCAGCAGCGCGCGCGGCTTGCGGCCGCCGAGCGCGAGCGTTGCGGTGCCGTCGGTGACCTCGAGCGGGCCCAGCACCTTGAGCTCCATAGCCTCTCGCGGGCAACGCTACCAGCGTCGCCGGGGCCGCTGGAACCGCCGCGGGACTAGTCGTCGGGGTCGTTCTTCGGGCTGCCGGGGATCGGCTCGGCCTTGTACTGCTCGGGGTCGTCGACCTTCTCGCCCTCGATGCTCACCGAGCCGTCCTCGTGGTGCTCGAGCGAGGACGGACCGAGCTTGCGGGTCGGCCCCTCGTCGTAGCCGGCGCTGCCCTCCGGCCCGCCGTAGGTCAGGTACTTGGCCTTTCCCTCGGGCCAGTCCTCGAGCTTCTCGGGCGGCTCGCCCTCCTCGAGCTCGTGGAGCTCCTCCTTCGCCTGCTCGACGTCCTGCTCCTGCTGCTGAGCGGCGTCCTGCGCGCTGTGCGTGTCTCGTTCCCCCATGCCCACAGGCGTACCCGGGCGCCCTGAAGAGAAACGGCCGGGTGGCTCGCGCCAACCGGCCGCTTCAAAGCGAATCCTTCGCGCCTCCTCCGTGAGCGGGCCACCGCTTGTGGCCCGGAATCCGTACGCCCTCCAGACACTGCTCAGACTGTCAGCAGCGCACCGCGACAGCCATCAAACATGCGTCCACAAGTGTCCGGATTCTAACTCAGGAAAACGGAGCGTCGGCCAGCGGCTCCCGCATCGCGCGCGTCTCGGGGGCGCGCTTGTACGGATGCTCGTCGGCCACCGTCTCCTCGTGGTACACGGACTCGGCGTTGACCGCCCAGATGTCGTGCTGCGCGCGCGAGGTGATGTTCTCGACCGCGCGCATCGCCGTCAGCATCGAGTGATCGGAGTTGTTGTAGCGGTGCAGGCCGTTGCGGCCGACCTGGATCAGGTTGCCGATGCCCTCCAGCCAGCCGCGGATCGAGTCCACGCGCTCGCTGTAGTCGGCGTCGTACATCGGGTAGGCGAGCGGGACGCGGGTGACGTAGCCCTTCTCGACCTTGTCCGGGTCGGCGAGCCCGAGCTGGGCGAGCTCCTGCTTGGCCAGCTCGACCAGCTTGTCGTCGTCCATCTCCCACAGCTCGTCGCCGCTGAAGCAGAAGTACTCGAGGCCGACCGACGCCTTCGACTGGTCGGGCACCATCCACGGGCTCCAGGAGCGGAAGTTCTGGATCCGGCCCACGCGCACGCTCGGGTCGTGGATGTAGATCCAGTTGTCCGGGAACAGGTCCTCCCCGTCGATGATCAGCGCGACGGTCAGGAAGTCGCGGTAGCGCAGGCCGCGGGCCGCCGTCTGGACCTCGCCGGAGGCGGCGGCGCCGGCCATGCCGACGGTCGCCCGCAGCGGGAGCGAGGAGATGACGTGGCTGGGCTCGATGCGCTCGCCGCCGGCCTCGATCGCCTCGATCTTGCCATCGCGGACCTCGAGCTTGCTGACCGGGGTGTTGAGGCGCACCTCGCCGCCCGCGGCGATGATCTCGTCGGCCATCGTCTCCCACATCTGGCCGGGGCCGAAGCGCGGGTAGTGGAACTCGGAGATCAGCGACTTGATCTTGTTGCCCTTGTTGCCGAAGAACGCGGCCTTGGCGGCGGAGAAGAACGAGAGGCCCTTGATCCGCTGGGCCGCCCACTCGGAGCGCAGCTCGGTGGTCGGCACGCCCCACACCTTCTCGGTGTAGGTCTTGAAGAAGTGCTGGTAGAGCCGCTTGCCGAAGCGGTTGGAGACCCACTGCTCGAAGTTCTCCTCGCGGCCCTTGGGCTTGGCCGCCGCCCATAGGTAGGACAGGCCCGCGCGGATGACCTCGACGGGGCCAAGCTTCTTCAGGACGTCCATTCCGTTCAGCGGGTAGTCGAGGAACTTGCCGTTCCAGTAGATGCGCGACATCCGCGGGCGCTTGAGGAACTCCTCGCGCATGACCTCGTGCCAGAGGTCGTCCACTTCCTTGGACTTGGTGAAGAAGCGGTGGCCGCCCAGGTCAAAGCGGTAGCCGTCACGCACCTCGGTCTTGGCGATACCGCCAACCTGGTCCTCCGCCTCGAAGACGATGACGGGACGGCCCTGCCGGGCGAGCAGGTAGCCGGCCGTCAGGCCGGCCGGGCCGCCGCCGAGCACGGCGACGGGACGGTCGGTCCCCTCCCGCCCGAACCGGCGGCGAGTGGGTTCGAAATCAAGGGTCGACATGTCGACCATCCTTGCCCGCTCCCTGCTGGAATCCGGCCTGCCGTTAAGCCCTCCTAACAGCCCTTAACTGATGGGCCGGGCACTACTCTCTCCTCCGGTGCAGACCGCCTCGACGCTCGACATCCTGCTGGTGGACGACGACCGGCCGCTGCGCGAGATGCTCACCCGCTCCTTCGAGCGCGAGGGGCACCGCGTGACCGCGGTGGCCGACGGGCAGTCGGCGCTCGACGCCGCGGCCGGCCGCCCCTACGACGTGGTGCTGCTCGACGTGGCGCTGGGCGCCGGCCCCACCGGCCACGACGTGGCGCGCATGCTGCGCGGCCGCCGCGACGTGGTCCCGATCATCATGCTCACGGCGCTCGACAGCGAGGCGGACGCGGTGCAGGGGCTCGAGGCCGGGGCCGACGACTACGTCACCAAGCCGTTCGGCCTCGCCGAGCTGCGCAGCCGGATCCGCGCCGTCCTGCGGCGCGTGCACGGGCGCGTGGTCGAGGGCAGCCTGCGCGTCGGGCCGGTGATGATCGACCAGGACGAGCGGCGGGTGGCGGTCGACGGCAGGCCCGTCAAGCTCACCTTCAGCGAGTACGAGCTGATCGCGCGCCTGATGTCGCGCCCCGGCCACGCCTTCAACCGCCAGGAGCTGTTGCGCTCGATCTGGGGCGACAGCGCCTACCGCGACCCCCGGGCGATCGACGTCCACATCCGCCACCTGCGCGAGAAGCTCGAGGCCCGGCCCGACCAGCCCTCGCTCATCCTCACCGTCCCGGGCCGCGGGTACCGGTTCCGGGAGCCATGAGAGAGAAGCTCACCCGCGGCGGCCTGCGCGGGCGCCTCCTCGTCGCCTTCGTGGTGACCAGCATGCTGACGCTGGCGGTCGTCGGCGCGATCGTGCTCGGGCCCCTCCAGACCCAGCTGCGCGACCAGAGCGTGGAGACCCTCAACGACGCGCTGCTGGCCAGCGCGGCCGATTTCGCCGACGCGCTGCGCTACGAGGAGCCGGAGCGGCTGTCGCGCGTCAGCCAGGCCTCGTTCGACCTCCGCGAGCGTGTCGACACCCGCGTGCTGGTCGACGGCGACGACGACACGAGCGCGCTGCCCGAGTTCAACTACGACTCGGACTTCACGCCGTCGACCACGCGCGACGCGACGATCGCCGCGCTGACCGCGATCCGCGAGGACCGCACCGTCACCAAGTTCGACGGAGACAAGGTCACGATCGCGCTGCGGCTGCGCAACCAGGCGCCGCACACCGACGGCGTGCTGGTCGCCGAGCGGCGCCTGACCGAGGTGGCGGCGGCCGCCGACCAGGTCCGCAACGCGCTGCTGGCCGGCGCGGGCGTCGGCCTGCTCGTCGCCATCGCGCTCGCCATCACGCTCTCCGGCACGCTGCTGCGCCGGCTCGCCCGCCTGCGCGCCGCCGCCCTCCGCATCACCAAGGAGGGCCCGGACGCCCCGGCCCCGCGCGACAGCGGCCGCGACGAGGTCGGCGACCTGGCGCTCGCGCTCGCGCGCATGCAGGAGGAGCTGCGCCGCCAGGAGGCCGCGCGGCGCTCGTTCGTCTCCACCGCCTCTCACGAGCTGCGCACGCCGCTGACGATGCTCCAAGGGACGATGGAGCTGCTCGCCGAAGACCTGCGCGACGGTGGCGTCGACATCGAGGACGCCCAGCTCCAGGTCACCAACGCGCGGCGCGAGCTGCGCCGCCTGTCGGCGCTGGCCGTCGAGCTGCTCGACCTCAGCCGGCTCGACGCGGCCGTGCAGCTGCGCTCGGAGCCGGTGGAGCTGGGCGAGCTCGCGCGCGCGGTGGCCGCCGAGTTCGAGCTGCGCGCCCGCGAGCGCGACATCGACCTGCAGGTGCACCCGCCGGCCGAGGGCTGCTGGGGCCGCGGCGATCCCGACGCGGTCGCGCGCGTCGTACGGATCCTGCTCGACAACGCGCTCCGCTACGGGCCGGCCGGCGAGCCGATCGTGCTCGACACCGCGCTCCACGATGGCCGCGCCGGGGTCAGGGTCGCCGACCGCGGGCCGGGGATCCCGGCCGAGGAGCGCGAGCACGTGTTCGAGCGCTTCCACCGCGGTCGCGCCGCCGCCTCCGAGAGCGGCTTCGGGCTCGGTCTTGCGATCGGCCGCGAGCTGGCCGAGCGCATGGGCGGCTCGCTGCGGCTGGTCGAGGACGACCCGCCGGGCGCCTGCTTCGAGCTGCTGCTCCCCGCCGCCGAGCCGGACGCGCCGTCGCGCCCCGCCCGCCCGCAGCTCAGTCGCTCGTCTTGACGTAGACCGTCGCCTGGACGGCGTTCGGGCGGCGCTCCTTCACGGGCAGCACGGGCTCGACCGCGCTCGTGGCGAAGCGGCGGTCGTTGGACACGTACTGCTGCCACTCGCCCGAGCGCACGCGGACGAGCTCGGTCCACGGCGCCTGCCAGCGGTCGAGGTCGAAGATGATGGGCGACACGAGGGCCAGCCGCTGGCCGGGGCGCAGCCGGTCGAGCAGCGGCCCCAGGTCCTTCTCGGGCGTCGCCTCGCGCAGGCGCTCGGGCCCGTCGCGCCAGTCGGTGACGCCGGTGTCCCGCTGCTCCCCGGTCAGCGTCGCGAAGCGGAGGCCGGACGGCAGGTAGTAGGCGAGCACCGAGACCTGCTCGGGCTGGGTGGACACGACGAGGTCGCCGGGCCGCAGGCTCGGGGCGACGGCCTCGGCCACGTCGCGCACGTTGCTCTTGTCGTCGCGCGCGGTGTCGCCGGCCGCGAGCGCGGCCGCCACGATGACGCCGGCCACGCCGAGCCGGCCGGCGTGCCCGAGGCCGGCCGCCCCCACCAGGAGAAGCGGCGGCATGGCGACGGCCAGGTAGCGGTTCGCCCACGCCGGGGAGAGCTGCGAGGACAGCCACGCGAACGTCACCGTGAGCACCGCGACCCCCAGCAGCGCCCAGGCGGCGCGCGCGACGATCGAGCGGCGCGGCGGCCACAGGGTCGCGAGGCCCGCTCCCGCCGCCATCAGCAGCGCGACCTGCGCGAACTGGCCGAGCATCACGCCGGGCGCGCCCAGGAACTCGACCACGGTCGGTGGCTCCGACCACGGCGCCCCGGTGTGGGCGGCCTGGTAGAGCGTGGTCGGGATCCACGGCGCGTAGAGGAGCAGGGCGCCGCCGAATGCCACGCCGCCGGTGAGAAGCAGGTCGCGGCGCTCGCGCGCCCGCCAGACCATGAACAGCCACACGGCGCCGAACGCCGCGCTCAGGAAGATCGCCCAGTTGTGCGTGTACAGCAGCGCCGCGAGCGTCACCGCCAGGACCGCTGCCCACGGCGCGCGCGACCGGGCCGGCGCGTCGGAAAGGATCGCCTTCCCGAACGCTCCGCACGCGACGAGAGCCAGCAGCGCGCAGAGGGCGTACATCCGCGCCTCCTGCGCATACTCGGTCAGGAACGGGTTGGTCGCGACGAGGAGGGCGGCCATCCATCCGGCACGGGTGCCGAACATCCCTCGAGCCGCCCACCACGCCACCGGCACCGCGAGTAGCGCGCACGTCACCGAGAGCATGCGCGTCGCCTCCTCGCTGGTGCCCACCACCTGCATCCAGACGTGCAGGAGCAGGTAGTACAGCGGCGGCGAGCCGTCGAGGCGGAGGGCGTCGGGGATGTCCCCCAGCGGGCGGTCGGCGATGCCGACCGAAAGCCCCTCGTCGATCCAGAAGCCGATCCCGAGCTCGCGCGTGCGCAGGATCAGCGACAGCAGGACGAGCGCGGCGAGCCCCGCCGGCACGGCGACGCGTGGCCGGGTCACCGCCAGCGCCCGAAGGCCCCATGCCGGGCGAGAGGCATAGGTGGCCATGGCAGTGAGATTACCCGCGGCCACAGCTGCTCCCCACGGTCCAGCGGCGGGTCTTCGTGACCTCCGGGTAGCGCGGGTCGCGCGACAGCAGCGAGTCGCCCTGCGCGACCGTCGTGCCGGGCCCGAACGGGAAGATGTTCACGTCGCGCCCGTGCATGTGGACGTACCAGGCGACGGCCTGGACCTGGAAGCGGCCGGCGAAGACCCCGCCGCACGCCTTGATGCGGTCCTCGCCGCCCGCCTTGGCGATCACCGAGCGTAGGTTTGGGCCGTAGAAGTCGGCTTCCTTCTCGACCAGGTCCCAGTGGAAGCGAAGCGTCGACCAGTCGTTGGCGACGAAGGGCGCCCACGCCGCCACGACGAGCACCGTGGCCGCGAGCGCGCCGCGAGCGCCCCAGCGCCCGCGGGCGCTGCGGACGAGCTCCACCCAGCCCGCGCCGGCGAGCACGCACACGATCGCGGCCGGCAGCGCGACGTAGCGCAGGTTGCCGGCGAACCCGCCCTCGGTCATCAGCGCGACCCCGATCATGAGGATCGTCGCGCCCGCAGCCAGCGCCAGCCGCAGGCCGCCGCGCCGGTGCCGGCGCCACGCGACGGCCGCCACGGCGGTGGCGAGCGCTCCGCCGACATAGACCGGTGCGCTGAGGATCGCGGCCGAGCGCACGAAGACCTCCACGAACGGCGAGTCGGCGAAGGCGGCCGAGTCGGGGTCCGGGTCGAGCGCCCGGCTCGCCGCGCGCAGCCAGTCGCCGGAGCCGAGGTACTCGGGCAGGAACCACAGGACGATGGCGAGTGCGCCGCTGCCGAAGACGACCGCGGCGTCGCGCCGGCGGGTCTCCCCATCCCGCGCCTGCCAGACGAGCCAGAGCCCGTAGAGGCCCCAGAACGGCCACAGCTCGGGACGCAGGAGCGAGGCCGCGAAGCCGAGCAGGAACGCGTGCATGCGGCGCCCGTCGAGGTGTCGCTCGACCGCCCACAGCACGAAGGCCACGAGCAGCCCTTCGGAGTTCCCGCGCCAGAAGTTGCGGATGAACTCGTCGGCGAGGAACAGCGAGCCGGCGGCGATGAGCCCCGCCACAGGGCCGGCGAGGCGGGCGCCGAGCCGGTAGGCCATCACGAACGCGAGCAGCCCGCCGGCGCGTGCGACGGCGAGCCATAGGCCGGGGGCCGCGTCGTCGCCCACGAGCGCGAAGGGCGTCGTGAACAGCACCGGCAGCGGCTTCCACGACGGCCCCTCCGTGGTCACGAGGTCGAGGTGGGTGATCTCGCGCCCCCAGATGATCCAGGCCCACGGGTCGTAGGTCGGCGCCGAGACCATGAGCAGCGACAGCGCGCCCAGCCCGAGGCAGACCGCCACCCACACCCACATCCCTGCGCGGGGCGCAGGCGGCTCGCGGCCCTCGGTCGGAGCAGGCCGGACCGGCGCGGGGACGGCCGGTGCGCTCACCGCAGGGAGAGCGCGGCGCGGATCGGCGCTGGGACGTCGCCGGCCAGGTCGGCGTGCTCGCCCGGCGTGCCCCAGACCGCGAGGGCGCGGTCGAGCGCGCCGAGTGGCACGCCGGTCGCCTCGGCCAGCTCGCGGGCGCGACGCTCGAGCAGGAGCTTGTCGCCGGACACCAGCAGTCGCTTCGCCGCCTCGGTGGTCGCATCCTCCCCGGCGGCCAGCCGCAGCTCCGCAGCCTTCAGCTCGTAGCGGCCCGCGGCGCCGAGCGCCGTCAGCAGGTCGAAGCGCGCCGCACGGGGGAAGCCGGGTAGCGCGAGGCGCTCGAACACGCGCGAGAAGCGGCGCTCGGGCGTCCACGCGGGCTCGCCCTCGAAGGCCGCCTGCTGGGAGCCGGCGCGCGCCACCCACGCCCGATAGGCGCGCGCGGTCTCGGAGGGCGCCTCGCCGGACGCCCACGTCGGGCGCTCCTGCTCGCCGGCGGCGCGCAGGAACGCGAGCCAGGTCGCCTCCTCGAGGTCGGGCTCCGTGGCGACCTCGGGGTACGGCCCGGGCGGCTCGAGCCGGACCGCGGCGGCGGCCAGCGCGGCGGCGAGGCGCTCGGCGTCGGCCGTCGCCCGCAGGCCGGGGACGAGCGGGTTGCGGTAGCCGTCGTCAGCCGCACGCGCGAGCTTGCGGGTCACGACGCCACGCCGGCCGCCCGCGGCGCGCGTGGCCGACCGGGTCGTGGAGCGGCGGGCGCTCGAGGGGCGCGACGGCGCCTTGGCGCGCAGCTCGGCCTCCAGCTCGCGGCTGCAGATCGGGCAGTTGGCGCTCAGGCGGTTGTGACGGCAGAAGAGGGGCATCGGGCGGCAGATGACGCTAGCGCCTCGGGGACCACGTGGCCGCCGCGCGAAGGCGTCATCGTGATCGAGCGTCGGCGCATCCGTTCTCCCTCCGGGTTTACCGGGCTCAGCGCGTAGCGAATCGCGACCGCGCGCAGCACCTCGCGCATCTCGAGCGTCGCGAACGCAGCGCCGAGGCAGCGGCGCGTGCCGCCGCCGAAGGGGATGAACGCGTACGGCGCCGGCGGGACGCCGTCGAGGAAGCGCTCCGGCCGGAACGCCATGGGATCGCCCCACAGCTCGGGGCGGCGGTGGGTGAGGTAGATGCAGGGCGTGACGTGCACGCCCGGAGGCAGCGTCCAGCCGCCGACCGTGAACGGGGAGACGACCTGCCGGGGCGCGATCGCCAGCACCGGGCGTGAGCGCAGGACCTCCTTGACGACGGCGTCGAGATAGTCGTCGCCGTCCTCGTCGCGCATGCGCGCGAGGATCTCCGGATGCCGCGCCAGCCGCTCGAGCGCCCAGGCCAGCGAGCCCGCGGTCGTCTCGTGGCCGGCGGCGAGCAGCGTGACGAGCTGGTCGCGCAGCTGCGCCGGCTCGGGGTTCGCGGCGCGAAGGAGCGCGAGCACCGAGCCGTCGTCCTCGGCCTGTCGCGCGCGTTCGTGGATCAGGGCGTCGAGGTCGCGCACGGCGCGCATGAACGTCCGCCACGGGCCGGCGCGGCGGGGCAGCACGCCCATCGCCCACAGCCTCGGCAGCGAGGTCGTCATGTCGAGCGTGCGGCGGATCGCGTCGCGCAGCGCCGCGTCGCCGCTCCCGAACACGACGCGCAGGATGACCTCGAGCGTGAGCGCCTGCATCCGGCGCAGCGCGTGGACGGGGCGGCCCGGCGTCCAGCCGTCGAGCTCGGCGGCCGCCAGCTCGGCGATCGTCTCCCGCCAGCGCGCGAGCGCCTCGCCGTGGAACGGCGGCAGCATCAGGCGCCGCTCGCGCATGTGCTCGTCGCCGTCGAGCACGAGGATCGAGCGCGGCCCGGCGAACGGCTCGAGCACGGTCGAGCTCGCTCCGGCCCGGAGCACTTCGGGACCGGCCGAGAACACGCGTTTGAGCTCATGCGGGTCCGAGACGAAGACCATCGGCGCGTCCGCCCAGGCGATCTTGAGCGTGAACGGCTCGCCGTAGCGCGCCTGGCAGCGGCGCATGAGCGCGGTCGGCCGCGCGATCCACTCGTAGGTCTGGATCGCGGCCGGCGCCTGCGGCCCGGGCGGCAGGGGCATGGAACCCATCTTCCCGTACCGATGTACTAGGCGGTGGTGGTGGGCCGACCACTGACAGAGACCGAGCTTGTCGAGCGCGCACGCGGAGGAGACGGCGCCGCATACGCGACGCTCGTCCGCGACCACCAGGAGACCGCCTTCCGCATCGCCTATGTCATCTGCGGCACCGCTGCCGACGCCGAGGAGGCCGCCCAGGACGCGTTCGTGAAGGCCTACCGCGCGCTAGGCCGCTTCCGGGCCGGCGAGCCGGTCCGTCCCTGGCTGCTCGCGATCGTCGCCAACGAGGCGCGCAACCGCCGGCGCTCCGCCGGCCGCCGCGCGGCGCTCGCCCTGCGCGCCGCCGGCGAGGGGCGCCCCTCGGGGGAGTCGGCCCACTCCCCGGAGGCGGCGCTCCTCGCGGGCGAGCGCCGCGCCGAGCTGCTCGCCGGCCTCGGCCGGCTGGGGGAGCGCGACCGCACGGTGATCGCCTGCCGCTACCTGCTCGAGCTCTCCGAGGCCGAGACCGCCGCCGCCCTCGGGGTCCGGCCGGGCACCGTCAAGTCACGCCTCTCGCGGGCGCTAGAGCGGTTGCGCGAGGAGGTGGGCGAGCGTGTCTGAGCTCGAGCGCGAGCTGCGCGCTCTGCGGGTCGAGTGGCCCGAGACGCCCGACCTGGCCGGCGCGGTCGTGGGGCGGCTGCCGGCGCGCTCGCCGCGCCGCGGGCTCTGGATCGACTGGCCGGCCTGGCGCGTCGCCGTCGCGCTCGGCGCCGTGCTCGTCGCGGTCGTCATGGCGGTGCCGCCGGCTCGCTCGGCCGTGCTCGACCTGCTCGGCTTCGGAAGCGTCCGGATCGAGCGGGCGGAGCCGCGCCCGTCGGAGTTCGGCTCGGAGCTGGTCCTCGGCGAGCCCGTGACGCTGGAGACCGCGCGACGCCGGACCGGCTTCCCCGTGCTCGTGCCGGAGGCCGTCGGCCGCCCCGACGCGGTGTACGTCAGCGACCAGCCGGCGCGCGTGGACCTCGTCTACCGGCCACGCGAAGGCCTCCCCCGAAGCACCGCGGGCGTCGGCCTGCTCGTCAGCGAGTTCCGCGCCGTGGCGACACCGCTGATCGAGAAGACGATCGGAGAGGCGACGCGGATCGAGCGGCTGACCGTGGGCGGCGACCCCGCGTTCTTCATCACCGGCGGCGATCACGGCTTCGCCTACCTGGTGCCGGGAGGCGATGCCGCCTTCGAGACGCAGCGGCTGGCCGGCCCGACCCTGCTCGTCGAGCGCGCCGACGGCATGCTTCTGCGCGTCGAGGGCGAGCTCACGCGCGAGCAGGCGGTGCGGATCGCCGAGTCGGTGCGTTGACCCCGGCGAACGTCAACGGCGGCTGGGTAGGGAGGCTGGGAGCCGGCCGCGCGCTCGTCCGTCAAGGCGGGGAAAGGTGGATTCGGGCGCGGCGCCGGCCATCGAAATCCACCTTTGTGCGCTTCTAGAGCACAAAGGTGGATTTGGAGATACCTCCAAACACCGAAGTACACGAAACCCCGGCTTGGCCACCGCGACGAGGAGGGACCGACGGCACGGCCGACTCCCTCACCTCCCTACCCAGCGCAGTTGACGTTGGCGAGCGCTAAAGCGGCTGCCGACCCGCGAAGCCGGCCTCGATCCCGTGCCAGTGCTCGACCGCGGGCTCGTCGAGCAGCCAGCACAGGTAGACCTCGCGGCCTTCGATCAGCGCCGGGAAGTCGACCAGGCCGCGCTCGAGGTCGCGCACCACGATCTCGAGCCGGTCGAGGCGCTCGAAGCCGAGCGCCAGCGCCACCGAGTCGCGCGCGTGCGGGAGGCCGGGCCACGCGCCGCCCGAATCCTCGTCGTCGACCGTCACACCGCGGGTGACGAGGCGGCGGTTGGTATCGCGCAGCTGGCGCACCGTCGCGTCGACCACCGGGAGCAGCTGGTTGGCCTGCTCGCGGGTCCAGTGGCGCTGGTGCAGCATCTCCGGTGGATACCCCGCGCGGCCGTTCGCGTCACGGACCGCGGTAACGACCGCCGGCCTTCGCCCACTCGAGCAGGTGCTCGACGGTGCAGAAGCCGTCCGGGATCCGGTGCTCGCCGCGGCTGCGGACGAGGAGGACGTGCGCCTCGACGAGCGCCTCGCCGCACCACGAGCAGACCTCCAGCCGCGGGTCGTCGACGGCCGGGCCGGGCTCCCACCAGGCGCCGCGGATGGCCCATGGCACGATGTGCTCGAGCCGGCAGAAGACGGCCCGGCGGCCGCCCTCGGGCTCGTAGGCCCGGAAGCCGTCGGCCGGCTCGACGTCCTGGCCGCACCAGGTGCACGGCTCGCTCATAGCGCGGACTCGGGCAGGGTGAAGCGGTGGTCGGCGGCGGCGACGACGATCGGCTCGCCCTCGCGCGCGGCGATCGTCAGCGGCAGCTCCGGGTCGCGGGTCGCGAAGTCGGCGGTGGCGACGCTGCGCGCGCCGAAGGAGCGCGCGAGCGCGAGCACGGCGCCGGCCAGGTTGGCGACCGCCCCGAGCGGCGCCTCGAGCTCGCCGGTGACGGGGTCGAGCGAGAGCGCCGTCGACGGCGGGGGGCGCAGGTCGGGCAGCGGGCGCGGCTCGGCTCCGCTGTCGACGTCGGCCGGGACCTGCCACATCGCCCCCTCGTCGGTGAGCTCCAGCGCCCCGCCCGGCTCGCAGTCGATCATCGCCGGCTGGGACTCGGATCCGAGGTCGACGAGCAGCACGACCCGCTGCGCGCGCGAGCGCTCCGAGAACGCGCGCACGGTCGCCACCGCCTCCGCATGGCGCTCGAGAGCCTGCCGTCCGTCCACGGGTCGGATGGTGGCACGGTTCACCGGCCGCGTGACTTGGGTAGGGGCCGCCGCATGGCCACCACGTGGCAGGAGCCGGCACCGCCGCTCGGCGATCGCGACCCTTCCGAGCTCGCCGCGGCCGCGAGGGCCGCGGTCGACGGCGTGACGTTCGGCTCGCTCGGCGACGAGCGATTCCACCTCGATCCCGTCCCGCGGGTGATCGAGGGCGCCGAGTGGGATGCCCTCGCCGCGGGCCTCGCCCAGCGAGTGCGCGCGCTCGACGCCTGGTGCGCGGACGTCTACGGCGCCCGCCGGATCGTCGCCGACGGCGTGGTACCCGCACGCGTGATCGAGACGACGGTGACGTACGAGCCGGCGCTCGCCGGCGTGGAGCTGCCGCTGTGGGTGGGGATCGCGGGGCTCGACGTCGTGCGCGGCGCGGACGGCCGCTTCCGCGTGCTCGAGGACAACCTGCGCACGCCGAGCGGCATGGCCTACGCCGTGGCGGCGCGCGAGACGACGCTGCGCCTGCTCGAGCCGGCGACACCGCCCCGCCCGCTCGACGACCTGCCCACGCTCCTGCGCGGCGTCCTCGCCGCCGCCGCGGGGCGCGACGAGCCGCGCGCCGCCGTGCTCACCGACGGGCCCGACAACGCAGCCCACTGGGAGCACGCCTGGATCGCGCGAGCGCTCGACGTGCCGCTGGTCGAGCCGGACGAGCTCGACCTCGACGCCGTCGACGTCGTCTACCGGCGCACGAACGCCGACCGCGTGGACACGCCGGTCGGCCGGCAGCTGAGTGGCCGGGTGGCGCTCGTCAACGCGTTCGGCATCGGCGTCGGCGACGACAAGCTCTCGCATGCGTACGTCGAGGACATGGTGCGCTACTACCTCGGCGAGGAGCCGCTCGTCCCGTCGGTGCGCACATACGACCTGAGCGTTCCGGCCGTGCGCGAGGAGGCGCTCGACCGGCTCGACGAGCTGGTGGTCAAGCCGCGTGACGGCTATGGCGGCGAGGGCGTGGTCATCTGCCCGCACGCGGAGCCCGGCGACGTCGATCGCATCCGGCGCGCCGTCTTGGCCGAGCCCGGCGACTACATCGCCCAGGAGCTGGTCGAGCTCTCCTGCCACCCGACGATCATCGACGGCGAGCTCGTCGCCCGCCACGTCGACCTGCGGCCGTTCGTGTTCCTCGCGGACGGCGAGGCGAAGGTGCTCCCGGGCGGGCTCACGCGGGTGGCGTTCGACGAGGGCGCGCTGGTCGTGAACTCGTCGCAGAACGGCGGGGCCAAGGACACCTGGGTCGTCTAGCGGGTCTCGGCCGCGGCGCGCCGTGCTTCGACCTCGTGCGGGTTGTTGCGGTAGCCCTGGTAGAGGTACGAGGTCCACATCCGCAGGCGCCGATGCTGGTCCTGCCACACGTGGCACAGCTCGTGGACGATCAGGTCGTCCGAGGTCTCCGCGAGCGGCTTGCGGATCAGGATCAGCGGCCCGACCTCGTAGCCGTGGAAGCGCCGGAAGCCCGGGATGCGGAACAGCCACGGCGTGTGGAGGATGCGGACCCGGCCCATGCGGACCGGCTGGGGGTAGAAGTCGAGCCGGTCGAGCCGCGCCTTCGCCCTTGCCAGCGCGGCGCGCTCCGCCGGGTCCATCAGCGCGACGTTAGCTGCTCCGCTTCGCGGCCGGCGCCGTGCGCTTGGCCGGCGCCCGCTTCTTGGGCGCGGTCGTCTTCTTCTTCGACGCGGTCGCCGACTTCGGACCACCGGGCTTGCCCGGCTTCGCCGCGCCGACGGTGGAGGGCGAGCCCGTCGTGGTGCGCGTGCGCGTCGCGGCGGACGGCGTCGTCTTCGCGGCCGGCGTTCCGGGCGTGGAGGGCGGCCCGTCGGTCGGCCGGTACCGGTCCTCGCCGCGCAGGCGCTTCTCGGCGATGCCGACGCCGTGCGAGACGGCGGCCTTGCCGAGGTCCAGGGCGGTGTCGATGACTTTCTTGATGGGCATGCGGCAATCTTGCCCGCGTCGGCCGCGCGCTACACGGGGTGCAGCACCACGTCGCCGCACGCGAGCGCGACCGCCACCCGATCAGAGGCCTTCGGGGTGGCGGGCGACGAACCCGCCGGTGGAGCGGAGCACGTTCTGCCAGCGCGAGCCGGTCACGCGCTGGCCCGAGGTATCGAAGCGGATCCCCGCCACCTCCATGAAGACGTGGCCCTGGTTCGCGTAGATCGTCACCCACTTGCCACGGCCCGGCTCGCCCCAGCTCATCAGTGGCCCGGAGGCGAGCGGGCCGGAGAGCAGACCCGCGGCGGCGAGCGCGAACGAGACCGAGCCGGAGCAGTCGTAGCCCGTGTCGAGCCACTTGCCGTGACCGCCGCCCCACACGTACGGCGAGCGGGCGATGATGTTTCCCGCCTCGATGATCTGCTTGACCTCCTCGGGGGCCTCGAGCGGAGGCAGCGCGACCCCGTTGGCGAGCGCCGTTGCCTTCGTGATGTCGGTGTGGCCGACGGCGCGTCGCGGCCGGGCGCCGGAAGCGGCCCGCGTCGGCTTCGGCCCGACCTCCTCGAGACCCGGATCGGTCGTGACCGACGCGCCGGTGTCGCCGGCCACCGGCTCCACCACCTTGGGCCGCAGCTTCGGCAGCGGCGGGAGCTCGGACTCGGGCTCCTGCGGGACCGCGGCGGCGGCCTTCACGGGGCGCTGCGGCGCGTCGTCCTTGCTGGTCGCGCCGAGCGCCACCGCGCCGGCACCGGCGAGCGCAAGGACCGCGACCAGGATGACGGCGAGGCGGATCAGCGCCCCACCCAGAAGCTCGTGCGGCCGTTGGCGCCCGCCTTCGTCATGCCGATGTGGATGTGGTCACGGTGCGCGCTCGTCTTGTCGACGCCCTTGCGCCGCTTGCCCTTCTCGTCGAAGCAGACGCTATAGGGCTGGAAGTTGGTCATCCCTGCTCCCCAGTACCCGCAATCCCAGATGAGCTCCTGCACGCCCATGCGGCGGGCGAGCGCCTGGAGATTGCCAGCCTTGTCGGGCGCGAGCAGGAGCCGGAAGAGCCGGTCGGCGGCGCGCTGGTCGGCCTTCGACGCGGCGTCGATGTGCCAGTCGATCGCGCGGTTCTCCGCGTGCAGCGACGCGGAGTCCTTGCCCCACTTCTCGCAGCGGTAGGAGCCCCAGAACACCCCGCGCGTGTGGGTGTCGAGCCAGCCGGAGAGCGCGGCGATGCCCGCACGGGCGCGACGCTTGCACGTCCGCGCGCCGTCATAGAGCGAATCCTCGATCGCGAGGTCCAGGAGCTTGTTCGCCGGGTTGCCCGCGACGGGCGGCAGCGGCTCGGGGAGGCGGGGATAGGCGGAGGCGCTGCCGGCGAGCAGCGCGAACAGGATCACGGTCAGGAGAGGAAGACGCATCGACACTTGCATCGGATCCCCACCGACGCACTTGAGTTGCGGTGCCAGTGTTCAGACAGCCGTACCGGCGGTGTACCGTGGTGTCATGCCCGTGACGGGGGACATCTCCACCCGGCGCCAGCGACTCCTCGCGGCGATCGAGAGGGTGCGCACCGAGGACGCCGAGCTCCTCGAGCGGCTCAGCCGCTAGCCGGCGATCAGACGCCGGCGGGGGTGGGCGCGCCGATCGCGCGGGCGAGGTCCTCGACGAGGTCCTCGGCGGCCTCGATGCCGCAGCTCAGGCGCACGAGATCGGCGGGCACGGCGGCCGAGGAGCCCTCGACCGACTGGTGGGTCATCGCCTGCGGGACCTCGATCAGCGACTCGACGCCGCCGAGCGACTCGGCCAGCGAGAAGACCTCGCAGGCGGCGGCGATCCGCGTCGCGTCCGGGTGGCGGAAGGAGACCATCCCCGAGAATCCGGGCCAGCGGACGTCGCTCACGCCGTCGACCCCGCGCAGCCACTCGCTGACCGCCTGCGCGTTCTCGGTATGCGCGGCCATGCGCAGGTGCAGCGTGCGGATGCCGCGATGGACGAGGAAGGCGTCGAGCGGCCCCGGCACCGCGCCGACCGAGTTCTGGACGAAGCGCACGGCGTCGTGCAGCGCCGGCTCGCCCACGATCACCGCGCCGCCGACGGCGTCGGAGTGGCCGCCGATGTACTTCGTCGTCGAGTGCACGACGGCGTGGGCGCCGAGCTCGAGCGGCCGCTGGTAGACCGGCGTCGCGAACGTGTTGTCGACCGCCACCAGCGCATTGCGCCGGCGGGCGACGATCTGCTCGATGTCGACGACCTTGAGCGTCGGGTTGGTGGGCGTCTCCACCCAGACCAGCTTCGTGCTGTCGGTGACCGCGGCCTCGAGCGCGTCGAGGTCGGTCTGGTCGACCATCGTGTAGCGCAGCCCCCAGTGCGCGAGGACCTTGTCGACGAGCCGGTACGTGCCGCCGTAGAGGTCGTCGGGGAGGACGACGTGATCGCCGGCCGCGGCGACCGCGGTGATCAGCGCGTGCTCGGCCGCCATGCCGCTCGAGAACGCCGACGCGAGCCCGCCCTCGAGCTCCCCGAGCGCCCGCTCGAGGGCGCTGCGCGTGGGGTTGGCCGAGCGCGAGTAGTCGTAGTCCTCGACGAACTCGCCGGGCGCGGGCTGCAGGTACGTCGAGGCCTGGTGGATGGCCGGGACGACGCCGCGGTAGGCCGGGTCCGGCTCGAGCCCCGCGTGCACGGCGCGGGTGGCGAAGCGCTTCATGAGACGAGCGACTCCAGCAGGTCGGCCCGCGTCACGATCCCGACCGGGCGGCCGTTCTCGTTGACGGTCAGCGCCTGCCGCTCGCCGCTCAGCAGCTCGACCGCCTCGCGCACGGGATCGGTGGTGGCGACGGCCGGGAACGGCACCTCCATGACGTCGACGATCTCCGCGCTCATCAGCTGCGGGTTCGAGATCGCGCGCTTGAGCAGGCCCCGCTCCCCCACCGAGCCGACGACGGCGGTGGGGTCCGAAGCCGAGACGACCGGGAGCTGGGACACGCGGTGCTCGTGCAGGAGGCTGATCGCGTCCTTGACCTTCTGGTGCGTCTGGACGGTCACGAACGGCGGGATCTCGCCGGCGGTCGTCTTGTCGCGCAGCACGTCGCCGACCGTGCGGTCGCTGGAGCGCTCCAGGAACCCGTACTGGCTCATCCACGCGTCGTTGAAGATCTTCGAGAGGTACGCGCGCCCGCCGTCGGGGAGCACGACGGCGATCATCGCGTCCGGGTCGTCGACCTCCTTCGCCACCTGGAGCGCGGCGTGGACCGCGAGGCCGCACGAGCCGCCCACGAGGAGCCCCTCCTCGGCCGCCAACCGGCGGGTGGTGAGGAAGCTGTCGCGGTCCGAGACGGTCACGTAGCGGTCGACGACGCTGGGGTCGAACGTCTGCGGCCAGAAGTCCTCCCCCACGCCCTCGACGAGGTACGGATGGACCTCCTCGTTGGAGTAGATCGAGCCCACCGGGTCGGCGCCGATGATCTCGACGTCGGGCTTCTGCTCGCGCAGGTACCGCGCCATGCCGGTGATCGTCCCGCCGGTCCCGACACCCACGACCAGGTGCGTGAGCAGCCCGCCCGACTGGCGCCACAGCTCCGGCCCGGTCGTCTCGTAGTGCGTCTCCGGGTTGGCCGGGTTGGCGTACTGGTTGGGCTGGAACGCCCCGGGGATCTCCTGCGTGAGCCGGTCGGCGACGCGGTAGTAGGACTGCGGCGAGTCGGGCGCCACGTCGGTGGGAGCGACCACCACCTCGGCGCCATACGCGCGCAGGAGGTCGATCTTCTCCTTGCTCATCTTGTCCGGCATGACCGCGATCACGCGGTAGCCCTTCAGGCGAGCGGCGATGGCGAGCCCGGTGCCGGTGTTCCCGCTCGTCGGCTCGATGATCGTGCCGCCCGGCCGAAGCCGCCCGTCCCGCTCCGCCGCCTCCACGAGCCGGATCGCGACACGGTCCTTGATCGAGCCGCCGGGATTGAACGACTCGAGCTTGGCCACGATCTGCGGCGCCAGCCCCGCGCCGATCCGGCTCAGCCGGACCAGCGGCGTCTCACCGACGGTGTCGAGGATCGAGTCCTTGATGTCTGCGGTCTGGCCTGTGGCGGGCGTGCCCATGGGTCTGATCATAGGTCGAGCGCGCCAACGGGGGTGGGGGTCGGTCCGTCGTCATGCCCTCCCGGGGCAGCGCTCGCAAGCTCGCGCTCGAGCGCCCCGGGAGGCCACGCCGCGGACCGCCCTCCCACACGCCCCATTGTCGAACGTGCTCTCCATGGGAGGCCGTGCGGAGGGAGGCACAGCATCGCCAAGGTGCAGCGCGCAATTTGACGTCGCGATCGGAGACTGGTCCCGCCACATCGATAAAAGTGCTCTCCGAGGAACGCCGCGGGGCGGGACCGATCTCAACGATCGCTGCGCCTTCGGCGCTTCGAGGGCGCGAGCCCACCGTCTCCTTCAGCCGCGCGCGGGGTCAGGGATAGTCGACGATGTAGACGGGCTGGCCGATCCTCGTCACGTCGGCCGGGCCGCCCACCCCGTTGACCACGTGGTCGATGGTTCCGGCGCTGAGGTTGACCGTCATGATGTGGTGGAGCCGGACCCCCGGCGTCTGCGGGACCTCGAAGCCGTTCTCGGTGTGGATCGACGGGTTGTTCTGGTTGAAGACGTAGACGCCACCGCCGTAGAGCTTGTGCGTCTTCACCCGGTCGCCGACCTTGTAGCCGGCCCAGCCCTCGACGCCGTCGTGCATCCAGTCGGCCTGGGTCGGCGGGTCGTACGGGAGCTCGTTCTGGTAGAGGATCACCACGCCGTTCTCGCCGTTCCAGACGGTGTTGTACTGCTGGAAGTGCTCGACGAAGAGGCCGGTGGCCGTCACGTCGTCACCGTTGACGACGACGCCGTTGCGACCCGTGTTGGTGTTCCAGCGCTCGGTGTCGCCGGAGAAGCCCTCGACGCCGTGGTCGGCGCGCCAGACCCACGTGTGGTCGATCAGGACGTCGTCGCTGTTGACCTCGAGCGCGATGTCCGCCTTGCCGATGTGCGGGCCGCCGACGCGGAAGTAGACGTCCGACAGCGTCGTCGGGTTCGACGCGTCGGCCTTATGGCCGTGGCCGTGGCCGTGCCGCTTGCCGACCTGGAGCAGGACCGGTGACTTCTTGGTGCCTGCGTCGATCGTCACTCCGGCGACGATGACGCCGGGAACGTCGGCGACCTTCAGCGGGACCGCGCCGTTGACGGCCGTGAGCGTCGCGTGCCCCATGCCGAGGACGACGGTGTTGGCGCGCTTGATGGCGATGGTGCGCGCGACGTCGTAGATGCCGGGGGTCAACAGCAGGTTCTTGCGGTGGGCGAGCGCCCGCTTGATGGCCTTCGTCGAGTCCGAAGGCCTCGCGACGAAGAAGTCGCGGAGCGGGATCGTGCGCCCTGCCGTCAGGCCGTTGGCCCAGGTGACGCCCCTCGTGCCGGTGCTGCGCGGAGGGCACGCGGACCTTGTACTTGCCCCGCTCGTTGACGAACAGGTACGGCTTCTCGCGGCTGACCGGCGTCGTGTCGAGAGTCGTGTACGGCGGGTTCGGGAAGCCGGCTTCGGACGGCGCCCCTTCGACGCCCGCGAAGACCTGGTTCCAGACGCCGTTCGACCACTCCACGATCTTGCTGTTGCGGATCAGCCACTGCTGCTGCGAGCCGTTGATGACGAACGGGAGGTCCGAGTCGGCGATGAAGCCGCCGCTCGCGAACTGCGGGCCCGCCGTGCAGTAGTCCATCAGCGAGAGGTTGGCGCCGGCCATCTTGAGCCGGCGCATCGACACGGCCTGCGAGACGGCCCAGAAGTTCGCCGAGGCGCGGCAGCCGTCCTGCCCGAGCGCGTTGATGTTCAGCGTCAGGTTGGAGAGCGTGCGCCAGAAGTTGACGAGCGCGATGCAGTTGCTCGTGCCGCCGTCGCCCAGGCAGCGGTTGTAGACCTCGATCTTGCCGTTGATCGTCACGTCGGTCGGCGAAGCACCCAGGCCGGCGACCTCGGTGTAGTAGCCCACCTTCATCTGCAGCGGCTGGGTGGCAGTGCCATAGACGCCCGGCTTGAACAGGAACGTGTGGCGGTTCGTGCCCATCTCTGCGTCGACCTGCTGGGCGTGGACGGCGTCGACGGTCGCCTGGATCTGACTGACCGGCATGCCCGGGTCGAAGATGGTCACGTTCGGGCCGAAGGCAGGCGGTGCGGCGATCGCGGTGGATCCACCGATGGCCGCGCTCGACAGGAGCAGCGCAAGACAGAGAATCGTCGATCGAACGCGCACCATGGGACCTCTCCTCCCAGTCCGTCGTCGAGCGAGAACCTACCGCAGCCCGGCCGTGCTCGCCAGGCGGGCGGTCCACGCGAAATCGTGCGCAATTTGCATCAATTTCTCCACTACTGACTACATGGGAAAAGCGCAAATCAACTAGACCAAGGCAGAAGCCGGCAGGGAGCGTGGCTTCGTGAGGTGAGAGTCGAAGCACGGAGGGCCCTGGTGGCAGCAGTTCCGACGCACGAAGTGGCCAAGGCGGGTGCTTCCCGCGTGGCCGCCGTGGCAGCGAGGCACGAGCGCACCCTGCTGCGGGTCGCCCGCCAGGCGTCGCTCTGCGACGACGACGCGCACGACGCATACCAGCGCGCGCTCGAGATCTTCCTGCGGCGGGTCGACACCGTGGATCCGGCGACCGAGGTGGCGTGGCTTCGGGTCGTCGTGCGCCACGAGGCGATGGCGATCCGCCGCTCCCGCTCCGAGACCGTCGCGGGTGAGGATCTCGAGATCGACGAGTTCGTGCCCGGCGGAGGGCGCGACGTCGAGGAGGTCATCGCGGCCGGCGAGCGCGTCCGCCGGTCGGCCGAGGCGCTGCGGGCGCTGAAGCCCGACGAGGCCGAGGCGCTGATGCTGAAGGCACACGGGCTCTCGTACGCAGAGATCGGCGAGCGCTGCGGCTGGTCGTACACGAAGGTGAACCGGGCGATCACCGAAGGCCGGCGGCGCTTCATGGCCGCGTACGCGGAGATCGAGTCCGGCGAGGAGTGCGAGCGGTTCGCCCCGATCGTCGAGGCGCTGGCCACCGGAACGGCGACGGCGAGGCAGGTGCTGAGCATCCGCCCGCACATCCGGCACTGCGCGGCCTGCAAGGCCGCGGTCCGCGACCTGCACCTCTCACTCCCGCGCCGCGCCTCGCTGTTCTGGCCGGTGTTCGCAGCCCTCGAGCCACTCGACTGGCTGTCGTCCCCGTCGGTCGACGAGCGGCTCCGGGAGCTCTCGACCGACGCGCCTCCGGTTCCCTCGCCGGACGCGGTCCCGATGCCGCAGCTGACCGACGGGACTCTTCAGATTCCGCTCGAGCTGCCGCCGCTCACCGAGCGGGCGGGGGACGTCGGCCGTCTCGACGGGCTGCGACACGACATCACCGCCTTCTTCCACCGGGCGCAGGCGTCCGACCTGGCGACCGGCGTGCACGTGGCCAGCACCAGCGGAGGTGGCCGCATCGCGACTGTCGCCGCCGTCCTCGGGTTCTGCCTCAGCGGCGCGGGCGTCGGCACGGTCTGCGTGATCACCGGGCTCGTGCCGAGTCCGCTCAACCTCATCGGCAACGAGCCGCCCGGTCAGGCGACAGCCCGTGCGCACCCGCCCAGCAAGCCACGCCCGGCACGGCCGACCGCGACGCCCACCCGCATCCGCGCCACTCCACCCGTGATGGCGACGGCGACGCCGGCACCGAGGCGCACGCGCGCCGGCACGCGCCAGCGAGACGCCACAAGCCGCGATCCCTCCCAGCGCACGGCGCCGACGAGCCAGGAGAACACGCCGATCTCGCCGACGCCGGCGGACTCCTCAGGCCAGGACACCTTCACCCCGGAGGCCCCTCAAGCCGCCCCACCCCCGACCCGAGCACCTGCGACCGGCGGAAGCGAGTTCGCCCCATGAGAACACACCCCATGCAGCTGCCACTCCGCGCCGCCATAGTCATCGCGCTGATCCTGCTCGCCGGCGCTGGCGCCACTCCCGCGAGCGCAGGCGAGTACCCGGTCTACGCCTGCGAGCCGAGCCAGGGAGACGTCAACAACTCCTGGCAGGCGCTATCAAACCGCAGGGGCATCCTCGTCTACGTCGCTTGCCGCAACCGCCCCGGCTCCCTCGGCCCATGGGATCAGGGCCTCGTGACGCGGGCGATGATCAACCGCAAGAACAAGCGCGCGACGATCCGCAACGGCGCTTCTGCCCGCCTCGTCTTCCGAGCCCCACCAGGCGCCACCCTCTCCCGGATCTCCTACGTGGGCTCGCTCTGTGGCAGCGCCGGTCACATCGCGCTCCTCCAGGCAGACGTAATTCCGCTCGCCTTCGGGTTCGTCCAGCCCCCAACCGCGTGTCCGTCGATGGCACCGAGGCTCAACTCATTGCCACTCCTCGGTAGGACGACCGTGTCGCTGCGGACCGTGTGCGCATTGAAGCGCTGCAGCGTTGGCGGCGGAAGGCCGCGAGCATGGGCAGCCATGCGCTCCGCGACGGTTTACGTCTCAGATAGCACTCCGCCATCGGTGAGCGTGACGGGCGGCTCGGGCGTACGCCGGGCTGGAAGCGCGGCGTGGTCGATGTTCGAGTACAGCGCCGCTGACAACGTCGGCGTGCGGTAGGCCACGCATCGAGAACGCGGCGCGACATCACGATTCGCAGCTCGGCCACGGTTGCGACTACACGCGACCTGTGCCGTGTCCAACTCTCAGCAGGCGTTTCACCGTGAACACGCGATCCATCGCCGACGGCGTGCAGCCGTTCGTGATTCATGCGCAAGACGCGGCCGGGCAACTGGAGCAGCCAGCCGTCACCTGCAGATCGACAATACGGCTCCAGGCCCGCCGCTCGGCCTCAGCGTCGTCGGAGGCTCTCAGTGGCGATCGAAGAACTCGTTCGCGCTGGAGTGGCGTAACCCGTCGCAGACCGGGACGGCCCCGATCGCGGGCGCGCGGACAGCGGTTTGCCCAGCATCGGCGGACGTCGAGGACTGGTCTGCGTGCGTCGCCGGACCACTGCGTGGACCCGATGGCAGCCATCACTGGGATCGAGGTCCCCCGAAGCGGCACATGGGTCGCCCGCATCTGGCTGCAGGACGCTGCTGGCAACGAGGATCGGCAGACGGCGCAATCCGTGCCACTCAACTTCGATGACACACCACCCAACGTCGATATCGCTCCGATGGACATCTGCCGACCCGACGCGCATCGACGTCCGTGCGTCGGATTCAACGTCGCCGCTGGTCGCGTACCGAGGTCGAAGTCCGCCGGCGCGGGCACGACGGCGTGGATCGGCTTACCGACAACCACGACACCGACCGGCTTTGCAGCGCGGCTGGACGACGAGGCATTGCCCGACGGCACGTACGAGCTGCGTGCACGAGCGACCGACAGTGCCGGGAACGAACGGTCCACATACCACGAGCCTTCCGGGAGGCTCGCGGTCCGAGAGGTCCCGACGCGAATTGATACTCGTCTCGTCGCCGGCCAGATCAAGATGCTGAAGGCGCGGCGCACACGCGGCGGTCGCCGTCGAACCCGGCGCGTGATCGTCGTCCGACCGAAGGTTCACTTCGGCCGCACAATCCCGATTCGCGGTCGGCTCACGATGGCCGGCGGGAACGCGGTGGCCAACGCCGCGATCGAGGTGTGGGAGCAGCCCCGTATCCGCGGCGCTGTCTCTCAACGCGTTGCAGTAATCGGGACCGACGGCTGGACGCTTCACCTTCAAGGCGTTGCGTGGACCAAGCCGCGTGCTGCGCTTTAGGTATCCGGGCACCGCCGATCGTCCGCGCGCGGACCACCGAGGTCGACCTCCGGGTGAAGGGATCATCCACGCTCGGCGTCAACAGACGCCATGTCGTCAATGGTGAGGACATCGTTCTCGAGGTCGCGTTCGCGGTGGGCCCGCTGCCTGCGGTTGGCAAGCTCGTGCAACTGCAGGCATACTCGCGCGGTAGATGGCTGACGTTCGCCACACCCCGGGCGAGCAGGGAGTCCGGTCGTTGGTCGTATCGATACCGGTTCACCGCGACGCGCGGGTACGGTCAGATACCGGTTCCGAGCACGGATTCCCCAGGAGGCCGGCTTCCCGTATATCTCCGGCGTGTCGAGGTCGGTGCGTGTGTGGTCAGAGGCCTATGAGCGATGGAGGCTGACGGATGAAGCGCGGACTTCGAGAACGGCTGACGCTACGCGAACGTGATGTCGACCCTCGCGGTCTTCGTGGCCCTCGGCGGAACCTCGTACGCGCTGACGTTGCCGCGCAACAGCGTGGGGCCGAGCCAGCTCAAGTCCGACTCGGTCGGACGTTCGGAGATTCGCCGCGGCGCGGTGCGTTCCGGCGAGATCCGAGACCGATCAGTGCGTCTGCGCGACGTCTCGCCCGCGGCACGTCGTGCGCTCGAGGGCAGCAGGGACCGCCGGGCGTGACGTTCTTCCAGAGCGTCAATTCGTTCGGAGAGGCGGCGGTGGGCAACGCATCGTCCATCGATGCGGCACGGCCTGGCGAGCCGCATCGTCGGGTTCAGCCGGTCGGTCGCGGGCTGCGT
The DNA here is from genome assembly GCA_963730535.1 of uncultured Solirubrobacteraceae bacterium. Classification (GTDB taxonomy): domain Bacteria; phylum Actinomycetota; class Thermoleophilia; order Solirubrobacterales; family Solirubrobacteraceae; genus DASSUW01. The sequence continues at coordinate 168,267 of CAVSRU010000007.1, forward strand.
CGCGGTGGCTTCACTGACGTCGATCCCGGGTGAGCCCGTGCCGAACCCGCCTGGGAGATGGGCCACGTGACGGCGGAGCCGACGGCCGACGGGCGGGTTCTTGTGGAAACCTTCGATCCCAGATGGCAACCCAGCGCAGTACCCCTTCAACGTGATCGTGGCCTGCTGACTGCCCCATGGCGCTCCTGAAGGCCGAGCTCACGCAGGCGATCGTCGACTATCTCGCCCGGCACTCGGGGCAGGACGACGTGCTCGCTCGGATCGAGCGGGAGACGTTGGAGATGCCGGAGGCGGCGATGGCGACTCCTCCTGATGAGGGGGCGTTGCTGACGATGCTCGCGAGGCTGATGAACGCCAGGCAGGCGTTGGAGGTCGGGACGTTCCTCGGCTACGGCGCGATCTCGATCGCGCGGGGGCTTGCGGAGGGTGGCCGGCTCACGTGTCTCGAGCTCGAGGAGAAGTACGCCGCGATCGCGCGGGCGAACCTTGAGGACGCTGGCGTCGCGGACCGGGTGGAGATCCTGGTTGGGCCGGCCGAGGAGCTGTTGAAGGGCATGCCGGAGGAGCCCACGTATGACTTCGCGTTCCTCGACGCCGACAAGACGAGCTACCCGACGTACTACGACCTCATCGTGCCGCGCCTCCAGCCGGGAGGGCTGCTCGTCATCGACAACGTGCTGCTGGGTGGCGGCGTGGTCGACCCGCAGAGCGAGCGGCAGCGGATCGTTGCGGACCTGAACGACCGGATCACGGCTGACGAGCGGGTCGAGAGCGTGATGATCTTCGTGGCCGACGGGGTGACGCTGGTGCGGCGTCGCGACGTCTCCGCGGAGACGTCTCCGAGAGCCTGACGGCGCTTGCGTTTTGCTTGCGCTTGCGTTTTGCTTGCGCTAGCCTCCAAGCGTGGCCGCAACCCGTCACCACCCGCTGTTCGAGGCCGCGAGCGCCGAGGAGGTTCGTGCTGCCCTGGTCGGGTCCAACGGTCCGCTCATCGAGCAGCTGCGCGGCAGCCTGGCGGCAGCCTTCGAGGGGCGGCCGGACGGCGCGAGGGAGTACGTGCGCAGCTACCGCCTGCTCGCTGACGCTCTGCTGGGTGAAGCCCACCGAGCCCTCCCGAGCGCTGTGCTCGAAGACGGCGATGGAGAGCTCGCAATCGCCAACGCGAACGGCCAGCCGGCCCGCTCGCTGTTCGGTGTGCTCGAGAACGGGTCGGTCGAGGCGCCGTTCACGCCGTGGGCGAACTCGTACGACCCAGCCGAAGCGGTCGCACTCTATGCGGCCAACCATGTGCGCTCCCTCATCGGCGTGCCCATGCTCAGGCCGCCGGCGGAGCCGCTGCGCCCCGTCGACGACCTCGCGGCGCAGCGCTTTCAGCGCTCCGTGCGGAGGGAGCTCAGCGAGCCCGGCAGCGAGAACCCGCTCGCGCGCCTGATGCGGCTGTTCGCGCTCTCCAAGTCCGACCTCGGCCGCGTGTTCGGCGTCTCCCGCCAGGCCATCGACGGCTGGCTGACGCACGGTGTACCGGCGGACCGCCAGGAGAAGCTCGCGACGCTGCTCGCGCTGGCCGACCTGCTGGAACGCAAGCTCAAGAGCCGACCGCATCCCCGGCATCGCGCGCCGGCCGGCGGACGCCTACGGCGGGCTCACGATGCTGGAGCTCATGGCCGCCGACCGCCAGCGCGAGCTGCTGGCGCTCGCGCGCGACTCATTCGCCTGGTCAGAGGCCGCCTAGCCCCGTGGCGTACGGGCGGACCGTGCGCCGCGGCGGCGCCTGCAACCGCCTCGTGGAACGACACTGGGCGGACCCGCTCGACACGAGCTACTCGAAGGAGAAGGGCGGGCGCTGGAACGCGCCCGGCTCGTACGGCGTGCTGTACCTGAACGCCACCGCGCACATGGCGCGCCTGCGGGTGGAGCACAAGCTCGCCGAGCACCCATACGGCATCGAGGACCTCGACCCGGGCGAGCAGCACGACCTCGTCGAGGTCGACGTGCAGGAGACCGACGTGCTCGACCTGGTCTCAGCCGACGGGCTCCAGGACGTCGGCCTGCCCGTCAGCTACCCGCTCGACGCCCACGGCGACCCGGTCGAGCACGCCCAATGCCAGCCGGTCGGGCAGGCGGCGTACGACGAGCCGCTGCCCGGCATCGCCTGCCGCTCGGCCACCCCGGCGGCGGCGGGCGAGGAGGAGCTCGCCATCTTCGACCGGGATGCGGCCATCGTCGCGCAGAGGGGCCGGCGCTCGTTCGCCGACTGGTATCTCGACCAGCCCTGAGCCAGTGTGGCTGCCGCTACGCGCCCACGAAGCGCCAAAGGCGCAGCCGGCGCCGGACCTCCCGTTCAAGGTGGTCCGGCGCCCGCGCCGCGGCCGTGTCAGCGAAGGAGGTAGTCGATCGCTCGACCCATGATCTGCGTTCGCGTCGCCGCGCCGGTGATGCCCTCGAGGCCGAAGCCCAGGTAGAGCGTGTCGGCGGTCGCGACGGCCGCGCCCTCCTTGATCCCGAGGCCGCCACGGCCCACCCAGTCGTTGCGGTTCGGGCCCTCGATGCCGTCCGCGTCTTGCGGCGCACCGGGGACGGTCCAGCCGTCCATCTGGTCGCCGTCGTCCTCGAACGACGTGCTGCCCTCACCGGTCGACACGACGATGTCGTCGATGAAGACGCCGGGGAACTGCTGCAGGCCCCAGTCGCTCAGCGACGTGATCGAGACCTCGACCTGGCTCCCAGCGAACGCCGAGAGGTCGACCTGGAACTGCTGCCAGCCGCCCGACGCGCCGTTCGCGGCGTTCCACGTGCCGCTGCTGCCCGTCGAGCTGCAGGTGCCCGTGGCCGCATCGAACGTCTGGTAGTGGGTGAGGAACGGATGCAGCACGTTGGCCTCGTCATCCGGGTTGCTCCAGCCACCCGTGCACGACTGGTCGTTGCTGAGGTCGTCCGTCGTATGGCCGCTCGACGTCCGGCAGCGTCGTCCAGTCGTCCTGGCCGACGGTGTGCGCCTCGACGATCATGTAGTCGAAGTCGAGCTCCAGGTTGAAGCTCGTCCAGAACGACATCGTCGCGCCGCCCGCCGGCACCGTGATCGTCCGGCTGAGGCGCTTGTAGGCCTCGTCGGCACGATCGGACCACATGAACGACTGTCCCGTGTGCGGGTCGAACGGACCCGCGAGGCCGCTCACGTACTCGGCCGCCGGCCAGCTCTCGAACTGCGGGAAGCTGTCCGCCGGATCGGTCACCTTGAGGAAGTCGCCGGTCGCGATGAACGACGAGTCCGACGCCTGGTTCTGAGCGCTGTCGGCGCCGTTGAACCCCCACGTGAGCCCCGCGAGCGGGTCGTCGATGCCGGCCACGTCGAACGGGTCCCCGCTGTCCGGATCGAGCCCGCCGTCGACCGACGTGATCGCCGCGCCGAACATGTACTCGATCGGGTCGCCCTGGGAGTCGCCGGAGCCCGACAGCGCCAGGCAGCGGGCCGCGACCGCCGGATCGGAGCTGCACTGGCGGTTCTCGAACGGGTCGTAGTTCTGCGTGCCGAGCCCGGGCGTGTACTGCTGCCCGGCCCTCTGGCCCGTATAGAGCACGCGCCCGCCCTCGTTGACGAAGTCGCGCACCTCGAGCAGCTCCTGCATCGCCAGCCGCGACGCGTTGCCCGGGCCCCAGCCGGGCTCACGGGTCACGACGTCGTCGCCGGTGTACCAGACGACCGCGTCGTAGTGGCTGAGCACGCCGAGCGCGTCGGGCGCGGTGCGTCCGTTGGCGTCGACGTCATAGACGTCGAACGCGACCCCGTTCGCGATCAGCGCGTTCGTGTAGAACGAGAGGTACTGCGGCGCGGTCACGCCGGGCTTCGCCGGCGAGGCACCGGTGTAGTCCTCGGCCGCCAGGACCAGCACCCGGCGCCCGGTGTCGGACACGACCCGGTACGTGAACGAGGGGCTCGTCGCGCCGCCGCCGGTGAACCACACCTTCACGCTGTCGCCCGGCGCGGTGCCGGCGACGGTTCCCCTCATCACGTGGTAGTAGGTCCCGTTCCCGGGGCCGTAGGTCTCGCCGCCGTTCCACTGGCTCGTCGAGCCGCTGCGGACGGCGCCGCCGTTGACCTGGTACTGCAGCGTGACTGCGCCCAGGCTGCGCTTGGCGAGCACGCGAACCTCCTGCGGATCGCCGTACGACACGCCGAACTTGAAGTCGAACATCGACGTCTGCCCGTTCTGCGGGTCGATGTCGTCGGCGTCGAGGTAGAACGGCTCTACGCCGATGCCCACCGGCGAGTCCGGCGTCGCGGGATGCGAGGCCGACCTCGCGAGGCCCAGGTGGAACGGCAGGGTCTTCTCGAACTCGGCCTGGATCAGCGCCTCGTCGTCGGGGAACACGAAGCCCGGCGCCCGGGATCCCCTCGCCGAGCTCGGGCGTGTACGCGACGGTGCCCGCGCTCGTGTCGGCGTAGTCGGTCGTCTCGCCGTTGGTGACGTAGAGCGTGTCGGCCGACTGCCCGGGGTTGAAGCCCGGGATCGCCGACCTGGCGCCGTCGAGGCCGCCGAGCGCGACGTAGATCGGATAGTCCGCGTCGAGCGTGCCGACCTGCCAGCCCTGCGGGTACAGCAGCCACTGGCCGAACGAGTGCAGGTTCGACTGGAACTTCGGCTTGACACGGTTGATCAGGCCGGCCATCGCCTGCGTCTCGGGCTCCGAACCGGCGCTCGGACCGCGATAGGTCTCGTCCGCCGTATCGGGCGCGGAGCCCTCGTTGTCGTAGCCCCAGTGCTCGGCGAAGTTGCGGTTGGGATCCACGCCGTCACCGACGCTGATCTGGCCGTCGCCATCGTTGTCGCGAAGGTTCTTACGCCACAGCCGCTCGCCGTCGAACGTGTACTGGTAGCCGTCGGGGTTGGCGGAGATGACGAACCACAGCTCGGTCGTCTTGAGCAGGTCCTTGATCTCCTTGTCGTCCGCGCGCCACTGCGCGATGAAGTAGTGCAGCAGGCGCCGGTTGACCTCGAGGCTGATCCACTCGCGGGCGTGCTGGTTCGACGAATAGAGCACCGCCGGACGCGATCCGTCGCGGATTCCGCGGGCGCCCTGGGTGACCTTGAGTGCGATCAGCTCGCGGCCTTGATACGTGCGCCCGAGCACCACCAGCTTCACCAGCTGCGGGTTGTCGCGGGCGACGCCGTAGAGCTCGTCCCGGATACCGCCGGGCTCGTCCCACGAGCGCCAGACGTCGAACCCTGCGGCGGCCTGGGCGGCGGCCTGCTCGGTCACCGTCTGGCCCTTCTTGTTGCGCTTCAGCGTCACCTTCACGCCCGAAGCCGCGACCTTCGCGCGCTGGCTCTCCGTGAGCACGGCGTCGGCCCGGATGCCCGACGCCGTCTGCTCGACGCCCGCCAGCTCGACGCCCCCGGCCGCCCGGGCGATGCTGGCGGCGCTGCCCTCCAGCGTGTACATCTCCAGCTGCTCGCGCCCCTGTCCGGACGCCGCGGGCGTGACCGCCAGCACGACCGCGACTGTCGCAAGCCCGACCATGGCGCTGCGACGTAACGACATGACACTCCCCCCTTCGATGGGCCGGCGGAGCGTCCAAGGTCGTCGAGCGTCTTCGAGGTCTCCCGCCGGCGCCTCGACGGCCCGGGATGCTCTCGCTCGAAACTGGCCCGGGACGATACTCCGTTCGCCGCTGTGAGGAGTCGTACTGCAGGCGCTCGATTCGTGCTCTAGGAGGCTCCGGCGCAACGGCTAGCGAAACTAGGTCTCGGAGCGTACGTTCGGCGCATGAGGACTCCCGAGCTAGTGGATCGACTCCGCGAGATGCGCCGGGAGCGCGACAACCAGCACAGCGCGGCCCGCCGAGCCGGAGCGGTGGACGCTGAGAGCCGCCGCCAGGGCGGGATGTACGGACCCCACTAAGCGGCGCTGCGGACGAGACGGAGGCGTCCTGCGCGCCCGTCAGCGCGCTCTCGCTTTCGCCTGGACGCGACGCTTCCCGCTCGGGCCGCAAAGCGGCTTGGATGACTCGGCTTGTTGCGGCCCGCCGCCAGCGCCTCAGAACTTCCGCTTGCGGCGCTGGGCCTGGAGCTCCTCGCGTCGGCCGGCGTGCTCCTCCATCTCCTCCGGTGTGAGCTGGCGGTGTGTCATCCGCCCGCTGTCAATCTCCTCCTGCACGTCGGCGAGCTTCTGGTCGCGCCGCTGCTGCGCGCGCTGGGCCATCGTGATACGTGCCGCGGGATCGTCGGCCTTGGCCATGCCGGGGACATACCCGCGGGGGACGGCCGCCAGACCAGAAGCGACTTCAGCGATTCGTGGCCGGAGGAGACGGTTGAGCCATAGCGCACCCACTGCATCGCGGGGCGAATCGTGGGGGTGCGCTGATCTCCAAGGCGGAAGCGGCGTCCTCGCCGGTCGACGGCGGGACGAAGTCAGGCTCCGTGCTCGTCCGGGGTCGCGTAGTAGGTGGCGCTGGGGAATGCACCCGCGAGGTCGTCGCCTTCGATGGCAAGCAGCCTCGCCCCCGCGGCTTGGAGCGTCGCCGCGACTTCCCTTCGGCTCAGGCCCCGAACCTGCATCGGGTCCAGATGTAGACGCCCGTACAGCGTCCCTGGCGGCACGCCGAGCCGACGCAACAGGGCGTACGCGCGCCGGCGTGGCTGAATCTGCCGAAGGACCGGTACGCGCTCGGGCACTTGGAATACGACGAGTCCGGACGGATCGGCCACGCGGACAAACTCGGCGATGTAGGCGCGCATCAGTGCCGCGCTCGGCAAGTGCTGCAAGACAAGGATCGAGTGCACCAAGTCGAACGATCCAGATCGAAACCGAGCCAGATCCGCCGCGGCGTGAACCTCGAACGCGCAGTTCGCCAGGTCTTTGTTGAGCTCGCGCGCAGCCGAAACCATCCGCTCGGAGACGTCGACTCCACAGGCGTCCGAGAAAGCCGCCGCCAGCGCCCGCGTGGTTCTCCCTAGACCACACCCGAAGTCGAGAGCGCGTCGGCACTGAGAGGGCAGTCCGAGTCGCTCCGCGCGGGCCAGCATCCGCCCGACGTCCCGACGCCCCGTCTCAAAGAACGCCTCCGTCTCCCACTGGTCGTGCTTCCTCTCCGGATGGGTGACGACAGCCCAAAAGGGATCGACAACGGCGAGGTCTTCCCAGTCGCGTTGCAGCGATTCCAGGTCTCGATTCAAGGTCGCCGAGTCTGACGATCAACCCGCCCGGTTGTTCTTTCTATGCGATTCGACACTCGACCGTCCTGCGCCGCCGCTGCCGGACGCAGTGCTGCTTCCGCCTCTCCAACGATGCCGCGCGCCGCGCCGCCGCGGGACCTGTCGAATGCGAACCCAGCCTCGCCCGCGCGCGGGGTTTAGGCTGTGCTCGGCGGAACGACGCGAAGGGGAGCGGGAATGGACTGGAAAGACATCGACCGCCTCCGTGACCCAGGCTTCACGATCGGTCGGCGCGGTTACGACCAGCGTGAGGTCGACAGGCTCCTGGGCTCGTTGGTGGACTGGCTTGAAACGGACGCCGCGAGGGAGCTCGCGGACTTGGCGGTCAAGCGCAAGTTCGAGCACGTCGGCAGGTCGACTGCCCGCATCCTCCTGACGACTGAGGAGGAGACGGCGAAGATGGTCCGGCTCGCCGAAGAGGAGTGCGCGGAGCTTCGCTCCCAGGCCGAGGCGGCGTCGCTCAAGATGCGGGACGCCGCAAATGAGCATGCGAAGCAGGTGCGCGCGAAGGCAGACGAGGACGCGCGGCGGGCGGGCGAGGCGGCCCGCGGCGAGGCGAGGCAGATCGTCGAGGAGGGCGAACGCCGGCGGGCGCAGATCGAGGCCGTCGTCAGTGAGCTCGAGGCCCACCGCGACCGCGCGATCCGAGAGCTGGAGCGTCTCCGAGGCGAGCTTGACTCGATAATGGAAACGCACAAGGCTGGTGGCCGCTCGCACAAGCGCAAGGCCGTGAAGCCAAGCGCGGACGCTCAGGCGGCGAAAGAGGCCGACGCCGTCGCGAACGCGTGAGCCTCAGGCCAAGCCGCTGGATGGGTCTCTACCGCCGGCGCCGTAGGCTCAGGTTCGCCAGGAACTCGTAGCCGGCTCTGGCGGTTAGGAGCGCGTCGGCGGGGGCCCGTGGTGGCGTGCCGGCATCGTCGCGCTCCACGATGTACTCGTCCACCTCCTGCGTCCGGAAGATCCGCACGAAGTCGATGAGGCCCTGCCCCGGGTCCGCGAAGCTTCCGGCCTGGTTCAGGTCCTTGACGTGGTACTGGCGGACGCGCCCGTCGATCCGCCGGAGGATGTCCACCGGGTCGTGCGCCCCGCGCCAGGACCAGAACAGGTCCAGCTCGAAGTGGACATAGCGCGGGTCGGTCTCCTCGATGAGGACGTCGTATGCGGTCCTCGACGGGTCGTCGGTGAGGCGGAAGAACTCCCAGTTGTGGTTGTGGTAACCGAGCCGCAGCCCCACGCCCCTCGCCATCTGTCCGGCGCGATTGAGGTCGTGTGCGAACGCCGTCCAGGTGGCAGAGTCGCGCACGATCTCGCCCGTCCCGAAGTTGATCCCGAAGAACGGATGCACGATGAAGCGTGACTCGAGGATGAGCGCGTCCTGAAGCGAGGCGTTCCACGCCGCGGCGTCGAACGGCTGCGGGATGGCCACGTGGCCGGACGTCGCCCGGATGCCCACGGCGTCCAAGGCCGCCTTGAACTGCGTTGCGGTGCGGCCGACGAAGCCCGCGTGCTCGACGCGCCGATAGCCGATGTTGCGCAGCGCCTGCAGGGTGCCCTCGAAATCGATCGCCAGCTGGTCCCGAAGGGTGAAGAGCTGGATGCTGATGCGCTTGCGCGGGATGTGGTCGCGACCGTGTCCGTGGCCTCCGTGGCCGTGGCCTCTGTCGCCGTGAGCGGCCGCGGCGCCTGCCAAGGCGCCGGGCGCTCCGACCGCGGCGGCCGCCGCTGTCGTCGTGGCCAGGAACCGGCGCCGGCTGATTTGCGTGCTCGGCATGCTCGATCTCCCCCGTGAGAACGCTAGAACGCCACGCATTATCCGCCTGCGGGGTGGCTCGGCCAAAGGCCGATCAAGACGGCGCAGTGCCCTATGAACCTGGCGGCCGGTACGTTGCTGCGGCGGCCTTCCGCATCGCATCCTGGGCCTCGTCCATGTCGAGCAGAACGGTGGTCTCGACCTCCGACAACGCTCCGCCGGCGCCGACGGCCATTGCCAGCGCTGCCGCCGACGCGTTGTCGGGCGCCTCCATCAGAAAGACTCCGTCGAACTCGCCAAAGGCGAACCAGAAGCCCAAGAGCTTGCCGCCAAGCGACTCCGCCACTTCCCGCGCCGCGGCGCTCCTGTCCTGTGGATCGCTGAGCAGCGCCTTCATGGCGTCCGTCGTGTAGCTGAAGCGGCCGAGGTAAAGCGGCATGGGAGGCCTCCACCCGACTGGAAGTGTTAGGACGCAGCGATCCTCGCGCATCGCGGATGACCCCCGCAAGGCCACAGCGCGGCGGTAGCTTCGGAAGCCGTGGTCGCGCGGCTGGAGGAGCCGCTCGGGTCGCGCCCTCGAAGCGCCGAAGGCGCAGCGATCGTTGAGATCGGTCCCGCCCCGCGGCGCTCCCCGGGAGGGCATGACGACGGACCGACCCCCGCCAGCGCCGATGCGGGATCGTCCACCCATGACCGACTTTCGAGAGCTCCACCACCGAGAGGGACAGCCGCTGCTGATGCCGAACCCCTGGGACGTCGGCTCGGCGCGCCTGCTCGAATCGCTCGGCTTCGAGGCGCTCGCGACGACGAGCAGCGGGTTCGCGGCGACGCTCGGGCGCCTTGACTACGGCGTCACCCGCGAGGAGGCGATCGGGCACGCCGCGGCGATCGCGGCCGCCGTGAACGTCCCGGTGTCAGCCGACCTCGAGAACGGCTTCGGCGACGCTCCCGAGGACGCGGCGGAGACCGTGCGGCTCGCCGCCCAGGCGGGGCTTGCCGGCGGCTCGATCGAGGACACCACCGGGCGCGACGACGAGCCGGTCTATGACCTCGACACGGCGGCGGCGCGCGTCCAGGCCGCCGCAAACGCGGCCCGCGAGGCCGGGTTCGTGCTCACCGCCCGCGCCGAGAACCACCTGCACGGCCGCGACGACCTCGCAGACACGATCGCGCGGCTCCAGGCCTACGAGGCCGCAGGTGCCGACGTGCTCTACGCCCCCGGCCTCGCCAGCCTCGACGACATCCGCGAGGTCGTCCGCGCCGTCGGCAAGCCGGTCAACGTGCTCGTCCTCCCCCACGCGCCGTCAGTCGCCGAGCTCGCCGAGGTCGGCGTCAAGCGCGTCTCGGTGGGCGGCGCGTTCGCCTTCGCCGCCCTCGGCGCCGTCGTCGACGCCGCGCACGAGCTGCGCGACCGCGGGACCTACGGCTTCACCGACCAGGCGCGAAACGGCGCGAAGGCGGCTCGGGCAGCGTTTGCGCAGTCGGGCTGAGCGGCAGCGGGCGGCCGAGGAGGTAGCCCTGGCCGAGCTCGCAGCCGAGCTCCAGCAGCGCCTCGCGCTGGTCCTCGCGCTCGATCCCCTGCGCCACGACCTCCACGTCGAACAGCGACCCGAGGTCGACGACGATCGCGAGCACCGAGCGCTCGTGGCCGGCCCGGCCCGCGCCGTCGACGAACGGCCGGGCGACCTTGATCACGTCGAGCGGCGTCGTGCGCAGCACGTCGAGCGCGCTGCGCCCCGCCCCGAAGTCGTCGCACGCGATCCGCACGCCGAGCTCACGCAGCGCCGCCAGGCCCTCGACCGGGGCCGCGAGCAGCGCGACCTCGGACATCTCGAGCACCAGCCGACCCGGCGCCAGGCCGGTCGACCCGAGCACGTCGCGCACCGTCGCCGGGTCGAACCCGGCGACGTTCACGTGGACCGCGGGCACCTCGTCGCGGGCCGCCGCCCAGCACGCCTGGAAGAGGATCTCGCGATCGACCGCGGCGGCGAGATCGGGATCGGCGCCGCGCAGGAACGAGGCTGCGCCGAGGAGGCCGTGGCGCGGGTGGCGCCAGCGGGCGAGCGCCTCGGCGGCCACGACCGCCCCCGTGGCGAGCGAGACGACCGGCTGGAAGTGGGCGACCAGCTCGCCGCCGCGCAGGGCCGCGGCCAGCTCCTCGCGCCCCGTCGACGCCCCCTCGCCGACCGGGTCCATCTCCGGGAACCACACGCGCAGCTGGCTCTTGCCCGCCGCCTTGGCCCCGTACATCGCCATGTCGGCGCGGTGCATCAGACCGCTCGCGTCGATCGAGCCCGCAGCGGCGGTGGCGATCCCCACGCTCGAGCGCACCCACACGTGCTCGCCGTCCGCCACCACCGGCTCGGCCAGCAGGTCCAGGATGCGCCCGGCGACCTGCTCGCCGTGATGGTCGTCGACGTCCTCGAGCAGGACCGCGAACTCGTCGCCGCCCATCCGCGCCGCGACGTCGCCCGGCCGCACCGACGCCTCGATCCGTCCCGCCGCCGCAACCAGCACGGCGTCGCCGCCCGCGTGGCCGCAGCGGTCGTTGATCGCCTTGAAGTCGTCGAGGTCGAGGAAGAGGACGGTGGCCATGCCGGCCGTCCGCGCCAGCGAGGCCTCGACCCGGCGCAGGAACAGCGTCCGGTTGGCGAGCGCGGTCAGGGGATCGCTCAGCGCCGCCCGCTCGAGCCGGTCGAGCTCCAAGGACAGGCCCGCGTGGGTCGCGAGCGCCTCGAACAGCCGCAGGTCCTCGTCGGCGAACGAGCTGCTCGCCCCCACCCGGTCGCCGAGCACCATCACGCCGACCAGCCGCGTCTCGCCCCGGACCGGCGCGATCAGGGCCTGCGAGATGCCCCGCCGCTCCAGGTAGTCGCCGAGCTCGTCGACCAGGACCGCCTGGTCATCCTGCACCGCCTCGCGCAGCGCCGCGACGTCCGCGGCCGACACCGGCTCCATCACCTCGTCACCGGCCGGCCCGCGCGAGGTGCGCAGCCCGCCGTCGTCGGAGACCAGCACCAGCTCGGCTGTCTGCACCCGGAAGCTCGCGCGCGTCCGGCGCAACAGGTCGAGCAGCTCGGCCTCGAGCTCCCCGCCGCCCTGCGACAGCGAGCGCGTGACGCCGTAGAGGAACTCGAGCTTGTGGTGCTTCGCGCGCTCGGAGACGTACGCGCGGTAGGCGAGCCACAGCACGCCGACCGGCGGCAGCAGCAGCCACGCCGCCCGCGGATCCTCGCCGATCACGGTCGCCGCCGAGAGCGCGACGCTCGTGTTCGTGAGGGCGACCACGAGGTCGGCCCCGAGCAGGCGCGCCGAGGGCACCCCGCCCTCGGTCAGCCCGATCGCGCAGAAGACGAGCAACGCGCCGGTCAACGAGGCGGCGGTCACCCCTGCGAAGACGGCGAGCCACAGCCCGGCGGGGGCGACCAGATGCAGCGTGATCGTGGCCACCGCGGCGGTGAGGCCGAACTGGGCGAGGTTGAAGAGCAGCCGCACGGGGTCCTGCCCGCGCGTGCCGAGCAGGACGATCGCCGGGCCCAACACCGCCGCGAGCAGAAGCTCCTGCGGGTCGGCCAGCAGCAGGCCGAGCACGAGCGGGACCTCGGACAGCGACAGCGAGTGCGCGCTCCCGCGTACGTGCGCGTGGACGACGAACACCTCGGTGAACGCGAAGCCGGCCGCGAGCGCCCACCACGGGATCGCGGTCCCGAGCGGCGCCAGCTCACGCACTTCGTCCCGCCACAGCACGATCGCCGCGACGGCGGTCGCGGCGATCAGTGCTCCGAGGGTGACCTGTCTCAGCCGCTCGAGACCCACGAGTCCCCAGACCAGCGGCGGCCGGACCATCGCCGGCCGGACCAGCGGCGCCCGGCCCACTCGGCGTTCACGGCGCCGACCGAGTCCGAAGCGTTCAGCGCTTTCTTCAGCTTGCGGGCGTCGACCGCCGCCGGTGCCCAGCGCTGGCGCACCGCTTCGGCGTCCGGCACCGGCCGGCCGAGCGAGCCCGCAAGGTCCACCCGGCCCGCGCCGTCGGCCTCCGCCGGGTCCGGCAGGTCGACGGCGCCCTGCATCAGCATCGCCTTGAGCTGGTCGGGCTCCAGTTCGGGATGCGCGGAGAGCAGCCGCGCCGCGACGCCGGTGAGGACCGCCGCCGCCTGCGAGGTGCCGCTGCCGCGGAAGCCGTCGTCCCCCACGCGCGCGGCCGGGAACTCGAGGTCGAGCGCCGAGCCCGGCACCCGCAGCGAGACCAACGACACGCCCGGCGCGACGACGTCGACCGGCCGGCGGGCGCTGCGGCTGGAGAAGTCCGCCACCCGGTCGTCCGAGGGGTCCGCCGTGGTGAACGTGTTGCTCGCGCCCGCGGCGATGATGAAGGGATCGGCGGCCGGGATGTCGAGGGTGCGGGCCCTGGTACCCAGGTTGCCGCCTGCCGCGACGACCGCGATGCCGTCGTTCCACAGCTGCTCGACGGCCCAGGCGAGCAGGTCGTGCCGGTAGCCCGCGCGGGCGCCTTCGACGCCGAGCGAGAGGTTGACAACGCGGATGTCGCGCCCGCCGTCGTACCGGTGCTCGCGCACCCACAGCAGCGCCTGCAGCACGCGTCCCAGCTCGGTCTCGCCCTGGGCGCCGGCGACCTTGATGCTGACCAGGCGCGCGCCGGGCGCCGTCCCGGCGATCAGGCCCGCGACGTGTGTGCCGTGACCGAAGGTGTCGAGCGTGGCAAACCGCGGGTTGCGGCTCTCGCGCGAGAAGTCGGGGCCGTGCACGACGCGGCCGGGCTCGGCGAGGGCGCCGACCGGCGCCACGCCGGTGTCGACCAGCGCGACGTCGACGCCACTGCCGTCGGGCGCCAGGGCGGCGATGCCGGCGCCGCCGGAGATGTGCTCCATCGGGACCGAGGCGCGAGCGCCGGCCGGGGCCAGCAGCGCCATCGAGGCCAGTGCGAGAGCGGCGATCCGCGTCGGCTTCGGCTTTCCTCCCTTGCCGTCCCAGCGGATCCCGTAGCGAATCGTCAAGCGTGGTCCCTTCCGTGGCCAAATCTGAGCGGGCGGCGTACGTGCCGTCCGCTGGTCGTATCGGCAACGGCGGGATGCCGCTCAGACGGACATCTGTCCAGCGATCAGAACAACGCTGGGATCACGCCACGAGCCGCTTGCCAGCCGGGGCCGGCGGGCGTACGGTCGGCGAGCGATCTTCGAACCCCCGGGAGGTCCCTCGTGACCGACACCGCATTGCAGGGCATCAGCGCCGTGACAGCCTTCCTCGACGGGGAGGGGGTGCCCTACGAGGTCGTCGAGCACCGGCCGACGTTCAGCGCGGCCACCGAGGCCAGGGCCTCGGGCGCCGAGCCGCGTGAGGCCGCCAAGACGCTCGCCCTGCACGACCGCGGCGGCTACCGCATGGCGGTCATCCCGGCCAGCCATCGACTCGACCTCCATCGCGTCCGCGAGCTGCTCGGGGCGACGAGCCACCTGCGGCTGGCCACGGAGGCCGAGCTCGAGCGCGACTTCCCGATGTTCGACGTCGGGGCGATGCCGCCGCTCGCGCCGATGGTCCCGATGCCGGAGATCCTCGACGTCCACCTGCTCTACCACGAGCGCATCCTGTGCGCCGGCGGCGACCACGAGCACTCGCTGCGGATGGACCCGCGCGACGTGATGCGGATCTCCGAGCCCCGGGTGGCGGCCATCACCGAGACGCCGCCGGGCCGCGGGCGCTTCCGGGATCTGCCCCGGGTCTAGGCGATGGTCGCGCTCGTCCCCTAGAGGACGGCTCGAGCCCCCGCCGTGACCGCCGCGGCGATCGCGACGACCGCGACGACCGGCAGCCGCGCGGCGAGTGCGCCGCCGGCCGCGAGGACGCCCAGGGCGCTCTCGTCGACCGTGAGCGTGCGGTCCTCGCCGGCGAAGAGGTCGACGACGACGAGTGCGGCGAGCAGGCTGGGCGCGAGCCTGGCGACGACGCCCTCGAGGCGTGGCGGCAGCTCGCCGCCGCCGAGCGCGATCGGCCCGATCGCCTTGATGACCACCGTGCCGGCGGCCAGCAGGCCGATCATCACCCAGGTGGTGCTCATCGCCGCAGCCCCAGGAGCGCGGCGAGCGAGGCGGCGACGACCGGGATGCCCGGCGGCGTGAACGGCACGAGCGCGATCGCGATCGCGGCGCCGAGCAGCGCGCTGGCGAGCGACGTGCGATCGCGCAGCTCCTCGGCGAGCAGCGCGAGGTAGAAGGCGGGGAAGAGCGCGTCGAGGCCCAGCGTCGCCGGGTCGCCGATCAGCGAGCCGGCGACTGCGCCGACGATCGTGCCGCCCCACCAGCCGAGGCCCTGAGGGATCGTGGCCCCCATCATCAGCTGGCGGTCGAAGGTACCGTCGCCGCGGTTGGCGATCGCCCACGACGCGTCGACCATGGTCTGCGCCTCGGCCGCGCGGCGCAGCGGCCCGCCGTGCAGCGCGGGAGCCACCGCGAGCCCCATCGGCAGGAAGCGCGTGTTGATCAGCAGGCCCGCCGACACCGCCGAGGCGAGGCTGCCGCCCGCGGCGAGGATGCTCACCGAGGCGAACTGGGCGGCGCCCGCGAAGACGATGATCGACATCGCGATCGCCGCGGCCGCGCCGATCTCCGGCTCCGCGAGCACGCCGAAGGACGTGCCGATGGCGAACGTCGGGACGACGAGCGGCAGTCCGGCGCGGATCCCGTCCGAGATATGGGTGCGCTCGCCGGTCGAGACCATGGGCGCCACCATACCAGCAATCTCGTTTTGGGGGTATGATGACGGCGTGATGCCCGAGCCAGGTGACAGGACGCCCGCCCCCGGGCCGCTGCGGCTGGTGCAGCGGTTCGTGAACACGGCCGACCTCGAGGACGGGCCGGAGCTGCTCGCCGATGCCGACGGGCTACGCGGCTGGCTGGTCGCCGCGGAACTGCTCGAGCCATCGTCCCCCGTGAGCGCGGGCGACCACGAGCGCGCGCTCGCGCTGCGCGAGGCGCTCCGCGACCTCGCGGCCGCCAACGCCGGCCTCCCCCACGACGGCAACGCGACCGGGGTCGTCAACGCCGCCGCCCACCGAGCCCGGCTCGCCCCCGTCTTCGACGGTGCGCACAGCCGGCTCGAGCCGGCCTCCCGCGGGGTCGACGCCGCGCTCGGCCACATCGTCGCCGCCTTCCACGCGGCCGTCGCCGAAGGCACCTGGCCGCGCCTGAAGGCCTGCGAGCGCGACGTCTGCCGCTGGGCCTTCTACGACCACTCGAAGAACCGCTCGAGCCACTGGTGCTCGATGGAGGGCTGCGGCTCCCGCGAGAAGAACCGCCGCGCCTACCGGCGCCGCCGCGCCGCTGCGCATTAGGATTGCGTCCGCGCCATGAGACCGAAGCTCGCAGCCCTCGTCGCCGCCGTCTCGCTGCTGGCCACCGCCGGGCCCGCGGCCGCCCACGGACTGGACCTCGAGTTCCGCGGCCAGGCGATCGTCCCCACGGGAACGACGTTCGAGGGGACGACGGTCGGCGGCCTGTCGTCGATCACGTACGACCAGCCGCCGCGGCGTCTTCTACACGGTCTCCGACGACCAGAGCCGGGCGCGGTTCTACACCGTCGCGCTCGACGTGCGCGACGGCCGCCTGGCCGACGGCGACGTCCGGTTCGAGCGCGTCACGACGCTGCTCGCGCCCAACGGCCAGCCCTACCCCGCGGCGAGCCTCGATCCCGAAGGCCTCGCCCTGACACCCCGCCGCCGGCTCATCCTCACCTCCGAGGGCCTTCCGGCCAGCGGGATCGACCCGTTCGTGCGGCGCTACGCGCTCGACGGGTCGTTCCTGGACTCGTTCGCCGTACCGCAGCCGTTCCTGGTCACGCCCGACCAGTCGAGCGGCGTCCGCCCGAACCTGGGCTTCGAGAGCGCCGGCGCGGCGCGCCACGGCCGCCACGTCTTCGTCGGCGCCGAGAACGCGCTCTACCAGGACGGGCCGGCCGCGACGATCGCCAACGGCAGCGCGGCGCGGATCCTCCGCTACGACCTGCGTAGCGGCCGCCCCGACCGCCAGTGGGTCTACCCGACCGACCCGGTGGCCGAGTCGCCGGTGCCCGCGGGCCAGTTCTCGGTCAACGGGCTCGTGGAGCTGCTCCCGCTCGGCAAGCACTCGCTGATCGCGATGGAGCGCTCGTTCTCGGTCGGCGCGCCCGGGACGGGCAACACGATCCGGCTCTACGAGGTCTCGCTGCGCAAGGCGACGAACGTCAACGGCCTCGACAGCCTCCAGGGCAAGCGCGTCCGCCCCGTCCGCAAGCGGCTGCTGCTCGATCTCGACGAGCTGGGCATCCCGCTCGACAACGTCGAGGGGCTCACCTTCGGTCCCCGCCTGGGCAGGGGCGACCGGTCGCTCGTGCTGGTGAGCGACAACAACTTCGTCCCCGCGCAGTTCACGCAGTTCCTGCTCTTCGCGCTCGACTGAGCCCCGGGGCTCAGTCCAGGATCTGCGAGAGCCGGCGCTCGAGGGCGCCGGACAGGGCCTCGCGGATCGGGCCCTCCTCGAAGCGCTCGACGAGCTCCTGCATGAACCCCTCGATCACCAGCCGGGTCGAGACCGCGGTGTCGAGCCCGCGCGAGCGCAGGTAGAAGAGCTGCTCCTTGTCGATCTGGGCGATCGCCGCCGCGTGGGTGCAGCGGACGTCGTTGGCCAGGATCTCGAGGCCGGGGATGGCGTCCGCGTGCGCGCGCTTTGACAGGAGCAGGTTGCGGCACTCCTGGAACGCGTCGGTCTGCTGGGCGCCGGGGTCGACCTTGATCATGCCCCGCCAGACCGCCTGCGAGCGGTCCGAGAGGATGCCGCGGAACGCGAGGTCCGACGTGGTGTGCGGCGCGCCGTGCTCCTGCGTGGTGTCGAAGTCCATGTGCTGGCGCGCGTGCGGAGCGTAGGCGCCGGTGACCTTGCCGGAGGCGCCCTCGCCGGCCAGCAGCGTCTCGGTGCGGACCCGGCCGTTGCCGCCGCCGAAGCCGACGACCACCCAGTCCAGGGAGCCGTCGCGCGCCACCTCGGCGCGCTGGGCGCCGAAGATCCACGAGCGCTCGTTGAGGTCCTGGCCGCAGACGTAGCGCAGGTGCGCGTTCTCGCCGACCACGAGCTCGACGACCGTGTTCAGGAGCGTCTCGTCATCCGGGGAGCCGGACAGGTACTGCTCCCACACCTCGGCCTCGGCGCCGTCCTCGAGCACGATCAGCACCCGCCGCTGGAGCGCGGTCCCGGCCGCGGCGGACACCGCCGTCAGCAGGATCGGGGCCTCGACGCGCACGCCACGCGGCACCCACACGAACGCGCCGCCGTCCCACGTGTCCTCGTTCCAGCCGGTGAAGACGTCGTCGGCCGCGACCACGCGGCCCAGGTGCGGCTCGACCAGCTCGGGATGCCGCTCGCGCGCGACCGACAGCGGCAGGACCACGGGACCGTCCTCGACGGTCACGCCGTCGGAGACCGCGCCGTCGACCTGGTCCAGCCGGGTCGCGCCGTCGAGCTCGAACAGCCCGGCCGGCACTGCTTCCAGGTCCCCGCCCTCGACCGCGGAGAACGCCGTCAGGTCGAGCTTCGAGAGGTCGGTGAACTCCCAGCCGGGCCGGCCCTTGAAGGTCGGCAGCTCGAGAGTGGCGGCCTCAGCCAATTGAGCCCTCCATCTGGAGCTCGATCAGGCGGTTCATCTCGACCGCGTACTCCATCGGCAGCTCCTTGACGATCGGCTCGATGAAGCCGTTGACGATCAGCTTGCCGGCCTCCTCCTCGGACAAGCCGCGCGCCATCAGGTAGAAGAGCTGCTCCTCGCCGATCTTCGAGACGCTGGCCTCGTGGCCGACGTCGACGTCGTCCTCGCCGATGCGGATCGTCGGGTAGGTGTCCGAGCGCGAGTGCTCGTCGAGCAGCAGCGCGTCGCAGACCACCTTCGAGCGCGACCCGTGCGCGCCCTTGGCGACCTCGAGCAGCCCTCGGTAGGAGGAGCGCCCGCCGTCCTTGGAGATCGACTTGGCGAAGATGTTCGAGGTCGTGTTCGGCGCTGCGTGGATGATCTTGGCGCCGGCGTCCTGGTGCTGGCCGTTGCCGGCGAACGCGATCGAGAGCACCTCGCCGTGGGCGCGCTCGCCCATCAGGTACACGCTCGGGTACTTCATCGTGAGCTTGGACCCGAGGTTGCAGTCGACCCACTCGACGGTGGCGTCGGTCTCCGCGATCGCGCGCTTGGTGACGAGGTTGTAGACGTTCTGCGACCAGTTCTGCACGGTCGTGTAGCGGATGCGGGCGCCGGGCTTGGCGATCAGCTCGACCACGGCGGAGTGCAGCGAGTCGGTCGTCCACACCGGGGCGGTGCAGCCCTCGACGTAGTGCACGTAGGAGCCCTCGTCGGCGATGATCAGCGTCCGCTCGAACTGGCCCATGTTCTCGGTGTTGATGCGGAAGTAGGCCTGGAGCGGCATCTCGACGTGCACGCCCGGCGGCACGTAGACGAACGAGCCGCCCGACCACACGGCGCTGTTCAGAGCGGCCAGCTTGTTGTCGTTGGGCGGGATCACCGAGGCGAAGTACTCGCGCACGAGGTCCTCGTGCTCGCGCAGGCCCGTGTCCATGTCCATGAACACGATGCCCTGCTTCTCGAGGTCCTCGCGCACCTGGTGGTAGACGACCTCGGACTCGTACTGCGCGCCGACGCCGGAGAGGAACTTGCGCTCGGCCTCGGGGATGCCGAGGCGGTCGAACGTCCTCTTGATGTCCTCCGGCACGTCGTCCCACGTCTTCGAGGACTTCTCGGAGGCGCGGACGAAGTAGTGGATGTTGTCGTAGTCGACCTCGGCCAGCATCGGCGAGCCCCAGGTGGGCTGCGGCCGGCTGAGGAAGTGCTCGAGCGCCTTGAGGCGGAAGTCGAGCATCCACTGCGGCTCGTTCTTGAAGGCGGAGATCTGCTCCACGAGCTCGCGCGAGAGGCCCTTGGGCGCCTTGAACGCGTAGTCGCTCTCCGAGTCGTGAAACCCGAACTTCTCCTTGTAGTCAGCGTTGATGCCGACCAGCGCCTGCTGCTCGGCGATCACCTCGGGGGTAGCCATGTCAGTCGACCTCCACTTTGATCAGCCCGTCCTCGACCGTCACCGGGAAGGTGTCGATCGGGACGTAGGCAGGCAGGTTCAGGGGGGCACCCGTGCGCAGGTCGAACACAGAGCCGTGCCGCGGGCACTCGACGGTGCAGGTCTCGGTGTCGACGTCGCCCTCCATCAGGTCGCCGTCGTCATGCGAGCAGCGGTCCTCGATGGCGACGATGTCGCCATTGCAGTTCACGACGCCGATCTCGAGGTCTTCCCACAGCACGACGCGCTTGGCGCCGGGCGGGAGATCGTCGACGGGGCAGATGTCCACAAAAGTCCGACTCACGGGGTCGGCTTTAGTTTAGAGGACGCGCACCGGGTAGCCTCGCGCCAGATGAGCTACGACGAGGCGCTGCTCCCCGACGGCCGCCCGCGGGACGCGTCGGCGGCCGCGCTGGCCGCCGTGGCGGGGAAGGACCCGGCGCAGCTCGAGGCCGCGGTGCGCGGCCGGCTCGAGCGGGCAGGGGTGCAGTTCGTGGGCGAGGACGGCGACTCGGCGTTCCCGCTCGACCCCGTGCCGCGGGTGCTGACGGCCGAGGAGTGGCACGACGTCAAGGTCGGCCTCGCCCAGCGCGTCAAGGCCCTCAACGCCTTCGTGGCCGACGCCTACGGCGCGCGCTCGATCGTCAAGGCCGGGATCGTGCCCGCGCGCGTGATCGAGACCGCCGAGCACTACGAGCCGGCGATGCAGGGCGTGACGCCGCCCGGCGGGCAGTGGATCGGCGTCGCCGGGCTCGACGTGGTGCGCGACGCCGAGGGCAAGTTCCGGGTGCTCGAGGACAACCTGATGACGCCGAGCGGGTTCTCCTACGCGGTCGCCGCCCGCGAGGCGGTGCTGCCGGAGCTCGAGCCGCCGGCCGCCGACCTCCCGCGGGGCTTCGACGAGCTGCCGGCCCTGCTGGCCGGCGCGCTCGAGGCCGCCTCGCCGGGCGACGGGCTCCATGTGGTGCTCACCGACGGCCCGGAGAACAGCGCGCACTGGGAGCACGCCTGGGTGGCGGCGGCGCTCGGCCTGCCGCTCGTCGAGCCCGGCCAGCTGCGGGTCGAGGGCGACGTCCTGCACCACGGCTCGCAGCGCGTCGCCGTGGTCTACCGGCGCACGAACGCGGACCTGCTCGACACGCCGGTCGGCGCGCTGGTGGAGCGGCCGCTGCGGGCCGGCACGCTCGGGCTCGTCAACGCGTTCGGGACAGGCGTCGCCGACGACAAGCTCACGCACGCCTACGTCGAGGACATCGTGCGCTACTACCTCGGCGAGGAGCCGGCGATCCGCTCCGTCCCCACCTACGACCTCGCGCGCCCCGACCACCTGGAGAAGGCGCTCGACACCTTCGGCGAGCTGGTGGTCAAGCCGCGAGCCGGGCACGGCGGGATCGGCGTGATGATCTGCCCGCACGCCGAGGCGGCCGACGTCGAGGCGCTGCGCCAGCGGGTCCGGACGTCGCCGCGCGACTGGGTGGCCCAGCCGCTCGTGCACCTCTCGACCCACCCCACGCTCATCGGGGGCCGGCTCTCACCCCGTCATGTCGACCTGCGACCGTTCGTCTTCATGCACGGCCCCGACCACCCGCGCGTCCTTCCCGGAGGGCTGACGCGCTACGCCGTCGACGAGGGAGCCCTCGTCGTCAACTCGACCCAGAACGGCGGCTTCAAGGACACCTGGGTGCTGGCGTGAGCCGCCCGCTGATCGGCGTCACCACCTCCGAGGTGCGGCTCGCCCGGCACACCAAGCCGCTGCCCGAGGCCGACCCGCCGCAGCCGGAGATGGCGCTCGGCATCGTCTACGCGCGCGCGGTCGAGCGCGCGGGCGGCCTGCCGGTCGTCCTGCCGCCGCTCGAGCCCGACGCGATCGCCCCGCTCGTCGCCCAGCTCTCCGGCGTCTGCTTGTCGGGCGGGCCGGACCTCGACCCGGCGTCCTACGACGCCGGCCGCGATCCCAACCTCGGGCCGATCGAGCCGGCGCTCGACGCGTTCGAGCTGGCGGTCGCCCGCGAGGCCGACGCCCTCGGCCTCCCGATCCTCGGGATCTGCCGCGGCTGCCAGACGCTGAACGTCGCGCGCGGCGGCACGCTGCACCAGCACCTGCCGGACGTCACCGACGGCTCCGTCGAGCACCGCCAGACCGCGTCGGGGCGGATGCCGACGCACACGGTGCGGATCGAGCCGGGATCGCGGCTGGCGGAGATCGTGGGCACCGAAGCGCTCGAGGTCAACTCGTTCCACCACCAGGCCGTCGACCGGCTCGGCCGCGGCCTGCGGGCGGTCGCCTGGTCGCCGGACGGCGTGGTGGAGGCGATCGAGGAGACCGAGTCGGGGCTGCTGCTCGGCGTCCAGTGGCACGCCGAGACACTGGTCGAGGGTCCGGCCCACGCGCGCCTTTTCGAGGCGTTGGTCGCCGCCTCGAGTCCGGCCGAGCGGCGGGCCGCGTGACGTGTGCGGCTTCGGCCTCGAGCTGCGCCCCGGCGCGCGCCCCGAGCGCGACGCGCTCGAGCGGATGGGCGCCGCGCTCGCGCCGCGCGGGCCGGACGGCGCCGGGCTCTGGCTGAACGGCCACGCCGGGCTGGTGCACCGGCGGCTGGCGATCATCGACCTCTCCGAGCGCGGCGCCCAGCCGATGCGCGACGACGCGCTGGGGCTGACCGTCGTCTTCAACGGCTGCATCTACAACCACCGCGAGCTGCGGGCCGAGCTGGAGGGCGCGGGCCACAGGTTCCACTCGACGAGCGACACCGAGGTGCTGGTCAAGGGCTGGGCGCAGTGGGGCGAGGGGATGCTCGAGCGCCTGGCCGGGATGTTCGCCTTCTGCCTCGTCGAGGAGCGGACGGGCCGGGTCGTGCTCGCCCGCGACCGGCTGGGCGTCAAGCCGCTCTACCTCGCCGACCTGCCCGGCGGCGGGCTGCGCGCGGCGTCGACGCTGCCGGCGCTCGTGCGGGCCGGCGGCGTGGACACGCGCGTCGACCCCGTCGCGCTGCACCACTACCTCAGCTGGCACTCGATCGTGCCCGCGCCGCGCACGATCCTGCGCGGCGTCCGCAAGCTCGCCCCCGCCACCGTGCTGGTCGTCGAGCCGGACGGGACGCGACGGGAGCGGCGCTGGTGGGACCCGCCGTTCGCGCGTGACCGCGACTGGGCTCCGCAGGAGTGGTCCGAAGCCGTCGGCGACGCACTGCGCACCGCCGTCCGGCGGCGGATGGTCGCCGACGTGCCGGTGGGGATCCTCCTGTCCGGCGGCCTCGACTCGAGCCTG
Organism: uncultured Solirubrobacteraceae bacterium; assembly: GCA_963730535.1. Lineage (GTDB taxonomy): Bacteria > Actinomycetota > Thermoleophilia > Solirubrobacterales > Solirubrobacteraceae > DASSUW01. The sequence goes on from CAVSRU010000007.1 coordinate 191,591, forward strand.
ATCGTCGCCCTGCTCGCCGAGCAGGGGCAGCGCGGCCTGGCCACCTTCTCGATCGGCTTCCCCGACGCCGGCGGCCGCGAGGGCGACGAGTTCGCGTTCTCGGACCTCGTGGCGCGCCAGTTCGACACCGAGCACCGGCAGATCCGCGTCGCGCCCGAGCGGGTGCTCGAGGCGCTGCCGGAGGCGATCCGCGCCATGTCGGAGCCGATGGTCTCGCACGACGCGGTGGCCTTCTGGCTGCTGTCCCAGGCCGTGGCGCGCGAGCGCAAGGTCGTGCAGTCCGGCCAGGGAGCCGACGAGGTGTTCGGCGGCTACTACTGGTACCCGCCGCTGCTCGACGCGCGCGGGGACGGGCTCGAGACCTACGCCGGCGCGTTCTTCGACCGCCGGCACGAGGACATCGCCGCGCTGGTCGAGCCCGAGTGGGCGCTCGCCGACGACCCGTCGCTGGCCTTCGCGGCCGAGCACTTCGCCCGGCCGGGAGCCGAGCTCGCGGTCGACCGCGGGCTGCGGATCGACGCCGAGGTCATGCTCGTCGACGACCCCGTCAAGCGCGTCGACAACATGACGATGGCCCACGGGCTGGAGGCGCGGACGCCGTTCCTGGACCACGAGCTGGTCGAGCTCGCTGCCGCCTGCCCGCCGGAGCTCAAGCTCGCGGACGGCGGCAAGGGGATCCTCAAGCAGGCGGCGCGCGGGGTGGTGCCCGACGCCGTGATCGATCGTCCGAAGGGCTACTTCCCGGTTCCGGCCCTCTCGCATCTCGAGGGCCCGGTGCTGGAGATGGTGGCCGACGCGCTCACCTCCCGCGCGGCGCGCGAGCGCGGGCTGTTCCGCGCCGACGCCGTCAAGGCGATGCTCGCCGACCCGAACAAGCACCGAACCAACCTCGACGGCTCGACGCTGTGGCAGCTCGCCCTGCTCGAGCTTTGGCTGCAGATGCAGGTGGATTCGACCGGCGGGCGATAGTGCGCGCTGATCGTTTGGCCCGCGGGCGGAGGCAAGGGCCCGCGGAGTGCGAGACTGTGCGGACGATGGCCGTCTGGGCGGAGTGGAACGAGGAAGCCGCGGCCACGCCGTGGACCGTGGGCGTCGAGGAGGAGGTCATGCTCCTCTCCCCCACGACCTGGCTGCCCGTCTCCCGGTGCGAGGACGTGCTGGCGGCGCTTCCCGACGCCATCGCCGACCGTGCTCGCGCGGAGACGCACGGCTCGGCGCTCGAGCTGGCGACCACGCCGCACCCACTGGTGTCCGGCGCGGCGGCCGAGCTGGCGGAGCTGAGGTCGATGCTGGCCCGCACGCTCGATGAGCTGGGTGTACGCGCCGCCGTCGCCGGGACGCATCCCGGGGCCCGCTGGGAGCACATTCAGGTCTCGCCGGGCGCGCGCTACCAGTACGTCCACTCCTCGATGCGCGAGCTGGCGCGCCGCGAGCCGACGTTCGGGCTGCACGTCCACGTGGCCGTCCCGGGCCCCGAGCAGGCGGTGCGGGCGCTCAACGCGATCCGCTCCCACCTGCCGCTGCTGCTCGCCATCTCGGGCAACTCGCCGTTCTGGCAGGGCCGCGACAGCGGGCTGGCGTCCGCCCGCACGCCGGTGTTCCAGGCGTTCCCCCGGACCGGGCCGCCGCGGCGCTTCTCGGGGTACGCCGACTACGTCGAGGCGATCGACGTGCTGGTGCGCAACCACGCGATCCCGGAGCCGACCTTCCTGTGGTGGGACGCCCGGCTCCAGCCGGCCTTCGGCACGCTGGAGGTGCGGATCATGGACGCCCAGACGAGGGTCGAGGACACGGCGGCGATCGCGGCACTCGTGCAGTGCCTCGTGCGGCTCGAGGGCGGCGATGTGATGGAGCCGCCCGAGGTCCTGAGCGAGAACCGCTTCGTCGCCGCGCGCGACGGGATGCACGCCGAGCTGATGACCGCTCCCGACTGGCACCGGCGGCCGATCCGCCAGGTGCTCGCCGGGGTGCTGGAGGCGTGCGAGCCGGTGGCCGTCGAGCTCGAGTGCACGGCCGAGCTGGCGCACGTCGCCGCGCTGGCCGCCTCGCCCGGCGCCGAGCGCCAGCGGGAGCTCGCGGAGCAGGCCGGCAGCCTCGAGGGCCTCGTCGCGGCGCTCAGCGACGATTTCGCCCGCGAGGCGGCGGAATCGAGCCTGGCCGCTTGATCGATTGCCGTGGCGGGCGGACGCCCGTACGGTGCAGGTAAAGCGTGGCGTACGGGCTGCCGATGCAGCCCGCGAGGCTCTGGTGGGAACCCGATCGACGGTGATAGCCGTACTGCTCGGGGCGGCGATGCTGTCCGTCCCTGCGAACGCGACCGCCCTCGACCTCCCGGAGGTCCCGAAGCTTCCGCAGGTCCAGCTGCCCGAGGTCTCGGTGCCCGACCTGCCGGCGGTGCCCGCCGTGCCCGACCTGCCTGCCGTGCCCGACCTGCCCGCGGTGCCCGAGCTCCCCTCCGTGCCGAACCTGCCGGCCCCGGTCCCGACGCCACCGTCGGTTCCGCGACCGGCGCTTCCCGCCGCGGGAGCCGAGCCGGCCACGGCCGGGCCGTCCTCGGCCGGCCCCTCGGCGCCCACCTCCAGGCCCTCGGCGCCGCGCACCGCGGCAACACCGACGCGCCGCCGTGGCCGCGGCGCGGCGGCGCCGTCCCGCGCGACGCCGCGCAGGGCGTCGGCTCGCCCGCGCGCCGAGCGCTCGCCTGAGGCGACCCGCACGGTCGCGCTCCGGCCCGCGGCCGCGACCCTCGCGGCCGCGCCGGATCCCGAGCCCCGCAGCCGCGCCGAGCGCATCGTCGACGGGATCGGGGAGATCGTGAAGGCGGTCCCATCGGCGATCCTGTGGGCGCTCGGCATCCTGGCGGTGCTCGCGCTCTGGCTCGCGGGCAGCGCGTACTGGCAGTCGCGGCGGCGCGCCGCGCTGGAGACCCAGCGCGCGACGCTGCTCGACGACATCGGCGTGCTCTCCAGCGCGCTCCTCCCGCCCGTGCCCGAGGGAATCGACGGGCTCGACGTCAGCGCCGCCTACCGGCCGGCCGACGGCCCTGGCGCCGGCGGCGACTTCTATGACGTGTTCGCGCTCGAGGACGGGCGCGTGGGCGTGCTGTTGGGCGACGTGTCCGGGCACGGCCGCGCCTCGCTCCGGCACGCGGCCCTCGCCCGCTACACGCTGCGCACGCTGCTCGCCGCCGGGCTCCCGGTCGGCGAGGCGCTCGCCCGTGCGGACCGCCTGCTGGTCAAGGACCTGCGCCCCCACTTCGTCACGGTCATCGCGGCCCTCTACGACCTCGAGGGCGGCCGCCTCACGTACGCGAAGGCCGGCCACCCGCCGCCGATCGTGCTCGGCGCTCCGCACGACCCCGACGGAGAGGTGCCGGCGCCGCCGATCGGCCTCGGCCTCGGCGACGTCTGGCCCGAGTACCACGTCGACCTCACCGACGGCTCCTCGGTGTGCCTGTTCACGGACGGCCTCGAGGACGCGCGCGTGAACGGGACGCGGCTCGGGCGCACGGAGGTCGAGCGTCTGCTCGCCGCCCACGACGTCCCGTGCGCGGAGCGCCTGCTGGCAGACATCGGCGCGGTCGCCGACTCCGTCGGCGACGACACCGCGGCGATCGTGCTGCGCCGCTCAGGCGGCTGACTTCACCGACGCGACGTAGCCCCGCACGTCGGCGGCCGGCTCCGAGTAGGCCTCGCCCAGCGACGTCTCCATCGCCTGCATGAAGTCCTCGGCCCAGGCCGGGAGGTCGTAGTCGATCGCCCGCAGGAACTCGAGCGTCGCCGCCAGGCGGATGTCGGCGATCGAGGGGTGGTCGCCGCCGATGAACTGCCGGCCCTCGAGGAAGAACGCGCGGTAGACGTCGAGCGGCTCGGCGAGCGCCGACTCGGCATCACGCTGCGCCTGCGCCTTCAGCTCGTCGTCGGCCTCGGAGGTGGCGACCTCGCCCGCGTACTGGGGGAAGCCCAGCGTCGGGTAGGTCGCCCGCGCGAGGAGCGGGTAGACGGTGCCGATCAGGTAGTACATCGCGTTGTCGACCATCGCCCGCTCGCCCGGGTCGGTCGGATAGAAGCGGTCGAGGCCGTGCTTGTTGCAGAGGTAGGACATGATCGCGCAGCTCTCCCCGAGCGCGCCCTTGGGGAGCCCGTCCTCCTCCAGCATCGGCGTCAGGTGCGCCGGGTACTTGGCCATGAACTCGGGGCCCGTCGTCTTCCCCCACACGTCGACCTCCTCGAACTCGAGCCCCGCCGCCCGCACGAAGATCCGCGCCGTCAGGTTGTTCACGCTCGGCGTGAGGATGTTCAGGGTGTTCGCAGCCATGTGCTCCTCCTCCTGACCAGTGATTCGATGGCGTCCGCCAGGTGCTCCGGCGCGATGTTGTGGGCCTCGCGCTCGACGCGGATCCGGTGCGCCTCGACCAGCACGTCGGCGTGCATGAAGCCGGCGGGCGGCTCGAAGCGGTACGACGCGAGCTCGATCAGCAGGCCGAGCGGGTCCTTGAAGTAGATCGAGTCCATGAACCCGCGGTCCTTGACCCCGCTGTGGTGGATCCCCGCCTCCTCGAGCCGCTCCACGGCCTGGCGGAACGTCGCCTGCGAGAGCGAGAACGCGAGGTGGTGGACGCAGCCGGGGTCCGTCGGGGTGCGGGCCGGGTCCGGCTTGCGGCTCTCGTCGGTGAAGACCGTGATCAGCCGGCCGTCGCCCGGGTCGAAGTAGAGGTGGCTCTCCGACTCGTTGTCGAGGTTGGGCTGCTCGAACACGAACGGCATGCCGAGCGCGCCCTCCCAGAAGTCGAGCGACGTCTGCCGGTCGGCGCCGACGAGCGTGATGTGGTGGACGCCCTGACTCTGGAGGCGGCGCATCAGCGCCCCACCAGGGTGGACTTGTACGCGCTGCGCTCGAGCGTGCGCCACGGCACGAGCTCCACGGTTGTCTGCACAACCAGCACCGCGCGTAGTCTCTCGCGAATCGCGTCGGCGAGTCCAGGATCGGGCGTCGCGCCGCTCGCGAGCTCGACGCGGACGGGGAGCGGCGGGTCCTGCCGGGCCCCGGGCGCCCGCGGCTGGACGAGGACGTGGCCGCTCACCTGCGGGGCGAAGGCCGCGACCACGTCGCGGACGGCCGAGGGGAAGACGTTGACGCCGCGGACGATCAGCATGTCGTCGGTACGGCCTACGCAGCGGACCCGCGGGCCGGTTCGACCGCAGGGGCACGGGCTCGTCTTCACGACCACGTGGTCGCGCGTGCGAAAGCGCAGGAGCGGGGCCGCGCGGTGGCGCAGGTGCGTGAGCACGAGCTCCCCGGATGCGCCGTCCTCGAGCGGCACCGCGGCGGCCGTCTCGGGGTCGACCAGCTCGGGGTGCACGAAGCCGTGCGCCCCCAGGTGCATGCCGTCCTGCGCCTCGCACTCGCCCCACAACGAGACGCCGATGTCGCCGACGCCCATCGCCTCCGTGACCCGCGCGCCCCAGCCTTCCTCGAGCCGCGCGCGGAACGCCGGCTCGCCGCCGCCGGGCTCCCCGGCCACGAGCAGCCGTCGTACGCTCGAGCCCGCGAGGTCGACGCCGCGGTCCGCCGCCGCCTCGATCGCGTAGGCGGCGTACGAGGGCGTCAGCGCGACCGCCTCGGGCTTCAGCGTCTCGACCGCCCGCAGCAGCCGCTCGGTGTCGCCCGTGCCGACCGGGATGTGGCACAGGCCGAGCCGCTCGAAGGCGGCGAGCGCCGCACCGGCCACGAACGGCCCGGCGCCGTAGGTGGAGATGATCCGCTCCCCGGCCGCCACGCCCGAGGCGCCGTAGCTGCGCGCCGAGCCGGTGACCCAGTTCTCGAGGTCGCCGGCGGTGAGCGGGATGTAGCTCGGCGTCCCGGTCGTGCCGCTCGTCGAGTAGATCCGCACGATCTCGGACGGATCGGCGCACAGGTGGGCGCCGACCGGGTTCTCCGGCGTGACCGTCGCCCGCAGCTCCTGCTTGTCGGTCAGCGGCAGCTCGCCGATGTCCGCCAGCCCGGGCTCCCCGCTCAGGCCGCCGAGCTTCTCCTGGTAGAAGGCCGAGCGCTCGAGCAGGTAGGCGAGCTGCTCGCGGAACGCCGCGTCGTCCCGTCACCCGTCCTCGCCGCGCCGGTACGTGACCGCGTCCTCCGCCGCCTTGGCCATCGCGAAGCCGGCCGGCGACTCCCGCTCCTCGGCCAGGTGGGCGAGCAGGCCCGCCGTGCGGGCCAGGATCGGCACCGCCTTGACCACGGTGGCGGTGAAGCCGAGGTCGAGCATCACGGCGGCGATCGGCATCGACACGTTCATGGTCAGCGGCCGGCCCCAGGCCTCGGCGACGGCCTCGCGGAAGGCGCGGGCGAGCGCCACGTGCGGGCCGCTCACGCCGCGCTCGTCGGCCAGCTCGAGGATCCGCTCGGCGCGCGGGTCGAGCGGCTTGTGCACGGGATGGCCGAAGCCGGGCAGCTTGTCGCCGGCCTCCCGGACCGCCCGCGCCCGCTCGCGCGCGACCGCGTCCGGCTCGGCGCCCGCGGCCACCTCGCGCTGCGCCGCCTCCAGCAGCCGCGCGCACGCCTCCGACGTCCCGAGCAGGACCGGGCCGGAGCCGAGGATCCCGGCGGCCACCGCGCCCTGGAGCGAGCCCGGGTCGGCGGCCAGCGTCATCCGCGCGGCGACGTTGGTCGGCATCATCCCGTGCTCGGCGATCGCCACCAGCAGCAGGTCGAGGAAGAAGCGCTGGTCCTCGGTCGGCTCGCGGCCCGTGAGCAGCAGGTGGAAGTACTCGCTGAAGCTGACCTCGCCCATCAGCTCGCCCGCGAGGTCGCGCCCGCGCACCTCGACCCGGTCGGGATAGGCCTGGCAGATGCGGCTCACCGGGTCCGCCATCGGCGGCGAAGCTATCACCCCACCGGCCGCACGACCGTCTGCCACTCCGGTCCGGCGGCCACCTCGAGGGCCTGGACGACGCGGCTGCGCAGCATCATGTCGCCCGTCACCGACTCGAACGCGAGCACGGTCTCACCGCTGGGAGCGACCGCGATCGGCGGATCGCCCTGCGTGGCGAGCGCCGTGACCAAGCGGCCGATGAGGTCGGGGTCGTCGGGGAGGGCGAGGGCGAAGTGAGCGGCGGCCATCCCGCGACTTTAGCGAACATACGTTCGGTTGACGAACGGCAACGTCAACGGCGGCTGGGTAGGGAGGCTGGGGAGCCGGCGGGTGCGCGGGGAATGACGTCCACGCAACTCCCCGTCAAGGCGGGGAAAGGTGGATTTCGGTGCGGCCACGATCATCGAAATCCACCTTTGTGCGCTTCTAGAGCACAAAGGTGGATTCGGAGACATCTCCAAGCACCGAAATCCACGAAACCCCGGCTTGGGCCGACCGGGCGGCCGGCTCCCTCACCTCCCCACCCAGCCGCCGTTGACGTCCGCCGGCAGCGCGACACCGCCGGCTCCTAGCCGTGGTGGTACCAGGGCCGCGCGGTGAGCGCGCCCTCGAGCGCGGCGCTGCCGTTGCTGAGCACCGGCTCGCCGTGGGTGACGAGGATGCGCTCGAGGTCGAGCTCGCGCAGCGGCTCCAGCGTGGGCACGAAGCGCTCGCGGTACCAGCGCGCGCGGGCGTCGTCGACGCGGTCGGTGTGCCAGAGCCGCAGGTCGCCCTCGGGCGTCGTGACGATCGCGTCGCCGAAGGCGAGCGCGCGGTGCGACGGCAGGTGGATCGGGGTCTCGAACCGGCGCGGCTTGCCGATCGGGAACGCGCGGGCGCCGCCGGGCAGCTTCTCGAGTGGCTTGAGGCGGGAGCCGTCGCGCAGCCGCTTGGCGACCGCCGGGTGGCCGTGGATCGGCGCGCCGTAGCGCTCGCCGAGCGCCTCGGAGCTGCGGGCGTGGTACGGGATCGTGACCAGGATCGCCGCGGGACCGAGCGCGTCGAGCCGCTCGAGCACCTCGGTGTCGTCGTCGGGGAGCAGCGGGTCGATCAGCAGCACGGCGTCGCCGGCGTCCACGGCGAACGAGGCGACCTCCGCGCCCCATTCGCCGGGATGCCACTCGGCGTGGCGCGCCGTCCAGCGCCACAGCCCGCCGGCCAGCTCCTGCACTAGTACGTCGCGAGCACGCGGGCCGGGCCGCCCGAGCCCTCCTGCCACGGGATCACGCCGACGGTCGCGACCGCGCCCGCGCGCGGGATGTCGTCGAGCCCCGCCAGGCTCTCGATCCCGTAGTGGTCGGCGCCGAGCCACGTCACGTGGACCGGGAACGTGGTCGAGTTCCCGGGGTCGAGGCTGATGGTGTCGACCCCGATCGCCACGCCCCGGCCGCGGTCGAGCAGGTACTCGATCGCGTCGATGCCGAAGCCCGGGAAGTGGAACGTCCCGGCCGAGTCGCGGCCGAGGAACGCCGGCGTGCCGAGCTTCTCCGCCCAGCCGGAGTTCATCGCGACCAGCGCGTTCTTCGGGATCCGCCCGTGGCGGCGCTCGTAGCGGCGGAGGTCATCGGCCGTCACCGCCGCGTCGGGGTCGCTCGCCGCGCGGCGCGAGATGTCGATCACGGCGATCGGCAGCCTCAGCTCCTCGGGCGTGAGCTCCGGGGTGAAGCGACCGCCGGTGACGAAGTGGCCGGGCGCGTCCAGGTGGGTGGCGGTGTGCTCGCCGAACGACCACCGCTGCGCGTAGAACCCGTTCGCGGGGATCGTGACCAGGGTCTCGCGCGTTGTCACCGTCCCCGTGTAGGTCGGGAAGTCGGTCGTGAACTCGTGCGTGAGGTCCGCGACGCGGCCGCGATCGCGGTGGTGCCCGTGGTGCTTGTGCCGGTGCCGGCCGTGCGCGGCCGCCTCGCCCGGGATCAGCGCAGCGAGCGCGGCGGCGCCGCCGCCGGCCAGCATCGCCCGGCGCGACACGGTTCCGTCTTGCTCACGGACAGCCTCGATCGTCCCTGGAAGGCACATCCTGACCCCCTCAAGTCGTGTGACCTGAGGGAACCTACCGCGTCTCGGCCCGGCTGGCCGGAGTCTCCGGCTCCCAGCCCGCGGCGTGGCCCAGCGAGGCGCTCTTGAGCACCTTGAGCGAGAGCAGCGCGCACTTCATGCGCGTGGCCGAGATGTCGATCCCCAGCAGGTCGAGCACGAAGCTCCGGTCGAGCCGCAGCAGCTCCTCGATCGGCATCCCGACGATCTCGTCCGAGGTCATCGACGCCGACGCCTGGGAGATCGCGCAGCCGTGGCCGGAGAAGCGCACGTCCTCGATCTTCCCGTCGTCCGAGACCCGGAGCTGCACCTTGAGCTCGTCGCCGCACAGCGGGTTGAGGTCGTCGGCCTCGAGGTCCGGATTCTCCAGCTCGCCCCAGTTATGGGGGTTCTTGTAGTGCTGGAGGATGTTCTCGCGATAGAGGTCGTCCATCTAGGCGAAGACCTCGCGGACGGTGCCCAGCGCGTCGATCAGGCGATCGACCTCGTCGCGGGTCGAGTGCACGGCAAAGGAGGCGCGCGAGGTGGCCGACACGCCGAGGCGGCGCATGAGCGGCTGGGCGCAGCGCATGGCCGGCGCGGATGCAGACTCCCTGGCGGCCGAGGATCTCGGCGACGTCGTGCGGGTGCACGCCCTCGAGCGAGAACGCGCAGACACTGCCGCGGTGCTCGAGCTCGGGAGGGCCGTAGAGCGTCAGGCCCGGGACCTCGCGCAGGCGCTCGGCCGCGTAGCCGACGACGTCGCGCGAGTGCTCCCACACCGCGTCCATGCCGATGCCGGACAGGAAGTCGGTCGCGGCGCCGAGCCCGATCGCCTCGGCGATCGGCATCGTGCCCGCCTCGAACCGCGCGGGCGGCTCGGCCCAGGTCGATCCCTCCTCGGTGACGCGGGCGATCATGTGCCCACCGCCAAGGAACGGCGGCATCGCCTCGAGCAGCTCGCGCCGCCCGTGGAGCACGCCGATGCCGGTCGGGCCGTAGGCCTTGTGGCCGGTCCAGGCGTAGAAGTCGACGTCCAGCTCCGTCACGTCGAGCGGCAGGTGCGGAGCGGCCTGCGCCCCGTCGACCACGACCACGGCGCCGGCGGCGTGCGCGCGCCGGGTGATCTCGGCGATCGGGTTGATCGTGCCGAGCACGTTGGACACGTGCGTGACGGCCACGGCCTTCGGCCCGAGCGCGAGCGCGGCGTCGAGCGCGTCGAGGTCGAGCAGCCCGTTGTCGGTCACCGGCACCCACTCGAGCCGGCAGCCGAGCAGCTGCCACGGCACGATGTTCGAGTGGTGCTCCATCTGGGTGAGCACGACGAGGTCGTCCGGGCCGACGTTGGCGCGGCCCCACGAGTAGGCGACGAGGTTGAGCGCCTCCGTCGCGTTGCGGGTGAAGATGGTCTCCTCCGGCGTCGAGCCGGCGAAGGCGGCGACCTTCGCGCGCGCGTTCTCGTACGCCTCGGTCGCCTCGGCGGCCAGCGGGTAGACGCCGCGGTGGATGGTCGCGCGGTACTCGGTGTAGTAGCGGTCCATCGCCTCGATCACCGGGCGCGCGGTCTGCGCGGTGGCGGCGGAGTCGAGATAGACCAGGCCCTCACGGGCGAGGACCGGGAACTCCGAGGCGGTGGGGGCCGTCAGGCTCACGCCGCCGCCGCCACCTCGTCCCGGATCCAGCCGTAGCCGCGCTTCTCGAGCTGCTCGACGAGCTCCGGCCCGCCCTCCTTGACGATCCGGCCGTCGAACATGATGTGCACGAACTGCGGCCGCACCATGTGCAGGATGCGCTGGTAGTGGGTGATGATGAGGACGCCCATGTCCGAGCCCTCGGCGAGGGTGTTGACGCCGGCGGCGACGGTGTTCAGCGCGTCGATGTCGAGCCCCGAGTCGGTCTCGTCGAGCACCGCGAGCTTCGGGTCCAGGAGCGCGAGCTGGAGGATCTCCATGCGCTTCTTCTCGCCGCCGGAGAAGCCCTCGTTGAGGTAGCGGTTCGAGAACTCGCGCGGGACCTTCGTGAGCTCCATCGCCGCCTCGACGGTCTTGCGGAAGTCCTTCAGCGAGACCGCTTGCTCGCCGCGCGCCTCCCGGTGCGCGTTCATGACCATGCGCAGGTACTTGGCGACGCTCACGCCCGGGATGGCGACCGGATACTGGAAGGCCATGAACAGCCCGGAGCGCGCGCGCTCGTCGGGGTCGGCCTCCGTGATGTCCACGCCGTCGAAGAGGATCTGGCCCTCGGTCACCTCGAGGTTGGGATGGCCCATGACCGCGTTGGCGAGCGTCGACTTGCCGGAGCCGTTGGGGCCCATCAGCGCGTGGAACTCGCCGGAGCGGACGTGCAGGTCCACGCCCTTGAGGATCTGCTTGTCGCCCGCGGCGACGTGCAGGTTCTTGATCTCGAGGTCAGCCATGAATCTCCAGGGGGGTCGTCGTGTCGGTGGCCGGCGCGGCGAACTCGACGAGCTCGGCCAGCGTCGTGCGCTGGAGCGACTTGATGACGCCCATCTGCACACGCGTCCACAGCAGCTTGGTCGCGCAGTGCTCGCCGTCGGCCACGTGCGAGCACTGGACGCGCGCCTCGCGGTCGTCGACGAAGCAGTCCATCGGCGCGATCGCGCCCTCGAGCGCGAGCACCGCATCGTCCATCGTGATCTCCTCGGGAGCCCGGGCCAGCACATAGCCGCCATGCGCCCCGCGAACGGCCGTCACGAGGTCGGCCCGCTTGAGCAGCGCGGCGATCCGCTCGAGGTACGCGAGCGGGAGGTTCTCGGCATCGGCGACCGCCTTCAGCGAGACGGGCTGCGAGCCGCCCTGAAGCCCGAGCTGGATCAGCAGCCGGACGCCGTACTCCGCCTTGGTGGTGAAGATCATCGGCCGGTAATCCTACCAATGGGGTAGGAGTTCTATCCTGCTCCGCCGTGCAGCGCCGAGAGGACCTCCGCAACGTCGCGATCATCGCCCACGTCGACCACGGGAAGACGACGCTGGTCGACGCCATGCTGTGGCAGTCCGGGGCGTTCCGGGCCAACCAGGACGTCGCCGACCGGGTCATGGACTCGATGGACCTCGAGCGTGAGAAGGGGATCACGATCCTGGCCAAGAACACGGCGGTCCAGTACGGCGGCACGAAGCTGAACATCGTCGACACCCCGGGGCACGCGGACTTCGGCGGCGAGGTGGAGCGGGGGCTGACGATGGTCGACGGGGTGCTGCTGCTCGTCGACGCGTCCGAGGGGCCGCTCCCGCAGACGCGGTTCGTACTGCGCAAGGCGCTCGAGGGGCGGCTGCCGGTGATCCTCGTCGTCAACAAGGTCGACCGGCCGGACGCCCGGATCGCCGACGTGGTCGACGAGGTGTACGAGCTGTTCATCGACCTCGGGGCCACCGAGGACCAGATCGAGTTCCCGATCGTCTACACGAACGCGAGGGCCGGCTGGGCCTCCCTCACCGAAGGCGACGAAGGCACCGACCTCCAGCCGCTGATGGACCTGCTCGTCGAGCACGTGCCGGCACCCGAGTACGAGCCGAACCACCCGCTTCAGGCGCACGTGACGAACCTCGACGCCTCCCCCTACCTCGGCCGGCTGGCGGTCTGCCGCGTGCGCCATGGCACGATCCGGCGGGGCGAGACGATCGCGTGGTGCCGCGCGGACGGCAGCATCACGCCCGCCAAGGTCGCCGAGCTGTACATCACAGAGGCGCTCGACCGCGTGGAGACCGACGAGGCCGGCCCGGGCGAGATCATCGCGGTGGCCGGCATCCCCGAGGTCACGATCGGCGAGACGCTGGCCGACGCCGAGGACCCGCGCCCGCTCCCGGTGATCACCGTCGACGAGCCGTCGCTGTCGGTCACCATGGGCCAGAACACGTCGCCGCTCGCGGGCCGCGAGGGCGACAAGCTCACCTCCCGCCAGATCAAGGACCGGCTCGACGCCGAGATGGTCGGCAACGTCTCCATCCGCGTCCTGGAGACCGAGCGGCCGGACACCTGGGAGGTCCAGGGGCGCGGCGAGCTCCAGCTCGCGGTGCTGGTCGAGCTCATGCGCCGCGAGGGGTTCGAGCTGACCGTCGGCAAGCCCCAGGTCGTCACGCGCGAGATCGACGGCAGCACCCACGAGCCGGTCGAGCGGATGACGATCGACGTGCCGGAGGAGTACGTCGGCGTCGTCACCCAGCTGCTCGCGCTGCGCAAGGGCCGGCTCGAACAGATGGTCAACCACGGGACGGGCTGGGTCCGCATGGACTACCTGGTCCCCGCCCGCGGGCTGATCGGCTTCCGCACCGAGTTCCTCACCGAGACGCGCGGCACCGGCCTCCTCCACCACGTCTTCGACCGCTGGGAGCCGTGGGCGGGAGAGCTTCGCCTGCGGCCCACCGGCTCGCTGGTCGCCGACCGCCGCGGGAAGACCGCGAGCTTCGCGCTCTTCAACCTGCAGGAGCGCGGCGTGCTCTTCGTCGAGCCGGGCGAGGACGTCTACGAGGGCATGATCGTCGGCGAGAACGCCCGCGGCGAGGACCTCGACGTCAACGCCACGAAGGAGAAGCACCTCACCAACATTCGCTCCTCGACGTCGGACGTGCTGGTCCGGCTCGTGCCCCCGCGCCGCCTCTCGCTCGACCAGGCGCTGGAGTTCGTGCGCGAGGACGAGGCCGTCGAGGTCACCCCGCACGCGGTGCGCCTGCGCAAGGCCGAGCTCGACGCGACATCGCGCGTCAAGCTCGCCCGTGCGCGGGCACGCGTCTAGGGAACGCGCACGATGCGCCCCTCGACGTCGGCCTCGTCCGGCGTGATCGGCGACCTGGCCGTGATGTAGTCGACCGCGACCGTGAGCAGCTCGTCGGGCTGCTGCTTGTCGGTGCCGCCAATCAGGGCCGTGTAGCCGTCGCCGCCCGTCACCATGAAGTCGTTGGTGACGATGCGGAGGCTCTGCGCCGGCGTGATGGGCGTGACGGGCCCGGCCGCCGGGCCGAGCGCGAGCTCGGTGATCTCCGGCGTCGTGCCGTTGCAGCGGTAGCGGATCCTCAGGTTGGCGACCTGCGGGAACCGCCCCGTCGCGATGTTGGGGTTGCACGCCGGGCTCAGGCCGTTCAACAGCGCGTCACGGAGCTGCGCGCCCGTCACCGTGACGAGCGCTGCGCGGTTGTTGAAGGGCAGCACGGCGAACACCTCGCCCCAGGTGATCTCGCCGGACGCCTCCGGGCCCGTCGGCGCGAACGGCAGGTCGGCACGCAGGCCGCCCGAGTTCGTCAGCGCCAGCACCGCCTCCGGGTACTTCGCCAGCATCGCGTCGGCGACGAGGTTCCCGACCTCCGACTCGCTCAGCCGGGCCGGGTCGCGCCGGATGTCGGCCGTCTCGACCGCCGCCGACCCGACCACCCGGTTGCGCAGCGGGGCCGTCTCGGTGTTCGCGGCGTCGACGATCGCCTGCACGTCCGGCCGCCCTGCGACGCCGAGGTTCTTGGCGATCCGCACCGCGGTGCCGGCCCACGCGACGTCCCCGCCCTTGATCATGAGCTGGGCCACCGAGTAGCTCGCCGCGGCGTTGAAGCCCTCGACGACCGGGATGTGGCCGATGACCGTGTTGGCCGGCCGGTGCGTGTGCCCGGCGACGACGAGGTCGACCGTGGTGCTCTGGATGTTGTTCACGATCCCGACGATCGGCCCCTCCCACGCCGCCGCCGGCTGGGCCGCGACGCGGTTGGCGCCCAGGACGGCGCCCTCGTGGATGACGACCACCTGGACCTTGACGCCGCGCCTGCGCAGCTTCGCCGACTCGCGGCGGATGCGCTCCGCCTCGTCGAGGAACACGAGGCCGGCGGTGGCGTCGGCCCGCACGAGCTCCGGCGTGATCCGGACCGTCGAGCCGATCACCCCGACGCGCACGCCGTTGACCTTGAAGACCGCCGACGTGTCCATCCACGGGGGCTCACGCCCCGTCGACTCCTCGACGATGTTCGTCGACAGGAACGGGAAGTCGGCGCGCGCCAGGTGCTGGAGGATGCGCGGAACGCCGTAGTCGAACTCGTGGTTGCCGTAGGCCGTCGCGTCGAGGTCCCACGCGTTCTCGACGTCGATCGCCGGCCGGTCGTCGAGCAGCGCCGAGTTCGGCGGCGTGCCGCCGACGTTGTCGCCGCCGGAGAGCAGCAGCTCGCGCTTCGGCAGCGCCCGCGCCTCCTCGTCGAAGAGCGTCGCGAGCTGCGACGCGCCGGCGGTGCCGATCGTGCGGCCGTCGATCGTCACCGTGGTCGCGGACGGGTCGAGCTGACCGTGGAAGTCGTTCAGCCCGATGATCGAGACCCGCTTGTACTTGCGGCCGAAGTCGATCAGGTCGCGCCGCACGACGCCCTGGCTGTGCCCGGGCGACGGGACGTCGAGCAGGAACGCCGCCGTCGGCGCCAGGTCGATGCTGCGCACCTTGCGCGCGACGCCCCGCTTGATGGCGTCGCCGCCGGCCAGGAACGTCGCCCGCATGTTCGTGTTCCCACGCAGGTTCTTGACGTCGGGCACGTAGCCGTGCTGGCCGAAGAACGCCGAGCGGGCGATCAGCGTGCCCGGCGTCGCCGCGTCGAACTGGTAGGGCGGTGACGAGAACACGACGAGATCGCCGGTCCGCGTCGGGTGCGCCATGTCGGCCGTCTGGCCCGCCCCGTTGGGGATGTAGCGCGCCTCGGCCTTGGTGAACGCCCGGTCGATGACGTCCCAGCCCTCGGGCTGGCCGTCGCCGGTCCAGTCGTTGGGGTCGTTGAGCGCCAGGAACGCGGCCTTGATCCGGGCGACCTCGACCGCCTCCTGGTTGGCCGCAACCTGCTGGTACACCGGTGCGGGCGGAACTCCCACCGGATCGCGGCCGGCGAGGTTGAGGTAGATCTGCACGGTCCCGCCGGCCCAGCAGGCCTTCGCCTTGCCGATCGTCTCGGTCGGCGCCGGACGGCAGTTCCCGGTCTGCGGCGTCGAGAGCAGCCCGAGGTCGACCAGCACCTTGCTGGCGTCGATCGCCGCGAACTGCGGCGCGAAGCCGTGGTCGGAGCTCGCGAAGGTCGTCAGGTCGCGGTCGCGCATCTTGTGCTGGGCGAGCCGCATGGTGGCGTCGGCGCCCTTGTACGCGCGGCGGATGAACGCCTCGCGCTGCCTGACGCGGCCGTCCGGCGTGCCGTTGACCTGCACGTCGTCGTAGGCCGGGTTGTCCGCCCCGTTCGGCAGCTTCCGCGAGACGAGCCCTAGGAACTGATGCTGGAACTCGTCCGTGACGGGGTAGCCGACCATCGCGAGGTCGGGCCGGTACTTGTCGAGGATGTACTTGATCAGCGGCCGGTGCCCGGTCTCCCAGTACAGGCCCTGCTCGACGTAGGTCTCCTCGGAGACGATGCCGGCCTCGAGGACGGCGAAGTCGCCGGCCTGCGAGGACGGGAAGCGCTCGGCCACGAAGTCCTCGAACGTGCCGGTGAAGCCCGGCTCGCCCTCCCAGGTCGGCCACGTCGCGATCGCGCGCGTGACTGAGGTGTGGAAGAGGCGGACCTGCGAGAGGTCGGAGGCCAGCCGCTCGACCTTGACGAGCATCGCGCCGGTCTTGCCGTTGAGCGGATCGGTAGCGGCGGACGAGATCGTGACCTTGACGTCGGCCCACTCACCCTCGCGAAGGTCCCCGACCGCGTCGTCGCCGTCCTTGGTGGTGGAGAAGAGCACGCGGTCGTACCGCGTATTGCCGTCGTTGCGGCTGTCGTAGATGTACGCGTTCAGGCCGTACTTGTCGACCCACGTGGGGTTCGAACCGTCGAGCCCGCGCAGGCGCATCTCCTGTGGCGGGCTGTACGAGCGCGGCACGTCGGTCCAACCGCTCGCCGGCGATGGCGCGGCCTGCGGGAACGGAGCGCGGCCCGCGAAGCCGTTCGGATGGTCGAACTGGAGGCCGAACGAGGCCGTGAAAGCCGCGTCGTCGGCCGGAGCGATGTAGTTCGTTGCCACGCCGCGCGTCGAGCGGAAGTTGCGGAAGTCGACGGTGGGCCCCTCGATGGCGCCGCTGCGGCCGCCGGCCCACTCGATCTGGGCGACCTTCTTGCCGCCACGCTCGGCCGACTGGGCGAGGGTCTCGGCCTGGAGCACGCCGGGGGCGGAGAACGACGTCGAGTTCCCGAAGGCCTGGCCGTTGACGTGGAAGGTGTTGTTCGTCGAGCCGTGAACGCCGGACCAGGCGCCCGTGGTGAGCGTGAACCAGCCGGAGCCCGTGTTCGGCGGGGCCTGGGTCAGCAGGCCGTCACCGGACGCCTTCGCGCCCTTGCGCAGCAGGTCGCGGAACCCAGGTACCGCGCGCTGGTCGGCGTAGCGCTCGACGATGTCCTGGCGGAGGCCGTCGGCGGCGAAGAAGAGCAGCTTGTCGTTGCGCCCGTCACCGTGATGGCCGCCACCTCCGTGCGGGCTCGCGGCGTCGGCGCCGAGCCATGGCAGCAGCCCGACGGTCGCCACCGCTGCCACGAGGAGCGCCAGCGCGAGCCGGGTGCGCCGAGCATCCGTGCGGGTTCCCGCCAGGGAAATGACCTTCCTCATCACACGCCCTTCTCTTCGCGTCACCCTCCCCCTCCGGAAGGGTCGATGCGCCGGACTCTAAAGCGGGAGTCACCGCAACGCGAGTCGCGGGACATAGGATCGTCACACGATGAACAAGCCGACCAGATTCCTGCTCGCGGCAGAGCAGATCCCCACGCACTGGATCAACCTGCTGCCCGACTTACCGGGTGACCCGCTGCCACCGCTCAGCCCGGCCACCGGGCAGCCCGCCGGGCCGGAGGACCTCACGCCGATCTTCCCGATGGGCCTGATCGCGCAGGAGGTCTCCCCCGAGCCGGAGATCGAGATCCCGGAGGCCGTGCGCGACGCCTACGGGCTGTGGCGGCCGACGCCGCTCGTCCGCGCGCGGCGCCTGGAGCAGGCGCTCGGGACCAAGGCCCGCATCTACTACAAGTACGAGGGCGTCTCCCCGGCCGGGTCGCACAAGCCCAACAGCGCCGTCCCACAGGCGTACGAGAACGCGCAGGCCGGG
Source organism: uncultured Solirubrobacteraceae bacterium (assembly GCA_963730535.1). GTDB lineage: Bacteria > Actinomycetota > Thermoleophilia > Solirubrobacterales > Solirubrobacteraceae > DASSUW01. Next base: position 209,551 of record CAVSRU010000007.1, read on the forward strand.
ATCCGCAAGCTCGTCACGGAGACGGGCGCCGGGCAGTGGGGCTCCGCGCTGGCGTTCGCCTGCTCGCTGTTCGGGCTCGAGTGCGAGGTCTTCATGGTCGGCTCGAGCTACGACCAGAAGCCGTACCGCCGCTCGATGATGCAGACCTGGGGCGCGACCGTGCACCGCTCGCCGTCGGACCGCACGCAGTCCGGTCGCGGCCAGGTCGAGCACCCGACCGGCTCGCTGGGCATCGCGATCTCCGAGGCCGTCGAGGTGGCGGCCAACGATCCCGAGGCCAACTACGCGCTCGGCTCGGTGCTCAACCACGTGCTCCTGCACCAGACCGTCGTCGGCCAGGAGGCGCTGGCCCAGATGGAGCTCGCGGGCGAGGAGCCGGACGTGATCGTCGGCTGCGTCGGCGGCGGCTCGAACTTCGCCGGCCTCTGCTTCCCGTTCCTGCGAGCGGGCAGCGACGCGCGGCTGCTGGCTGCCGAGCCCGCCGCCTGCCCGACCCTGACCCGCGGCGTCTACCACTACGACTTCGGCGACACGTCGGGCCTCACCCCGCTGATGCCGATGTACACGCTCGGACACGACTTCGTGCCCGCGCCCGTGCACGCCGGCGGCTTGCGCTACCACGGCGACGCGCCGATGCTGTGCGGCCTCGTCAAGGCCGGCCGGATCGAGGCGCGCGCCTACCGGCAGAACGAGACGTTCGAGGCGGCGGTGCGGTTCGCGCGCACCGAGGGGATCATCCCGGCCCCCGAGCCCGCGCACGCCATCCGGGCTGTGATGGACGAGGTCGAGCGCGGCGAGGCGGAAGTCATCCTCTTCGGCCTCTGCGGCCACGGGCACTTCGATCTCGCGGCCTACGACGCGTTCCTGGCCGGGACGCTCGAGGACCCGGAGTTCTCGGACGCCGACATGGAGGCCGCGTTGGCGCGGCTGCCGGAGGCGCCCGCGATCGCCTAGGGGGTCGCGTCGGCCGCCGTGGTGCGCCCGGCGAACGGCAACGGCGCTGGGTAGGGAGGGCGGGGGTCCCGAAGTGGACAATGGGGCCGGGCGTGGGCGGTGGTTGTCCGGTTGGGAGCCGTAGCGGCTCATAAGTGGACACGGGCCTCGATTCGGCTCGCCGCGTGTCCAGTTTGGAGCCGTAGCGGCTCATAAGTGGACACGGGCCTCGATTCCGGTCCCCGCGTGGCCGGTTCTGCACACTCGGCCGGCTCCCCAGCCTCCCTACCCAGCCGCAGTTGACGTTCGCCAGGGCAGCGGAGGCCGTCGAGCCGCCGAAAGCGCAGTTTCGCGCGAGCGGACCGGGGTACTGGCGGAGCCGTGCCCCGATCGATCGTCATCGCCCTCACCGCCGCCCTCCTCCTCGCCGCCGCGCCCGCCGCCTCGGCCGCCGCGCCGCGCACCAGCAAGGTCCGCTGCACCGGCGACCCCGCGACCGTGCAGCGGCTCGACGTCGCCGTCGCCGGCGAGCAGGCGTGGGGTCTCTACGCGCTGCCCGCGAGCAAGCCGAAGGGGCTCGTCGCCTTCTTCCACGGCTACACGCACACGGCGCAGTCATGGGCCGAGCACCTCCGCCGCACGGCGGCCCAGGACGGCGTCATCGCGCTCGCCATGAACTACCGCGGGCAGATCGACGGACCTCCCTATCCGGGCACCACGCTGCCGCGCTCCCGCGGCTGGCAGGTCTCGGAGGGCGCGGCCGACTCGATCGCCGCCTCCCAGCTGTTCGACCGCAGCTGCCCCGGCCTTCCCAGCATCGTCGCCTACGGCGTCAGCATGGGCGGCAACGCCTCCGGTCTCGCCGTCGCGTCACGGGCCACCCGCACGACGGGCGCGCCGCTGTTCGACCAGTGGTTCGACATCGAGGGCGCGGTGAACGTGATCGAGATCTACACCGCCGCCCGGATCCTCGCCGCCACCGGCAACGTGCTCGCCGCCCAGGCCACCGAGGACATCGAACGCGAGATGGGCGGGCCGATCGAGTCCAAGCCCGAGGAGTACACGACGCGGACCGTCGTCCGCCGGGCGGAGGACATCAAGGCCTCCGGCGTGCGCGGGGTGACGATGGTCCACGGCGCGGACGACGGCCTCGTGCCCTACTCGCAGAGCCGTGAGATGCAAGCGCGGCTGCTCGGCCTCGGCATCCCGACCGACATGGTCACGGTCGGCACGCGCGGCGAGGCGTCGGAGCCCGGCACGACACTGACCGGGAGCCTGGGCGCCCCCGGCTACACGTCGCCGTTCGCGGGCCACGCCGACGAGGCGAGCACCACGCACATCGTCGGCAACAGCGGCTTCGAGCGCCTCTCGGCCTACTTCGGGCGGGGCGAGACGCCGCACTGCCGCGACTTCGTCGTCGACGGGACCACCCGCACGATGACGCAGGTCACCCCGGGCGCCTGCTGAGCTCCCCGAGGCCCCGGCGATCGCCTGAGCGACCACCGGGGCCTCGTCCCACTCCCTACTCGTAGGCGAGCGCGGTGAGGACGTCGGTCCTCGCCGCCCGCCTTGCCGGCAGCACGGCCGCGGCCATGCCCGCCAGCATCGCGACCACGGCGATCGCCACGAGGGCGCCGGCCGGGACCGCGAACTCCAGCCCGTACTCACTCAGCGCGGCGGTGATCGCCGCGGCGAGGCCGAGCCCCACACCGATGCCGGGCAGCGCGCCCATCAGCGCCGTGATCACGCTCTCGTGGCGCACCATGCGGCGCACCTGGCGGCGGGACATGCCCATCGCCCGCAGCGTGCCCAGCTCGCGCCGGCGCTCGTACGTCGCGAGCACCAGCGTGTTGACGATCCCGAACAGCGAGACGATCACGGCGAGGGCGAGCAGCACCCACAGGAGGCTGAGGATCATGCCGATCCACTCCGTCTGCTTGGTGATGAACTCGTCCTTGCTCCAGACCTCCACCTCCGGGAAGCCGGCCACGGCGCTGCGCACCGCGGCGGGCTCGCCGGCGACCAGCGTGAACCGGTTGCGCTCGGTCTCGAACGCGCCGTCGAACGCCTGGTTGGAGATCGTGATCGGCCCGAAGCCGAGGATGTCGAGCACCGGCGACTCCTCGATCGCGCGCACCGTGAGGTCCAGCTTGGTGCCCTTGGCCGAGGTGATCGCGAACGGGTCGCCGACCTTGAGGCCGTGCTCGGTCGCCCAGCCCTCGTCGACCAGCGCGCCGTCGCGCCCGAGCGCCGCCACGTCGTCCTTGTCGCCGACCTTGTAGTCGTAGGCGAACAGGTCGCCGATGGTGGCCGGATCGACCGCGTTGACGCCCTCCTCCTGGCCGAAGGCGAGCGCGCCGTCCTGGCGCAGGGAGGAGACCGCCGTGACGCCGGGCGCCTTGGCGACCGACCGCTCGACGGCGGGATCGATCGGCGACCAGCCGTCGGCCGAGCCGACGATCGTGGTGGCCTGGACGCGCCGCTCGAGCGAGCCGGCGGAGACGTCCTTGAGGCCCTGGGCGACGACCGTGACCGCGGTCACCAGCGCGACGCCGATCAGCAGCGCGGACGCGGTGACGGCCGTGCGGCCGGGATGCCGCATCGCGTTGCGGCGGGCCAGGCCGCCGGCCGAGCCGCCGACGGCGGCCGAAGGCCGGCCGACGAGGCCCGTCAGGGCCCGCACCGCGCGGCCCGGGAGCCGGATGCGGGCGCCGGCGTCGGCGGCGTCGCGCAGCGCGGCCACGGGCGCCACCTTGGTGGCGCGGCGTGCCGGGAGCATCGCCGCCACAAGGGTCACCAGCGTGCCGACCAGCAGGGCGGGCACGACGGTGCCGCCGGACAGCGAGAGCGCCGACATCGGGAGCCCGAGGCCCATGCTCGTGAACAGGCTGTCGAGCCCGTGGGCCAGTGCCAGGCCGACGCCGATCCCGAGCACCGAGGCACCGAGGCCGATGGCCAGCGCCTCGATCAGGACCGTGCGGCGGACCTGGCGGCGGCTCGCGCCCACCATGCGCAGGAGCCCGAGCTCCCGCGTGCGCTGGGCGACGGCGATCGAGAGCGCGTTGAAGATCGTGAACGCGCCCACGACCAGCGCCACGCCGGCGAAGGCGAGCAGGATCGTGCGCAGGATGTCGACGAACGAGCTCAGGCCGTCGAGGTCGAACCGGTCGTCGGCCGCGGCCGAGCGGATCTGCGCGCCGTCGCCGGCGGCCGCCGCCAGCCCGGAGCGGTCGCCCGCCACGAGGATGCGGTCGTAGCCGTCCTTGGCGAACAGCGCCTGCGCCTGGTCGAGGTCGAAAATCGCGAACGTGGCCGTGCCGATCGACTTGACGTCGGCGAACGTGGCGATGCCGACGACGTCGAACTTGCGCGCCTCGCCGCGGGTCGCGATCTCGACGCTGCCGCCGAGGGCGACGTCCTCCTTCTCGGCCGAGGCCTGGTCGATCACGACCTCGCCCGGCGCGGTGGCCCAGCGGCCGTCGTCGAGCCGGAACGGAGTCAGCTTGTCGGCGCCCGGCGTGCTCGCGTCGAAGCCGCTCCCGAAGTACGGACCATCGCCGAGCGGCTTGCGGTCGTCGCCGATGATCTGCGCCGTGTCGGTGATGTCGCCGACGGCGACGTCGACGCCCGGCGCCGACTGCACGCGCTCCAGGGTCGAGGCCGGGAGCGTCGGCATCTGGGCGAACGAGTCCATGCCGGGCTCGAACGCGGTCTTGGCGGTGACGACGGCGTCGGTGCCGTCGTAGGCGGCGCTCGACAGCGAGTCCGCCGCGCCGCGCATGGAGTTGGTGAACGTGAGCGCCGCGCACACGAACGCGACCCCCACGACGATGGCGAGGGCGCTGAGCAGCGTGCGGACCGGCCGCGCCGCGAGGCCCTTGAGCGTGACCTTGGTCATCGGTTCATCACCGCGAGGATGTCGGCCTCCGACGGGCGGGCGAGGTCGGCGACCACGCGGCCGTCGGTCAGGTAGAGGACGCGATCGGCGATCGCCGCGGCACGCGGGTCGTGCGTGACCATCAGCGTCGTCTGGCCGTCGATGTCGACGGCGTCGCGCAGCAGGCGCAGGATGCCGGCGCCGGCCTCGGAGTCCAGGTTGCCGGTCGGCTCGTCCGCGAACAGCACGGTCGGGCGGGTCATCAGGGCGCGAGCGATGGCCACGCGCTGCTGCTGGCCGCCCGAGAGCTGCGCCGGCTTGTGGGAGCGCCGCTCGGTGAGCCCGACGCGCTCGAGCAGGGCGCCGATCTCGGCGGCCGGCGGCTTGCGGCCGGCGATGGCCAGCGGGAGCACGATGTTCTCCTCCGCCGACAGCGTCGGCAGCAGGTTGAACGACTGGAACACGAAGCCGATGTGCTTGCGGCGCAGGCGCGTCAGGTCGCGGTCCTTCATGCGCGTGATGTCGTGGCCGGCGACCTCGACGCTGCCCGCGCTGGGCGTGTCGAGACCGGCGAGCAGGTGCATGAGCGTCGACTTGCCGGAGCCGGACGGCCCCATGACCGCCGTGAACTGGCCGGCGGGCAGGTCGAGCGAGACGCCGCGCAGCGCGTGCACGGCGGAGTCGCCCGCGCCGTAGGTGCGCGTCAGCCCGGCGGCGGCGACCGCCGTGCCGGAGGCGAGGGGAGCTTCGAGGAGAGCGGACAAGGGGGAGGTCCTCCTGTGGGGGTTTTCAGATCGCCACCGCTTCCCGCGCGATGCGGGAGACGGCGGCTTCGAGGGCGCCAGCGGACAGCAGGGCGCTCGTCGCCTCGGCGAGCAGGCGCCCGGCGATGCCGCGCGACGGACGAACGGAGACGGACGCGCGGACTTCGCTGCCGCCGTCGACGGCGGCCAGCTGGTACGCGACGTCGAACCCGACGGGACCATCGGCCGCGAGCGAGAGCCCGCACCCGGAGGCCTCGTGGACCTCGACGTCGAAGCCGACACGGCGGCCGGCCAGCTTCCCGCTCACGCGGGCGCGGCTGCCGGCGGCCAGGCGACGCCCGTCGAGCTCCTCGACGTCGAACGGCAGCGGCGCCCAGCGGGCGCAGGCCTCCGGGTCGGTGAGCACCTCGAGCACGTCCTGGGGCCGTGCCGCCGTGGTCGTCGTCGCCGTCCATGTCCTCATGGCCGGGACTTTGGCCGCCGCCGCGCCGCGTGTCGTCAGCCGCCCTGACGATTCTGCATCGCCGTTGGGACGACTCCGCGTCATCCTCGAGGATGACTTGATGCAGTGGGTCATGAGGCGATCGTCGCCCCAGACCGTCCGGGCACCGTTACGGGATCGCCGTCATCCTCGAGGAGGACCGCAGGATCCTCAGGCAGGAGGACGACCGGCGCCCGGGCGCGCGGTACGGTCATTCGCGCGATGCTCGCCCGCCTGCGCGCCCTCGATCCCCGCCGCGCCGACCTCCTGCTCGCCGGCGCCTTCCTCGTCGAGGCACTGGGCGAGCTGTTCCTGCTCGTGCCGTCCGACGCCGAGGGCAAGCCGTGGGTCGTGCTGCTGCTTGCCGCGATCGCGGGCACGCTCGCCGTCCGCCGCATCTCGCCGGCCGGCGCCGCGCTCGCGGCGATGCCGCTCTTCATCGCCGGCAACTCGCTCGGCGACGACTACATCAACCACATGGTCTCGCCGTTCTTCGCGGCCATCGTCGTGCTGTACGGAATCGGGCGGCACCTCGAGGGTCGCGCGGTCTGGCTGCTCACCGCCTACGGGGTGACGGCCATGTGGGTCTCGATGGCCGTCGACACGTTCGACGACTCGCTCGGCAACTTCGTCGTCTCGGCCGGCGCGCTCATCTTCGGGCCGGTGCTGCTCGGCCGTGTACTGCGCAACCGGGCCCGCCTCAACGAGGCGCTGCGCGAGAAGGCGGCCCGGCTCGAGCGCGAGCGCGGCGAGCAGGCCGCGGCCGCCGCGGTCGAGGAGCGCACCCGGATCGCCGGCGAGCTGCACGATGTCGTCGCCCACGCGCTGAGCGCGATGGTGGTCCAGGCCGCCGGCGCGCGCCGCCTGGCCGAGCGCGACCCGGCACGGGCCCGCGAGGCCTTCCACGCCGTCGAGACCTCCGGGCGCGAGGCGCTGACCGAGATCCGCGGCCTCCTCGGCGTGTTGCGGCGCGAGGACGAGGAGCTGGCGCTGGCGCCGCAGCCGTCGCTGCGACACGTCGAGTCGCTCGTGCGACGCGTGCAGGCGGCCGGCCTGCCGGTCGAGCTCGACGTCGAGGGCGAGGCGCGCGAGCTGCCGATCGGGATCGACCTGACCGCGTACCGCGTCGTCCAGGAGGCGCTCGGCGGCGCGCTCGAGCACGGCCACGCCGGCCTCGCGCGCGTGAAGCTCCGCTACGGGCCCGACCACGTCGAGCTGGTGGTGGCGGACGACGGCCACGAGCCCGCGCGCCCCCTGCTCGGCATCCGCGAGCGCGTGACGCTGTCGGGAGGGACGCTGCGCGCCGGCGCCCGGCGCGACGGCGGGCACGTCGTGCGAGCCAGGCTCCCCCTCGGCGGTCCGGCATGAGCGGGCTGCTCAGGCGCGCGCGCCGGCTCGACCGGCGGCGGATCGACATCGCGATCGCGGCGGTCTTCGTGGTGGTGGGCGAGATCGAGCTCGCCGTCCGGTTCGAGGACGGCGCCTGGCTGCCGAGCGCAGTGCTCGCCGGGCTTGCCTACGCGGCGCTCGCGTGGCGGCGACGGCACCCGCTGGCCGTCGGCGCGTTCATGCTCGGCCTGTGGCTCGCCTCCGACCTCATCGCCAGCGACGTGGAGCCGCTCCAGACGCCGCTCGTCGCCGTGCTCTTCATCGCCTATGCGATGGGCGCGTACACGGAGGGCCGCTCGGCGCGGATCGCTCCGTTCGTGATCGTCGTGGGCATGGTGGCGATCTCGGCGAGCTTCGCCGAGGTGTTCACCGACTACGTGTTCCCTACCGCGTTCGCGCTGCTGGCCTGGCTCGCGGGCCGGGGCGTGCGCACCCGCACGCGGCTCACCGAGGAGCTGCACGAGGCCGCCGTCCGGGCCCAGGAGGCACACGAGGAGGAAGCGGCGCGAGCGGCCGCCGACGAGCGGCGCCGGATCGCGCGCGAGATGCACGACGTCGTGGCACACTCCGTCTCCGTGATGGTCGTACAGGCGGGCGGGGCCCGGCGCATCCTGGAGCGGGAGCCGGCGCGGGCGGTGGAGGCGGCGGCGACGATCGAAGAGACCGGTCGCGCCGCGCTGGCCGAGATGCGGCGGCTGCTCGGCGTGCTCCACCACAGCGACGAGCGGGCTCCGCAGCCGACGCTGCGCGAGCTCGACGCGCTGGTCGACCGCACGCGAGCGGCGGGACTCCCGGTCGAGCTGACGGTCGAGGGCGAGCCGCGTCCGCTGGCGCCCGGCAAGGACCTCGCGGCCTACCGCGTCGTCCAGGAGGCGCTCACCAACGCGATCAAGCACGCCGGCGCGGCACCGACCGCCGTCACCGTGCGGTGGACGCCGGCGCACCTCGAGCTCGAGATCCTCGACCGCGGCGCGCCAACCGTCAACGGCAGCGGCGCCGGCCACGGGCTGGTGGGCATGGAGGAGCGGGTGCGGCTCTACGAGGGCGAGCTGCGCACCGGCCGGCGCGCCGGCGGGGGGTTCGAAGTCGTGGCCAGGCTGCCTCTGTGATCCGCGTTCTCCTGGCCGACGACCAGGCCCTGGTCCGCGCCGGCTTTCGGATGATCCTCGACGCCGAGGAGGACATCGGCGTCGTCGGCGAGGCAGCGGACGGCAACGAGGCCGTCGAGCAGGCCCGCCGCCTCCAGCCCGACGTCGTCCTGATGGACATCCGCATGCCGGAGCTCGACGGGATCGAGGCCACGCGCCGAGTCGTGGCGGCGGGCGGCGACTCGCCCGCGCGCGTGCTCATGCTCACCACCTTCGACCTCAACGAGTACGTCTACGAGGCGCTGCGCGCCGGCGCCAGCGGGTTCCTGCTCAAGGACGTGCCGCCCGAGGAGCTGGCCGCCGGCATCCGCGTCGTCGCGCGCGGCGACGCCCTGCTCGCCCCGGCCATCACGCGCCGCCTGATCCACGAGTTCGCCCGCGCCGCGCCCGCCGCCGGCCCGCCGGACGGCTTCTCCGACCTGACGGCACGCGAGGTCGAGGTCTTCAAGCTCGTCGCCCGCGGGCTGTCGAACGCCGAGATCGCGGCCGAGCTGATCGTGAGCGAGACGACGGTCAAGACCCACGTCGCCCGGCTGCTGATGAAGCTCGGGATCCGCGACCGCGTGCAGGCGGTCGTGCTGGCCTACGAGTCCGGCATCGCCGTTCCGGGCGGCGCGGGGTGCGTCGTGTCGGCGAACGTCAACGTCAACTGCGGCTGGGTAGGGAGGCTGGGGAGCCAGCGGCCGCGCCCTTCAAGGCGGGGTTAGGTGTCAATCGGTGAAGCGGAGATCGTCGAAATCCACTTTTCTGCCCGTCTAGAGCACAAAGGTGGATTTGGAGATATCCACGAGCACCGAAATCCACCTAATCCCGGCTTGACCGCGACGACGGGGGACCAACGACACCGACGGCACCCTCACCTCCCTACCCAGCCGCAGTTGACGTTCGCCGGCGAACGAAAACCGCACCGCATGACCTGGCGTGAGCGCGAAGCCGACGTGCTGATCGCCGGCGCCGGGCTCGGCGCCGTCGCGGCCGCGCTGGCCGCCGCCGACCGCGGTGCGACGGTCGTGCTCGCCGGCCCGTCGCGGCGGATCGGGGGGCAGCTGACGAGCCAGGCGGTCCCGCCCGACGAGCACCCGTGGATCGAGCGCTTCGGCTGCACGGCCCGCTACCGCGCGCTGCGCGACGGCATCCGGGCCTACTACCGCGCGCACTACCCGCTGACGGCAGCCGCCCGGGCGCGACCGCATCTCAACCCGGGCGCCGCCCGCGTGAGCGCGCTCGCCCACGAGCCGCGGGTCGCCCAGGCGGTGCTGGAGGCGATGCTCGCCGCCCACCGCTCGAGCGGCCGGCTCGAGGTGCTGCTCGAGCACGACCTGTCCGCCGCGGACGTCGACGGCCACCGCGTCCGGGCGGTGACCGCGGGCGACCGCGTGGTGCACGCGGCAATGGTCGTCGACGCGACCGAGAACGGCGACCTGCTGCCGCTGACCGGCGCCGAGCACGTCACCGGCTTCGAGTCGCGCGAGGAGACCGGCGAGCCGCACGCGCCGCCCGTCGCACAGCCGGACAACCTCCAGCCCGTCACCGCCTGCTTCGCCATCGACCACCTGGAGGGCGAGGACCACACGATCCCGCGTCCGGCGGGCTACCGGCCGTTCGCCCTCGAGGCGCCCGACCCGCGCACCAACCGCCCGGTCCCCCGCACGCTGCACCCGAACCCGCCCGGCGACCCGGCCGAGGTCGGCCCCGACCTCGCCGACCCGGAGCTCGACCGCGACCTGTGGCTGTTCCGCCGCATCGCCGCCCGCGGCAACTTCGCCCCCGGCGCCTACGCGAGCGACATCACGCTCGTCAACTGGCCGCAGAACGACTACCTGGGCGGCAACGTGGTCGGGGACGACGCCGCGCACCACGAAGCGGCCGCCCGGCAGCTCAGCCTCAGCCTCCTGCACTGGCTGCAGACGGAGGCCGGGCTGCCGGGGCTGCGCCTGCGCGGCGACGTCGTCGGCGACACGCCCGACGGCCTCGCCGAGGAGCTCTACGTCCGCGAGTCGCGCCGCATCCGCGGCGAGCGCACCGTCGTCGAGCAGGACATCGCCCACGCGGTGCGCGGCGACGACGGCGCGGTGCCCTACCCGGACAGCGTCGGCATCGGGGCCTACCGGATCGACCTGCATCCGTCGACCGGCGGCGACCCCTACATCGACATCGCGTGCTGCCCGTTCCGGATCCCGCTCGGCGCGCTCATCCCGGTGCGGCTCGACAACCTGCTCGCCGGCGCCAAGAACATCGCCACCACGCACATCACGAACGGCGCGTACCGGCTGCATCCGGTCGAGTGGAACATCGGCGAGGCCGCGGGCCACGTCGCCGCCGTCTGCGCCGAGCGCGGCACCGTCCCGCGGGCCGTGCGCGCGGACCCCCAGGCCCTCGCCGAGCTCCAGCGCGAGCTCGTGCGGGCCGGGGTCGAGCTCGCGTGGCCGGACGTGCAGGCGTACTAACGGCTCAAGGCCGGGCGCCGCGTGTCGATTGCGGTGCTAGATCATCGATGACGCCGCGCCTGGCAGAAGAGGATCCCCGCGACGAAGGGCCGCTCGCCGATCTCACCTCGGGAGCGCTGTGGACGGTGGCCGGCCTCGTCGGCACCCTCGCCCTGCTGCTCCCCGGCGCCGATCGCGCGCACCTGCCATGGGCGCTCAGCATCGCGGCGCTCTCGACCAGCTGGGGCCTCGTGTCGCTTCTCCTCTGGCGGCGGCGGATCACGATGAGCATCGGCATGCGCGCCGCGGTCACCGCCGCCACGCTGCCGGGCGTGGCACTCGCCCTGTGGGCGACCGGCGGCCCGAGCAGCTTCATCCAGCCGTTCATGCTCTTCACCGCCCTCTTCCTGGCGTACTTCTTCCCGCCCCACCTGAACTGGCCGCTGACCGCGCTGTTCGTCGCCACCTACGCGTCGCCGCTCGCGTACGAGCCGGTGGCCGGCTACCCGTCGCGCGTGCTCACCTTCACCGCGTCCGTGGCCGGCATGAACATCGCGATGGGCCTGCTGAAGCGCCGCCTGCTGCGGGCGGAGGCGCGGCAGCGGGTGATGGCCGAGCGGGACCCGCTGACCGGGCTTGCCAACCGTCGCACGTTCGACGCCGAGCTCGCGCGCGCGGTCGCCGGGCCGCGAGGTGCTGCCCTCGTCCTGTTCGACCTCGACGGCTTCAAGGCGGTAAACGACGAGCTCGGCCATCCGGTGGGGGACGAGGTCCTGCGCGCCGTGGCCGCTGCGTGCTCGGTCGTGGTCCGCGAGGGCGACTGCCTGGCCCGGATCGGCGGCGACGAGTTCGCGGTCGTGGCGCCCGGGGCGGGCGCGGCGGGCGCAGCACGCCTCGTCGCGGCGCTGGAAGTGGCGGCCGTGGAGGCCGACGTGCCGCCCGGCGTGTCGGGCCTGGGCGCGAGCTTCGCCTCCGCCTCGGCGCCGCTCGACGCGCTGACGGCCGCCGAGCTGCTCGACCGGGCCGACCAGCGCCTGCTCTCCCGCAAGCGGCTCGCCCGCGTGCCCACTGGCTCAGGCCAGGTGTGACGTGTCGTTCCAGACCCAGATCGCCCGCCGCTCGCGCTCGTAGCTGAGCTCGCACACCGCTCCGGTGTCGAGCCCGAGGTTCCCGCCGTAGGTGGCGTCGAGCCCGATCCAGCGGGCGCCGAGCACGCGCAGCAGGTGGCCGTGGGCGAACGCCGCCACGTCACCGTCGACCGCCGCCGCCCGCTCGATCACCCGGTCCGCGCGGGCGCCGACCTGCGCGGCGGTCTCGCCGCCCGGCGCGCCGTCGTCCCACAGGCTCCACCCCGGCCGCTCCTCGCGGATGTCGGCGGTCGTGCGGCCCTCGTACTCGCCGTAGGCGAACTCGGCGAGGTTCTCGTCGACCTCCGCACGTTCCCCGAGCCCGGCGAGCTCGGCTGTGTCGCGGGCCCGCGCCCGCGGCGAGACGAGCACGAGCGCGAACTCGAAGCCCGCGAGGCGGGCGCGCACGCGGGCTGCCGCGCGGCGCCCGCCGTCGGTCAGCGGCACGTCCGTGATGCTCGTGTGGCGGCCCGTGGCGCTCCACTCGGTCTCTCCGTGGCGGACGAGCACGAGCGTCTGGGCGTGCCTGCGCATCGGCCGGAGCCTACGCCGGTGCTCGACAAACCTGGCGGTCAGCGGATACGGTCGGGCCGTGCGGGAAAGGTTGACCGGTCAGGAGCGGCGACTGCGCGTCCTGCTCATCGTCCACGCGGTGTGGAGCGCGCTGCTGGCGCTGAACTACATCTTCAGCGGCGACACCGAGTGGTTCGGCTCGCTCCCGAACTCGTTCGCCAAGGACGTCCTCTTCGTCGCGCTCTCGGCCATCGGCGCCGCCGACGTCCGCCGCCGCGGCTGGGCGGCCCTGGTCATCGCCGCGGGATACGTAGCGCTGGTCCTCGGGCAGGTCGCGACCCTCGTCAGGGGCGGCACCGACCCGGTGGACATGCCGGTGATCGGCGAGATCTCCGGTACCGCGGCGCTCGTCGGCTGGATGGTGATCGACATCGCGCTCGCCGCGCTGTTCGTGGCGTGGTGGGTGTCCGCCGTGCGCGCCCGTCACAAGCTGCGCTATCTCCATCCGATCGGCTTCCTGGCGCTCGCCTCGCTCGCCGAGGTGCTCGTCCAGGGCAAGAAGGAGGTGATCCCGCCCGAGAAGATCGCCCTCAACGTCGACAACTATCTGGCCTCGCTGAACGCCAAGGACAAGAGCCGCGTCCAGCTGGCGCTGATCGCGCTTGCGCTGTGGCCGATGCTCACCCTCCGCCCGCCGCTGCCCGTGCTCTCACCGGAGGCGCGCAAGAGCTTCCTGGAGCGCCGGTTCGTCGAGAGGATCGGCGGTCGGCGCGTGCTGAGGCCGCTGCGGCCGGTGCTCCAGATCATGATCCGCAACGCCTCGCAGATGGCGTACTTGGGCTACTACGGCGACCCGGACTCATGGGCCTCGATCAAGTACCGCCCCTATAAGGATCGCCAGCCCGACGGGCGCCCTCCACGGCCGAGCGACGCGATCGCCCCCCCGCTCCACACCCTGACCACGATGCCGCGCGATGCGTACGACATCGTCGTGGTCGGCTCGGGCGCCGCGGGCGGCATCCTCGCCCATCGCTTCGCCGAGGCGGGCCGCCGCGTGCTCGTGATCGAGCGGGGACCGCACGTCGACCCCCGGCAGTTCACCGACGACGAGGTCGGCCAGTATCTGCGGCTCTACAACCAGGGCGCGCTCCAGCTGTCGACCAGCTTCGGGCTCCAGGTGCTCCAGGGGATGTGCGTCGGAGGCGGCACGACGATCAACAACGCGCTCTGCCTCGACCCGCCCGCCGAGGTGCTCGAGCAGTGGAGGGCGAGCGGCGTCGAACCGGACGAGCTGCGTGCGGCGATCGAGTGCGTCCGCAAGTGGCTCGGCGTCCAGGAGATCCGCGAGGAGACGACGACCAAGGCGGCGCAGCGCTTCGGCGAGGCGGTCAAGGCCCTCGATCTCCCCGGCCGCCTCGAGGTGATGTCGGCCAACATCTCCACCGCCTGCCGGGGAACCGGTTACTGCAACATCGGCTGCGCGTACGGCGCGAAGCTGTCCACGCTGGACTCCGTGCTCCCGTGGGCGCAGCAGAAGTACGGGCTGGATGTACTCGCCGACGCCGAGGTCGAGAGGATCGTCGCCGGCAACGGGCGCGCTCACGCCGTGCAGGCACGCCACGCCAGCGGCGAGCCCGTGACCGTGGCCGCGGAGCAGATCGTCGTGGCCGCCGGGGCGATCGGCTCGAGCTGGCTGCTGCAGCGCAGCGGCCTCGGCGGCGATGCGGTCGGCGAGGGTCTGCACTTCAACATCAACTCGCCGCTCACGGCCGACTTCCCGGAGGTCATGGATTCGTTCGCGGGCATCCAGATGTCCCACGCGTACGTGCCCGAGGGTCGCGTGCCCGGCTATCTGGTCGAGACCTGGTTCAACCCCCCGGCCACGCAGGCCCTGGCCATGCCCGGCTGGTTCGACCGCCACTTCGACAACATGTGCCGGTACCGCCACATGGCGTGCGGCGGCGTGCTCGTGGGCACCACGACACCGGGGCGCGTGAAGCCGTCGCGCTCAGGGCCGCAGATCGAGTACCGCGAGTCGGACAAGGACCGCGGCAGCGTCGTCACGGGCCTGCAGGTCGCCGGCCGGATCTTCCTCGAGGCGGACGCGACGCGGGTGATGCCGGCCACCTTCGCCTACCACGAGTACCGCACGCCGGCCTCGCTGGACCGGCTGCCCGCGGACATCCGCGAAGCCGGCGACCTCCTCCTCACGAGCGCGCATCCCCAGGGCGGCAACGCGATCGGTGCGGTGGTCGACGACGAGTTCCGCGTGCGCGGCTTCGAGAACCTCTACGTCTGCGACGCGAGCGTGTTCCCGAGCAGCGTGCACGTGAACCCGCAGCTCACGGTGATGGGCATGGCCCAGTACGCCGCGCGCCGTATCTTGGATTGATGCGCATCGTGATCGTGGGCGCCGGCACGTTCGGCGCCTCGCTGGCCTGGCAGCTCGCGCGGGCGGGCGAGCGGGTGACGCTCGTGGACCAGTTCGAGCCGGGCGACCGGCGCGCGAGCTCGGGGGGCGAGACGCGGCTGCTGCGGTGCTCGCACGGCGCCGACGCCGACTACACCGCGATGGCCCGCCGCGCCCGCGCGCTGTGGCGAGAGCTCGAGGCCGAGTCCGGCGAGACGCTCGTGCTCGAGCCCGGCCTGGCCTGGTTCGCCCACGGCGACGACGGCTGGGAGGCGGCGTCGGCCCGCGCGCTGGCCGCTCAGGGCATCCCGGCGGAGTGCCTCGATCCCGACGACGCCGCGCGGCTGTACCCGAGCCTCGGCACCAGCGACCTCGCGTTCGTGCTGCTCGAGCCGGAGGCGGGCGTGGTCCGCGCCCAGCGGGCCGTGCGCGCGCTCGCGGCCCGGGCCGCCGCGCACGGCGCCCGCGTGGTGCGCGGGCGGGCGGACGCCGGCGACCCGCGCGTCGTCGCGCTCGAGGACGGCACGCGGCTCTCGGGCGACGTCGTCGTGTGGGCCTGCGGCGCCTGGCACGCCCGCCTGTTCGGAGACCTCGTGACGATCCGGGTGACCCGCCAGGAGCTGCTGTTCCTCGACGGCGGCCCCGGGTGGCGCGACGTGCCGGCGTGGGTGGACTACGACCGCGCGATGTACGGCACCGGCGATCTCGACGGGCTCGGCGTCAAGGCCGCCGTCGACCTCGACGGGCCGCCGCTCGACCCCGACGACGAGCTGGCCGACGAGGCGACGACCGAGCCGGCCGTCCGCGCCTACCTCGCCGAGCGGTTCCCCGCCCTGGAGCACGCGCCGCTTGCCGAGGTGCGGGCGTGCCGCTACGAGCTCTCCCCCGACTCGCACTTCGTCGCCGCCCCCCATCCCGACCACGAGAATGTCTGGCTGCTCGGCGGCGGCTCCGGCCACGGCTTCAAGCACGGCCCGGCGATGGCCGAGCGCGTGGCGGCGGCGCTGGCCGGCGGCCCTCCGCTGCCCCAGCACTTCGCGCTCGGCGAGCGCAGCCCGGCACGCGGTTTCCGAACCGCTGGCTCCGTCTACGGAGCCAGCACCGCGCCGGACTGACGGGTCTCGCGCCGCTCGCGCGTGTACTGCAGCACGGCGGCGGTGACCGCCGCGATCGGGACGGCCAGGAAGGCGCCGACGACGCCGGCCAGCACGCCGCCCGCGGCCAGCGCCAGGAGGAGGCCGACAGGGTGCAGCGACAGCTTGCGGCCGACGACGATCGGATAGAAGACGTTGCCCTCGAGTTGCTGCACGCCGACGATCACCGCGAGGATGATCAGCGCCGCCCCGAGCCCGTTGGCCACGAGCGCGACGAGCACCGCGGCCGCGCCGGCCACGAACGCGCCCACCACCGGGAAGAAGGCGGCCACGAAGGTCAGGACGATCAGCGGGATGGCCACGGGGACGCCGACGACCAGCAGCGCCACCCCGATCAGCACCGCGTCGATGGTGGCGACGAGGACGACGCCCTGCACGTACGCGCTCAGCGCCGCCCACGAACGCCCGCTGACCTCGCGCAGCATCGGCTGGCGATCCTCGTGGAACAGCTCGAGGACCCACTCCCACAGCCGCGGGCCGTCCTTGAGGAAGAAGAACGTGAGCACGACGATGAGGACGACGGCCGCGGCCCACTTGGTCAGCAGGACCGCGCCGGTGAGCACCTCATTGGCCACCGCGCTGCCCTGGACGGAGGAGAGCGCGTCGTCGATGGCGCGGTCGAGGTCCGCGCGCCCGACGCCGACCGGCTCGAGCACGCCGACGGCCTGCCGCGCGCCGTCCTGGACGTTGGTGACCAGCTCGTCGACCTGGGAGAGCACCCCGGGGATGATCAGCGCCCACAGCCCGAAGAACACGACGACGGCGAACAGCGTCGTGGCCGAGGCCGCCGGCGCCGGCCGCCAGCGGCGGCTGAGCAGCCACCGGTAGATCGGCAGGAGCAGCGCCGTGAGCAGCACGGCGATGACGACCGGCAGCACCACCAGCATCATCCGCGCGGCGCCGAGGGCCACCAGTAGGAGGCCGCCGATGACGATGCCCGCGCGCAGCGTGACGGCCGAGGCGACCGCGAGGCCGCGCGGCACCGCGTCGTCGCCCTTCAGCAGCGACGTCTGGCGCTCCGGGGGGCGGTCATCGGATCGCGACCGGCGCGACTGCAAGGGAGCGGCGGCCATCGGGGTTGGGATAGCCGCCAAGATCGTCGGCCAAACCAGGCGCCCTCGAACTCGGGTTGCTCGAATCGGGATAATTCCGGGAGTGGCAGCTTCTGGGGACAGCGTCCGTCGACGCCAGTCGTGCGTGCTCGTGGTCGGCAACGTCGAGCCCGAGGTGTCGCCCTGGCTGCGGGCCGGACGGCACGCGATCACCGCCGTCCGGGATGTGAGAGAGGCAAGCCGGGCGCTCGACGAGACGCCCGCCGACCTCGTGATCGTGGACCGCGCCGGCACGCTCGACGCCGCCGACGTCTGCCGTGCCCTGCGCGAGGACGCGCGGCTCGAGGAGGCGTGGCTGCTGGCGATCACCGTGCAGGCTCAGGGGCGGATGGCCGACGCGGTGCTCGACGCCGGCGCCGACGACTACCTGCACCGCCCGTTCACCCGCGCCGAGCTGCTGGCGCGCGCCCGCGCCGGCCTACGCGCCGCGCAGCAGCGCGCGGACGACGCGCTGATGCGGGCGATGATGGAGAACGTGCCGGGCGCCATCTACCGCTCCGCCTGGCACGCCGACTACGCGCTCGAGCTGATCAGCGACGAGATCGAGCGCATCTCCGGGTATCCGGCCGCCAACTTCCTCGCCAGCCGGCGCCGCACGCTGATGAGCATCATCCACCCGGACGACCACGAGCACGTCCTCAGCACGGTCTCGCAGGCCCACGCCGACGGGGAGCCGTTCTCGTTCGAGTACCGGATCATGCGCGCCGACGGCGAGGTCCGGTGGGTGCTCGACCGCGGCCAGCTGGTGTCGAGCGCCGGCGGCCGCGTCTGGTGCGACGGCGCGATCTTCGACATCACCGAGCGGCGTGCGGCCGAGGAGGCGCTGCGCCGGCGGGAGATCGAGCAGGCCCGCACCGACGAGCTGCGCGCGTCGCGTGCCCGGATCGTCGAAGCGGCCGACAACGCCCGGCGCCGGATCGAGCGCGACCTGCACGACGGCGCGCAGCAACGGCTGGTCGGCCTCGCGCTCGAGGTCCGCATGGCGCGGACGCGCGTGGAGAAGGAGCCCACGTCCGCCGGCCCGTTCCTCGATCACGTCGCCAAGGCGCTCTCCGAGGCCTCGGAGGAGCTGCGCGAGCTGGCCCGCGGCATCCATCCCGCGCTGCTCACCGAGCGGGGGCTGGCGCCGGCGATCACGGCGCTCGCCTCGCGCGCGCCGGTGCCGGTGGAGGTCGTCGAGCTGCCGGAGGAGCGGCTGCCGGCCGCGACCGAGGCCACCGCGTACTTCACGGTCGCCGAGGCGCTGACCAACGTCGCCAAGTACGCCGACGCGACCCATGCCAGCGTGCGGCTGGCGCGCGAGAACGGCGCGCTCGAGATCGAGGTCCGCGACGACGGAAAGGGCGGCGCGGCCGCCGCCCCCGGCTCGGGGCTGAGTGGCCTCGCCGACCGCCTCGGCGCGCTCGACGGCTCGCTCGAGGTCGAGAGCCCGCCCGGGGTGGGCACCGTGGTGCGCGCGATGCTACCCCTCTGACAGCGCCGCCCCGAGCGCCCGCGCGTCCTCGAACAGCGTCGCCCGCAGCGCGGGGCTGCGAAGCGCGGCGGCGGGGTGATAGAGCGGGAACAGCGTGCGCGCGCGCTCCGTCCGCACGGTGCCGTGCACGTCCGAGATCTTCACGCCGGGGGCGAAATGGGCGAGCGCGTGGCGACCCAGCGGCACCACGAGCCGCGGCTGCACGAGCGCCAGCTCGGCCTCGAGCCACGGCATGTGGTGGGCGACCTCGTCGGCGCGGGGATCGCGGTTGCCGGGCGGCCGCGCCTTCACGACGTTGGTGATGTAGACGCCGGCGCGCTCGAGTCCGGCCGCGCCGAGAAGCTCGTCGAGCAGCTGCCCGGCCCGACCGACGAACGGCCGCCCCAGCGCGTCCTCGGTGGCGCCGGGAGCCTCGCCGACGAGCATCACGTCCGCAGTCGCGCTCCCTTCCCCTGGCACCATGTTCGTGCACGTCTCGCACGGCTGGAAACCGCAGCCGCCATGGCTGCGTATCTCCTCGCGGAGACCGTCGAACGTCAGGGGAGGACCCGCCATGAAGCGCATGCTGACGATGGCCATCGTGCTCTGCACGCTCCAAGCGCCGGCCGTGGCCGCGCACACGAGCTATCCGGAGACGATCCCGCTCCCGAACGGCTGGCAGCCCGAGGGCATCGCAACGGACGGCGACACGTTCTACGCGGGCTCGCGGGCGACGGGCTCGATCTGGCGCGGCGACCTGCGGTCCGGTCGCGGCGAGCCGCTCGTCACCCGCGTGGGCGGCGCCGCCCTCGGCATGAAGGTCGACAAGCGCGACCGGCTGTTCGTCGCCGGCGGCGGGACCGGCACCGCGCGCGTGTACGACGCCGACGACGGCGACCTGCTGGCCGAGTACCCGCTCGTCGCGGCGCCGCCCACGTTCATCAACGACGTCACGCTCACCAAGCGCGCGGCGTACTTCACCGACTCGCGGAGCGACAAGCTGCACGTCCTCGACTTCCACGGCAAGCGCCTGCCGGCAGCGGCGCGCGCGCTGCCGCTGACCGGCGACTTCGAGATCGACGGCGATACGAACACGCTCGAGCTCAACGGGATCGCCGCGACCAAGCGGGGACGGCGGCTGATCGCCGTGCAGACCCGCACCGGGAAGCTCTTCCTGATCCGCCCGCGCAGCGGGGACACCGAGGAGATCGACCTCGGCGCCGGCAGCGTGCCGAACGGCGACGGGCTGCTGCTCGACGGCCGCACGCTCTACGTCGTCCAGAACCTGCTCAACCAGATCGCGGTCATCCGGCTCGACCGCGGGCTCGACGACGGGCGCATCGTCCGCCACCTGACCGACGACGACTTCGACGTGCCCACCACGCTCGCCGAAGGACGCCGGTATCTGTGGACGGTGAACGCGCGCTTCACCACCCCTCCGACCCCCGACACGGAGTACGACGTGGTGCGCGTCAGTCGATGAGCCGGCGCTCGACCGCCCAGCGGCTCAGCTCGTGCCGGTTGGAGAGCTGCAGCTTGCGCAGCACCGCCGACACGTGCGCCTCGACGGTCTTGGCGGAGATCGAGAGCCGCTGGGCGATCTCCTTGTACATGTAGCCGCGCGCGATGTGGCGCAGCACCTCGCGCTCGCGCGGGGACAGCTGGTCGAACTGCGGGTCGACCTCGCGCTCCGGGAGGCCGCCCGCGAACGCGTCGAGCACGAAGCCGGCCAGGCGGGGAGAGAAGACCGCGTCGCCGTCGGCCACGCGGCGCACCGCGTCGGCCAGCTCGTCGCCGGAGATCGTCTTCGTCACGTAGCCGCGCGCGCCGGCGCGGATGACCGCGATCACGTCCTCCGGCGCGTCGCTCACCGACAGCGCGAGGAAGCGCTGGGCGGGGCGGCGGAGGGCGACCTGGCGGATGACCTCCACCCCGCCCCCGCCGGGCATCTGCACGTCGAGCAGCACGACGTCCGGCTCGGCGTCGAGCACGAGCCGTACGGCGTCCTCCACCGACGGCGCGTCGCCGAGCACGTCGACGAGGCCGTCGAGCTCGGCCCGGACGCCGGCCCGGAACAGGTGGTGGTCGTCGACGATGACGACCGAGGTCATCGCTCGAGCACCAACTCGACCTCGGTGCCGCCGCCCGGCGCCGTGTGCACGGTGGCGTGGCCGCCGTGGCGCTCCATCCGGCCCACGATCGACTCGCGGACGCCGCGCCGGTCCTCCGGGACGGCGGCGGGGTCGAAGCCCGGCCCGCGATCGCGCACGAACACCTCGATGCGGCCGGGAGCGACCTCGGCGTAGAGCGCCACCGGGCCGTCGCCGGCGAACTTGGCGGCGTTCACCAGCGCCTCGCGCGCGGCGGCGACGAGCGCCTCCGCGCGCGGGTCGAGCGGCGCGTCGCCCACGGCGACCACCTCGACCGGCACGCCATGCGCCTCCTCGACCTCGGCCGCGGCGCCCTCGAGCGCGCTCGCCACGGTGGCGTCACCGGGCGCCGGGCGGCCGTTGAGCCAGGCGCGCAGCTCGCGCTCCTGGCGGCGCGCGAGGGCGGCGACCTCGCGCGGGTCGTCGACGCGCCGCTGCATCAGGGCGAGCGTCTGGAGCACCGAGTCGTGGAGGTGCGCCGCGACCTCGGCGCGCTCCTGCGAGCGGATGCGCTCGGCGCGCTCGGTGGAGAGCCCGCGCACGAGCCGCAGCCACCACGGGGCGAAGATCAGCGTCGCGGCGACGAGGACGACGACGACGGCGAGCAGCACGTCGCGCGCCGGACGCAGCGCGTCGTTGAGCCACAGGAAGACGAGGCCGGCGCCGACGACCAGCGCAGCGCCGATCAGCGCGCGGCTGGCCACGTCGGCGGGCAGGCGCAGCATGCGCGGCGCGGCGCGCTCCGCCGGCGCCGTGAGCGGAGCGGCCGGAGCGGGCTCGTCGGCGGCCGTCGACTGGCGCCAGATCAGCGCCCCGCCGGCCGCGGCCAGCAGCACCGGCCACACGATCGCGTCGCTCAGCCAGAGGCCCCACGTGCGGAGCAGCAGCAGCGCAGCGACCGCCAGCAGCACCATCCCGGCGACGACCATCAGCGCCTCGCGCCGGCCGGCGAGGCGCTCGATCGGGGCGAGCTTGCCGTCCTCGCCGCCCATGATCGCCCAGGCGAGCATGTAGAGCGCGAGGCCCGCGCCGCCGGCAGCCGAGGTGGCCACGAAGAGCACGCGGATGACGATCGGGTCGACGCCGAACCGGCGCGCGATCCCGGCGGCCACGCCCGCGATCACGCCGTGCGCCGGATCACGGCGCAGCGGAGCGGCGGCGGAAGCGCTCATGGGCGCCATCTTGGCACCGTCAGGCACGGTCGCGGCGACCTTCGAGACCGGCGGCCAGGAGGATCACTCCGACGACCGCGATCAGCAGCGGGAGGCCGTAGCCGAACCGCACGTCGATCACGTCGAGGCGATCGAGCAGGAGCAGCGCACCGGCCACGGTGATCGCCAGCCCGGCGACGAGCGACGTGCGGTCGATCCGCCTCACGCGCAGTTCAGCCCGCCCTCGAACCCCGAGGTCCCCTCGTCGAGGAACCGGAAGTGGTCATTGCGGAACTCGTCGGGGAGTGAGCCTTCGCGGACGAGCTCGAGCGCGCCGAGGCCGACGTCGGCGTCGATGTGCAGGGTCGGCCGGCCGACCGGCTCGTCTGCCTCCGCGGCGACCGCCACGTCGACGCCGTCGTGGTCGTCGTCGAAGATGTCGGCCACCCCGGCGCCGAGCCGCACGTCCGAGGTCACGCAGGCTTCCTCCGGCACGTAGACGACCGCGCCGCCGATGCCGACGTCGACCGCCATCTCTGTGCGTCCGTTCGGCAGGTCGAGCCCGCGCAGGTCGACGTCGAGCTCGCCGAGCCCGATCTCGTAGCGGTCGCGCAGCTCGGTCATGCTTGTCGGCCGATACTCGCGCTCGCCGACGCCGCCGTCGAGGTCGATGTCGGCCGCCGCCACCACGCCGAGCGGCAGCACGAGCACGAGGGCGGGGATGATCAGCCACCGCGCCCCGCCGGCGAACGCGGTGCCGACGAGGACGAGCCCGGTGACGACCGCGAGCGACGCGATGACCACGCCGCCGCCGAGAGCGGCGGCCAGCCCGACGCCCACGGCAGCGCCGGCGATCGCGAAGGCGAGGAGGCCGAAGAGGACGATGCGGCCCGCCGTCCGCGCCGGATCGGCGTCGCCGCTCCCGCCGAACGCTCGCCAGAGCAGGTAACCCGCCAGGCCAACGACGGCGAGGATGAGCAGCCCAGGCCCGAAGAAGAAGAGAGGAGTGCCGAGAAACGCCACGAGCGCGACCCCGAGCACGATCGCGCCCGCCACCGTGGCCGCCTTGCTCGGGCCACCCTGGCGCTCGCCACCGTCCGACGGCACGAACGCGAGCAGCAACAGGTAGGCGACGATGCCGATGCCGCCGGCGAACGAGAGCGCCACGAAGGCGACGCGGAAGAGCAGCGGGTCGAGGTTGAAGTAGCGGCCGAGGCCGGAGGCGACGCCGCCGATCAGGGCGTCGGACCCCGAGCGGGTGAGTTTCTTCGGCTCGGGTGCGGGCTCCGGAGGCGTGGGTTCGACGTGTGGCTCGTTGGTCATGGGAGCAGCGTGCCGGGAGAGCGCCTCGGTGCCAATTGGGAATGACCCTCAGCGCACCCGGATCGGTCCCCTATGTGATCCACCTCACGCCCGGCCGCGAACAAGGGCTACAGGTGCCTCCTATCCTGACGATGACCGTGAACAGAGACATGACCTCAGAGCGCACCCAGGCCTACGGCCGCGTCGTCAAGACCCTCGAGGACATCGGGCCGGCCAAGCTGCAGCCCGCCGAGCAGGAGCGCATCCGCGAGGCCGCCGACATCCTGATCTTCGCCGCCGATCCGTCCGAGATCGGCGAAGCGCTGGCGGACGTCGAAGCGCTCACCGCCCATCTCTCGTCGACCGGCCGCTGGACCAGCGAGCGCGCCGACGCGCTCGTGCGCGACGTCGAGGCCTGCGGGCCTGTCGCGCCCGTCGCCTGACCGCTATAACACGGTCCCTCCCGCCACGGCGGGCGGGGATGGTATGAGGAGTCAGGACGACGACATCACGCGGCGGGATGCCCTGCGCCAGATGAGCTCGCTCGCGCTGCTGTGCTCGGTCGGCGGCGTGACGGCGGCGAGCCAGCGGCCACGCGCGGTGACCTCCGCGGCGCTGCGGGCGCATGACCGCGCGCCGTTCCGTCCGTTCCGCGCCGAGCTCCCGCGCATCCCGGAGCTGCGCCCGACCCGGCGCACCCGCGAGCGCGACGTCTATGACCTCACGATCCGGCACGGGACGGCCGAGATCCTGCGCGGCTACGAGACGCCGATCCTCGGCTACGACGGGCACTACCCGGGACCCACGATCCGGGCGCGGCGCGGGCGCGAGGTGATCGTCCGCCAGCGCAACGCGCTGGGCGTCGACGTCAACGTCCACCTGCACGGCGGCACCGTGCGCGCCGCCCACGACGGGCACCCGATGGACCTGATCGCGCCCGGGACGACCAAGACGTACCGGTACCCGAACCGCCAGGCGGCGGCGACGCTCTGGTACCACGACCACGCCCACGGGCGCACGGCTCGCTCGGTGCACCGCGGCCTGGCCGGCTTCTACCTGCTCGAGGACCGGCTCGAGGAGGAGCTCGAACTGCCCCGCGGCGCGTTCGACGTGCCGCTGATGATCCAGGACCGCGCGTTCAATCGCGACGGGTCGCTGCGGTACGCGTCGAGCCCCGAGCCCGGCTTCCTCGGCGACACGATCGTCGTCAACGGCGCCGTGGCGCCGCGCATGCGGGTGCGCCGGCGGCTCTACCGGCTACGTCTGCTCAACGCCTCCAACGCCCGTGAGTACCGGCTGGTGCTCGGCGGCCGGCGACCCATGCTCCAGATCGCGAGCGACGGCGGCCTGCTCGAGCGCCCGCTCGTGCGCCGGTCGATCACGCTGGCGCCCGCGGAGCGCGTCGACGTCGTGGTCGATTTCCGCGACTACGCGCCGGGGACCGAGCTGGTGCTCCAGAACGAGCTCGGCCGGCGCAGCACGGTGGCGGTCATGCGCTTCGACGTGGAGCGCGGCGGTGCCGAGGAGGCGCGCGTGCCCTCGCGGCTGCGCGAGCTCGGGCCGCTACCGGCGCCGGCCGTCGACCGGCGCTTCGAGCTCTCGCTCTCGACGGCGGGCGGGATCGCGTGGCAGATCGGCGGCCGGTCGTTCGACATGAACCGGATCGACGTACGGCCCCGGCTCGGCACCTCCGAGCGCTGGACGTTCGCGAACCTCTCCACTCGCGTGCATCCGATGCACACGCACGGGTTCCTGTTCCGTGTGCTCTCGCGCAGCGGCGGGCCGGTCCCGCGCTCGGAGCGCGGCTGGAAGGACACGGTGCCCGTGCGGCCGGGCGAGTCGGTCACCGTGCAGCCGTGGTTCTCGCCCTACCCGGGCCGCTACGTGTTCCACTGCCACGCGCTCGAGCACGGCGACTTCGGGATGATGCTGCAGATGGAGGTCGAGCGGTGAAGCTGCTGCTCGCAGCGCTCGCGCTGGCCCCGGCCAACGTCGACGTGCACGCGCACGACCTGCCGCAGCGGTGGTCGCCCTCGACCGTGAACATCGAGGTCGGGGACAGCGTGACGTGGCGCTTCGAGGGCACGTCACTGGCCCACAACGTCGCCTCGACCGGCACCAACTGGAGCTTCCAGACGCCGTTCGACAAGCAGCCCGCCACGTTCACGTTCTCGGCGCCGGGGACGTACCGGTTCGTCTGCCAGGCGCACGCGTTCACGATGAACGGGCTCGTGAAGGTCGCCGGCGGCGGGCCAGAGCCCGAGCCAGAGCCGGGCGGGGGCCCGCTGCCGAACGACTCGGGGGCGCCAGCGGTCGACGTCCGGCCGCCGAGCTTCGAGCGCGTGCGGCTGCGCCGGCGCGCCGGCGGCGCCCGGATCCGCTACCGCCTCTCCGAGCGCGCCCGCACCGTCGTGCGCGTCAAGCGCGGCGGGCGGCTGGTCTGGCGACGCGCCGTCCGCGGCCGGCGCGGCGCGCTCGCCGTGCGCGGCCTGCGGCCGGGGCGCTACGCGGTCGCGCTGCGCGCCCGCGACTTCGGCGGCAACCCGTCGCGCGTCGTGCGCCGCACCCTCCGCGTGTACCGCTAGCAGCGGGCTTAGCCGCCCGGGCGGGTCCCGGAAACGTCAACTTCGGCTGGGTAGGGAGGCTGGGAGCCGGCCGGAGCGCGGGGAAGAACGTGCAAGTCGGTGGCGGCCGCGGCCACGAGATGCACGAAGTTCCCCCATGGAGGAAGAACGTGAATCTCGACGTCGGCCTCGTCATCGAGATGCACGAACTTCCCCGCCAAGGCGGGGAAAGGTGGATTTCGGTGCGGCGAAGATCATCGAAATCCACCTTTATGCGCGTCTAGAGCACAAAGGTGGATTCGGGCGACGACGACCGCGCCGATTGACACGTAATCCCGGCTTGACCGCCCGCCCCCGAAGCCGACCGCCAGGCCGGCTCCCTCACCTCCCTACCCAGCCGCAGTTGACGTTCGTCAACCGCTACCAGAGCGTGTAGCCGCCATCGGCCACCAGCACGGAGCCGGTCGTGAAGCTCGAGGCGTCGCTGGCCAGGTAGATGAGCGAGGGGCCGAGCTCCTCCGGCATCGCGAAGCGCTGCATCGGCGGATCGTCGATCCAATAGCGCGTGAAGCGGGGGTCGTCGACGGGCGCCATGTCGGTCTTCACGTAGCCCGGGGCGAGCGCGTTGACGCGCACCCCGTACGGCGCCCACTCGGCGGCGAGCGACTTGGTGAGCTGGTGGACCGCCGCCTTGGAGGCGTTGTACGCCGGCTGCATCTGCGGGCGGTTGACGATCATGGCCGAGATCGAGCCGACGTTGACGATCACCCCACGCCGGCGCGCGACCATCTGGGCGCCGACGATCCGGCTGCAGTGCCAGAGCCCGTCGACGTTGACCTCCCAGACCTGCCGCCACTCCTCGTCGGTGACCTCGAGCGCCGGCCGGTGCACGCACGCCCCGGCGTTGTTGACGAGCACGTCGACCGGCCCGAGCGCCTCCGTCACCCGCTCGAGCATGGCGCGCACGTCGTCCGGGTCGGTGATGTCGGCCTGCACCGGGAGCGCTCCGAGCTCCTCGGCCGCGGCCGCCGTGCGCTGCTCGTCGCGCGCCGCGATCGCCACGCGGGCGCCGGCCTCGGTGAGGGCCTGGGCGAGCGCGTAGCCGATGCCGCGGTTGCCGCCGGTCACGACGGCCACGCGGCCGTCGAGCCGGAAGGCGTCGAGCACGCTCATCGCTGCCCGATCAGCTCCCCGGGCGCGTACAGGTCGGGGCGCGGCCGCAGCACGACGTCGACCGTCCCGCCGCCGTGCAGGGACGCGACGCCGGCCTCGCAGACCGCCGCCGCCGCGTAGCCGTCCCACGCCGACGGGCCGCCCGGCCGGCCGTCGGCGACCGTGCCCACCCAGGACCGCAGCTCCTCCACGTACGCGGCCGCGAAGCGGTCGCGGTAGAAGCCCGGGACGGCGACCTCGTGCCGGCCGTCGCGCCGGACCTCGACGGTCGCGGGCGGCGCGAGCGCCAGCGTGCCCGTCTCGCCGACCACCTCGCAGCGGATGTCGTAGCCGTAGCGCACGTTGACGGAGATCTCGACGTCGACGAGGACCCCGCTCTCGGTCTCGAGCACCACGAGCTGCGGGTCGCGGACGCCCTCGGCCGCGAGGCTCGTCGGGCGCGGGGCGTGGACCGTGACGCGCGCCAGCTCCTCCCCGAGCAGCCAGCGCACGACGTCGATCTCGTGGACCACGGACTCCGTGATCAGCATCTCCGACGAGTAGCCGGGTGCGACCTGCGCGTTGCGATGCACGCAGCGGACGAGCACCGCCGGGCCCACCACGCCGTCGTCGAGCCGTAGCTTCAGGTCGGCGAAGCCGGGGTCGTAGCGGCGCATGAAGCCGACCTGCACCAGGCGCCGGCCGGCGGCGACCTCGGCCTCGACGAGCTCCCGGCAGGCCTCGGCGGTCTCGGCCAGCGGCTTCTCGCACAGGACCGGCTTGCCGGCGTCCAGGCATGCGCGTACGAACGCCGCGTGCGTGGTGGCCGGCGAGGCGATCACGACGGCGTCGACCCCGGGGTCGCGGATCAGCTCCTCGCCCGCGGCGTGCACGGCGGGCACCCCGCACTCGGTCGCGACGCGCTCGGCCTGGCCGGGGAGGGCGTCCGACACGGCGACGACCTCGGCGCCCGCCACGCGGTCGCTGAGCAGACGCACGTGGGTGCTCCCCATCAGCCCCGCTCCGATGACGCCGACGCGCACGGCCATGGCTCAGACGGCGGTCGGGAAGTGCATGTGGCCGCGGTGGTGGGCTGCGTCCTGCGCCTCCTCGGGCCACCGGCTGGTGACCGCCTTCCCGCGCGTGTAGAAGCGGATCCCCTCCGGCCCGTGGATGTGGTGGTCGCCGAACAGCGAGTCCTTCCAGCCGCCGAACGAGTAGAAGGCCATCGGGACCGGGATCGGGATGTTGATGCCGATCATCCCCACCTTGACCTTGCGCTTGAAGATGCGCGCCGCCTGGCCGGAGCCCGTGAAGATCGCGGTGCCGTTGGCGTACGGGTTCGCGTTGATGAGCTCGATCGCGGCCT
Source organism: uncultured Solirubrobacteraceae bacterium (assembly GCA_963730535.1). Taxonomy (GTDB): domain Bacteria; phylum Actinomycetota; class Thermoleophilia; order Solirubrobacterales; family Solirubrobacteraceae; genus DASSUW01. Next base: position 238,026 of record CAVSRU010000007.1, read on the forward strand.
GGAGGTCGGGCACGCGGACGACGCCGAGGACAGGGCCGAAGATCTCGTCGCGGTAGATCGACATGTCGGCGGTGACGCCGTCGAACAGCGTCGGGCCGACCCAGAAGCCGTCGCCGTCCATCTCCAGCTCGCGGCCGTCCACGACGGCGCGGGCGCCGGCCTCGACGCCCTGGTCGATGTAGCCGAGGATCCGCTCGCGGGCCTGCGCGGTGACGACCGGGCCCATGTCGGAGCCCGGCTCGAGCCCCGGCCCGACCTTGATCTCGCGCGCCTTGCGCTCGAGCCGCTCGATCAGCGGGTCGGCGGCGTCGCCGACCGCGACGGTGACGGCGATCGCCATGCAGCGCTGGCCGGCCGAGCCGAAGCCGGCGGCGGTGAGGTGGTTGGCGGCGAAGTCGAGGTCGGCGTCCGGCATCACCACCGCGTGGTTCTTCGCGCCCCCGAGCGCCTGCACGCGCTTGCCGCTGGCGATCGCGGTCTCGTAGACATACCTGGCGATCGGCGTCGAGCCGACGAACGAGACGGCCGCGACGTCCGGATGCTCGAGCAGCGCGTCGACCGCCACCTTGTCGCCGTGCACGACGTTGAACACGCCGTCGGGGAGGCCGGCCTCGGCGTACAGCTCGGCGACGAGGTTCGACGCCGAGGGGTCGCGCTCGGACGGCTTGAGCACGAACGTGTTGCCGCACGCGATCGCCATCGGGTGCATCCACATCGGGACCATGGCCGGGAAGTTGAACGGGGTGATGCCCGCGCACACGCCGAGCGGCTGGCGGAACGAGTAGGCGTCGATGTCGGTCGAGACCTGGTCCGAGTACTCGCCCTTGAGGAGCTGCGGCAGGCCGCACGCGTACTCGACGACCTCGAGCCCGCGGATCACCTCGCCCTTGGCGTCCTCGACCACCTTGCCGTGCTCGGAGGCGATGATCCGCGCCAGGTCGTCGACGTGCTTCTCGACCAGGTCGCGGAACGCGAACATCACGCGCGCGCGGCGCGTGAGCGAAACATCGCCCCACGTCTCGAACGCGGCCGCCGCCGTCTGGACGGCGCGGTCGACGTCCTCGCGCTCGGCGAGCACCACCTCCGCCTGGACCTCGCCGGTCGAGGGGTCGTAGACGGGCGCCGTGCGGCTCGAGCTGCCCGTCGTCTCGGCCCCGCCGATGCGGTGCTGGATCGTCCTCGTCGTCGTCGTGCTCACGGAGTCACCTTCTGTCGGGATCCCAGGTATGTCTGCTGCTGACGCTTGTTCTGCTCATAGGCGGCTCGCGCGGCCTGCGTCGTGTCGAGCTCCGAGACTTCGGAGACGGGAACGTCCCACCACGCCTCGGAGCTCGGCGCCGGCACGAGCGGATCGGTCTGTACCTGCACCACCGTCGTGACGTCGGCCGCGACGGCCTCCCGTAGCGCCGCCTCGAACTCCTCGATCGTCATGGCGTCGATCACGCGGGCGCCGAGCCCGGCGGCGCTGAGGCCGAGGTCGACCGGCAGGATCTCGTCGGTGCCGGTGTAGCGGTAGCGGGTGCCGAAGCGCTGGGAGCCGACGCTCTCCGACAGCGCCCCGATCGACGCGTAGCCGTGGTTCTGGACCAGCACGATCGTGAGCTTGAGGTGCTCGGCCACCGAGGTGACGATCTCCTGGGCCATCATCAGGAACGACCCGTCGCCGACCATCACGAACACCTCGCGGTCCGGGTCGGCCATCTTCACGCCGAGCCCACCGGCGATCTCGTAGCCCATGCACGAGTACCCGTACTCGACGTGGTAGCCCTTCGGGTCGCGCGTGCGCCAGAGCTTGTGCAGGTCGCCGGGCATGCTCCCCGCCGCGCACACGACGACGTCGCGCGGGCCGCTGACGCGGTTGACGACGCCGATCACCTCGCTCTGGGCGGGCAGCGGCTCGTGGCCGGCGGTGTACGCGCGTTCGACCGTCTCGTCCCACTCGGCGGCCAGCTCGCGGGCGCGCTCGCGGTACTCGTCGGCGACGGTGAAGCCGCCGAGCGCCTCGAGCCCGGCGCGGGCGTCGGCCACCAGGGGGAGGCCGGCGTGCTTGAACGCGTCGACCGGCGCGACGTTGAGGTTGATGAAGGTCGCGTCGCCGAACGCGCTGCGGGAGGCGGTCGTGAAGTCGCTCCAGCGGGTGCCGACGCCAAGCACGACGTCCGCTTCGCGGGCGAGGGCGTTGGCGGCCGTGGTGCCGGTCGCGCCGATGGCGCCGACCGCCTGCGGGTGGTCATAGGGGAGCGACCCCTTGCCGGCCTGGGTCTCGGCGACGGGCACGCCGGTGGCCTCGGCGAACGCCCGCAGGGCGTCGGTGGCTTCGGCGTAGATCGTCCCGCCGCCGGCCACCACCAGCGGCCGCTGCGCGCCGCGCAGCAACTCGTTCGCGCGCGCCAGCACCTGCGGCTCGGGCAGGGGGCGGCGCACGTGCCAGACGCGCTTCTCGAACAGCTCCTCGGGCCAGTCGAACGACTCGGCCTGGACGTCCTGCGGCAGCGAGAGCGTGACCGTGCCGGTGTCGACGGGGTCGGTGAGCACGCGCATCGCGGCCAGCAGCGCGGACGGCAGCTGCTCGGGCCGGTTGATCCGGTCCCAGAAGCGCGAGACCGGCTTGAAGCAGTCGTTGACCGAGATGTCGTACGACGTGGGGTCCTCGAGCTCCTGGAGGACCGGGCTGGCCACGCGGGTGGCGAAGATGTCACCCGGCAGCAGGAGCACGGGCAGCCGGTTGACGGTCGCCAGCGCTGCGCCGGTGACCATGTTCGTGGCGCCCGGCCCGATCGACGACGTGCAGGCCAGCGCCGAGAGCCGGTTCTTCATCCGCGCGTAGGCGACGGCGGCGTGCACCATCCCCTGCTCGTTGCGGGCGTGGTGGTACGGGACGCCCTCCTCCTGGAGCAGCGCCTGGCCGACGCCCGCCACGTTGCCGTGGCCGAAGATCCCGAAGCAGCCCGCGATCAGGCGCTGCTCGGCGCCGTCGCGCTCGGTGTACTGGTTGGCGAGGAAGCGGACGAGCGCCTGCGCCACGGTCAACCTCATGCGTGCCCCCTCGCTGTTGACATCGGTAGTCGCGGGTCGATCTCCTTCCCGGCCCAGGAGTCGCGGATCCAGGCGTGGACCGGGTCGTCGGTGAACAGCCACGCGCGCTCGCCCGACCCCGCCATGACGTTCAGGTAGTAGAGGTCGTAGCCCGGGGCGGCCATCGACGGCCCGTGGTAGCCGCCGGGGAGGAGCACGGTGTCGCCCGTGCGGACCTCCTCGCAGATGTCGATCTCGGGGCCGTAGGCGCGCTGGTAGCCGACGCCGCCGCCGGCGACCTCGAAGTAGTAGATCTCCTCCAGCGCGGTCTCGACGCCGGGGACGTCCTCGTCGTGCTTGTGCGGCGGGTAGGAGGACCAGTTGCCCTCCGGCGTGAGCACCTCGACGGCGATCAGGCGATCGGCGAAGCTCGTGTCGGGTCCGCAGAAGTTGTTGATCTGGCGGCTGGCCTGGCCGGCGCCGCGCAGCTCGACCGTCGACTGACGCGGCCGCGACGTGGCGGGGCTCGAGCCGGCGCTGGGCGCGGGCCGAAGGCAGCGCGAAGCGCCCGCCGGCCTCCGACGCGATCTCGAGCGCGCTGTCGCGCGGCGCGTAGACGAAGTCGGTGACCGCCGAGAAGACGCTCTCGCGACCCTCGAGCGCGAACGCCTCGCCCTCGAGCGTGACGGTGGCGGCCCCCTCGAGCGGCAGCACGATCAGCTCGTCCTCGCCGGTCTCGACGCGCCGCGACGCCCCGGGCTCGAGCTCGACCACCCGCAGGCCGCAGAACGCCCAGCCGGCCTGCTCGGGCGTGATCTCGAGCTCAGGCATCGACGGCCTCCATGAGCAGCGCGTCGACCTCGGCCTCGGTCGGCATGTCGTCGGCACACGCGAGGCGGGAGGCGACGATCGCGCCCGCCGCGTTGCAGAAGCGCATGACACGCTCGAGGTCCCAGCCCGCCAGCAGCCCGTGGCACAGCGCTCCCCCGAACGCGTCGCCGGCGCCGAGGCCGTTGACGACCTCGACCGGCACCGGCGGGACCTCGACGACCTGCTCGCCGTCGGAGGCGAGCACGCCCTTCGGCCCCTGCTTGACGATGGCCAGCTCCACCCCGCGCTCGTGGGCGGCCGCCGCGGCGGCCTCCGGGTCGCGCGTGCCGACCGCGGTCTCCCACTCGTCGAGGTTGCCGGCCGCCACGGTCACGTGCTCCAGCGCCTGCTCCACCCAGGTACGCGCCTCCTCGCGGGAGGGCCAGAACATCGGCCGGTAATCGAGGTCGAGGATCGTAATGCCCGCCTTGCCGCGAGCCTCGAGCGCGGCGAGGGTGGCGGCGCGGCTCGGCTCCTGCGAGAGGCCGGTGACCGTGACCCAGAAGATGCGCGCGGCGCGGATCGCGTCGAGGTCGAGGTCGTGCGCATGGATCTCGAGGTCGGGCGCCTTGGGCTCGCGGTAGAAGTAGAGCGGGAAGTCGTCGGGCGGGAAGATCTCGCAGAACGTGACCGGGGTCGGCAGGCCCTCGACCGGCGTCACGAAGCGGTCGTCGACGTCGAAGCGCCGGAGCGCGTCGTGCAGGAACTCGCCGAACGGGTCGGCGCCCGTCCGGGTGATGACCGCCGCGCGGCGCCCGTGGCGGGCCGCCGCGACCGCGACGTTGGTGGCGCTGCCGCCGAGGAACTTGCCGAACCGCTCGACCTCGCGCAGCGACACGCCGACCTCGAGCGGATAGAGGTCGACCCCGATCCGGCCCATCGTGATCACGTCGAAGGCGCCGTTCACCATCCCGCATGCTCCCTCAGCCAGGCGCGATTGCGCTCCTGCTCGGCCGCGGCGGCGGAGAACGCCCCGTCGCCGTCCTCGAGCACGCGGTCCTGCTCGACCACGACCCAGCCGTCGTAGCCGCGCGCGTCGAGCGCCGCGCAGAAGCCCTCGAGGTCCACGTCGCCGTCGCCGAGCGCGCAGAACAGCCCCCGCCGCCAGGCCGTGAGCGTGTCGGCGCGCTCCTGCTTGACGCCGGCGAGCACGTCGAGCCGGACGTCCTTGACATGGACGGCGCCCACGCGGTCGCCCCAGTCGCGCAGCGCCGTGAGCGCGTCCCCGCCGGCGACCGCGATGTGCCCGGAGTCGAGCAGCAGCGGCACGTCCGAGTCCTCGAGGAAGCGCTCGATCTCCGGCACGCCCTCGACGTAGCTCGACGTGTGGTGGTGGAAGACCGGCTCGTAGCCGCGCTCGCGGGCGGCCTCCGCCGCGCGCTCGGCGCCCTCGACGAGCGTCCTCCAGCGGCGGCCGTCGAGCCGCAGCGTCGCGTCCTCGCCGCCGCGGCCCGGGTTGGCGATCCGCTCCGGGCCGCCGGCGTCGCACAGGACGGCCAGGGCGCCGCTCGCGCCGGCGGCGTCGAACAGGTCGAGCGTGTGGTGCAGGCCGGTGAAGTCCCACCGGTCGCGGTCGCTGAAGGCGACGGGGACGAAGCCGCCGACGACGTCGAGCGCATGCGCCTCGAGCCGCTCGCGCAGGACGTCGCCCTCGCCCAGGTAGCCGGGCGGCCCGAGGTCGGCGCCCGCGTATCCGGCACCGGCGATCGCCTCCAGCACCGCTTCGGGCTCGGGCACCGGGAAGCTCGTGCCGACCGTCATCTCGAAGGCGCCGTAGCTGAGCGGCGCGTTGGCGACGCGCACGGTCATCGGGCGGACTCCCAGCTCCCGCTCTGCGCCGAGCGCTCGATCGCGTCGAGCACGCGGGCGGTGGCCACCATCTCGGCCAGGCCCGGCGCGTCCTGCTCGCCGCGGCCGACCGCGGACACGAACGTGCGCGCCTCGAGCACCCGGAGGTCGTCGTAGCCCATCGGGACGCCCGCGCCGGGCTGGAAGGCGGCGAAGTCCGGGTGCTGGGCGCCGGCGAACACGCGCATGTAGCCCTCGTCATCACCGTTCTCCGCGAGCTGGAACCGCTCCAGCTCGTTCATGCGCTCGAGCTCCCACGCGAGCGCGCCCTTGGTCCCGTGGACCTCGAAGCGCATGGCGACGTGCGGGCCGACGATCACGCGGCTCGCCTCCAGGGAGCCGACGGCGCCCCCGTGGAGCTCGACCAGCGCCGCCGCCCAGTCCTCGTTGTCGACGTCGACCAGCTCGTCGGTCTCCACGCGGCTGAAGTGGGTGCCGGAGCCCACGGGCAGCGGCGGCCGGCGGGGGATCATCGTCGCCGTGCGGCCGCTGAGCCGCTCGATCGGGCCGACGAGGTGATGGGTCATGTCGACGATGTGCGCCATGAGGTCGCCGAGGGCGCCCGAGCCGGCGTCGGCGCGGAAGAAGCGCCACGACGCCGCGGCGTGCGGGCGGTTGGCGTAGTCGGCGAGGAAGACGCCGCGATAGTGGTTGACGTCACCGATCTCGCCCGCCTCGATCAGCCGCTTGGCGTGCTGGACGGCGGGCGCGAAGCGGTAGCAGAAGCCGACGCCGCTGACGACGCCGGCGCGCTCGGCCGCCTCGGCGACGGCCAGCGTGTCATCGAGCCCGCGGCCGACCGGCTTCTCCACCCATACGTGCTTGCCGGCGGCGATCGCGGCGAGCGCCACCTCGCGGTGCATGGCGTTCGGGGTCGTGACGCTCACGGCCTCCACGTCGGGGTGCTCGACGACTGCGCGCCAGTCCTCGGTCGTCGCCTCGAACCCGACGCGCTCGGCGTGGGCGCGGCGGTCGGCGGCGAGATCGGACGCGATCACGAGCCGCGGCTCGACGCCGAGCTCGGGGAAGTGCTCGACCAGACGGCGGTAGGACGTCGTGTGGACGCGCCCCATCCAGCCCAGGCCGACGACCCCGATCCCCAGCTTCCTCGCCACTCTCCCCCTTCGGTCACCCGTGGGCGTAGGCGACCCGCAATCGATTCCGGAGCCTGGAATCGATTGCAGAATTGGCGGCCGTTGTCAAGCCGCACAGCCACACGAGCGGCGTATGCGGAGCTCGAGCGGCACGCGAAGCACTCCTGAATCGGCCCCGGCGGCCGGTCCCGTCCCGTTCAACGCGTCGAGCAGGAGGCCGGCGGCGAGGCGGCCCATCTCGCGGTCGTGGCGGTCGAGCGACGTCACGGGCGGCTCGAGCAGGTCGGCGTACGGCGGCTCGTCGAACGAGACGAGGGCGAGGTCCTCGGGCACCCGCGCGCCACGGGCTCGCGCGGCCTGGAGGATCCCCATGGCGAGCGTGTCGGTGCCGGCGACCACGGCCGTCGGCGGCTCGCGGAGCTCCAGCAGCTCGATCCCGGCCGTGCGCGCGGTGGCGCCGTCCAGCGGGTCGGCGAACCGGATGTACTCGGGGGGGAGCGGAAGCCCGGCCCGGCCGGCCGAGGCGCGAAACGCGTCCAGCCGCTCGCGGGCCGTGAAGACGGCCGGCGTTCGGCCTTCGTCTGAGCTGTCGGGGGGACCGACGTAGGCGATCCGCTGCTGGCCGTGCACCTCCACCAGATGGTCGACGAGCAGCGCCACGCCCTCCGCGTTGGCCAGCGCGATCGCGCCAACTCCGACGTCCGGGAGCACGTCGTCGAAGAACACCGCGGGCACGCCGATGTCCTCATAGCCGCCGTAGGTCGCGATGATCAGGCCGTCGACCTGGTGGGCGCGCAGGCTGCGCACCGCCTCCCGCTCGCGGCCCGCGGCGCGGCCGGTGTTGACCACCAGCAGGTGGTAGCCGGCGGCCTCCAGAACCTCCTGGACGCCCTTCAGGACCGTGCCGTAGAACGCGGACGCGACGTCGGGGACCACGAGCCCGACCGCCATGGTCGAGCCGCGCCGCAGCGAGCGGGCGAGCTGGTTAGGCTGGAAGCTCAGCCGCTCCGCGGCCGCCCAGACGCGCTCGCGCGTGCGCGCGCTCACGTGCGTTCCTGTACCGAGGGCCCGCGACGCGGTCGACGGCGAGACCCCGGCGGCCGCGGCCACGTCCGCCAGCGTCGGGCGCCGTGCGATACGTTCCCCGGAGGCCATGGCGTGACCCTACAAGGCTTGACAAACGATCCCAAATATGCGTAGGCTGCGCCCGCACTTGGAATCGATTGCACGACGCCGCATCGAGGGACTGCGGCTCGTGCACGACATGCTGCGCCCGAACGGGCGCAGCGCAAGGAGGAGGGGAGCTGATGTCGAGGACCTGGCACGTCGTGTCGGCGGTGCTGCTGTCTGTCCTGCTGGCGTTCGGCATCGCCGCCTGTGGCGACGATGACGAGGGCGGAGGAGGAGGCGGCGGCGCCAGCGGTGGCGGTGAGGAGGAGGTCACCGTCGGGCTGATCACCAAGACGGAGTCCAATCCGTTCTTCGTGAAGATGAAGGAGGGCGCGCAGGCGGCTGCCGACAAGGAGAACGTCAAGCTGCTGACGGCGTCGGGCAAGTCGGACACCGACAACGCCAGCCAGGTGACTGCGCTCGAAAACATGACGACGCAGGGCGCGAAGGGCATCCTCCTCGTCCCGGCCGACTCGAAGGCCGTCGTGCCGGCGATCGAGAAGGCGCGTGCGGCGGGCGTGATCGTCATCGCGCTCGACACGCCGACCGAGCCGCAGGAGGCCGCGGACGCGCTGTTCGCCACCGACAACCTCAAGGCCGGTGAGCTGATCGGGCAGTACGCCAAGGCCAAGGTCGAGGAGATGGGCATCGAGCCGAAGATCGCGATGCTCGACCTCGCGCCCGGCATCACAGTCGGCCAGCTGCGCCACGACGGCTTCCTGAAGGGGTTCGGGATCGAGGAGGGCGACCCGGCGATCGTCGGCGCCGCGCCGACCCTCGGGGACACCGCGAAGGGCCAGGCGGCGATGGAGACGCTGCTCCAGAAGGACCCCGACGTCAACGTGATCTACTCGATCAACGAGCCGTCCGGGTTCGGCGGCGCGAACGCCCTCAAGGCGGCCGGCAAGAAGCCCGACGACTTCATCCTCGTGTCCGTCGACGGTGGCTGTGACGCGATCGAGCGCGGGATCAAGACCGGCGTGATCGACGCCACCAGCCAGCAGTACCCGCTCAAGATGGCTCAGCTCGGGGTCGAGAAGGTCGCTGCCGCGGTCCGCGGCGGGGAGAAGCCCTCGGGCTACCTGGACACGGGCGTCGAGCTGATCGCGAAGGACCCCGCCAAGGGCGTGGAGTCCAAGGACCCGGCGTACGGCGAAGAGAACTGCTGGGGGTAGGTCGTGGCGACTGAGCCCCAGACGGCGGGGGCGCCTCCGGGCACCCCCGCCCCCGCGGCCGGCGGCCGCAAGATCCCGAAGGTGTCGGGAGACCGGGTAGCGCAGCTCGGGCCGCTGTTCGCCCTGCTGCTCGCGTGCGTGTTCTTCACGACGCAGTCGGACCAGTTCCTGGATCCGACCAACTTCTCGCTGATCATCCAGCAGGTGATGGTGATCGGCACCCTGGCGATCGGCCAGACGCTGATCATCCTCACGGCCGGCATCGACCTGTCGTGCGGCACGGCGATGGCCCTCGGCTCGATCGTGATGACCAAGCTCGCCGTCGACTCCGGCATGGCGCCGGTGATCGCGATCCTGCTCGGCATCATCACGTGCGCGGTCGTCGGGTTCGTCAACGGCGGCCTCGTCGTCGGCCTGTCGCTGCCGCCGTTCATCGTGACGCTGGGCACGTTCAGCATCTGCCTCGCGCTCACGCACATCTACTCCAAGGACGAGACGATCTCGGGCCTGCCGAGCGTGATGACCAAGCTCGGCGAGTCGTTCAAGCTCGGCGACACGGCGGTGACCTACGGGTCGCTGGTCACCCTCGCGCTGTTCGGGGTGTTCTGGTTCATCCTCACCCAGACGACGTGGGGCCGCCGCGTGTACGCGCTCGGTGACAACCCCGAGGCCACGCGCCTCATGGGCGTCCCCGTGCGCAAGCAGCTGCTGATGGTCTACGTCGTCGCCGGCGTGATCTACGGCATCGCGGCGCTGCTGCTGATCGCCCGCACCAACGTCGGCGACCCCAACGCGGGCCAGACCGACAACCTGGACGTCATCACCGCGGTGGTGCTCGGCGGCACGAGCCTGTTCGGCGGTCGCGGCACGATGATCGGGACCCTGATCGGGGCGCTCATCATCGGCGTCGTCCGCAACGGGCTGGTGCTGATGGGCGTCGCCTCGACGTACCAGATCCTCATCACCGGCATCCTGGTGATCGTCGCCGTGTCGGTCGATCAGATCGCGAGGAAGCGCGCATGACCGATACGAACCAGACGCCGATCCTCTCGGCCAGCGGCCTGAAGAAGCGCTACGGGAACGTCACGGCGATCGACGGCGCCGACTTCGAGCTCTACAACGGCGAGATCCTCGCCGTGATCGGCGACAACGGGGCCGGCAAGTCGAGCATGATCAAGGCGCTCTCGGGCGCCACCATCCCCGACGAAGGAGAGATCCGGCTCGACGGCGAGGTCGTGCGCTTCAAGACCCCGCACGACGCGCGCGAGGCGGGGATCGAGACGGTCTACCAGGACCTCGCGGTCGCGCCCGCGCTCGACATCGCGACGAACCTGTTCCTCGGGCGCGAGAGGCGCCGTGCCGGCCCGCTCGGCAGCGTGTTCCGGATGATCGACCACAAGGCCATGCGGAAGGAGGCCGACAAGCAGATGAAGGCCCTGCAGATCGGCATCCGCTCGATGAGCCAGGCGGTCGAGACGCTGTCCGGCGGCCAGCGCCAGGGCGTCGCGGTAGCCCGCGCCGCCGCGTGGGCGCGCAAGCTCGTGATCATGGACGAGCCGACCGCCGCCCTCGGCGTCAAGGAGTCCGGCCAGGTGCTCGAGCTGATCAAGCGCGTGCGCGACAGCGGGCTGCCGGTGATCCTCATCAGCCACAACATGCCGCACGTGTTCGAGATCGCCGACCGGATCCACATCCACCGGCTCGGCAAGCGGGTCGCGGTCGTGACGCCCCAGACCCACACGATGCACGAGGTGGTGGGGATCATGACCGGGGCCGTCGTGCACGACCTCGAGCACCCGGACGAGGAGACCAACGGCCACGCCCCGGCGAGCGCCGAGGCGGACCAGGAGCAGAAGCCGCCCGCCGAGCCGGCGGGCTGAGGAACGTCGGACCCCGCCGCCGTGGACTCCTCCCCACGGCGGCGGGCGCCCGGATGACGTGCTCTACGCGCTCAGGCGCGGGCGCGAGCAGCTGTGGTCGTAGCAGACCTCGGGGCGGTCCTCGTACGAGCTCGCGTGGAAGTGGACGACGTCGTCGCGCTCGGGGCGCAGGATGCTGTTCAGGGTGGAGATGATCCGTGCCATGGTTTCGGGTGTGCCTTTCCTGGTCTAGGGGCCATAGGACCCACGTCCAGCGTATGACGCTGGCAGTGTGAGATCGCTCCACGAGACGAACGTCAAAGGCGGCTGGGTAGGGCGGGCGAGGGAGCCGGCGATTGTGTGCATTTCGTCGACCTCACGGCTCTCCGGCTCCTGAGGTCGACGTTATGCCCCTATAGCGTGCATTTCGTCGACCTCACGCGGCGGGGGCGGTGAGGTCGACGTTATGCACCCTGAGCGCGGCCGATCTCGTCGCCTCCCTACCCAGCCGCCGTTGACCGACTAGCCCGAGACCACGCCCCGCTCGAGCGCGAGCCGCACGAGCTCCGCCCGTTTGCGGTTCTGGGGCATGCCGTCGATCCCGAACAGCTCGAACATGGCGTGCAGGTGGCTCTTCACGGTGTCGACCGTCACGAACAGCGCCGCGGCGATCTCGGCGTTGGAGGCCGGAGCGGAGAACGGCCGGTCCAGCGCCGGGGCGCACAGCGCGGCCAGGACGCGGCGCTGGGCGGGGGTGAGCTCGGGCGTCGCGCCGTACCGGGTCGTCGTCGTGGTCGGCACGCCGGCGTCGGCGGCCACCAACACCAGCGACGTCCCGCCGATGGTGACGGTGTCCCCACTCACCAGCCGCCTCCGGCCGTGCACCCGCTGGCCGTTCACGTACGACCCGTTGCGCGAGAGGCCGTCGTCGAGCAGCGTCCACGAGTCGCCGACGCGTTCCAGCACCGCATGCGCGCGCGAGACCTCGGTGTCCCAGGGCAGCGAGATGTCACTGCGGCCCTCTCGACCGATGCTCAAGGTGGTCACTCCCGCGCCGAGCTCCACGATCCGCTGGCGCCGGCTGCCGTCCAGGTAGACGATGAACGGAACCCCGCGCCGCTCGGTCGCGAGGCGCTCGGCGAGCTCGGCCGCCGAGACGCTGCGAAGCCCGGCCGGAAGCGCCTTCACGACTCAACGCTACCGCAAAGTGGTAAGCGGATTCCAACCTTTAGGACCTGGTTCGAGCGGCGCGCGAGACGCCACGCCTGCGCTCGCGCATCCCTGCCGACCAGACCTCCATCGGAGCGGATCGCGTCTAGTGCTGCCGACCAGATGCACGACTCCGCCGAAGCACATCCAGTTCGAGCCCTTTCCAGAACCACGAGGCACCGAATGCCACAAGCGCGAGACCCTCGCCGTACAACAGCGTCGTTCGCGGACCGCGGTCGAACAGCTGCGTGAGTCCCATCGATAGCAGCGCAGCGGCGATGAGAGCAGCGCACGTCCAATGAAAGATCCGCCAGAACCTAGGCGGCCGCTTCCCGGGCTGGGATTTCCGCCTACCTTCGCGGACTCCGAAGAAGACGCATAGGACCGCGAGCGCCACAAGAAATGCGGCCGCAGCTAGGAAATGGGCTTGGGCGCAAACAGTTTCCCCGAGGCGTTCCTGAATGGGTGACAGTTTGCCGGTCTCTGGGAGCGACGGGGGAAACAGAGCGATGCCAACGGCAGAAACCCCCGCAACTACGCTCAAAGTGTTCTCGAAACTCCGTTCCGAGACCTTGTAAGCCCAGAGGAAGACACCGATGGCACAAATCGTCCCCACGAGTGCGTCACGCATGCCCGAGTAGTAATACGCACTGAGTGAGTTGCGCGGGAACGGGTCCTCATGAAACCAAAGCCCATCGCACAGCACAAGCACAAACGGAAGAGCCACACCGAGCGCTCCGACCGCGACGCGCAGAATCGAGTATGAGCGTACATATCGTGATAGAAGGGGATCCGTTGGGCGCGGCTCGACAGTCGTGATCTGCCTCAGAAGATCGTACATTGTCTAGCAGAAGCCGGCTGACCACATTGGTGATTGCAAGTCGAGATGGTGGCACATCTTGATGACACCTTTTTTAGGATGAGGGCGGAACGCCTTGCGACCACGTGACGACATCGGCCGCATTGCCGTGGACCTGGACCTCGTGAAAAACGAATGCGGTCCGGCCGCCGTACTTGATGCAGCCTGAGTTGGACGACAACGTGACCGTCCCGCCGATCACGAGACGCAGCGGGTGGTAGGGCGAGACGCACATCTGCCTCTCAGGTGTCACGTCGCCGGATGTGCCGGCGAACCAGAACTTCTCCAGCGTCGCCCAGCCGTCCTTCGTGAACTGATACGTGCCCGACGACGAACCGCCGTCGCCGCAGCCACCGCCAGCTAAGCCAAGCGCGACTACCGCGAGCAGTAGAGCTAGCCGGTCGTGATGGCACCACATATCTAGCGGACCCCGGGGTGTCACGTCGCGGTCACTGCGCAAAGAAGGCGTCGGTCGCCGGGGTCTGTACGCTGATCGTTGCCCCGAGATCTTGAATGCTTAGATATTCGCTTGAGTTGTCGGTGGTTGCGACTTGGAAGACGCGCCCGTCGAACATCTCCGCTTCGAGTCGCCATCGGTTGAGCGTGACGCCGACATTGAGCTGATCGCCCCACTTTATGGAAAGTGGGAGCTCCTTGTCGGCTGTGATGGTCTTGATCGTCTGCTCGCTATATGTGACAAACCAGCTGATGCGACCGCAGCCATTGCATATGTTCCAGAGGAAGCACGCCGGTTGGGTGTGACCCTTTGTTATCACCGCAGACGCACTGGCATTGAGCTCAACGTGAGCGGCGTTAGGGTTCTTGTTCCACGTCACGACGTTCTGCGCGGAGCTGGGAATGATTCTCCAGCCAGGCGTTGCGGCCACCGACTCTTCCCGCGCGTGGTCAACGCAGTCATACGAGTTTAGGTCGAACGTTGCGTCTCCAGCTGGGAAGCGAAGTGACTGTTGAAGGGTTTCCTCGGTCGTCACCTGATTGATGAGCTTGAGACTTCGAACCGGGCTTTCCGGCAGCACGCTAACCAGCAACGGGAACGTTCCGAGATCCTGGTTCTTGAATATCGCGCCTTTCTCGTATGGCGTTTCTAGCTCGAGCGATACAGAAGCGAGCTGCTTCGCCGGGGCCGCGGGCAGGACCCCCGTCGGGATCTCGTAACCCAGCTCTTGGGTCGTAAGCAAGTTGGGCTCAAAGGTCTGGCCTCCGACGTGCACCAGAGGTTTGAAGTTGCGCCGGAACGCTTCTACGAAGTTGCCTTCGATCCGCAGCTGGACGGTCGGCGGACCGCCTTGCACGACGAAGACGGGTGAATAGCGCTTGACCTGCGGGTTGCGGTTGACGAACGGCAGCGTATTGATCAGTTGCTGCGCGTCTTGGCCCGCCACCTTGATGGTCTGCTGCGTGCCTTTCTGGAGGTCCGCAACGATCGCCTGTAGGCGGTTGATATTCCCCCGCGTGTTCTCATCGACCTTGTCGATCGCCTTGTTCAAGTCCTCCGCGAAAGCGGACTCCGCGTTGTTGATCGCGTCCTGGACGGCCGCTGCGGAGGCGAGCGTTGTCGCACGTGCTTCGGCGCCGGCGTTCTGCACGGTGGCATTGACGTCATGAGTGAGGTCGCCGAGTATCGCGCCGACTAGGGGGCCCCTAGAACCGCACCCGCTCGACAGCGCGGTCGGTCCGGCGAGTAACACGAGAAGCGCGAGCAGCGTTAGCGACCGGCTTGCACGCCTGGTCCCCTCCGCGCGCAGCGCCGTGGTCGCGTCCAACTCGTTCTTGCCACTGCGCCGAGGTGAGCTCGCGGTCGACATGAGGCCGTTCCTTTGCCGTCGGGTGATCGCTCAAGCATCCCGACCAGCTCTGCTTGCGCCCACCCCCCTAAGGGGTGATTCCACTCCCCCCAACCGGCAGGGCCGCCAGCGAGTGAGCCGCCCCGGCTTCTGCAAGACCTGAACGTGTACGGCGGGTCGACGAGGTCGAGCGGCGATCTCATGTGTCCACGCATGTGCGGGCTGACCTCAGGAAGTCAGCGCGCGCCGCCATCCAGTCCTCCTCCCATGTCTTGTCGCCTTGCTCGACTCGTCCGAGCAAGTCGCTCAGGCGCTCGACTACCTCGAGGAGCGACGCCGGCGCAACTAGGGTTAAACGGTTGTAGGCCGCGACGAACGGATCGATCGCCCGCTGGTCGTGACGGCCGCGGCTCTTAGTAAACCCCCATTCGATGAGCCGGGTCACATGTGGCGTGCGCCTCGAGTTGACAAGACTCTCGGGCGCCCGCGACAACCTGGGCGGACGTCGGAAGCTGCTGAATCCGCAGATGGAGGTGATCGGAGAGCATGGCCGAAAGCCACAACTGCCGCGGCCAACTCGTCGCGTGGCTGCGTCGGCAAGGGCCGCTCGTTGAGACAAGTACGTCGCAGACCCACCGATCAGCGCACCGAGCATCACCGCTCACCGTACTAATGACGGCGATCCAGGTCTCCATCGCGACTATGCTCGCTCACCTAGCGGCAGCGCCTAGGATCACTGAGGAGGGCGGAGACACCCAATGCCAAGTGGCGGCCTCAGGACCGCTTATGTCGTTCATGACCGCTGCGGCTTGAGGGTCAGTCACCGTCGCGCCCTGTGGCTCCGCGGCTTCTCCGTTCGTGCAACGCAACGGCCGGATGACGGCGTCCAGGTCATACGGCAAGATCGCGGCGCGCTCGGCAAGGGTTGGTTCCTGTTCGACGCGGCCGTCCACGCTCCCGCCGCCGACCCGGCGCACGTGGAGCTCGGGCAGCTGCTGGCGATGAAGGTCGACGACTTCGGCGAGGTCTACGACCGTCACTGAGGCGACGGCTGGCGGCCGGGCCGGCCGATCCGCAGGAACTCCATTCCCGCGGGTTCGACCAGCTCGGCCAGCCGTTCGATCGGGGACGCCAGCGCTTCGGACGGCGCCATCGCGCCTGGGGTGCCCTGGATCACGGTCACGGCGCCGCCGAGGCGCCTGGCCCCGCCGGCGATGACCACGACGTCGAGCTCGTCGTCGTCGGTCAGCTGGAGCACGCCGAGTGCCGATCCGAAGTGGTCGCCGGGCCTGCCGGCGCCGGGCACGTCCGGGAGGTCCTTGCGCCACGCGATGCTGCTCACCGCCGCCCAGCCCCGCTTGGCCCCGCGCACGAGGGTGACCGCCCCTTCGTCGCGATCCTCGTACGGCGCGCTGATGAGCATGTCGGCGTAGCCGTCGGGATCGATGTCCCCGACGTCGACGATCGTGCCGAAGCCGTCCTGAGGCTCGTCCCGGCCGGCGACGTCCGGGGTGTCCTGGTCGATCGTGAGCGGCCGCGCGGGCCCGTCCGGACCGCCGCGCCACAGCCGCACCTCGCCCCCGTCCTCTGGCTCGCCGCCGCCGTCGCCCTGGACGATGTCCTCGTAGCCGTCGCCGTTGACGTCGGCGATGCCGAGCGATGACGTCCCGCCGTCTGCCGACTTGCCGAGCCGCTCGCACCGACCCGGCCCTCGGCGCGTGCCGAGGCAGACCACGAGATGCCCCGTGCTCGCGCCCTCAAGCCGGTCGGGCGCCCCGGCCACGACGTCGAGGCGACCGTCGCCGTTGACGTCGCCGGCGCGGATCCGGTTGCCGAAGTCCCCGACCGTGCCATCCGGCGGCCGGAGGGTCCTTGCGCCGCGGACGCCGAGGCCGCCCGCGCCGCCGAAGACGATCTTCATGACACCGCTGCCCGCGCCCACCGGCAACGGTCCGGGCGCGCCGATCACGAGGTCGCCGAAGCCGTCATCGTTGAGGTCCGCGGCGGCGAGCCCGATGCCGTACCGGCCGGCAGGCGCGGGCAGCCGCAGGGCCGCGCCGGGGATCTGCTCGGTCCGGCCGCCGAGGAGCCCGTCCTCCGTCCCGTACACCACCGACACGAGCGCGCGTCCGGGCGCGCCGACCGCGAGATCCGCGAGGCCGTCCCGGTTGAAGTCCGCGCTCGCGAGCCCACCGCCGAACCGGTCGCGGATGGTGAACGGTGCGGGCACGCCGGCGTCGTCCGGGGAGATCACGATCGACTCGTTCGACCCCGGCCCCTCGTGCACGACCACGACCCCGCTCGCGATGCGCTCGCCGCGGGACGCCGACTCCGGCATGCCGAGGACCAGCTCCTCGCGACCGTCGCCGTCGAAGTCGAACGGCGTCGCCGCGCGGGACGGCGACGACGAGCGCGGCTCGTCGGATCGAAGCAGGACGAGCCCGAGGACGCCGGCCGTCGCGGCGACGGCGACCGCTGCCGCGATCCGGCGGCGCGGGATCCCGTCCGCCACCTCCAGCGGCGCCGCCTCGCGCTCCCTGCTGTCGACCAGCGTGGGCCCCTCGGGCGGCGAGTCGGCCGTCGTGGGCTGCTCGTCCGCGGGAACGTCGTCAACCGGCGCCGCCTCAGGCGCGAGAGGTGCCGTGAGGGCGCCGGCCCGCCGCCAGTACGGCCCGAGCCCGTCGACCGCCATCTCCTCGAGCGCCTCCCAGGCGTCCGTCGCCGACGCGGGTCGCGCCAGCGGGTCCTTGGCCAGCAGCCAGTCGACCCAGTCGCGCACCCGCGGAGGGGTGTCCGGCGCGACCTCGGCGAGCGGCGGCGGCGGGGTGTGGACGTGCTGGTAGAGCACCGCCACCGGCGTCGAGCCCTCGAACGGCGGACGGCCGGCGAGGAGCTCGTACGCGATGACCCCCACCGCGTACATGTCCGTGTACGGGCCCAGCCGCTCGTTCTGCGCCTGCTCGGGCGCCATGTAGGCGGGGGTGCCGATCGCGCTCCCCGTGCTCGTGAGGTGCGCCGTGACGGCGTTGTACGCGCGCGCGATCCCGAAGTCGGCGATCTTCACGGCGCCCCGCCGCGTGAGGAGGACGTTCTCCGGCTTGAGGTCGCGGTGGGCCACCCCGCGCTCCTCGGCGTGGGCGAGCCCGGTCAGCACCCCTTCCAGGACGCGGGCGACCTGCGGGAGGGCGAGCCGGCCGACGAACGGGCGCAGCGACCCGCCCGCCACGTACTCCATCGCGATGTACGGCACGCCGTCGTGCTCGAAGAAGTCGAACACGGTGACGACGTTCGGGTGGTCGAGCGCCGCGGCGAACTGCGCCTCGCGCACGAACCGCTGCGCGAGCAGCGGGCCGCTCTCGAGCTCCAGCCGCTTGAGCGCCACCTCGCGGTCGAGCGCGGCCTGCCGGGCGAGGTAGACCACGCTCGTCCCGCCGCGCGCGAGTACCCGCACGATCTCGTAGATGCCGATCCGCTGCCCGTTCACGGCCTTCGCCGCGACCCTACCGTGCGCAGGGAGGCGGACTAGAGCCCGGCGGCGCGGGCGACGCCCGAGACGTACGCGGCCGCGCCCGGCGGCCGGTCCTCGGGCTCCTTCTCGAGCGCCCGCACGACCGCGCGGGCGACGGCGGCGTCGATGTCGCGGCGGACCTCGGTGAGGTCCGGGGGCGGCTCCTGGAGGTGCGCGAACAGGACCCGCATGCTGGGGCGGCCGCCGAACGGCGGCGCGCCGGTGAGCGACTCCCACATCACGCAGCCGAGCGCGTAGACGTCGGTGGCGGGCGAGACGTCCTCGCCGCGGATCTGCTCCGGCGCCATGTAGTCGAGCGAGCCGAGCGCCTGGCCGGGCCTAGTGAGGTTGGAGGCCTGGCTGTCCTTGGCGAGTCCGAAATCGGACACGTAGGGCGTGTCGCCGTCGAGCAGGATGTTGGCCGGCTTGATGTCGCGGTGCACGAGGCCCGCGGCGTGCAGCGCGTCGATCCCCTCCGCGGCCTGGCCGAGCATCCCCACCGCCTCGGTCAGCGAGAGGGCGCCGGTGGAGGCGATCCGGTCGGCCAGCGAGCCGCCCGGGATGAGGCGCTGGACGAGGTAGGGCAGCCCGCCCTCGTCGCCGTGTGCGAGCACCTCGACCACGTTGGGATGCGAGATCTTCTGGGCTGCTTTGACCTCGCGCCGGAAGCGGCGCAGGAACACGTCGTCCTGCGTGAGCTCGGTGGTGACGACCTTGAGGGCCACCGGCTCCTCGCCGTCGGCCGTGCCCTCGAACACCACGCCCATCCGCCCGCGCCCGATCATCCGGGTGATCCGGTACGGGCCGAGGGAGTCGCCCGGCCTGGGCTCGAGCGCGATCTCAGGCATGCAGCGGCGCCAAGAATACCCGCGCGGACTGGACGCTCGTCCACTTGCGCACGGGAAGCTCAACGACGAGACTTGCGTTGATCTCGCTTATGGACAGGCCACAGCTCGGCTATTACAGGATCGAGGGGATCGTGGGCGTCGGGCGCACGGGGATCGTGTACCTCGCCACCGATGCCCGCAACGGCCGCGCCGTGGCGCTCAAGGTGCTGCGCGACGACGTCGGGATCGACCCGGTGTATCGGGAGCGATTCCGGCGCGAGGGCTCGCTGCTCGCCGCCCTGCGCCACCCGCACATCGTCCCGATCTACGGGATGGGAGAGATCGACGGCGAGCTGTACATCGCCACGCGGCTGGTCTCCAGCACGCTCAAGCAGCTGATCATCAGCGGCCCGCTCGAGGTCGACGTCGGCGTGCGGATCCTCACCGCGATCGCCGAGGCGATCGACACCGCGCACGCCGCCGGGATCGTCCATCGCGACGTCAAGCCCGCGAACGTGCTGATCGACCCCGGCTACCACGCCTACCTCGGCGACTTCGGACTGGCGCGCGACCCGGACGGCGCGAAGCTCACGCTGCCCGGCCAGGTGCTCGGCACGCTCGACTACATGGCGCCCGAGCACCTCGAGGCCGAGGGCGTCGGCACGCCCGCCGACATCTACGCCTTCGCATGCCTCGCCATCGAGACGCTGACCGGCGAGGTCCCGTTCCCGCGCGGCACCGACGCCGCCGTGATGTACGCCCACGTGATCGACCCGCCGCCGAGCCTGCACGAGCGGCGCCCCGAGCTGCCTCCGGAGCTCGACGACGCGATCGCCCTGGGCATGGCCAAGGACCCGGACGACCGGCCCCCCACCGCCCGCGCCCTGCTGACGGAGATGCTGCGGGCGCTCGGACGGCCGGTCCCGGCGCGCCTCGTCGCCGCCGCTTGAGGAGGCGCTCCGGACGTTGACGGACGACTCGAGCGCCACCGCGCCCGGCGGGGCCATCTTCAGCGGCCGCTACGAGATCGTCGCGCCGATCTCGAGCGGCGCCATGGGCGCCGTCTACCGCGCCATCGACCGCCACACGGGCCAGGAGGTGGCGATCAAGCGGCTGCTCGACATCCAGCACGCCGCCCGCTTCGAGATCGAGGCCCGCCTGCTCGCCAGCCTCAGCCACCCGCGCGTCGTGAAGGTGCTCGACCACTCCCAGGACGAGGAGGGGCTCTACATCGTCATGGACCTCGTGCGGGGCTCGGACCTCGGCGCCCAGCTCAAGGAACGCGGCGAGCCCGGGCTGCCGGCGCAGGAGGCGGTCGACTACGCCCGGCACGTGTGCGAGGCCCTCCAGTACGTGCACGAGCAGCAGATCGTGCACCGCGACGTCAAGCCCCAGAACATGATCCTCGCCGACGACGGCGTGGTGCTCGTGGACTTCGGCGTGGCCCGCGCCATCGGGAGCAGTGAGGACGAGACGGTGGGGACGATCGCGGTCGGCACGCCGCGCTACATGGCGCCCGAGGTGTTCGCCGGCGGCACCGTCTCCCCCGCCTCGGACGTCTTCAGCCTCGCCGCCACGCTGTGGACGCTGATGATCGGCAGCCCGCCCCGCTACGGCGACGTGCTGAAGATCGACAAGGTGGCGCCCGAGCTGCCGCCCGAGCTGCGCGAGGCGCTCGCGGGCGGGCTGGAGATGCTCCCGGAGATGCGCATCTCCTCGGCCACGGCGTTCGCCGAGGCGATCGGCGTGCCGCTCACCGATCGCGGTGGCCAGTCGCTCGCCCAGAGCCTCGGGCGCGCGCCGGTGCACCGCCGGGTGATCGAGGCGATCGTCCGCACCGCGGCCGGCATGTTCGAGGCGGCCGCGGCGTCGATCGCGCTCACCGACACGGTCTCGGGGGAGCTCGTGTACGAGGCCGCGTGGGGCGCGGGCGCCTCCGAGGTCGTCGGCCTGCGCCTGCCGCCCGGCGCGGGGCTCTCGGGCGCGGTGGTGGCCAGCGGCGAGGCGGTGGCCGTCCCCGACTGCCGCAGCGACCCGCGCTTCGCCGCCCAGGTGGCGGCCAAGACGGGCTACGTGCCCTACACGATGCTCGTCACCCCACTGGTGCGGGAGGGCAAGACGATCGGCGCCCTGTCGCTGCTCGACCGCCGCGACGGCGGCCCGTACCGGCACGAGGACCTGGCGCGGGCGGCGCTGTTCGCCGACCTCGCCGTGGTGGCCCTCGACCTCGACGTGTTCCCGCTCACCACCACCGGTGGCCCGGCGGGGCAGTAGCGGTTAGGTTTGCGCCGATGAGCCATTACGACGCCATCATCGTCGGCTCGGGCTTCGGCGGCTCGGTGATGGCCTACCGGCTGGCGGAGGCGGGGCAGCGCGTGTGCGTGCTCGAGCGCGGCCGCCCCTATCCCCCGGGCTCGTTCACCCGCAGCCCGCGCCGCGCGCGCGAGAGCTTCTGGGACCCCGACCGCGGGCTGACCGGCATGTACCACTACTGGTCGTTCCGCGGGATCGACGCGCTGGTCTCGGCCGGCCTCGGCGGCGGCTCCCTGATCTACGCCAACGTCCTCCTGCGCAAGGACGAGCGCTGGTTCATCAAGGAGGACCTGCACGACGGCGGGTACGAGCACTGGCCGGTCACGCGCGCCGACCTCGATCCCCACTACGACCGCGTCGAGCGGATGGTGGGCGTGCAGAGGTACCCGTTCGACCACGAGCCGTACGCGGGCACGCCGAAGACGATCGCCTTCAAGCTGGCGGCCGAGCGCAACGGGCTCGAGTGGTTCCTGCCGCCGCTGGCCGTCACGTTCGGCAACGAGGGCCAGCGTCCGGTCCCCGGGCAGAAGATCGAGGAGGAGATCCGCAACCTCCACGACCGCGACCGCGTCACCTGCCAGCTGTGCGGCGAGTGCGACGTGGGCTGCAACTTCGGCGCCAAGAACACGCTCGACTACAACTACCTGACCCACGCCAAGCATCACGGCGCGGAGATCCGCACCCTGGCCGACGTGCGGACGCTCGAGCCGCGCGAGGGCGGGGGCTACTCGGTCGGCTACGCCGCCCTCGACGAGGAGGCGGGCGACGCGGAGGCCAACGGACGCCCGGCGCCGCTGCACACGCTCACCTGCGACCGCCTGGTGCTGAGCGCCGGCACGCTGGGCACGACCACCCTGCTGCTGCGCAACCGCAGCGCCTTCCCGCGGATGAGCCGCAAGCTGGGCACGCGCTTCTGCGGCAACGGCGACCTGCTCACGGTGGCCCTCAACTGCGGCGAGGTGACCGACGGCAAGCGGGTGCCCCGCATCGTCGACCCCGGCTACGGCCCGGTGATCACCAGCACCGCGCGCGTGCCCGACGCGCTCGACGGCGGCGAGGGCCGGGGCTTCTACCTCCAGGACGCCGGCTACCCGCAGCACCTGGCCTGGGTCCTCCACGTGGTGGCGGCGCCCCGCACGCTGTGGAACTGGCGGTCGAACGGCTGGTACCTGGTCAAGAACTGGCTGCGCGGGTCCCCCGACACCGACGTCACGCGCCACATCGCCGACCTCATGGAGTCCGCCGAGCTGTCGGCCGGCGGCCTCCCGCTGCTCGCCATGGGCCGCGACATCCCGGACGGCCGCATGTTCCTGCGCAACGGGCGCCTCGACCTCGACTGGAAGAGCGAGAAGTCCAGCGCGTACTTCGAGCGCGTGCGGACCACCTCGCGCGGCGTCGCACGCTCGCTCGGCGGGCGCTTCGCCGACAACCCGATCTGGTTCCTGCGGCGCGTGATCACCGTCCACCCGCTGGGCGGCGCCCCGATGGGCCGCTTCGCGAGCGAGGGCGTCGTCGACGCCGACGGGAACGTGTTCGGCTACCCGGGCCTCTACGTCGCCGACGGGTCGGTCATGCCCGGCCCCGTCGGCCCGAACCCGAGCCTCACGATCGCCGCGCTCGCGGACCGCTTCGCGGATCGCATCGTCGAGTCCCACCCCGCCGCGGAGGCGGCCGCCACATGACAGCCAGCGTGCAGTTCACCGAGGAGATGCTCGGCCACGTGACCTTCGGGGAGAGCGACTTCGCTCGCGGCGCCGCGCCCGAGCGCGACGGCGCGGGAGCGCTGAAGTTCCACCTCACGATCGTGGTGGACGACATCGAGCGCTTCGGCACCGACCCGACGCGGCGCGCCGGCGCGCACGGCTACCTCGACTGCGACGCGCTGGGCGGCCGGCTGCCGGTCGAGCACGGCGTCTTCAACCTGTTCGTCGACACCGAGCCGGGCGTCAAGCGGATGCTCTACCGGCTCCACTTCCACGACGGCACCGGCCACCCGCTGACCCTGAGCGGCTACAAGCTCGTCAAGGACGACGCGGGCTTCGACGTCTGGAAGGACACGACCACGCTCTTCACGCGCGTGCTGCGCGGGCACGTCGACGAGCAGCAGGAGCCGAGCGCGGAGATCGTCGCGTCAGGTGTGCTGCGCATCCGGATCCGGGACTTCGCACGCCAGCTCACGACGTTCCGGGCCGGCGGCGACGGCGCCGGCGCCAAGCTCGGCGCGCTGGCGAAGTTCGGGACCATCTTCCTCGGCCAGCTGGCCGAGGCCTACCTGCGGAAGGGACGGCGGGCGAATGGCGCAACGCAAGGGTAAGCGCCTCGAGGAGGCGGCCAAGGCGGGGACCAAGCCGTCGGGCCGCACCCGCCTGCTGGGCGGCCTGGCCGGCGGCGCGGTGCTGCTGGTGGGCGGCGCCGAGGTCACCCGCGTCTGGCGGCTGGGCATGCTGCCGGTCAGCCGTGAGGAGGCGGCCTCCGAGAAGGCGGTCGGCCCCCTGCGGCGCGCCGTCCGGATCCTGCGCGAGGGCTACGCGGTCAGCCGCACGCGCGAGAACACGCTCTTCAACATGCTCGCCTCCTTCGCGGTGACGTTCGCGATCACGCGCGGGATCACGGTCTACATCCGCGAGCACGGCGGCCTCGGGCCGATCCAGAACGTCGTCGTCGGCACGCGGCACATCCATCACTTCATCCCCGGCGGCCTGATCGCGCTCGGCGCCGGCGGTGTCGCGATCGGCATGAAGGGCGACCGCGTCGACAAGTACCTCGCCTTCCCGTTCGGGATCGGCGTCGCGCTCGTGCTCGACGAGTCGGCGCTGCTGCTCGAGCTCGAGGACGTCTACTGGACCGAGGAGGGCGTGCTCAGCGTGCAGATCGTGTTCGCCGCGATGGCCGTGCTGGCCGCCCTGGCGTACCTGATCCGGATGCTGCGGACCACCGAGGGCCAGGACTCCGAGACCGACTGGGAGCTGGCGGCCAAGGCCTGGGACGACCTCCAGATGATCCCTGGCAGCGGGGGCTCGGAACCCGGCATCGGCCTGTAGGACGACGCAGCCGCCACGGGTGGCCCCGACGCGACGCAGCTGGGTGCCCTCGGCGCTGCTCGGGCTCGCCGTCGCCCTGCTCGTCGCGTTTCCGATCGGCGCCCGGGTGGCCGCCGACGGCCAGCCGGTCAGCCCGCCGCCGCCCGTCACGCTCGCGCCGCTGCCGGCCGGCGACCGCGTGCCGGCGGTGCGCGAGCTCCCGGTGCTCGCGACGGCCACCGGGGCGCCGGCCGGCCTCGCCACGGCGGACCGCGCGGGCACGACGCAGACCGCGATCGACCTGCTGGGGCCGGTCGGCGGGCGCGAGCTGGCGGCGCTCATGCGACCCGGCGCGCCGCCGGTCGCGACGCCCGAGGGCGTGGTCGGCTTCGTCCCGGACCGGGTCCCCCCGTACCCGTATCGCTACCGCTCGCTCGAGCGCGTCCTGCGGACGCTGCCCGATCGGCTCTCCGCACGGCAGGTCGCGCTGGCGACGGCCCTCGGCGCCCAGCTCGCGGTCGGCGCCACGTCCGACCACCGCCCCAACGACGCGCCGATCGCCTTCGCGCTGCTCGACCGCGCCCGGGCGGGCGGGGCGTGCGCCCCGCAGCTCGACCTGCTCCTCGTCGTCGCCGCCCAGAAGAAGCCGATCGAGCGACAGGTGCGGCTCGAGGCGCAGCGCGCGCAGCGTGCATGCCCGGGCGACCCGACGCCGGGATGGCTGCTGGGGCAGCTGCGCTTCCAGCTCGACCATCCCGAGGCACTGGCGACGTACCGGCGTCTCCAGCGCGAGTTCCCGCGGTCGGCGGCGGGCTGGAGCGGGGAGGCCGAGGTCAAGCTCCTCCAGGCGGCGTCCGAGCCGCGTGGGCGAGCGTTCGGTGGGCGGCGGCTGCTCCGCGAGGCCCTGGTGCGGCTGGAGCGCGCCGCCGCGCTCGACGCCGATCCCGGGCTGCACGCGGGCATCGCGATCGCCCAGGCGGGACTCGGGCGCCCGCGCGACGCGGCGACGAGCCAGCGGCGCGCGATCGCTGGACGGCCCGGCTCCGCGCCGGTCCTCGCCCCGCTCGCCGAGTACCTCGAGCAGGGCCACGACTTCCGCGCCGCTGCGGCGGCCGCCGATCGGCTGCGACGCGCGAGCCGCTTCCCGCGTGGACCGGCGCTGTATCCCTTCGTCCCCGGCGGGAAGCTCGACACGCGCTTCGGCACGCTCGGCGCGGGCGCGCCGCGCGGGCCGCTGTCGCTCGGCGCGGGCCACCTCACGCGCCTGACCGTGTCGCTCTACCCGCACGTGGTGGTGGCGGCCGGGACCATCGTGGGCGACACGTCGTTCATCCCGCCGTTCCGGCCCAGGCGCTGGTTCACCGGCTCGGAGCGCTGGTGTCCGGAGTGGGCGGCGCGCCGCGACCTGCTCCTGGCCGGCGACCCTTCCCGCGCACGCGCCGGCCCGGCGCCGGACGCCGCGCGCCTGGCCGAGTGCAGCTCCGCCGCCGACGCGACGCTGCTCGCGGCGGTCGGCGACCTCGAGGCCGGCGACCGCGGCGCGCTGCGCCGCCGGGCGCTCGAGCCCGGCGACGTCCACGACGCGCGACAGAACCTCTGGCGCTGGGCGGGAGAGCTCGGCCAGGCGGAGGACGCCGCGCGTGAATGGAGCCGCGCGGCGAGGCGGGATCCGCGACCGTGGCACCGGCTGGGCGAGATCGAGTACCTGCGCGGCGACAACGACGCCTCGATCGCCGCCTTCGGCACGGCCGTCCGCCGCGCCCGCGACCGGAGCGGCACGTGGACCGTCGCCGAGGCCGACGGGCTGCTCGGCCGGGCCGCCGCGCTGATCGCCGGCGGGCGGCGCGAGGAGGGCATCGCGACGATGGGGCAGGCGGACGAAGTGGCGTCGCGGGTCGTGGCGCTGGGGACCGACCCCGCACTGCGCGACGAGCCGCTCGTCGAGGTCGCCGAGGGCCTGAGCTCGCCGGAGGTCGGGGCCGAGCACGCGAAGTCGATCGCCTACCACGCCCGCGCGTCGGCCGGCGACGCGCTCCGTGAGGCCGGCCGTGTGCAGGAAGCGGCCGAGAGCTACGCGGCCGCGCGGGACTACGTGGCAACGCTGGGAGAGCCGGAGGACTCGCCGGATCTACGGGTCGAGCGCCTGGACAACAACGAGGCGATCACCGACGTCCGGCTCGGACGCGTCGCCGCCGCGCGAGAGCACGCAGGAGCCGCGGTCGCGATCGACCGGCTGAACCCGGCCTTCCTCATGACGGCCGCGCACGTCGAGGCGCAGGCCGGCCGTCTCGGCGAGGCCGCGCGGCTGAACCGGGCGGCACTCGAGGCGGATCCCACGACGTACCCCGCGGCCAACGACCTCGGGGTCCTGCTCGCCCGCATGGGCGACAACGAGGGAGCCGTCCGCGCCCTGCGCCGGGCGGTCGGCGGCAACGAGGGCTACGCGCTCGCGTGGTTCAACCTCGGGGTCGTGCACGGCCGCATGGGTCCCTTGCACGTCCTCGCGTCGCAGGGTGCGCTGGCCCGGGCGATCGAGCTCGACGAGGACTTCCGCGGCCGCAAGGCCGAGCCGACCCTCGATGCCACCACCTACCGCACCGGCCTCGACCTCTCGCGGCCGCTGCCGCCCGAGTGGACGTTCGCCGGCTCGCAGTCGGGACGCCCCGCCGCCGTCGCCGGCGGGGCGGCGATCCTGCTGCTCACGCTCTCGCTGGGCCGGTCGCTGGTCTCGCGGACCGGGGGTCGCGGCTTCGCGGACAGGTGGCTCGAGCCCGCGTCGCGTGCCCTCAACCGCGTCCCGCTGCTCGAGCGGCTGACCGCCCCGGCGCTCGGCATCGTCGCCGCGCTCGCGATCCTGGCGTGGACGCTGGTGCGGGAGAGCGGCGGCGGCACGGCCACCGCGCTCACGCTGCTCGCCGGCCTGGCGCTGCTCGTCGCCGCCGTGCTGGGGACGCGCGTCCTCGTCGCCCGGCGCGCAGGCGCGGACGTCCGTCAGGCGACCTGGCCGCCCGGCCTCGTCTTCGGGCTCGGCGCAGGTGCCGCGGGGTTCGCGTGGGTCCCGCTGCCCTCGGTGACCACGCCGGAGGAGGATGTGCGGCTGCGCCGGGCGGCGCCCGCCGCGGCAGGGCTCATCGGCGTGACGCTGATCGCGCTCACGGCCTGGCTCGACGTTCCCGTCACGCGGGCGCTCGCCGTCGCCGCGCTGATCATGGCGGCCTCGATGCTGACGCCGGTCAAGCCGCTCGACGGGGCGGCGATCGCGAAGGCCGGCGCCGCCGGCGCGACCCTCGCGGCGCTCGGCCTCGGCGCGCTGGCCCTGCTCGGGCTCAGCTGAGGACGGGCGCGCGGTCCTCCGCCACGTCCGATTCGAAGTCGGCGCGCGGGAGCACGCGGTCGAGGCGCCGCGGCAGCCACCAGTTCCAGTCGCCCATGAGCTCCATCGCGGCCGGCACGAGGACGAGCCGCACGAGCGTGGCGTCGAGGGCGATCGCCACCGCCAGCCCCACGCCGATCTCCTTGATCTGCGGCACGCCGGTAAGCGCGAAGGTGCCGAAGACGACCACCATGATGAGCGCCGCGCTGGTGATCACCCTGGCGCTGGCCTCGAGGCCCTCGGCGACCGCCCGGCGGTTGTCGCCGGTCGCCAGGTAGCGCTCGCGGATGCGCGAGAGGAGGAAGACCTCGTAGTCCATCGAGAGGCCGAAGACGATCGCCAGCAGCAGCGGCGGCGTGACCGTGTTGATGTAGCCCAGCGAGTCGTATCCGGTGATGCCGTCCAGCCACCCGTACTGGAAGATCGCCACGAGCACGCCATAGGCGGCGGCGACCGAGAGGAGGTTCATCAGCACCGCCTTCAGCGGCAGCAGGACCGAGCGCAGGACGACGAGCAGCACCAGGTAGCTGCACACCATCACGAACAGGAACACCTTCCAGATCCCGCCGGAGATCAGCTGGTTGAAGTCCTGCGCCTGGGCCGTCGAGCCGCCGACGTCGACCTTGAGCGAGCTCTCCTCGCGCAGGCGGTCGACCATCGCGAGCGCCTCGGGGCTCTCGGGATCGGTGTCCAGCACCACGCGGATCAGCACCGTACGGCCGTCCCGGGACGGCTGCGGCTCGAGCACGTCGGCCACGCCGCGTGTGGCGGAGAGCTGCCCGACGTAGCGGTCGATCGCCGCCTGGTCGCGCGTGTGCGCCACGATCAGCACCGGGGAGGACGCCCCCGGGCCGACGGCCTGGCCGGCGAGCTCGGCGCCGCGCCGCGTCTCGTGGTCGGCCGGGAACATGCGCAGCGCGCCGTTGCCGTACTCGAGCGACAGCGCCGGGACCGCCAGCAGCAGGAGCAGCGCCGCCGCGACCGCGGCCGACCGCGCCGGCCGGCGCATCACCCGCGCCGTCCAGCGCGCCCAGAAGCGCGACTCGCCGGCCGGCTCGGGCCGGCGGGCGAGCCGGCGCGCCAGGGCGCCGGAGGCGCTCACCACCCGGCCGGGCTCGTCGGCCCGTCGTCCCAGCAGGGCGATCAGCGCGGGCAGCAGGGTGATCGCTCCGAGGACGGCGATCGCCACCACGACCATCGCGCCGATGGCCAGCGATCGCATGACCGTGGAGTTCAGGAGGAACAGCCCGGCGAGCGAGATGAGGACGGTCACGCCGGAGAAGACGACCGTGGTGCCGGACGTCCGCATGGCGACGTCGAGCGCGTGCGCGCGGTCGCCGTCGCCGTGCAGCTCCTCGCGGTAGCGCGAGAGCAGGAACAGCGAGTAGTCGACCGCGACGCCGATGCCGAGCATCGACGCGATGTTGGTCACGAACACCGACATCGTCGTCGCCAGCGCCAGGAAGTACACGGCCGCGCCGGTGACGACGACGGCGGCGACCCCGAGGCCGACCGGCAACAGCGCGGCCAGCAGCGAGCCGAAGACCACGAGCAGCACGATCAGGATCGCCGGGAAGCCCGCCCTCTCGGCCTTCTCGAGGTCCTCCTGCTGGAGCTCCTGCATGCCCGCCCACAGCGCCGACTGGCCGACGACGTAGGCCTGGACGCCGTCGACGCGCTCGCCCACCTGAAGCTCGTCGCGCAGCTCCTTGGCGGCATCGAGCGCCTCGTCGCGGTTGGCGTCGACCTCGAGCGGCAGCAGCACGACCGCGCCTGTAGTCGGGGTGACGTCCGCCAGCGCGACGCCGTCGACGGCGGCGACCGCCTCTTCGACCCGGTCGATCGCCCTGGCGGGATCGGACCCCTCGAGCACGACGGCGAGCGACTCCGAGCTCGCGCCCTCGAACTGCTCGATCTGCTCCTCGACCGCCGTCGAGCCCGTGTTCGGCACGTCGAAGCCGCCGCCGGTGAGGTTCTCGGTCTGGCGCGCGGCGAACGGCGCCGACGCCAGGAGCAGCAGGAGCCACGCGGCCAGGACGAGCTTGCGGCGCCGGCGCACGATGCCCGCCAGCCGGTCCATCGCCCTCTGCATGGCCGAATGAATACTGGACGGTGCGGGCGGCGTCGAATAGAAACGCACCTCATGGAGCCCGCCACCGCCGTCCTTCCGCACCCGTCGGTGCACGACGTCGCGACCTCAGACGGGACCGCGGTGCGCCTCACGCGCTACGCGATGGGCGGCAAGGGCCCCGTCGTGCTCGCGCCCGGCTACGGGAACGCCGCGCGCGCGTTCGCGCTCGACACGGTCCCCAAGAGCTTCGCCTCCTACCTCGGCGAACACGGCTACGACGTGTGGCTGTTCGACTACCGGGCGAGCCCCGACCTGCCCTCCAGCTTCACGCAGTTCACCGTCGACGACATCGCGATGCGCGACTGGCCCGCCGCGATCGCGCACGTCCGGCGCGAGACGGGCGCCGACTCGGTCCAGGCGCTCGGCCACTGCATCGGCGGCCTGACGCTCTTCATGGCCATCGGCGGCGGCCTCGAGGGCGTCCGCTCGGCGACGTTCTCGGCCCTGGCGGGGCATCCGATCCCGACGCCGGCCAACCGGCTGCGCGCCCACGTCCGGGTCGCGACCGTGCTCCGCAGGCTCGGCATGGACGGCATCAGCACGGACTACCGGCCGGACTCCCTGCCGGACCGCGCGCTCGAGCGCGTCATGCGCGCGCTGCCGCTCACGCGCATGCACGACAGCCCGGTCGGGCGTCGCATCTACTTCATCTACGGCGACGTGTTCGACCACGCGCGCATCGACGAGACGACGATGGCCGAGGCGGTGCCGAGCTTCTTCGGCAACAGCAACATGACGTTCTTCGAGCACATGGCGGTGATGGTCCGCAAGGGCGGGCGCGCGGTCGATGCCCGGGGCCGCGACGTCTACCTCGCCAACACCGACCGCTACCGGATGCCGATCTCGCTGCTCACGGGCGAGCACAACCGCATGTTCGTCCCGCGCGGCATCGCCGCCACGCACGACCTCCTGCGCGCGGCCAACGGGCCCGAGCTCTACTCGAGTCGAGTGATCGAGGGGTACGCGCACCTCGACCTCTGGCTCGGCCGCGACGCCGCGCGCGACGTCTTCCCAGTCGCGCTCGCCGAGCTCGAGCGCCACAACCCGTGAGCGCCACCCACGCCGGCCTGGCCGACCTCTTCTCCTACCCCGTCGCCGCGTGCCTGCAGGACCGGCGCACGCGCCGCGTGGCCCAGGGCGTGTCGATCACCGGCGCCTACGAGAGCACCAACGAGCCGTCGCCGCTCAGCCCGCTCGAGGAGGCCGTCCTGATCGCCTCGACCGGCCCGACCGGCGTGGTCATGCACGACGGGCCGCTCGACAAGCCGGACGGCACGCCGGAGCTGGGCACCCCGTTCCTGCACGTCACCGGCCGGGCGGCGAGCAGCGCCGACAACTGCCAGGCGACCTCGCTGTTCATGATCAACGACGAGGCCATCTGGCTGATCGAGCGCCCGCGCGAGCAGGCGGCGATCGATCTGTTCCGCGGAGATCCCGCTGCGCTGGGAGGAGCGCACGGAGGCGGACTGGCTGGCCTACGCGAACGCCGTCAAGCGCAAGGTCCACGACGGCCGCTTCGAGTTCCCGCGGGAGTGGCCCTACTACCTCGGCTGGAACGCCCAGCACTCCAACGTGGCCGGCACGACGTGCTTCCTGCCGGTCGTGGACCACACGCGCCAGTACATCAACGGGCTGCTGATCCTCCTGTCGGAGCCGCACGGCAAGGTGCCGCTCTTCCTCGACGAGTGGCGGCCGTTCCGCCCGCGCGGCGCCGTCGAGTGGGTCGCCTGGCTCGCGTCCAAGCTCGGCGTGATCGACCCGATCCCGTACCAGCCGATCGGCGGCCTGGCGCGCGCTCGCGGCGGCTTCGCGACGCCCGACGCGCCGCTTCCCATCGGCGCCGTGTTCGCCGATGCGCGCACGGAGCCCGAGCCGTTCTTCCTGCTTCAGAACCTGATGCTGATGGGCGAGGCGCTGCGGCTCGGCGGCTGGGTTCACGGCACGCCGCTGATCCCGGGCATCTGGCATCGTGAGCCGGGCCGCCTCGGCCTCGGCTTCCGCGAGCACCTGGCGAAGCCCGCGCCCGGACGCTGGCGCCGCTGGCCGCCGGTGCCGGCCTCACAGCCCAACTTCGTCGGCATCGACGGCGTGCTCGAAGGGCTGTGCCCGCCGTACGTGACCGACATGGACGCGGCGGTCGACCAGCTGATCGAGGAGAAGCTGAGCGGGCCGTACGGCTCGGAGGCGTTCGGTCCAATGCGGGAGCGGACTCACCCGCCGGAGGCGATCGCGTACACGAAGGAGATCTGCCGCTACCTGGTCGAGACCTACGGCCGCTTCCCGGCGCACACCGACGCCTTCCACCTGCCGGGCATCTGGGTGCAGTTCTCGCACCTCGAGATCGACTACTACGAGCGCTTCGCCGAGCCGGGCTTCGCACGCCGCGCCGCTGACGGCCGGGAGATCTGGGGTCGCTGATGGGCAACACGACCGGCCGCATGACCGGCCTCACGATGATGACCCCGATCCGGCCGCAGTGGCTGTGGTTCCTCCGCCTCGGCTTCTTCGGCGGCCGCTTCTTCCCGATGGCGCAGCAGGCGATCCTCCAGTTCGACTTCATCCACTACGTGCGCTGGGCGATCGTCGACGAGCTTCCGGGCGAGCGGCTGCGCTACCGCTACCTGTTCTTCGAGAGCAACTTCGACGGTCCGTGGCAGCACTACATCGACGCGTTCGCCTACGTCGTGCCGAAATGGATCCGGCTCACGTGGGGGCGCGGGCCCTCGTTCCCCGGTCCCCCGCCGGCCGAGCCGCTGAAGGCCTGGATCGCGATGAACAGCCTCGACGGCGGCCACTACTACTGCGCCTATCCGCAGGCCAGCACGCGGATGGTCAAGGGCGCGCTCGCGGTCCGCGAGCGGTTCGAGCGACTGGTCGAGGACTCCGCGCGCCTGGGCCCGGAGGCGTTCGCGGCCGCCTACGAGCGGTTCCTGGTCGAGTCGCAGGCGCAGCTTTGAACCGCGTCGGCGTCGCGTACTCGCTGACGGTGATCGCGCCGATCGTCGCCGGCCGCGAGGCTGAGGCGCGCGAGGCGATCGAGGGGCTGCCGGCCGGGTTCCTGGCGCGCCTCGAGACCCTGCACTTCTCGCGGATCCATGTCGTCTCGGAGCTGGTCTTCCAGGGTCCGCGGCAGCGCCACCGCGACCCACTGCGGGCGAGCCACCTCGTCTTCACGAGCACCGTCGACGGAGAGCTCGAGCCGTACCTCGAGGCGCTGCGCGGCTGTGCCGACACGTGGTGGCGCTACTGCGTCGGCTATCCCGGAAGCGATGGCGAGGGGTTCACGCGCTGGGTGCGCGAGCACCAGCTCGACAGCAGCCTGTTCGCCTCGGCCCATGCTGACGCCACGGTGTCGGGCGTGCTCGAGAGCCTCGCCCTGCGCGAGCGGATCGTCGACTTCGCGGTCGAGGCGCGCCGGCTCGAGCCCGCCGAGCTCCAGCGCCGGTTCCGCGACGAGTTCGCGCGATGAGCCTGCCGCGCCGGCGCTCGGTGACCCCCGAGATCGACCTCGCGGACATCCAGGGCGACGTCCTGCGCGGCTACACCTACCCGTGCGCGGCCTACCTGTTCCTGCGAGGTCGTCGACCCCGAGCGCATGCGGGCGCTGATGCGGCGGATGCTGCCCCAGGTGAGCACGGCCGAGCCGTGGCCGGGCGGCCCACCGCCGACGGCGCTGCACGCGGCGTTCACGTACGCCGGGCTCGCGGCCTTGGAGCTGCCGGAGGCGCTGCTCGCGACGTTCCCGGACGAGTTCCGCGAGGGCATGGCGGCGCGCGCGGAGCGGCTCGGCGACCGCGGTCCGAGCGCGCCCTCGAACTGGGAGCCGGGTCTCGGGACCGGCGAGGCGCACGTGCTCGTCACGCTCTACGGCGTCGACGAGCAGCGGCTCGAGCAGGCGCGCGAGGCGCTGCGCGGGGTCGGGGCCGCTGGTGCGATCAAGATCGTGCACGAGCAGCGGGCGGCGGCGCTCGCGGGCTCGCGCGACCACTTCGGCTTCGTCGACGGGATCGCGCAGCCGGCGATCAAGGGCAGCGGGGTGGCGCCGCGGCCCGGCGACGGCCTGGCCGACGGGCGGCGGCTGGCGGCCGGTGCGGACCGGCGAGTTCCTGCACGGCTACGAGGACGAGGACGGGCTGCTGCCCGCCGCCCCCGGGGCGCCCTTCGACCGCAACGGGACGTTCGCCGTCTACCGCAAGCTGCACATGGACGTGGCGGCGTTCCGGCGCTTCGTGGCCGACGCCGGGCGCGAGTTCCCGGGCGGCCCGGAGCTGCTGGCGGCCAAGCTCGTCGGCCGCCGGCCCGACGGCACGCCGCTCGTGACCTCGCGGGGGATCAACGACTTCTCGTACGCCGCCGACCCTGACGGCCTGCAGTGCCCGCTCGGCGCCCACATCCGGCGCGCCAACCCGCGCGACGCGCCGGGGTTCTTCGACGGGCGGCTCTCGAGCCGCCACCGGCTGATCCGCCGCGGCCGCTCCTACGGCCCGCCGCTCGCGCCCGGGGCGCTGGAGGACGACGGCGTCGACCGCGGCCTCGTCTTCGTCTGCTTCAACGCCAGCATCTGGCGCCAGTTCGAGACCGTCCAGGCGCTCTGGATCGACGACGGCGACCCCTTCGGCCTGGGGCCCGACAAGGACTTCCTCGTCGGCGAGCCGCACGGGACGGAGGGCAAGATGACGATCCAGGGCCACCCGCCGTTCTTCCTCAAGCCGCAGCCGCGCTTCGTGACGATGCGGGGCGGCGAGTACCTCTTCCGGCCGAGCATGAGCGGCCTGCGCCGGCTCGCCGGGGCGTGACGCCCTGCCGCCTCGACGGCGGCAGGGCGTCCCGCTGCTCACGGACCGTTTGTCGACGCGGTCGTGGCGAAGACGTCCGTGCGGTTCGCGAGGTTGCCGCTGTTGGCGCGGACGTGGAACGGCTTGAACCCTGGCCTGAGCCCACTGCCGGCGAAGTCGAGCCCCGCGTAGTCGCCGACGAAGTAGCCGAGCGCGTCAGGCGCCGTCGTCATGTCGAACGAGACGCTGCCGACCCGCTCCTCCGTCCAGCTCATCCCTCCGTTGGTCGACCGCAGCAGCCACACGTCGGTGGTGAGCGGCGGCGTCGTCGCCGGATTGTCGAAGCGGAAGTCGTAGTGCTGGACCGCCACCGTGCCGTTGTCCGCCACCCGGGGGGTCGCCGTGAAGGCCTGGTTGACGCCGCCGGCGGTGCTGATGCGCCGCGTGGCCGACCAGGTCCGCCCGCCGTCGGTCGACCGCGAGAACGCGATCTGCTCCTCGCCGGTGAAGCGGTCGTCCTGCCACACCACGTAGAGCGCCCCGCTGTTGTCGTCCACCGCGATCTGCGGGATCAGGTCGCCCGTCCGGACGGCGTGGCCGTCGGCCGGATCCGTCACCCCGTCGGTGATCATCTGGTCGATCAGGATCGGCGCCGACCAGGTGTCGCCCTTGTTCGTCGAGCGCATCACCGCCGCGGTGAAGCCGCGGTTGCGGTGGACCCCGACGTTGCGGATGAGGTTGAACAGCATCACCAGATCGCCGTTGGGAAGCACGACGATCTGGTTGCCGATCGTCTGCGCCTTGTTGCCCGGATTGAGGATCGGCTTGACCACGTCGTACGAGGCGCCGTTGTCGTCCGAGCGGGCGAACCAGGCCAGCGAGCGGAACGCCGCCGCACGGACGCCGGCCCGCGCGCTCGCGTTGTCGCTGGGAGCCACGATCCGCTGCCACGTGACGTAGACGAACCGCGAGTCGGTCGGATCCGCGGTCAGCGTCTCCTTGTCGTTGAAGAAGTTGGCCCGGTCGTCGAACTTGACCACCACCGGGTCCTCCCAGTTCGCGCCCTTGTCGAAGGAGCGCGAGGTCAGCACCGCGTTGGCGAAGTTCGAGTCGTTGATCCCCAGCGCCACCTGGTGTGAGACGCCGTTCGGGGAGAACGACAGCCACGGATCGGTCGCTCGCTCGAAGTTGCCGCCGTTGGCCGCGTTGCCGCCGGTGCAGCGGCTGAACTTGGCCTGGCCGGTGTCAGACGCGGGGCTGATCGGCGGGATCGCCCACGTCGTGCCGCCGTTGAGGGAGTAGGCGCTCAGGTTCCCGCTCGACCCGCCGTTCGACCAGCGGTCCTGCTGCCAGTTGCCCACGATGTTGTTCGCGTCGGCGAGGTTCACGTCCACCCACGGCTCGACCTCGGCGTTGCGAAAGACCGTGCCGGTCTGAGGAGCGCCCTCGCAGCCGGCCGCGAACGGACTCGGGCCGCTCACCAGCGTGAGCGGATCGACGGCCGCCGTGGCGGTGGCTGGAGCTGCCGCGGCGCCGACCAGCAAGGCCGCGACCAGCGTACGGCGGGCGGAGGATCTGAGCATGATGCCCTCTTTCCTCGAGCGGCCCCGGCCTCCCACGGCCGAAGGTCCGCGGTAGCCCGACCCTACCGCGTTGCGAGGAGGTGAGCCAGGCCCTACACGGGCTCCTTGGGCCTGGGCGCCTCCGCGGTCGCCTCGGCGGCCGGACCGGCGCTCCGCGCCAGCCGTGACGGCCACCAGCTGCGGTCGCCGACCACCGTGATGATCGCGGGCACGAGCATGCTGCGCACGATGAACGTGTCGACCAGCACGCCGAACGCCACCACCGTCCCGAGCTCGACGAGGATCGTGATCGGGAGCATGGCCAGGACCGCGAACGTGCCGGCCAGGATGATCCCCGCGCTGGTGATCACCGGCCCGGTGGTGACGAGCGCGCGCAGGGCGCCTCGCCGGGTCCCGATCCGCTCCGCCTCCTCGCGGACGCGGTCCATCAGGAAGATGTTGTAGTCGACCCCCAGCGCGACCAGGAAGATGAAGCTGAAGATCGCCAGGCTGGGATCGAAGCCGCTCTCGTCGAGCACGGTCGTGAAGAACACGAGGCACACGCCGAAGATGCCGAAGAACGACAGGATCACCGAGCCGATCAGGTAGAGCGGCGCGATGATCGCCCGCAGGAGCGCGATCAGCGTCAGGAAGATCACGAGCAGCACCAGCGGCACGATGAGCTGCGCATCGCGCTGAGCGCCGTCGCGGTAGTCGCCCATGATCGCGGACACGCCGCCGACGTAGCCCTGCAGCTCCGGTGCCAGTGGGGCGAGCGCATCGCGCATCTCGTCGGTGCGGTCGAGCGCCGCGTTGCTGTACGGGTCGTCGGGGAACGCGACGTTGAACGCGGCCGCCCGTCCGTCCTCGGACTGCGCGAACGGCTCGGTGATCGTGCCGATGTCGGGCACCTCCTCCAGCGCGTCCTGCGCGGCCGTGATGTCGCCGTCCTGGATCGGGCCGTCGCGCCGGTCGATGATCACCGTCGACGGGCCGAGCGCTCCCTCCGGGAAGCTCGCCTTCAGGGTGTCGTAGCCGTCGGTGCCCTCGGTCGCGTTGCGGAAGGCGCCGAGCATGGTCGCCTCCTCGTCGTACTGCGTGACCCCGATCGCGCCGACCAGGAACACGGCGACGACCGCGCCGATCGTGAACACCGGCCGGCGGGTGACCGCGCGGCCCAGCCGCGCCCAGCGCGAGTCGCCCTCCTCGGGCGCCTCGTCCGGGACGAAGGTGGGGTCGAAGACCGCTCGCTTGCTCGGCCAGAAGCCGCGGCGGCCGACGATCGCGAGGATCGCCGGGAGCAGCGTCAGGCTCGCCGCCATGACGATGAAGATCCCGATCGCGTTCACCGGGCCGACGGTCCGGGTGGAGGCCAGCTCGGCGACGATCAGCACGAGCATCGCGGCGATCACGGTGCCGGCGCTGGCCATGATCGCCGGCGCCGCACGCGGCATCGCGATCCGGATCGCCTGGTGCTTGTCTTCGTGGGTGTGCAGCTCCTCGACGTATCTGGACACGAGCAGCAGGCAGTAGTCCGTGCCGGCGCCGAACATCAGCACCAGCAGCAGCGACGTCGAGATGCTGGTGACCTGGAGCCCGGAGTCGGCGAACACCTTGATCGCGCCGCTCGCGATCACGTAGGCGATGATCACGACGACGAGCGGGATCACCGCGAGCAGCGGCGACCGGTAGATCAGCAGGAGCAGCACGAGCACGAGCAGGCCGGTGACGAGCAGCAGGGTCACGTCGGCGGACTCGAAGGCGTGCCGGAGGTCGGTCTCCAGCGCCGCAGGGCCGGTGACTTCGGCGGTCAGCCCGGAACCGCCGTTGGCGACCTCGCGCACGTCCTCGATCAGCGTGTTGATGTCCTGCTGGCGGGTGGCGTTGATGGGGATGACCGTGAACGCCGTCGTGCCGTCCTCCGACACCAGGCCCTCGGGCGAGTCGCCCTCGAACGGCGCGACCGGCGGCAGCACGAACTCGACGCCCGCGATCTCCTCGGCCTCGGACAGGATCGCCTGCTGGTCGGCGTCGGTCAGCCCGCCCTCACGGTGGTAGACGGCCACCGCCGAGGTGGTCTGGCCGCCGGGGAAGCGCTCCTCGATGACCTTGTCGGCGACGATCGCGTCGGCGTCGTCGGGCAGGAAGCTCGAGATGCGGTCCTCGGTCACGTCGGTGAGCTGACCGGGCAGCGTGCTGACCGCGAACAGCAGCAGCCAGAACCCGACCACGTACCACTTCGTCCGTCGCCCACCCGCCCACCCGGCGATGGTCTTCAGCATCTCGTCAACCTGCCTCTTCCACGCGCTTGCGCAGCGCTTCGTTGAAGGCGTCGTAGCCGCGATACAGCTGCGCCTCGAGATTCGTCGCGAACATCACCGGCGTCAACCAGCCCGAGCACTCCTCGGACATGACGAACAGCACGCCCCCGTCGCGGGGCTCGATCTGGAAGGCGCGATCGACGTCGAAGACGCCGGGCCGGCCGAGCGTGGCCAGCCAGCGCAGCTCGCGGTTCGGCTCGACGACGGTCACCCGCGGGCGGAACGTCATCCGCATCCCGTGGTCGAGCTGCAGGCGGATCTTGAGCCGCTCGCCCTCCTCGAGCCGTCCCTCAGCCTGCCGCACGAACGGGTTCCAGCTCGGGAACGACGCGAAGTTGGTCATCTCCGCCCAGACGCGCTCCGCCGGGGCGTTGATGACGGTCTCGGTCTTGATCAGGCGACTGCCCACTGCTGCTCAGCCGCCGGCGCGGCCACCGGCCCCGAGTGGCGCCGGATGAAGTCGAGCATGTCGGGGAAGCAGTCGCGCGCGACGTCCTTCCCCATGAACACGTCCTGGTGGCCGTAGCCGGGGAAGATCTTGAGCTCGTGCTGGTCGCAGCCGAGCGCGCGCAGGCGCTCGTGGCAGACGATGTTCGAGTCAGCGAACACCTTGTTGTCGGCGCCGGTCGTGAGCAGCACCGGCGTCTCGATCTCGCGCGCGTATGCGAAATAGTCGTCGGGCAGCGCGGCGTGCTCCGGCTTGCCCATCTCGTACTTGAGCGGCCGGCTGCCGGCCTGGAGCATCTTGGTGACGTGCCGGTAGTAGTGCATGCTCGTCGCGCCGTAGAGGTCGCCGCCGCGGCGGTGCGTGACGTCGGCCAGGTTCTCGTGGCTGTAGAGGGCCGGCCAGCCGGTGCCCCACATCAGGCTGAGCATGTGGCAGGCGGGCACGTCGCACTCCCGGTGGAAGAACGACACGCCCTTCGAGAAGAGCTTGCCCCGGGTCAGCGTCGGGTCGTCCGCCCAGCGCGGGTTCAGGTTCGGGAACCCGAGCACGTGCTCGATCATCCCCGGCGCGGAGCGCAGCTTGAGCTTCGACCACTTCGGCACCCGCGGCGTCAGCCCGACGCTGTTGGCGACGACGCTGGTGACACCGGTCACCGCCTTGCCGAACAGGCTCATCATGAAGGTGACCGAGCCGAGGCAGTGGGCGATCACGTGCAGGCGCCGGTCGCCGACGTGCTCGCGGATGATGTCGATCGCCGGCGGATAGTCGTACAGCGCGATGTCGTCGAACGAGTACCGGTGCGGGAACAGGTTGTACGAGTGCCGGTTGCTCATCCGCATGTCCAGGCACCACACGTCCGTGTAGCCGTTGTCGAGCAGATAGCTGACGAGGTTGTAGTGCTCGGGCATGACGAACATGTCCGTCGACGTCGTCAGCCCGTGGATGATCAGCACCGAGTCGCCCGCCTGGTGGGCGGGCGGGGCCGTTTCCCGGTTGAACCGGAGCATGCTGAGGCCCAGCCCGTCGCCGGTGGAGAAGTAGTGCGTGGTGACCTCGGCGTCACGCACGCCCTCCAGCGTGTAAAGGGGGATCTCGCGCGTCACGACGAGGTCTCCTGAAGCGCCGCGATGGGCGCCGCGCCGTTGCCCGCGGCCCGCCGGCGCTCGGCGTGCCGGGCGTTCGGGTCGACCTTCGCGCGCTTGTCGGGATCCTTGGTCGTGCGCGTGTGCATGTACTTGTACGCGTTGTTCTCGATCACGATGTCGTCGAACTTCTCGACGATCTCGTCCAGCAGCTCGCGGGTCATCTTCTCGGGGTGTACGCCCGTGTAGAACATGAGCTCGCAGAAGCGGTCCTGGCCGTCGCGCGCCAGGTAGTCGGAGCGGATGCTCTTCACGTAGACCGACAGGAACGTGAAGCAGCCGTGGGAGTCGCGATAGCCGTCGAGCAGACCCCACAGGCGCCGGAACAGCTCCTCGTAGCGATCGAGCGGGCCGAGCACGATCAGCATGCGCGTCGGGTCGCCG
This sequence comes from uncultured Solirubrobacteraceae bacterium, assembly GCA_963730535.1. Classification (GTDB taxonomy): domain Bacteria; phylum Actinomycetota; class Thermoleophilia; order Solirubrobacterales; family Solirubrobacteraceae; genus DASSUW01. Next base: position 278,734 of record CAVSRU010000007.1, read on the forward strand.
ACGGTCGAGTCGAGCACCTTGTCGGTGAAGAACTCGATGTTCTTGATCGACGCGTACTTGGGGCTCAGCATCACGCCGCCCATGCCCACGTACTTGAGGGCCATGTCGAGCTTCTCCGGCAGGTTGCCGGCCGCGCGGCCGATGCCGTGGAGCACGCCATAGGAACTGGTGTTGCGGGCCTTGCGGACGGCGGTCTGCGACGTCTCCTTGTAGGCGGAGAACTGGCCGATCCCGAGGTGCTTGCCGCCGGGGAACTTGAAGTCGACCCAGACGCCCCGCTCCATCATCACGTCGCCGGGCTCCTCGATGATCGGCTTCGTGCCGGCGATGAACTCATCCATCGAGCGGTAGTGATCCTGGTGGTTCTCCCAGATCGTCCGGTACTTGTCGATCCGAATGAGCCGCAGCGTCACCTCGGTGATCACGCCGTGGCGGCCGAGCCCGGCGAGCAGGCTGTAGAAGTCCTCGCTGTTGTCCTCGCGGCTGCAGCGCTTGATCTCGCCGTCCCAGTCGACGAACTCCAGCGCCAGCACGTTGTCGATGAACATGCCGAACCGGTGGGAGGCGGGGCTGATGCCGCCGACCGACGCGAACCCGCCGACGGTGATGTCGCGGTGGTCGCCGATGATCGGCAGCCCGAGGCCGAGATGCGCGAGGTGGTCGTCGATCAGCGCGCTGATCGCGCCGCCCTGCACCGTTGCCGTGAGGTTCTCCTCGTCCACGTCGAGGATCTGGTCCATGCCCTGCATGAGCATCACGGCGCCGCGGTCGGCGAGCACGAGGTCGTTGCTGGAGTGCCCCTTGCTGCGGATCCGCAGCTCCTGGCCGAGCTCCTTGCACTCGCGCACGGCCTTGGCCACATCCTCCGGGCTCCGCGGCAGGTACGCCTTGAACGGGTACTTGGGCTCGATCGACGGGTCGCCGATCCGCTCCCAGTCGTAGCCGAGGCTGTCGATGCTGTCGTGCGAGAACGTCTCGTGGCTCTCGATCTTCCCGCGCCAGGTCGTGGACGCGGTCTTCAGCGTGCGCTTTTCAGCCATCAGGCTCCCTCAGTGAGAACTTGCTGTTCGGAGACCGCTCCGGAGAACGGCGTGAAGACGAGCATCGACATCGCCCAACCCAGCCCAGCGGTGGTGGCGAGCACGCCGACCCAAAGCGTCGCCGCCCATCCGAGCCCGTCCTGAAGCACCTCGACGCAGAGGAAGAACAGCGCCCACATCGCGGGTGGCATGAGCGCGGCGAACAGCCGCACGCGGCCGACGGGGGTGGGCCCGGGCTTCCCGGCGAAGCGGGCGAGCAGCAGGTCACCGACCACGCCAGTGAGGACCAGTGCCGGGATCAACTCGGCCTCGCGGTACTCGCTGAGCATCGGCCACAGGAGCGCGAGGAAGGTGCACATCACCGTCAGCGAGCCGGCCGGGATCACCCAGCGGCGGCGCAGGAGCAGGATGCCGCCCATCAGCGCAACGGTGAACAGCAGGATCCCGGCCACGCCGAGGTGGGTGCTGAAGAAGTAGTAGGGGAACGCCTCGTCGCCGTAGTGCGTGAGCGCGCGTGACAGTCCCTCCGTGTGGACGGCGTCGGCGCCCGGGGCGAACGCATCGGTGCGGCCCGCGATGTCGTCCTGGAACGCCTGCGTCATCGCCACGCCGCCCCCGTAGAACGGCACGATCTGGTGGACCACGAACAGCATCGCGGCGATCACGGAGGTCATGGAGAGCACGGCGGGCAGGAACTCGCGCAGCGCGGGCGCGATCATGTCGCGCCGCTGCCAGGCCGACGCCACCGGGATCGCAGCGAGCATCGCGCCCGCGTAGAAGAGGCCCTGGTGCGGCGGGCTGTACGTCGAGTCGATCTGGTTCTCGAAGCCGTACGCCTCGTGCCACATGAAGTCGACCGGGCCGGCGATGGCGGCCAGCGGCAGCGCCACGAACGCCAGCGCGTAGCCGCGCGGGACGGCGGAGAAGTCGAGGTCGTCGGTGCCCTTCTGGTAGCGCAGCAGGACGATCGCGATCCACACGCCGAGACCGACGAGCCCGGCGTACATGGCGATGTGCGGCGGCGACCAGAACTCGTCGACGCCCGTGAGGTTGTTGTGACGGAGCCCGTCCCAGAACAGCGCGACGAGGGTGAACACTCCCAAGAAGACCGTGACCGCGTCCTCTCGCAGCGTGGTGTGCGGCCGAGGTCGACCGCTGATCCTCAGGGTCGGCAGCCAGCGGACGGGGGTGTACGTCTTTCCGGTCTCGCCGGTCGTCTTGAGCGCTTGGCCCACGTGTTCCCTTCTCTCTGTCCTCGTTGCGCTTCAGGTGCGCCCGCTGCGCCCCGCGCCTGGCAACCGTAAACCGGGTCGATGGGGCGGCGCAAGAGCATCTGGCCAGATATACAGAGCTATGTCTTGGCCTCCTCGGCGGAGGCTGGCGCCGGCTCGTCGGGAGTCGCCTCGTCCGGCTCCCCGAGCGACCAGAGCTTGATCGTGGCCTTGCGCCCGCGGACCTCGAACTCGCCGACCGGCACGAGGTCGTCTGCGGGACGGCGGAGGCGCTCGCGCGTCGAGTCTGCGACGTAGAGCTGGTAGGGGGTGCCCTTGGTCATCCCCTCGAGCCGGGCGGCGGTGTTGGTGGTGTCGCCGAGGGCGGTGTACTCGAGCCGGCGCTCGGAGCCGACGTGGCCGGACATGACCGGCCCGGTGTTGAGCCCGATGCCCATCTTGAAGCCCTCGTGGAGGCCGGCCTCACGCAGCCACGCGTTGAAGCCCTCGAGGCGCGCGAGCATGTCGCGCGCGGCGGCCACGGCGCGGTCGGCGTGGTCGTCCTGCGCGAGCGGAGCGCCGAACACGGCCATGATCCCGTCGCCCATGTAGGCGACGAGCGTGCCGCCATGGTCGAGGATCGCCTCGCTCATCTCCGTCAGGTAGCGGTTGAGCGAGTCGATCACGGTGGCCGGCTCGAGCGTCTCGGAGAACGAGGTGAAGCCGCGCAGGTCGCTGAACATCACCGTGCACTCGGCCTGCACGCCGCCGAGGCGCGCGCCGTCGGCGTTGCGCAGCACCTCGTCGACCACCGCCTCCGGGACGAAGCGCGCGAACGCCTCGCGCGCGTTGGCCCGCTCGAACGCGACGGTGACGCCGTGGATGGCGGCCGTGCCGGCCAGCGCGGCGATCCCGGCGAGCAGCGGGTACACGACGGTCACGATCGTCCCGCCCTCGAACGCGACCTGCGCGCCGACGAGCAGCGCCGCGATGCCGACGACGCCGATCGCCACCGCCCAGGCCATGCGCAGGCGCAGCGCGGCGAACGGCGCCGCGACCGCGAGCAGGAGGACGAGCAGCGCGTCGACCCACCACGGGCCCTCGCGCAGCGGGAACCCGTCCAGCGCGGTCGCTACCGCGCTCGCGTGCACCTCCGGTCCGGGCATCAGGACGCTCTTGGTGGTCGCGGCCTCGTGGAGGTCCTGGAGCGACGGCGCCGTCGCGCCCACCACGACGACCTTGCCGCGCACGGCCTCGGCCGGGAAGCGGCCCCGCATGACGTCCGTGAAGCTCAGGCGCTGCACGCTCGGCGGCGGGCCCGCGTAGTCGATCCACGCGTCGTTGTCGCCGTCGGGCGAGGGGATCGCGCGCCCGCGCGCGAGCCGGGCGGCGGCCAGCGGGAACGACTCGAGGCCCTGCCCCTCGAACATCAGGCGCCGGAAGACGCCGTCGACGTCGCGCGTGTAGTTCGAGTTGGCCGCCGTCGCGCGGCTGTACGAGAGGCCGGTCTCGCCGCCGAAGATGTTCGTCGAGCCGCCCTCGCCGACCTCGGTCGCGGCGAGGACGACGCGCGGGGACGCGCGGACGGCCTCGATCAGCGCGTTGTCGGCCCCGATGTCCTCGCTCTGCTCGGTGAACTGGACGTCGTAGGCGATCACGCCGGCGCCGGCCTTCGTGAGCTGGCGGATGACGCGCGCGTGCAGGCGCCGGTTGAACGGCCACTGCGGGTTCGGCGGGGTGCTGAACGTCTTGTCGTCGACGGCGACCAGCACGACGCTCCGCGGCGGCGGCTCCGCCCCGCGGATGTCGAAGCGCTGGTCGACGGTCGTCAGTTCGATCCGGCGCAGCGCGTTCGTGGCCTCCAGGAGCAGCGCGGCGGCGGCGACGGACAGCGCGGTCCCGATCAGCAACAGCGCCCGCAGGCGGCGCGTCCGGTGGTTCAGCGCCCCGTGCCGGCTGACGGCGTCCAGCACGCGGTTGACCCACGGGTGGGAGACCGGGTTGGCGAGCAGCAGCGCGCCGACGAGGCCTGTGAGCGCCGCCGCGAGCGGCGGCAGCACGGCCACGATGGTCCCCGCTCCGAAGGCGAGCTGGGCCCCCGCCAGGAAGAGCGCGATGGCCGCCACCCCGGCGAGCAGGCCCATCGCGGTCCCGAAGCGCGCCGCGACCAGCGGCGCCACCGCCGCGAGTGCCACGAGCAGCAGCCAGTCGACCCAGTCCGGCGACTCGTCGAGCCCGAACCCGCCGAGCGCCGTGGCGATGGCGGCGGCGTGCACCTCCGGCCCCGGCATGTCGTCGCCGGCCGAGGTCTCGTGCAGGTCCTCGAAGACGCGCGCGGTCGCGCCGACGACCACGACCTTGCCGCGCACCGCCTCAGGCGCGAAGCGGCCGTACTCGACGTCCGCGAAGCTCAGCGTGTCGATGGTGCCCGGCGGGCCCGGGTACTCGATCCACGCGTCCCGCGCGCCGCCGGTGTCGATCCGGCGGCCGGTCTTGAGGCGGGCGGCCGCCATCGAGAACGTCTCCAGCCGGTCGGCCTCGAACTGCATCCGGCGCAGGCGGCCGTCGCGGTCGAGCAGCACGTTCGAGTTGGCCGGCGTGGCCCGGCTGTACTCGAGGCCCTCGCCGCCGCCGAAGATCGCGGTCGAGCCGTCAGGCCCCACCTCGGTGGTGGCGAGCACGATCCGCGGCGAACGGCGGACCGCCTCGATCAGCGCCTCGTCGGCCCCGGGGAACGAGCTCTCCTCCGTGAACTGCACGTCGTAGGCGACCACGCGCGCGCCCGCCTCGGTCAGGCGGTCGATCACGCGCGCGTGGCGGCGGCGGTTGAACGGGATGGCCGCGTTGGGGTCGGCGTCGAGGGTCCGCTGGTCCATGGCGACGACGACCACGTCGTCGGGCGGGTCGGTCGCCCCGCGCACGTCGAAGCGCAGGTTCACGGTGCCCAGCTCCTGATCCTTGAGGACGCCGCCCTCCTGCAGCAGCGCCCCGACCGCCACCGCGGCGATCACGGCGGCGAGGACCCGCCTCACGCCGCCCCCAGCAGGATCGCCACGAGGAACAGCGACAGCACGTGGTAGGACTGGTCGACCGACGCGGCGAGGCCGATGTCGAACGTCTCCACGCGCTTCACGTGCGCGAGGTGCGCGCGGACGATGCGCCCGTCGTCGAGGACGAAGTGGGGCAGGAAGATCAGCGCGGCGGCGAGCACGGCCCAGCCGGGGTCGAGCACGTCGCCGATCCAGATCAGCGCCGGCAGGAAGGCGAGCGTGTACGTGGTGACGTGCGTGGCGAGCGCCCGCAGCGCGACCCCGCCGCTCAGACCTCCGCGCTTGTTGCGCGCCTGCCAGTCGGTCTGGAACAGGTAGTCGCCGACCATGTGAGCGACGAGGAAGCTGGCGAAGACCGAGACCCAGCTCACTTGCGTTTGGCCAGGTACCGCTGGCCGGCGCGCAGGATCACCGTGCGCTTGCGAGCGAAGTCCCTGACCGTCACGGTGCCCTTCTTCACGCGCGTGAGGGTGCCGTCGCAGCGGTCCTCGGTGAGCCACTTCGTGCCGCGCACGGTCGCGGAGCTGAACGAGCCCTGGGTGCGGAAGCGGCCCTTGCCGTCACCCCACAGGCGCCGCCGCTTGCGCTTCGCGGCGGTGTAGGCGCTGTTCCCCTTCGGGCAGGCCAGCTTGGCGGTCAGGCTCAGCGTGGTGAGCGGCCGGCTGCCGCGCGACTGGCGGAACTTGAACAGGCCGTCGTAGAACCAGGCCTTCTGCTTGCGGCCGGCAGCGACGAGCGTGATCTGCCCGTTCGTCGTGTCCATCGTCGTGCCGACCGGAACCTGCTGGCCGTCCTTGAGCGTGAAGAACTCGTCGCTGCCCGGGAGCTTGACCTTCACCGTGCCGCTGCGGAGCGACACATTCACCGACTCGCCGGCGACTCGGGGGTGGCAGGTCCGGCTCCGGAACGACGCCACCGAACTCGAACGCGCCGATGTCGCAGTTCCGACCGGCGGCGCGCCGCGCTGGTCCGTTGCGTGCCGCAGAGGTTCGCGCCTCCGGCATCGATCGCCGGGCTGCCGGCCAGCCAGCGCGTGGGTGTCGGTCGGGCCACGGTTGTTGCGCAGCGGGCCGATCTGCGGGTCGGTCTGCTGCGTCCCTTCTCCGGCGGCGAGGGCGCAGGTGGCGTCGTCGACGATGTTCGCCTGCCACTGGTTCTTCTGCGTGATCGCCCCGCCGCAGGCGCCGCCCGCGTTGCCGGCCACGATGGTGTTCCACAGGGTCGTCGTTGCCGTGGCGCCCGTCCAGTAGACGCCGGCCCCCGTCGGTGCGCTGTTGTTGGCCAGGGTGACGTTCAGAGCTCGTATCTCCGACGAGGAGATGCCGCCACCGGAGGCGCTCGCGGTGTTCCCGCTGACCGTCGACGCGAACGCCTGCGCGATGCCGCCGGACTCGACGGCGATCCCGCCGCCGTCAGCGGCCCGGTTCTGGGACACGAGGCTGCGGAAGAGGGCGACGTCGCCGGCTACCGCGATGCCTCCGCCGCGCCCGGTCGCCACGTTCTCGTTCACGTCGACGGCGAAGAGCGACAGGGCGGCTGCCGGCGGGCACCAGGGCGCCGGCGCCGGTATCGGCCTGTCCGCCCGTCAGCGTCAGGCCGGCTACGAACGCGTTCGTTCCCGGCGCGACCTGGAGGACTCGGCCGGATCCGCGAGCGTCGACCACGGTCGTCCGGGCGCCGGAGCTGAAGTTCCCTCCGAAGTCCGAGCCGAACACGGTGTCGTTGCCGACCACCAGAGGCTGAGTCAGCCTGTAGACCCCCGGCAGCAGCCGGACGGACGTGCCGTTCGAAGTGTCCGCGAGCCCGACCGCCTCGCGCAGCGTGCAGTCCCGCTGGCACTCGCCGTCGTTGCCGTCGGCGGTCGTGTCGACCGTGAAGATCCCAGGCACCTGCGGCGACGCGGCGCCGGGCAGCGCGAGCGTGCAGATGGCAGCAGCGATCGCCGCCAGTCCCACTCCGATCCACCGTCGCACCGTCAAGTTGACCGGATCCTCTGGTAGCCGGGACCCGGCGTCAAGGGCGTCTGGACGCTTGGACGGGTCAAGCGGCTCCGACGAGCAGGGCGAGGACGCACAGGGAGACGACGTGGAATGCCTGGTCGACGGCGCCCGCCAGGCCCATGTCGAGGCCGTCGGCGCCCTTGACCTCGCGCAGGTAGAGCCGCACGACGCGGCCGTCGTCGATCACGAGGTGCGGAAGCGCGACGAGCGCGCCGGTGAGTACGGCCCAGCCCACTCCCAGCTCGCCGCCGATCCACACGCACGCGGGAACGAAGGCGAGCGTGTAGGTGGCGATGTGCGCGACGAGCGCCTTCCGCGCGGTGCGATCGCCACCCAGCCCGCCGGCCTTGTGCCGAGCCTGCCAGTCGGTCTGCAGCAGGTAGTCGCCCGCCAGGTGGGCGACGAGGAAGGCCGCGAGCACCTCGACCCAGGTCATCGCCGCGCAGTCTTACGGGTTTGCGACCAGCCGGTGAACAAGGGCTTGCGGTTGCCCGGCACCCGAGTAGCGTCTGTCGCAATGGTCGACACGCGTGAGCGGTCCGCGCGGCGCAGGCGCGGCTTCACCCAGCCGGAGTCGATGGCGGCGCTCCGGCCGAGCCAGCGGCGGGCCGCGCACAACCGCGAAGCGCGGCGGGATCGCAGCGCGGCCGAGTACTGGCTGCGGCGGCTGCGGCGGACGTAGCGAACGTCAACGGCGGCATTGAGGGGGGAGCCCGGGAGGGTGCATTTCGTCGACCTCACGGCGTTCCGGCCCCGCGAGGTCGACGTTGTGCACCTATAGGGTGCATTTCGTCGACGTCACGAGCGCGGGAGTCGTGAGGTCGACGTTAGGCACCCTGATCGCGGCCGATCTCCCACCTTCCTACCCAGCCGGTGTTGACGTTCACCCGCGCCGGGCGACGTACTTCTTGCCGGCCTTGACGACCACGTTCTTGCGGCGCGCGAAGTCGCGCACGGTCACGCTCCCCCGCTTGACCCGGGTGGTGGTCGTCGTGCACGTGTCCTCGACGAGCCAGCGCGTGCCGCGCACGGTCGCCGACGAGTACGAGCCGCTGGTGCGGAAGCGGCCCCTGCCGTCGCCCCACAGCCGGCGCTTGCGCCGCTTCGCGGCCGCCTTCGCCGCGCCCGCCCCGCAGCTCAGCTTGTCGGTGAGCCGGAGCGAGGTCAGCGGCTTCGAGCCCTTCGTCTGCGTCAGCTTGAACGTGCCGTCGTAGAAGCCGCCCTGCATCGTCCCGCCGGCCTTGTTGGCGGCCGCCACGAGCGTCACCCGTCCCTTGGTGACGTCGACCGACGTGCCGACCGGAAGCTGCTGACCCGCGCGCAGCACCTTGAACGAGCTGGAGCCCGGACGCCGGACCTTCACGGTGCCGCTCGCGGGCAGCACGTTGACCTTCTTGCCGACGACCGGTGGCGGCAGCGGCCGCGCGAACCCGCGGACGACGATCACCCGATTGCCGCCGCCGTAGGTCGAGAACAGGAAGTCGCCGGTGACCGGATCGACGAACGCGCCCTCGGCGCCCGACAGCCCGGTGATGAAGTCGCGCCGCGTCGCGACCAGCGGGTCGCCGTCGGCGTCGACCTCGAAGGCGGACACGCGGCCCGACCCGTACTCCGACACGAGCAGGCTGGCGGCGCTGAACCGCGGCGACCCGGCGTTGACGTAGATGAAGCCCTCGGGCCCGGACAGCACGGCCCCGGAGATCGCGCGGACGTTGACGATGTCGTACGTGCCGGCGCCGTCGGCCGCGACGGCCGCGTCGTACCACTGCCCGCCGCTGTAGGAGGCGATCTTGAGGCTGCCGGCGCCCGGCTGGCCGGGCGGCACGAACAGCAGCGAGCCGGGTGAGCCGGTGATGCCGAGCGGGGACAGCGGCACGATCTTGTTGGTGATCGTGCTGCCGAACACGGTCTGGCCGATCTCGTTGTTCGGGTAGCGGGCGAGGAACAGCACGTTGCCCGGCCCGTAGGTCACGCCGCCGTCATTGTTGGCGGCGTCGGCGAAGCGGGTCGCGTCGCCCGAGAAGCCGCTGATGTGCCCGGAGCCATCGCGCACGACGCCGACCTCGTACAGGGCACCCGTCGATCCGTTGGCCGCCCCGCCGATCAGCAGCCGGTCGGTGGTGCCCGCCTTGAGCGTGAGGCCGCCGAGGTTCGCCGGCACAGCCGGCGGGCTGCCGATGTCCGCCGCCGAGTACGAGGCGTCGAACGGCGCGGCGAGCTCGGGCGCCTGCGCCGACGCCGCCGGCGCGCCGACCGCGAGCGCGAACAGGACAGCGATGCCGCTCCGGAAAACCACGTCACGCCAGCGTCGTCCCAGGCCGGCGCTCCGTCAACTGGCTAAACGACCAGCCGTGCGTAGCATTGCGCCCCGTGAACGGCGGCTTCGGGCTCGACAACCTCCCCTACGGCGCCGTCGGCGACCCGGCGCGGCTCGCGGTCCGGCTCGGCGACGACGCGGTGCTGCTGGCCGAGCTCGAGGCGCGCGGGCTGCTCGCCCCCGCCGGCCTGCCCGCGGGGACGCTGGACGGTCCGGTGCTCAACCCGCTGTTAGCGCTCGGGCCGCCGGCCTGGTCGGCGCTGCGCTCGACGCTCCAGGACGTGCTCGCCGGCGGGCCGCCGGAGGGCACGACCGTGCCGCTCTCGGAGGTCGAGCCGCGGCTCCCGTTCCAGGTCGGCGACTACGTCGACTTCTACTCGTCGCTCGAGCACGCCACCAACCTCGGCCGCATGTTCCGGCCCGACGGCGACCCCCTGCTGCCCAACTGGCGGCACCTGCCGGTGGGCTACCACGGCCGCGCGAGCTCGGTCGTCCCCTCGGGCACGCCCGTGCGGCGCCCACGCGGCCAGCTCCCGCCCGCCGAGCCGGGCGGCCCGCCCCGCTTCGGCCCCTCCGAGCGGCTCGACATCGAGCTCGAGCTGGGCTTCGTGACAGGGCCCGGCAACGCGCTCGGGACCGCGATCCCGGCGAGCCAGGCGGCCGAGCACGTCTTCGGGTTCGTGCTCGTCAACGACTGGAGCGCGCGCGACATCCAGCGCTGGGAGTACCAGCCGCTCGGCCCGTTCCTGGGCAAGTCGTTCGCGACCTCGGTCTCCCCGTGGCTCGTGCCGCTCGCGGCCCTCGAGCCGTTCCGCGTCCCCGCCCCGCTCCAGGACCCGGAGCCGCTCGAGTACCTGCGCGCGCCCGGCGACTGGGCGCTCGACATCGCGCTCGAGGTCGAGCTCGAGGGCACCGTCGTGTCACGCGGGAACGCCCGCGGCCTCTACTGGACGTTCCCGCAGCAGCTCGCCCACGCGACGATCAACGGCACCAACATCCGCCCCGGGGACCTCTACGCCTCCGGCACGATCTCCGGCGCCGAGCCGGGGACCGAGGGCAGCCTGATCGAGCTCACCCGAGCCGGCCGCGACCCGCTCCCGATCGCCGGCGGCCGCACGTTCCTCGAGGACGGCGACACCGTCACCATCCGCGGCTGGTGCGGGGACCGCGACGCGCCGGCCATCTCCTTCGGCGAGGTCACCGGGACTATCCTGCCGGCGGGCGGCTGATGGCGCGCGTCGTCGTAGTGGGATCCGTGAACGTGGACCTCGTGGTGTCGGCCGAGCGGCTGCCGCGCGCGGGTGAGACGGTGGCCGGCGGCACGTTCGCGCGCCACGGGGGCGGCAAGGGAGCGAACCAGGCGGTGGCCGCGGCCCGGGCGGGCGCCGAGGTGACGATGGTCGGCGCCGTGGGCGACGACGAGCTGGGCTCCGAGGCGCTGGAGGAGCTGGCGGCCGAGGGGATCGACACCAGCCACGTCGCGCGCCTCGACGGCGTGCCCACCGGCGTCGCGGCGATCGTCGTCGACGACGCGGGAGAGAACCAGATCGCGGTCGCCTCCGGCGCCAACGCGGAGCTCGACGCCGCCGCGGTCGAGACCGCGCTGGCCTCCGTCCTCGCGCACGCCTCAGGCGAGGGCCTCCCGGGACCCGACGCCGATACCCCGCGCGGTGTCGTCCTGCTCGTCAACGAGGTGCCGGAGGCGGCGGTCGCCGCCGGGCTTCGCGCCGCGCGCGCGGCGGGCTGGCTCGTCGTGCTGAACCCGGCGCCCGCCCGGCCCGCGGGCGCCGACCTCGCCGGGGCCGTCCTCACGCCCAACGCCGACGAGGCGCGGGAGCTGACCGGGGAGGCGGACGTCGAGGCGGCGGCGGGCGCGCTCGCAGCGCAGACGTCGGCTCCCGTCCTCGTGACGCTCGGCGCGCAGGGCGCGCTGCTGCTCGACTCCGGCAATGCACAGCGGCTGCCTGCTCCGGCGGTCTCGGTCGTCGACACGACCGGCGCCGGCGACACCGTCAACGGCGCGCTCGCCGCCGAGCTGGCAGCCGGCCGGCCGCTCGGCGAGGCCGTGCGCTTCGCGCTCGCCGCCGCCGCGCTCTCGACCACCGCGGCGGGCGCCCGCACGGGCATGCCCCGGCGCGACGAGGTGCTCGCATCGTTGTGAAGGCGATCGCCGCGCTGGGCGGCGCGACGCTCGCCTGGGCCGGCCTCGTCGAGCCGCGACGGCTGGTCACGGTGCGCCGGACGGTGCACCTGCCGCGCTGGCCGGCCGCGGTCGACGGCCTGCGGGTCGGCGTGCTCTCCGACCTGCACGCGGGCGCCCCGCACGCGGGGCGCAAGGCGATCGCGCGCGCGGTCGACCGCCTCAACGCCGAGGCGCCGGACGCCATGCTCCTGCTCGGCGACTTCACCGACGCCCACCCCGTCTGGGGCGGCCGCGTGAAACCGGCGGAGATCGCCGCCGAGCTCTCCAGGCTGCAGCTCGCCGCTCGGCACGTTCGCCGTGCTCGGCAACCACGACTGGAAGCGCGCGGGATTCGAGATCTGGCACGCGCTGCGCGACGCGGGCATCGAGGTGCTCGAGAACCGGGCCGTCAAGGCCGGCGACGTCTACATCGCCGGACTCGCCGACCTGCGCTCGCGCCGCCCGGACCTGCCCGGCGCCCTCGACGGTGTCCCGCCGGACGCGCCGGTGATCCTGCTCGCCCACGACCCGGACGTCTTCCCGTTCGTGCCCCACCGCGTGCCGCTCACGCTCTCCGGCCACCTCCACGGCGGCCAGGTCGCGATCCCGGTGCTGCGCCTCCCGGCGATCCCCTCGCGCTACGGCGAGCGGTTCGTCCGCGGACACGTCGTCGAGGACGACCGCCACCTGTACGTGACGTCGGGCCTGGGGACCAGCGGGCTCCCGGTGCGGCTCTTCCGGCCGCCCGAGATCGTCATCCTTGAGCTTCGAAGCGACCGGGCGGCGAGTCGAGGATCCCCTCGAGCGTGAAGATCCGGCGCAGGATCGCGAGCGAGCTCGCGTAGGTCGAGTCCATGCCGTAGTAGGAGAGCCCCCGGGCGCCCAGCGTGCGGGCCTGCGTGTACGGCGTGTCTGACGCGTAGTGGATGATCCCGAAGTCGATCGGGAGTTTGGAGAAGTTGACCGCCTCGCCCACCGGGTAGCGGTCGGCGTCGGCCATCTCGTAGACCGCGTTGCAGAACGGCCCGGCCTCCATCTCGACCACCGTGTATGCCTCGCGGTAGTAGAAGTCGAGGTACTCGCGGTTCTGCAGGAACGTGCTCTTGACCGTCACCGCGCGCTGGTTGTCGAGCCCCGAGCCGAAGCGCAGGAACGGCGCGATGTCGTCGAACGAGAACGCGTTGTCGAGCCAGTAGGTCGAGCCCGAGTGCTCGTCGTGGATGACGCTCGAGATCAGCACGTCGCCGACGTCGGCGTTCAGGGTCGCCGCCTTGCCGAGCACGTACACGCCGCGGACCACGTCGGTCGACACCGTGAGCTCGCGCAGGATGTTGTAGGCGGCGAGGCCGAGCGGATACTCGACGTTGACGACCACGGCGTTCGAGCGCGCCAGCCGCTCGCCGTCAACCGGGCCGAGCCGGGGGTCGAGGCCGGCGGGATCGAGCCGGTCGAGCGCCATGATCTGCGACGAGACGCGCAGGGCCGCCTTGCTGGAGATGTGCGTGACGCCGATCGCGCGCTCGGCCTCCTTGCGGTGCCGCCACTGCTCACCGTCCTCCGGCAGCGACTCCCACAGCAGCCGCGCCCCGAAGTAGAGGAGGTTCTCCCACGAGCCCTCGGCGCGGCCCTCGCGGAAGCGCTCGAGCTCCTCGCGCAGGTACTGCGGGCCGTGCTCCTCGATGAAGTGCACGACCTCCGCCTCGCCGGAGCGCGCCGTCGGGGTGACGAGGTTGACCATCGAATGCGGGTTGGAGGAGACGAAGTAGACCGGGCGCTCGCCCAGGCCCTGCTCCTCCATCGCGGTCCGCACGGGCCGCCACCAGCGGCGCGTCATGCGCGCGTAGCCGGCCTGCGAGCCGCCCAGCATGCGGATCCGCAGGTTGACCTTGCGGCCGCGCACCTCGTCGAGAAACGTCGCCAGGTCGCCCCACGCCTCCCGGATGCGGATCCAGTCGTCCTCGTTGCCGCCGTAGGTCTCGGCGCACGCCGCCGGGTCGAGCTCCTCGCCCTCGGGCCGGTCGGTCGAGCGCAGGATCGCGTGGAGCTTGTTCCACTCCACCTGGTAGGCGACGAGGGTCGGGATCACGTCGTCGAGGTCGGACGTCGACGCCAGCAGGACGGCCATCGTCCCCTGGTGGCTGTCGAACCACCGGCGGCGGCGAGCCGGAGCCTCGACCGGCTCCCACTCTTCGATCCGTCCCACCCCGGCGCGCTCGAAGACCTGCGCCTCCTGCCCCATCACGATCACCGCGGTCTCCCACACGCCCGCGGGCAGCCGGCGCATCGCGTACAGGAACGCGCCGAGGTCGACCTCGTTGGTCGAGGCGAGCGGGTGCAGGCTCGAGTTCATCGAGCGGTGCGACGGCTCGAGCACGCGCAGCAGCGTCTCGCCCGACGAGCGCAGCAGCGTCGTGTACGTGCGGTGGTAGAGCTCGACCTCGTCCGACACGAGGCCCGCGGCCTGCCGCAGGGAGCCGCCCGGGAGACCACTGGGGACGCGCAGTCGGGGAACGGCCACGGCCCGCAAACCTAGCGCAAGGCCATATCTGGTCGCGCGGGGGTGTTGGTCGGCCGCGGGCCGGCCGATGCTGTCCCATGGCCGGCCGCCGGCTCGTCCTCGTCCTGCTCGCCTCGCTCGTCGTGGGGTGCGGCGCCGACCCCGGTCCCGAGCCTCCGGAGCCGCCCGACGAGGTGGTGGTCGCCGAGAACAGCGGCGCGGTGAAGGCGGCGACGTGGCGGGCCGTAGCAGCGCGCGCCGCGGCGCGAGAAGCGCGCCGGCAGGCGGCGATCCGGCGGGCGCGGCGGTCGACGACGGTGACGGGCGCGCTCCGGCTCGCGCGGCTCACCCGGCGGCTGACCCCCGCGGCCTACGCACGCCTGACGCGCGAGCTCGGGCTCGCGCGCGCGGCGCTCGGCCGGCTGACCGGGGTGCGGGCGGCGGAGCTCGGCTCGGTGCTGGCGACCGTCGACCAGCTCGCCGCGCAGCGCCTGCTCAGCTACGACCGGCTCGAGCCCGTGTTCCTCGTGCTGCGCCGGAACCGCGAGGTGTGGACGCGCGCGCCGATGCCCGCGCCCGGCGAGCGGCGGATCTTCGGCCGCGACCCCGCGGTGTTCCAGTACTACCCGGGCCGCGGGATCCAGCTCCAGCCGCTGGCGAGCTGGGGCACGGTCAACTGGCTGGCCGGCACCTGCCTCGAGGGCCGCTGCCCGGTCAAGCGGCTGCGGCGCCAGGTCGACCGGCTCGCCGGCCTGGCCGCGCGGCGCGGACCCTTCCTCGCGTGGGAGCACTACTTCGCCTGGGGCGGCGGCACCGCTCCCTGGATCAGCGGCATGACGCAGGCGACCGCCGTGTCGGCGCTCGCGCGCGCCGGGCGGGCGCTGCACGAGCCGCGCTGGCACCGGATCGCCCACCGGGCGCTCGGCGCGTTCGAGTCGCCGCCACCGCTGGGCGTGGACGGCGGCGACCACTTCCTCATGTACTCGTTCGCGCCATCGCTGCGCGTCTTCAACGGCGAGCTCCAGGCCGTGAACGGGCTCGGCGAGGTCGCGCGGCTCGCCCGCGACCGGCTCGCGCGGCGCCTGTTCCGGCGCGGCGAGCCGACGGCGCGCGCGATGGTGGCGGCCGCCGACACCGGCGCCTGGTCGCTGTACTCGTGGGCCGGCCGCGAGGCGACGCTGAGCTACCACCAGCTGATCGCCGGCTTCCTCGGCGATATGTGCGAGCGCACAGCGCTGCGCGCGTACTGCGCGGCCCGCGCGCGCTTCAGCCGCTACGTGCGCGAGCCGACGCGGATCGGCATCGCTCCGATGAAGGGCCTGCGCGCCCGGCACGCGACCACGGTGCGGTTCTCGATCTCGAAGATGTCCGCGGTCAAGGTGCTCGTGTTCGACCGCCGCGGCGTCGCCTTCAGCCGCGATCTCCAGCTCGCCTACGGCGCCCACCAGATCGCGTGGACGCCGCCGGCCCGCGGGCGCTTCCGGCTCCGCATCCGGGCGCAGGGGCCGAGCGGGCCGGTGGGCGTCGCGGGGCGCCGCATCGCTGTTCGCCTTCCCCGTCCTAAGCCGAAGAAGGCGAAGAAGCCGGAGCGACGGGAGCCAGGCGACGTGTTGACGGGACGGACAGAACGCGACAAGGTGTCGCGATGACCGCTCCCGTCGACTTCTCCGTGCAGGAGGGTGACGAGGCGGGCGTGAAGGTGATCGCCGTCGCCGGCGAGCTCGACATCGCGACCGCTCCGTCGCTCTGCGCGCGGCTCGACGCCAGCCGCGCCGGCCGGCGCCCGCGCCTGCTCGTCGACCTCAGCCAGGTCGAGTTCTGCGACTCGACCGGCCTGCGCGCACTGCTCGGTGCGGCGTCCGAGGTCCGCACCCACGGCGGTCGCTTCGCGCTCGTCTGCGCACCCGGGAGCGGGGTGGCGCGGCTGCTCGACGTGGTCGGCGCCGCCGAGGTCATCGCCGTCCACCCGGACCGCGCGACCGCGATGGCCGCGCTCGCCTGATCAGCCCGCAGCGGCGCGCGGCTGGACCCACAGGTGACGGGCGCGCGCCAGCGTGCGCCCGTCGGCGGAGAGCAGCGCCGACGCCGTCTCCGTCTTGCGGCCCTCGGCGCCCAGCATCCATCCGACGGCGACGACCGGCTCGCCGAGCGGGATCGGCTCGAGCAGCTCGGCGTGCATGCGGGCGAGCAGGCTCGGCACGTCGGCGTCCCACATGGCGGGCACATAGCTCGGGCAGTCGAGCGCTCCCCACACGATCTCGGGCATCAGGCCGCGCTCGTCGTGCGGGACCGTGGCGTCGGCGACCAGCAGCGCCGCCGTCATCGAGGGGTCGCGCGGCAGGTCGCCGAAGTGCAGGCCGAGCCCGTCCTGGCGCGCGCAGCCGCAGATGTAGCACTGG
Organism: uncultured Solirubrobacteraceae bacterium; assembly: GCA_963730535.1. Classification (GTDB taxonomy): domain Bacteria; phylum Actinomycetota; class Thermoleophilia; order Solirubrobacterales; family Solirubrobacteraceae; genus DASSUW01. The sequence goes on from CAVSRU010000007.1 coordinate 295,430, forward strand.
GTGAACGCGTGGCGGGTGCCGTGCCACGGGTGGCGGCGGAGCGCCTCGCGGGCCTCGGCGACGGTCGGCCGGACGGGCGGCTCGACGTCGAGCGCGGCAGCGGGGGCTCCCTCGGCCACGAGCGACTCGTGGTGATAGAGCCGCAGGTGGCCGTCGGGCTCGCGCGTCAGGGCGAGCGCGGTGTCGAGCGGCGGCGGCGAGCGCAGCGAGACCTCGGCCGGCCCCCGGATGTGGCGAGCGATCAGCCCGCAGGTGTAGCCGCCGTTCGCGCTGGCCGGAGGGCCGTTGAAGCGGCGGGGAATGAGTACACGGCCCGCCGCACCGACCTCGGTGAGCGGGCCGCGCCCCATCAGGCGTTCTCTAGATCGTCGTGACGTTGACCGCGGCCGGGCCCTTGGGACCCTGCTCGGCCTCGTACGAGACCCGCGCACCCTCGGCCAGCGTACGGAAGCCGTCGCCCGAGATGCCGGAGAAATGGACGAAGAGGTCCTTGCCGGGCTCGTCGGGGGTGATGAACCCGAAGCCCTTGTCGTCGCTGAACCACTTCACGGTGCCGGTCGCCATGTTTTTACCTCCACGGCGTCTGTGCTGCCTACGCCGAGGATGCAAACAAGCAAACAACTGCGGGCGCGCACTGCTTATCCGGGCCTCTTTGACCCGGTCGAACGTTCGACAAGGTAGCAACTCCTGCAAAGGGATACCCTTCTCCGCCGCATGGCCGTTGCCCCGAGCATCGACGACGTCCAGCCAGTCGCCAACGAGACCCGCGACCGGATCATCACCGGCACGGTCACCGTGCTGCCCTTCCTGGCCCTCGGCGTCGTGGCCTGGCAGCTCTGGAACGACGCCCTCGGCTGGAGCGACGTGGCCATCTTCCTGTTCGCCTACGCGTCGACCGCGCTCGCCATCACGGTCGGCTTCCACCGCCACTTCACCCACCGGGCCTTCAAGTGTCGGCGCTGGGTGCGAGGGACGCTGGCCATCTTCGGCTCGGCCGCGATCGAGGGCAACATCATCTCGTGGGTCGCCGACCACCGCAAGCACCACGCGTACTCCGATGAGGAGGGCGATCCGCACAGCCCCCACGTCGGCCACGGGGGCGGCTGGACCGGGGCGCTCAAGGGCCTCTGGCACGCGCACGTCGGCTGGCTGTTCATCCACACCCACCGCGGCAGCCGGGAGCGCTACGCGCCCGACCTGCTCGACGACCCGCTGATCCGCTTCATCGATCGCACGTTCGTGCTGTGGGTGACGATCGGCCTGCTCGTCCCGTTCGGGCTCGGCTACCTCATCGGCGGCTCGCTGCACACGGCACTGACCGGCCTGCTGTGGGGCGGCCTCGTGCGGATGCTCGTCGTCCATCACGTGACCTACAGCATCAACTCGCTCTGCCACTTCTTCGGCCGCCGGGCGTTCGAGACGGGCGACGAGTCGCGCAACCTGTTCTGGCTCGCGCCGTTCACGTTCGGCGAGTCCTGGCACAACAATCACCACGCCTTCCCGACCTCCTACCGCCACGGCCTCCGGACGTGGCAGGTGGACATCTCGGCGTGGGTGATCTGGGTGCTCGAGCGGACCGGTCTCGCCTGGGACGTCGTCCGCGTCAGCCCGGAACGGCAGGCGCGCAAGGCCGTCGGGACGTAGCGCGTGCCCGCCCTGCGCACCACGGAACCCCTGAGGCGGGAGCTTCGGGCCGCCGTCCCCGACCGGCCGTTCCGGCTCACGTTCTGGGATGGCACCGAGGTGCCGCCGAGCAACGGCGCCCCCGCGCCGACGCTTCATCTGCGGTCCCCCGCCGCGCTCGCCCACGCGCTGCGGGCTCCCGGCCAGCTCGGCCTCGGCCGCGCCTATGTGAGCGGCGAGCTCGAGGTCGACGACCTCGAGCGCGTGCTCGAGGTGCTCGACGGCTACCGGCCGCAGCCGATCGAGCGGGGCGCCCAGCTGCGCCTGGCGCTCGCCGCCGCGCGCGCGGTCGGGCCGATGCGCCCGCCGCCCGTGCCGGAGACCGAGCTGCGCCCGCGCGGGGAGCGCCACAGCCCGGAGCGCGACAAGCGCTCGGTCCGCCACCACTACGACGTCTCCAACGACTTCTTCGCGCTCTTCCTCGACGAGTCGATGACGTACAGCTGCGCGTTCTTCTCGCGCGACGGCTCGAGCCTCGAGGCCGCGCAGACGGCCAAGCTCGAGCTCACGTGCGCGAAGCTCGCGCTGCATGAGGGCGAGCGGCTGCTCGACGTCGGCTGCGGCTGGGGCAGCTTCGCGATCCACGCCGCGCGCGAGTACGGCGTGTCGGTGACCGGCATCACGCTGTCGGAGCCGCAGGCGCAGCTCGCGCGCCGGCGGGCCGAGGAGGCCGGCGTGGCCGACCGGGTGGAGATCCGGGTCATGGACTACCGGGAGCTGGCGGGCGAGCCCTACGACGCGATCGCCTCGATCGGCATGGTCGAGCACGTCGGCTCCAACCGCATCGACGAGTACGCGGCGACGCTGGCGCGCCTCCTGCGGCCGGGAGGGCGGCTGCTCAACCACGGCATCTCGCGCCTGCGGGTCGGCGAGCCGGAGGCCGGCGCGTTCTCGGAGCGCTACGTGTTCCCGGACGCCGCGCCGCTGCACCTCTCCCGCATCCAGACCGCGCTCGAGCGCGCGGGGCTCGAGACCGACCACGTCGAGGGCTTCCGCGAGGACTACGCGGAGACGCTGTCGCACTGGATGCGGCGGCTCGACGAGCACGCCGTCGAGGCCGAGCGCCTCGCCGGCCCCGAGCGCCTGCGCGTCTGGCGCCTGTACCTGCGCGCGGCCCGCAACGGATTCCGCACCGGCTTCACGTCGATCTACCAGGTCCGCTGCGTGAAACCAGGCCCGCGCTAGACTGGATTGCGGTGGCTGGCAGTCTGCCGGCTACGAGGCAGTTCGCTTGCTTGGGTCCCGCTCACAGCGGTTCGGGTCAGCAGTCGCCTCCCGAATCGTTCGCGGCCCATTGCCGCAGGAGTTTCATGTCACAGCAGTCCTTCGCCGATCTCGGCGTGTCGCGTGCCGTCGTGCGCGCGCTCACCGAGCGCGGCATCCACAAGCCGTTTCCCATCCAGGAGCTCGTCGTCGCCGACGTGCTCGCCGGGCGAGACGTGCTCGCCAAGTCGCCGACCGGGTCGGGCAAGACGCTCGCGTTCGGCGTCCCGCTGATCGACCGCGTGGACCCCACCGCGCGCCGCCCCGCAGCGCTCGTCCTCGCCCCCACCCGCGAGCTGGCGAGCCAGATCGTCGAGGAGCTACGCCCGCTCGCCCGCGTCCGCAACGTCTCCGTCGCCGCCGTGTACGGCGGGGTCGGCTTCGAGAAGCAGACCCGCGACGCCCAGCGCGCCCACATCATCGTGGCGACGCCGGGCCGCCTCGAGGACCTGCTCCAGCGCCGCGCCTTCACGCTCGAGCACGTGCGCACGCTCGTGCTGGACGAAGCCGACCGCATGCTCGACATGGGCTTCCGCCCGGCCGTCGACCGGATCGTCGCCCGCTGCCCCGCCGGTCGGCAGACGCTGTTCTTCTCGGCCACGCTCGACGGTGAGGCGGGGCGCATCGCCGCCGTCTACACCCGCGATGCCCGGCGCCACGAGCACACCCCGCCGGAGCAGCGGCACGCCGACATCGAGCACCGCTTCCTCGCGGTCGAGCGCGACGACCGGCTCGACGCGCTGGTCGACGAGCTCAACGCCGCCGACCGCTCGCTCGTCTTCGTGCGTACCAAGCGCGGCGCCGACCGGCTCGTCCGCCGGCTCTCCCGCGAGGGCGTCGAGGCCGTCGCCATGCACGGCGACAAGTCCCAGCGCCAGCGCGAGAAGGCGCTCGCCTCGTTCGAGGCCGGGCGCGTCGCCACGCTGGTGGCGACCGACGTCGCCGCCCGCGGCATCGACGTCAGCGACATCTCGCACGTCATCAACTTCGACCCGCCGGCCGACCGCGAGGGCTATGTCCACCGCGTCGGGCGCACCGGCCGCGCCGGCCGCACCGGCATCGGCGTGACGTTCTTCGGCCGCGAGAACACGCGCGACATGGAGAAGATCGCCGGCCAGCTGCGCTTGAAGGCGCAGTTCCGCGAGGCAGTGGCCGGCTAGGAACGACGAGGGGGCGGCCCGTAGGCCGCCCCCTCGATGCCACGCGGTGACCGCCGGCGTCAGCGGGGGTCGTCACCCCCCTTCTGCCGGTTGTCGTGCCACTTGTCGTCCTTGTTCCAGCGATCGTGGTCCTTCTTGGCCCCGATCGTGAACTCCTGCGTCTGCGGGTTGAGGTGCCGCAGGCGCACCGCCGCCTTGGCATCGCGGTCCTTGAACTTCCACACGAAGAGCCCGCGCGTGATGTCGGACTCGTAGATGTAGCCGTTGTAGAAGTGCGAGGACCAGTCGCCGCCGGCCTGGGTCGGCACGAGCGGGGCCGGGTCGGCGTACGCGATCTCACGCGCGCTCGCCGTGTCGCTCATGTCCAGCACCCCGATGCCCGACTGGTACGAGCCGTGGACGAGGATGTCGTCCGTCTTCGTCGGGATCAGGTTGTAGTTGTGGATCGTGCAGTTCTCCTGCGCCGTCTGCGCACGCGTCAGGGCCCACTTGCCCTTCGGCGCGCCCGAGTTGGTCTCGTAGAAGAAGAACGACTTCATGTCGTTCGTCTGGAGGCCCGTCCTGGGCGGGGTCCCCGGAGGAGAGCCCGGAGGCGCCGAGCCGGTGACCGCCGCGCCGACCGCCTGGCAGCGCGGCTGGACCCCGCCGCCCGGCTCGTGGCCGAAGATGACCGTCTCGCCGTCCCACGTGAACGCGGCCGAGTGGCCGGTCGGGTTGTCGACGTTGGGCGCAGTCCCGGCGATCTCGGGCACCACCTTGTTGTAGAGGAACCGCGGGTTGTCGAGCGAGCCGCCGTCCTTGCCGCCGAGGCTCCAGAGCGCGTAGCCCACGCCGCCGGCGCAGGCCGCCTTGTTCGCCCGGCCGAGGATGACCGCCGTGTCGTGGCAGGCGAAGTTGTTGTCCAGGCCCGCCGCGCGATCGGCGAACTCGAAGCGCAGGAACTCGGACTCCTCGGGCCGGCTCAGCGGCACCTCGACGATGTCGATGCCCTCGCATGCGGCGCTCGAGGGGGTGCTGTAGACGAGCAGCCGGCGGTTGCGCAGATCCGGCACGCCGGTCGCCGTGTGCGAGCCGCAGGTCAGGTCGACGGATGCGACGAGGTCCGGGTTGCCGGGATCGCTGACGTCGAACACGTGCAGGCCCTCGAAGCCGCCCGTCCCAGGAGGACCGCCGGCCGGCCCGGACGGGACCGCCTCGCCGTCACAGGTCCGCGGAGGCCCAGCCGGCGGGTTGACGTTGTTGGCGTCCCACGTCCGCACGAGGATCGAGCCCCAGATGACCATGTCGCCCTGACCCGACGGGTGAGCGCAGTCGCGGTAGTCGATCAGCTGCTTCGGGTTGCGCGGATCGTCGATGTCGATGATCCGGAAGCCCGACCAGGTGCCCTGGTACGCGCGGTCACGCCAGAACGCGATGTCCGAGTTGAACTGGCCGAAGTCGTTCGGGGCGACGCGACGCTCCGAGAAGCCCTGGAGCCGCATGTTGCGGGTGGTCGCGAAACTCGCACCGCCGTCATTCGCGGGCGGATGGGTCAACGCCATGGTCGCGTTCCCGAGTGTCTGCGCCATGGTGTTGACGGTCACCGGATGGGCGGATGCCCCTACCGGCACAGCGAGTGCCAAGACCACCGACGTCAAGAGCGCAAGGCGAACCCTCATACCTTCCTCCTCCCCCGCCATCTAGTGGACGCTGGCCCCGAACCATACGCCCACGCGCACGCGCGCGCATGCGAGGGGCCGCCCGCTGACAATACGCTCTTGCGCGAGCGGTGGCCTTAAATGCACGATAAGAAAGTTGGGGCCGTTTCGCCCGGTTGACCGTTGCGTCGAGGGGGTACGCGCACCGGTGAGCGGTTGTCTACGGGCGCGCGATCCGCTATAGTTGCTCGTACAACTATGCGACTCCAGGGCCTCCATCACATCACCGCCATCACCGGGGACGCGCAGCAGAACCTCGACTTCTACACGCGCGTGCTCGGGCTCCGGCTGGCCGCCAAGACGGTCAACCAGGACGACCCCAGCGTCTACCACCTGTTCTACGCCGACGAGCAGGGGCGGCCAGGCGCTGAGCTGACCTTCTTCGAATACCCCGGCGCGATCCCCGGCCGCGCGGGCGCCGGCATGATCCACACCATCGTGTCGCGCGTCGGGTCACCCGAGGCGCTCGCCTTCTGGGAGCAGCGGCTGGGCGCCGAGGGCGTCGCGACCGAGCGCGTCGGCGACGACGCACTGCGCTTCGCCGATCCCGAGGGACTCGGGCACGAGCTCGCCGTCCGCCCGGGCGTGGACGAGCCGCTGTCGGCAGAGCACCCCGAGATCCCGATCGAGCACGCGCTCCAGGGCTTCGACGCCGTGCGCGCGTACAGCACCGACCCGGAGCGCTCGCGCGCGCTGCTCGAGCAGGCGCTCGGCGCCAAGCCCGTCGGCGACGCGACGTGGGAGCTGCGCGGCGAGCGCCGCGGCGGCACGATCGCGTACGACGACGCGCCGGCCGAGCCGGGTCGCCAGAGCGCGGGGACCGTGCATCACGTGGCGTGGGGCACGTCCCAGGCCGACCATCCGAAGTGGCACGAGCGCGTGCAGCGGCTGGGCATCCCCAACAGCGGGATCATCGACCGCCACTACTTCCACTCGATCTACTTCCGCGAGCCGAGCGGCGTGCTCTTCGAGCTGGCCGACGACGGCCCGGGCTTCACGGTCGACGTCCCGCTCGACCAGCTGGGGTCCGTCGTGATCCTCCCGCCGCGGTTCGAGCAGCACCGCGCGGAGATCGAGAAGCGGCTCACGCCGCTCCCCGATCCCCGGGCGGGGTGGGCGACTACCAGCTCGTCGGCTTGACGGGCTGGTAGAGCCAGACGTCGAAGAACGCGTCGAGCTGCTGTCCGCTGACGCGCTCGGCGGCCGCGATGAACTGGGCGGTCGTGACGTTGCCGTAGCGGTTGCGCTTGTACCAGCGGCGCAGGAGCTTGAAGAAGTCCTCGTCGCCGATCTTCACGCGCAGGGCCTGGAGCGTCATCGCGCCGCGGTCATAGGGCTCGCTGCCGAACATCTGCGCGGGGCCCGGAATCGCGGCCGGGGCGGGTGACCAGAGGCCGTCGGTGGCCGGCCGCGCGTAGAGCGTGTCGAACCGCGTCTGCGCGGTGCGCCCGGCGTGGCGCTCCTCGTAGATCCACTCCGAGAAGCGGGCGAAGCCCTCGTTGAGCCAGATGTCCGGCCACACCGCCAGCGTGACCGCGTTGCCGAACCACTGGTGCGCGATCTCGTGGACCACGGTCGACGCCGCGGGCGCCGAGTTGGTGTCGTACATCGGCTTCGTCTGCGACTCGAGCGCGTAGCCGACGCCGCCGCGGTCCGCCACGCCGCCGCCGCTCGAGAACGGGTACTTGCCGTAGAGGTCGGAGAAGAACGTGATGATCTCCGCCTCGGCCGCCAGGCGCTCCTTCGCCAGCGGCACGTTGCCCAGCGTCGGGTCGACCGCCTGGTAGAGCGGGATGCCGTCGACCTCGGTGACCGTCATGTCGAAGACGCCGTTCGTCGCCGTGGCCAGGTAGGGCGCCATCGGCGAGTCCTCGTACCAGTGCCAGGTCGTCATCCCGTCCTTGGTGCGCTGCTTGATCAGGCGGCCGTTGGCGATCGCGGTCTTGCCCTCCGGCACGGTGACCGCGATGTCGAACGTCGCCTTGTCCTGCGGGTTGTCGTTCGCCGGATACCAGCCCGGCGAGCCCTGCGGCTCGTTGACGACGAACGCGCCGTCGGGGGTCGGCACCCAGCCCTCGAGCGAGTTGTCGGGGTCGACGATCGGCACCGGGGTGCCGCCGTACTCGACCACGACGGAGAACTTGTGGCCTCGCTTGAGCGCGTGGCGCGGCGTGACGGTGAGCTCCTGGCCGCCGTCGTGGCTCCATTCGGCGTCGCGGCCGTTCACCTCGACGTCGCTGACGACCATGAACGCCCGCAGGTCGAGGTTGAAGCTCGACAGGCTCTGGGTGGCGCGCGCGTAGAGCTTCGCGTCGCCGTCGAGCCTGTTCGCCTCTCGCACGTACTTCAGATCGAGCGAGTAGTGCTTGACGTTGTAGCCCCCGTTGCCCGCCTGGGGGAAGTACGGATCGCCGAGACCGTCCGAGCCGGGCGACGCTTGATGGGCCGCCGCCGGCGACACCGCGAGGACCGCGGTGGTGAGCGCGGCCGCCCCCGCGCGAATCATGTGGGATCGCATCGCGGGACCCTATCGCCCAACTCTAAGAGCATCGTTGGGGTACGGGTAGCCGCACCCCAAGGGCCGGCGGCGACGAAGTTGGGGGTGAGGGTTTGGGGGTGCCCTCGATGGCGGGGCCTCCCGGCGGCGCGATGCTGCGCCCATGATCTCGTGCACGGAGCCCCTCGCCACGGACGCCGCGGGTGCCCTCCTCGAGCCCGGCGCGCCGGGCTGGGACGCCGCCCGCCGGCCGTTCGACCTCGCCGTCGACCAGCATCCGGCGCTCATCGCCCTCCCCAGCGATGAGCGGCAGGTCGTGGAGGCCGTGCGCGAGGCCGGCCGGCGCGGCCTGCGCGTCGTCGCCCAGTGCGGCGGCCGGGCGGCGGCGCGGCTCGGCTCGCTCGAGGACGCGATGCTCGTGCGCACCCCTCGGCTGATCGGCGTCGAGATCGATGCGCGCTCTCACCGCGCCCGGGTCCGCGCCGGCGCCCGGTGGGCCGACGTCACCGGGCCGGCCTCGTTCCTCGGCCTCGCGCCGGCCGCGGGCTTCGCGAGCGGCGCGAGCATCGTCGGCACCGTGCTGGGCGACGGCATGGGCTGGCTCGCCCGCCGGCACGGCCTGGCGGCGGCCGGCGTGCGCACGGTCGAGTTCGTGACGGCCGACGGCGAGCTCGAGCGTTGTGACGAGCTGCCCCGCGACGGCGTGATCACCGCGCTCGAGATCGACCTGCACCCAGCCGAGGACCTCTACGCGGGCGCGCTGTTCTTCTCCCCGGAGCGCGCCGCCGAGGTGCTCCAGGCCTGGCTCGAGTGGACGGCGACGGCGCCGCTCGAGATCACGTCGGTCGCGCGGATCATGCGCTTCGGGACCGGCCACGAGGTGGCCGAGATGGTCCGCGGGCGCTCGTTCGTGATCGTCGAGGCCGCCCACCTGGGCCGTGAGGCGGAGGGCGCCGCGCTGCTGGAGCCGCTGCGCGAGCTGCGTGCCGAGCTCGACACGTTCTCGATGGTGCCGCCGTCCGCGCTCGGCCACCTGCACATGGAGCCCGAGGAGCCGGTCGCGCGGCTCGCGGACGACGGCGTCGTCGGCGTCCTGCCGGCGTCGGCGATCGACGAGCTCGTGGCGGCGGCCGGCGTGCCGCTGGCCAGCGTCGAGCTCCGGCATGCCGGCGACGGCCGCTACTTCACGCACGCGTCGGGCACCCCGACCGACGCGGCGTCGAACGTGGCGATCGAGGCGCAGCTCGCGCTCGTCGCCGCCGCACTCGAGCCTCACGTCCTGGACTGAAGGGCCGCGAGCGAGGCGGCGGGGCAACATCGCAGGAGGAGAGATGCGATCAGGGGCTCCGCCGTCCTCGCTCGCTGCCGCCAGACTGTCAGCCTTCCCGCGGACCTCCCACCGACGCGCGGTCGGAATCGGCGGGTCGAACACCCGCCACGCGGTCTAGACGACTCGGCGCGTCAGCGCCTCGAGGGCCCGGACGGCGAGCGCGAGGTCGGCGACCGGCGTGTCCTCGGCCTTGGTGTGGCTCACGCCGCCGAGGCTGCGCACGAACAACATCGCGGTCGGCAGCACGCGCGCCATCTCGCTCGCGTCGTGCAGCGGGCCGCTCGGGAGGCGGGGCGCCGAGCCCGTGAGCTCGGCGACCACGCTAGCGGCGGTCTCGACCAGGTCAGCGTCGAACCTGATCGGCTTGATCGCCCAGATCGGCTCCCACTCCACCTCGCAGCCCTCCTCGGCCGCGATCGCGGCCGACGCCTGTCGCGCCGAGGCGAGCAGCTCGGCGAGCACGCCGGGGTCGAGCGCCCGCTGGTCGACCGTGAGCTCGCAGCGGCCGTTGAACGCGGTCGGGATGCCCGGGGAAACGGTCACCTCGCCGGTGGTGGCGCGGGCGTCCGGGCGGCGGGCCGCGTCGTCGCGGAAGGCGACCGCACTGCGCGCCGCGGCCAGGAACGCGTCGCGCCGCAGGTCCATCGGCGTCGCCCCCGCGTGCGCGTGCGCGCCCGTGAAGCGCGCCCGGTGGCGCTCGACCCCGAACGTCCCCAGCACGACGCCGAGCGGCTCGCCGAGCCGCTCGAGCACCGGGCCCTGCTCGATGTGCAGCTCGAGGTAGGCGACGGCGCCGTCCAGCTGGGAGCGCGCCTCGCCGGCGCGGTCGAGGTCGATGCCGTGGGCGGCGAGCGCGTCGGGGAGCCGGACGCCGTCCGGGTCCGTCAGGTGCCGGACCGCGGCCGGGTCGAGCGTGCCGGCCGCGGCGCTCGAGCCGAGCAGGCTGCGTCCGAAGCGCGCGCCCTCCTCGTCCGCCCAGTCGACGAGCTTGAGCCCGAGCGCGCGCGGCTCGCCGGCCAGCGAGCGCAGGACCTCGAGCGCGGCGACGACACCCAGCGCGCCGTCGAGCCAGCCGCCGTCGGGCACCGAGTCGAGGTGGCTGCCGACGATCACGAAGCGGTCGGCGTCGCCCGGCGCGCTCGCCCACAGGTTCCCGGCGGCGTCGGTCTCGACCGCGACGCCGTCGATCGCGCCGAGCTGCTCACGCAGCCAGTCGCGCGCGAGTACCCACGTGTCCGTCCACGCGACTCGTTGCGCGCCCCGCTCGTCGGAGGTGAGGCGGTTGAGCTCGTGGAGGTCGGCGATGACGCGATCGGGGTCGAGCATCGGGTCATAGCGTGGCTGATCGACGAACGTCAACGGCGGCTGGGTCGTTGACGTTCGCCCGACCTGCCGCGACCGTGATATATCTGCACGCATGGAAGCCGCCGAGCGTGTGGCCGAGGTGCTCGCCCTCGTCCTCGAGCGCTCCCCGCGGGCGCGGGACGAGCTCGACGCCGACGCGGTGGCGATCCTCGAGCGCCACGGGCTCGTCGCGCTGACGAGCGGCGAGGTCCGGCCCGGGCCGCGGTTGCTGCGGTTCGCGCGGTCCGGCCACGACCGCCGCGACCTCGTCGCGCTCGCCGAGCCGCCGATGCGCCGGCTGGCCGACGAGAGCGGCGAGACCGTGAACCTGATGGTCTCCGCCGCCCGCGGCGCCGAGGCGCTGTCGCAGGTCGACGGGCGGCACGTGCTGGGCGTGAGCAGCTGGATCGGCCGCGAGGTGCCCGACCACTGCAGCGCCGCCGGCAAGCTCTTCCTCGCGTTCGGCACCTCCCGTATCCCCGCCGGGCCGCTGGAGCGCCGCACGCCGGCGACGATCGTGGACCGCGACCGCCTCGAGTCAGAGCTCCAAACCGCCCGGACCCAGGGCTTTGCCACGATCGTCGACGAGCTGGAGACCGGTCTGGCCGCCGTCGCCGCGCCGATCCGCGACGCCGACGGCGCGGTGGTCGCCGCGCTCTCGGTCGCCGGCCCCACCGTCCGGCTCACCGAGCACCGGCTCGCGCTCCTCGGCCGCGTCGCGATCGAGCAGGCGCACGCCGTCTCCACCCAGCTCGGCTACGACGGCGACCTCGAGGACCTGCTCGACCCCCTGCGCATCCGCGGCTAGTCGATCGACTCGGCGAGGAGCGTGGCGACGTCGACCACGCGCAGGTCGCGGCCGCTGCTCTTCACGCCGTCGTCGAGCATCACCGTGCAGAACGGGCACGCGACCGCGAGCGTGGAGGCGCCGGTCTCGGCCGCCTCGCGCACGCGCTCCTCGTTGATCGCGCCTGCGCGCTCCTCCATCCACATGTGCGCCCCGCCCGCGCCGCAGCAGAACGTGCGCTCCTCGCGGCGCTCCATCTCGACCGGCCGGCCGACGGCGGCCGCCAGCTCGCGCGGCTGGGCGCGCACGTCGTTGTGGCGGGCGAGGTAGCAGGAGTCGTGGTAGGTGATCGACTCCTCGCTCGCCGTGGGCGAGAGCCGGCCCTCGCGCACCAGCGACGCCAGCAGCTCGGTGTGGTGCACGACCTCGTAGCTCCCGCCGAAGTCCGGGTACTCGTGCGCGAGCGTGTTGAAGCAGTGCGGGCAGCTGGCGACGATCTTCGTCACCCCCGCCTCGCCGAGCGTCGCGACGTTCTGCTCCGCGTAGGCCTGGAAGACGAACTCGTTGCCCATCCGGCGCGCCGGGTCGCCCGTGCAGGCCTCGAGCGCGCCGAGGATCGCGAAGTCGACGCCCGCGGCGGTCAGCAGCTTGGCGGTCGAGCGCGCGGTCTCGCGCGCGCGCTCGTCGAACGACGCCGCGCACCCCACCCAGTACAGGTACTCGGGGACGGGGTCGCCGGGCTCGAGCACGCGCACGTCGAGCCCCTCGGCCCACGCGGCGCGCTCCGCCTGCGGCTTGCCCCACGGGTTGGCCTGGCGCTCGACGTCGCGCAGCATCGGCTCGGCCTCGCTCGGGAACCGCGACTCGACCATCACGAGGTGGCGCCGCAGGTCGAGGATGTGGTCGATCTGCTCGATGTTCACCGGGCACGCCTGCACGCACGCGCCGCAGGTCACGCAGTCCCACACCATCTCCTCGAGCTCCCCCCGCTCCACCACGGCGGGGCCTTCGTACGTCTCGGCCGCCAGCGCCTTCGGCCCCTCCTCGAACAGGTGGTCGCGCACGCCCATGATCACGAGCTTCGGGGAGAGCGTCTTGCCGGTGGCGTACGCCGGGCAGGCGTCCTGGCAGCGCCCGCACTCCGTGCACGACATCGCATCCATCATCTGCTTCCACGTCAGGTCCTCGACGGTCCCGATGCCGAAGCGCATCTCCTCCTCGGGCACGTCCGGGTCGTCGAACCGCAACGGCTCGAGCCTCCCCCGCGCCCGCGTGCGCCCGAAGTAGACGTTGATGGCAGCCGTGGCGATGTGCAGGTGCTTGGAGTACGGCAGGTAGACGAGGAAGCCGAGGATGAGGAGCACGTGCGCCCACGCCCAGACCTGCGACTCGGTGGCGTGGTAGAGCAGCAGCGTCGTCACGATGCTCGCGATCCAGGCCAGGATGAGATCGGCCTCGCCCAGGTGGCTGCCCTCGAAGCGGCGCGGCCGGACGACCTTCCGGATGTAGAACGCCGTCGCCACGCCGATCAGGGCGAGTACGCAGAACACGTTGGCCAGCGCCTCGTACCAGCCCCAGTGCGGCGCCGCGTCGGCGTCGACGATCGCGATCATCGCGATCGGGATCGCCGGGAACAGGACGATGAACGCCCAGAAGATGAAGGCGTGCATGAGGCCGGGGACGAGCCGCTGGAGGAGCTTGCGCTGCCCCAGCACCACGACCGCCTCCTGCCGCAGCCGGTCCGGCACGCGATCGTCGCGCGCGATGCCCGATGCATGTCCCATTCTCAGGAGCCGGGCGAGCAGCCACACGCGGCGCGCGAAGAGGACCACCGCCACCGCGACGGCGGCGGTCAGCGCCAGGGCGGCGATCATCCGCTGACTCTGCGCAGCTCGGCGGTGATGGCCGGCACGATCTCGGCGACGTCGCCGATCACGGCGTAGTCGGCGGTGGCCATGATCGGCGCCTCCGGGTCGGAGTTGATCGCCAGCAGCTTCTTCGCGCCCTTGCAGCCGGCCATGTGCTGCGTCGCGCCGCTGATGCCGCACGGGATGTACAGCTCCGGCGAGATCTTCGTGCCCGTCTGCCCGACCTGGTCGGTGTGCGAGCGCCAGCCGGCCATCGTCACGGCGCGCGAGCAGCCGACGGCGCCGCCCAGCATCCCGGCCAGCTCCTCGAGCGGCGCGAAGCCCTCCGGCGAGCCGACGCCGCGACCGCCGGACACCACGACCGGCGCCTCGGCCAGCGAGAGGCCGCCGGTGGAGGTGTCGACGCGCTCGACGACGCGCGCCACGAGGTCCTCGTCGCGCAGCTCCGGGGTGAAGGTCGCCACGGCCGGATCGCCTGCGGCGGTCGCGGGCGCGACGGCGTGCGGGGCCACGGTCATCAGCTTCACCGCCCCGTGCAGCCGGGCCTCCTCGAGCAGGCTGCCGCCCCAGCGCATGCGGGTCACCTCGGCGGGATCGCCGGGCGCGGCGGCGACGCAGTTGGCCGCCAGCGCGCCGCCGGTCATCACCGCGGCGTGCGCGAGCACCTCGTTGCCGCGCTCGCTCCCGGCGGCGATCACGACCGTCGGCTCGAGCTGGGCGAGCGCGCGCGCCCACGCCTGCGGCGCGTAGGCGCCGTCGAGCTCGGCCACGTGCGCGGTGCCCACCGGCAGGTTCGAGGCCGCGTCGGCCCCGCCGATGAGCACCGCGTCGACCCCGTTCCCCCCGGCGAAGTCCAGCGCGAACGCCAGCGCCTGCAACGACAGCTCGTCGGGCTCGCCCCCGGCGTGCTCGACGAAGACCACGACGGTCATGCGACCCCCAGCCGCTGGAACAGCTCGACGACGGCGGGGGCGGCGCTCGGACCCTCACCGAGCACCTCTGCCTGCCGCCCTCGACCCTCCGGGACCACGAGCCGCACGAGCTCGAGCCGCGCGTCGCGCCGCGCCGGCTCGCGGCGCTCGACCGGCTTGCGCCGCGCGCGCAGCTTGGCCGGCACCGACGGATAGCGCGGCAGGTTGATCCCCTCCTTGACCGTGACCACGGCCGGCAGCGGGACGCGGTACACGTCGCGCGCCGAGCCGGACTCCTGCTCGCCCCGTAGCTCACCGTCTTCGACCGCCAGCGCCTTCAGCCCCGTCACGCACGGGCGCCCGAGCGCGTGGGCGACGCGGATCCCGACCTGGTAGCCGCCCGCGTCCGCCGACTCGTTGCCGAAGATCACCAGGTCCGGCGCCTCGGCCTCGATCACGTCGGCGAGTGCCGCGGCGGTCGACTCCGGGTCCCAGTCGCTGCCGTCGGTTTCGAGCAGGATCGCGCGGTCGGCGCCGTTTGCGAGCGCGTCGCGCAGCTGCTCCTCGGCCTCGGGCGGACCGAGTGTGACCACCGTGACGGAACCGCCGTGGGTCTCGACGAGCCGCACCGCCTCCTCGACCCCGCACTCCTCGTGCGGGCTGACGGTGAAGCCCAAGTGGCGCGTCTCGATCCCGCGTTCGTCAGCCGTGAGCACCATCTTGCCGCCGGTCAGCGGCACGCGCTTGACGCAGACGAGGACGTCCATCACGAGCGGATGCGGCTGTTGTCGGGGTCGAAGATCGGCGTCGAGCCGGCGACCGCGACCGTGACCGGGTAGCGCTCGTTCATGTACTCCACCGCCAGCTCCCGGCCCTCGACCGCGTGCTCGGGCGGCACGTAGGCCATCAGCACGTACTTGCCGACCGACGGCGCCGACCCGGCCGTGGTGACGAACGAGCGGCGCCCCTTGGCGTCGACGAGCGGTTCGCCGTCGCGGGTCACGATCGGCTCGCGCCCGAGCATGTAGCGCTTGGCGCCCGACGACGACGTGTGGTCGTCGACGGTCAGCGTGCACATCAGCGCTGCCGGATCCTCCGAGCGGTGCCGCACATGCGCGTCCCGCCCGACGAAGTCCTGGTCCTTGACCTTCCCCCACGCCATGTCGGCCTCGACGACGTCGTACTCCGCGTCGAGCTCGAAGCCGAACGCGCGGTAGCCCTTCTCGATCCGCCCCGTGGTCCCGTACACCCCGATGCCGGCGGGGATGAGCCCGTGCGGCTCGCCCGCCTCCCACACCATGTCCCACAGCCGAGCACCCTGCTCGATCGGCACGTGGAGCTCCCACCCGAGGTCGCCGACGTAGGAGATGCGCAGGGCGAGCACCTGGAGCGGCCCGATCTCGATGAACCGGCAGCGGGCGAAGGGGAAGCCCTCGTGCGAGACGTCGTCGCCCGTGAGGCTCGAGAGGATGTCGCGGGCGCGCGGGCCCCACAGCCCGAGCGTCGTCCACGCGCCCGTGAGATCGGTCACGACGGCGCCGTCCCCGTTGTCCCGGAACCACTTGAGGTCCGCCATCCCGTGCAGGCCTCCGGTGACCACCCGGAAGCGATCGTGCTCCAGCCGCAGGATCGTGAGGTCGGAGCGAAAGCCGCCGCCGGGCGTGAGCAGCGGCGTGTAGACGGCGCGGCCGACAGCCACGTCCATCTGCCGCATCGCCACCCGCTGAACCGTGTCCAGCGCACCCGCGCCCGCGATGTCGAAGATGCAGAAGGCCGACAAGTCGAACATCGCCGCCCGTTCGCGCATGGCGAGGTGCTCGGCGTTGATGATCGGCGACCACCAGCGGGCGTCCCATTCGGCGTCGCGTCCGTTGAGCCCGTACTGCTCCACCAGCGGAGCGTTCGACTCGTACCAGAACGGCCGCTCCCACCCCGCGGTCTCGAAGAACATCGCGCCCAGCGCCTCCTCGCGCGCGTGGAACGGTGGCAGCCGCACGCCGCGGTTCGACGCCCACTGCTCGCCGGGGTGGACGATCCCGTAGGTCTTGTTGAACCCCTCGGCGGCCCGGGCGCGCACGTTCTCGCGCGTCTTCTGGCAGGGATAGAAGCGCGCGACGTCCGACGACTGGAGGTCGATCTCCGACTCGCCGTGCGTCATCCACTCGGCCACCGCGCGCCCGACGCCGGGACCCTCCTTGACCCACACGGCAGCCGCCGACCACAGCCCCTTGACCTCGGGCGTCTCGCCCAGCAGCGGGAGCCCGTCCGGGGTGAGCGAGAGCAGCCCGTTGATCGCGTACTTGATGCCGACCGACTCGTCGCCGACGATCTCCGGCATCAGCTCGAGCGCGTGCTCCATCTGGAGCGCGAAGTCGTCCTCGGTGAACGGGAACTCGGTCGGCGAGAGCGCCGACTCCTCGATCGACGGGATCTCCTCGGGGTCGTGGAGGATCGGCCGGTGGGCGTAGGAGCCGACCTCGAGCCCGGTGCCGTCCTGGCGCTCGTACATGTTCGTGTCCATGTCGCGGACGATCGGGTACTCGATCGCGCGGCTCGTGCCCTCGAAGCGCGGCACCGGGCCGATGTCGATCATCTGGTGGATCGCCGGCGTGAGCGGGATCGCCGCGCCCGCCATGCGGGCGACCATCGGGCTCCACACGCCGCACGCGATCAGCACGGTGTCCGCCTCGACGTCGCCCGCGGTCGTCTTCACACGCGCGATGCGCCCGTGCTCGACGTCCATCCCCGTCACCTGCGTATTGGGCACCGTGGTGAGCGCGCCCGCGGCCTGCGCCTCCTCGCGGAACAGCGTGCCCGCCTGGAGCGAGTCGACGACGCCCACACCGGGCGAGTAGAAGCCGCCGACGATCACCGACTCGTCGATGAACGGGACGAGCTCGGAGACCTCGGCCGGGGTCACGAGGCTCACCGGCTCGACACCCCACGCCTTGGCGGACGCCATGCGCCGCCGCAGCTCCTCCATCCGCTCCTCGGTGCGCGCCACCTCGATGCCGCCGCACTCGGTGAAGACGCCGAGCTCCTTGTACTGGCGGATGCTGTCGAGCGTCAGCGCCGTCATCTCGCGCGAGTGGTCGACCGGGAAGATGAAGTTGGAGGCGTGGCCGGTCGAGCCGCCCGGGTTGGGGAGCGGCCCCTGGTCGAGCTGGACGATGTCGGTCCAGCCCAGGCGCGCCAGGTGGCCGACCAGCGAGTTCCCCACGATGCCCGCGCCGATCACGACGACGCGCGCGCTACCCGGCAGGCGGCTCATCGGTTCTGATATATCACACGCCGAGGAGGTCGAGCAACTGGCGCTCGAGGGCCTCCTCGCCGACCTCGCGGACCTCGAGCGGGAGGCCGAGGTGGGCGGCGGCGCGCTCGGCGGCGCGCTGGGTCGCGGCCGTCGGGCGCTGGGCGAGCCAGAGCACGCGCG
The DNA here is from genome assembly GCA_963730535.1 of uncultured Solirubrobacteraceae bacterium. Classification (GTDB taxonomy): domain Bacteria; phylum Actinomycetota; class Thermoleophilia; order Solirubrobacterales; family Solirubrobacteraceae; genus DASSUW01. The sequence goes on from CAVSRU010000007.1 coordinate 313,403, forward strand.
TGTAGTGGCCGAAGTACGCGTCGCGCAGCTCCGGGTGGCGGTCGAGCCCGAGCTCGCGCAGCACGGTGTACTCGAAGGTGCGGGCGAGGAAATCGGTGAGGAAGTAGGTGCCGGGCTCCTCCTCCAGGGCCGCCTCGACCTCGGGCGCGGCGAGCACGTCGTAGCAGTGCGCGCCCGGCAGGCGGCGCACGCCGAGCTCGTCGAGGGCGCCGTAGGTGCCGCAGTCGGCGTACGCCACGGCGTCGACGTCCCCGGCCTCGAGCGCGGCCTTGACCGCAGGCGCGATCTGCTCGGGCCGGTTGTGCAGCAGCGCCGGCAGCGGCACCACCTCGACGTCGAGGCCGCGGCGGCGGGCGACGGCCTGGACGTGCACGGCGAGGGCTCCGCAGGCGATAACTTTGTTCCTCCGCGGGGCATCCGGCCCCGCGGTCTGATGCGGTCGGACGGCGTCCGGCCGTCCGTAACTGGTCGGCTTCGCCTCCCTCATCCGGGGAAGGCCAGCTGGTCGATGAACGCGTCGTTGAAGTCCTCGCGGCCGGACAGCTCGACGTACTCGACCTCGTCGATGATCGACCGCGCCTCGGCACGCTCGCGGAGGCTGAGCGCGGCCATCTTGGCGCCCTCGCTCGCCACGTTGCCGGCCGAGATGATCCGCGGCAGCGCGAGCGGCGGCACGAGCCCGATCCGGACCGCACTGGCCGGCGACAGGTAGGCGCCGAAGCTGCCCGCCAGCAGCACCTGCGAGATGTCGTCGGCCGTGACCCCCATCTCGCGCAGCAGGATGTGCCAGCCGGTGGCGATCGACGCCTTGGCGAACTGGAGCTCGCGCACGTCGCGCTGCGAGAGGTACACCTTCTCGGACAGCATGAAGACGCGCTCCTCGCCGATCTTCGTCATCCGCGGATCGTCGGTGAAGCGGCCGGAGTGGTCGAGCAGGCCGGCCTGCACCAGCTCGGCGACGCAGTCGACGAGCCCCGAGCCGCACAGCCCGACCGGCTCGACGTCGCCGATCACCTCCAGCTCCAGCTCGCCGTCGCGGATCCTCACGCCCTCGATCGCGCCCTCGGCGGCCCGCATCCCGCAGCGGATCTGCGCGGCCTCGAACGCCGGTCCGGCGGGCGCCGCGGTTGCGAGCACGCGCTCACTCGACCCGAGCGCGATCTCGCTGTTCGTCCCGACGTCGATGAACAGGCGCAGCCGCCGGTCGCGCGTGAGGCCGGAGGCGAGCATGCCGGCGACGATGTCGCCGCCCACGTAGGCGCCGAGCGACGGGAAGACGACGGCCGGCGCGCGCGGATGCACGGCGACGCCGAAGTCGGCGGCCAGCGCGGGCGGCAGGTCGTGGGCGGCGACGATGAACGGCGCCATCGAGAGCGGCTCGGGGTCGATCCCGAGCGCCATCTGGATCATGGTCACGTTGCCGACGACGACGATCTCGTACACGTCGGTCGGCGCGACGTCCGCCTCCTCGCACACCTCGCGCGCGAGCTGGGCCAGCGTCTCGTGCGCGCGCGCCTCGAGCGCGCCGAGCGCGGCGTCGTCGAGCATCGTGGCCGACACGCGCGAGATGACGTCGGCGCCGTACGGCTGCTGGCGGTTGAGCATCGACGCCACGGCGGCCGGCGTCCCGGTCTCGAGGTCGAGGAGCGTGGCGACCACCGTCGTGGTCCCGAGGTCGAAGGCGATCGCGTAGCGGCGCGACGTCGTGTCCCCCGGCTCGACGGCGACCAGCACCTCGTCGCAGACCACGGCGGTGACGTCGAAGTGCGCCTCGCGCAGAATCGTCCCCAGCTCGCGCACCACCGGCAGCTCGACACGCGGCTCGAGGTCCTCGATCCCGTCGAGCACCCGCTGCACATCCGAGCGCTGGTCCTCGAGCGACGGCTCGTCGAGCACGAGGTGGCGCTTCTGGACCGACGGGCGCAGGATCACGTGGCGGCCGACGCCGACCAGCGCCGCCTTCGGTCGCGTCTGGAGCGGCGGCACGTGCACCACGAGGTCCTCGAGGGCGGGCGCCCGGCAGGCGAGCCGCCAGCCCTCGCGCAGCTCGTCGGGGGAGAACGCCCGCGGGTCGACGGGGCTGACCGCCACCTCCCCCTCGTCGACTCTCACCTTGCACTTCTTGCACGTCCCGTGGCCGCCGCAGGTGGAGTCGATCGCCACCCCGTTCCAGCTCGCCGCGTCGAAGATCGCGGTGCCGCTCGGCACCCGCACGTCTGCGCCGTCCGGCTCGAAGCGCAGGTGGACCCGCTGCGCGCCGTCCACGGCGGACGCCGTCACGACGCCGCCGCGGCCGCCTGGCGAGCTCGGTGCGCGGCGATCCAGCTCGCGCCCCACGCGTCGTGTCCGAGGAGGAGGTCGGCGGCGCGCACGCTCTCCACGCACACGGGGGCCGTGCTCATGATCGCGCTCGTCAGCCCGGCGGCCATCGCCATCGGCAGGAACGCGGCATTGAGCACGTGCCGCTGGGGCAGCCCGAACGACACGTTCGACGCGCCCAGTGACATGTTCACGCCCAGCTCGTCGCGGATCAGCGAGATCGTCTCGAGCGTCGTCGTCACCGCCTCGGTGTCGGCGCCGACGGTCATGGCCAGCGGGTCGATGATGACGTCCTCGGGCCCGATCCCGTGGTCGCCGGCGGCGGAGACGATCTTGCGCGCGATCTCCAGCCGCTGCTGGGGCGTCTCGGGGATGCCGGTCTCGTCGTTGGCGAGCCCGATCACCGCCGCCCCGTGCCGCGCGACCAGCGGCAGGATCTCCTCCAGCCGCTCGTCCTCGCCGGTCACCGAGTTGACGAGCGGCTTGCCCTCGTACACCGCGAGCCCGGCCTCCAGCGCCTCGATCACCGACGAGTCGATGCAGATCGGGATGTCGGCCTCCGCCTGCACGGTGGCCAGCATCTTGGCCAGCAGCTCGGCCTCGTCGACGAGCGGGATGCCGGCGTTGACGTCGACCATGTCGGCGCCGGCCTCGACCTGCTCGCGCGTGTCGGCCCCGACGGTCCCGAGGTCACCGTTGCGCAGCTCCTCGGCCAGCCGTTTGCGGCCGGTCGGGTTGATGCGCTCGCCGATGATGCAGAACGGGTGCCCGGCACCGATCGTGACGGTCTTGCTGCGCCCGCTGAGGATCGTGTCCATCAGGCCGGCACCATCTCGCGGCGCTGCTCGATCAGCTGCTTGGCCTTCTTGACGGCCGACGAGGCGTCGGCGGAGTAGCCGTCGGCCCCCACCGCGTCCGCGTACTCCTGGGTGACCGGGGCGCCGCCGACCATGACGATCACCTTGTCGCGGATGCCGGCCTTCTGGAGCGCGTTGATGTTGGCCTTGAACATCGGCATCGTCGTCGTCAGGAAGGCGGAGAAGCCGACCACGTCGGGCTGGTGCTCGTTGATCTGCTCGACGAAGCGCTCGGGCGGGACGTTGACGCCGAGGTCGATGACCTCGAAGCCCGCGCCCTCGAGCATGATGTTGCAGAGGTTCTTGCCGATGTCGTGCACGTCGCCCTTCACGGTGCCCATGAGGAACGTGCCGATCGGCTTCGTCCCGGTCTCGGCGAGCAACGGGCGCAGGATGTCGAGCGCGCCCTGCATCGCGCGGGCGGCGATCAGCATCTCGGGCACGAAGTAGTCACCGCGCTCGAACCGGGCGCCCACCTCCTCGAGCGACGGGATCAGCGCGTCGTAGAGCATGCGCTCGGGCTCGAGGTCCGCGGCCAGCCCCTGCTCCACCCCGTCCTTGACCACGGGCGCGTTGCCGACAAGCGTCTCGTCGTAGAGGAGTTGCAGGATCTCGTCGTGGGTCATGCGGCGTCTGCTCCCATGTCGTGACCAAGCGCCCGCGCCTCCTGGATCAGGATCGGGCGCACTTCGGCGATCCGCTGCGCGTCCAGGCGCAGCGTGGGGCCGGAGATCGACAGCGCGGCGAACGCGTGCCCGCCGGCCCCGAATACGGGGGCGGCGACCCCGGTGAGCCCGACCTCGAGCTCGTCCATCGCGGTGGCGTAGCCGTCCCGGCGCACCCGCGCGACCTCGGCGGCGAACCGGTCGGGGTCGGCGATCGTCGCGGGCGTGAGCGGATCCAGCGCCCCAGGCTCGACGCCGCTGAACGCGACCAGGACCTTGCCGACGGCCGTGCAGTGATACGGCACGCGGCGACCGACCCACTGGCCGGTACCGAGGAAGTGCCGGCTCTCGACCTGCGCGAGGTGCTCGACCCCGAGCGGCCCGGGGACCGCGAGGTTGATCGTCTCCCCGCTCGCCGCCGCCAGCACGTCCATGCGCGGCTGCGAGAGCTCGACCAGCTGGCCGCGATAGGCGAAGCGCCGCACGACCGGCCCCGGCTCGAAGCTCCCGCGACGACCGTTCTGCTGGATCAGGCCCTGGCGCTCGAGCGCACCGAGGAGTCGCGACGCCGTGCTCTTGGGCAGCGCCGCCTCGCCGGCCAGCTCGGCCAGCGGCCGTGGCCGCTCGGCCTCGAGGACGAGCGTCAGCAGCTGTGCAGCCCGGTCGATGGTCTGCGTCCCCCGTTGGAACTCTTGTTCCACGCCAGATATGTTACGGCCCCATGTTCGTCAACACAATGCCGCGGTACGAGATCCTCAGCCAGGAGGCCATGGACACGCTCGACCGCGGGTGGCGGCGGATCGTGTCCGAGCTCGGCATCGAGTTCCTGCTCCCGGAGGCCGTCGAGCTGTTCCGCGCCGCCGGCCAGACCGTCGAGGGCGACCACCTGGTCAAGTTCGACCCCGAGTTCATCCTCGAGCAGGTCGCCAAGGCGCCCCGCGAGTTCGAGCTCCAGGCCCGCAACCCCGAGCGCAGCGCGCACATCGGGGGCGACCACATGGTGTTCTCGGCCGTCTACGGCCCGCCGTTCGTGCGCGAGGGCGCCGTGCGGCGCGACGCGACGATGGCCGACTTCGAGAACTTCGTGCGGCTCTCGCAGTCGTTCGACGAGCTCGACTCGCCCGGCGGCACGATCGTCGAGCCCAACGACACGCCGCTCGACTCCCGGCACCTCGACATGGTCTACGCGCTGCAGACGCTGTCGGACAAGCCGTACATGGGCTCGGTGATCTCCGGCCCGAACGCGCTCGACACGATCGAGATGGGGAAGATCGTGTTCGGCGGCGCCGACGCGCTCGAGCGCGCGCCGGTCTCGATCTCGCTGATCAACTGCAACTCGCCGCTGCGCTGGGACGACCGGATGCTGAGCGCGATGGTCGAGTACAACCGCGCCGGCCAGGCCGTGGTGATGACGCCGTTCCTGCTCATGGGCGCCATGTCACCGGTCTCGATCCCGGCCACGCTCGTGCAGCAGATCGCCGAGGCGCTGTCGGGCATCGCGCTCTGCCAGCTCGTGCGGCCCGGGTGCCCGGTCGTCTTCGGCTCGTTCCTCTCGAATACCGACATGCAGTCGGGCTCGCCCAGCTTCGGCACGCCCGAGTCGGCCATCGGGCTCCTCTGCACCGGACAGATCGCGCGCCACTTCGGGCTGCCGTTCCGCTCCGGCGGCGGGCTGACCGCGAGCCAGACGCCCGACGCCCAGGGCGCCTACGAGGCGCTGATGACGCTGCTCCCCACGTTCCTGGCCGGCACCAACTTCGTCATGCACTCCGCCGGCTGGCTCGAGGGCGGGCTGGTCTCCTGCTACGAGAAGTTCATCGTCGACATCGAGCTGCTGCGGATGCTGCGCCACGAGTTCACGCCGCTCGAGATCGACGAGGCGTCGCTCGCCTTCGACGCCCACCAGGAGGTCGGCTCGGGCGGGCACTTCCTCGGCGCCGCCCACACGCTCGAGCGCTTCCGCGAGTGCTTCTACCGTCCGCTGCTCTCCTCGACCGAGAACTTCGATCGCTGGACGCGCAACGGCGGGATGGACGCCGCCGCCCGCGCGGAGAAGATCTGGCGCGAGACGCTCGAGCGCTACGAGGAGCCGCCGCTCGACGACGCGGTGCGAACCGAGCTCGGCGAATACGTGGTTCGGAGGCGCGCGGAGTTGGGAGACTGAGCGCGTGGAGGCCGGCAACGGGCTGATCGCCGAACGGGCCTACGCCGAGCTGCGCTCGCGGATCGTCACGCTGCGGCTGCCGCCGGGGACGCTCCTGCGCGAGGACGAGCTGATGCGCGAGCTCGGGATCGGCCGGACGCCGCTGCGCGAGGCGGTCAAGCGGCTGGCGCTCGAGAACCTCGTCGCCGTGCAGCCGCGCAGCGGCACGTTCGTCACCGGCGTCGACGCCGCCGACATCATCCACATCTCCGAGGTCCGCGCGGAGCTCGAGGCCCAGGCGGCGGAGCTGGCGGCGCGGCGGATGGAGCCGGAGCTGCGCGAGCGCGCCCAGGCGATGCTCGACCAGGTCCGCGACCTCGAGCGCGCGGCGGTGACCGACGACCTGATGCGCCTCGACGAGTCGATCCACCGGCTGATCTGGGACGGCTCCCACAACCCGTACCTGATCGAGACGCTCGAGCGCTACTTCCAGCTCTCGCTGCGCGTCTGGTACGTCGTGCTCGACCGCGTCCCGGGGCTGGGCGCCTCGGTCGTCGACCAGGCGCACCTGCTCGAGGCCATCCTCGACCGCGACCCGGTCCGGGCCCGGTCGCTGATGCGCGAGCACGTGCTCGCGTTCGAGCGCGAGATCATGGCCGCGTTCAGCCACGAGTAAGTCAAAGTCAACTGCGGCTGGGTAGGGAGAGTGAGGGTGCCGGCGTCAAGGCGGGATTAGGTGTATGTCGGCGAAGCCGGGATCACCGAGATACACCTTTCTGCGCGTCTAGAGCACTTAGGTGTATCTGGGCGTTGGGGACGACATCGAAATACACCAAACCCCGGCTTCGCCACCCTCCCTACCCAGCCGCCGTTGACGTTCGTCGGCGCTACAGGAACACGACGGTGCGGTTGCCGTGCAGCAGCACGCGGTCCTCGAGGTGCCACCGCACGGCTCGCAGCAGCACGATCCGCTCGAGGTCGGCGCCCGTGCGCACGAGCGCGTCGACGCCCTCGCGGTGCGTGACGCGCGCGACGTCCTGCTCGATGATCGGGCCGGCGTCGAGCTCCTCGGTCACGTAGTGGGCAGTAGCGCCGATGATCTTCACCCCGCGCTCGTGCGCGCGGGCGTAGGGGTCGGCGCCGGCGAACGCCGGCAGGAACGAGTGGTGGATGTTGATGATCGGCACGCGCGCCGCCTCGAGGAACGACGGGCTGAGGATCTGCATGTAGCGGGCGAGGACGACGAGGTCGACGGTGCCGTCGAGGAGCTCGAGCAGCGCCGCCTCGGCCGCCGGCTTGGCGCCGCGCTCCACCGGCACGTGCTCGAACGGCACGCCGAACCGCTCGGCCTCGGACGCGAGGTCCGGGTGGTTGGAGACCACGAGCGGGATGTCGGCGTACAGCTCGCCGCGGCGCCAGCGCCACAGCAGCTCGGCCAGGCAGTGGTCGTAGCGGGAGACGAGGATCGCCACCCGCTTGCGACGCGAGGCGTAGTGCATGCGCCAGTCCATCCCGAACGGCTCGGCGACCTGCTCGACGAACGCGCGCTCGAAGGCCTCGGCGCCCGCCTCGAGCCCGTCGAGCCGGAACTCCGTCCGCATGAAGAACGCGCCGCCCTCGGGGTCAGTCGTGTGCTGGTCGGACTGGACGATGTTCGCGCCCCGGTCGCGCACGAACTGCGAGATGGCGGCGACGATCCCGGGTCGGTCGGTGCACGACACCAGCAGCCGCCCGACGCCATCGAGTGCTGAGTGGTCGGGCGTCAACGAAACTGATATACCAGATCGCGCCATGACCGCGCTCGACCCCGCGGAGCTGAGCGGGCAGGTCCTCGAGCGGCTCGCCGGGGGCGGGGCCGCAGAGGCCCGCGCCGCGATCGCGGACATCGCGCGCGAGACCCCGCTGCTCACGTCGCGCAGCCTCAGCGAGGCGTGCGGCGGCCACCTGCTGCTGAAGGCCGAGAACCTCCAGCGCACCGGCTCGTTCAAGCTGCGCGGCGCGCTGCACAAGATCGCCCGGCTGGGCGACGACGCCGCCCGCGGCGTGGTCGCCGGGAGCGCCGGCAACCACGCGCAGTCGCTCGCCTACGCCGCCCGCGCGCGCGGCCTGCCGTGCGAGGTGTTCATGCCCGAGGAGGCGGCGGTGGCCAAGGTGGCGGCCGTCGAGGGCTTCGGCGGGACGGTCCGGCTGGGCGGCGACTCGGTCGACGACTGCGTGGCGGCTGCGCGCGAGCGAGCGGCCGAGACCGGCGCCGCGTTCGTGCACCCGTTCGACGACCCGGACGTGATCCTCGGGCAGGCGACGCTCGGCCTCGAGCTGCTCGACGCCGTCCCCGACCTCGCCAAGGTCATCGTGCCGATCGGCGGCGGCGGCCTCGTCAGCGGCGTGGCCGGCGCCATCAAGGCGGCACGCCCGGACGTCGAGATCACCGGCGTGCAGGCCACCGCTTGCTCTCCCTACGCCCGCCCGGACGCAGCGGTCAGCACCGCCACGATCGCCGACGGCATCGCCATCAAGCGGCCGGGAGCGCTGACGCGCCCGCTCGTCGAGCGCCTCGTGGACGAGCTGTGCGTGGTCGGCGACGAGGAGGTCGCGGAGGCGATCGTGCGCCTCCTCGAGCGTGCGAAGCTCGTCGTCGAGGGCGCCGGCGCGGTCGGCGTGGCGGCGCTCCTCGAGGGGGTCGTCGCGCCCGCGCGCCAGGGCGCGACCGTCGTCGTGCTGTCCGGCGGCAACATCGACGCGGGGCTGCTGGCCGCCGTCGCCCGGCGGCACGAGACGGCGGCGGGCCGGCGCATGCGCGTGTTCACGCGGATCTCCGACCGCCCCGGCGGTCTCGCCGCCCTGCTCGCCGAGGTGGCGGCCACCGGCGGCAACCTCGTCTCGGTCGACCACGTGCGCGACGCGGTCCAGCTCAGCGTCCGCGAGACCGGCGTGGAGCTGACGATGGAGACGCGCGGTGCCCGCCACGCGGAGGCGATCATGGCGGGCCTCAAAGCCGCCGGCTACGGCGTCGAGAGCCTCGACGTCAGTCCCTGAGCCGCTGGAGCGTGTGCTGCCGCCAGCGCTCGGTGCGCTCGAGCTCGTTGAACGTGTAGAAGTGGAACCCGCCCATCGCCGCCTCCGGGTCGCCGTACAGCGGGGCGAGGCCGCGCACGAGCGGGTCGGGCGTGAACGTCCGCGTCGCGAGGCGCCGGAGCCACCCGCGGTGCGCGCGCAGGAACCGCGCCGACTCGCCGAGGCCGATCTTCATCGAGATGCGCACCAACTTGGCGTTGTCGACGATCCCGGGCATCCCGATCCAGATCGGCAGGCCGGTTCCGCGCCCGCGCACGCGCGCGAACCAGACGCGGATCGTCTCGGGGTCGAAGCAGAGCTGGCTGACGATGTAGGTCGCCATCGGCGACTTCTCGAACATCGCCCGGATCGTCGTGTCGTCGTCGATCAGGTGGTGGCTCTCCGGGTAGCCCGTGATGCCGATCTCGGCCAGCCCGTGGTCGCCCATCGCCGCGAGCATCTCGGCCGCCCCCGAGAAGGCGCCGGGCTCCGGCGAGTCGCCGGCGGGCACGAACACCTCGCGCACGCCGTCGTTCCGCAGGCGCGCGAGGATCGCGTCGAGGTGCTCTGCATCGCGCACCAGCCGCGCGGAGAGGTGCGGCACCGCGGCGTACCCGCGCTCGACCAGCCCGGCGGCGACGTCGAGCGTCGCGTCGAGCCCGCGGGCCGGCGAGGCCGTGATCGTCACCTTCACCTCGCGCGGCACGTGGGCGGCTACCAGGTCCTCGATCCCCTCGAACGGCAGCACCTCGTAGCGGGGCCGAGAGAGATGGGCGAGCAGCGCCCGCCGCTGCCGCCCGTCGAGAGCGCCGGGCCGGAGCATCAAGGCGACAGCGTCACCGTCTGAAGCTCGGTGAAGGCGTCCATCACGTGAGTGCCGCCCACGCGCCCGATCCCGCTGTCGGTCCCCGCCCGGCCCCCGAACGGGAGGTGGGACTCCCAGTAGTTGGAGGACTCGTTGATGTTGACCCAGCCGGAGCGCACCTCGTCGGCGAAGCGCAGCCCGCCCGCGAGATCGCGCGTGAAGATCGCGGCCAGCAGCCCGTAGGGCGACGCGTTGGTGAGCTCGATCGCCTCGTCGAGGGAGCCGATCGACACGACGGGCGCGACCGGGCCGAACGTCTCCTCGGTGGCGACGCGCGAGTCGGCCGGCACGTCGACGAGGACCGTGGCGTTCCAGTAGAGGTCGGTCGGGAAGCCGCCCGCCCGTGCGCCGCCCGCGACCACCTCGGCCCCGCGGTCGACCGCGTCGCCGACGTGCTCGTCCATCTTGACCGCCACGCCCTCGTTGTTCACCGGGCCCATCGTCGTGTCGCCCGCGAACGGATCGCCGAGCAGGACCTCCTGCGTGACGCGCCGGGCAAGCCGGTCGACGAAGTCGTCGCGCACCGCGCGGTGCACGAGCAGCCGCTCGCCCGCCGTGCAGCTCTGGCCGGCGCACAGGAAGCAGGCGGTGACCGTCGCCTCGACCGCGCGGTCGAGGTCGGCGTCGTCCATCACCACGACCGGGCCGTTGCCGCCCATCTCGATCACCACCGCCTTCCCGGCGGCCGCCGACGCGACCTTGCGGCCGGTGACGGTGGAGCCGATGAACGCCACCGCGCGCGTGCCCGGGTTGCGGGCGATCTCGTCGCCGACCTCCGGGCCCGGGCCGGTCACGAGGTTGACGACACCCGGCGGGAGGTCGGCCTCGGCCATGCACTCGGCCAGCGCCACCGCGCACACGGAGGTCGACGGCGCGGGCGTCCACACGACGGTGTTGCCGCACGCCAGCGCGGGGGCGAGCAGCTCGGCCGGCATCGTGTACGGCCAGTTCCAGGGCGTGATGATCCCCACCACGCCGCGGGCGCGGCGCACCAGCAGCACGCGCTTGTTGGGCGAGAACGAGTTCGGCAGCTCGCCGCCGAGCCGCTTGGCGTCCTCGGCCGCCATGCGCCAGTAGTCGACGAGCTCGTCGACCTCGTCGTAGGCCTCCGCCGCGAGGGGCTTGCCCTGGTCGAGCGTCAGCGTGCGCGCCAGCTCGTCGCGCCGCCGCTCGATCACGTCGCCGACAGCGTGCATCTTCGCCGCCCGTTCGAAGGCGGTCAGCCGCGACCAGCCCTCGAACGCGCGGTCGGCGGCCGCGATCGCCCGCTGCGCGTCCGACCGGTCGCCCTGGGGAACCGCGCCGATCACTTCGCCGGTGGCGGGGCTGGCGGCTTCGGCGGTGGCGCCCGACGCCGCGGGCCCCCACTCGCCGTCGACGAACATCGAGAGGGTGCGGGCCTGGGTCGAGGTCACGAACCGGGCGTATCACGCGGCGGCGGCTCGTGTCAAGCCTGATATATCTCGCCGGGCCGACATCGCTGCGGGCGCCGTCACCGCCCGATGGAGGGTTGCCACCGCCTTTCCGGCTGGGGTAGGATCGCCTCGGATGGGGCTGATATATCTGCCTGGGCCCGGACCATGACGACGGACGCAACCGGAGCGGTCGGCGCCGCCCCGACCCCGTCGCCGCCGGAGGACGGCAACGGACGGCCGCTGCTCGAAGCGCGTGGCGTGTGGAAGGTCTTCGGGCCCCGCGCCGACCGCGTGGTCGGCTCGGCCGACGCGGACCTGTCACGCTCCGAGCTGCGCAAGAAGACCGGGTGCACGGTGGCCGTGCGAGACGTCTCGTTCGAGATCTACCCCGGCGAGGTCTTCGTGGTCATGGGCCTGTCGGGATCCGGGAAGTCGACGCTCGTGCGCACGCTGATCCGCCTGATCGAGCCCACCGCCGGTGAGATCCGGATCCTCGACCACGACGTCACGAGCGCCGACACGGCGGCGTTGCGGGACCTGCGCCGCCACACGGTCTCGATGGTGTTCCAGCACTTCGGGCTGCTCGCCCATCGCACGGTGATCGACAACGTCGCCTTCGGGCTCGAGATCCAGGGCGTGCCCAAGAGCGAGCGGCTGTCCCGCGCCGGCGAGGTCCTCAAGCTCGTCGGCCTCGACGACGTCGAGCAGTCGTTCCCGGACCAGCTCTCGGGTGGCATGCAGCAGCGCGTGGGCCTCGCACGCGCCTTCGCCGTCGAGCCGAAGCTGATGCTCTACGACGAGCCGTTCAGCGCGCTCGACCCGCTTATCCGCCGCGACATGCAGGACGAGGTCTGTCGGCTCCAGGACGAGACCGGCAAGACGATGCTGTTCATCACGCACGACCTGCCGGAGGCACTGCGGCTCGGTGACCGCATCGCGATCATGCGCGACGGCGCCATCGTCCAGCTGGGCACGCCGGAGGAGCTGGTCGGGTCGCCCGCCGACGACTACGTCGAGAACTTCGTTCGCGACATCCCGCGGACGAACGTGCTCACGCTGCGCTGGATCATGCGCGAGCCGCGGCCTGACGAACTGAACGACGGGCCGGCGCTCGACGTCGGCACGATCGTCAAGGACGCGGTCGCGGTGGTCGCCGCCAGCGAGAGGCCGGTCCGTGCGGTCGAGGGCGACCGGGTCGTGGGAATCGTCGACCGCGCCTCGGTGCTGCACGCCATCGCCGGCGGCCGCGAGGACGCCGGTGGCGGTCGCTAGCGGCCGGCTGCCCGCGCCGGCGCTGCCGGCGGCATCGTCGAGATGGCGCGGACGGCCCGTGCAGGTCGCGATCGTCGTCCTGCTCATGGTCGTCGCCTTCGCGCTGTGGCGCGGCGAGTACCCGTGGCCGGCCTGGCTGACGTGGACCCAGCTGCCCGACCACCTGGACGACTTCCAGAGCTGGTTGATCGACGAGCGCACCGCCGACGACCGCAGCATCGTGTTCGCCGCCTTCGACGCGTTCCGGGTGGCCGCCGACTGGCTCGTGACCGCGACCACCGACCTGTTCGAGTGGCTGACGTGGATCGGGACGCTCGCCGCCTCCGTCCTCATCGTCCTGCGCTTCGGCGGCTGGCGCGCCGCGCTCGTCGTGCTGTTCGCGTTCGTGTCGTTCGCGCTGATGGGCCTGTGGGAGCCGGCCATCCAGACGCTGGCGCTGATGTTCGCGGCGGTGCTGCTGTCGCTGCTGATCGGCGTCCCGCTCGGGGTGCTCGCCGGTCGCTCGCCGCGCTTCCACCGCGGGCTCACGCCGGGGCTCGACGCGATGCAGATCGTGCCCGCGTTCGCGTACCTGATGCCGGTCGTGATCCTGTTCTCCGTCGGCCCCGCCGCCGCGGTGATCTGCACGATGATCTACGCGATCCCGCCGGCGATCCGCATCACCGCCCTGGGGGTCCGCGGCGTGACGGCCGACACCGTGGAGGCCTCGCGCGCGCTCGGCGCCACCGAGGCGCAGACGCTGTTCAAGGTCCAGCTCCCGCTGGCGCGCCGCGAGCTCCTGCTCGCCCTCAATCAGACGATCATGTTCGCGCTCTCGCTGGTGGTGATCGCGGGCCTGATCGGCGGGCGCGGGCTGGGCGACGTCGTCACCAGCGGCCTGTACTCCAACGCCTCGCTCGCGCTGCTCGCGGGCATCGCGATCGTGATCATGGCGATCGCGCTCGACCGTGCGACAGCCGCGATCGCAGAGCGGACCGACCCCACGCACCGGCACCTGACCGACGAACGCCGCCGCCGCGGCCACATCATCACGGCGGCCACCTTCGGCGCCATCGTCGCGATCGTCCTGCTCTCGCGCGCGTTCGGCGTCGACGCCTTCTACCCGGACGAGTACGAGACGGCCAGCTTCGTCTACCAGACCACGATCCAGGACAGCCTGCTGAGCGGCATCCAGTCGGTGCTCGACTACGTGCAGGACCCGACGTCCTTCGTGTTCGGCATCACCGAGCCGATCGGCAACTTCCTCGTCGAGTACGCGCTCGAGCCGCTGCGGGTGTGGCTCGTCGAGATGCCGTGGTTCGTGACCATCGGCGGGCTGACCGTGATCGCGGTGCTCATCAGCGGCCTCCGGCCCGCGCTGACGGCCGGCGCGATGCTGCTCGCCATCGGCGTGATGGGAGTGTGGGAGGCGGCGATGGACACCGCCTCGCAGGTGATCGTCGCGACCGCGATCGCCGTCGTCATCGGCATCGCGATCGGGATCTGGGCGGCGGAGAGCCCGCGTGTCGAGAAGCTCCTGCGGCCGGTGCTCGACACGCTGCAGACGCTCCCCCAGCTCGTCTACATCATCCCGTTCATCTATCTCATGCCGGTCTCGCGCGTGCCGGGCGTCGTGGCCTCGGTGCTATACGCGGTGCCGGTGATCATCCGGCTAGTGACCCAGGGCGTGCGCAACGTGGCCCCGGCCGCGGTCGAGGCGGCATCGTCGTTCGGCGCGACGCGGGCGCAGCTGCTCGCCAAGGTCAAGATCCCGCTCGCGCGCGAGTCGATCATGCTGGGGGTCAACCAGGGGATCATCATGGTGCTGGCCGTCGTGGTCATCGGCGGCCTTGTCGGTTCGGGCGCGCTCGGCGACATGGTCGCGCGCGGCCTGCAGCGGAACGAGTTCGGGGAGGGCGTCGTCGCATCGCTCGCCATCCTCGCGCTCGGCATCGCCCTCGACCGCGTGACGCAGAGCAACCGTCGCGCCGGCCGTGGGCTCAGAGGAGAGGGTCAACAGTGAAGGGACGTCTGATGGGAGATCCGAGGAGAGCGGCCGGCGCGCTGCTCGTCGCACTGGCGCTTGCCGGGACCGTCGCCGCGTGCGGCGAGGAGAAGGAGGAGCCGGCCTCTGGCGGCCAGGCCGCCTCCGGCGGCAAGGACTGCGGCAAGGTCACGATCAACGAGAACGCGTGGGCCGGCTCGACGGCGAACGTCTACATCGCCAAGGCGGTGCTCGAGGACGAGCTCAACTGCCAGGTCGAGATCACGAAGATCGCGGAGATACCGGTCTTCCAGGCGATGGCCGACGGCAAGGTCGACGCGGTGCTCGAGGACTGGCAACACACCGACGAGTACGCCAAGTACATCGAGCAGGCGGGCACGGTCGTCGACGGCGGGCCGCTGGGCGTCGAAGGCCATATCGGCTGGTTCATCCCGCAGTACCTGATGGACGAGAACCCCGAGCTCGAGACGTGGGAGGGACTCAAGGGCAAGGAGGATCTCTTCAAGACCGCGGAGTCCGGCGACCAGGGCATGTTCCTCGGCGGCGACCCGTCCTACGTCCAGAAGGACAAGGAGCTGATCGAGGCGCTCGGCCTCAACCTCAAGCACGTGACCGCGGGCGCCGAGCCGGCGCAGGTGGCGCGCTGGACCCAGGCGTACAAGCAGCAGAAGCCGGTGCTCTTCTACTGGTACACGCCGCAGTTCCTCAACCAGCAGTACAAGCTGGCCGAGGTCAAGCTGCCGGAGCGCAGCGGGAGCTGCAAGGACGACGCCAAGGCCGGCGGCGACCCCGAGCAGTACAAGTGCGCCTACGACGTCACGGTGATCGAGAAGCTCTTCAGCAAGGACTTCGCCGACAGCGGTTCCCCGGCATACGACGTGCTGAAGAAGATGGAGCTCACCAACGACGACCAGGAGCTCGTCGCCAAGGCCATCGCCGGTGACAAGGAGGACCCGGAGAAGGCGGCCAAGGACTGGGTCGCCGACAACGGGGACAAGGTCCAGGCCTGGCTGGGCTGATCAGGTCGCGGATGCGGGCGAGGCCGGTGTGCCGGCCTCGCCCCGGTGGCGATAGAAGGGGACCGGCTCGGGCGGCAGCGGCGTGACGCCGAGGATGAGGTCGGCGGCCTTCTCGGCGAGCATCACGACCGGGGCGTAGATGTTCCCGTTGGTCACGTAGGGCATCACCGACGCGTCGACGACGCGCAGGCCCTCGGTGCCGTGGACGCGCAGGCTCGCCGGGTCGGTCACCGCGTCGTCGTCGATCCCCATGCGAGTGGTGCAGGACGGATGCAGCGCGGTCTCAGCGTCGCGGGCGACCCAGTCCAGGATCTCCTCCGGGGTCTCGACCTCCGGGCCCGGTGACAGCTCGCCGGCGTTGTAGGGCTCGAACGCCGGCTGGTTGAGGATGCGCCGCGCGATCGGGATCGCCTCGGTCCACTCGCGGCGGTCCTGCTCGGTCGACAGGTAGTTGAAGCGCAGCGCCGGCTTGGCCCGCGGGTCGGCCGACGTGATCTTGACCGAGCCCCGCGCGTCGGACGTCATCGGCCCGATGTGCACCTGATAGCCGTGGTCGGCGGCGGGCCGGGAGCCGTCGTAGCGGACGGCGACGGGCAGGAAGTGGAACATCAGGTTCGGGTAGTCCACGTCGTCGTTGCTGCGCACGAAGCCGCCGGCCTCGAAGTGGTTGCTCGCCGCGGGGCCGGTGTGTCGGAGCAGCCACTCGGCGCCGACCTTCGGCTTGTTGCGCAGCTTCATCGCCGGTGCGACCGACACCGGCTGCTTGCACGCGTACTGGATGTAGACCTCGAGGTGGTCCTGGAGGTTCTCGCCCACCCCCGGCCGGTCGGCGACGACGTCGATGCCCAGCCGGCGCAGCTCGTCGGCCGCACCCACGCCCGAGAGCTGGAGCGTCTGCGGCGAGTTGATCGCCCCGCCGCAGAGGATGACCTCGCCCGCCGTCACGCGCTCCGTGCCGCGCCGGCTGAACCGCGCGCACTCGACGCCCACGGCGCGCGTGCCGTCGAACAGGACCCGGGTGACGAGCGTGCTCGTGCGCACGTCGAGGTTCGGGCGCTGCATGACCGGGTGCAGGTACGCCCGCGCGGCGCTCAGCCGGCGGCCCTTGTGGATGTTGCGGTCGAAGGCGGCGAAGCCCTCCTGGCGGTAGCCGTTGACGTCGTCCGTCAGCGGGTAGCCCGCCTGCACGGCCGCCTCGAAGAACGCGCGGAACAGCGGGCTGGCGGCCGGCCCGCGCTCGAGGATCAGCGGGCCGTCGCCACCGCGGAACTCGTCCGCGCCCGCCAGGCATGTCTCCATCCGCTTGAAGTACGGCAGGCAGTGGGCGTAGCTCCACTCGTCCATGCCGGGGTCGGCGGCCCAGCGCTCGTAGTCCATCGGGTTGCCGCGCTGGAAGATCATCCCGTTGATCGAGCTCGAGCCTCCGAGCACCTTGCCGCGGGCGTGGTAGACGCGGCGGCCGTGCATCAACGGCTCCGGCTCGGACTCGTACTTCCAGTCGTAGAAGCGGTTGCCGATCGGAGTCGTCAGGCCGGCCGGCATGTGGATGAAGACATCCCACCGCCAGTCGGGCCGGCCCGCCTCGAGCACCAGGACCCGGTTGGACGGGTCGGCGCTCAGCCGGTTGGCCAAGATGCAGCCCGCGGAGCCGCCGCCGACGATCACGTAGTCGTAGGGCCGCTCGCTCATCGCTGGTGCCTTTCTACCACCGCCCGCTAGAACAGGGGGGATGGCCCGGCGCCGCTCTCGCTCCGCGCCGACCCGCCGCGCCGGGTCGGTGCTGCTCGACACCGCCCCCGCGCGTCGCCGCCGGCGCCGCGGGCGCCGGCGCGGCTACGGGCGGCGCGACGCCGGGTTCGGCAGGGCGCGCTGGGGCCGGCGGCTCGCCGTGCTCGTGCTGCTGGCGGCCATCGTTGCCGGGGCGCTGGCGTGGCGGGCGCGCTCGGAGGCCGCCGATGCGCGCCGCGAGGCCGTCGTGCGGTTCGCGGCGGCGTGGGAGGCGAACGACCTTCCCGCGATGTGGCAGACGCTCTCCCCCGCCGCACGGCGCGCGGTGCCCGAGCGCCGCTTCGTGACGGCCTACCGCAACGCCCAGCGCGCCGCCGGCGTGCGGCGCGTCCGCACCGGCCGCCTCAGCGCCGAACGGGACGGACGGATCGCGCTGCCGGTCGCCATCCGCACCGATGTCTTCAAGACCCTGCGAGGCGGTCTCGCGATCCCGGTGTCCGGCAGCGGCGAGGAGGCCGGGGTGGACTGGAACTTCGCGCTCCGCCTCCCGGGCCTGCGGCGTGACGAGGCGGTGGTGCGGGCGTCCGGGCGCCAGCCGCGCCGTGCCCCGATCCTGGCCGCCAACGGACGCCGGCTCGACGCGACGCCGCTCGGCGCGTCGCTCGCCGGGCGCTCCGGGAATCGGCCGACCGGTCTCGAGCGCGTGCACGACGACCGCCTCGGAGGTCATGCGCAGGCGCGGCTGCTGTTCGGCAAGCGCGTGATCGCCCGCACGCGGGCGGTGCGCGGCCGGCCCGTCCGCACGTTCTTCGACCCGGGCCTGGCGGCGGCCGCCGAGGCCGCGCTCGGCGGGAAGGCCGGCGGCGTGGCCGTGCTGCGGCCGCGGGACGGCGCCGTGCTGGCGCTCGCCGGCCTCGCGGTCTCGGCCCCCCAGCCGCCCGGCTCGACCTTCAAGGTGATCACGACGGCGGCCGCGCTCGACCGCCGGATCGTCGAGCCGTCGACGTCATACCCGGTCCAGACCGGCGCGACGCTGTCGGGCGTGACGCTGCGCAACGCCGGCGGAGAGGCGTGCGGGGGCACGCTCCAGCGCTCGTTCGCCGTGTCGTGCAACTCGGTCTTCGCGCCGCTCGGCGCCAAGCTCGGCGCCCGCCGCCTCGCGGCCGCGGCGCGCGCGTTCGGCTTCGGCGAGAAGCCGCGGATCCCGGCCGCCAAGACCAGCACGATCTCGCGGGCGAGCGAGCTCGACGACGACCTCGCCGTCGGCTCGGCGGCCATCGGCCAGGAGAAGGACCTGGCCACGCCGCTCGCGATGGCGAGCGTGGCCGCCACCATCGCCGCCGACGGGCGCCGCGCCGTGCCGCGCGTCGCCCGGATCGACAAGGTGATCCGCCGGCGGGCCGTCTCGCGGCGCGCGGCGCGCCAGGTCCACTCGATGATGCTCGACGTCGTGAGGTCCGGCACGGGGAGGTCGGGAGCGGTGCCGGGCGTCACGGTGGCGGGCAAGACCGGCACGGCCGAGCTGCGGCCGAACTCATCCGACCCGCGTGACGCCGACGCCTGGTTCGTCGCCTTCGCGCCTGCCGAGGGCCCGCAGGTGGCCGTCGCGGTCATGCTCGTCGGCGCCGGCTTCGGCGGCACGGCGGCGGCACCGGTCGCGCGCGACGTGATCGAGGCGGCGCTGCGCTGATGCGGATCCTCGTCACCGGAAGCTCCGGCCACCTGGGCGACGCGCTCGTGCGCGTGCTGACCGGGGACGGCCACGAGGTCGTGGGGCTCGACATCCTGCCCTCGCCGTCGACGAGGGTCGTCGGGTCGGTCGCCGACCGCGAGTGCGTGCGCGGGTGCATGGCGGGCGTGGATGCCGTGCTCCATGCCGCGACGCTGCACAAGCCGCACGTCGGCTCGCACTCGCGGCAGGCGTTCGTGGACGTCAACGTCACGGGCACGCTCACGCTGCTCGAGGAGGCGGTCGCCGCCGGGGTGGGGCGCTTCGTGTTCACGAGCACGACGAGCACGTTCGGCCGGGCGCTCACGCCGCCGCCTGGCGCGCCTGCGGCCTGGATCACGGAGGACGTGGTGCCGATCCCGCGCAATGTCTACGGCGCGACCAAGACCGCGGCCGAGGACCTCTGCGAGCTCGTCCACCGCGACCAGGGCCTGCCGGTCCTGATCCTGCGCACCTCGCGCTTCTTCCCCGAGCCCGACGACCGCGACGAGGTCCGGGCGGCGTACGACGACGCCAACCTCAAGGTCAACGAGCTGCTCTACCGCCGGGTCGACCTCGCCGATGTGGTGTCGGCCCACCAGCGCGCGCTCGAGCGCGGCCCCGAGATCGGGTTCGGCCGCTACATCGTGACCGCCACCACGCCCTTCACGCGCGACGACCTCGCCGAGCTCGCCGTCGACGCCCCGGCCGTCGTCCGGCGCCGGTTCCCCGGCTACGAGGCGGTATACGAGGCGCGCGGCTGGAAGATGTTCGAGGCGATCGAGCGCGTCTACGTCAACGGCCGCGCGCGCGAGGAGCTGGGCTGGGAGCCCGCCTACGACTTCGGCCGCGCGCTCGAGCTTCTCGCCGCCGGAGAGGACCCGCGCAGCCCGCTGGCTCGCGCGATCGGGGCGAAGGGCTACCACCCGGTCTCGACCGGGCCGTACACCGTGCGCTGACGGCAGGGAACGCCACTCGCCCGCGGAACCCCTCCCCGATGCGTGCGTTCGCCGTTGCACTGCTCCTTGCCGCCTTCGCCGGCGGCTGCGGGCGCGACGGCGACCGCGATGCCGTCCGCTCCGTCACGGAGCGCTTCTACGCCGCGCTCGACGCCGGCGACGGCGACGCGGCCTGCGCGCGGCTGAGCACGGACACCCGCACCGCGCTCGAGAGCGAGGAGCAGCAGGCTTGCGCCGAGGCCGTGGGGTCGCTCGAGGTCGAGGGCGGGAACCTGACGCGGATCCAGGTCTACGTCACCAACGCCAAGGCGGACCTCTCGAGCGGGGAGTCGGCGTTCCTCTCCTACACCGAGGACGGCTGGCGCCTCTCCGCCGTCGGCTGCCAACCGGTGGGCGACAAGCCGGCCGACCAGCCGTACGACTGCGAGCTGGAGGCCTGACGTGCGGGCCGTCTTCGTCCTCTACCTCGTCGTGATCGCCGCCGGGCTGACGTACGGCTTCATCATCGGCCTGCTCCAGCTCTGATGCGGCGGTTCGTCCAGGACAACGGGCTCGGGCTGTTCTTCGGCGCGCTCTTCCTCGCCACGCTCGTGGCAGAGGCGTTCGTCGGGCACGCCGACTTCAACCACGGCCAGCTCGCGCACCACGGCGATCCCATCTCACTCGGGCGCTACGTGACGTCGTCGGACTTCGTCAGCGACGTGTTCGAGAACTGGCAGTCCGAGTACCTCCAGTTCACGCTCTTCATCCTCGCCACCGTCTGGCTGATCCAGCGGGGATCGCCGGAGTCGAAGGAGCCGGGCAAGCAGGGCGGCGAGTCGGACGAGGACCAGAAGATCGGTCCGCACGCCGACGAGCGCTCGCCCCGATGGGCCCGCGTCGGCGGGCTTCGCACATGGCTGTACTCGAACTCGCTGGTCATCGTCATGGCCTCGATCTGGACCGCCTCGTGGACCGGGCAGGCGATCGCCGGGCGGGTCGCCTACAACGCCGAGCAGCTCGACCACCAGGAGGCCGCGCTGACGTTCGTGCAGTACGTCGGCACGTCGGACTTCTGGAACCGCACGCTCCAGAACTGGCAGTCCGAGCTCCTCGCCGTCGGCTCGATGGCCGTGCTGGCGATCTACCTCCGCCAGCGCGGCTCACCGGAGTCCAAGCCCGTGGGCGCCCCTCACGCCTCTACCGGCGTCGAGGGGTGAGGGCGGCGCGGTAGATCGCGCGGATCTCGTCGCGATCGGGCACCGGCGCAACCCGGCCGAGCTCGTCGCGCGCCGCCGCGGTCTTCACGAGGCGTTCGAGGACCGCCGGATCGTCGGGCAAGAGCGCGCCGGCCCGCTCGCGCAGCGTCTCGGCGAGCGCCTCGAGCGCCCCGAGACCTTCGTCGGGCCGCCGTGAGCGGAGCGCGGCGATGGTGGCCGGCAGGAGCGCCGCGTTGGCCTGCGCGTGGGGTATCCCGGCAATGCGTACCGCCGTCTGTGCGAGCGCGTGATGGGGACCGAGGCCGCTGTGGTCAACCGCCCAGCCGGCGAGCAGCGCGCCGAGGGCGAGCTGTGCGCGGTCGGGCTCGGCGGTCGCCCAGCCGGCCACCAGATGCGTGATCGCCGCGCGCGCAACGGCTTGTGCGAGCGGCGTCGTGCGGTCGCTGAGCAGCCCGACCGTCGCGTGGCCGAGCGCGTTCGCGGTGCTCGCCGCCAGCTGCTCGAGCGGCTGCGAGGCGCTCAACGCCGGGTCGTTGACGACCACCTGGGGCCGCACGCGCGGCGTTCCCGCGGGAACGCCCTTCGCGTGGCGGTGCACGCCGGTCATCTCCGCGGCGGAGAGCGAGGTGGGGATCGCGATCACCTCCCGCGGGCCGTCCGCGGCGGCCAGCGCCTTTGCGACGTCGATCACCCGGCCGCCGCCGAGCGCCACGAGCCGCCGGCCCTCGACGCGCGGG
The DNA here is from genome assembly GCA_963730535.1 of uncultured Solirubrobacteraceae bacterium. Lineage (GTDB taxonomy): Bacteria > Actinomycetota > Thermoleophilia > Solirubrobacterales > Solirubrobacteraceae > DASSUW01. The sequence continues at coordinate 335,327 of CAVSRU010000007.1, forward strand.
CGCAGATCGGCGGCGACGACCTCGACCAGGCCGCTGGGCACGTCCACCACAGCCCCCGCGCGCTCGACGACCGCGGGCGCCAGAGCCCGCGCGCGCCCGGTCGTCAGCAGCGTGTAACCGCCGCCCAGCAGGTCTCCCGCCGTCTCCACCGCGCCCTCGCCGAACACGACCGTCCGCTCGGCGTCGACGTGACGGAAGCTGCGGGGCATGCGATCAATCGTCGCTGGTTCGGACATCGAGCACGCGGGCGAGTGCGACGCCCGCGATCAGGCCGCCGACGTGACCGCCGATGCTCGTGCCCGGCGAGAGGAACGTGTACACGAGGCCGACGATGATCGACGGCCAGGCGATCGCCCCCAGCGCCCGCGTGCGGTGCCTGTCACGCACCAGCGACCAGCCGATGAGCGCGAACACCACGCCGGAGATGCCGACCGTGACGCCGCCGGCGTGGATCAGGGCCGAGCACGCGCTCGATGCCGCGGCGCTGACCACGGCGAGCAGGGCGAGGCGCGGCCAGCCGATCTCCCGCTCGAGCAGGAAGCCGAAGAGGCAGAGGCCGACGAGGTTGACGAGCAGGTGGATCGGGTTGCCGTGGAGCAGCGCCGCGGTGAACAGCGTCCACCACTGCCCGTCGGCCAGCGTGTCGCGCGAGACCGCGCCGAAGTCCTCGAGCTCCGCCGCCTCCGGGAACAGGCCGTACCGGCTCGTCTGCATCACGTACACGACCACGCATGCGATCGCCAGCGCGGCGGTGACGAGCGGCAGGCGGTCCTGGCGAACCCGCGCCGCTTCGCGCTTGAGCTCGACGTCGGCGAGGGCGGATGGGCTCGGACCGTGCTCGGTGGCCCAGCGATCGCGGGCGAGGGCCAGCAGCATCGCCAGGTCCCGGTGGTCGAGCCCGTAGTTGTCGGGCAGCCCGACGTCGACCCCGCTCACCCCGCGGTTGGCGGTCTGCCAGAACGACTGGCGCTCGGGCGTGAGGTGGCGCAGGTCGAACCCGACGTGCTTGGTCGAGTTGTACTGGTGGTGGATCTCGTAGGCCTGGAAGTTCTCGACGTCGTTCCACGCCCACCGGCGCGTCCTGAAGTTCGAGCGGATGGCGAGCCCGTCGGGCCCGAACCGCAGATGCACGCGCGAGCGGAGCAGCCGTAGTGCGCACAGCACGCTGAAGGCGCCGAAGGCGGCCACGCCGGCGCCCGCCACGACGGTCGCGCCGGCGATGACGCCGGTCACGAAGACCGCCGTGACGAGCAGGCAGAAGCCGAGCAGCAGCGCTGCCTTCCAGCGGGTGACTCCCAGCGTCACCGTGCCATCGGCGAGCACGACCTCGGCCACCCGCGCCGCGTCGCCGTCGAGCCGGCGAATCTCGGTCTCGGGAACGGCGAGCACGTCGGCTCCCGTACCCGCACCGCGCCGCTCACTACCGCACGCGGCGGTAAGACGGCGGTAGCGGCGTGGTAACGGGCCCTCGCGACAGTGGCGGCTCCTCCCCACCCTCCCCGAAGGAGCATCGATGCGACGCATCCTCCTCTTGGCCGCCGTGTCCATCACGGCGGCTGTCGCCCTGCCGTCCGTCGCGCAGGGCGCGACCGTCTACCAAGAGGGCCGCCCCGCCTCCGGCCTGCTGGTCCAGGCCGATCCCGGCGAGACCAACCTCATGTCCGTGAAGGGCTCCATGTTCCTCGAGATCCGCGACGACGGCACACCGCTGAAGCTGTCGGGCGGCGCGAAGAAGTGCAAGCGCCTCGACGCCCACGCCGTGCGCTGCAAGCCGCTCCACCGCCTCGACCTCGACCTCCAGGACGGGCCCGACGTCGCGGTCGTCGACACGCCGCACGCGGTGGAGATCGAGGGCGGCAACGGCCCCGATCGCTACGTCGCCGTCGCGACCGACGCGCCGTCGCGGGTCGACTTCGACGGCGGCATCGGCTTCGACGTCGCCAACTACGGCTTCGCGACCACAGGCGTCAACGTGTCCCTCGACACGCCGGACGGCGACGGCCGTCCCGGCGACGACGACCACATCCGCCGCGACGTCGAGGGCGTGATCGGCTCGCCGTTCGACGACGTGCTCACCGGCAGCCGCTACGCCCAGCACCTGACCGGCGGCGACGGCGACGATCAGATCAGCGGCGGCGCCGGCGAGGACCTCCTGTCCGGAGGCCCCGGTAACGACCGCATCGACGCCCGCGACGGCGAAGCGGACGCCGTCGACTGCGGTGGCTGGCTGCTCGACTGGGCCGCGGTCGACCTCGGCATCGACGCCCCGATCACGGGCTGCGCCGAGGTGGTCGGCTCCTGAGCGACCGCTCGAGCCCCTCCACCTGCCACACGACTCCCGAATGCGCGAACGTCGCCGAGAGGCCATGGGCGCGGCACACGTCGAGCATCGCGGCCGGTGGATGGGCGAAGGCCCGGAACTCCTTGCGCGCCAGACGCAACCCGAGGTTCTGGAGCGCGAGGAACGTCCGCGAGGCGAGGTTCCGCGGCGGATGACTGAAGACGAGCGCCTGCTTCGCGTGCGACGCCGCCGCGCCGAGCAGGCGCTCGTAGTCCGGGTAGCAGCAGACGACCCGGTGCATCACGACGACGTCGGCTGGCTCGACGCCGTCCGGATCCGCGGCGATGTCGTGCTGGCGGCGCTCGACGCGCGTCTCGTCGATACCGGCCTCGCGCAGCAGCCCGCGAGCCTCGCCCTCGTAGGCGGGCGAGAGCTCGAGGCTCACCGCGTTCGACGCACCACGCTTGAGCAGCTCGAGCTGGATCTCGCCGACCCCGCCGCCGATCTCGAGCACAGAAGCGCCGTCGAGACCCGCGCGCTCCAGGAACGCCACCATGCGGCGTGAGGTCTTGTCGAGGCCGCGTTTGCGGTAGCGCTTCGCCACGCGGCGTGCGAACGCGTCGCCGAAGAACTCCTCACACCCCCGCGGTCCGCAGCAGCCGGCCACGACAGGCGCCTACTCGCCGCCGAGCACGTGCTGCTCCAGCCACGCGTTCCGGAAGGCGCCTCGCGGGTCCAGCCGCTCGGCCAGCCGGCGGAAGTCGGGCAGCCGCTCATAGTGCGGCGCGATCGCCGCCGCATCCATCAGGAAGAGCTTGCCCCAGTGCGGGCGGGCGGAGAACGGCGCAAGCGCACCTTCGATCCGCATGAGCACCCGCTCGACGGCAGGCTGGTCCGGCTTCCAGGTGAAATGCATGCCGATCGAGTCCCGGCGGTGGTGCGGGCTCATCCACAGCTCGTCGCCGGCGATCGTGCGGATCTCGCACACCTGGAGCAGCGGCTGGATCTCGGCCACCAGGGACCGCACGGCCTGCAGAGCGTCGGCTGCGTGCTCGCGGCCCACCAGATACTCGGACTGGAGCTCGTCTCCGGTGCTCGGCGTGAACTCCATCCGGAAGTGCGGGAGACGCTCGAACCACGGGCCGGCCACGCCCATCTGCGGAGTGGCGGCGGTGGCGTCCATACCGGCGATCGGGTGGCGGTGATCAGAGGCCGGGACGGCGCCGAAGAGATGGTCGCGCGCGGTCGCGGGCGCGTCCTGGCCCCGGCTCTTGACCCAAACCATCTCGGCGACGGGGCCGAAGTGGGTGAACGCGCTGACGCTGTACCCGGTCGACATGATGGCGTCGACCTCCAGTAGCGCCTCCCAGGGCAGCCGCTCGAACACCCGCTGGCTGACCTCGTACGCAGGCTCGACATCGAGGGTCAACCGGGTCACGACGCCCAACGCCCCCAGGTTGACCACCAGGCCTCCGAAGTCCGCGTCCGCGCGCCTCGCCTCCACGATGTCGCCGCCAGACGTCACCAGCGTGACGCCGGCCACGGCCGTGGCCAGGTTCCCGCATGCGTCGCCAGATCCGTGAGTGCCCGTCGCCACGGCGCCGGCCACGGAGATGTGAGGCAAGGACGCGAGGTTGTGCAGGGCAAGGCCCTGAGCGTGCAGGGCCCGGGCGAGCTCGCCATACCGGACGCCGCCGCCGCAGGACACGGTCGAAGCGTCCTCGTCGACGACGATCTCGGGGGGCAGGCCGTCCACGCTGACCAGCTCCTCGGAGTCGCCGATGCCGCTGAACGAGTGGCGGGAGCCGAGCGCTCGCACCTTGGGTGCGCGCGCGACGATCTCCTGAAGCGCCTCGAGCGTCGACGGGCGGTGAAGCGCCTTGGCGCGGTAAGCGTAGGTCCCGGCCCAGTTGCGCTCGGTCTCCATGAGCGTCTCCAATACCACAACGTGCATAACCGGCCACGCCGTCGCGCAGGAGGGGTCGGTTGTCCACTTATGAGCCGCTACGGCTCCTAACCGGCCACGCCGTCGCCCAAGAGCTGTCGGTTGTCCACTTGTGAGCCGCTACGGCTCCTAACCGGCCACCCGCCGCCCCGACGAGGGACCATTGTCCCCTTAGGCACCGCCTCCTTGCCTACCCAGCGCCGTTGACGTTCGCCAGCGAGGTGGGGCTGCGCTGATCAGCCAAGAACGACGAAAGGCCTGCGTTGGCAGGCCTTTCGGAGTAGCGGGGGCGGGATTCGAACCCGCGACCTTCGGGTTATGAGCCCGACGAGCTACCTGACTGCTCCACCCCGCGTCGCGACCGCGCATGCTAGCACTCGCAACCGGATGATCAAGCCGCGCCGAACCGCTCGCGGAGGGTCTTCTTGGAGAACTTCCCGACCGAGGTCTTGGGCACCTCGTCGATGATCTCGACGCGCTCCGGGATCCACCAGCGCGCCACCCGATCCGACAGGAAATCGCGCAGGATGGCGGCGTCGAGCGCCTCGCCGTCCTCCGGCACGACGCACGCCAGCGGGCGCTCTCCCCACTTCTCGTCGGGCACCGCGATGACGGCCGCCTCGCGGACCGCCGGGTGGGCCATGATCTCGTTCTCGAGCTCGACGGAGGAGATCCACTCGCCGCCCGACTTGACGAGGTCCTTGGTGCGGTCGACGAGGCGGATGTAGCCGTCGGCGGAGATCGTGGCGACGTCGCCCGTGCGCAGCCAGCCGTCGTCCGTGAACGACCCCTCGGAGCCCTCCTGGCGGTAGTAGGACGCGGCGACCCACGGCCCGGCGACCTGCAGCTCGCCGCGCGCCTCGCCGTCCCACGGCAGGTCGTCCGCGGTGCCCGGCTCGACGATCCGGACGTCCACCAGCGGCGCGATCACGCCCTGGCTGGAGCGCACCTCCGCGAGCTCCTCCTCGGTGCGGCCGGCGAGCGAGCTGCGGAGGTTGCAGACCGCCCCGATCGGGCTCGTCTCGGTCATGCCCCAGGCCTGGAGGATCGGCATCCCGACCCGCTCGCGATACGCCTCCGACAGGGCGCGGGGCACCGCCGAGCCGCCGCACAGGATCGTCCGCAGCGCGCTCAGGTCGCGCCCTTCGAGCTCGTCGAGCGCACCCATCCAGATCGTCGGCACGCCCGCCGCCACCGTCACCCGCTCGTCCTCGATCAGCCCTGCGATCGCCGCCGGCGTCATCTGCGGCCCGGGCATGACGAGCGAGGCGCCCGCCATCACCGCCGCGTGTGCGAGGCCCCAGGCGTTGGCATGGAACATCGGCACGACCGGCAGGATCGTGTCCCGCTCGCTGACGCCGATCGTGTCCGCGAGCATCGCGCCCAGGCAATGCAGGACCGTCGAGCGATGGGAGTAGACGACGCCCTTCGGATGGCCCGTCGTGCCGCTCGTGTAACACATGGCCGCCGCCCGGTCCTCGTCGTCGATCGAGAACTCGGCCGGGTCGGCGCCGGCCAGCAGCTCCTCGTAGTCGAGGATCCGGTCGTCGGCCGGGACGTCGCCGGCGCCGTCGTCCATGACCACGATCCGCTTGACGGTCGGGAACCCGTCGACGAGCGGCCACAGCACGCCCACCAGCGAGCGGTCGACGAAGATGACCTCGTCCTCCGCGTGCTCGACGATGTAGCTGACCTGCTGGGGGAAGAGGCGGATGTTGAGCGTGTGCAGGACGCGCCCGCTACACGGCGCAGCGAAGTACAGCTCCAGGTGGCGGGCGGTGTTCCAGGCGAACGTCCCCACGCGTGCGTCGCCGGAGAGTCCCAGCCCGTCGAGCGCCCCGGCCAGGCGCCGCGTGCGCGCCGCCCAGTCGCCGTAGGTGGTCTCGGCGCGACCGGTGGCGGTGAGCGTCGTGATCGTCTTGTCGGCGAACAGCCGCTCGGCGCGCTCGAAGGCGTGGACGAGGGTCAGCGGGTGCGGCGACATCAGGCCCTTCATCGATCCTCCTCGTACGGCTCCTACAACCCCAGGCGCGCGAGCTCGATCGCCGGGCAGCGGTCCATCACGACGTGCAGGCCGGCCTGGCGCGCTCGCGACGCGGCGTCCTCGTCGATCACCCCGAGCTGCATCCAGACGGCGCCGGCGCCCACGGCGATCGCCTCGTCCACGTGCGCCCCGGCCTTGGACGCGCGGCGGAAGATGTCGACGACCTCGACCGGCTCGCCGATCGCCTCCAGGGACGGATACGCGCGCTCCCCGAGGATCTCGCCGGCCAGCGGGTTGACCGGGATGACCCGGTGGCCGCGGCGCTGGAGGAGCGCGGCGATCCGGTGCGAGTCACGCGACGCGTCGGGGGAGCAGCCCACCACGGCCCACGTCCGCGTGGAGGTGAGGATCCCCCGTACGTCCTCGACCGGAGGCATCACCGACGAGCATGGGTGCACGGCGAGCAGCCGGCGCTCGGCCAGCCGCTCGAGCACCAGCGCGGTGTCGGCGATCGGTACGCCGGTGAGGTGCTCCTCGCGCCGCTCGAAGTCGTCGACGATCGCGTCAACGGAAGCGCGGTACGCGTCCCGGTCGCGCGCGGCCAGCGCGGCCACGGCATCTGCGGCGCGGCCGAACGCGTCCGACCCGGCGCGCATGACCTCGGCCGCCCGCGCCGCACCCGCGTCGTCCCCCGCCGAGAGCGAGGCGAGCGCGAGCGCCCACGCCGCCGGGGGCGAGTCGGCCTCGTCGCCGAGCTGCTCGCGCACGTACGGCGCCGGCTCGTCCCCCGCCAGCACCGACGCCTTGGCGTAGCCGACCAGCCGCCCGAACGCGCGTGGCGGGGCCGCCTCCCAGGAGGCGCGGTACCGCTCCGCCGCCCGGCGCAACGCGGCGCGGGCGTCGTCGCCCGCCAGCAGCGCGCGCTGGGCGTCGCCGTCCGCGGCGATCGCCTCCCACATGGCGTCCTCGTGGGTCGCCGTCACGAGCCGATCCTACGCCAGCAGCGCGCGCAGCCGCTGGGCGTTGCGAACCGCGAAGCCCTCCCAGTCGTTGTTGAAGTAGACGAACGCCTCGCCGAGCGCCGCGACCCGCGGGGCGAGCTCGCGCAGCTCGCTCTCGCTGTAGTTGCCGCGCCGGCCGCGCCCGTAGTGGAACCGCACGAACGACCAGTCCGCCGTCTTCACCCACGGCTGCCACGGGCGGGCGGGATGGTGGCCGATGGCGAGCGCCACGCCGTGCCAGCGGAGCAGCTCGAGGACCTCGTCGGTGAACCAGCTCTCGTGGCGGAACTCGAACGCGTGCCGTCCGTCCGGCAGCGCGTCGAGCGCGGCCGCCAGCCGGGGCACGTCGCGCCGGAACCGCTCCGGGAGCTGCCACAGGACCGGGCCGAGCTTCGGCGAGGCGGCGAGCGGCGCGATCGCGTCGTAGAAGCGCTGGATCCCCTGGTCGAGGTCGGTCAGCCGCTTGAAGTGCGTGAGGTACTGGCTCGCCTTGACGGCGAACACGAAGTCCGGCGGCGTGACCCGCACCCACTCCTCTACGGCCTTCGGCTTCGCCAGCCGGTAGAAGGTGGAGTTGACCTCGACGGTGTCGAACAGCGTCGCGTAGTGCTCCAGCCAGCGCCGCGCGGGCAGCCCCTTGGGGTACACCCGCTCCCGCCAGTCGGCGTAGTTCCAGCCCGAGCAGCCGACGCGGATCGTGCCCATGCCGGGAGAATGCCCGTCGATGGCACGGGTATTCGTCACCCGCGAGCTTCCGTTCCCCGCGCTCGAGCGGCTCGAGGCCGAGCACGAGGTCGACACGTGGCCGGGAGACCTCGCGCCGGAGCCCGAGGAGCTCCGCCGGCACACGAGCCAGGCCGACGGCCTGCTGTCGATGGTCGCCGACCGCGTCGACGAGACGCTGCTCGACGCCGCCCCGAACCTTCGCGCGATCGCCAACTATGCGGTCGGGACCGACAACATCGACCTCGAGGCGGCGGCGGCCCGGGGCATCCCGGTCGGCAACACGCCCGACGTGCTGACCGACGCGACCGCCGACCTCGCCTTCGCGCTCATCCTCGCGCTTGCGCGCGGGATCGTGTCCGGCGCCGCGACGGTCCGCGCGGGAGAGTGGCGCACGTGGGAGCCGGCCGGCGACCTCGGGACCGACCTGGCCGGCGCCACGCTCGGGATCGTCGGCCGCGGCCGGATCGGCGAGGCGGTCGCGCGCCGCGCCGCCGGGTTCGGGATGGACGTCGTCCACAGCTCCCGCTCCTCCGGCCTGCCCCTCGACGAGCTGCTGGAACGGGCCGACGTCGTCTCCCTCCACACGCCGCTCACCCCCGAAACCCGGCACCTGATCGACGAGCAGGCGCTCGCCCGCATGAAGCCGACCGCGCTGCTCGTCAACACCGCGCGCGGCGGCATCGTCGACCAGGACGCGCTGCGGGAGGCGCTGATCGACGGCCGGATCGGCGGCGCGGCGCTCGACGTCACGGACCCCGAGCCGCTCCCCGGCGACCACCCGCTGCTCGACGCGCCGAACCTGCTCGTCGTCCCGCACCTCGGGTCGGCCACCCGGCGCACCCGTGCGAGGATGGCCGAGATGGCCGTCGAGAACCTGCTGGCCGCGCTCGACGGCCGCCCGATGCCGCACGCCGTCGCGTGAGCCGCGTCGCGGTCGTCGACATCGGCACCAACTCCACTCGCCTGCTCGTGGCCGAGCCGGAGGGCGACAGCCTGCGCGAGCTGGCGCGCGAGTCGATCGTCACGCGGCTCGGCGAGGGCGTCGACGCCACCGGCCGGCTCGGCGACGAGCCGCAGGCGCGCGTGTTCCGCGTGCTCGACGGCTTCCGCGAGACGATGGACGCCCACGACGCCGACGTGCGCACGGCGGTCATGACCTCCGCGGTGCGCGACGCGGCGAACGGCGCGCAGTTCGCCGACACGGTGCGCGAGCGCTACGGGCTGACCGGCCGCACGCTCTCAGGCGACGAGGAGGCGAGGCTGACCTTCCTCGGCGCCACGTCGACCCGCGCGGACGGCGGCGTGCTGCTGGTGATCGACATCGGCGGCGGGTCGACCGAGATGGTCGAGGGCGAGCGCGGCGAGGTCGAGTTCCACGTCTCCACCCAGGTCGGCGTCGTGCGTCACACCGAGCGCTTCCTGCACGACGATCCGCCCGCCCCCGGCGAGCTGGAGGCGCTCGCCGGGGCCGCACGCGAGACGATCGAGGCCGCCGTGCCCGCGGCCGTTCGAGAGCGCGTCCAGGCGGCGGTGGCGGTGGCCGGCACCGCCACCCAGCTGGCGGCGATCGACCTCGCGCTCGAGCCCTACGACCGCAGCCGGGTCGAGGGGCACCGCCTCCCCCGGGAACGGCTCGAGGCGCTGCGCGACCGCCTGGCCGCCGTCCCGCTCGCAGAGCGGCGCCAGATCACCGGCCTCGACCCCGCCCGCGCGCCGACGATCGTGGCCGGGGTGGCGATCCTGCTGGAGGTCGTCAGCGCCTTCGGGCTCGACGGCGTCGAGGTCTCAGAGCGCGACATCCTGTGGGGCGTGGCCCTCGACACCACCTGAGAAAAGAGTTGGTTCCCTGGACAATTGTTCGATTGCAAACTTGCTTTAGGCCCCTGGATACTCCAATGCGTCGGAAAGGGCGGTCGTGCCTCCCGCCGCTGTCCTATCCGGCGCATAGGCCCGGGCGATGCCGCATCATCGGCGCCTCCCGCCGTCCGGGCCACCCAATAGGCCCCCTAAGGCACGTACCCCTGCCCGTCCTGACGGGGCCATCTTGAAGCCGCCCGCCCCCGCCGCGGGCGGCTTCACTTTTCGGAGCCGTACCTAGGCGAGATTCGCGGAGCGCGGGTAGGCGATCGACGGGTCGGTGAGCACGTTGACGAGCGCCGGGCCGCCGGCCGCGAGCGCGCGCTCGAGCGCCGGCCGCAGCTCGGCCGGCGTGCGCACCAGCTCGCCGTGGGCGCCGAGCGCGCGCACCACCTCGTCGTAGCGGGTGGCGGGTCGCAGGTCGGCGGCCACCGAGTACCCATAGATGAACTCCATCGGGTGCTTCTCGAGCCCCCAGATCCCGTTGTTGCCCATCACGCCGACCACGCCGACGCCGTGGCGCGCCAGCGTGTCGAACTCCATGCCCGAGAAGCCGAATGCCCCGTCACCGAGCAGGAGCACGACCTGCCGCTCGGGGTGCGCGAGCTTGGCCGCCAGCGCGTAGCCCGGCCCGCTGCCGAGGCAGCCGAACGGCCCGGGGTCCAGCCAGCAGCCGGGCGTGTACGAGTCGACGACCCGCCCGGCGTAGGAGACGAAGTCGCCGCCGTCGCCGACCACGATCGCGTCACGGTCGAGCACCTGGGCCAACTCGCCGTACACGCGCATCGGGTGCAGCGGCGCCCGCTCGTCGGTGAGCTGCTCGCGCTCGGCGTCGCGCTTGGCCGTCTCCACGCCGCGCAGGTGCTCGAGCCAGCCGGCGTGGTCGGCGCCCGCCGAGCCCGCCAGCGCCGACAGCGTCTCGGCGATGTCGCCGTAGCACTCGGCCGCCACCGGGCGCGGGTGGTCGCGCTCCGGCTCGGCCAGGTCGACGGCGATGATCTCGGTCTGCTCCCCGAACGCCTCGCCGAAGCCGAGCCGGAAGTCCATCGGGACGCCGGCGACGACGGCGACGTCGGCGTCCTTGAGCGCCGCGCTGCGCGCGCGTGCGAAGAAGCAGTCGTGGTCGGCGGGCAGGCAGCCGCGCGCGAGCCCGTTCAGGAAGACGGGCACGCCCACGGCCTCGGCCAGCTCGGTCAGGGCGCGCTCCCCGTGGCCCCAGTAGAGGTTGGTGCCGGCCATCACGACCGGGCGCTCGGCGTCCCGCAGGAGCGCCGTCGCTCGGTCGAGCTGCCCGGCGTCGGCACGAGGCCGCGCCGGGGCACGGACGTCGGGCACCGGCGTCTCCTCCGCCTCCATGAAGACCACGTCGAGCGGGAAGTCGAGGAACGCGGGACCGGGATGGTCGCGCCGCATGACCGCCCACGCGTCGTCGATCAGCCCGGGGATCTCGGCCGTCGACGACGCCGTCGCCGCCAGCTTCACCAGCGGGCGCACGAACGGGACGTGGTCGATCTCCTGGAGCGAGCCGCGGCCCCACCGCATCGCCGGAGCGCGACCGCCGAGCACGAGCACCGGCGAGTGGTTCTGCTGCGCGGAGGCGATTGCGCTCATCCCGTTCGTGACCCCCGGCCCCGCGGTCAGCGCGGCGACGCCCGGCTCGCGCGTCACCTTCGCCCACCCTTCCGCCGCGAACGCGGCGGAGGCCTCGTGGCGGACGTCGACGATGTCGATGCCCTCGGCGCGGCAGCCGTCGTAGATCGAGAACAGGTGCCCGCCCGACAGTGTGAACAGCTTGCTCACCCCGTACGCCTTCAGCCTGCGGGCGACGAGGCGGCCGCCGTGCAGCGTCGTCGTCTCCTCAACGGTCATGGCGGCGCAATCTACCCCCCGGCCGGGGGGTTGGACGCCGTACGCGCGTGCTGCCCGTGCCGCGCGCGACTAGGGTCCGCTGGCATGGAAAAGGTCAGAGAGATCCGCGACGCAGACCTCGAGCTGCTGCTCGCCGAGTCCGACCGCGAGGAGCCGTTCCTCGTCGCCCGGCGTCCGCCTGAGGGTCAGGAGCCGCGCGAGGAGATCGACGAGCAGATCCTCGCCGGGCTGATCACGCCTTACTAGCCGCGGCGGCCTGGATCCGCGCCGCGGCAGCGGCCTCGGTGACCTGGCCCTCGCCCCAGTAGAGCGACCGCCCGGCGCGCAGCGCCGGCAGCCGGTCCGCGCCGACGGCCAGCAGGCGCCGGCCCGCGGCTTCGATCGCCACGTCGCGCCGCCGCTCGCCCGCCGCGTGCAGGCAGCCTTCGAGACCGAGCCCGGCGGCCGCGGCCGCCTCCGCGAGGATCTCCGGGTCGTCGAGGTCGAAGCCGCCGCAGAAGGCGAGCCGGCCCGCGGCGAGGACGAACGCCGCGCCGCGGCCGCACTCCGCTGCGTAGGACGCGACCCGCATCGCGGCCGGGACGTCGGCCGGCCAGCTCTCCGGCCAGACCAGCGGCAACCGCAGCTCGCGCGCCCGCTGCTCGGCGGCTGAGCGCACGCCCTCGAGCGCGGCCTCGTCGGAGGCCAGCGAGCCGATGCGCAGCGCCGTGGACGACGCCGGCGTCCACGTGACGTCGTCGAACGCGCGCTCGACGCGCTCGGCGGCGAGGTACGTGAACGGGCAGGCGAGGTCGAACAGGAACTCGACCCGGATCCGCCGCTGTCGCGGAGCCGGCCGCCGTGCCTGTCGGTGATCCGCGAGCCTGATTACCTCACCCATGACTTAGTCCTTCGATCCGCCGTACGTCGTGGTCGATGCAGAACCGCTCGTCCTGCATCGGTAGGAAACGAACCCTCCGGCGCATACTTGCGGTCTCTCGGGTTATCGGCCGCAACCGCAGAGGATCTGAAGAATGTCCACCACACGAAACCCTCCGCCCGGTGGTAGAGGTATGCTCTTGAAACCAGTCGGCCGTGCACCAGTTTCGAGGCGAAAGATGCCCACCGCACCCCCTCCCAAGCGCCATCCCTACGACCAGTGGTCGCCCGACGCCCGCGCGCTCGACCTTGTCGGCGACAAGTGGACGCTGCTGATCATCCGCGATCTGGCGGCCGGCCCGCGGCGCTTCGTGGAGCTCCAGCGGGTCCTGCCCGGCATCTCGACAGAGCAGCTGCGCTCCCGCCTCAACCGCATGGTGGCCGACGGCCTGCTGACCCGCCAGCGCTACCGCGAGGTGCCGCCGCGGGTCGACTACGAGCTGACCGAGCGCTCGCGTGAGCTGATGCCCGTCGTCGGCGCGCTCGCGCGCTGGGGCTACGACTGGACGTGGAGCGCTCCGCGCCCGGGCGAGGACATCAACGTCGGCGCGATCTTCCGGCTCGCGCCCGGGCTCATCGAGCCGCCGGCGGGCGTCGACGGCACGGTGGAGCTGGTCGTCGAGAGCGAGGGCGACGGCTCCCCCGAGCGGCGCTACCGGATGACCATCGGCGACGGACGCGTCGAGATCTCCGAGGCGCCGTCCGAGACGGACCCGACGGCAATGGTCACGGGCGGCCGCCAGGCCTGGGTCCATGCCCTGGGGCCCGAGGGGACGTCGGACGACCTCGAGTTCAGCGGCAACCGCACGCTTGCCGAGGCGCTGCTGTCCGGCTTCACCGCGGCCGCCGCCGCGAGCCGCGTCGCCGCCTAGCGGTCGACGCCGCGGCGGCCGCCGCCCGTGCGGTAGTCGTCCGGCTCGACATGCGGGAAGTCGCCCTGGAGGCGGCCCTGGAACTGCGACGGCTCGTGCGTCCAGCAGCCAGGCGTGCCCTCGGACGGCCGCGTGGTGCCGCCGGCGTTTTCGCAGTCCGACGACGACGCCATGAGGTAGGTCTCGATCTGCGGGCCGAACAGCTGCCGGGGCCCGACGTAGGTGGAGCCGCGGTTGGTCTTCAGGCGCTTGCGGAAGATCGCCGCGCTCTCCGACCCGGTGGGCCCGAACTGGCGCAGGTAGTGGCCGACGCCTCCGCCGGGTGACTCCGTGGTGTCGGCCAGGGCCGCCGCGCCGTAGGAGATGAAGTCGGAGACCTGCATCTGCGAGAGCTCGAGGAACTGGAGCATCGGGTTGAGCTGGCCGAGGAAGGGGTGCAGCTCGGCGAGCAGCGGCTCGGCGCCCTTGAGCACCTCGCGCGCCGCCGGCAGCCCGGTCTTGGAGGCCGTGATCAGCGGGTCGAGGTCGCGGAAGAACCGCTCGAGGTCAGGCGCCAGCGCGCGGACGTCGGCCAGCGTCGGCTTCAGGTCCTGCGCCACCGGCCGCAGGTCCTGGACCAGGGGCCGCGTGTCGGCCGAGAAGGTCTCCAGGCGCGCGAAGGTCGCCTTCGACTCGTCGAGGAACGTCGGGAAGATGCGCATGGTCTCGGCGAGCGCGTCGTTGCGCGACGCCGTCGCGTCGAACACGCGCTTGGACGAGGTGATCAGCGTGCGCAGCTGCTGCTCGTTCTCGGTCAGCGCGTCGAACGTCACGCCGGTGTTCTTGACGAGGCGCTGGAGTGCGCCCTCCTGCGAGTCCAGCACCCCCAGCACGTCGGCGCCGTCGGCCGCGAAGCCGGGCAGGGTGCCGAGCGCGTCGTTGAAGTCGCGCCCGCGACCTTCGATGCCCTTCGCCAAGTCCTGCTGCCAGGTGCGGAACGCCGCGCGCGTCGCGGGGTCGAGCGAGTCGAAGATCTCGTCGAGCTGCACCGTCTCGGCCACCTGGCCGTCGGGCAGGCGGCCGCCCTCCGGCAGCTCCCGCCCGCCGCGCATGGGCGACAGCTCCACGTAGGTCTCCCCCAGCAGCGTCTTCTGGCGCAGCATGGCGCGCGTGTTCTGGCGCAGGGGCGCGAACTCGCGCTCGAGCTCGATCGTGGCCACGGTGCGGTTGCGCCCGTCGTCGGCCTCGAGCCGGCGGACCTTGCCGACCGACACGCCGGCGATCCGCACGTCGGACTCGGTCGCCAGCGTCGTCGCCTCCGGGAACGCGACCTGCACGCGGTACCCCTGCGGCTTGAGCGGGACCGGCCCGCCGAAGGAGATCCACAGGAAGAGCAACAGGCCGAAGCACGACAGCGCGAAGACGGCCATCGTCAGGATGCGGGCGACGGATGGGGCTGACTTCTGCATCAGCTTCCGCAGGCCGCGGAGTCGGCCAGGATCGGGGTCAGCGCGGACAGGAACTCGAGCTCGGGCTCCTCCTTGACGAGCTGCTGGATCGTCGCGCAGGGCGCGGCGATCGTCACGGGCCGGAACACGCCGTGCGCGTCGGAGCTCGAGAACAGCTGGGTGGCCATGTGCTGGACCCAGGCGACGTAGAAGAGGTAGCCCTCCTGGCGCGACGCATTGTCCGGGGCCTCGCGCCCGCCCGGGTTGAAGGAGAGCAGGTTGAGGAAGCGGTTGAAGCGCGTGAAGACGCTCGTGAGGTCCGGCGTCGCCTTCGCGAGGTTGTCGGCGGCGGGCCGCAGGTCGCGGACCACGGGGCGTGCCTCGCGCACGAACGGCCGGATGTCGTTGCGCAGCAGCGGCGTCGTCTCGATCGCCAGCGGGCGGACGGCGTCGTTGGCGGGCGCCAGCGCGCGCGCCGCCGGCCGCAGCCGCTCTGCGGTCGGGCCGAGCAGGCGGCCGTAGCGCTCGAGCTTGCCCATCGTCTCCGTCGTCTCCTGGAGCGCGCCCGGCAGCTCGCCGACGGCGGCCGACACGTTGCTCTCCTCGGCGGCGAACTGGCGCATCACGGCGGCCGAGGAGTCGACGAGGCCGGCGAGGTCGTCGCCGCGCGAGGCGAGCTCGCCGTTGAGCTGGTTGAGCGAGGTGATCAGCCGCCGCAGGTTGGTGCGACGCTTGGCGACCTCGCTGTTCACGCGCGCGAGGTCGCGGTGGGTGGGTTCGAAGCGCCGCAGCAGCTCGCGCAGGTCGAGCCCGCGGCCCTCCAGGCCGCGCCCGCTGTCGCCGATCAGCAGCTTGAGGTAGTCGCGCGTCTCGGCGTCGAGCTCGGAGAGGATCTCGTCCGGGTTCACGTCGGGGGCCGTCGCGGAGATGGGGACGGTGAAGCCCTCCTTGGCGGCCGGCGCGTCGTCCGACCCCGGCTCGAGGTCGATGAACATGTCCTTGAGGCCGGTCTTGGGGCGCAGCAGCGCGCGGGCGTCGGTCCGGACCATGCCCTCGTAGTCATGGTCGATGACCATCTCGACGACCGCGCGGCCGTCGCGCAGCTTGACGTCGCCGATGTCGCCGATCCGCACGCCGGAGACGCGGACGGTCTGGCCCTGCCCGGCGGTCACGGCCTGGGCGGTGGAGAACTCCGCCTTGAGCCGCAGCGGCGCCTCCTCCCACGGGAAGCGCATCCGCTGCTGGTCGAGCAGGTAGACCGACACGCCGGCGGCCACGACGATCAGGCCGAGCACGGCGAGCGCCTCCTTGGCGTGCTTGCGGATTGCGACCATTACCGCGTGGCCTCGCAATCCGTGCGGATCGCGGTCACCGGCCGGCCCTCAGCTTGTCGATCGTCGCCTGTGTCGCCGGCGTGTTCGAGACCGAGATCCGGTCGGAGAGGCCCTCCGCCTTGAGCTGGCCCTCGAGCCACTCGATCGCGTTCTCCCGCGCCTTCGCGTAGCGGGCCTGGAAGGCCGCCGTGCCGGTGTCGATGGTCCGCTGCTCGGGCGGCTTGCCGGGCACCGTGTGCAGGTCGGGGTTCTGCTGGGTCTCGCACGGGACGTCGGGGTTGAGCGGCGGGCGGCGCTCCGGCTTGGGCGGGTTGGCGCCCAGGATCGGCTCCGGCGTGGTCCCGAAGACGCCGGGCTTGAAGGTCACGAGGTTCTTGCCGCCGGCCGCGAGCGCGCGGAACCACTGGCCGTTGGCGTCGCCCGAGCGGCTCTCGCCGGAGAGGCCCGGCAGCGGCTTCGGGGCCTCCTCGTAGACCTTGCCCTCGGCCGGGAAGTGCTCGTCGGGCACCGTGTCCTGCATCCACGGCTCGAGCACGGAGGTCTGGCAGCTCGCCGCCCGGCGGACCTGCCGGTAGAGCGGGAGGCTGCGCTCGATCAGCGCGGCGAGGTCGGGGACCGCGGCGCCGAGGTCGTCGGCCAGGCCGCGCAGCTCGGGCTTCGAGACGAGACCGCGCAGCTCGCGCACCCACGGGGTCGCGGCATCGAGCGTGGCCTCCGAGTTCTGCACGCCCGGCCGCAGCTCGACGGCGAGCGCGCGCAGCGGCGGGAACGCCTCGTTGAGCTCGGCGAGCGCCGGCATCGCGGCGCGCAGCGTGCGCGGGAGCTCGCCGACGGCGGCCTGGAGGTTGCCGTCCTGGCGGGCGAACGCGGCGGCCGCCACGTTGAAGTCGGTGATCAGCGACTTGAGCTGCCCGCGGTTGCGGTCGAGCGCGGCGGCGGTGGCGCCGGCCTGCTTGACGTAGCCGGACAGGTCGTGACCGGTCTGCCCGCGCATCGCGTCGGAGACGATCGCGGAGTCGCGGTAGGCGGACTCCCAGTAGGGGATCGAGCGGTTGAAGCCGCGGGCACCGGCGCCGTCGAGGCCCCTGCCGTACTCGCGCAGCAGCACCTTGAGGTCCTCGCGCGTATCGGACTGGAGGGCGGTCAGAACCTCGTCGAGCTGGACCGGGGTGGCGGTCTGCTGGACGGGGATCGTGGCGCCGTCCTTCAGCTCCGGGGCCGACGGCGAGCCGGCCGTCATGTCGACGAAGAAGTTGCCCTCGAGGAAGATGCGCGGGCGGATCTTGGCGGTGGCGTCGGCGTGCACCGGCCGGCCCTCGTCCTTGATCCGCATGGTCACGATCGCGCCCTCGCCGTCGCCCCGCTCGACGGCCGTGACCTTGCCGACCTCGACGCCGGCGATCCGGACCGGCGACCCGGTGCGCAGGTTGTTCGAGCTCTCGAACGCGGCCTTGACCTCGTAGTGCGAGCGGAACGGGATCTCCTTCGTCCAGCCGAAGTAGACGACGACCGCGATCACGGCGAGGGCGAGGATGCCGACGAACGTGTTCGAGCGCCGCATCATGGGTGCTCGGACTCCGGCAGGCCGCTGTAGGGACCGGTCTCGGGCTCGGGCGCGAAGGTCTGGCCCTTCGGGACCCGCGGGCGGCCGGTGAAGGTCGGGCCCTGGAGGCCGGGGGAGCGCGGGTCGCGGGCGACCTTGTACTTCTCCGGCAGGAACCGCGCCTGCCGCTCGACGAAGCCGCGCTGGCCGGCCTCGCAGTCGGCGCGCCCGTCGGGCGCGACCGCGGCGCCGTACGGCTGGTCCTGCGCGTACGCGGCGTTGCCTTCCTTGACGTCCTCGCCGTTGGCCGGCTCGTCGGCGCCCATCGAGCCGGGGCTGTCCTCCTGCCGCGGGGTCGTGTTGACGAGCGCACGCTGGGCCTGGCCGGAGCTGTCGGGCTCGGAGAAGTGCTCGGCGAGGTACGTCCAGAAGTAGTTCCAGTAGTTGCAGACCGTCACGTACGGCCCGTAGAAGCGCATCTGCGGGTTGAGCGTGGTGACCGTCGCCGTCAGCCCTCGCAGCGCGGCGTTGGTGCCCGGGGCCTCGGCGAGGTCGCGCACCTGGTCGAGCGTCTTGGCCAGCTCGTCGTTGAGCTTGACCGCCCGCTTCTGCACCGGGGTGCCGACCTCGACCGCGCCGTTGAGCGGCGGGAGCGCGGCCTTGAGCTCCTCGGTCGCCCCCGAGAAGTCCTGCGAGAAGGCGGTCAGGTCGTCGAGGAACGGGCGCTGGACGCGGAACGACTCGACGCCGGCGTCCAGGGTCGAGGGCGACTTGGCGATGAACGCCTTGAGCGCCTCCTCGTCACGGCCGAGTGCCTCGAAGGTGTCGGCCATCGAGGTGAAGAGCGCGGCCTGCTGGTCCGACACCGGGGCCACGATCCGCGCCGCGTCGGCCAGCTCGCGCACGAAGCCGTCGAGGTCCGTGTCGGGGTCGGCGAGCGTGGCCATCACCGGCTCGAGCGAGCCGAAGAGCGCCGGGAACTCCTCGAGCGTCCGGCCGACGGCGCTGCCGCGGCCCGCGAACGCGTCACCGAAGCCGCGCAGGTTGCCCTGGGCGGCCCGCCGGGTGGGCTCGTCGAACATCCGATAGACGTCGTCGAGCTCGGCCGAGAACGACGCCTGCTCGGACGGGAGGACGTCGCCGCTGCGGAAGTCGTCCTCGCTCGAGCCCTTGGTCAGCTCGACGTATTTGAGGCCGAGCGCCGAGCGCGGGCGGATGCGCAGCGTCGAGTCGCGCGGCACGTCGCCGTGCTCGTTGGAGAGCTCGAGCGTCAGCTCCGCGCCGCCGGTCCCGTCCTCGAGCCGGATCGGCCGCATGTCGCTGACCACGCCGATGCGCGTGCCGCCGGAGCGCACCTCGTTGCCCTTGACGAGGTTCGCGCCGTTGGCCACGCGCGCCTTGATCGTCGTCGTGGGCACGAATGGCAGGCCGTTGTTCGCGTTGTACGCGAGGAACACGGCGACGGTCGTCACGAGGATCGTGACGGCGCCGATGAGCACGGGGTTGGCGGCGACGGAGGCGCGTCTCATGGCGCGAGCAGGTAGTCGAGGAGCTGCTGGGCGTTGGCCGTGCCGACCGGTGCCTGCGGGAGCGCGGGCGTCGGCGGCAGGGCCGGCAGGCCGGGGGTGGCCGGGAGGTCGGGCAGGTCGATCCCGAGCGTCTCCTCCAGCTGCTTGGCGATCTTCTCGGCCTGGCGCCTGACGTCTTCGTCGAGCTTCGGCTTGCCGTCCCGGCTCTCCGGCGTCCGCGGGACCTCGGGTGCGGCGGGCGGGCTGGGCTTGTCCTGCTTGGCCTTGGCCGACGGCAGGTGGTGCCCGCCGTGGTCCTGCGCGCCCGTGTACGTCGGGTCGTTCTGGGTGATGCCGGGCTGGTTCGGGCCGAGGATCGCGGCGCAGCGCGCGTAGAAGCCCGGGTCCTCCTTGAGCTTCTCCTTCAGCGAGAACCGGTTCTGGTACTCCGAGCACTCGGAGAGGAAGAGGTTGACCTTCAGCATGTAGCCGTTGGAGTCGAAGGCGTTGATGGCCATCGACTGGTCGAAGACGTACTGGAGCAGCGCCTCCAGCCCCGTGTAGCCCTTGCCGCCCGGCGAGCGCGGATCGGGCTCGACCGCGCGCTTGCGGTCGTCGAGGTCGCGCAGGACGAAGTCGAGGTTGTTGGCGAGCTCGGGGGTCTTGGTGGAGAAGCGCTCGAGCTCGGCGATCGTCGGCTTCGCCGCCCTCAGCGCGGGACGCCCCTTGCGGCTCATCTCGGCGAGCGAGGTCAGGCTCGTGCGCGAGGCGTCGCTGAACTCCGGCAGGTTCTCGAGCAGCCGGGCGAGCTGGCCGGCGGACGCGTTGAGGTCCTCGAGCGCCGGCGACTGGGCATCGGCCGCCGCGCCGAGCTTGGCCATCGTCGGCTCGAGCTCGCGCAGGAAGCCCGGCAGGCGGCGCAGGCTGGCGGCGATCTCGGCGCGGCGCTCGGCCGACGCCGACGCGGTCTGCTTCGTCTCCGTCACCCAGCGGCCGACGTCCTTGCGGTTGGCGGCCAGGTCGCCGATCACCGTGTCGGCGTTCTTGGTCAGGCCGCCCAGGACCTTGTTCTGCTCGGCGAGGATGGCGAGCACGCGGTCGGTCTCGCGCAGGGCGGGCACCGCGCGGCGCAGCGTGGCCTGGATGTCCTCGGCACGGCCACCGACGCCGGCGCCCAGCTCGTCGAGGATGATCCCGAGCCGCTCGCGGTACGGGCGGCGCATGATGTTGTTGATCAGGTCGACGGGGATCGTCGAGGCGCTCTGCTCGACCGGGATCGTCGCGCCCGTGCGCAGGCGCTCGGACGCGGTGCCCGGGCGGCAGTCGACGAAGTACTCGCCGATCAGGGACTGCGGGCGGGTCTCGCAGAACGCGTCGGTGCGCAGCGAGCCGAAGCCTGCCTTGTCGATCCTGAAGTCGACCAGCGCGCGCTTGGAGCTGCGGTCGACGCGCATGCCGGTCACGCGGCCGGCGCGCACGCCGCTGACCTTCACGTCGGCGCCCTCGACGATGCCGAACGCGTTGTCGAGCTCGACGCTGTAGCGCGGGCCCTGCGGGTCCTCGGACCCGGCGGACGCGGTGGCGACCGCGGCGGCTCCCGCCACCAACAGAACGGCGATGACGAGCAGCCGGCGCATCTCAGCCGTCCGGGAGGGTCTGGGAGGGATCGCAGTTGTAGTCCGCCGACGGCTTCCAGGGCCGCGAGCCGTCCTTGGACTTCAGGTCGCCGCCGCCCGGGCAGCGGTTGCGCTGGTCGGTCTCGGCGGTGGCCTTGAACGCCTCGTCGCGCAGCTCGATCGGCAGGTCGATGAGCTGGCCGTCCAGGAGCGCGAACGCGCTGGCGTGCACGCCCACGCGCGACGCGGCGCCGAGCGCGTCGTAGGTGCCGGAGTGGCTGAAGTCGTCGAACCAGCCGAGCAGGTCGGGCATGTAGGGCCGCAGGTACGCGAGCTTGGGCGCGCCCTGCTCGAGCGCCTTCGTGGAGGCCGGGAACGCGCCCGGTCGCTCCTTGCCGTTCTCCTCGACGTCGCGCACCGTGACGTCGCGCAGCGGGACCTGGGCGTTGGTGAGCTCGATCAGGTCGTTGCTCTTGCCCGGCGCCTTGATCAGGCGGCTGAGGTCGGCGAACGTGGGGCGGGCGTCCTGGGCGAGCGGGCGCAGCTCGGCGAGGAACGGGCGCAGCTTCTTGGCGACCGGCTTGGAGTCGTCGACCAGCGGCTCGAGGTCGTCGAGCGCGGCCCGCAGGTTCAGGAAGGTGGTGTTCGCGCGCCGCATGAAGTCGGGCAGCCGCCCGATCGACTCGGCCAGCGCCGCCTGCTCGTTCCCGATCGCGGTCGTGGTGGTGGCCAGGCCGTCGACGAGGCCGGCGAGGTCGTCGCGGCGGTCGGCGAGGTCGGTGACGAGCTCGGAGGACGCGACGACGAAGCGCTCGAGCAGCTTCGAGTCGGAGTTCAGCTCCCGGAACAGCCGCGAGGAGGCCGACAGCGACGGGTTGAGGTAGAGCAGGCCCTCGTTCATCTGCTCGCCCTGGCCCTCGTGCAGCGCGGCCGAGCCCTTGATCACCTTCTGGAGGTCCTTGCGGGTCGGCTCGTCGAGCGTGTTGAAGATCTGGTCGAGGTCGACCGCGGTCGTCGTCGAGTCCTGCGCGATCGTCCCGCCGTCGGGGATGGCCGGCTCCCGGGCGCCGGGCAGCCGGAGGTCGATGTAGCGGTTGGCGACGCCCGACAGCGAGGCCTGGCGAACCGTCGCGTGCGTCCCCCGCCGCAGCGGCGCGTACTTCTCGTCGATCTTCAGCGTCAGCTCCGCCTGCCCGTCGGGCGTCAGGCGGATGTCCTCGACCGAGCCCGCGCGCATGCCGGAGACCTGCACGAGGTTGCCCTTGACGAGCTGGGAGGCGTTCTGGAACCTCGCCTTGACCGTGTAGTCGCCAGACGCGCTGTCCACCAGGACGACCACCGCGAATGCAGTCGCGATGGCAACGGCGACGATCGCCGCAACGCGCGCCAATGAGGCTGAGCCTCGCACTCTGGCCTGAACGAGCGCCCCGCCGGAAACTTGCGAAAACGTGTGACCGCGATCACACGCCGAGGGCGCCTTCGGTGCCCACGATGCCCGGGGTGGGACTCGAACCCACACGCCCTCGCGGACAATCGGGTTTAAGCCGATCGCGGCTGCCAGTTACGCCACCCGGGCTCCCGTGGATCGTATCTGTGCGCCCGAAACATCAACTGCGGCATTGAAGGGTGCACGGGAGGGTGCAGTTCCCCTCGCCTCCCTGACCGCGTTACCAGCCGCCGTTGACGTTGCATGCCTCCCGCTACCGCTCGCTACCCTGCGTTTCCTCGAAACTTTCCCGACGCGCTGGAGTTTGCGCGGGCGGGACCCTTTGACGTGGAAGCTTCCGCTCTTCAGCACTCCGCCGGCCTTGCCGGGATCCACGGGCGCTCGCCGTTGCTGCGCCTGCAGTCCGACGAGCGCCTGATCGCGCTCGTGCGGCGCGGGAGCCCGCATGCGTTCGAGGCGCTCGTGGCCCGCTACCAGTCGCGGCTGCTCGCGTTCTGCCGCCATATGCTCAGCTCGAAGGAGGACGCCGAGGACGTGCTCCAGGAGGTGTTCGCGGCGGCGTTCAACGCGATCCTCGCCGACGAGCGGGAGATCAACGTCCGGCCGTGGCTGTACCGGATCGCTCGCAACCGTTCGCTGAACCACCTGCGCCGCGCACAGGCCGTGGGCGTCGACTCGATGGACGTGCACTTCTCCGAGCACGGCCTCACGACGGCCGACAAGGTGCATCGTCGCGAGGAGTTCCGGCTGCTCATGGCCGACGTCCAGGACCTGCCGGAGACGCAGAAGACCGCGCTCCTGCTGCGCGAGATCGACGCGCTCTCCTACGAGCAGATCGCCGAGGCGATGGAGACCACCGTCCCGTCGGTCAAGTCGCTCCTCGTACGCGCGCGCGTGTCGCTGGCGGAGGCCGCCGAGGCCCGGCTGCTGACGTGCGAGGAGGTGCGCGACGAGCTCGGCCGCATCGCCGAGGGCCTGGCCGGCACGACCGCCCCGCTGCGCCGCCACCTGCGCACGTGCGAGCCGTGCTCCGCGTTCCGCAAGCACCTGCGGGCGACCAACCGGGCGCTCGCCGCCCTCTTCCCGGTGGCGCCGCTCCTGCTGCTCAAGAAGACGATCCTCGCCCACCTCGGGACCAGCGCCGCCGCGAGCGGCGGCACGGCCGCCGCCTCGGGCGGCGCGGCCGCCGCCGCCGGAGCCGCGGCGCAGGCGGGGATCGGCACGCTGGCGACGAAGACCGTGGCCGGGCTCGCCGCCGCGGCGATCGTCACCGCCGGGGCCGTCGAGGTCCAGCACGTCACGCGCAAGCCGAAGGCCAAGGCCGAGGTCGCCGTGGCCGCCGCGGCGCCCGCCGCCCCCGCTCCGCCGGCCGCCGCCGCCGCCGCGCCCGTGCTCGCGCCGGCGCGCGAGGCGCGCCCGCGCCGCACCGCGCCCAAGCTCCGCGTCGAGACGAAGCCGAAGGCGAAGGAGACCGCGGCCGCCAAGCCGGAGGCGACGCCGGTCGCGACGACCGGCGAGGAGCCGGGACTGACCGAGGAGCACGAGAGCGCCACGACCACGCTCCCGGGCGGCACCACCGGCACCACGGCCCCCTCGGAGGGCGCGATCGCGCCCGAGCAGCCGAGCGGGCCGTACGCGCCCCCGGTCACCGTGCAGCCGTCGCCGACGCCCCAGCCGGCGGAGCCGACCCCGCCCACGCCGACGCCTGAGCCGACCCCGGCGCCCGAGCCCACGCCGGAGCCGACTCCCGAGCCGACGCCCGCGCCCGAGAGCTAGAACCGGCGCCTGGCCGTTAGGCTGGCGCGCCGATGATCGAGTTCGACGACTTCCTCAAGGTCGACATGCGGGTGGGGCGGGTGCTCGCCGTCGAGGACTTCCCCGAGGCACGCAAGCCCGCCTGGAAGCTGACGATCGACTTCGGCGACGAGATCGGGACCAAGCGCTCGTCGGCGCAGATCACCAACTACGCACGCGAGGAGCTCGAGGGCCGGCTCGTCGTCGCCGTCGTCAACTTCCCGCCGCGCCAGATCGGCCCGACGCGCTCCGAGGTCCTGTGCCTCGGCGCCTCCGACGAGGAGGGCCGGATCATCCTCCTGGCGCCCGACGTCGAGGTCCCGCTCGGCGCCCGCATCCACTAGCGAGCCTATGCCTACGGGCCCGGCTCGACGCCGGTGACGAGCAGCGCCTGGCCTGCGTCGCCGAAGTCGATCGGGTAGCGCCCGGGACGGCGGCCGTCGAGGTCCATGCGCGCCGTGCGGCCCGCGCCGACCTCGAGCGGCGGCGCACCCTCGAGGCGCACGACGAACGGCTCGGCGAGGTAGCTGTCGACGATCAGCTCGAGTGCCAGGAACGCCGGGACCGATACCTGCGGCGGGCTGATGCCCTTGGGCGTCACCCGGAAGCGCACCCGCACCCGCGCCTCCTCTTCGTCGCCCGCCCCGCCCGGCTGCTCCTCCGGCCCCGGCGTCTTCGTCCGCTCCGGCGTGGCGGTCTCGGTCGCGGTCGCGGTGGCGGTCGGCGTGGCGGTCGTTGTCTCGGTGACGACGGGGTCCGGGGTCGGGGACTGGGTGGTCTCCTCGGCGTCGTCGGACCCACAGCCCGCCAGGACGACGAGCGCCACCACGAGCAGCCGGCGCATCACGTGCCGATGGAGAACAGCGCCTCGAGGTCGTGCTGCGAGAAGACCTCGAAGGCGACCATCGTGTGCGTCCGCTCGATCCCCTCCAGCCGCGCGAAGCGATGGGTCACCACCTCGGCCACCTCCTGCGGATCTCGCACGCGCAGCATGGCGACGAAGTCCCACTCGCCGGTGACCGAGTACGCCTCGGCCACGCCCTCCACATCGGCCAGCTGGCCGCCGAGCCGCTCGATCGCCGAGCGCTCGGCCTCGATGAGCACGATCGCGTGAGTCACTTGACCTTGTGGGTCCCGCCGGGCTCGACGATGACGACCTCCGAGAAGCCGGCGTTCTGGACGTCGGACTTGAAGGCCTCTGCGTCGGTCTCGATCGGCGGGAACGTGTTGTAGTGGCAGGGGATCACCTGCTGGGGCTCGATGAACCCCACCGCGGTCACCGCGTCGTAGCGGTCCATCGTGTAATGGCCGCCGATCGGCACGAGCGCGAGGTCGACCTTGTCACCGCGCCGCGCGATCAGCTGGAGGTCGCTGAACAGGCAGGTGTCGCCCAGGTGGTAGACGAGCCGGTCGCCGATGTGGATCAGCAGGCCGGCGGGGGTGTGCGGCGTGCCGCTCGGCGTGACCGCGGTGTGCCAGGCAGGGACGAGCTTGACCCAGCCCCAGTCGAACTTCACCGTGCCGCCGAGGTTGGGATCGAACACCTCGACGCCCTGCCCGCTGATCTCGTTGGCCAGCTCGAGGATGGCCACCACCGGCGCGTTCGTGCGCTTGGCGATGTCGACCGTGTCGCCCAGGTGGTCGCCGTGACCGTGGGTGAGCAGGATCACGTCGGGCTCGACCTCGTCGGCGGACACGGCCGCCTTCGGGTTGCCCGTCAGGAAGGGGTCGACGAGCACCGTCGCGCCGCCGGCCTTGAGCTCGAAGCACGAGTGCCCCAGGTATCGAACGTCCACGGCCATCAGGAGTCTCCTCTCGTCAACATCTGCGCCAGCTCGTACCCGACGGCGACGCCGATCAGCATGCTGACCCGCGTCTCCTCCGCCACGAGCGTCCGCACGGCGGCGACCCGCTCGTCGGGATCGGCCCGCCCGGCGGCCTTGAGCACCTCGGCCTGGTGGGCGGAGCCGTACCAGTCGGCCGCCTCGAGAGCCTGGTCGAGGATCCGCTGGAGCTGCGGAGCCTTGGTCTGGACGAGCCGCTGCGCCTCCTCGAGGCGCTGCGGGTCGCTCAGCGCTTCGATCGCAGCGTCGATCTCGGCGTCGGAGTGGCGCTCGGGCACGGACGGCCATCATAGGAGCCGATGTCCGTGCCCCTGACCTCCCTGTCGCACGGCGCCGGATGCGGGTGCAAGCTGTCCGCCGCCGCGCTGCGGCCGATCGTCGCCTCGCTCCCCCGGCCGGTCGACCCCCGCGTGCTGGTGGCGGCCGACACGGCGGACGACGCCGGCGTCGTGCAGCTCACCGACGACCTGGCGATCGTCCAGACCGCGGACTTCTTCACGCCGATCGTCGACGACCCGTACGCGTTCGGGCGGATCGCCGCCACCAACGCGCTGTCCGACATCTACGCGATGGGCGCTACGCCGGTGGCGGCGCTCAACCTGGTCGCATACCCGCTCGAGACGCTCGGCCCGGACCTGCTGCGCGAGATCCTGCGCGGGGGCGGCGACGCGGCCGCCGCGGCCGGGGCGGCCGTCGTCGGCGGCCACTCGATCGACGACCCGGAGCCCAAGTACGGCATGGCGGTGACCGGGATCGTGGCCCCCGGCGACGTGCTCACGAACGCCGGCGGGCGGGCCGGCGACGCGCTCGTGCTGACCAAGCCGCTGGGAGCCGGCGCGGTGGCCACGGCGATCAAGCGCGGCCTCGCCGCCCCGGACCTCGTGGCGCGGGCGATCGAGGTCATGACCACGCTCAACGACCGCGCCGCGGTGCAGGCCCGCGCCGCCGGCGCCCACGCGCTCACCGACGTGACCGGCTTCGGCCTGCTCGGGCACGTGCACGAGCTGGCCGAGGCGAGCGGCCTGGCGGCCGAGATCGACGCCGCGGCCGTCCCCGCGCTCGACGGCGTGCTCGAGCTGCTGGAGACCGACGCGGCGGTGGCCGGGGGCTCGCGGCGCAACCGGGCCGACGCTGAGAGCTTCACGCGCTTCGACGACGCGGTGCCCGAGCCGCGCCGGCGGCTGCTGTGCGATGCCATGACGTCGGGTGGCTTGCTCGCGGCCGTGCCCGCCGGGCGGGCGGCGGAGATCGACGGCGTGCTCGTCGGGCGCCTGGTGGCGGGTGTCGCAGGGACGATCGTGGTCGTTTGACGAACGTCAACACCGGCTGGGTAGGGAGGTGGAGGGGCCGGCGTCGGCGGCGATGGCGCGAACTGCGTCGAGTTAGCCCCGGTTTCCGGGGCTAACTCGACACGGTTCGCCGAACTATCCCCGATTAGCCGCGGAAACCGCGGCTAATCCGGGATAGTTCGCGCAGCGGCTGGCTCCCTCGCTTCCCTACCCAGCGCAGTTGCCGTTGCCGTTCGGCGGCGGAGGCGAGCTAACCCTCGGGCAGCCGCGCCAGGAGCGCGCCGAGGACCACGCCGATGAGGCCTCCGCCGAGGCCGGCCAGGGCGCTCGCGTCCTCGGTCGCCAGCGGCAGCAGGATCACCACGGCGGCGATGGCGAGCGCGCCGAGCAGGTCGGAGTCGTCCTCGCGGCCGCGGCGGCGACCCAGCACGTCGCGCATCGCCCAGGCGGCGAGCATCGCCAGCGCAGCGCCGTTGCCGCCGGTGGCCACGACGTTGATGTCGTCCCCGGCGATGGCGAGGAACATCCCGCCCCCGCCGCCTCCGAAGAACACGAGCAGCGGCGCCCACGGGCCGTGTCGGCGCTCGAGCAGCGAGCCGAATAGGAAGATGACGCCGAGGGCCACGATCTCGTAGCCCGTCTGGCCGTAGAGGAACAGCGTCGTGAACGGGCGCCACGGGTCGTCCGTGAAGCCGTCGGCCAGCAGCAGCTTGTCGACCTCCCACAGGTCGGCGCGGGCGCCGAGCGTCGTGATCAGGGAGGCGAGGACGAGCGCGAACGTGGCGTACGGGCGCCGGTCGACCCGGATGCCAGGGATCTCACCGGGCTTCAGGCGGCCCAGCGTGGGCCGGCGGCGGCGGGGCGCCTTCGGCTCCTTGGCGACGCCCCCGCGCTCGAGCTTCGGCGCGCGCTTGCGCAGCCGCGTCCCGCAGTAAGGGCACTCGGTGATGTACGGGGACACCTCCGAGCCGCACTTCTTGCAGACCACGAAGAGGTCCGGGCCGCTCGCCATGGACCTCCGATTCTAGGGGCTAGGGAATGCTGGCCTGCACGATTTCTCGGACGACCTCGGCGTAGTCGTGGTTCGCCCCGTAGACCACCCGCTGGCGGTGCGCGCCGTTGCCGCCGGTGAGGATGTCCTCGAGCGCCTCCAGCTCGCCGGCGGAGCCGAGGTCCTGGGCGTGCTCCTTGAGGCGGTCGTACAGCCGCCGGGCCAGCTCCTTGGCGGGGACGAGCCGTCGCTCCGGGAGGTCGACGAGCTCGCCGTCCATGCCATGGCGCGCGGCCAGCCACTTGTTCTCGTCGAGCATCTCGTACGGGTAGCGGCCGAGCTGGGCGCCGGACTCGTAGTGCTCGGCGAGCTCCTTGACCATCGCCTGGATGAGAGCGGCGAGGGCCAGCGTGTGCTCCACCCGCGTCTGGGCGTCCATCGCCCGGATCTCCACCGTGCCGAAGTTCGGATGGGGGCGGACGTCGTACCAGAGGTACGTGTAGTCCTCGATCACGCCCGAATCGATCATGAAGCCGATACGGCGCTCGTAATCCTTCCAGCCGTCGTAGTAGGGCGGGATGCCGACCCGCGGGAACGCCCGGAACACCGGCATGCGGGTGGAGGCGAAGCCGGTGTCGTCGGCCCGCCAGAACGGCGAGTTGGCGCCGAGCGCGAGCAGGATCGGCACGTGCACACGCATCCCGTTGGCGACGTGGATCGCCTTGTCCGCATCGTCGAGCCCGACGTGCACGTGCAGGCCGTAGATGATCTCCTGCCGCGCGACGAAGCGCAGCGCCTCGATCAGCTCGCGGTACCGCGGCCGGGAGGACACCCGCTGGTCCTCCCACAGCGCGAACGGGTGGGTGCCGGAAGAGCCGATCAGCTTGCCGCGCCGGTCGGCCGCCTCGGCGACCGAGCGGCGCAGCGCGCGCAGCTGCTCACCCGCGGCCCGGGTGTCGGGGTGCGGGTCGGTGGCGATCTCGAGCACCGGTTCGAGCAGCTCGGGCTTGACGTGGTCGTCCTCGCCCCCGTGCTCTTCGAGCACCTCGTCGATCGCGTTGGCCAGCGCCAGCGACCCGGATTCGAGGATCATCAGCTCCTCCTCGATCCCGATGGTGTAGCTGGGGCCGGTGAACTTCGGCTCCATCGGCCGCGTAGAGTAGGGACCGAGCAGGCGACACGACGTTCGACACAGGGGTTGGCAGCACGATGGCGACGCTCGGCTACGACAGGAAGCTCTACATCCTGGCCTTCGATCACCGGGGGTCGTTCCAGAAGAAGATGTTCGGGATCGAGGGCGATCCCACTCCGGAGGAGACGGAGACCATCACCGACGCGAAGCGCCTCGTGTACGAGGGCATGGAGCAGGCCGTCGAGCGAGGAGTCGACGCCGAGGCGGCGGGCGTGCTGGTCGACGAGCAGTTCGGCGGCGACATCCCGAAGCTCGCGCACGAGCACGGCCTAACGCTCTCGATGCCGGTCGAGAAGTCCGGCCAGGACGAGTTCGACTTCGAGTACGGCGATGAGTTCGGCGATCACATCGAGCGCTTCGACCCGCGCTTCTCCAAGGTCCTCGTCCGCTACAACCCGGAGGGCGACGAGGAGACCAACAAGGGCCAGCTCGAGCGGCTCAAGCGGCTCGCGGACTGGCTGCACGACCACGACCGCAAGTTCCTCTTCGAGCTGCTGGTTCCCGCCGAGCCCGCCCAGCTCGAGTCCGTGGGCGGCGACACCGACCGCTACGACGCCGAGCTGCGGCCGGAGCTCATGCGCCGCGCGATCGAGGAGATCCAGGACGCCGGCGTCGAGGTCGACGTGTGGAAGATCGAGGGCGTCGACCGGCAGGAGGACGCCCAGATGCTGGTCGACCAGACGCGCAAGGGCGAGGGCCGCGAGAACGTCGTCTCCGTGCTGCTCGGCCGCGGCGCCAGCGACGAGAAGGTCGACCACTGGCTGCGCCAGGCCGCGCCCGTCGAGGGCATGGTCGGCTTCGCCATCGGGCGCTCGATCTGGTGGGACGCGCTGCGCGGCTTCCTCGACGGCAGCCTCGACCGCGGGAAGGCCTCCACGCAGATCGCCGACAACTACCTGCGCTTCATCCAGGTCTATGACGACGCCGAGACGGGCGCGCTATCGTCGCGGTGACCCATGCGGATGCGGCAGAGCATCGCCGAGATCGAAGAGGCGTTCTTCGAGGAGATCGAAGAGGACCGGGAGCGCCGTGAGCGCCTGGTCCGCCACGCGCGCCAGCGCGAGGCACGCCGCCGGGCGGATCGCACCCACCGTCAGGGGTCGCTGCGCTTCGCCCTCGTTCTGCTGACCCTCGTCGCCACCGCGGTCATCGTCACGATCGCGATGTTCCAGACGCTGTACTACGTGATCGGCTAACCCGGGCGGCTGGACAGCCGCTTGAGCGCACTATCGACCTCGGCACGAGCCGACGCGCCCGCCGCGACGTTCTCCTGCTGGATCTCGAGATAGACCTCTTTGCGGAACACGGGGATGTCGCGCGGGGCCTGAATCCCGATGCGAACCTTCTCCCCCATGATCGACAGAACAGACACCTCGATGTCGTCCCCGATCATGATCGACTGATTGGACTTGCGTGTCAGTACCAGCATGATGCCGCCTCCCTGGCGGTTGCTGAGGCTGGGGCGAGATTAGTGCTCATTCGGCGTCTGTCGTATAGGGCCTGCACCCGAAGCCCCCGACCCCTCTTGCGCTAGCCTACCGGCCTCTCATGATGAGCCGCCGGTCCCTGCGTCCTCAGCTTAACCAGATCCGAGGGTGGGTGCGACAGGGTCGCACCGACGCGTGGATCGCCCATCAGCTCGAGGTGACGGTGCAACAGATCCAGGCGTTCAAGCGCGAGCAGGATCTCGAAACCGACGGCGCTGAGCCGGTGGACGAGGAGGTCGACCTCCGCGCCGAGGACGACGCCGCGATCGCCGCCGCGCTCGAGGAGGAGGCCAAGCGGCGCGAGGAAGAGGACGCCCGCCGGGCCGAGGAGGAGGCGCGCGAGGCCGAGGAGGCCGCCCGCCGCGCCGCCGAGGCGGAGGCCGAGGTCGACGAGGAGGAGGACGAGGCGAAGCCCAAGCGCCCCGCCCGGCGCTCTCGCGGCGGCCGCAGCCGCCGCCGTGGCGCCGGCCGTCCGCTCGAGGGCACCTTCGACCACGGCGAAGAGGGCTACGGCCTGTGGCTCGACCCCGCCGTGCAGGACGACCCGACGTACGCCGAGCACTGGGCCGGCCACCGTCCCGTCGAGGTCGTGATCGAAGAGGACCAGATCGTCATCCGCCGCGTCGGCGGCGGTGACGAGGACGACGACTGATCGTCACTCGAGGGGCAGGCGGCGCCCGCCGGCGAAGTCGGTCGCCGCGCGCAGGTAGCGGCCGAACGCCGCGTCGGCGACCGTGCGGGCGTCCCACGCGTACGGCTCCTCGGGCGCGACCGACACGGCCAGGTCGGTCGTCCAGCCGGTGCCCTCGTCGTACAGGTCCGCCAGCTCGCCTGACGTGAACGCCCCGCCGAGCCGGCGGCGCAGCTCGCTCTCGATCGCCTGCGTCACCCGCTCGAGCGCCCGTCGCTCCTCAGGCGGCGCCTCGGCGAGGCGCCGCAGCCCGTCCTGCCACTGGGCGAGAGCGTTCTCGAACGGCACTTTTCGAGGTTAGCGGCGCTGCTCCAGACCTTCGATGACGTAGGACTTCTCCCCCGCCTTGATCATCCCCAGGCGCCGGGCCTCGCGCTCGAGCGCCGACGGGTCGCGCAGGTCCTCACGGCGGTCCTGCAGGCGCCGGTGCTCGGCCTTCAGCGCCGCGACCTCGGAGCGCTTGCGTCCGGCCTCCTTGTAGGTGGCGACCCAGGTGGCGAGCGGGCCGATGTAGAGGTAGAGGACGAAGCCGAGGACCGAGATCAGGGCCCAGCGGCCGACACGGTCCCACCGGATCTGCGTATGGCGGGGCATCCGTCACGCGTTCGTTCGCCGCGCGGCCGCCCCTTCCTCTGCATGGGATCGTTCAGGACCTGAAAACTGAGCGGCCCGGGTACTCGGCCGCGTCGCCGAGCGCCTCCTCGATCCGCAGCAGCTGGTTGTACTTGGCCACGCGGTCCGAGCGCGACGGGGCGCCGGTCTTGATCTGGCCGCAGCCGGTCGCCACGGCGAGGTCGGCGATCGTCGTGTCCTCGGTCTCGCCGGAGCGGTGCGACATGACCGCCGTGTAGCCGGCCGACCGCGCCATGTCGATCGCGGCCAGCGTCTCGGTCAGCGTGCCGATCTGGTTGACCTTGATCAGGATCGAGTTCGCCACGCCGCTGTCGATGCCGCGCTTGAGGCGCTCGGTGTTGGTCACGAACAGGTCGTCGCCGACGAGCTGCACGCGATCGCCGAGCTTGCCGGTGAGCGCGCTCCAGCCCTCCCAGTCCTCCTCGTCCATCCCGTCCTCGATCGAGACGATCGGGTAGCGCGCGGCGAGGTCGGCCCAGTAGGACGCCATCTCCTCCGATGACAGCGAGCGGCCCTCGTGCTCGAGCTCGTAGGAGCCGCCCGAGTAGATCTCGCTCGTGGCGGGATCGAGCGCGATGGCGACGTCGTCGCCGGGCGTGTAGCCCGCGGCCTCGATCCCCTCGATCAGCGCCTGCAGCGCCGCCTCGTTGGACTCGAGGTCGGGCGCGAAGCCGCCCTCGTCCCCCACCGCCGTGTTCAGGCCGCGCGCCTTCAGCGTCTTCTTGAGCGCGTGGAAGACCTCGGTGCCCATGCGCAGGCCCTCGGCGAACGACGAGGCGCCGACCGGGACGACCATGAACTCCTGGAAGTCGACCGAGTTGTCGGCGTGCGCGCCGCCGTTGACGACGTTCATCATCGGCACCGGCAGCACCCGCGCATCGTCGCCGCCCAGGTGGCGCCAGAGCGGGACGCCGTTCTCGGCTGCCGCAGCCCGGGCGGCGGCGAGCGAGACACCGAGGATGGCGTTCGCGCCCAGGCGCGACTTGTTCGGCGTCCCGTCGAGCTCGATCAGCCGGCGGTCGAGCCCCTCCTGGTCGAGGCCGTCCATCCCCTTGACCGCCTCCGCGATCTCGCCGTTGACGTTGCCGACCGCCTGCGTGACGCCCTTGCCGCCCCAGGCCTCACCGCCGTCGCGCAGCTCGGTGGCCTCGAACTCGCCGGTCGAGGCGCCGGACGGCACGGCGGCGCGGCCATGGGCGCCCGACTGGAGGCGCAGCTCGACCTCGACCGTGGGGTTCCCCCGCGAGTCGAGGATCTGGCGGGCGTGGACGGACTCGATCTGCGACACGGAGGCTCCTCAGTCGGTTTCGGCGAGCCGCGCCCGCGCGTAGTACGCGAGCTGGTCCTCAGGCCCGAGATCCTGCCAATCCGCGCCGTCGCCTGCGGCGAGGTCGGCCGCCCCCTGGACGCGCTCGCGGAAGCGGTCGGCCGCCGAGCGCAGAGCGAGCTCGGGATCGACCTTCAGCTTGCGGGCGACGTTGACGGCCGCGAAGAGCACGTCGCCGACCTCGTGGAACGCCTCGTCGCGGTCGCCCTCGGCCTCGCGGAGCTCGGCCAGCTCGCCCTCGACGGCGTCGTAGGGGACGCGGTCGAAGTCGAACCCGCTGGTGGCCGCCCGCCGCTGCACCTTGCGCGCGTACAGCGGGCCGGGCAGGTTCTCCGGAACCTCGCCGAAGATGCCCGGCTCGCGGCCCGGCTCGGTGGCCTTGATCGCATCCCAGTTGCGCAGGACCTCACCCGCCGTGTCGGCCTCCACCGCGCCGAACACATGCGGATGCCGGCGGATCAGCTTCTGGCGCACGTGCTCGGCCACCTGGTCGAGCGACCCGGCGCCGCGCTCCTCGAGCAGCAGCGAGAGGAAGTGGACCTGGAAGAGCACGTCGCCGAGCTCGTCGAGCAGCTTGGCGTCGTCGCGGGAGTGCGCGGCGGCCGCCAGCTCGTAGGCCTCCTCGACGGTGTGCGGGACGATGCTGCGCTCGTCCTGCTCGCGGTCCCACGGGCACTCCTCGCGCAGTCGGCGGGTCAGCGCGTCGAGGCGCCGGAGCGCGTCGACCGCCTCGTCCGGCGCCGAGGCCAAGCGCCTACTCGGGGGCCGTGGGCGTGGGCACCTCGCCCTGGACGCTCGGCGTCGGAGTCTCCTTCGGCGCGTTCTTGCAGTCCTGCATCACGTACTCCTCGCGGCAGTCCGTGCGCTCCTTCCACTTCTTGCGGAAGTCGTTGACGAAGCTGTCGAGCGCTTTCTGCTGGTTCTGCGACTGCAGCGTCTGGCGGATCGTCTCCTTCGCCTGCTCGAGCGTCTGCTGCGAGGCCTTCGTGATCTTGTCGACCTCGAAGACGTAGTAGCCGAACTGGGTCTTGACCGGGCCGTTGAGCTGCCCCTTCTTGGCGTTGAAGGCGGCCTTGTCGAGCGCCTTCTCGAGCGTGCCCTTGGCCTGCGCGTCGAGCTTGCCGCCCTGCGACTTCGAGGCGTCGTCGGTCGAGTACTGCTTGGCGACGGCCTTCCACGAGCCGCCGCTCTCGAGCGCGGCGCGGGCCTGCTGGGCCTTGGCCTCGGTCTTGGTCAGGACGATCCGGAGGTCGCGCCGCTCGGGCTGCGCGAAGCGCTCCTTGTTCTTGTCGTAGAAGTCCTGGATCTGGGCGTCGCTGACCTTGTCCTTGCCCTTGATGACCGCGTCGCGGATCTTGGTCGACAGGAGGTCGAGCTTGACCCGCCGGAGGATGTCCTCCTCGGTCTGGCCGGAGTCCTTGAGGAACTTCTCGAAGTCGGCTTCCTTCGGGAAGCTCTGCTTCTTCTGCTGGTCGAACGACTTCTTGATCTCGGCCTCGGAGACCTTGATGCCGCGCTCCTCCGCCTCACCCTCGACCCACTGGAAGGACACGAGCACCTGCAGCGCCTGGTCGCGGACCGCCTCGTACTCCTGCTTGCACTGGTCCTTGAGCTGCTGGTCGGTCGTCTTCGGCTGGCCCTTGGCGGGAGCCGGCGTGGTCTTGCGCTTCAGCGCGACGCACTTCACGAAGTCCGGCGCGTCCGGCACGCTCGCGTTGGGCTGACCGCTGGACTTGGCGATGACCTGCGTCCAGTGGTCGAACTCCTCCTTCTCGACGGCGGTCCCGTCGACCTCGGCGACGGCGTTGCCTGGGACGCCGCCGCACCCGATGGCGACGGCGGAGGTCGCCACGAGGGCGCACAGCATCGTGAGAAGACGAGCAGGATTCGGCATGCGGCGGTCGATGGTAGCGGCCCTGCTTTGGGTCCCCTCCATGCTTGACGAGGTTTTTAAGCGGCCTCGCGCTGCACGGAGAGGAGCACGTCGGCGGCGTTGACGACCGCCGGGAAGCGCTGCTGCGGGTCGTCCGGCACGCGCAGCGAGAGCTGCGAGCGACCGGCCTCGTAGATGACGCCAGGGAGCCGTTCGCGCAGCGCGCGGGCGCGCACGGAGTCGAGCTCCACCGGCGTCACGGCGAGGCGCCCACCACGGAAGCTGACCACCCGCGCGCCCGCCTCGCCGAGCTTGATCCGCGCCTGCTGGAGGATGATCAGGTTGTTCAGCGGCTCGGGAATCGGCCCGAACCGATCGGAAAGCTCCGCCCGCAGCTCCTGCAGGTCGGCGACCTCGCGCGCACCCGCGATCCGGCGGTGCACCTCGACCTTGGCCTGCTCGTACGGGACATAGTCCGGCGGCACATACGCGTCGACGTTGACGTCGAGCCGCACCGGCTCAGGCGGCTCGCCGTCCTCGTCGGGAGCGGCCGCGCGCACTGCCTCGTCGAGCATCTGCATGTAGAGCTCGAAGCCGAGCGCGGCGACGTGTCCGGACTGCTCGTCGCCGAGCAGGTTGCCGGCCCCGCGCAGCTCGAGGTCGCGCATCGCGACCTTGAAGCCGGCGCCCAGCTCGGTGTAGTCGCTCAGCGCGGCGAGCCGGTCCGCCGCCTCCTCGGTCAGCGCCGCGGCGCTGGGATACAGCAGGTAGGCATACGCGCGCTCGCGGCTGCGGCCGACGCGCCCGCGGATCTGGTAGAGCTGGCTGAGGCCGAAGAGGTCGGCGCGGTCGACGATCAGCGTGTTGGCCTGCGGGATGTCGATGCCCGACTCGATGATCGAGGTCGAGACGAGCACGTCGGCGTCGCCGCGCAGGAACCCCAGCATCCGCTCCTCGAGCAGCTTCTCGTCCATCTGCCCGTGGGCGACGGCGAAGCGCAGCTCGGGACAGAGGGCGCGCAGCCGCTCGGCCGTCTCGTCGATGTCCTCGACGCGGTTGTGCAGGAAGAACGCCTGGCCGCCGCGCGCGTGCTCGCGCTCGAGCGCCTGCTTGACGAGCTGCTCGTCGTACTCGCCGACGTACGTCTTGACCGGGCGGCGCCCCTCCGGCGGGGTCTCGATGACCGAGATGTCGCGCAGGCCGGCGAGGCTCATCTGGAGCGTGCGCGGGATCGGCGTCGCGCTCATCGAGATGACGTCGACCTTCAGCTTGAGCTGGCGCAGGAGCTCCTTCTGCTTGACGCCGAAGCGCTGCTCCTCGTCGACGATCAGCAGCCCCAGGTCCTTGGCGCGCACGTCGCGGCTGAGCACCCGGTGGGTGCCGATCAGGATGTCGGTCTTGCCCTCGGCGAAGCGCTTGACCGCCTCGCGCTGCTCGGCCGGCGGGCGGAAGCGGCTGACGTGCTCGAGCGTGAACGGGTGGTCGCGCAGACGCTCGGCGAACGTGCCGTAGTGCTGCTGCGCCAGGATCGTCGTCGGCACCAGCATCAGGACCTGCTTGCCCTCGCCGGCAGCCTTGACCGCGGCGCGCAGCGCGACCTCGGTCTTGCCGTAGCCGACGTCGCCGCAGATCAGCCGGTCCATCGGGCGGTCGGCCTCCATGTCCCCGAGCACGGACTCGATCGCGTCGCGCTGGTCGGGCGTCTCGCGGTACGGGAACGCGGACTCCAGCTCGCGCAGCTCCTCCGGGTCCTCGGTGAACGCGTGGCCGCGGCGGCGCTTGCGCTCGGCGTAGAGGTTGAGCAGCTCTCCCGCCAGCTCCTGCGCGGCGCGGCGGGCGCGCGCCTTCATCGTCTCCCAGCGCGTGCCGCCGAGCTTGCTGAGCGGCGGGTGGGAGCCGTCGGCGCCGACGTAGCGGGAGATCTTCGCCAGCTGGTCGACCGGCAGGAAGACCTTGTCCGTCCCCTGGTACTCGAGGTTCAGGTAGTCGCGCGTGACGCCCGCCACCGTCTTGGTGTCGAAGCCGGCGAAGCGCGCGATCCCGTGGTCCTCGTGCACCACGATGTCGCCCGTGCGCAGGTCGGTGAACGAGCGCAGGAGGCCGCGGCCCCGCCGCGTCGGCCGGGTCGTGGGCTTGCGGCGGTGGATCAGGCGGTGCTCCGGGAACGCAGCGAGCTTGAGCCCGGGGGCGACGAAGCCTTCGCGCAGGGTGGCCTCCGTGAACACCAGGCCGGTCGTGGCGCCATCGAGGTCGGCGCTGAGGCGCCCGAGGTTGTAGGCGGCGCGCTCGGCCGCGCCGCGCTGCGGCCAGGCGACCACCGTCGTGTAGCCGGAGCGGGTGAGCTTCTCGAGCTCGGCCTCGGCCTCCTTGAGCGAGCGGGCGGCGAAGTCGGCGGCCTGGGCGCGGATCTGCGTCGGCTGGTCGCCCGAGATCGAGGACAGCCGGACGGCGGCGCGCTCGGCGAGCGTCTCGAGGATGCGGTCGGGCCTGACGTACAGGTGGTGGGCGTCCTCGTCGTGGAAGGCCACCGAGACGTCGGCCCAGTGGTCGCGCAGGCTCGGCTCGGTGTCCTCCTCGGCGGCGATCACGATCTGCGCGTGCTCGGGCACGAGGTCGAGCAGCTCGCGGAACCGGTCGACGGGGAGCAGCTCGGCGATGTCCGGCCGCTCCTCCTCAGTCGCGGCGATCTCGGCCAGCTCCCGGTGCTCGGGCGCCAGCTCGGCGGCGGGCGCGATCTCGACCTCGTCGGCGTCACCGAGGCTGCGCTGGGTGAAGGTGGAGAACCAGCGCAGCGAGTCGATCTCGACGTCGAAGAGGTCCACCCGGACGGCGCGCTCCTCGGTGGCCGGATAGACGTCGAGCAGCCCGCCGCGGATCGCGAACTGGCCCCGCTCCTCGACCTGGTCGACGCGGTGGTAGCCGGCGGCCACGAGGTCGCCGGCGACCTCGTTGAGGTCGAGCAGGTCGCCCTTGCGGAGCGTGAAGCCGTGCGGCCGCAGCTCCGGGTCGGGGACCTTCTCGGAAAGCGCGACGGCGGACACGATGACCACCGGCTGCTCAGCGCCGGGGAAACCGGTTTCGCCTGCCAGGCGAGACGCTCCTTCGTCGCGCTCGCCTTCGGCGACGTTACGGAGCGCGTCGAGCGCGGCGACGCGGAGGCCGACCAGGTGGGGAGGCGGCGTGAGGTGGGACTCGTAGGCCACGCCGCGGCTCGGGTAGTACCGCACGGCCCGCGGCCGCAGCCACGCGCGCAGGTCCTGGGCCAGGTCGCGGGCGGCCCGGTCGTCGCCGGCCACGACCACCGTCGGGCGCCGCACGTCGCGGTCGGCGAGGGCAGCGATCACGTACGCCCGCAGCGACTGCGAGACGAATGCAGAGCCGCCCTCGTCGGCCAGCTTCGCGGCCGCGGGGTCATGGTCGAGATGGTTGAGGAAGGAGCGGAGAGCCATGGGTCAGAGCACGCCGAACGGCCGCCCACAAGGGGCGGCGGGTGCTGCAGTCCAGTCTAGGAGAACCAGCGAACGTCAACGGCGGCTGGGTAGGGAGGCGAGGGAGCCGGCCGCGCGGCGGACCTGGGGCTGCTCAGTCCCGCATACGGGGACTCATCAGCCCCAGCCGTGCGGTTGGCGCGGGGGAACGCCCAGCGAACCCCGCGGCGGCCCCATCCCGCCTCCTTCAATGCCGAAGTTCGTCCCTAAGCCGCGCGCCGGGCGAGGATGTTCAGCCGCACGTACTCGACGATCGGCTCGTCGAGCTCCGCGATCACGGCGTCGACGAACGGCTCGCGCCGTTCAGCGGGCAGGCGCTCGAGATGGGAGCCGAGGGCGACCGTACCGAGGTATTCGCGCGGGTCGTCCGGCTCGACCCGGACCGTCGTCGGCCACGTCCAGACGTCGACCCAGCCGAGCCGCCGCAGGCGCGCCTCGGTGTCACTGGGGGACGCGAAGTGCCAGGGCCCCTCCCATCCGGCGAGCGCCGGCTCGCGCTCGCCCACCCGAGCGGCGGCCTCCGCGAGCTCGGCGATGTTGCCCGCTCCGCCGCACTGGGCGACGAGCTGGCCGCCGGGCTTCAGCGCCCCCCGCAGCCGTGCGAACAGACGGTCGTGATCGGCGATCCAGTGGAAGGTGGCGGTCGAGAGGATCGCGTCGACGGGCCGGTCGAGCTCGAGTTCGAGCAGGTCGGCCACGCGGACCTCGGCGCGGCCTCCGAGCCGCTCGCGCGCCTGCTCGACCATCGCGGGCGAGCCGTCGACGGCGATCACCTCGCCGCGCCGCAGCCGCTCCACGAGCGCCGCCGTCACCCGCCCCGTGCCGCAGCCGGCGTCGAGCACCCGCTCGTCGCCGCGCAGTGTCAGACGGTCGAGCACGTCGCGGCCCATCGCCTCCAGCGGGGCGGCCACGCGTTCGTACGAGGCCGCGTTCCAGTCGCGCGGGCGCATCAGCTGCCGGTGACGAGGCGTTCGGCCTCGTCGGCCGCGCGCTCGACCAGCGCCTCGACCTCGCTCGCGGGCTGGCGCCACTTGCCGAGCACGTA
Organism: uncultured Solirubrobacteraceae bacterium; assembly: GCA_963730535.1. Classification (GTDB taxonomy): domain Bacteria; phylum Actinomycetota; class Thermoleophilia; order Solirubrobacterales; family Solirubrobacteraceae; genus DASSUW01. The sequence goes on from CAVSRU010000007.1 coordinate 375,309, forward strand.
GGCGGCGACGATTTCGGGATCGGTCGAGTCCGGGCGGCCGACGCCGACGCGGACGCGGTGGAAGTCCGGCCCGCCGAGCTCTCGCCGCAGCGACTTGAGACCGTTGTGGCCGGCCAGGCCGCCGCCGAGGCGCACGCGCACCTCGCCGAACGGCAGGTCGATCTCGTCGTGGATGACCACGACGCGGTCGAGGTCGAGCTTGAACGAGCCGCGGGCCGGCCCGACCGAGCGGCCGGACTCGTTCATGTAGGTCTGCGGCCGCAGGATCGCGACGCGCGGCCCACCGGGGCCGGTCCGCCCCTCGGTCAGCTCGCCGCCGAACTTCTTCCGCGGCTTGGGGAGGTCCCAGCGCTCGGCGAGCGCCTCCGCGACGCGGAAGCCGACGTTGTGCGGGCTGGTCGCGTAGCCGGGGCCGGGGTTGCCGAGCCCGGCGATCAGCCAGTCGACCGGTGTGGAGCCGAAGAGCTTCAGGGGCCTGTCCATGAAGATCCGGCCCGACCAGGATGGCCGTGGACCGAGCCGGGCGCCGCACGAATCCCGAAGGGAATACGAACGTATTTCCGAGGGTTCGGGTGGCGATCCTGCGAAGTGTCCACGGTCGTCCTGGGCGTGGCGGGGTTCTTGGACAGGCCCCTAGCTCTCGTCCGAGTCGGCCTGCTGGGGGGCCTCCTCGGCGGTGTCGCCCTCGGCCTGTGCCTCGGCCGCCTCGCCCTCCTCGCCGACGACCTCGGTCTCCGTCTCGATCTCCTCCTCGACCGGCTCGAGGGTCGGGGGAGTGATCGTGGCGATGACCGCGTCGGCATCTTCGAGCAGCTCGACGCCGCTCGGCGCGGTGAGGACCTCGAGCGTCAGCGTGGCGTTCATCTCGAGGCCGGAGACGTCGTAGCTGATCGAGTCCGGGATGTCACCCGGCAGGGCCTCGATCGCAAGCTCGCGCAGCTCCTGGTTGAAGATCCCGCCCTCGACCACGCCGGGAGCCTCTGCGGCGCCCGTGAACTCGAGCGGCACGGTGGCGTGGATCTTCTCGTCCATGCGCACGCGCAGGAGGTCGACGTGGACCGCCTCGCCCCGCACGGGATGGCGCTGGACGTCCTTGATCAGCACGTTGGAGGACGACCCGCCCTCGAGCGCGATCTCGATGATCTGCCCCGCGTGGGCGAGCGTGTTGCGCAGGATCCGCGCGTCGACCGCGAAGTGCTCGGGAGCGTCGCCGCCGCCGTAGATGACGCCGGGCACGAGGCCCTCGCGACGCAGGCGACGGGTTGCGCGCGAGCCTTCGGGCGTGCGCGGGGTGAGCTTGAGGGTGCTGGAGTCGGCCATTCGAGCGGCTGCGATGGTAGCGAACGCCCGGGTCTACGGCCCGTCCTGTGTGGGTATCCAAGTGAGGTGACGCCTGACGAGGAACTGATGGTGATCTTCGGGGTGCTGCACCTGGTGGCCCTGGCGCTCGGGGTGGTGCTGTTCGTCATGTTCGTGCGGTCCGATCGCGGCTCGCGGGGCCCGTCCGACGACGACGAGTCGGGCGGCGGGGGCGGTAACGACCGCATCTCGGGCCGCCCGAAGGGCTCCCCGTCAGGCGGGATCCCGCTGCCCGACGCGGTGCAGCCCGCCGTCCGCCTGCGCGGCACCGATCGACTGCGCGACCTCCGCGGCCGGCCCGGGCGCCGCCGGGTGGTCGAGCCGTCGCGGCCCGCGCGCCGCCGGGTCCGCTAGCAGCCGGCCTCGCGCCCGATCGGGGCGGAGATGGCGAGCAGCTCGACGCCGCCGCCCGTGAGCGGCCCGTCGCGGAGCGCCCGCACGCACTGGACGATCGGCAGCGACTCTCCGGCCCGCCAGGCCACCCGGCCCGTCCCGGTGCGGTTGGTGAGGGCGACCTGGACGGAGGGGTCGTAGGTCAGGATCTGCACCTCACCGGGCTGGCGCAGCTCCTGCACCCGGTCGCGCACCACCCGCGCACAGGCGGGCTCGGCGCGGCACCTGGGGAGCTTGTCGAGCGCGGCCTCGACGTCGCCGGCCGCCTCCGCCTCGACGAGGTCGAGCACGGCGGCCCGCTCGCTGACGGAACCCGTGAGCCCGCGGCCGAGCAGCACGGCGAGGCCGAGGAACACGAACACCATGAAGCCGACGACGATCGCGATCTTGGCGCGCGGCACGGCGCGTGAGGGTACTTACCCCGCTTCGTGGAAGTCGTCGGTGGAGAGCTCGAGGAAGCGCTGCACGCTGGCCTCCTGGCGCCCGAGCTGCGCGGCCATCCGGTGGGCGTGGTCGGCGGCGAGCGCGAGGAAGTCCTCGATGCAGCGCTCCGGGTCGTCGGGCAGCGGATAGACGCGCGCGACGTCCTGCTGCGCGCACACGATGCCCATCGGCGGGCGGCCCTCGGCGAGCGGGCGTGCGCCGCACACGGCGGCGACTACCAGCCGCCGGTCGGGGGCCACGAGCGCAGCCGGGAGCAGGCGGTGCGCCGGCAGCTCGACCTCGAGGTCGATCCGGCGATCGATCTCGACGCGGCTCTGCGCGAGGTCCTCGAGCGGCTCGCGCCAGATGTCGAGCACCGTGTCGGCGCCCACCAGCGCGTCGCGCAGCGCGGTGGCCTGCTCCGCGTACAGGTGCTCGGCCTCCTCGCGGTCCTCGGCTGCCGCGAGGTCGAGCTCGCACGGCACGCGCAGCAGCTCGTCGCGCGAGACCGCCGCGCCGGTGCCGTGGCCGCCGTTCGTCACGTAGGTCTGGATCGTGCCGAGGTCACGGCGGCCGTGGAACACCACGGTCAGCTCGTCGCACAGCGGGAGCCCCGACACCCGCAGCGCGACCGCCGCGGTGGCCTCCGAGTCCAGGAGGGCCCGCCGGAGAAGATCGTCGGCGCGCTCGGGATCGTCCATGTCGTGCTCCAGCTGAGTTTTTACCGCTCAGCAGACAGAACGAACACCGACCGGCGGAATGTGCGCGCTGGACCACGGGTAGAGTCCGGCGCCATGGGGCTGATCTACAAGCCGTTCGGCATCCTGCTCGGCATCCTCGGCGGGTTGCTCGGCAAGCGGGTGTTCGACTTCGCCTGGACGAAGATCGACGACCAGGAGCCGCCGGAGGCCACGACCGAGGAGGCCTCGTGGCGCCGCGTCCTCGCCGCCGCCGCCGTGCAGGGCGTGATCTTCCGTACCGTGCGGGTCGCCGTCGACCGCTACGGCGCGATCGGCTGGCGCTACCTCACCGGGATGTGGCCGGGGGAGAAGCGTCCTGATCCCGACGAGTAACGACAAAGCCGCGCTCGGAAAGCGTGGCTAAGGCGTTCTCGAAGCCGGCGTAGTCGCGGGCGAGCAGGAGGTCGATCGGGCGGCCCTTCGGCCCGGCGGTGCGCACCCATCTCTGAAGTGCGTTGCCGTCGTGATCGGCCAGCAGGTCGAGCAGGATCGGGAGCTCGGGCTTGTGGTCGAGCTCACCCGAGATCAGCTCGAGCGGATCGGCGTCGAGCGCCGCGAGCAGCTCCTCGTCGCTGAGCCCGAGCAGCTCCTGGAGGCGGGCCGCCCGGCTCAGA
>CAVSRU010000008.1:0-127557 GCA_963730535.1 uncultured Solirubrobacteraceae bacterium
CGAGCACATCGAGCGGGACGTGGGCGCGGATCGCCAGTGTGGCCTGCTGCAGCCACTCGCCGGCCTCCGGGCCGAGCGCGTAGGCACCGGTCAGCCGCTCGCCGTCGCTGAGCAAGGTGAGGAAGCCGTTGGACTCCGCGTAGGCGCGCGAGTAGGTGGCGGTCTTGGCTACCTCGGAAAGGAGCGAGGTGGCGCTGAAGCGGCCTCGGTCGCACCCACGGCGGCAGCCTGGGGGTCGGTGTAGGTGACTCTCGGCACCGCCTCATAGTGCGCCTCGCGCGGCTCGCCGAGGATGTTGGCGGCGACGACGCGGCCCTGGTACTTGCCGACGTGCGTCAGCGGCCAGATGCCGGTGACGTCGCCGATCGCCCACAGTCGCTCGCCGGCGCGCAGGTGCGCGTCGACCGGGATGCCGTGGCTGTCGGCCTCGATGCCCACGGTCTCCAGGCCGATGCTCCGCGACACGCGGGCGCCGGCCGGTGGCGACGAGCAGCCGGTCGCCGCGCAGCCGGCGGCCGTCGTCGAGCTCCAGGACGTAGTCCTCGCCGTCGCGCGGCGCGCCGGTCGGCGCGCGCGCCGAGGACGAGCTCGATGCCGTCGCGGCGCAGGACCTCGCCGAGCGCCTCGCCCAGCGGCGCGGGCTCGCGGGCTAGCACGTGCTCGGCGCCCTCGACGAGCGACCACCTCGCCGCCGAGGCGGCGTACGGCCTGCGCCATCTCGACACCGACCGGCCCGCCGCCGAGGACGAGCAGGCGGCGCGGTACGGCCTTCATGCCGTCGCCTCGCGGTTGGTCCACAGCCCGTCGAGCTCGCGCAGCCCCGGGATCGGGGGGATGACCGGGTCGGCGCCGTTCGCCAGGACGACGTGCTCGGCGGTGTGGCGCACGCCGTCGACCTCGACCACGCCGGTGCCGGCGAGCCGGCCGCTGCCGCGCAGCAGGTCGATGCCCGCGTCCGCCAGCCAGCGCTCCTGCCCGGCGTCGGAGTAGTCGGAGACCATGAAGTCGCGCCAGGCGAGCGCCGCCTCGACGTCGACCTCGGCGCTCGCCGCCGCCTCGCGCGCGCCGTGCACCGCCTCGCCGGGCCGCAGCAGCGTCTTGGACGGGATGCACGCCCAGTACGAGCACTCGCCGCCGACCAGCTCGCGCTCGACGAGCGCGACGCGCAGCCCGCCCTCGGCCAGCGCGCCGGCGCAGTGCTCGCCCGGCGAGCCGCCGCCAACCACGATGACGTCGTAGTCGCTGCTCATGGCGACCTCTGTTGCCGATCCTTGGAGGGTCAGCGAGCGCCGGTCCACGCCGGTCGCGCACGTGGAGGCCCTGGCCGACGCCCGGGTCGCGCCCGTGCATGCCCTGGTCGGACGCCCGGGTGCTAGGCGGGCGTGGCCTCCCGGTCCGGGCGCGGAGGGCGTCGTGCAGGCCCATGCGCGAGCTGATCCCGAGCTTGGTGAACACCTTCCTCAGGTGCCACTCGACGGTGCGGGGGCTGAGGAACAGCCGGGCGCCGATCTCCGGGTTGGAAAGGCCGTCGCGCGCGAGGCGGGCGATCTGCTCCTCCTGGGCCGTGAGCTCGTCGCGCGTCTCGACAGTGCGCTTGCGCACCTTCTCGCCGGTCGCCAGGAGCTCGCGGCGGGCGCGCTCGGCGAACGCCTCCATGCCGATCGCGGCGAGCATCTCGTGGGCGGTGCGCAGCTGCTCGCGCGCGTCCACACGCCGGCCCTCGCGGCGCAGCCACTCGCCGTAGAGCAGATGCGCGCGCGCGAGCTCCGGGCGCAGCCGCGTCCGGCTCAAGCGATCGATCGCCTCGCGGTAGGAGGCCTCGGCGGCCTCGCCCTCGCTGAGCAGCGCGCGTGACCGCGCCTCGATTCCCAGCGCCCAGTCGGTGCCGCTCGCGTTGCGCTGCTCGGCCAGCCGCTCGAGCGCGGCCTGTGCGAGCTCGGCGTTCCCGGTCCTGCTGGCGGCCTCGATCAGCTCGCTGAGCGCCCACACGGCGACGAAGAACTCCGGCGTGTCCTCGCTGGCCTGCTGTGCCGCGGCGAGCGCGTCCTCGTAGCGGCCGAGGGCGTTTCATGACGCGGTCGTCCAGTGCGCGTACTGGACGGCGAGCCCCTCGCCCCGCGGCGGTCGCGTCCTTGATGGTGGCGTCGATCAGCGCGGCGGCCTCGTCCTCGCGTCCCTGAAGCGCGGCGCGCACAGGCCGCCGTACGGCGCGATCCGGGTGCCCGGTCGCCTCCGTGACCGCGTCGGCCTCGGCGATCACTAGCGCGGCCGTGGCGAAGTCGCCGCGCCAAGTGACCACGAGCCCTCGCCGTTGAGCCCGATCGACAACGGGGCCAGTGCGCCAGCGTCGCGGGCGAGCTCCATCTGACGGGTGGTGACCGCGTCACAGCTGTCGAAGTCCCAGAGCTCGACGGCCGCCGCGGTGGCCAACCAGCCCCATCGCAGTCCTTTGTCCACGGAGATCCGTCGCCGCGAAACGCGCTGACTGCCCGCCTCAGCACCGGCGCTGCTGCGGCGCGCCCTTCGGTGAAGAGCAGCGCGAAGCCGTCCAGCAGCAGGTCGGACGGATGCGGAGGGTCCGTCGGTGGGGGCGCGGCCCGGGCGGCCCGCGAGACGTCGAGCAGATCGCCGCCGCTCGCCAGACGACCTGCGAACAGCGCTGCGCCCCACGCATCGAGATAGGTCTCTCGAGCGAGCCCCGGGTCCAGCGGCTCGAGCCGCCTGGCCGCCTTCAGCAGCTGCGCCGGAGCCTCGGTCCCGGCGGTGGCCGAGGCGATCTGCCCGCGCAGCAAGTCCACCCGGGCGCGCTGGAGCTCGTCCAGCATCCCCGCCTCCGCTGTGGCCAACAACTCGAGCGCTGCGTCAAACGCGCCCGCGTGCAGGCTGGCTTGCGCGGCTGCCAGCACGCGGTCCACGCGTCGCGCAGGGTCTCGCGTCAGCGCGACCGAGCGCCGCAGAAAGGCGGCCGCCGCGGCGAGCCCGCCGCGCGCCCGCGCGCGTCCAGCCGACCGCTCGAGCTCAAAGGCGACATCCTCGTTGGGTGCCGGTGCCGCTGCGGCGAGGTGCCAGGCGCGACGGTCCTCGTCGACGCGGGCGTCCGTCACCTGCGCGAGCGTCCGGTGGACCGCCCGGCGCTCATGGAGCGACGCCGATCGATAGACCGCCGACCGCACCAGCGGATGGAGGAACGTCACACGTTCGCCGATCGCCAACAACCCTTCGGTCTCGTCCGCAGTCGCGGCAGAGAGCACGATGCCGAGTCGCTCGGCCGCGCGCCACACGAGCAGGGGGTCGTCGACGGGCTCCGCCGCAGCGATCAGCAGGAGCAGACGCGTCTCCTCGGGGAGCGCCTCGAGTCGCCGCAGGAAGCTCTCCTCGATCCGCCCGGACAACGCATGCGCCCCTGCCACGCCGAACGCGCCCGGCAATTGCGTCGCGGCCAACCCCCGCGGCAGCTCGAGGATCGCCAGCGGATTGCCGCACGTCTCCGCGATGAGCCGGTCGCGGCCGCGCTCATCGAGACGGCCCGGGAGGACGGTCGCCAGCAGGGCGCGCGCGTCGTTGTCAGGTAACCCTGCGAGCCTGAGCTCCGGCAGCCCCAACAGCTCGCGCTCGTCGGTCGGGTCGCGCACCGCGAACACCATCGCCACCGACTCGGCCAGCAACCGTCGGGCGACGAATCCGAGAACCTGTCCCGAGGCGCCGTCGAGCCACTGGGCGTCATCGACAAGACAGAGCAGCGGCCGCTCCGCGGCAACCTCGGCCAACAGGCTGAGCGCGGCGAGGGCGACCAGGAAGCGGTCTGGAACCGGACCGGACGACAGTCCCAGCGCGACGCCCAGGGCGGCCTGCTGGGGCTGTGGAAGCGCGCCGAGCCGGCCCAGCATCGGCGCGCAGAGCTGATGCAGTCCGGCGAACGGCAGCTCCATCTCGGACTCGACGCCGGCGATTCTCGCGACGTGGAAACCGGATGCCTGCCGTGCGCAGTAGTGCAAGAGCGCCGTCTTGCCGACGCCCGCCTCGCCGCGGACGACCAGGACCGCGCTCTGGCCGGCGCGGACGTTCTCCAACAGTCGGTCGAGCAACTCGCGCTCGGCGGCTCTGCCCACCAACACCGGCCCACGGCCCACGGCCATCGGCTCACCCTAAACGACCAGGGATGGCGTCCCCGGGAATCCACTGGTGCGACGCGGCGGCGATCGCGGCGAGGGTTGCTGCGTGTCGCGAATCGACCCAGTGGCGGTCGTCACCGGCGGCTCGTGCGGGGCCGGTCGCGATGTCGCGCGGGAACTCGGGAGCCGGAGCTACGCCGTTGTGGTGGTCTACCTGCGCGACCAGGGTGAAGCAGAGGCTGCGGTCGAGGAAATTGTCGCCGCGCACGGCACGGCGCTCGCCGTGCGCGCCAACGTCGCCGACGAGCTCGACGTCGAGCGACTCTTCGACGAGACGAAAGCCGCGTTCGGCGGTGTCGACGTCGTCGTGCACGCCGCGATGCGCGCCACCTCCGTGGTCAATCAGCAGGCCGCGCGCCAGCTCCATCATGGCGGCGCGATCGTCGACGTCTCCAGCTGCCACGCCATCACACCCGACCTCGCCCACCAGCTGCATGCCCGCGACATCACGGTCAACGGGCTCGCGGCCGGATTGGAGCCACCCGGCGCCGACCACCACACCGCCGAACTCATCGCGCTCCTGGACCACTGGCGGGGCAGCCCAGAGCAGTGACGAGGACATCAGGCACCCCGCGCCCACCGGATCGGGAGACCAGGGAGTGGGCTAGGGCCTTCACGGGCGCGACGGGCAGACGAGACGAGCAGCCTGGTGCCGTCGCCAACCGCAGCCCGTCAGGTCTTCTGAAAGGAGTCCGTCATGACCTCATCGTCCACCCAGGTGCTGTCAATCAAGCGGAAGGTCCTGGCCGCCGCGGCGACGCTGATGATCGTCGGCGGGGTGAACGCGGCGGCGACTGGTGCCGCGAGCGCGGCTACGGAGGCGTGCGACACACGCTGCATCTCGGTTTTCAGCAGTGAACTCGGCACCTACGAGCACCCCAACTTCGTCGAGGCCGTGCTCGGTGGGGGAGGAGCGAACGTCGGACAGCCGGTGGGCCTGAAGCGGGCCAGCGGCACCGACCCGTCGGAAGACATCCTGCCCGGCGGGGCCACGCGTGGGGGCACGGTGTCTGACTTCTACGCGGACGGCCTGGTGTCCGCCGAGGCGAACCGTCACTACGGCCACCTGGATGCCGTGCAGCAGAAATACGCGCCGTTCGGGCATGAGACTGGTCTGTGCGTGGGATTGGCGCGCGTCGCATACCAGAACGAGGGGCTCACCCTGCAGCCGTGCGACGATCCCACAACGGTGTGGGTCATCTATCCCGCCCCGGCGGCCACGACGGGCGGGTACTTCCCGATCGTCAACGCCACGACCACCGACTTCAGACGCCCGTTCGCGATGCACTTGCCGCGCAACGAAGTCGCGAGCGGGAAGCCGCTGCAGATGCAGGTCCGCCGCCTGCAGTACCGCACCGGCGAGAAGACGCTGCCGGCGAGGCAGCTCTGGGGCGCTGTTTTCGGGGAACTGCACTAGCAAGCCCGCAGTCAAGCCGCGAGTGAGCGAGTGGCGCCGTCCCCGGGGCGGCGCCACTGGTGTGACTGACATCGCTCACCGAGCTTGCCTGAGAACCCGCGCGGGATCGGCCCACTTCGGGACCGACGGTTCCAGCGGCGCCCGCGCCACGACGGCGGGCAGTTGCAGCGCGCGCTCGCATCGGCGAACGCGGCGCAGCACCGCTGGTACGCGACGTAGACATTCGGCGTGCTCGTCTTACGCCAGTTCGCCACGATCACGCACCCCAACGCGGCGCGCTACGAGAACTCGGCCGCGCACACGGACTACACCGAGCTCACGAACCCGACCACTTCAGCAGCGGCGCGCCGGGATGGGAGGCCGTCCTGGGCGAGGCGCGCGTCTGGCTGCGCGACCACGGGCCGTGGATCCAGAAGTCGCTCGAGCGGCGTCAGCCGGCTGCGACGTGAGCGCATCGCCGCTCGACGAACAAACCGCGGAGCACGCTGCTGCGGCCAGGGGCGGACCGAGCTGGAAGGAGGGCGCGAGCGTTACGCGGGTGGCTCGTCGAGCGTGAGCTTGCGCATGACCGCGTCGCGCAGCGGCCCGGTGGTGGGCCCCTGGAAGTCGACGTCGACCCAGATGCCGGGGCGGACGCGATGTGCGCCGCGGCGTGTGGTCGTGCGGCGGTGCTCGAGCGCAATGCGTAACTGTGCGCGTTCTTCTCTTGATAGCCCGAGCTCAGCACTTCCGGCGGGAATTAGGCTTCCGCCTGGCGTCGTGCGCGCGAGGAAGATCGCGTCACTGCGACGGGCGTGGGGCGACGCGGGTCGCCAGCCCGTCACGGCGAACGTTTCCCGTCGGCGGTGCTTGTGCTTGAGCCAGGCGCCGCTGCGACGTCCGGGCTCGTAGGGCGCGTCGAGTCGTTTGGCGACGATGCCCTCGAGTTGGTGTGCGCGGGTGACGGCGAGCACGGCGTCGAGCTCGCCGTCGAGGGCGGACGCGGTCTGCCAGCTCGATCCGGCGGCGGAGAGCTCGCGCGCGAGGAGCTCGCGGCGCTGCGTGTAGGGGAGGTCGCGGACGGCGCGGCCATCGAGGTCCAGAACGTCGAAGACCACAAGCGTCGCGGGGTAGGCGCCGGCGAGATGGGTGGCAGCATGGTCAGCGGCCGCCAGGCGGCGGCGCAGGGGCTGGAAGTTGGGGCGCCCGTCGGCGCCGAGGCAGACGAGCTCGCCGTCGAGCAGGACGGCGCGGCCGCGCAGGGCGTCGGCGAGCGCCGCGAGTTCAGGGAACTGGTCGCTGCAGGCGCGGCCAGGACGGGAGCGAAGGCACCACCTGCCGTCGGGGGCGATTCGCAGCTGGGCGCGCATGCCGTCCCATTTGAGCTCGAACGCCCACTCCGCACGGCGCTCGCGCGCCGGCAGTCCGGGCCGGAGCAGCATCGGCGCGATCAAGCGAGGCAGCGGTTCGCGCTTCACGGCCGTCCGTGGCATCGAGTGTAAGCGTACGGCGCCGTCGCCTTCCTCTGCATGCGAACATACGTTCGATGACGAGCCAGGGCTCTCCGTACAGCCGCTGCCGCCGCGCACTCAACACCGGGGATCTCCAGTTGATCCGCTCCACCGCCGCCGAACTGCCGACCGTCGACCTGGGCGACGCACTGTCGGTGTGCGTCGCGATCCGCGAGGCCGAGCCGCACCGCTTCGAACGCGCCGCACTGCGGTGGCTCGCCCGCTTCTGCCTCGAGCATCGCGACGTCACCCTCGCCGACGTCAGCGCCGCTGCGCGTGCCTTCGAACAGATGACCGAGCGGCCGGCCGAGGCCCTCGAAAAGCTACGACAAATCTGCAACTAGCCAAACCAGACGGGCCCAGTAACAAAGCCAAAGCCACAACCTCAAAACCACAAGGCGAGCCGGGCAAGTCCAGAGAGGGCCCCATCAAGACGGACACAGCCCAACGGCTCACCACGACGTCTCACAAGCCAAACCAACAGCGGGCACGCACATGCACCAAGGTGCGTATACGGGCGACCTGGACTGGCCCGCGCATCCAGTCGAGCGCGCAACTCCTGCCAGCCCGTGACCGGCGCCGCCAGGGATCGATGGACGAACGGAGGATCACCCGCCGCTAGCGCTTCCCTTTGCATCAGTGCGACCGGGATCTGCCGCGCCGGGGCCAACCACGCGTCGTTGCTCCCGTCCCCATGCGAGCGTGTCCCCGGCCCACCCACACACGCCCGCTCCGGACGAGACGCGGTCGTCTGTCCGCGTGCCCGAACTCGCGCCCGCTCTCGGGTTGCGAGTGCGCGTGGCGACATGAGGTCGCCGCGCCCCAAAGGCCGCGGAATCGACTTTCTGGCGACTTTTTGGCGACCCGTCGGGCAAGGTTTGGCTCTGTAGAGCCAAATATATGCCTCAGAGCCGCGGTCTACGGAACCGAAGGTCAGAGGTTCGAATCCTCTCGGGCGCGCTATTTCGGCACGGCGGTCAGGAGAAGCCGGCGGGGACCTTCGACGAGTTCGCGGCGGGTCTTCTGGACGAGGACTCGACTCGGATCGAGTGGGTGGAGACGGTACGTACCGCGTCTGGGGGACCTGACGATCAAGGACGTGAGACGGGCGGTGGAGGTCGACGCAACGGTGCAGGGCGCCGGCGAGGACCCGTGGGGGACGGAGCGCGTCGGCGTTGCCATCCGCGGCTCCATCAACCGGACGGAGTTCGGCCTCGTGTGGCAGCAGGCGCTCGCTTCGGGTGGCCTGCGGCGAGGAGGTCAAGGTCCTCGTCGACGTCTCCGCCGTGCGCGCGTAACCGGCCACTTGATCCGGCGGCACGCATCGCCGGCGACGTCAGTCCCCGACTGCGCGCTACGTTCGCGGACGTGACCGAAGCCGATAAGCGTCGGCGCCTGCGGCTCGGGCTCGAGGCGGAACCGCCGCTGCGGGACCTCGCCGAGCGGGTCGCGGGCGACCTCGAGGAGCGGTTGCGGCAGCGATTCCCGGGCATCGAGTGGACCGTCGAGGTGATCGACGGCAGCGTCAAGGATCCGCAGGCGCGGATCACCGAGCTGGTCAGCCAGGCGAGGCAGACGATGCTCGACGGCGGCTTGGACCTCGCGATCTGCCTCACCGAGATCCCCCTGCGCCTCGACGGACGGCCGCTGACCGTGCAGGCGAGCGCCACCGACGGGGTCGCGGTCGTCTCGGTGCCCGCGCTGGGCCCCGTCGACGTCGAGCGCAGGGTCGTCGAGACGACCGTCGACGCGGTCGCCGCGCTGGTCGGCAAGGGCGACGCTGCCGATAGCCTGGACGAGCTCGCGTCCCCGCTCGGGACCGTCCGCGTCGAGGGGGACGGCACGATCCGGTTCACCGGCGCCGCGGTGAAGGGCAACCTCCGCCTGCTGCTCGGCATGGTGCGGGCGAATCGCCCGTGGCAGTTCGCGGCGAAGCTCTCGCGCGTGGTCGTGGCCGCTCTCGGCACGGCCTCCTACGTCCTCGCCTCGGCCAGCTTCTGGATGCTGGCCGATCATATGAGCTGGCAGCGCCTGCTGGCGCTCTCGGTAGGTGCGGTGATCATCACCTCGACCGCGGTGATCTCCGCCCACGACCTATGGGAGCGCAGCCTCCAGCCCCAGACGCGTGAACGCGTGATCCTGTTCAACGCGGTGACCACACTGACCGTCGTCATCGGGGTGCTGTCGCTGTACGCCGGACTGGCGGGGTTCAGCGTGGCCGGCGTGTTCAGCCTCCTCCCGCAGTCCGCGGTGGACGAGCAGCTCGGGCGCGAGGCTGGCGCCGCCGAGTACCTCAAGCTCGCCTGGCTCAGTGCGTCGCTCGCCACGCTGGCCGGAGCGCTTGGCTCGCTGATCAGCAGCGACCTCGCGGTGCGCGACGCGGCCTACGCGTACTGGTCCACCGACGACGACTAGGCGCGAGCGTCACCCGGCGGCTCCTCGCGGGTGGCGCCGTCCCAGACGACGATCAGCTTGTCCCCGGCGCCTAGCTTACCTCCGTCTACGGCCGAGTCGGCTCGCGCTCCCGCCGCCGCTGGGCTCCTCCCTCACGCAATGCGAGCGGCGGCCGGATCCCGTTCCCCCAGGGAACACGAGCCTGTAGCCCGGGCCGGGGTGTTTCAAGCGGAGGCTTGTCGCGTGGGGAGCTCGGCCTAGGGCCACGAGGGTGAGCGCAGCTCCCGACACGGTCTCGGTGGCGATCACCGCACCCCGCGACCTGTCGGACCGCAGGCGCGAGAAGATTCGCGAGCAGCTGAAGAAGCTCGCCCGCTACACCGACGAGCCGATCCGGATGATCCGGTTGACGCTCCGTCACCCGGACGCGCGCGCCGCGCGCACCCGGTGGGAGGCGGACGCGACGCTGGAGATGGCGGGGAGGCGGCTGGCGGCCCACGAGACCGCCGCCGACCCGGTCCAGGCGGCCAAAGGGGTGGCCCACCGCCTGCGCCGCCAGATGCGCCGTGCTGCCGACGCCGACGCTGCGTTGCGCAACGAGCCGCGCGTGATCGAGAAGACCCTCGCCGTCCGCGCTCGCGAGCGGCGGCACCGGCCGCAGCCACGGCAGAAGCCACCCGAGCTGCGCGACATCATCCGGCAGCCGACGGCGTACCCGTTCCCGGAGAACACGTTCGACGCGGTGATGGACCTTCTCGACCTCGGCTACGAGTTCCTGCTCTTCCGGCACGAGCGGACCGGCGAGGACGTCGTCGTCTACCGGCGCGGCGACGGCCAGATCGGCCTCCTGCACCCGCCCGGCAGCGAGCTCGCCGACGAGACCGACATCGTGATCGCGAAGCCGAGCCGCTACCCGGAGCCGGTCTCGCTCGAGCGCGTGCGCGACGAGCTGGACGTGCTCGGCGATGACTTCATCTACTTCACCGACGAACGCGACGGACGCGGCAAGGTTCTCTACGTCCGCCAGAACGGGGACTACGGGCTGGTAGAGCCGCCGCCGGTCGTCCCGGCCGCGTCCTGACCCAGCCGCCGCGAGCGACGGAGCGGATTTCGCTGCGCCTCCCTCCGGGATCCGCCATTGGGAGTATTCGTTGACCTCCGACTGCAAGAGCTGCGGGGCGCGATCTGGCGCATCGGTCTCCCCGGTCAAGCGTTCGACGAATCGGTGCGAGCCCGTGTCGTCTCGAGCAGCTCGTCCAGGAAGCGGGCGACGCTTCGGATCGCGTCGTGGTCGGCGCTGAGGATGGCGCAGCGGTGCACATCGCGAAAGTCACCGTATGGGAACCGGTAGTGCGGCTTCGTCCGCACCGGCAGCGCGTCCTCGACTCCGAGGTGCCAACGTCCGTACGCGTCCCAGCCGTGGGCCGCGATGAACTCGGTCGCGTCGCGGGGCGACGGCCGGTGCGCGCTCCAGGCGTCGCGGTCGTCGATCGCGAACCGGTGGTCGGCGATCAGTTCTTGGGCCTGCTCGAATCCTCGTTCGTTCAGCTTTAGCGCCATGGCGCCCGAGATAGGTCGCCCGACGGCCACGTCGAGCCCGCGGCGCCGCCCTTGGTGTCGTGCTCGACCTCATCGCCGGGCGCTGACTCGTGTGGGCCCTCGATCGTCATGTGAGGGGTTTGCGTCGCCACGCTCGTGCGACGGGTTCCATGAGGTCCGGCATAGGCCGCGCGAGCGCGCCGGCAACATCGCCCCGTGACGCGGGAGCAATGTGGCCTACTGACGCAAGGAAATCCAACGGAGAAGGTGGTCGATGCTTGCCGACGGTCACGTGGAGGCGGCGGTGCCCGTAAGGGCGCTCAGCGTCGCGCAGGAGTTCTACGAGGGCGCCGTGGGGCTTCAGCCCTCTGGCTCGCACACGCCCGGCGTAGACGTCGTCTACGAATGTGGCGGTGGCACACGATTGATGCTGTATGAGTGGCCGGGGCCGCAGACGCCCGGCCGGACCGTCGCGCACGTCATCGTGCGGGATGTCGCGGACACAGTGCGCGAGCTGCGCAGCCGCGGGATCGAGTTCGACGAGTACGACACGCCGAGGCTGAGGACGATCGACGGCGTCGCGACGGTCGGCGACCTGCATTACGCCTGGTTCCACGACCCAGACCACAACATCATCGGGATCCACGACTGATCCGTCGCGACCCACGAGGCCGTCGGCTGCTGCTGCACGTCCACGATCGCCTTCTCGGGGTCCAACATTCGGGGCCTCCTCCGCATGAGAAGCCCTTGCCAGGGCCTCGTTCACCGGCGGCCTGACCGTCCGGCGGTCGCCCGGCGAACCCGCTCTCAAACGGGCTTGCCCGCAAAACGCGAGCGCTTGGTCCATTCGTCATCGTGATCAAGTCGCGGACCAACCGCCACGACCCCGCCGTACGCGAGTTCTCGATCACCGACGCCGGAATCGTCCTTGGCGGACCGACCGAGGCGTCGACACCGACGAGCTGACCGGGTTCGACGGCTACTGGAGGTCCTCCGGCCGGCGCTCGGCTGAGTCGTCCGCTTGGCTCTGCTCGCTCTCACCCACGGGGACCGCCGCGACGACGACGCGGCGAAGTCGCACCCCCACGATGACGGGACCGCCATCGGGGTCGCTCTCGGCGGGCGACCGCCGCGTCCGGTCCTCGCCCTGCCACTCGTCGTAGTCCGACATGCCGTAGTGCTCCCAGAGCCGGCGCTCGTCATCAGGTGAGAGCTCGCCGTCGGGATCGATCCGCGGCGCGTCCTTGACCTGCTCCTTGTCGAGCGGCACTCGCACCTGGTCGTCGTCGGCTACCTGCGCGTCGCGGATCGGGACGAGAGTGTGCTTATGGCCGAAGAGGCCCGTCTTGACCGCCGCCCAGGCGGGCTGACCGGTCTGGCGGTCGAGGAACACGGCCTCGATGGTGCCGATCTTGTCGCCGTCGGCATCGACCATCTTCTTGCCGCGCCAAGTCTCGACGTCTTGAAGTGTCGACATTGGTCCCTCCTCTTGATCGTCGTCGGCTGCCATGACTCCTAGTAGGGAAACCGCGGCTGCGCGCAAGAGGGACGCCGACGCTCACGGGCGCGCCGACGGAAGCAGGACCGATGGGAGTGGTGGCAACTCGAGGCGCGGCGGTTCGCCGCGGAACTCGCCCGGGAATGCCAGCTGCTCGAGCAGCGTGCATTGGTGCGCGTGCGCCTACCCAAGTTCCTGCCACATTCCGCGAGCGGCAGACGCGAACGATGGCCTCACGTAGTGCCGCGGAGTGGGGTTTCTGGCGATTATCTGGCGACCTATGGTCCGTGATTTGGCTCTCTAGAGCCAGATCACTGCCGTAGGCGTCGGTCTACGGAACCGAAGGTCAGAGGTTCGAATCCTCTCGGGCGCGTAGATTTCCCCGTGTAGCCACGGGCGCCCCGTAGGGACTGGAAACGCCCCGGAGTCCGCATCCCAGCGCGGTTTTCGGGGCCTTTCGCGTTCCCATCCCAGGCGCCGCGCGGACCCCGGATTCTGCGCCTGAAAGTCACGCCGCAAGTCACGGGGCGTTCCGTGACTAGGACGCCGGCGGGGCGGTCGATTCTCAGCGGCGCGGGGGCGACCTTTCCCGCGTCCGCCTACAACCCATCGACCGGCCATCAACACGCCGTGGCGGGCGCGAGGGCGCACGGACGCCAACCCTCGTCCTCGCCGCCCTGGTTGGTCCGCCCGTAGGATGCTCACGTGGTCGGACGCTGGACGTCGATTTTCGTGTCGTTCGCCGCCGCGTTGCTGCTCATCGTGCTGATTGACGGCTGGGCGATTGCGTTCCTGCCCAGGGTGATCGAAAAAGTCGTGATCCTCGTCGCCTTCCTGATGCTCGTCTATGTGGCGATCACCGGACTGATGGCCCGTCGGCGCGGCGCGAGGCCGTGACGCTCACTACTCCCGGATGGGAAGGCGGACGCCTCTATACGCCCGCCGAAATCCTCGCCCGACCATGCCCGGTTCCGGCGCGTCCCGGCCGCCAGGGGTGGAGTAGGACCTCCGACCCATGGTCGTCACGACCGCCCCGCAGCCCGCGTGGGACGACCATCAGGGTTGCGGATTTGCCGGGGTGCCGGCGCGTCTAGGTCGCGCTGCGGTTTCTACGGCTAGTCATGTCCCAGCCCGCGACGACGATTGCGACGATGGCGGCGCCGATGAGCGCCCAGGCCCACGATTCGTCGTACAGGCTCGCCAACTTGGCGACGGCGACGATTGCGCCGGCGACGATGAAACCCAGGAGGAACATTGCAATCGCGCGCAATCCTCGACTAGAGGGCATTGGGGCAATCATGCCAACACGCGCCGCTAGGTGCCCCCAGGGCCGACGCGGCGGACCGCCTCGCGGCGTTGCGTCGGGCGTGGGAGGACGCCGGGTCGCCGGCCACGGCGGTCGGGTCACGCGAACAGGTCATCGCCCATCCCCTGCTCGCGGAACTCCGGTTGCCTCGCTCAGCCGTTCGGCGATGCGCTTCCGGCTTGCCTCGCTCGCTGTCGTCCTCGACCGCACCTCGCCGGGCCAGCTCTTGGCCCCGACGAGCACCACGCCGAGCTCGTGTCCGTCCGCGTCCCGCGCGACCGCCAGCGCGTCCCAATGGGGGCCACGCGTCGGCCAGTAGTGGGCCAGGGCATCCTCCAGCTCGGGCCGGCCCATCGCGGCGAGGAAGTTGGCCTCGTGCGACGCGCTCCCCGTCGCGCCGAAGTCACTACGGCGCCAGCGTCATTCACCGACGAGCGACAGCCGGCCATCAGCGAAGCGACCGTCAAGAGATCGAGCAGCGCCTGGCGGCGTTCACCGAGCTGGTCGCCACGGCGATATCGAAGGCGCAGGTTCACGACGACCTTCGCAGCCTCGCCGACGAGCAGGCGGCGCTGCGGCGTGTGGCGACGCTGGTCGCGCAGGGCGTGCCGTCGGACGCGCTGTTTACTGCGGTGTGCGACGAGGTCCAGGCGCTGGCTGGGACGGATGCGTGCGTCGTGGTCCGTTTCGAGGTCGACGGCATGGTGACCGTGATGGGAACCAACGCCGCTCGGCACCCGGTGGGCGCGCGGCTGGAGCTGGATCCGGACTACGTCGTCGGCGAGGTGTACCGGACCGGGCGGCCGGCGCGCTTTGACACGGATGACCCGGCGGCGGCGGGTATGCCCGGGCTCGTCCGGGCGGAGGGGATCCGCTGTGGGCTGGCGAGTCCGATCGTCGTCGAGGGCGGGCTGTGGGGGGCGATCACGACCGCTTCGCGCGAGGGTCCGCTTCCGGTCGGTATGGAGCGCCGGCTGGCCGATTTCACGGAGTTGGTGGCGACCGCGATCTCCAACCTGCAGGCGCGTGTTGAGCTTGCCGCGTCGCGGGCGCGGATTGCCGCAGCGGCCGACGACGAGCGCCGGCGGGTGGTGCGCGATCTGCATGACGGCGCGCAGCAGCGGCTGGTCCACACGGTGGTCACGCTCAAGCTGGCGCAGCAGGCGCTCGCGAAGGAAGCAGAGGACGGGCCGCTGTTGGTCCAGGAGGCGATCGCGCACGCGGAGCAGGCGACGGCCGAGGTGCGCGAGCTCGCGCACGGGATCCTGCCGTCGGTGCTCGCGCATGGTGGCCTGCGCGCGGGTATCGATGCGCTCGGTTCACGGGCGCCGGTTCCCGTCGCGATCGATGTGTCGGTCGAGCGGCTGCCGGCGCCGGTCGAGGCGGGCGCCTACTTCGTCGTGGCCGAGGCGCTGACGAACGTCGCCAAGCACTCCTCGGCGGGGCACGCCAAGGTCGTCGCGCGGATCGAGGACGGCATGCTCCGCGTCGAGGTGCGCGACGACGGGGTCGGGGGCGCCAGCCCGGACGGGACCGGGCTGGTCGGGCTCGCCGACCGCGTCGCCGTGCTCGACGGCCGGCTCGAAGTCGACAGCCCACCGGGCGGCGGCACGCGCCTGACGGCCGCGATCCCGCTGCCGCGGTCCGCCCGCAATGCAGCTTCATCGATCACGTCGCCAGCCTCGTAGCCACGGACGAAAGGTTCGCGAAATGGGTGGGTGCGAGTCTCGCCTTGACCGACCAACCGCCAAGGAGCGACGACATGGCTACGTTCGCCGTTATCGCCGAGCATCCGCCTGAGCTGTGCCCGACGTCCAACGCCCAGACCCGGCAGATGCTGAACGCGGGCGCGTCGCAGATCCCGCGGCTCGCCGAGCGGCTCGGCGTCGACATCGTCACGCTGCGCGTCTTCGGGCCTGACCACATCATCCTCGCGGTCGTTGAGGCGGATGACATCGAATCGGTCAGGGAGTTCATCCTCCAGAGTCGGCTCATCCAGTGGAACACGACAAAGATCCACGCCACCTACTCGATCGATGAGGCGATAGCGAAGTCGAATGAGTTGGAGGCGCTCTTCTAACCGGGCCGCAAGCGGTGACACTCAAGATCAAGCGCATCGTTCCCGCCGCTCCGCCGGTTGTGTTCCGAGCCTTCAGCACTCCGGACGAGCTGGCGCAGTGGTGGGGGCCGGCCGGCTTCACCGCCCCGAGTCTCATCTTCAACCCCTGCGTCGGAGACAGCTATCGCATCCAGATGCAGCCGCCCGACGGCGATCCCTTCTACCTCACCGGCGAGTTCCGTGAAGTCGATCCGCCCGGCCGCCTCGCTTACACGTTCTCATGGGAGGACCCGGATCCCGACGACGGCGAGACTCTCGTCGAGCTGTCGTTCCGGGACCTCGGCGAGTCCACCGAGGTCGTCGTTACCCAGGGCCCCTTCAACACCGAGGCGCGCCGCGAGCTCCACCGGAACGGCTGGACGGACAGCCTCAACAAACTCGAGCAATTGATCTCGCTCGCTATGCCGGATCGAGGTCGATTCGCACCGTGAGCAGGCTGGTGCCCAGCGTGCGGACTACGAACGCGTTGAGCACACGTCCGGGTTTGCCGCGCGAGATCTGCCGCTGGCGCTGGCGGGGGTCGTCGTCAGCAACGAGATGCGCGGTCCCGGTGCGCCAATGCGAGTGAATGCCGCGGTCGTGGACCTTGACGCGAACGCTCGGGTTGCGCTGGATGTTGCGCACGTAGCCGGCCCTGAGGCCGTGCTCGGTGACGATCCAGAAGGTGTCTCCGACCAGGCCGTTGCCGACCGGGGTCTGACGCGGCTGACCGCTCGTGCGCCCGATGGTTTCCAAGAGCGCATGGGACGGGGGCACCAACCCCGCGGCGAACAGCGCCTTAACCGGCGGGTTGAACACGTACTTCTGGAAGGCATGGACGATTCGGTGCTTCATCGCGGATGTCCGACGGCGATCCTCTCAGACGAGTCGATGGCATCGTGTTTCACGGAACCCGGGCACTAGTCGAGCCAGCCGAGGCGTCCGAAGTACTCCTCCGGGGACTCGTCGTGCGGCCACAGCGTCGAGCGATAGCGGGGACCGCCCGGTGCATCCTCGACGGCGAAGGCGAACGCGGCGGGGCTGATGTCCGCGCGACCGCCGAATTCGATCACCGTCTCGCGAAGCTCTGGCGGACCCAGCTCGGCGGCTTGCCGGAAGACGTCCGCCGCATCCAGCCCGAGCCGGCGGGCGCAGTCGTGAAATGGCGCGAGCGCGACGAGCAGGTCGCGAACGTCCTTCGCCCATTCGCGCTCGCCCTCGGTCAGCGTCGCGACGAGCCTGGACACCAGCAGTTCGGGCGAGCGAGCCCGAAGCGCGTCCGTCGCGGGGTGCTCCTCCATGCTCGGGGTTCTACCCGCAGCCAGGGCTCGTCGCTGAGTGAAACGGTGTCACTGCCGGAAGAGCGCTTCGACCGTCCGGCGCATCACGGCCGGGTCGACGTCGACGCCGGTCCAGTGCCGGATCGCGATCGCGCCCTGGTTGACGAGCATCCCGAGTCCGTCGAGTGTGGTGACTCCCCGGGCTTCGGCGTCGCGGATCAGCCTGGTGCGCGGCGGATTCACGATCACATCCGCGACCACGGCCCCGGAGCCGATGCGGTCGAGGTCGATGTCCAGTCGGGCGTCGACGTCTGGGAACAGCCCGACCGAGGTGGCGTTGACCAGGATGTCCGCTTCGGGCGGCACTGCGTAGGTCGTCTCCCAGGCCGTGAACTCGGCGCGCGTCGGCGTCTTCTCGTTGAGGAGGGCGACGAGCGGCTCGGCTCGCGCGGGGTCGCGGTTGACGATCGTGATCGAGGCCGCGCCGGCGAGCGCGGTCTCGACCGCGATCGCGCGTGCCGCGCCGCCCGCTCCGAGGACGACGACCGACTTGCCGTCCGGATCGGAGACCGTGTGCAGCGCGGCGAGAAAGCCCTGCCCGTCGGTGTTCTCGCCGACCCAGCGATCGTTGCGGCGCACGACGCAGTTGACCGCGCCGATGAGTGCTGCCGAGGCGCCGAGCTCGTCGAGGTGGTCGATGACGGCCACCTTGTGCGGGATCGAGCAGTTGAAGCCGACCCATCCCATCGCCCGCGCCCCGCGAACGGCATCGCCGAGCGCTTCGGGCGCGACCTCGCAGTTGACGTATCGCGCATCGATGTCGTGGTGGCGGTAGGCGGACTCGACCATCGCCACGGTCGGGTTCTCGGCCGCCGGGGTCGCGAACGAGCCGGTGAGGACGCTGAGGAAGCTCGGGGAGCTGGCCGGCATCGACGAATCTTAGAGACCGGATCGCGCGGAGCTCAGCCGTTCTGCACGTCGGCGAACAGGCGCTGCACGCCGCGTTCCCACGCGGCCCAGTTGCGGCGCTCTGTGCCCTGCAACGCGACGATGCGCTCGAGCGCCGCCGCCTGACGTGCGCCCTCCAGGTCGGCGGCGAGCGGGGCCACCACCTTCGTGACGCGACCGTACGCGAGGATGCTCAACGGCGTCAAGTGACGAGCGGCCCCTGACCAGTCGCGCACGCAGCGTTGCGCGTCATTCGTTTCGGGTGATGCCCGTGAAGTGGGTTTCGGTGAGCCTTCGTCCCGAGTCCCACCCTGCCCACCGCACGCGCGATCGAGGCGAGCTAATGGACATCTTCGAGGTAGAACAAACGGAGCGCCTCAGCCGTGAGGAGGTCGCGGCGCGGCTACGCAATCTCGCCGACATGCTCGGGCGCCACAACGACATCGAGTTCGAGCGCGGCGGGATGCGCTTCACGGTGCAGGTCCCCGACGAGGTCGAGCTCACGATCGAGCTGGAGATCGGGAGCGACAAGCGCGAGCTGGAGATCGAGCTGACCTGGTGATAAGGGTCCCCGCCCGCTTCAGTGGCCGCGGGATCGTCTTCTCAAGCGCGCGAAGATCCCGACGAACGGGAGCAGCATGACGACGCCGATGACGGCGCCGACGATGCCTCCGAAATCGAGGACGTCGCTGTCGCCGATGCCGAGCCCTACGGTGAAGAT
This sequence comes from uncultured Solirubrobacteraceae bacterium, assembly GCA_963730535.1. Taxonomy (GTDB): domain Bacteria; phylum Actinomycetota; class Thermoleophilia; order Solirubrobacterales; family Solirubrobacteraceae; genus DASSUW01. The sequence goes on from CAVSRU010000008.1 coordinate 18,864, forward strand.
CAGATAGCCGAGCAGCGCGCCGCTCAGGCCGAGCACAAGCGAGAACAGCCACGACTTCGGTCCGTGCAGCTCGCTCCACATGTCGGGGACGAGCAGACGGCCGACGATCCCTGCCACGAGTCCGGTCAACAGTGCGCCGATCATGCTTGTTCTCCCTTTCGTGGGTCGGGGCAGCGTAAGCGCAGCCCGGCGCCAACCGAGGGCTAGGCGAGCGCCTTGGCCTTGATCGCTTCGAACTCGTCCTGAGTGATTGCGCCGCTGTCGAGCAGTTGCTTGGCCTTCTCGATCTCGCCGGCGGCGCCGCCGGTCGCGGCGACGGTCTTGACGTAGTCGTCGAACTCGGCGCGACTGGCCTGCGATTGGTGGACCCTGCGATCGGCCATCTTCGAGCCGTTGACGATCAAGTAGATCAACACGCCAAGCCACGGCAGCACGACCACGAACACGATCCACGCGGCCTTCGCCCAGCCCGAGAGGTCGTGCCTGCTGAACACGTCCGCGATCACGGCGATCACGGTCCAGATCCAGAGCACCCAGACGAAGAAGATGATCATCGTCCAGAAGATGTCGAAGAACGGGTAGTCGGCCGCGATCACCATGTCGTGTGGCTCCTGGTCGGCGGGTCTGCGCTAGTTGTGGCGCGGCTTCACGGCCGTCGGCCCACAGCCCGGGTACCGCGCATCTTCCGTCGCCGGCGATCGAGCGGTCAAGGCAGCGCACATGTCGATCGCGGGGGTGGCCACTTCCCGCGCGGGCGACTGCGCCTCGCGTGGTGGCGGTTGCCGCGCCTGGCCTCCGACGCCGGGAGGCATCAGCGGCTCCACGGCGAATAGGTGGCCCCGGAACCCTCCGTACGGTCGGGCGGCTCTTGTAGGCGGCGCGAGCAAACGATGAACGACAGCGAGGTCCGCACGATGTCCACGACTGCTGGTCAAGAACTGCGCCCGCTCACGAGCTTGTGGTGGCTCCTGTGCCTGTTTGGTGTGGCGGCGCTGGGAGTGGGCGTCTTCTTCGTCGTATCGCCGCACGAGACGCTCAGTACCTTCACGGCCATCGCGGGCATCTTCGTGCTGGTCGACGGCGTGATCGCGATCGTTGTCTCGATCTTCGGCTCGGGCGAGAGCCGCGGAATGCTTGCTCTCATCGGCGTGCTCAGCGCCATCGCCGGGCTCATCCTCATCAAGAAGCCATTCGAGACGCTCGTCGTCTTCACGCTCATCGTGGGCGTGTGGTTCGCCGTCGCGGGCATCGTACGATTTGTAAGCGCATTCGCCTCGCGCGAGGCCCGGGGCGGGAACATCGTCATCGCGCTGTTCGACCTGACGGCGGGAGCCGTGATCCTGGCTTGGCCTGATCTCGGTCTGGCGACGCTGGCCGTGATCATCGGAATCGGGCTCGCGATCCGCGGGGTCCTGTTCATCGTCGCGGGCTGGCAGCTTCGTACGCTCGACCGGGCGGCGAAAACTGACCCGGGCTCGCCCGCCGTCGCCTAGCCGGGAACGTGCGCGCCACGGCCGGGCGACCACCCCATTGCGATGGGCTGCCCGACGACGACCCGCGGGCGTAGGTTGAAGGCCATGCGATTCCCGAACGTGAACCACTGATGTCAGCCGCCGAGCCGTGGCGACCGCGCATCGTCCGCACGACCGGCAGCGTCACGGAGGCCATCTACGGTCTGATCCTGGCGACGTCCGTGATCGCCGTCTCGCGGGAGTACGACTCCTCGAACGCCGGACGCATCGGCGTCACCGTGCTCGTGACCGGTGTCGTGTTCTGGCTGGCGCATGTCTACGCCCGCGTGCTCGCGGGATCGGTCACCCAGCACCGGAGGCCCAGCCGTCTCGAGGTGCGCGAGGCGCTTCGCCACGACTGGCCGCTGGTGGAGGTCACCGTTCCGCTGGTGCTCATCCTCGCGCTGGGCGCGCTCGACGTCATGTCCGACAAGGCAGCGATTCTCGCGGCGACGCTCGCCGCCCTGGTGGAACTGGCCGGTGCCGGCGCATACGCGGCGCGCAAGTCAGGAGCGGGCCTGGTCGGGGCGGTCGTGTCGGCCCTCATTGCCGTGATCCTCGGCAGCGCGGTCGTCCTCCTCAAAGCCCTCGTGCACTGACCGGCTGGGGGGTCCGGTCGCGTCGGCGCTGCTGGATCTGCGCCCGCAGCGTGTCCCACCGCGACCGCGCCTCGGCCGTGATCTCATCCCACTGGTGCCGGACCTCGTCCTCGGCGGGCCGTTCGCCCCGGCGGATGCGGTCGAGCTCATCGTCGACCTCGCGGCCGGCCGCCGCCGACCAGACCAGCACGACCATGACGCAGAAGAGCGCCGAGATCATCGCGAAGACCGCGCCGATCACGCCGTAGCGGGTGGCGTACGTGCTGAAGAGGTGCGGGACGTACACCGCCGCGCCAACTGCGTACAGCGCGAGCAACCCCGATCCGACGATGGCGAACGGCAGGAGGTCCTGGCGCGCGATCCGCTTGGCGCTGAGGACCCAGCCGCTCCAGAGCAGGAAGACCGCTGACAGCGGTGTGGCGAGCAGCGTCGCGGTGAGTTCGAGGCGGCCGCGCCCCAGCACGCCATGGATGACGCCGCTGAGGGCGAGGTAGACCGAGAGCCCGCCGATCCAGAGGAGCCCGTTGAACGTGTTGCGGACGCTCATCGGGCTGAGCTCCCAGGCCTGCTCGAACAGCCGTTGCACACCGCGGGAGAAGCTCAGGGCCGTGACGATGAGGAAGAGGAATCCGATGATGCCAACGGATGTGCTCGTGCCCGAGGCCGGCGAGAAGATGTCGCTGACGGCCTCGGCGCCGCCGCCGGTCAGGTCGTATCGGTCGATGATGCGCTGGGCCGTGTCCTTGCCACCGAGTTGCGAGGACACGGCGCTGGTGAGGATCGCCAGCGGGATCGTGGCCGTCAGCGCGCCGGAGGCCAGGGCGATCGAGCGGTCGAATCCCGCCACCTTCTGGAACCGGTTGACGACGCGGAGCACGAACTCGGGCCGCAACCAGAACGTCAGCGTCCGTACGACGCGCTCGCGGTCTAGGCGACGCCGCCGTTTGAGCTCGTGGGGCTCGTCGCCCGGCATGGCTCAGGCCATCACGGCGGTGTCGATCACGGGACCATCCTTCAGCAAGCCGAGCGAGCACACATCACCCGGCATGGATGATCCGGCGCGCGGCCGCCCCCGCCCCCGCCGGTACCGTTCGGCGGCAATGGACGAGCGCTACGACCGTGGAGCAGCCTGCGCGTGACCGAAGCGTTGGGATGGGGCGCGCTCGCCGCGTCGTCGCTGGTCATCGGCGCGCTGCTCGGGCTCACCAGACCGTGGCCGCCTCGGCCTCTCGGGCTCGTGCTCGCGTTCGGGGCCGGCGCGCTCATCAGCGCCGTCAGCTTTGACCTCGCGCAGGAAGGCCTACAGGTCGGCGACCCAGGCTTCCTGGCGTTGGGCCTCGCCGTCGGCGCAGTCACCTACTTCGCGCTCAACCGGATCGTGGGACGCCGAAGCCGCAGCGCAAACGCCCGCGGCGCCGATGAGAACGCCGGGAGCGCGCTCGCGCTCGGCGCGTTCCTCGACGGCATCCCCGAGCAGGCCGTGCTAGGCATCGGCATCGCCGTGGGCGAGGGAGTCAGCGTCGGGCTCCTCGTCGCGATCTTCGTCTCCAACCTTCCCGAAGCCATTGGCTCGTCCACCGAGATGCGCGCCGCAGGCACCCCCGCTGCGGCGATCCGTCGTCTTTGGTTGCTCGTCGCGCTGATCTGCACGGCGGCGACGGTCGCTGGTTACGCGGTCGCCGACAACGTCTCGGGGAACCTGAACGCGGCAGTCGACGGATTCGCCGCCGGCGCGCTGCTCGTGATGCTCATCGACTCGATGATCCCCGAGGCGGTCCGCAAAGGCGGCGACGTTTCCGGCTTGGTCACCGTTCTCGGGTTCGCGGTCGCCGCCGCGCTTTCGAGCGTGTCCTGACCGCCGGCTGCGCCAACAGGATCCACGCCTCCCGAGCTCCGCGGCCGATACTGGCCACGGCAGGCCGTTCGTCTCGACGTTGCCGCCGCCCGGTCAGATCACGCCGGGACCTCAGGGAGGTGCTCCGCTCCTCCGCGCGCGCGCGTCACCTCGGTTGGTGCGCTCTCCATTGGCGGGGCCTTGTCGCGCGGATGCCGCCCATGCCAGCGGGCGTAGCGGTCGGCGAGCGGGGCCGCGCTGAGGCCGTGCGCGAAGACCGAGAGTCCGACGGTGAGGTAGATCGCGAGCACGATCAAGTCCTCGTGGGGAAGCTGCGATTCCTCGACCACGATGAGTGCGAACACGATCGATGCCAGACCGCGGCCAGGATGCGGGCCGTCCCGGAGGCGCCCCGAGCCATCACGCGCTCGCAGCGGGAGCGGCGGTCCGGCTCATCCGCGCCACATGCAGCACGATCCCCTCTCCGGCGAGGCCCGTGGCGAGATCGGCGATCGCGTCGAGTCCGTAGCCCTCAGGCTCGCGCGGCTCGTCCGGGCCGGACATCGTCACCGTACGTGCCCGATGGGGTCAGCGGTAGCGGTCCTCGATCGACGCCGCCGCGCGGCGACGCGAGCCGAGCAGCACGAGTCCGAGCACCAGGCCGATGGCGCCGATCACCATGAGGATCACGCCCACGACCTGTAGGTCGATACCGGCGGGCTCCGCGGTGACCGCGAAGTACAGGATCGCGCCCGTGGTGATGCAGAAGAGCGAGCCGCCGATCGTCATCGCTACAAGCCCGTGCTGTCGAAGGGCCGCCCTGCGGTGCTTCGCCGCAGCTCAGCTTCCCCGAGGACTTGCTGCTCGACCTCGCTGGGGGTCGGCTTACGCATTCCCCAGTAGATGAGCGCACCGATGAACGGAAGGAGCACGATCAGCGCGAGCCACCCGACCGTCGCCGCGCCGGAGTAGTGGCGGCGGAACACATCGACGATGGTGATGGCCCAGATGACGACGAGCGCGGTGAGCCCGATGATCCACAGCACGGTCATGACGGTCCTTTCCTCGGAGCCGACCCGGTCTCGCCGAGGCGAGCGACGGATTCTTGGCCTAAGCCAACATAGAACTCCGCCAGCCCGCATCCCCCGAACAGGATGAGTCGGCGCGCGCTCAGTCTGCTGCGAGCTCGCCCGCGAAGAACTCAAGCGCGGTGCGTGTCTTCGTCTGCTGCTCGCCGGAGAGGTCGATGCCGTGCTCGGTGAGGAATACCCGCGCCTCGGCAGCGACCTGGAACGCCTCCGACGGCAGGCACTTCGTCGAGAGCTCGAAGATGCGGCTGCCGTCCGGGTAGAGCCACATCTCCGCGACCATCTTGCGCGCGAAGTCACGCGCCTGCCACTTCAACTTGAGCACGAAGATCGGCCCGAGCACCGCGAGATGTTCCAGATCGATCCCGTCCGGAGCGTGAGCCCCGTACAGGGCACGCTGCTCCTTGGTGTAGAGCTTGCGCAAGCGTCGCTCGCCGAGCACCACCTGGCGGATGACGTCAGAGTCGGCCTCGCATTTCAACCGCCCCGAGCATACGAATCCACCCGGTATCGCGTCGACTTCGACGCCGAACCCGGTGAGACCCCGCACGTCAGCGCTGACCTGATCGGGGTCGAGCGGCCGCAGCTTGATCACCGAATCGCCCACACGCCCCTGAATCCTGCGCGCGCGCACGACGACGCCCGCCCGGTCGAGCGCAAGGTCGGGCGTGTCGAAGAACACCACCTGCCGGATCTGGGCATCCAGCGCGTCGAGGCCGAGCGCGCCGATGGCCGCACGCTGCTGGGCGGCGGGCACGGTGAGCTTGAGCTCGACCGTGTCGGAGCCTCGCAGAAGGCTCATCATCTCCGCGAGCTGCGTATCGCTCAGGGCGGGACGAACGGGTGTCTTGGTGGCCATGGCCCAGACTCTCACCGCACTCGCGCGCCGAATACCGTGCGCGCATGTGTCCGACCACCGTGCGGCCCAGCGATGTGCGCGCTACCGGGCCGCCATCGGCGCGCGCAGGACGACCACCGTCGACCCGAGGTACTCCTCGGTCTCGGGGATCGACAGACACGGCTCGGCGTGGAAGCCGACCTGCGTCGCTTCCGCCGCGACGTCATCGGCCGTCACGCGCTCGAGCCGCACGACGGCCTCGACTGACTCGTAGCGCTCTCCCGGCCCGATGACCTCGCGCCGGCGATGGATCGCCGCGAGACCGTCCTCCTCCACCACCGAGGTCAGGTGGCTGGCGTAGCGCACGCCGGCTGCCTCGTAAGCGTCGGGCGGCGGCAGCATGTCGTGCTCCTCGTCGAAGCAATCCATCGCGTCGGCCAGCGCCGCGGCGACCAAACCGCCGGGCTCGAGGTGGTCCAGCGCGCGGCGCAGGAAGGCGGCGCGGCCGGAGGGGCCGCCGAGCAGCTGCAGCGTCTGCATCGGTACGAGCACCAGCGGGAATCGACGGCCGATCTCGAAATCGCGGGCGTCGGCGAGGACCGTCTCGACCGGGAGCCCGGCGGCGCGGCGCTCCAGCGCCCCGAGCAGCGAGGCCTCGGCATCCAGGGCCACGACCGCGACGCCGCGGGCGGCGAGGTCGAGGCTGACGCGCCCGGTGCCGGCGCCCACGTCGAGCAGTGGCCCGCCCGCCTCGGCGGCCAGCGCGCGCCAGAGCGGCAGGTCCTCGTCGTACCCGCTGCACTCGATGTCGTGCCAGAGCACGTCGAGCGTCATGTGGAACCGACCGACGTACGGGGCGGGAAGCGGCAGACGGCTCAGTCCGCCCGACCGGCCATCGCGTCGACGGCGACCGCGACCGCCAGGACGATGATGTCGTCGTGGCCCGGGGCGATCTCGACGCCGTAGGTGTCACGGATCCGGAACCAGCGCTTGGAGATCTCCGCGACCTTGGTCCCGTCAGCTTCGATCTCGTACTCGTGATCGACGATGTTGCCCTGCACCCGCAGGTCGGGCCCGCCCTCGACCTTCACGTCGAACCGGGCGCGCAGCGGGGTGATCATCGCCTGCTTGACCATGGCGAGCCGGTCGCCGTCCGGGCCTTCGATCTCCATGCTGTCCTTCAGGCGCAGCTTGCGCTCCTGGATCTTGCACAGCTCGTTGCCGTCCAGGTCCTCGAGGACGAGCGTCGTGCGGACGCGCAGCGCCTTGCCGTTCACCTTGAACACGTGCTCGCCGTCCGCGTTGTCGATCCAGGAGTCGTCCCCGATCGAGAGCAGCTTCTCGCGCATCTGATAGCGGGCCGCGTCACCGCCGGGTCCGAACGACCGACGCTCCTCTCGCCGCTCCTGCCTACGTCCACGCATGATCGCCTGTCTCCTCAATCGTCATGGACGTAGCCTCATCGCCGCGCGCGACGTGCACAAGCAGGCACGCAGGCCAGCGCAGCGGGCGTAGACACGCCTTTCATCCGTTTCAGGTGATTCCACGGGGTCTAGGCCTTGCTTTGATCCGGCGGACCGAGTTCGAGCTGAGGCAAGAGGAGATCTTCATGTCACGAAGTGGCGCGGTTGACCGCACGTCGAGGGTGACGGGCTGGTGGGTCTTCGCGGCGATGTTGCTGGGAATCGCCGGTGTGTTGAACGTCATCTACGGGATCGCCGCGATCGGCGACTCGAAGTTCTTCACCGCGAATGCGACGTACATCCTGAGCGGCCTCAACACCTGGGGCTGGATCACGCTGCTGATCGGGGTGCTGCAGCTGTTCGCGGCGTTCTCGCTCATGACCGGCGGGGGCTTCGGTCGCTGGCTCGGGATCATCGCGGCCAGTCTGAGCGCGATCTCGGCGCTGCTGTCGATCCCGGCCTATCCGTTCTGGTCGCTGTGCATCTTCGCGCTCGCCATCATCGTGCTCTACCAGCTCGCGTCGGCACCCGAGAGAGCCTGACGCGTCGAAATGGCGTCAGGCGGCGCCCGCCGCGCGCGGGGTCGGCGCCATGAGTGCGCCCACGATCCAGAGGATCAGCCAAATCTTGCGCATCGGGACGAGTTGCGCGGACTACGCTTGACCAAAGTCGCGTGAGCGCCCACGATGGGCATCTGCCTGCTCGTGTCCTCATCGTCGATGACGCGCCTGTGTTCCGCCAGGCGGCGCGCGAACTGCTGGAGCGGCGTGGTTACACCGTTGTCGGGGAGGCCGACAGCGCCGCGTCGGCCATGGACGCCGTCAACCGGCTCGCACCTGACGCTGTCCTGCTCGACCTCAGGTTGCCCGATGCTGACGGGTTCGAGCTGTCCGCGGCTCTCGTACGGGCCCATCCGGAACTGGCAGTGCTGCTCGCATCCGCCGACCGGGCAGTCCCCAGCCCTGCGCGTGTTCGAGCCAGCGGCGCCCGAGGATTCGTGCTGAAGTCCCGCCTCGCCGCCACCGACCTGTCGGAGTTCTGGCCGAGTCCCTAAGCCGGTCGTCCGAGCGGAATCGCCGCCTGCACCCGCGTCCCTGAGCCAGTAGCGCTGAAGATGTCGAACGTGCCTCCCATCGCCTCGACCCGATCGCGCAGGCCCTGAAGGCCGCGGCCGCTGCTCTCCACCGCGCCGCCCGCGCCGTTGTCGCCCACCTCGACATGAACGCTGCCGTGCGCCACGGCGACATCGACCCAGATCGACGAGGCGTTCGCGTACCTCTGCGCGTTCGTGACGGCCTCGGCAACGACGTAGTACGCGGTGGCTTCCGCAGTCTCGTCGAACCGCGTCGACGGCAGCTCCCGCAGCTCGATCGCGGGCGTGGAACCCGCGGCGATGCTCTCGATCGCGTGCGCGAGACCACGCTCGGTGAGCACCGCTGGGTGGATGCCCTGCGCAAGGTCCCGTAGCTCGTCGATCGCGAGGGAGACCTCAGCTTCCGCCGCCTCCAGGACCGCGGCGGCCCGGTCGGGCGCCTCCTTCGCGTATTCCACTCCCAGTCGAAGGCGGAGGGCAAGCGCGGTCAGGCGCTGCTGGGCTCCGTCATGGAGATTGTGCTCGAGCCGCCGCCGCTCGGTGTCCGCTGCCTCGACGAGCCGGGCGCGGGATGCGCTGAGCCCCTCGGCGAACCTCTGACGCTCCGAGACCACGGCCGCGAGGCACAGTGTCGCCAGGGCCGCTACGGCGATGAACAGCTGCGTGATCAGGACGCTGTGGGTGATCGACTGATATGCGAACGGACCCGTGTAGTGCGCGGTGTTCCACGCGGTGAAGCCGACGACGATGGCAACCGCGAGCGTCGCGCCGCGCTGCCCGAAGCGCAGCGCCGCCCAGATCAGCGCCGGGAACACGAGGTATGACAACGGACGGTGACGGCTCAGCGCGAACTCGCTCGATCCGGCAACCGCTGCGAGAACCACCACTCCCTCGCGCCAACGCTCGCGCCACCAGCCGGGGGCCGGCGGACGCGCCCAAGCGACGGCGAGTGGGACCACCACGAGGGCGCCGGCGAAATCGCCCAGCCACCAGGTACGCCAGACGGTCGGCACCTCATCGCTCGCGATCACATCGCCGAGCACGAGCGCGAGGGCGCCGATCGTGGCGCTGACCGCCGTGCCGACGGCGATCGCGACGAGCAACCGCCCGAGTGCGCCGACCGTGTCCAGCGGCGAGCCCCGGCGCACGAGAGCGCGCAACAGCAGGGTCGCCACGAGCATCTCGAGCATGTTCCCGCAGGTCTGTCCGAGCGCCGAACCTAAGGGGAGCGTCGTGTAGTTGTTCGCGAGCAGGTCGCCGGCCAGCACCCCGGGCCAGAACCGCAGGCCGCCGAGATAGAGGAAGGCGATCCCCACCCCGGCCGGCAGCCAGAGGATGGCGGCCACCGGCCCGGCGAAGTCGAGCGCGTAGCCGAGCTCCGCCGCGCCGTAGTAGATGGCCGCCAGCGCGACCGTCCCGAGCACGTAGCGAACGTGCGGGTGTCCCATCAGGCGAATTCGAGGACGCTCACTGATCGCGTCCGGCGCGCGCGCGAACTCGGGCATCGCCACCACGATGGTAGAACGCCAATCGTGCGGCTTGGATCGAGGGCGCCTGCGGGCCACCCCTCGCGGCGTAGGGCGTGCACCCTTGCCCCGGGCGTGTCCAGGCTGGATGGTCTTTCCCACGGCGCGACCGCCGGAATCCAGCCACGTCCAAGGACGAGGAGGCAGCGATGGAAGCGCACGTCGAGGAACTGGGCCCAGTCGACATCGTGGTGATCGCCTATCCCGCCGGCGCGCCCATGACCGGCGATGCGGTGCCGATGCTGCTCGACCTGGTCGACCGCGGGATCATCCGCGTGCTCGATCTCATGTTCGTCGTCAAGGACGCCGACGGGACGTACTCGGGGTTCGAGGCCACCGGTCTCGACGACAAGAGCGTCGGAGACTTCAGCGCGTTCGAGGGAGCCTCCTCGGGACTCCTGGGCGACGATGACGTAGCTACGGCCGCTGAGGGCATCGAGCCCGGCTCAGCGGCGGCCCTCCTCATCTACGAGAACCGCTGGGCGGCGCCGTTTGCCGCTGCCGTGCGTCGTAACGGGGGCAGGCTGGTCGATTTCCAGCGGATCCCGATGCAAGAGCTGATCGCCTCACTCGACGCCGCCGAGGCGGCGGTCTGACCGAAAGGAGAACCCCGATGCCAGGACTGCTTCGCGGTTTGGCCCGCACCGCTGCGGTGGCGGGGACCGCCACCGCCGTTTCGAACCGTGTCAGCCGCCGCCAGGCCTCAAGGTGGGCGCAGCAGGACGTGCAAGAGGCCCCGCCGCAGCAGTACGCGGCTCCCCCCGGCAACGAAGCGCCCGACCCGATCGAGCAGCTCAAGGAGCTGGCTGCTCTCAAGGATCAGGGCATCCTCACCGAGGAGGAGTTCGCGGCGCAGAAGGCCAAGATCCTCGGCAGCTGAAGTTGCGATGTCCAGCGAGCTGACCGACGCGCTCGAGGACCGGCTCGAGCGCTTCCGGGCCGTCCGGCGCGACCTCGAGGCCTCGGTGCTGCCGCTCGCCACGTCGGTCGACGGCCGTCGCTTCTCATTTCAGGCCTCGCTGCACGGCCTCGAGCTCCAGATCGGAGGGTACGTCATCCTCGGGGAGGGGCGGCTCGGCCAGGTCCTCGAGCTCGAGATGGGGCTCCGCGAAGGAACCGACCTCGACCTGCCGCCCGACGAGCAGTCGGCGTTCGGGCTCAGGACACAGGTGCCGATCCGGCACGCGCGCGGTTCCGGGACCGTCCTCGAGGGGGACGGCGCCCCCTTCCACGACGTCGCCGTGCGACCGGCCACGTCAGCCGAGGTGCGCGAGTGGCTCGAGCGCGCCCGGCCGCACCGAGGGCAGCTGGAGATCGGCGAGCTCGCCACCGCCCGCGACGTCCCCTACGCCATCGACGCGGGCGGCTTCGACCGGCACACGTTCCTGTGCGGGCAGTCCGGCTCCGGCAAGACCTACTCACTCGGCGTGATCCTCGAGCGGCTGCTGATGGAGACGACGCTCCGCGTCGTCATCCTCGACCCCAACTCCGACTATGTCCGGCTCTCCGAGGTCCGCGACGGAGCCGACGGGGAGAGCGCTGCGCGCTACCGCCGCGCTGCCACCGGCGTCGAGCGGCCGAAGCTGCGCCTCCGGCTCGCCGACCTGGAGCCGGCCGTCCTGGCGGCGCTGCTCCGGCTGGATCCGATCGCCGACCGCGAGGAGCACGCCGAGCTCGCTGCCATTCTGGCGGAGGAGCGGCCGCCTGCGCTCGAGGCCCTCGCCGACTCGGAGGACGCCGCGACGCGACGGCTGGTGCTCCGGGCGCGCAACCTCGGCGTCGACGCGTTCGGGGTGTGGTCCCGGGGTGCGCCGGGGTCGCTGCTCGACGCGCTGACGGCGGAGGGACCTCGCTGCGCCGTCGTCGACCTGGGGTCGCTGAAGTCCCGCGAGGAGCAGGCGCTCGTCGCGGCGTCGGTGCTGGGTGAGCTCTGGCGCCGCCGGGAGGAGCGGGAGCCAGTGCTCGTCGTCATCGACGAGGCGCACAACGTCTGCCCCGCTCGCCCGGAGGATCCCCTGACGGCGGCGGCCACCGATCATGCCGTGCGGATCGCCGCCGAGGGGCGCAAGTTCGGGATCTACCTGCTCGTTTCCACACAGCGCCCGCAGAAGGTGCACGAGAACGTCATCTCGCAGTGCGACAACCTCGTGCTCATGCGGCTCAACTCGGCGGCCGACGCGGCGTTCGCGCAGGCGATCTTCTCCTTTGTCCCGGCGGGCCTCGTCGAACGCGCGACGACGTTCCGGCTCGGCGAGGCGCTCGTCGCCGGGAAGATCTCGCCCGACCCGGCGCTGATCCGCTTCGGAGCCCGGTTCGCCGAGGAGGGCGGCGCCGACGTCCCGACCACCTGGGCCACACCCGCACCATGAACCTTGAGAGTGTGAGACGCATGTCCCACCGCAGACACAGTCGCGCACGTACGGCCGTCGAGGACGCGCGTACCGCGGTCTTGCTGGCTCGGTGTCTCGCGCGACTGTACGCAGGGCGCGCGCCATGGCGCAGCCGCTCGAGGGCGCGGCTCCGCCGCCTGGCGCCTTCGCGTACCTGGCGCTGAGGTCACGCCCGGGCGAAGCGCCGCGCGTGCCAACCGAACGCGGCGAGCCCGACCGGGAGAGGCAGCCAGTACGAGAACAGCCGGTACGCGAAGGTGGCGAGCACGGCGGCGCCCGCCGGTACGCCGGCGAGCGTGAGCATCGCCGTCAGGCCGGCCTCGACGAACCCGAGGCCGCCGGGGGTGATCGGGATCTGAGCCAGTAGCTGTGCGGCGCAGAAGGCCAGCAGGGCAAGCCCCGGCCTGGGGTGCGAGCCGACAGCAGCGAGCGCGGCGAGGAGCGTGGCGTAGTCGAACACCCAGCGGCCGACGGTGCTGGCCAGCGCGCGCTTCCACCGCGGGCCGAGCGTACCCACGATGCGGGCACGCTCCCGCAGTAGCCGTTCCGGCAACGCACGCAGTGGCTCCGCCCGATGCCGGATGCGGTTGCGGACTCGCTGGATCACCCGCCCGATCCAGGCCAGCGGCCCGTCGAACGCGATCAGCACCGCGCCGACCGCGAACAGCAGCACGAACAGCGCGAGCCCGATCACCGTGGCCTGGAGAAGGTCGCGACTCACGCCTCCGCGGATGAGCGCCGGCACCGCGAGGACGGGCAACGCGAGCACCACCGCGAAGGTGAGCAGATTGGTGGCCGTGAGCCCCGCGACCGCGCGGTTGCCCGGCACCCCCGCCTGCACGAGCATGCGGTACTGCAGCGCGGCTCCGATTGCCCCGCCCCCGGGCGCCACCTTCGCCAGGGCGTTACCGGCGAGCTGCGACGCGATCACCGCGCGCCACGATGGGCCGCGCATCGCGAGGTGTTGCAGCGCCCACAGGCAGGCCAGCGCCGCCGCTTGGAGCGCCGCCATCGCCGCCAGCCACGCGGGCGCCAGCGTGTCGAGATCGCTCCAGGAGCCCAGCACCTCGACGATGCTGGGCGCGACGAGGTAGAGCGACACGCCGGTCACCGCCAGCCAGAACACGGTGCGAGCAAGGCGCGCGCGCGGCGGCGCCTGCTGCTCACCGCGCTCGATCTCATGCTCGACGTCCGCCCGCCCCTCGATCGCTCGCTCGAGGCGGTCAGCCACCTCGGTCATGGCACCGGCCGCCGTGGGCATGGCATCTGCACCCTCCCGCCACGCCGGCGAGTCGGCATCACCCAATAGATATGAAGCGCCCACGATGGGCAGCGAGGATGCTTCTCGGAGTCCTCGATGCCACCGCATGACTCGGTCACCTACCTTGGCCACGCCAGCGTCCTCCTCGAGCTCGCAGGGGCGAGGTTCCTGACCGACCCCGTCCTGCGCGACCGCCTAGGCCTCCTGCGCCGCCGCTCGTCACCGGTCCCGCCGCGCTCCTTCGCGTCCCTCGACGCCGTGCTGATCTCGCACCTTCATCTCGACCATCTCGACCTGCAGTCGTTACGGCGGCTGCCCCGCGACGTGCCCGTGCTCGTCCCCGGCGGCGGCGGCGCGCTGGTGCGGCGGCAGGGGTTCGGCCGCGTCCACGAGATCGCCGCAGGCGAGACCATCGAGCTGGCCGGGGCGGAGGTGACCGCCGTGCCCGCCGAGCACTCGAGGCGCCGCCGCCCCGGGCCTTGGAGCGCGGAGTCCGACGCGCTCGGCTTTGTCATCGCCGGCGCGTGCCGCGTCTACTTCGCGGGCGACACCGACGTGTTCGCCGGAATGGCGGAGATCGCACCGGTCGACGTGGCGCTCTTGCCGGTGTGGGGGTGGGGAGCCACGCTCGGCCCAGGGCACATGGACCCTGAGGCCGCGGCGCGGGCGCTGACGCTGTTGCGGCCGCGGATCGCGGTGCCGATCCACTGGGGCACGCTCTTCCCGATCGGCCTGGCGCGGTGGCGGTCCGACCGGCTCACCGAGCCGCCGCACGCGTTCGCTCGCCACGCGGCGCGTCTCGCCCCGGAGGCCCAGGTGCGGATCCTCGAACCGGGCGCCACCCTGGACCTGCGCGAAGCACTCGCATAGGGGTGCGTGCGCCCCTCGAAGACACACGCCGGCCGTATTGCCCATGGATGGACGCGCGCAGACACTGGGCTTTCCCGTTCACGAGCTCAGGAGGACAGAGCATGAGCACCCTCATTGCCATCGCCTACCCCGACGTCGCCACGGCGGAGCAGGTGCGCCAGGAGCTGATCCAGGCCACGAAGGAACATCTCGTCAGCCTCGAGGACGCGGTCGTGATCGAGCACCGCCCGGATGGCAAGATCAAGCTCCACCAGGCCATGAGCCCGGCCGGCGCCGGCGCGGCGGGCGGCGCGTTGTGGGGCGGCCTCATCGGGTTGATCTTCCTCGCACCGCTGGTGGGCATGGCGGTCGGAGCTGCGTCGGGGGCGGCGGCCGGCAAGGTGACCGACGTCGGTGTCAACGACAGCTTCATGAAGGATCTCGGCGACAAGCTGCCCGCCGGCGCGGCGGCGCTGGTGGCCCTGGGCCGCAGCGACGCGCCGGACAAGGTGATCGACCGCGTCAAGGGATACGGCGGCGATGTGATCCAGACATCGCTCGACGAGGAGCAGGAGGCGCACATTCGCGCCGCACTCGGCGAGACCGCCGCGACGGCCTAGCGGACTGTCGTCACCCGGCCGGCCGGCGGTTGTCGGTCGGCCGGCAGCCGGCTCACTGCCGCTGGCTGCCGACGAGCGCCAGCGCCTGCTCGACGTCCCCGGCCACCTGGATCAACCTGGCCAGCAGGGTCGTCGCCACCAGCTCCGAGACCGGCGGGCCGCTGACGACGAGCGCAAGCGCGCCGTCGACCCGCGTGACCCCGCGGCGGACCCTCAGCAGGACCCCGAGCAGCCCAGGACCGACTTCCGTAACGCCGGTGAGGTCGAGCACCACGCGCGTACGCCCACGGCCGATGCCGTCGACGACGCCCCGCTCGAGCTCCCGGGCCTCATGGAGCGCGACGGCGCCGCTGGCTGTGGCGATCTGCGTGTCGCTGCCGGCGGCGCCCAGCACGAGCGTGAAATCGCGCACGATGCCGCTGGTCACGGGCTGATCGGGTAAGGCACCGGCCGAAGCTAGGCCGCGGCCGCGGACGGCACATCACCCGGATCGCATGAACCGGCTAGTCGACGCGCGTGACCGCAGGCGGCGTCCAGCGACGCGCCAGCGCCTCCTCGCGCGGCCAGTGAAGCCGCAGCACGAGCCTGAAGTCTCCGGCAGGCGCCGCCAGCCAGTTCGACCGGCGCACGCGAGGCGGGCGATCGTGCTGGATGTGGATGGACAACGATCCGTCGAGATCGACGGTCAGCCCGTCCTGGTCGCCCAGTGAGACCGAGGCCCCCTGCAACCGACCGTCCTGTGCCACGACGGCGTGCGTGGTCAGCTCCCACAAGCCATGGACGGGCGGGATCTCATCGACGTCGAAGCGCAACACGTATCGGTGGTCCCCGACGAGGCGCCGGCCGTCGTCGTCGTTGCTGGCGAGGGCCGGCAGGGCGTCGGCCGATGCATGGGCTCCGAGCGGCGTACATGCCGCGCCTGCACGGCATAGGTAGTCCGTCCCGAAGTCGCCGCGACGGTAGTCGATGTACCAGCCCCCGGAGGCTTCCCCTATGGCCGACGCTGCCTGGGCGCGCACCGCCGCTCGACCGCGCGTCGTCCCCCGTTCGACCATCGCCTGCAACGCAGCGTCGCCCCCCATCCATGCCTGATCGCAGCCGGTGAAGAGACCTATCTGCTGCGCGCGAGACAGCAGCCGGCGGTCCGCCATGCGCGGCGGGTTGTCCGCGAGCAGCCGGGATGCCAGGCGGAAGAACGTCCGGGCATCCATCGCGTCGACCAGCTCGGCGGGCGGCGGGCGGTTGGCAGCTTCCATGCCTGGCACACGTGCCGCCACCGGCTGCGCGGCCGGCCACCGGCTGAGTGGCGTGAGACCGTAGCCCCGCTGAACGTCCAGGATCTCGGCATCGGACTCTCCGCGCGCGATGGACGTCTGGCCGACGATCCGGACATAACGAGTAGGGGCGATGATCGGCTGCACGCCCTCCGACGACCGCGAGCCGTCCAGCCCGACAGAGCCGATCGCGTACGCCCCAGCGCCGGTGCCCGTCGTGCGTGGACCGATCGACGCGAACACATTGGTCCACATGTCGATGATCGACATGACGTAGTACCGCCCATGAGTCTCGGGCACCGAGAGGACAACTGGCCCCCCGGCAAGGTCGAGCCACGCTGACGTATTCAACGTGCTGGCGCCAACGCTCGTCCTGACCCTGGCATCCGGCCGCCTTCGTGCGTGCACCAACTCGTTCAGCGGTGCACGCTCGGTATGGGGGTCCACCGCCGGCACGGACGTCATGTCAACGCGCGTGAGCTCCGCGAGCACCAGTGGATACGCGAACAGGTACGCGTCCTCGCTGATGGCGGCGGCATCGATCGTCGTGATGTGGGCGCTTGGCATGTGCCGGTCTCGGCGCTCCTGTTTCGACGGTAAGCCCGCCGGCGCGGGGGCTCATCGTCAAGAACGGGTGAAACCGGCGTGAGGGGGTGTGCCGCGCACGCCCGGCCGTTGGTGGCGGCCACCTCGAATGCAGTGGCACGCCCCCTTGCCGCGCTTGAGCGCGACGGGCGATGCTCTTCGCATATGACGGCTCCTGCGGTGGTCAGCCTCGTCCCGGTCGGCGCCCCCGGCGTTGCGACCGGCGACCTTGCGCCGGCCGTCGGACCATGGCCGGCCCGCTGGCCCGGAAGGTCGGATCGGGTCCGGCGGCCGCGCCTGACGCGCCTCCTGCAGGACCCCGGTGCGCCTCCGGTCGCCGCCCTGGTCGCACCTGCCGGCTACGGCAAGACCGCGCTGCTCTGCGAGTGGGCCGAGCGTGATCGCCGGCCGTTCGCGTGGGTGGTCGTCGACGAGCGCGACAACCTCGGCGCCCGCTTCTCGGCGAAGGTGGCGCGCGCCCTCGGCGCCGTGCAGCCCGAACGGGGAACCGGCCGTCTCGTGCTGGTCCTGGACGATCTGCATCTGCTCGACCATCCAGCGGCCCTGGAGGCCTTGGCCGTCATCGTCAGTGACCTGCCACCGGAGGTCACGCTCGCCCTCGCATCGCGGAACCGGATCCCCCTGCCGATCGCCCGCCTTCGGGAGCAGCGGCTGGTCACCGAGCTCGGGCCACGGGACCTCGCTATGACGAGGAGCGAGGCCGCCCTCCTGCTCAGGCTCGCGGGCCTCGAGGTCGATCGCGACGGCGTCGAGACACTGCTGCACCGGACCGAGGGATGGCCCGCGGGGCTCTCTCTGGCGGCCCTGGCGCTCGGCGAGCGTCCGCGTATGGACGCACCGCAACGGTTCGGCGGCGAAGATCGTCTCGTGGCCGACTACCTCCGCGACGAGGTGCTTGGCGACCTCTCAGCGGAGCAGCTCGAGTTCGTGCTGCAGACCTCCGTGCTCGACACTCTGACGGGCGAGCACTGCGACGCGGTCCTCCAACGACGTGGCTCCGCTGCCACCCTGGCCGGACTGGCGCGCTCGAACCTCCTGCTCGTCTCGCTCGATCGTACGGATCAGCGCTACCGCTATCACCGGCTCTTGAGGGAGATGTTGCGTGCGGAGCTGCGCCGGCGCGAGCCCGAGCTCGAACCCGAGCTGCACCGGCGCGCGAGCGCCTGCTACCGGCGGGCGGGCGATCCCGACCGCGCGGTGCACCACGCGATCTGCGCAGGCGATGTCGAGGTGGCCGGCGATCTCGTGTGGAACGGGGTCCTGAGCGCCATCGGTCACGGGCGGCAGGCGACCGTCCAAGGCTGGCTCGGGCGGTTCACCGATGCCCAGATCGCCGCTCACCCGATGCTCGCACTCGCGGCGGCCAACAGCGAACTCGCGCGCGGCCACGGGGAACTGGTGGCGCACTGGGCGTCCGCCGCCGCGGCTGCGCCCGACCGGCCGGCCGGGGTCGAATCCGGTATCGCCATCATGGACGCCGCGCTGGCGCCCGACGGTATCGCGCGCATGGAGGAGGACGCCGAGCGAGCGTACTCGCTGGAGCCGGAGGACAGCCCGTGGCGGTCCTTGTGCCGCCTCCTCACCGGGACGGCGCACCAGGTCGTCGGCCGTCGCAACGACGCGATCCGCCATCTCGAGGAGGGCGCGCGCCGCGCGGCCGTGGTGGCGCCCGACGTGCACGCGCTCTGCCTGACCCAGCTCGCCGTCCTCGCGCTCACGGAGGAGGACTGGGAGAAGGCCGCAGCGCTCGTCACCCGCGCCCGTTCGCAGGTCGATCGCCATGGGCTGTCCGACTCGTCCATGGTGGCGCTCGTCTTCGCCGCCTCCGCCGTCGTGCGAGCTCATCGCGGGCGCGTCGAAGAGGCGCGGAGCGACCTTCACGAGGCGATGCGCCTGCAGTCCGCGCTGACGGACTTCGCACCGTGGTTCGAGGCGGAGCTCCGGATCCTGGTGGCGCGCGCCGCCCTCCGGCTCAGTGACGTCAACGGTGCGCGTGCCGCACTCGCGGACGCGTCCCGGCTGATGCGGCTCGTTCCCGAGGCTCTGATCCTCAAGGCCTGGCTCGAGCACACATGGACGCAGCTCGATGCGATGACCGCACCGGCCGGCGCACCCTCCGGCATGCTGACGACCGCGGAGCTGCGCATCCTCCGGTTCCTGCCGACGCACCTCTCTTTCCGCGAGATCGCCGAGCGCGTGTATGTGTCGGCGAACACCGTCAAGTCGCAGGCGAACGCGGTCTACCGGAAGCTGAACGTGTCCTGTCGATCCGAGGCCGTCGCGCGCGCGAGGGAGATTGGGCTCCTGGACGCCTGAGTCGGGCCGGCACCATCCTCAACGCAGGAGAACCACGATGAACCCGCCTATTCTCGTCGCCTTTAGCCCGGAGCATGCCGACCGGGTCCCCGTGCACTTTGCCGTCGCTGCCGCACGCTTCACCGGCGCGCCGGTGGTCGTGGTCGCCGTCGGCCCGGGCGCCGCGGCGGGCGACGGTCTCGGCGACGGCGAGTTCGCCCCCACGCCCGGCGGCGCGCACGAGTCGCTCGCATCGGAGCTGCGCTCGACCGACGTCGACGCCACCATCCGCGTCGTGGAGGACAGCAGCCCCGCGCGCGGTGTCGCCCAGGTCGCCGACGAGATCCAGCCAGGGCTCATCGTCATCGGATCGACCCGGCGCGGCAGGCTGGGGCGGGTACTGCTGGGAAGCACCGCGGAGCGACTGATGCAGGGATCGCCCAGCCCTGTCGTCGTCGTCCCGCACGGTCACGAGCAGCACCGGGACGGCGTCCGAACCGTCGGCGCCGGCTTCACTCCCACACCGGAGGGGCATGAGGCCCTCACGACCGCGGCGCTCCTTGCCCGCTCCGCCGGCGCCCGGCTCGAGGCCATCATGGTGCTCAGCCCCAAGCACGCCGCGGAGCAGTCGCCCGGCCTCCTGGCTGGGGAGCACCATGACCGCGACGCTGCCGAGGACGTCGCCGCGCGCGATCGGCTCGGTGCGGAGCAGGCCCTTCGCGAGGCCATCGCGCAGGTGGCGGCCGACCTGGATGTCGAGCCCGACGTCCTCTTTCAGGATTCCGCCGATGGGCTCGTCGCTGCGTCCGAGCGCCTGGACCTGCTCGTCCTCGGATCCCGCGCCTACGGGCCGGTCGGCGCGGTGGCGCTGGGCGGCGTGGCGCGCAAGGTGACGGAGGCGGCCTGCTGCCCGGTCCTCGTGCTGCCGCGCGGCGCGGCGGGCCAGATCGACGCGCTGGTGGCGGGCGCGGAGGCGCACACGCCCGGGTGAGTACAGGGGAAAGCAGCCCGCTCGCGCGCCCGGACGAACGTCATGGGACGGCGGCGGCTGCCGGCACGTCGCCGGCTTCGGCCTCGGGGCGTGCCCTGAGCGCTTCGCTGATGTGTACCGCGGCCGAGGTGAGCGGCGCCGCGAGCGTGAGCCCGACCATGCCGAACAGGGCGCCGCCGCCGACTGTCACGATCAGCACGGCGAGCGGGTTGAGGTTCAGCGTCGCGCCGAAGACGAACGGCTGCAGGAGGTTCTGCAGCAGCCCGTTGGCGAGGAAGATGACGAGCGCCAGGATCATGGCGTCGGCGGCGCCCTGGGAGCCGAGCGCCAGGACGAAGGCGAAGATCCCGGCGGTCCAGGCCCCGATGTACGGGATGTACGCCGTGACGAACGTGACCACGGCGATCGTGCCGGCCAGCGGCACGCCCAGGATCAGCGCGCCCGTTCCGACCAGGACCGCGTTGAACGCGGCGATGATCGTCACCCCGGTGAAGTAGTTGCGCAGCCCTCTGGCGATCTCTCGCGTGACGATCTCGGCGACCGGCACCGGCAGGCCCATGTGGCGGGTGATGAAGCGCGACATCACCGGCGCGTCCTTGAGCACGAAGAACGTGGCGAGCGCGGCGAAGGAGAGGAAGAACATCACCGATGTCAGGCCGCTGATGCCGGTGGCCACGCCGATGACGAGCGTCTGCCGGATCTCGGGCGCCGCCTTCTTGACGTCCTCCTTGGCGTCGCCGGGGTTGATCCCGGCGTCCTTGAGCCAGACCTCCACCTTGTCGAGTGCCTTCGTCGCCTGGGCCGACACGTCGCCCGAGTTGGCGGAGATGCCGTGGACGACGAGGAAGACGATGAGGAGGGCGACCGCCACCAGCCCGAGGAGGACGACGCCCGCCCCCGCGGCCCGCGGCGCGCCACGACGAGCGATGGCGTCGACCAGTGGCGCTACGACCGCTCCCAGGACCGCCGCCACGATCACCGGCATGACGATCGTCGACGTCTGGCTGAGCAGCCAGATGACGCCGATGATGATGAGCACGAAGCCGACGAGCAGCCACGACGCGAAGCCCAGGTCGCGGAGCCACGCCGGGGTGGAGAACAGGCTGGTACGCCCGGCGGACATGTTCATCGCCTCCTTCTCAAGATTCGGTCAGGGCGTCGGGCCGGCGGTACGCCGGTAGCGGCCGGGCCCCGGGGCGTCGACCACGACACTCCGGAGCAGGCGGTCGTGGAGCGCGCGGCGCTGCGAGTCGACGAGGATCGTCAAGAAGCCGACGAACAGGATCAGCGCGGACAGGACCGCGGCCGGCACGCGCACGAGCGCACGGCCCAGCGGGAGCGTGCCGCCGCCGGCATCCTGCACACGGATCTGCATCATGCGGTTCCCCGGCGTCTGCCCGGTCGTCACCCAGAAGAACGCAAAGTAGCTCACGGCCCACAGTGTCGCCACGACCGCGCCGACGGCGACCAGAACCGTCTCGAGGCCATCGGAGAGGTGGAGCATCGAGGCGATCACGGCCGCGACGGTCCCGACGATCCACGTCACCGCCTGGATCATGAGGATGTCGACCACGAAGGCGATCACGCGCGTGGCGAGGCCGGCGTACGCCACGGCGGCCGGGGGCAGGTCCGGGGCCCCGGGGGCGGCGCCGTTCGAGGCCGGCGATGTCACACCCGGGCCCGGCCCGGCGCGGGCGCTCATGGCAGGTTGGGCTCCGGGGTTGCCGGAGGCGAACCTCCGCCTCGCTCTTGCCGTCGCAGCACACGACGCGCCGCCCGTTCCAGCCACGCATCGGCTGCCCGCGAGCGGTTGCGGATGTCACCCGCGACCTCGTCCGCCATTCCGAGCCCCTGCTGCGTGATCGCATCGGTGACGGCGGGGCTCTGTGCCACCTCGTCGATGAGCACCCATAGCGCCTGTCTCTCGGGCATGCGTGCCGCCGTGTCGTCGACGAGCCGCGCGATCGTCTCCTCGATCAGCTTGCTCTC
Source organism: uncultured Solirubrobacteraceae bacterium (assembly GCA_963730535.1). Classification (GTDB taxonomy): domain Bacteria; phylum Actinomycetota; class Thermoleophilia; order Solirubrobacterales; family Solirubrobacteraceae; genus DASSUW01. Next base: position 41,091 of record CAVSRU010000008.1, read on the forward strand.
CAGGACGCGGGCGATCACGCGCTCCATCCCAGGGCTCTCGAGCGTGAGGGCGACCATGCGCTCGAGCTCCGGGCTGTCGAGGAACCGCTGCACCAGCTGCTCGGCGAGACCGTCCTCCAGCAACCGGTCGGCGACGCGCTCGAGCACCGCGTAGCGCCCCGCGTCGCGAGCGAACACGTCGACGAGATCGCCGCTCAGGGCCCGCGCCACGGCGTGCTCGGCGAGCGGGCTGGCGAGGATCCGGTCGACCGCGTCGTCGGCTCGCGGCGACGCCAGCACGGCGTCGAGGAGGGCGAGCGCGGCGTCACCGGCGAGGTCCATGCTGTCGTCGCGGAGACGCCGCTCCAGGCGCCGCGCGGCGCCATACCCGCCTTTGACCGGACGCAGGGCGGCCGTTCCGGTCCGAGCGCCGAGTGTCCAGGCGTCCCTCAACATGCCGCAACCCTACGGGGCGCGCGGGCCGTCTGCCTTCACCCGGATCGGACGATGTGCCCGGCAGACGCCACGCATAGCTTCGGTGTCTCGATGACAGAGATCCCCCGCCATCGCCACCGAGGGTGGGCGCGTGCGCTCGTCGTGCTCGCGTCGGTTCTCGCGTTCGCAGCGATCCTCGCCATCTGGGCGAACCGGCAGCTGCTGAACACGGACAACTGGACGAACACCAGCACCGAGCTGCTCGAGAACCGCGTCATCCGCGATCAGGTCGCCCTCTACCTCGTGGACCAGCTGTACGCGAACGTGGACGTCTCCGCCGAGCTGGAGGCCGCCCTCCCGGAGCGGCTCCAGCCGCTCGCCGGCCCGGCCGCCGGTGCGCTGCGGGAGTTCGCCGAGCGGGCGTCGAAGGAGGCGCTTTCCCGGCCTCGCGTCCAGCAGGCGTGGGCCACTGCCAACCGGAATGCGCAGCTGCTGCTGCTGAAGACCTTGGAGGGCGGCGGGTCGATCGTCTCGACCGGCGGCGGCGACGTCGTCCTCGACCTCAACGCGCTGCTCGGCGAGTTGCAGGAGCGGGTCGGCATCGGCGGCCGCCTGCAGGACCGCTTGCCCGAGTCGGCGGCGCAGATCACCATCCTGCAATCAGACCAGCTCGCAGCGGCGCAGACCAGCCTGAAGATCGTCCGCGGGCTGCCGATCGTGCTCGTGGGACTGTCGCTCGCCCTGTTCGCCTTCGCCCTTGTCCTCGCTCCCGGCTGGCGGCGCGAGGCGCTGCGCGCGTACGGGATCGGCTTCGTGCTCGCCGGAGCCCTCGCGCTGATCCTCCAGGACCAAGCCGGACCGGCGCTCGCCGAGGCGCTGACGCGGACCGCCGCGGTCGAGCCGGCGGTCCTCGGGGCGTGGACGATCTCGACGACCCTGCTCGTCGAGGCGGCGTGGGCGACGCTCGGCTACGGCGCGTTCATGATCTTCGCCGCGTGGCTGGCCGGCCCATCGCGGCCGACGGTGGCGGTCCGGCGTGCGATCGCTCCGTATGCCCGCCACCCGGGCATCGCCTACGCCGCCCTGGCCGTGTTCGTAGTGCTGCTGCTGTGGTGGGCGCCGACCCCCGCCACCCGGGACCCCGCCCTGGCGCTGATCCTCATCGCCCTGCTGGCCCTCGCCACCGAGGCGCTCCGTCGCAAGATCGCGCGCGAGTACCCCGATGCCGACATGGGGGAGTCGATCGAGCGCCTGCGCGAGCGCGCCCGACGCGGCGTCACCTGGGCCCGCCAGGGGGGGCCCACGGGCCGCACGGCGGCGGCCGGCACGGCCGCGGATGTGGTGACCGAGGCGAAGACCACTACCTCGGGGGGACCGTCGAACGGCGACCGGCTCGAGCGTCTCGAGCGGCTCGCCCGCCTCAAGGAGTCCGGCGTCATCGACGAGCAGGAGTTCGCAGCGGAGAAGCGCCAGATCCTCGCCGACGCCGGCGAGCCCGAGGACGGCACGCCGCCGCCGACGGTACTGACCCCCAGCTGACCACGGCGGTACGAGCTTCCGTTGCTCAGGTCCTGGCGACATCCGCGGGCCGCTCCGTCACGGGGGCTGCCCCCTGTAACGTCGCCCGCCAGCCCGACAGCAGGGCGTGCACGGCCGCGGCGCCGATGATCGGCTCGGTGGGAAGCGGGAGGTGTGGCGGGGCCAGGATGAACGGGCGGGTCTGCGGCCCTCCCAGCCCGCCGTGGAAGGAGATCAGCTCCTCGAACGCACAGCCCTCGTCGACCATGGAGTCGTAGAAGCTGCCGATCATGATGTCCGCGACGTGGGCGAAGCCGTCGGTCCGCCGCAGGTGCACCGCCGCGGTGGGCGAGAACGGCGCTAGCGGATCCTCGCCCTCGACGCGGCCCTCGTCGAGGTAGCTCGCGCCCTTCGGGCCGAGCACGACCGCGCCGTGCTCGCCGGAGCGGACCAGCAGCCAGCCGATATGGGGATGCTCCCGCAGCGCGGGGATCAGCCGTGGATGGCGCTCCTCGAGCTCCTCGAGCGTGAGCCGGCGGCCGACCTCCATCAGGTACACGAGCCCGAGATTGCCCGAGCCGAGCACCACGACTTGACGGTCGGAGACGTCGTTCTTGGCCCGCTTCGTCTTTGTCTTCTCGGAGTCGGTCCGGCCGGTCGCCTCCTCGACGGCGGTCTTGACCATCGCGTTCTGCTCGTCGCCGCCCGCGTAGCCGGCGACCTTGGCGTCCTCGAGCGACCGCTCGACGAGCTCGTCGAGCCCGTAGCCGTGGCGCTGCTTGAAGGTGGCGCCCTGCGTCTGGCCGTGGTCGGAGAGCACGACGATCTCGTACGGCCGGGGCGCGTACCGCCGCGCCCGCGCGATCCGCCCGAACTGCTCGTCGAGCTTGCGCAGGGCCTCCATCGTGTCGGCCCGCTCGATCCCCGAGTGGTGGGCGACCTCGTCGTAGCTGGCGAACGTCGCGTACACGGCCGGGCGCCCGCGCATCATGTCCCCGAGGACGCCGAAGACGACCAGGTCGCGGACGATCACGCACATGACCCCGCGCATCAGCGGGTAGATCCCGCCCCGATGGCCGCGCGGGCGGACGTCGCGGCGCTTCGCCCGGGCCGCCGCCGTCAGCTCCAGCGCGATCTCCCACACGAACAGCACGAGCGCGCGCGTGACGTTGAAGCCGTTGGCCAGGAACGCCCGGTAGCCGGGGTTCGCCCGCTTCTCGGCCTCGGACCGGCTGACGGTGAGGATGACCTCCTCGGCCTCGCCGGAGAGCAGGTTGCCGCGGCTCGCGCCGCCGTCGACGAGCAGCCCGACGCCGGTCGCGTGCCGCCGCTCGATCTCCGCGCAGTCGGCGGGCGACGAGCAGACGAGCATGAGGCCGGTCTCCTTCTCCACCCACCGGAACGCCGGGATGTCCTCGTTGGATCCGAGCAGGATGCCGGCCTGGCTGGCGCCGGTCTGCGACGACAGATCCGTCTCCCACTCGGCGAGCCGGTAGCCGTCGTCGGCGATCCAGCTTGCCATGACCGGCGCGGAGCCGTCTCGCATCGCATCGCGCATGACCGGCAGCGCCAGGCCGTCGATCTCGAGGAAGATGATCCCGGGAACGTCAGTGCGCGCGATCGCGCCCTGGCGCCCGGCGATCCGCCGGATGACGCGCAGGGAGTACTGGTCCTCGTCGTTCGTGCCGAGGACCGTCTGCAGCACGACGCTCGCCCCCGAGATGACCAGCGAGGCCAGCAGCGCATCGCCGAAGGAGTCGACGCGGATCTCGTCGGGCAGCAGCTCGTGAGCGAGCCTCAAGATGAGCGCGTCGGCCACCAGCACGAGCAGGAACCCGAGCGCCAGCATGAACGGAAGCCGGAGCGCCGCCAGGATCGGCGGCACCACCGCGTTTAGGACGGCGATGACTGCGGCCACCAGGAAGGCCGCGCCCGTCGCCTCGAGCGCGACGCCGGGTACGAGCCACGCAGCCACGGCGACCGACGCCGCGGCCACGACCCACGAGACGAGCGTCCGCACGAGCCCGAGCCGCGGCGTCGCCGGCTCCCATTTCACCGGGGCACCGTACGTCGGCGGGCGTGGCGCGTCGCGTGCGAGCGTCATGGGACGGGTCTCACTCTTTCAGTCGCCGGCGATCGGGTCCACGATCACGAGACCGCCGGCGGGCCGCTGGTCGGGCCCTCGCACCACGGTGACCGTGCGGGCGACGTGCACGACGTCGCCGCGCTTGGTGATGAAGCGCGACTCGGCCCGGTGCTGCGGGATCTCGCCCGCGAGTGCCCGGCGCGCCAGCTCCAGCTTGTCCGGCGCGTCGTCGGGGTGCGCGATGTCCTCCAGGCGCCTTCCCACCAGCTCGTCGCGGTCGAAGCCGGTGATCGCGCACAGGGCGGGATTCGCGTCGATGAGCCGTAACTCGGCGCTGACGAGCGCGATCCCGACCGGGCTGTCCTCGAACAACCGCCGGAAGCGCTCGTCGGCCGTGCGCAGCGCTTCGTCGGCGGCTCGGCGCGCGGTCACGTCGGTGTGGACCGACGTCCACACCGTCCCACGCCCGGGGTGCTCGAAGGCCGACACGCTGACCGAGCACCACACTCGCCCGCCGTCCTTGCGTACCTGCTCGACCTCGCCGCTCCAGACGCCGTCGTGCTCGAGGCTGTGGAGGATCTCCGCCAGCCTCGTGGGCGGTGGTTGATCGATCGGCGCGCTGAGCTTGGCGATCGGCTCGCCCACGAGTTCGTCACGGAGGTAGCCGAACATCACGCCGGCGGCTCGATTGGCGTAGAGGATCTCCCCGTCGGCGGCATCGATCAGGATGACGGCCTCGGCCACGTGCTCGGCGATGGCGCTCCGGAAGCGGAGCTCGTCCTCCCTCGCCAGACGCGCTGTCACGTCATGGATGACGACTACGGCCCCCAGCTGTGGCCCGGCTCTCCCGGTGACCGGGCCGCCGCTGACGCTGACCAGCCGGGGCGAGCCGCGCCGCGGGCGGACCGTGAGCACCACCTCGCGAATCTGCTCTCCGCGGAGGGCGCGCTGGAGCGGGATCTCATCCGTGCGAAGCTGCCGATCGCCCTCGGCGGTGTAGAGCCCGTAGTGCTCCGCGCAGTCGTCGGGGTCGAGTGCTTCCCCGGTTCCCTCGAACAGCTCGCGCGCCCGCCGGTTGAACACGAGGTTGGCGCCCTCGCGACCGCACGCGATGATCCCGGCGGGGAGCTCCTCGTAGAGGGCCGCCGCGACGATGGGGTCCCACTCTCTCGCGCCGCGCCCCCACGATCGGGGACGCCGCGCACGCAGGCGCTTCATGACGCCGAGCTTCATCACCGGCCGATCGGGATGGTGCCGACGACGCGGGTGCCGAGGCCGGAGCGTGACGCGATCGTGAGCCGTCCGCCCACCGAGGCGAGCCGATCGTTGATGTTCGCGAGCCCGAGGCCGGGGGAGGGCGCCTCGCCCGCAAAGCCGGGCCCGTCGTCGCGGACCTCGAACCGGAGCTGCTCACCGGCGCTCAGCCGGATGGTGATGCGCGTCGCGCCGTGCGCATGCTCGACGGCGTTCTGCACCGCCTCGAGGCACGAGAAGTAGACGGTGGTCTCGACGGCCTGCGCGAAGCGGCCGATCCGGTCGCCGACGACCGTGGTCCGTATCGGGGTCGCCGTTGCCGCCGCCCGCAGTGCGGCGTCGAGCCCCTCACGCGCGAGCAGGTCCGGGTAAGGCTCGTGGGCGAGCGACCGCACCTCGTCGATCGTCATCTCGATCTGCCGTCCGAGCTCGTTGAACTCGACGGCGTGGTTCGGGGCGTCGCCGTTGAGGCTTTCGGCGAGCAGCGCCAGCCTGATGCGCAGCGCGACGAGGCGCTGTTGCGCGCCGTCGTGGAGGTCGCGTTCGATCCGCTCACGTTCGCCTCTCGCCGCCGTCGCGCCTCGCGACTCGGACTCCGAAAGCCGCTCCAGCGACGAGCGCAGCTCGCCGATCAGGCGCGTGTTCTCGAGGACCGCGAGCCCGTACGCCGCCGCCGCCCCGATCAGTGCGGCGTCCGTCGCGAGCGCCGAATCGTGGATCACGGCCGCCACGCGTCGGCCGTCGGTGACGACGTCGGTGACGACGCCTCCAGGTTCGCGGTCGGGCGCCCGCACCGGCCAGCCGCTCTCGTCCACCCATCGTCCCGGCTCCCCCGGCAGCCAGTAGACCACGCGCAGCGATGGGTCCTCGAGCGCGGCGGCGAGGCGGCTCCGCAGCTCGGCGGCGGTGGCTGGGGCGCGTAGCCGCAGCGTGAGCTCCTGCAGGACGGAGGCGACATGCAGCCGTCGGTTGACGAGTCCGGCGGCGAAGCTCAGCGCAACCGCGGGAAGGCTGAGCAGCCAGAGCCAGCCGAGCAGGTCCACGGTCGCCGGTACGGTTCCCGAGCGACGGCTCCACTGGTAGGCGGCGAAGGCGACGACCTGCAGGCCGGCGACCACGAGCACCGGCGTGATCGCGCGACGCAGCAGAGGGCCAGAGCGTCGCGTCCGGTCGGCGAGCACGGCCGCCACAGCGATCAGGGCGAGCACGATCAGCACCTCCCGCACTGGGCGGATGATGTTGTCGACGAACCGTGGATCGACGTGGACGACCGCGAACGCGTTCTCAGGGCAGTCGACGCCGCAGCGCGCCCATGGCGACGGCTCCGGGAAGTGGCGGACGATCAGCGCCGTCGGGAGGTAGAGCGTCAGCGCGAGCGCGCCGACGGCCGTGATCAGGCGGCGGTCTCGGCGCGCGGTCAAGCGGCCGGACGGGAACGACAGCATGAGAAACAGCAGCACGGGAACGACGAGCCAGCCCGCGATCCGCCCGACGCTGTAGAGCACGTCGTTGCCCGATTGCGACAGCGCGGTCAGGGAGAAGGTCGCGCCCGCGACGACGAGCAGGCGGGCGAAGCGATCGTCCGCGTGCATCCGCCAGGCCACGAGCCCGACGAGGATCGGCGCGGCGACGAGGAGCCCGAAGACCACCGCCGTCGTCACCCGTTCGTCAGGCGGCGCGCCGACCAGCGAGATCGCCACGACGCCTCCGCACAGCAACGCAGCCGTGGAAGCGAGCAGTAGTGCCCGCGCACCATTCTCCGGTCCTTTGGCGGCCGGGCTGGTGAGCGTCGCGAGAGTCTCGGCCGTGACCATGAGCCTTCATGGCGACGGTACCGCCCAGGCGCGGTGATGTCACGCCAAGATCGCGGCTCCACAACGTCATTCGGTTGACGGCGCCACGAATTAGAGGGATAGTCGACCTGGCGTGACCGACTCTCCGGCCGCCGCATCGGCTCCGATGCGGGTTGTCTTCGCTGATGACAGCTACCTCGTTCGCGAGGCGATCACGCACGTGCTGGCCCAAGATCCGCGGATCGCGCTGGTAGCGATCTGCGAGGACGGCGAGAGCCTCCTCGCCGCGATCGAGGCCGAACGGCCGGACGTCGTCCTGACCGACATCCGTATGCCTCCGTCCGGTGACGAGGAGGGGATCGTGGTGGCCAACCGGCTGCGGATCACCCATCCCGAGATGGGCGTGGTCGTGGTCAGCCAGTACGCCGACCCGCGTTACGGGCTGGCGCTGCTGGAGGGCGGCTCGGACCGGCGCGCGTATCTGCTCAAGGAGCGCCTGCACGACCGCGGGCAGCTGGTCGCGGCGCTCGACGCGGTCGCGACCGGCGGGTCGGTGGTCGATCCCAAGGTGGTCGAGGCGTTGATCGCGGCGCGGGTGCGGGCCGAGGCGTCGCCGTTGGCTGAGCTCACCCAGCGCGAGCTGGAGATCCTCAGTGAGATCGCGCAGGGCAAGAGCAACCAGGCGATCGCCGACAAGCTCGTGTTGACCAAGCGGGCGGTCGAGAAGCACATCAACGCGATCTTCCTCAAGCTGGGGCTGAGTACCGCCGAGGATGTCAGCCGGCGGGTGAAGGCGGCGCTCATCTACCTCGCCCAGCGCCACCCGGACGAGCCTCCCGACGCCTGAGACTCGTGCCGGCACCGGGGGAAGCGACCGGTGCGCCTCCTTGTCCACTCGAGCGCCCAGTTGGGAGCCTGAGCGCCCACGGCACAAGGTGATGACATGAACACGAGGGTCGAAGGCGCGGGGGATGGCCGCTCGCGGCGCCGCATTGCGGCCACGTCCCCCCGCTCTCCCGCCGAGCGGGCGGCGCGCGGCAAGGCGGCCCGCGCGGAGGTACCCCGCTCCAGTCACGCCGAGTGGGCGCCCGCGGCGCGGGAGGATCCCGTCGCGGTCCTCGAGGCGCAGGCGGCGACCCGGGTGCCCGAGCTGGTCCCGATCCGCTATGGGCGCATGCTCGTCTCGCCGTTCACGTTCTTCCGCGGCTCGGCCGCCGTGATGGCCGGGGACCTGAGCGACACCCCGCGGTCGGGGATCTCGGTGCAGCTGTGCGGCGACGCGCACCTGTCGAACTTCGGCGGCTTCGCGTCGCCCGAGCGCGCCCTCGTGTTCGATATCAACGACTTCGACGAGACGCACCCCGGCCCTTGGGAATGGGACGTCAAGCGACTCGCCGCCAGTGTCGAGATCGCGGGTCGCGACCTCGGCTTCAAGGACGCGGCCCGCCGCGCCGCCGTGCTGGCGACCGTCCGGTCCTACCGCGCGGCGATGCGGCGCTTCGCCTCCATGCGGTCGCTCGACGTGTGGTACGCCCGGATGGATGCTGCCGGCATCCTCGCGAGCGTAGGGCAGCGCGTCGACGGCAAGGCCAAGACGACGTTCGCGTCACGGGTGGAGAAGGCGCGCGCCAAGGACAGCCTGCTGGCGTTTGCGAAGTTGACGCACGTCGTGGACGGCAGGCAGCGCATCGTCAGCGACCCGCCGCTCATCACGCCCATCGAGGAGCTTGCTCCCGCGCTTGAGGCGACGGCCATCGAGGATGAGATCAGGGAGATGCTGCGCACCTACCGGACCAGCCTCGCCGCCGATCGCCAGCGGCTGCTCGACGGGTTCCGGTACGAGCATCTGGCGCGCAAGGTCGTCGGCGTGGGAAGCGTCGGGACGCGGGCCTGGATCGTCCTGCTGCTCGGCCGCGACGATCAGGACCCGCTCTTCCTCCAGGTCAAGGAGGCACAGCCGTCAGTCCTGGAGCCGTTCGTCGGCGACGCGCGTCACAAGCACCACGGCCAGCGTGTTGTCGAGGGCCAGCGGTTGATGCAGGCGTCGAGCGACCTCTTCCTCGGGTGGCTGCGGGTCAAGGGCCTCGACGGCGAGCAGCGGGACTTCTACGTCCGGCAGCTGTGGGACTGGAAGCTGTCGGGCAACCTGGAGCGGATGCGGCCCTCCGTGGCCTCCGCATATGGGGAGTTGTGCGGCTGGACGCTCGCTCGGGCGCACGCGCGCTCCGGCGACCGGATCGCGATCGCGTCGTATCTCGGCTCCGGCGACACGTTCGACCGCGCCCTCGCCGAGTTCGCGGCAGCGTACGCGGACCAGAACGAGCGCGACTTCCGCGCGCTGGCCGGCGCGGTCGAGTCCGGCGTCATCGGCGCGCGAACGGACGTCTGACGTCCATGGCCCCCTCGCAGCTCCTGGTGTACGGCTTCGGCGCCGACGCCTCCTTCGAGGGCGGCCTGCTCGGCACACTCGAGCGGCTCGAGAGCGGGGGCACGATGCGCACTAGACGCGCGGCGATACCTCACCCGCGCGGCTGGGAGGGAATCTGGCCGACGATGCGCGTGCCGCGGCCGGGCGCGGACTCGATCCGGAGCGTACCCCCGGCCGCGGCCGCACGATCGGCGAGGTTGGCCAATCCGCCAGTCGGCTCGACGGCGTCCTTGTCGAAGCCGACTCCGTCGTCCTCCACGCTGAACCGGACGCTGTCGCCGTCCTCGCCGAGCCGGACGACGGCCGTCGCCCCGGGGCCGGCGTGCTTGGCCGCGTTCTGGAGCGCCTCGAGGCAGCAGAAGTAGACGGTGAGCTCCACTCCCTCGGCATGGCGCCCCAGACCCGGCTCCCTGATGTCGACGGTCAGCGAGCCACCGTCGGTCACGGACGCGAGCGCCTCCGCCACGCCGTACCTCGCAAGCAGTTGCGGGTATAGGCCGCGGGCGACGTTGCGAAGATCGTCGATGGCCTCGTCGAGGTCGGCGCCGAGCCGCTCGAGCGTGGCCCGATCCTCCGCGCGGTCGGCCTGCTGGGCTGCGAGGCCGAGGTGGATGCGGATGGCCAGCAGGCGCTGCTGCGTGCTGTCGTGGAGATTGCGTTCCAGGCGCCGGCGCTCGGTGCTCCCGGCCTCGACGATCCGCGCGCGAGAGGCCCGGAGCTCGCCCTCGAGGTGACCGTTCTCGACCGCGAGCAGCGTCGCTGCCGCGGCCGCCCGCAGCAGCTCCGGGTCCTCCGTCAGCGCGGCGTCGATCGTCATCGTCGCCACCGGCCGCCCGTCGCGGTCGGCGGGCACCGACCGCCGGCCCGACCCAGCTGGCGGCGACACGACCTCGGCGCCGTCGGCATCCCGGAAGCTCGCCGAGGGGATGTCCCAGTAGCCGATCTGCAACGGCGGGTCATCGAGCGCAGCGGCGATACCGTTGCGCCATTGCTCCAAGGTTGGGCGGGTGGCGAGTCGCTCGAGCAGCCGCCCCAGCGACGCGGCGGCGAACAGCTCAGCCTGCCACAGGGCGGCGAGGAACCCGAGCGGGAGGAGGATTCGCGTGCCCACCAGCAGCCATCCCAGGGCCTCTTGCGTGGCGGCGTCCACCTCGAGGATCAGGCGCGAGAAGTGATAGGTGAAGAACACCGGGAGGAACAGCAGCGACGACGCGGCGACCGCGATCAGCGCCCGCTGCTGGGGCCGGGTCGCGGCCCGCACGCGACCGGCGTAGACGATGAGCACTCCGACCGTCACAGCGAGCACGCCATACGTCTCGGCCTTCCCGACCCACTCCACGACCGCGGGGTCCGAGCCGACCTGCAGCACGTTCTCGGGACACGCCGGAGCGCACACCGAGAGCGGGCCTCCGCCGGCGATCACCGGCGAGAGCAGCGCCCACGGGACGAAGAACGCCGACAGGACGAGGGCGAGCGCTCCCATCAGCCCGCGAACTGCCCGGCCCTCGAGCCGCCCCATCGGGAACGCGAGGAACAGATAGAAGGTCAACCACAGGGCGGGCGCTTCCGCCAGGACGCCGAGATCGAACAGCAGCGGCACGTCCGACGACTGAAGCGAGTAGATCCACGCCACGCCGCCGAAGCCGACGAGCAGCGGGCCGAACCGGCTGGCGGGGCGGCGCAGCCACCAGTACAACCCGACGAGCAGCGGCGCGGCGACGAGATAGCCCCGGTAGAGCGCCGTGGCGGCCGGCCGTTCGAGATGATCGCTGACCGCCGCGAGCCAGACCGCCGAGCCGACGAGTGGCACGACCGCCACCACGACAAGCGCCTGCATGGTGTTCACGCTTACGCGGTCGCGGGCGGCGACGGCGGCTAGCGGGGCGCCACGCAGTGCCGCAGCCCCGGCGGCGGTTCGAGCGACGTTCGGCAGCAGGCGCGTAGCTGCGCTCCTCAGAAGGTCATGTCGTGGTCAATCGTCCGATCATGGGCGGCGGCCCTATTCGCCGCATCACCCCAATCGAGTGATGGCCGCAGCGGCCGGCGCACGCCCTACTTCTCCGGCGGGACGAGCGGCACCGAGAGCGAGCGCGCTTACTACAGCCTCGCCGTACTGACCACCACGGGGTTCGGCGACCTCACTGCGGCGCATCCCGTCGGCCGCGCGCTCGCCGTCCTGGAGATGGTGGTCGGTCAGCTCTATCTCGTGACCGTCATCGGCGTGCTCGTCGGCAACCTGGCGGCGCGCCGGATGACCTGACGCACCACCAGCGCCGGGTCTAGCCGGCGCGCCGGCGCGCGATGCGGAGGGTGCGGCGGGCGACTCTGCGTGAAGCGAACATCCAGAACCTCCGTTGTCAGGCTGTGGCGGCGCCGGTCTCGACGGCGTGCAGCTTCTCGGCTTCCTCTGACGAGACCAGGCCGACGTCGACGAGATCGAGAGGACTGATGAAGCCGTGGGCGATGGGGAAGCCACCGGCGCGCACCATGGCGTCGCGCACAGGCACGGCCCACCGGTGCTCGATGAGGAGGAGCGCGGCGGCCGAGTCGCGTGGGATGTCGTCCAGGACATCCCAGCCTTCCTGCTCGCTGAACACGCCGATGCTCCCGGCCCCCTTTTCCGCGGGGGCCGCGCCCACGTCGAGGCTCTGCTCGCCCTCGACACCCAGCCCGATAAGGGCGCCGACGACTCGGCCGCGCTCGGAGGCCTGCTCGTCTGAGAGGTTGCTCAGATGGGCGACCTCCAGTCCGCCGTCGGCGTCCTTGTAGACCGCCAGCGAGTCGATCACCCGGACAGCTTCGTTCGCTCGCAGCCGCTCGAGCCCCGCGACGATCTCGCCCCGGAACTCGGGGTGCTCGAAGCCGAGCACGATCAGCTGGACGGGTCCGATGGACATGGTCCTCCCACGCGTTGGCCGCAGGCCGCACGGTGTCGTGAATGAAGAGCGGATGATCCGCTCCGGTCCCGCCACCCACATCGTCCGAACCGGGTGAAAGTGGACGGTGAGGTGCCCGCCCGACTCGCGAACACCGGCAGGCATCCTTGCCGGGCCCGCCCGGTCGGTGATCGTGGTCCCGCGGAACGGATGATCTCGCTCGGCGGTGGCGAGTTCCTGATGGGCAGTGCCGATCGCTTTGCCTATCCGACGGTGGTGCGCTGACTGGTTCAGCCCCGACTTCCACACGATCGAGAAGCGCGCCATCCCCGAGGGCCACGGCGCCGTGCGCGACGCCTGATCCATCGCCCGAGCGCGATCAGCGTACGAACCAGGACGGGTCGATGACGTCGCACTCGAGCGCGGCGACGAAGGTGTCCAGCTCGATGACCATCCGTTCACGGTCGAGACGAGCGGCCGCTCGTTCGATGACGATGCTCTGAGCGGCGAGCGCGCGATCGAGCTTCTGCGCATCCTCGTCCGGCACGACAACGTCGCGACAGACCTCGCAGGCGCCGCAGCGCAGCCGGATCGACCAATGCGCGTCGTCGGCCGGCGCCCAGTCGATCGGGCAGACGAAGTCACTCCCACACCAGACGCAGTCGACGAGCGCGCCGGGCGGCGCACGGAGCCGGTCGCGGGGGTTCCATTCACGACCGGCGAGGCATCCGAGTACAGCCCGCACGACGAGCGAGACGTCCGCAGCCAGGCGGGATAGCCGGGGTGTGGCGGTGGCGTGCGGCGCGATTCCGGGAGCGGCCATGGCTTCGACGGTGTCAACCCGCCGCTCGTGACGCTTGCACCCTGTGGCGAGCGGCGCATCGCCCGATGCGGGTGATGTGTGTCGGCCGCGCTTTGCCGAACGTCGCTGTCGTTGACGCGCCGACTGCCGACGAGGTCGCTCGCGGAGGCCAAGGTCAGCACCAGGGGCCCCGGCGGCGGTCACCTGATGGCTCGACCGGGCGGATCATCCCATTCGGATGATGCCCGGCGAGCGCCGCGCGGCGACGCTCCTTGACCAAGCGGAAAAGGAGCCGTGTGATGTGCCGCTGGATGGGGTGGCTGGGCCAGGAAGTTCTCATTGAGGAGCTGCTCTTCAAGACGCAGCACGGCATCGTGGACCAGAGCCTGCACGCCCGCATGGGCGCCGAGCCCACGAACGGCGACGGTTTCGGCATGGGCTGGTACGGCGCCGGGGAAGGCCCGGGCGTGTATCACAGCGTCGCCCCCGCATGGGGCGACGAGAACCTGCGCGAGCTCGCCGCCCACATCGAGTCGCCACTGTTTCTGGCGCACGTGCGGGCGGCGATCGGCTCGCCGATCCAGGCGACCAACTGCCATCCCTTCCGGCGAGGCCGCTGGTTGTTCGTGCACAACGGTTTCATCGCCGAGTTCCACACGCTGCGACGGGACCTCATGCTCGCGATCGACCCCGCCCAGTTCGCCGACGTGCAGGGCTCGACAGACACCGAGGTCGTGTTCCACCTTGCGCTGACGCTGGGTCTGGAATCGGATCCCATCGGCGCCCTGGAGCGGACGGTCGGGCTGATCGAGGCCACGGCTCGCGAGCACGGCGTAGCCGCACCGGTGCAGGCGACGTTCGGGGTGTCGGACGGAATCTGCCTGTGGGCCGTGCGGTACGCGAGCGAAGGTCCCGCGCGCTCGCTCTTTGCCTCGGCCGACGTCGACGCCGTGAAGCGCCTGCACCCCGACAACCCACGTCTCCAGCAGCTCAGCGAGGGCGACCGCCTCATCGTCTCGGAGCCGTTCGCCGATCTCCCGGGGGTCTGGCAAGAGATTCCACAGGGGACGGCGGTCTGCGCGCGCCGCGGTGGCGAGCTCGAGCACCATCCGTTCGTGCCGCGAGTCCAAGCGCCTGTCACCGCCGGCTAGCGCGACGACCCTCAGAGCAGCCGACGATCCGGGTCGTGACTCGTCGTCGGCTTGACTTCTCGGCGACCATTTGGTCAACTGCCTAATACAGATGACTAACGTGGCTGCACGGGCGGACACGCTGGATGCGTTCCTCGACGCCGCCGAGCGCCTCCTGATCGACGTGGGGTACGCGGGCATCAGCACCCGGCGCCTGGCCGAGGAGGCCGGCGCCAACCACGGCCTGGTCCACTACTACTTCGGCTCGATGGAGAACCTGTTCGTGCGCGTGCTCGAACGGTTCACCGACCGCCTGATCGCCCGCCAGCGCACGATGTACGCGCGCACCGACATCTCCGGCGCGGAGAAGTGGAGGACGGCGATGGGCTACCTCGAGTCAGACCTGGAGGCCGGCTATCCGAAGATCTGGCTCGAGCTGCAGGCGCTGGGCTGGAACCGGCCCGACATCGCCGAGCGCGTCGCCGAGGTCAACCGCGAGTGGCGCGACGTGCTCACCGAAGCCTTCGACCGGATGCTCGACGAGTACGACGTCGATCGCGACGAGCTCCCGCTCCCGGGGCTGGTGAGCCTGGCGATGACCTTCAACGAAGGCGTCATGGTCGAGCGCCTGTCCGGCATCTCCGCCGGGCATCGCGAGCTGATGGACATGGTCGAGCGCTGGCTCGCATCCCTCGAGGAGGCCAAGCGATGACGGTCACCGTGGAGACGCATGCGCTCCAGCGCGCCGAGCAGTCGCGCGCCCGCTACCCGGACGAGGAGGGCTACGTCGAACGCGACGGGGTGCGCCTCTTCTACGAGCTGTACGGCGAGGGCGAGCGGACGGTGCTGTTCCTGCCGACCTGGTCGATCATCCACTCGCGACACTGGAAGGCGCAGATCCCGTACTTCGCGCGCCACCACCGGGTGCTCACGTTCGACGGCCGTGGCAACGGGCGCTCGGACCGCCCGCGCGGCACCGACGCCTACTCCGCCCGCCAGTTCGTCGACGACACCGTCGCCGTCATGGACGCCACCGGGACGGAGTCCGCGCTCATGGTCGCGCTCTCGGCCGGCGCGCTGTGGGCGACGCTGCTGGCGGCCGACCATCCCGAGCGGGTCGACGCCGTCGCCTACATCGGCCCGGCGGTCCCGCTCGTCCCCGGCCATCCGGAGCGCACCCGCTACGCGTTCGAGGACCGCCACGAGACCGACGAGGGCTGGGCGAAGTACAGCCGCCACTACTGGCTCCGGGACTACCCGGGCTTCCTCGAGTTCTTCTTCGGGCGGATGTTCACCGAGCCGCACTCGACCAAGCAGATCGAGGACTGCATCGGATGGGGTCTGGACACCGACCCGGAGACGCTGATCGACACGGCGCGAGGGGTGGCCACCGTCGACGGCTTCCAGGAGAGCTGCGAGCGCGTGCGCTGCCCGGTGCTGGTCATCCACGGCAGCGACGACGCGATCCGCCCTCACGCGGGCGGTGCGGCGCTCGCGGACGCGACCGGCGGCGACCTCGTGACGCTCGAGGGCTCCGGCCACGCGCCCCACGCGCGCGACCCGGTCAAGGTCAACCTGCTGCTGCGCGACTTCGTCGACCCGCCGCCGCCCCCGAAGGTGTGGACCCGGGGCAAGCGCCGCCGTCGCCGCGCGCTGTACATCTCCTCGCCGATCGGGCTCGGGCACGCCCAGCGCGACGTTGCGATCGCGCGCGAGCTGCGGCGGCTCGTGCCGGACCTCGAGATCGACTGGCTCGCCCAGAACCCCGTGACCCGGGTGCTCGAGGGGGAGGGGGAGCGGATCCACCCGCTGAGCGCTCAGCTGGCGAACGAGTCGCGCCACATCGAGTCCGAGTCGGCCGAGCACGACCTCCACTGCTTCCAGGCCTGGCGCCGGATGGACGAGATCCTGGTCGCCAACTTCATGGTCTTCCACGACCTCGTGCGCGAGCACGAGTACGACCTGTGGATCGGCGACGAAGCCTGGGAGCTCGACTACTACCTGCACGAGAACCCAGAGCAGAAGAGCGCCGCGTACGTCTGGCTGACCGACTTCGTGGGCTGGCTGCCGATGGAGGACGGCGGCGGCCACGAGGGCTACCTGACCGCGGACTACAACGCCGAGATGATCGAGCACATCGCCCGCTACCCGCGCCTGCGCGACCGGGCGCTGTTCGTGGGCAACCGCGATGACGTGGTGCACGAGTCGTTCGGCGCCGACCTGCCGATGATCGGCGACTGGACCGAGGAGCACTTCGAGTTCACCGGCTACATCACGGGCTTCGATCCCGCCCAGTTCGCCGACCGCTCCCGCCTGCGGGCCGAGCTCGGCTACGGCGACGACGAGCGCGTGTGCGTCGTCACCGTCGGCGGCTCAGGTGTCGGCGGCCACCTGCTGCGCCGGGTGATCGCCGCCTTCCCCGAGGCCAAGCAGCGGGTGCCGGACCTGCGGATGATCGTCGTCTGCGGCCCGCGCATCGACCCGCGGTCGCTGCCCGCGGCACCCGGGCTCGAGGTGGTGACCTACGTCCACAACCTCTACCGCCACCTGGCCGCGTGCGACCTCGCCGTGGTCCAGGGCGGGCTCACCACGTCGATGGAGCTGACCGCCGCCCGCCGGCCGTTCCTCTACTTCCCGCTGCGCCACCACTTCGAGCAGAACTTCCACGTGCGCCACCGGCTCGAGCGCTACGGCGCCGGCCGCTGCATGGACTTCGACGAGTCGACGCCGGAGGTGATCGCCGAGGCGATCGCCGCCGAGATCGGTCGCGAGGTCGACTACCGCCCGGTGGAGACCGACGGTGCGGCTCGCGCCGCGGCACGGATCGCCGAAATGCTCTAGACGTTTCCCATGGCATACGACGAGGATCTGGCCAACCGCATCCGCGAGCTGATCGCGATGGAGGCCGGGCTCACGGAGAAGAAGATGTTCGGCGGGCTCGCGTTCCTGATCGGCGGGAACATGTCGGTCGGGGTGAGCGGGCAGGGCGGGCTGATGGTCCGCATCGACCCGGCCGAGACCGACGCGCTGGCGGAGAAGCCGCACGCGCGCCCGTTCGAGATGCGCGGCCGCGCGATGCAAGGCTGGCTCCGGGTCGACGCCGATGGCGTGCGCACGAAGCGCGAGCTCGAGCCATGGGTCCGCCGCGGGGTCGCCTACGCGCGCTCGCTGCCCGCGAAGGGCTGACCGGCAGGCGGCGGTATAAGGAGGAGGAGCGATGCGGACCTATCCCCACGGGGTGCCGTGCTGGATCGACACCGAGCAGCCCGCCGCGGACGACGCGGCGCGGTTCTACGGTGAGCTGTTCGGCTGGACGTTCGAGGACTCGGCGGGTGGGTCGTACCTGATCGCGTCGCTCGACGGCCAGGACGTCGCGGCGATCGCGCCTGGCAGCGACGGCGCGGTCGCCTGGAACACGTACATCGCCGTCGACGACGCCGACACGACGGCGGCCGCGGTGGCCGGCGCCGGCGGCAGCGTCCTGGTCGACCTGGTCGACGCCGGACCGGTCGGCCGCATGGCGATGTGCAGTGACCCGGCCGGCGCGCGCTTCCGGCTCTGGCAGGCACGGGCCCGTCCGGGCGCCCAGGCCGTCAACGCGCCGGGCGCGTGGAACTTCAGCGACCTGCGGACCGCGGATCCGGCCGCCGCGCGCGAGTTCTACGAGCCGCTGTTCGGCTGGGAGGTCGCCGACCTCGGATTCGCGGCGATGATCCGCCGCCCCGGGTACGGAGACCACCTCGAGGCCACCGTCGACCCGGACATCCGCTCCCGCCAGGGCGCGCACAGCGTCCCGCCGGGCTTCGAGGACGCGATCGGCTGGCTCGCGCAGGCGGGCCCCGGGGAGGCAGACCACTGGCACGTCACGTTCACGGTCGCGGATCGCGACACGTCGGTGGCAGTCGCCGAACGGCTCGGCGCGACCGTGGTCAGCGCCGAGGACACCGATTGGACGAAGCACGCGCTGATCCGGGACCCGCAGGGGGCCGAGCTCACCATCAGCCAGTTCACGCCGCCCGGAAGCTGACACGAGGAGGACGAGATGCCACAGACCCACTACCTGCGGGACGACGAGCGTGTGCACTACACCTGGGACACCGGCCACGAGCCGGTCCTCGGGATCGACTCGGGCGACACGGTCGTGGTGTGGACGCGGGACGTGAGCGACAACCAGATCGGGCGGGGCTCGGACTCGAGTGTGATCGCCGACCTGAATTGGGACTTCGTCTACCCGCTCTCGGGCCCGATCACGGTCGCCGGCGCCGAGCCGGGTGACACGCTCGCCGTCGAGGTCCTCGACATCCGGACGCAGGGCTGGGGCTGGACGGCGATCCTGCCGGGCCTCGGGCTCCTGAGCGACGACTTCCCCGACGCCTACCTGCGCGTCTTCGACATCTCGAACGGCGACTTCGCGTTCCTGCGCGAGGACGTGGCCATCCCGCTCGCGCCGTTCTTCGGCACGATGGGCGTCTGCCCGGCCGGCGCCAGCGCGCAGCCCGTGATGCCGCCGGGGACCTTCGGCGGCAACCTCGACACCCGCCAGCTCGTCCGCGGGTCGACGCTGTACCTGCCCGTGCAGGTGGAGGGCGCGCTGTTCTCGTGCGGCGACGCCCACGGCTGCCAGGGCGACGGCGAGGTCTGCGTGACCGGCCTCGAGGCGCCGATGTACGCGGCGCTGCGGTTCACGCTGGAGAAGGGCCGGTCGATCCCGTCGCCGCAGTACCGGACGCCGGCGCCGCTCACGCCGCTCGTCGACGTCGCGCCGTTCTACGGGACGACCGGCATCGGCGGCGATCTCTACGTGGCGGCACAGGCGGCGGTCAGGGCGATGGTGGACCACATCGCCGGGACCTCGGGCCTGAGCCCGGAGGACGCGTACCTCCTCGCCTCCCTGTGCGTCGACCTGAAGATCTCCGAGATCGTGGACGCCGGCCAGTACGTGGTCAGCGCCCTGCTCCCGGAGGCGGTCTTCCTGCCGGCATGACCGTGCGATGAGCGACCAGGTGGTGCTGGTGACCGGAGCGACCGACGGCATCGGCGAGGAGGTGGCTCGGGGGCTCGCGGCGCAGGGAGCGCTCGTGCTCGTCCACGGCCGCAGCCCCGATCGGGTCGAGGCCGCCGGGCGGCGGATCGGCGGGCGGTGGGAGCCGGCCGTGGCCGACCTCGCGTCGCTCGCCCAGGTGCGGGCGCTGGCCGAGGACGTCGCGCGGCGGCATCCGCGGCTCGACGGGCTGGCCAACGTCGCCGGCGTCGGCTACCTCACCGCGCCGCCGCGCGGGGCGCGCACCGAGGACGGGCGCGAGGTCACGTGGCAGGTCAACTTCCTCGCGCCGTTCCTGCTCACGTTCCTGCTGGGCGACGCGCTGGCCGACGGCGGCGGTCGCGTGGTGCACGTGAGCTCCGGCGTGCAGGCGAGCGGCGCCGTCGACCTCGAGCGGCCCGACGAGCCGCGCACCGCGACGCCGTACACGCAGTCGAAGATCGCGATGGTCATGCACGCGCGCGAGCTGGGCGACCGCTGGCGCGGCCGCGGAGTTGACGTCAACGCGTGCGATCCGGGGTGGATCGCGACGAAGATGGGCGGCACCGGCGGCGGCTCGCTCGCCGACGGCGCCGACACGCCGCTGTGGCTCCTCACCGACCCGGCGCTCGAAGGGACGACCGGCGGCTTCTTCTGGCACCGCCGGCCCGAGACCCCGAACCGGCAGGTGGAGGATGCCGGTGCACGGCGCCGCCTGTGGGACCTCGCGGCGTCGCAGGTCGGGCTCGAGGGCGATGAGTTCTCGGGCGCCCGCGGGTCTTGAGCTGTACGTACCTGACGCACGAGAGGAGCGGGACATGCAGCAGCGGATCAGGCCGAACCTGTGGTTCAACACCGAGGCCGAGGAGGCCGCGGACTTCTACGTCTCGGTGTTCAAGAACTCGCGGGTCGTGAGCGTCGCCCGCTACCCCGAAGGCGCGCCCCGCGAGGCCGGCATGGTGATGACCGTCGAGTTCGAGCTCGACGGCCAGCGGTTCGTCGGCATCAACGGCGGCCCGGAGTTCACCTTCGACGAGGCGGTCTCGTTCGAGATCCTGTGCGAGGACCAGGACGAGGTCGACTACTACTGGGAGCGGCTCACCGACGGCGGCGAGGAGAGCCAGTGCGGCTGGCTCAAGGACCGCTACGGGGTGTCGTGGCAGGTCGTGCCGCGGGGCATGGACGAGGTGTTCTCCGACGCCGACTCCGAGCGGGCCAAGCGCGCGATGGAAGCGATGCTGATCATGCGCAAGCTCGACATCGCCGCGCTCCGCGCGGCAGCCGACGGCGTCACCGCGGGCTGACGTCCCGGAGGGCGAGGTGGGGGATCGTGCGGTGCGTGATCGGCCCGATGGCGAGCGCGTACAGCACGGTCCCCACCCCGACCGTGCCGCCGAGCAGGAAGCCGCTGATCAGCACCGCCGCCTCGACGCTCGTGCGCACGACCCGCATCGAGTGCCCGCGCGCGGCGATGGCGGTGCTCAGGCCGTCGCGCGCGCCGGCGCCGAGTCCGGCTCCGATGTAGAGGCCGGTCGCGATCCCGTTGCCGACCACGCCGCCGACCAGGAGCGCCGCGCGGGCCCAGAGGGCGGACGGCGGTTCGACGAGCCAGAGGACGAGGTCGATCACGACGCCGACGACGATCGCGTTGGCCAGCGTGCCGATCCCCACGCGCTGGCGGAGCGGCCACCAGCCGAGCAGCACGACGAAGCTGATCAGCACCGACCAGGTGCCGATCCCGAGGCCGAACGTGCGCGACAGGCCCTGGTGGAGCACGTCCCAGGGCGCCAGCCCGAGCCCGCTGAGCACCATCATCGCGATCGTCACCCCGAACAGAACCAGGCCGCCCATGAGCAGCGCGCCTCGAAACGCGCGGCGGTCGGGTGGGAGCGGCAGGAACATGGGGCGGGGATAATCCCGCACGTGACACCGGAAACCCTGCGCGTCGACGACGGCGAGACGATCACCGACCGGGAGGAGCGCCGCCTCGTGATCCTCTCCGCGCGGCCGGAGCTCACCGTCACGTGGACCCGCCATGCGCCCGGCGAGGCGGGGACCCAGCTGCACATCCACCACGAGCACGTCGACGCGTTCTACGTGCTCGACGGCGAGCTGACGCTGCGGCTCGGCCCGGCCGGCGACCCGCTGAACGTTGGCGCGGGAAGCTTCGTCGCGGTTCCCCCGTACGTCGTCCATGCCTTCCGCAACGAGAGCGAAGCGGCTGTGTCGTGGCTCAACTTCCACGCCCCGGACAAGGGGTTCGCCGACTACCTCCGGGGCGTCGCCGGGTTCGACGACGCCGAGCCGCCGCCGGACGGCGGCCGCCCGCTCACGGACGCGATCACGGCGGTCCCACTCGACGAGGTCACCGTGCCGGGGCTCCGCGTCAGCGTGCGCGGCGACGGCGGCGCGGAGCTCCGCTACGAGCTCGGCGACGGGCGCGCCATCGACATCACCACGCGCACGTGATCCTCTAAAGGCTCCCTCGACGACTGCAGAGCGCGTGGGGAGACGCGTCGACACGTCGGCGAGGATCGACTACGCTCGCGGCGACGCCTCCCCACGTCGACGAAGGGTCGCTCTCCCATGGCCCGCTGGACCGATTTCGTCATCGCCCATCGTGGGCGCATCCTCGCCGTCTGGATCGCGCTGTTCGCCCTGGGCGGCTTCGCCACAGCCAACCTCGGCGGACTGCTGACGAACCGCTTCAGCGTGCCCGGTTCCGAGTCCGAGCGCGGCCTCGAGCTGGTCAAGGAGCGCATGGGCGATCGCTCGGACGGCGCGTTCACGCTCGTCGCCACGGACGTCGACGGCGCGGCCGACCGCAAGGCCGTCGAGGCCGCCGCCGCGCGCGCCGCCCGCGCGGTCGCCGGCGGCAAGGCGGGGACGCTGCTCGATGCCGGCCCCGGCGTCGTGTACGTCCAGGTCTTCACGCCGCTGGAGAACCAGGACGCGGCGAAGCGCACTCCCGAGCTGCGACGTGCGATCGGGAACGTGGAAGGGGCGACGACGTACCTGACCGGCTATCCGGCGATCGGCCACGACACCGAGGACATCTTCAACGAGGACCTCGCGCGCGGCGAGTCGATCGCGGTGCCGATCGCGCTGTTCGTGATGGCCTTCATGTTCGGCACGCTCGGCGGTATCGCGATTCCGGTGGCGTTCGCGGCGATGACCATCCCGGTGACGCTCGGGTTCGTATGGGTCTTCGCCCACGTGATGGAGATGGCGATCTACGTCACCAACATCGTGGCCCTCATCGGCCTGGCGATCGCGGTCGACTACTCGATGCTCGTCGTGTTCCGCTTCCGTGAGGAGCTTGCCCACACCGAGGACCCGCACGCGGCGCTGCGGACCACGATGGCGACTGCGGGCCGGGCGACGCTGTTCTCGGGCGGCGTGGTCGCGATCGGCCTCGCGCTGCTCGTCTTCATGCCGCTGCCGTTCATGCGCTCGATGGGTGTCGGCGGCCTGCTTGTGCCGCTCGTGTCGATGGCCGCCTCGGCGACACTGCTGCCCGCGCTGCTGGCCGTCATGGGCCGCGGGGTCAACCGCTGGCGGATCATCCCGCGGCGCGTGCTCGAGCGCCGCGCGGCCACGGACGTGACGGGGCCCTGGCACCGGCTGGCGACCTCGATCATGCGCCGCCCCGTGCTGTGGTTCGTCGCCGCGGGCGGGCTGATGCTCACGCTCGCGCTCCCGGCCCTCGGGCTCGCCCTCACCGGCGGCGACAACCGCGGGGTCCCGCTCACGACCGAGTCGACGCGCGGCCTGCACGTGCTCCAGACGACGCTCGGGCCGGGCGCGCTCGCCCCGCATCAGCTGGTCGTCGACACGCACCGGGCCGGGGGCGCGAGCGACCCGGCGATCGTCGCCGCGCAAGAGCGCTTCGTCGCCGAGCTCCGGCGCGACCCCGAGATCATTCCCGAGACGATCCTCGCCCCCGCACTCGTCCCGCCCGCGCAGGCGCGGCAGGCGAACCTGGTCGATGCCGACGGCCGCGTGCTCCAGATCCGCGCCGCCGGCCGCGCGGACTCCGGGGAGCCGTCGTCGATCGACCTCGTCAAGCGGATCCGCGACCGCTACATACCGGCTGCCCACTTCCCGCGCAGCGCGGAGGTGCTGCTGAGCGGCGCTCCCGCCTTCGGCGTCGACTTCCTGGACCGCGCGTACAGCGCGTTCCCGTGGCTCGTGCTCGCCGTGCTCGTGGTCTCCTACCTACTACTCCTGCGCGCGTTCCGTTCCGTCGTGCTGCCGGCCAAGGCGGTGGTGATGAACCTGCTCTCCGTCAGCGCAACGTACGGCGTGCTCGTCCTCGCCTTCCAGCACGGCTGGGGTGAGCCGTTCGGGCTGCAGCAGTCGCCGCAGGTCGAAGGCTGGATCCCCATCTTCCTGTTCGCGATGCTGTTCGGGCTCTCGATGGACTACGAGGTCTTCCTGCTCTCGCGCATCCGGGAGGAGTGGGAGCTCCGCCACGACAACGAGCACGCCATCGCGTACGGGTTGGAGCACACCGGCCGGATCATCACGGCGGCCGCGGTGATCATGATCGCGGCGTTCTCGGGCTTCCTCGCCGGCAGCTTCGTCGGCCTCCAGGAGTTCGGGCTCGGGCTCGCGGCGGCGATCCTGCTCGACGCCACGATCGTGCGCGCGATCCTGGTCCCCGCGACGATGAAGCTGCTCGGACAGTGGAACTGGTACCTGCCCGAGCGCGTGCGCCGGGCGCTGCGGCTGCGGCCGCCGGCCGCGCCCACGAGAGCGCCCGTCGAGCAGGCCTGACGGGCGGCTAGCCGCGCGCCGGACGCGCGCGTAGGCTGCGCCGAATGCGTCGCCTCGCACTGTTTGCCGGAGTGCTGCTGGCTGTCGCGGCGCCCGACCTGCTGCGCGGCAGCTCCGAGCCGGTGCGTGACGCCGAGGCGGCGAAGCTGCCGGAGCCGGTGGCCGACATGGGGACGGCGCCGGTCCCGCCGCTCACGACCCGGGCGCAGCTGCGCCGCGCAGGGCGGTGGGCGGCGAGGCGCAAGGGGGAAGTGGCGTTCGCGGTGCTCGACGACCGGCGGCGGCTGCGCGGCGAGGACGAGGACGTGCAGATGCCCTCGGCCAGCCTCTCGAAGGCGATGCTGATGATCGCCGTGCTGCGCGCCGAGAAGGCGCTCGACGCGGCCACCGAGGTGACGCTGCGCTCGATGGTCACCGCCTCGGACAACGACGCGGCCGACCTCGTCTATGCCCGCGTCGGCAGCGCCGGCCTGCTCGACGTGGCGCGGGCGGCGCGCATGACGCGCTTCGTCCCCGGCTACTGGGCGCAGGCCCGGGTCACCGCCGCCGACCAGGCACGGCTCTTCTTCCGCCTCGACCGCGTCGTCCCGCGCCGGCATCGCCGGCTCGCCCGCTCGCTGCTGTCCTCGATCGTCCCGTGGCAGAGCTGGGGCGCCGCGTCGGTCGCCCGCCGCGCGGGCCTGCAGGTGTGGTTCAAGGGCGGCTGGCGCACCGACGTCGTGCACCAGGCCGCGCTCGTCGAGGGCCACGGGCGGCGCGAGGCGGTCGCCGTGCTCACGCGCGGCAGCCCGTCGTTCCGGTACGCGGTGGCGACGGTCGAGGGCGTCGCCCGGCGGCTCCTCAGCGACTGACGCCGTACCAGGCGGCCGCGTTGTCGTGCAGCGCGCGCCGCGCGAGCTCCGGCCCCAGCACGGCGCGCACGAGGTCGACGTCGGCGTCGGCGAACGGCCGCCGCGCCCGGGTGGACGGCAGGTCGGTGCCGAACAGGAGCGCCCCCGGGTCGACCGCCGCGATCGCGCGCAGCGCCGCCGCGACGTCGAGCGACGCGCGCCCGAACCCCGTCGCCTTGACCTTCACGCCCCGATCGACGAGGCGCAGGAGCGCCGGCAGGCCGTCCTCTTGGAGGCCGAGGTGGTCGATGCTGGCCCGCGGGAGCGCCGCCAGCCGCGCCTCGTGCGACGCCAGCTCGCGCCCGTCGACGTAGACCTCGGCGTGCCAGCCCGCGAGCGCGAACACCCGCCCGGCGAGTTCCTCGAGGTCCTCGAGCGGCGCGCCGGCGCCGCGGAAGAGGTTGAAGCGCACCGCCCGCACGCCGGCGCGGTCGAGCGCCAGGATCTCGTCGTCGCCGGCCGACGCGGGCAGCTGGGTCACGCCCACGAAGCCCGGTCCCAGCCGCTCCAGCGCGTCGACGAGGTAGGACTGGTCGAACGCCTGGAACGACCCGGAGACCACCGCGCCGCCGCGGACGTCGAGGCGCGCGGTGCGCTCGCGGTAGTCGTCGACCGTGAACGGCTCGGGCACGTACCCGTCGCTCGCGACGAGCGGGAAGCGCGGATCGACGATGTGCAGGTGCGCGTCGAAGAGCACCCGCCGAGGCTACGCGGCCTCGACGACCGCCCGGATCATCGTCGCGCCGCGTGCGCGGGCGACGGAGACGCGGTGATGACCGTCGCGGAGCGCGTAGCCGTCGCCGACCCGGACGACTGAGACGGGGGGAAGCGGAGTACCGCGCAGCTCGGCCTCGAAGACGCGCAGCCAGCGGCAGCGGGTGACGGGGGCCGGACGGAAGCTGGCGTCGAACTGGGAAGCGCGGTTCGGCTCCGTCGTGGCGCAGATCGCCTCGACCGGGATGTCCTGCACGCCGCGGCTCGCGCTTGCGCCCGACCGCCGGCGCAGCGGCTGGTCGTAGACGGCGAGGAGACCGCGGCACTGGCGCCGCAGCCGGGCCACGAGCATGGTGCGCCGGCGAGCTCGCGCGGCGGCCGCGAAGGCGCGATCGGCCTCGAGCTCAGCCCAGGCGGACATCGAGAGGGCTAGAGGCCCTTGGCGGCCGGACGGTACTTCGCGCTGGGCCGCTCCCCGCACAGAAGCACGGCGAGGCGGACCAGATCACGCTGAGAGGTGTTGGCGGGAAGGAGCATGGCCACAGTCTCGGGTTTTCGCGGCCTCGCAACGATGGGGCGACCCGGCGAATCGTCCGCGAGCAGCACCACTCTGGTGGGTGGGGAAGCCGCACCCCGCGGGGTGCGGGTACTCCCCGCTAACGGCGCCGGCGGCGAGCGCCCGCGCTGGCCGCTCGGCCCGCGAGCTTGCCAAGCCGGCGGGCCTCTTCGCTGCTGAGGTTGCGCGGGCGTCCGCGGGACTTGCGCAGGAGCTTGCTGACCTCCCGGCGCTCGTCGGCTGACAGCTCGTCCCAGCCGGCCTGGAGCCAGAGGTAGACGACGGACGCGCGGCGGCGCAGCTCGGCCCACGGGATCTCGCGGGCACTCGGGAGGCGACTTGGCTGGGGCATCGATCCGGAGGGTAACCTCGCGCGATGGATTACCGACAGCTCGGCGCGTCCGGCCTGCGCGTCTCCGCGCTCACGCTCGGCACGATGACCTTCGGCGGCCGTGACAACTTCGCGAACGTGGGCTCGACCGACGTCGACGGCGCACGCCGCCAGCTCGACCTGTGCCTCGACCACGGCGTGAACTTCGTGGACACCGCCAACGTCTACTCGGGCGGACTGTCCGAGGAGATCCTCGGCCAGGCGATCGAGCGTCGCCGCGACCGGCTCCTGCTCGCCACCAAGGCGCGCATGCCGATGGGCGACGGGCAGAACGACGCCGGCCTCTCCCGTCACCACCTGATCGCCGAGTGCGAGGCGAGCCTGCGCCGTCTCGGGACTGACCACATCGACCTCTATCAGGTGCACGAGTGGGACGGGCAGACGCCGCTGGAGGAGACGATGGAGGCGCTCGACACGCTCGTGCGGAGCGGCAAGGTGCGCTACGTCGGGGCGTCGAACTACTCCGGCTGGCAGCTGATGAAGGCGCTGGCCGTCGCCGACAGGCACGGCTACCAGCGGTTCGTCACGCAGCAGATCTACTACTCGCTCCAGGCCCGTGACGCCGAGTACGAGCTCGTCCCGATCGCCGTCGACCAGGGCGTCGGCATCCTCGTGTGGAGCCCGCTCGCCGGCGGCCTGCTGTCCGGCAAGTTCCGGCGCGACCAACAAGGGCCGGAGGGCTCACGCCAGCTGTCCGACTGGAACGAGCCGCCGGTGCGCGACCGCGAGCAGCTCTATGACATCGTCGACGCGCTGGTGGAGATCGGCGAGGGGCACACCGTGTCGGCCGCGCAGGTGGCGCTGGCGTGGCTGCTGCGCCGGCCGGGCATCGTGTCGCTGATCATCGGGGCGCGCACCGAGGAGCAGCTCGCGGACAACCTCGCGGCGGCCGAGCTGGAGCTCTCAGATGCCGAGTACGACCGGCTCGAGGAGCTGAGCCGCCCGCCGCTCATCTACCCGCACTGGCACCAGGCGAAGACGGCCGTCGATCGCCTCGGGCCCGCCGACCTCGCGCTGCTCGGACCCTACGTCTGACGGGCCGGGCGCCGCGGGCGCCTGGCCCGCCGGTCCAGGATCGCGGCCGGTAGGCTCGCCTGCGTGACGGCGCCGGAGGCAAGGCTCGAGGACGAAGGCCACGGCCTCGCGCCGTCGGCCCGCGGCTGGTTCGTGGTCAACCTGGCCGACGCGCGGGGACGCGGCAGCGAGAAGGTCGGCACCTGGACGGAGCTGGAGCCGCCCGAGGCGTTCGAGGACTACGGCATCGGCGTGCACGTCCTCCAGCCCGGGCAGGCCAACGGCCGCTACCACGAGGAGGACAACCAGGAGGACTTCCTCGTGCTCGTCGGCGAGTGCGTCGCGATCGTCGAGGAGCAGGAGCGCCACCTCAAGGCGTGGGACTTCGTGCACTGCCCGCGTGGCACCCGTCACATCTTCGTGGGAGCCGGCGACGGGCCGTGCGCGATCCTCATGGTCGGTACCCGGCGACCGGGGCTCCTGTACCCGGTCAGCGAGGTCGCGGCCCGCTACGGCGCGTCGGTGCAGGAGCCGACGACCACGTCCCGCCAGGCATACGCCGGCGATCCGCCGCACACGGACGCGCGGTTCCCGTGGCCCCTCTAAGCGTCGCTCGACGCTTCCCAGATATTGATCCCGGCATCGACCGCGTGCTGGTCGATCTCGGCCAGCTCGTCGTCCGAGAAGTCGAGCGCCCGTAGTCCCCCGAGGCTGTCCTCGAGCTGCTCGACGGTGCGCGCCCCGACCAGGGCGGACGTCACCCGCGGGTCGCGCACCGTCCAGGCGATGGCCATCTGCGCGAGCGACTGGCCCCGCCGGGACGCGATCTCGTTGAGCGCCCGCACGTGCGCGAGCGTGTCCTCCTCGAGCATGTCGGAGGTCAGGAAGCGACCCTCGGCGGCCCGGCTGCCGGCGGGCACTCCGTCGAGGTACTTGTCGGTCAGCATCCCCTGGGCGAGCGGCGAGAACACGATGCAGCCCACGCCGTCCTCGCCGAGCACGTCGAGCAGGTCCTCCTCGATCCAGCGGTTGAGCAGCGAGTAGGACGGCTGGTGGATGAGCAGCGGCGTGCCCATGTCCCGCAGGATCTGCACCGCCTCCGCGGTGCGCGCGCCCGAGTAGGACGAGATCCCCGCGTACAGCGCCTTGCCCTGGCGCACGGCGGTGTCGACCGCTCCGAGCGTCTCCTCGAGCGGCGTGTCGGGATCGAACCGATGCGAGTAGAAGATGTCGACGTAGTCGAGCCCCATCCGCTGGAGGCTCTGGTCGAGGCTGGAGAGCAGGTACTTGCGCGAGCCCCACTCGCCGTAGGGGCCGGGCCACATGTCGTAGCCGGCCTTGGTGGAGATGACCAGCTCGTCGCGGTAGGGGGCGAGGTCCTCGCGCAGGATGCGCCCGAAGTTGGCCTCCGCCGCCCCGGGCGGCGGGCCGTAGTTGTTGGCGAGGTCGAAGTGGGTGATCCCGAGGTCGAAGGCCCGGCGCAGGATCGCGCGCTGGGTGGCGAGCGAGGCGTCGTCGCCGAAGTTGTTCCACAGCCCGAGCGAGACGGCCGGCAGGTGCAGCCCGCTGCGCCCGCAGCGGCGGTAGGGCATCGAGTCGTAGCGGTCTTCGGCGGCGAGGTAGGGCATCCGGCGCCGTAGCCTAGCCAGGTGGAGCGCTACGAGATTCCGCCCGAGCGGTTGGGCCGCTGGCTCGAGCGCTGGGCCGCCGAGAACGGGCCCGTCGACCGCACCGAGGTCCGGGCCGGCCGCGTGACGTTCACGGCTGCGGACGGGGCAGCCGTCGACTGCGACCCGCCGTTCGGAGGCCTCGCCGCCGGCGTCCACAAGGGCTTCGCGCCTGCGCCGCTGCTCGAGCACGTCGCGCGCGAGCGGGTCGTCGGTGTGCTGCTCGCGCGGCTCGGCGGGCACGCGGCCGGCGTCTTCGCGGGGCGCCGGCTCGTCGACTCCAAGGTCGGCAGCCGCAACGTCCACGGCCGTCATCGCAAGGGGGGCTCCAGCCAGCGGCGCTTCGAGCGCCGCCGCGAGGGCCAGGCGCGCGTGGCGCTGGAGGCGGCGGCCGACACCGCCGCCGGAGTGCTCAACCCGCACCGGCGCGACATCGAGGCGATCGTGCTCGGCGGCGACCGCCGCGCGCTGGCGACCGTGATCGAGGACCCGCGGCTGCGCTGGCTCGCCGCGCTCGCCGCCGACCGCGTGCTCGACGTGCCCGATCCGCGGCTTGCGGTGCTGCGTGCGACGCCGGACGCATTCCTGGCGACGACGGTCCGCCCGCACTAGGCGAGCAGGCGACCGCGCGCTGCGTGGCGGTGGACCTATGGTCGAGGAACTGTCCGGCCTAGTGACCATAGTCCGCCATAACGCCGACAGCCTCCATGGGACTGCCGTCCACCAAGGAGCCGAACCCCGCGATGCCCGACCTCAACGCACTCCGCGCCGAACTCGAGGCGCTGATGGCCTCATGGGAGTACGCCTTCGCGATGGGCCATGGCTGCAGCATCGGCGACCACCCGCAGCACCGGGCGGTGCGAGAGCGGGTCGCGGACCTGCGCGCTCGCATCGCCGAGCACACGCGGTAGCCGTGGTTCAATGAGGCGGTGACCGAGCGCTTGAGGGCGGAGCTCGACGCCGCCACGGCCGAGCTGAAGGCGCACCTGGCGAGCTGGGAGTACGCGTTCGCGATGGCCGGCGGCGCGAACGGCGGCCGGGAGCATCCGGTCCACCGGGAGACCCGCCGGCGGACCGAGGCGCTCCAGGCCCGCTGCCGCGACCTACGGGCGCGGCTGGCCGAGCACGAGCTGTAGGTCAGGCCGTGCGCCGTCCGTTTCCGGACCTTGACGGTCGGCCCGGAGCGGACTAGCGTCG
Organism: uncultured Solirubrobacteraceae bacterium; assembly: GCA_963730535.1. GTDB lineage: Bacteria > Actinomycetota > Thermoleophilia > Solirubrobacterales > Solirubrobacteraceae > DASSUW01. The sequence continues at coordinate 71,620 of CAVSRU010000008.1, forward strand.
AGCCGCGACGAATGTCGAGCGGGAAGGAGTCAGCATGGCTGACAACAGGGGCGTCGCGTACGTGGGCGCCGGCACGGTCGAGGTCCAGGACATCGACTTCCCCACGTTCGAGCTCAAGGACGGCCCGGGGGTCAACCCGGCCAACGTGGGGCGCAAGTTGCCCCACGCGGCGATCCTCAGGATCGTCTCCACCAACATCTGCGGCTCCGACCAGCACATGGTCCGCGGCCGCACCACGGCACCATCGGGGCTGATCCTCGGCCACGAGATCACGGGTGAGGTGATCGAGGCCGGGCCGGGCGTCGAGTTCATCAAGGAGGGCGATCTCGTCTCGGTGCCCTTCAACATCGCCTGCGGGCGGTGCCGGAACTGCAAGGAGGGCAACACCGGCGTCTGCGAGAACGTCAACCCCGACCGGCCGGGATCGGCGTACGGGTACGTCGACATGGGCGGCTGGGTCGGAGGGCAGGCCGAGTACGTCCTCGTGCCCTACGCGGACTGGAACCTCCTCAAGTTCCCCGACAAGGATCAGGCGATGGAGAAGATCCTCGACCTGACGATGCTGTCGGACATCTTCCCGACGGGGTTCCACGGCGCGTTCACGGCTGGGGTGAAGTCCGGCTCGACCGTGTACGTCGCGGGGGCGGGGCCCGTCGGCCTCGCCGCGGCCTACTCGGCGCTGCTCCTGGGAGCGGCGGTCGTCTTCGTCGGCGATCTCATCCCCGAGCGGCTGGCGCAGGCCAAGAGCTTCGGCTGCGAGCCGATCGACGTCTCCAAGGGCGACCCCAAGGAGCAGATCCAGGAGCTGCTCGGCGAGCCCGAGGTCGACGCGGCGGTCGATGCCGTCGGCTTCGAGGCCCGCGGCCACGGTGCCGACGCCGACCACGAGGCGCCGGCCACGGTGCTGAACTCGATCATGGACATCACCCGCGCCGGCGGCAAGCTCGGCATCCCGGGGCTGTACGTGACCGGTGACCCGGGCGCCGTCGACGACGCGGCCAAGCAGGGGTCGCTGTCGATCAGCATCGGCCTCGGCTGGGCGAAGTCGCACTCGTTCGCGACCGGCCAGTGCCCCGTGATGCGCTACCACCGCGGGCTGATGCAGATGATCCTGCACGACCGCGCGGAGATCGCCAAGGCGGTCAACGCGACGGTGATCTCGCTCGACGAGGCGCCGCAGGGCTACAAGGACTTCGACTCCGGCGTGGCCAAGAAGTTCGTGCTCGACCCGCACGGCCTGATCAAGGCCTGACGCGACGACCGGAGCACGCGCCGTCCGCGGCGCGTGCTCCGATCATCACCGCTCATCGAGTGGTCCTTGCGGTCCCGCGCCGGGCCACGGCTCGGGCGGGGTGTCCGGCACCTCGCGCGAGCCGGTGCGCTCGTCGTAGAGCTCGAAGCCGCGGGCGCGGTAGGTGCGCAGCGCCGCGGGGCCGTCGAGCGTGCAGGTGTGCAGCCACACGCGCTGCGGCCGGAGCGCCCAGGCGCGCCGGACGGCGGCGTCGAGCAGCCGGGGGCCGTACCCGCGCCCGAGGAACGCCGGGAGCAACCCGAAGGACACGAGCTCGACGGCGTCCGCCTGGCGCTCGAGCTCGGCGTAGCCCGCCGGCGTGCCCCGCACCCACGCGACCCAGGTCTCGACCTCCTCGCGCGAGAGGTGCTCGTGCCAGCGGGCCCAGGTCCAGCCGTCGCGATCGGTCCACATCCAGCGGCTGCCGACGCCCGCGTAGAGCGCACGTGAGAGCTCGGGCGAGGGCAGCTCGGCCTGCCGCACCTCGAGCTCCGGGTCGTCCGGCGGGGGCGGCGCCTGCTGCTCCGGCGCGGTCATCTCGAGGTACCACGTGGTCACCGGCACGGAGGGCATCGGGGCGGGCACGCTACAGAAGCGCCGGGGTGCCGCCGACTGCACGGGCACCACGCTCCGGGCCCCCTTCGCGCTGCTCGGTAACGCCCGCCACGGGCAGGCGTTCGTGCGCTCGGTCAAGGACGGCGTCGAGCAGCACATCTACGGCAGCGGCGACGACCGCGTCGTCATCTCCAACGGGAAGTAGCGCGCCGCCGCCAGCTCAGGGGCGATGCCGTCACCGCGGCCGAGCAGCGCGTCGGCGACCAGCCGCGCCGACGCCGGCCCGAGCGACATGCCCCACGCGCCGTGGCCGGTCAGCAGGTGCACGCGCTCGCGGCCCGGCACGGGGCCGAGCAGCGGCCGGCCGTCGGCCGCCAGTGGCCGCGCGCACGCCCGGACCTGCTCGATGCGGGCGTGCTCGAGGGCGGGCACGTAGCGGGCGCCGCGCGCCACCAGCCCGGGGGCGACGGCGGCCGCGTCCGGCCGCTCCGGCGTGAACGTCGAGCCGACGGCCGAGACGCCGCCGTCGGTGACGATCGAGAACAGCTCGGCCGGCGCACCGCCGGGCGCGGTCAGCGCCTCGACGCCCGCCTCCTCGAGCGGATGGCGTGGCGGCTCGGAGAGCCGGACCTGCGCCACCACGCCCCAGACCGCGCGCACGGGCAGCGGGACGCCGAGCGCGGCCGCCGACCAGGGGCCCGCCGCGACCACGACGGGTCGCTCGCCGTCGCCCGCGACCGCCTCCTTGCCGATCATCAGCTCCGCGCCGGCGGCGCGCGCCCGCTCGGCCCACGCGCTCGTCGCGGCGGCCGGCGGCATCGGGCGCCCGGTGGCCAGGCGGTAGGCGTACAGCCCCGGGGCGAGCGCCGGCTCCGCGGCCGTCAGCGCCGCTCCCTCCAGCCACTCGGCGCCGAGCCGGGGGAAGCGCGCGGCCGCCGCTTCGTAGTCGGCGGCGAGCGCGGCGGGATCGCGTGAGACCACCATCGCACCCGCCGGCTCGGGCGGGAACGCGAAGCCGTGCCCGAGCCGCTCGTACTCGCGCAGGGACGCCTCGTAGAGCGGCTCGAGCACCGGGTCCATCGGGTGCTGGACGATCCCCGAGTTGCGTCCCGACGCGCCCGCGCCGATCGCCTCGCGCTCGTAGAGCCGCACCCGCGCCCCGCCCTCGGCCAGGAACGCCGCCGCCGCGCAGCCGGCGATGCCGCCGCCGATCACCACGACGTCTGCGGTCACGCCCGCTCCGCCGCCGCCAGCTCCTCGGGAGAGTTGACGCTGTCGAGCACCCGGGGCGGGCCCTCGAGCTCGAAGGCGGCGGGGGCGAGGGCCTCGAGCGTCGCGCGCAGCGGCGCCTCGGCGGCCAGCGCCTCGCGCAGCGCCGGCAGCCACGCGACCTCGTAGCGGGCCGGGAGCGGCGCCAGCCGGCCACCGGCGCGCACGGCCCCCTCCGGCCCGGCGGCCAGCCGCCCGAGCAGCTCGGCCGTGACGAACGGCATGTCGCAGCCGACGGCCACCACCGGTCCGCCGGCGCGCTCGAGCGCGGTGACGATCCCCAGCAGCGGGTGGACCGGCTCGTCCGGCTCCTCCCACACGGGCACGCCGAGCGCCGGCAGCGCGGTCGCCGGCTTGGTCACCACCACGGCGGGCAGCCCGGCGGCGGCCGCCGCGGCCAGGGGCCGGGCGATCAGCGGGGCGCCGGCCAGCTCAGCGAGCGGCTTGGCGCCGCCCAGGCGCCGCCCCCGCCCGCCGGCGAGCACGGCGACGAGCGCGCTCACCCGCCCATGACCTCGGCGCCGAGCAGGCGCCGGAGCTTGACCTGGAGCTGGAGCGGCGAGAACGGCGCGGCGAGGCGCTCGTCGGCGCCCGCGGAGGCGACCTCGCGGCTCGCGCCCTGCCCGTAGTCGACCAGCAGGAGCACCTTCGCGTCGCGCGTCAGGGCGTCCCCGCGCAGCTCGGCGATGCCCGCGGCGCCCGAGCCCTCCCAGTCGAGGATCACGAGGTCGGGGCGCTGCTCGCGGGCGCGGTCGGCGGTGGCGCCGGCGTCCGCCTCGAGCACGTCGACGTGGTTGCCGAGCGCCACTCGCGCGACCGCCCGCGTGTGGTCGTCGAGCCCGCCGAGCAGCACGCGCGGCCGTCGCGCCGCCTCCGCCGCGTCGCGGATCTCAGCCGAGGTGGGAGCCTCGAACGGCGTGCTCTGCCGCGGCGGGATCGTCTCGCTCAGCGGTCCGGCGGCGTCGATCACCGCGCGGGCGGCCGAGATCAGGTCGCCGCAGCTCGGGAAGCGCCGGTCGGGCGACTTGTCGAGCGCCTTGGCCATCACCGCGTCGAGCCCTTCAGGAAGCTCCGGCCGCAGCGACGAGAGCCGCGGCGGCTCCTCCGAGAGGTGGGCGTAGATCACCGCCACGTCGGTCTCCATCGCGAACGGCACCTGGCCGGCGAGGCAGTGGTAGAAGAGGCAGCCGAGCGAGTAGACGTCCGAGCGGGCGCTGACGCGGCGGCCCTCGATCTGCTCGGGCGCGACGTAGTGGATCGTGCCCACGACGTCGCCCGCCCGGGTCAGCTGCGCGTGGGTGCCCTCGAGCCGCTTGGTGAGCCCGAAGTCGGTCAGGAACGCGGTCCGGCCCTCGATCAGCACGTTGGCGGGCTTGACGTCGCGGTGGATGAGACCCATCGCATGCGCGGCGTCGAGCGCGGAGGCGACCTGGCGGCAGACGTCGATCGCTCGGTAGGGGCGCAGGCGCCGCTCCCGTCGCAGCACGCCCGCGAGATCCTCGCCCTCGATGTACTGCATCGCGAGGTAGAGCAGGCCATCGACCTCGCCGGCGTCGTAGACCGTGACGATGTTCGGGTGCTGGAGCGCGGCCGCCACGCGGGCCTCGCGGGTGAAGCGCTCGCGGAAGCCCTCGGACTCCGCGAGGTCGGGCGCGATGATCTTGACGGCGGCGCGGCGGCGCAGGTTGAGGTGCTCGGCGCGGTACACCACGCCCATCCCTCCGCGCCCGATCCGCTCCTCGATCCGGTAGCCCGCGATCACGGTGCCCAGGCGCGGGTCATCGGTGCCTTCCGCCATCATGCTCCCGATTATGGACGCCATCGCAGGTATGAGGCTCCTGCTGGCCGGGGACGACACCGATCGGGTCAACGTCCTACGCGGTGCGCTGGCGCTTGCCGGGGCGCTTCCGATGGCCTGCTCGGGCGATCCCGCGGAGGTCGCGGCCGCCGTCGCCGGTGACCCGCCCGCCGCCGTCGTGGCCGTGGCCGCCGACGCGGACGCGCTGCGCTCCCGGCTCGACCCGCTGGCGCTCGGCGCCGGCCCGGAGGTCGTCGCGGTCGAGGAGCTGACGGACGCCGGATGGGACGCCGCGGCCGGCCGCCGGCTCGGCGTGCTCATCGATCGCCGCCGCCTGCGGGCCCGCCAGCGCGAGCTCGAGTCCGCGCTGGCCGACCACGCGCTGGGCAGGCGCCGGGAGCTCGAGGCGGCGGCCCTCGACACGCTGCGCCGGCTCGCCAAGGCGGCCGAGTACCGCGACGACAACACGCACGAGCACACCCAGCGCGTGGGCCACCTCGCGGCCCGGCTGGCCCGCGCCGTCGGCCGTGACGACCGCACGGTCTGGCTCCTGCGCCAGGCGGCCCCGCTCCACGACCTCGGCAAGATCGCGGTCCCCGACAGCGTGCTGCTCAAGCCCGGCAAGCTGACCGGGGAGGAGTTCGAGGTCGTCAAGACCCACGCGGTGCTCGGCGCCCGCGTGCTCGCAGGCGGCGACTCGGACCTGCTGCTGTGCGCCGAGCGCGTGGCGCGCTCGCACCACGAGCGGTGGGACGGCACCGGCTATCCCGACGGCCTGGCAGGCGAGGAGATCCCGCTCGAGGGCCGGCTCGTGCACGTCGCCGACGTGTTCGACGTGCTCGTGCACGAGCGGCCGTACAAGGAGTCCTGGACCGTCGAGGCGGCGGCCGACGAGATCCGCCAGGGCGCGGGCACGCAGTTCGACCCGGAGGTCGTGCGGGCCTTCGACGCGCTCGACCCGCGGCCCGGCTCCTGACACAATCGGCGTAACACCGAAGGGAGTTCTCCATGGAGTCCGCTGCCGCCCGGGTCCTCGTGGTCGCCAACAAGACGGCCGCCACCCCAGGCCTGCTCGAAGCCGTGCGCGAGCGCGCGGCGCGAGGCGAGTGCGAGTTCACGCTGCTCGTTCCCAACGCTACGCACGGGCTGCACAAGCTGGTCGACCCGGAGGACCAGGGGCAGAGCGAGGCGGAGACGACGATCGAGCTGGCGCTGCCGCTGCTCGAGCAGGCGTGCGGCCGGCCGGTCGATGCGATGGTCGGGGTGCCCGAGCCGCTGGCAGCGATCCAGGACGCGGTCAACCTCCACGGGTTCGACGAGGTGATCATCTCCACGCTGCCGACGCGGGTCTCGAAGTGGCTGCGGCTGGACCTGCCGCACAAGGTCGCGGGACTCGGCCTGCCGGTCACGACCGTCACCGCCGCGTCGCGCGAGGAGATCCCGGCGAACGGCTAGCCTGGAGCGCGGATGACGCGCTTCTGGCTCATCACGCAGGCGGCGATCGTCGTGTTCGTGCTCGCGGGCATGATCATCGCGGTGACCAAGCTCTGAGCCGCGCGCGGAGGCCGCCCGGGCGCGGGAGCGGTGGCCGCTCGGGGAGGGGGCGGCCCTCGACGATCGCGGCCGGCGCCGTCTCCGTCATCCACTCGGCCTGCGGGCCGTCGAGGACGCCGCTCAGGCCGGGCGGGCGGTGGCGCTCGTCGTGGGCGTCCGAGGCGATGACGTGCACGATGCCGCGCTCGAGCATCGTCTCCGCCGCACGGCGGACGGTGTCGCCGAACGCCCCGGTCAGCGACCCCGCCGTCACCTGGGCCAGCGCGCCCCGCTCCACGAGCGTCGCGAGCAGGGCCGGGGTGTGCAGGAAGCTCGGCGAGCGCTCCGGGTGGGCGAGCAGCACGTCGTAGCCGCGGCGCTGGAGGTCGCCCACCATCAGGTCGAGCCCGGTGGCGGGCGAGAACGGGCATTCGAGCAACACGTACCGGCCGCGCCCCAGCGTCAGCCCTCTCAGATCGTCCTCGCTCAGGTCCGGTAGCCGGTCGTGGGCGATCTCGCCGCCCTGGAGCAGCTCGAGCTCGATGCCCTCGCGCTCCAGCCGCTCGCTCAGCGCCACCCGGGCGCCGGCCAGCTCGGCCGGGCCGAGACCGAAGCCGCGGTTGATGTGCGATGTGGTGGCCATCGCCCGCGTGCCCGCCGCGACCGCCGCGCGTGCCATCGCCACCGCTCCCTCCTCCGTGGCCGGGCCGTCGTCGAGGCCGGGGAGGATGTGGGTATGGAGGTCGATCACCCGGTTTATGATCGCGCCCCCTTCGGCGAGCAAGGAGATGGCATGTTCCAGTCGATCGTGGTGGGCACCGACGGGTCGCAGACGGCCGGTGAGGCGGTGCGCGAGGCGATCGAGCTGGCCAAGACGCTCGGGGCGAAGATCGACCTCGTGTCCGCGTACGAGCCGGTGTCGGGCCAGCGGCTGCGGGAGGAGGCGCGCCAGGCGCCCGAGGACCTGCAGTGGATGGTCAACGCGCGCGAGGACGTCGAGGCGACGCTACGCGAGGCCGCCGAGCGGGTCGAGGACGCCGGCGTGAGCGTCACCACCTACGCCCGCGAGGGTGACCCGGCGGACGCGATCCTCGACGTGGCCGAGGAGCAGGGCTCGGACCTGATCGTGGTCGGCAACAAGGGCATGACGGGCGCCAAGCGGTTCCTGCTCGGCTCGGTGCCCAACAAGGTCTCGCACCACGCGCCCTGCTCCGTGCTGATCATCCGGACAACGTAGGGTCGGTGGCCGCCGCCGCATTCAGGCGGCCGGCCCCGTAGCGCCGGTCGTGACCGGCCACGCCGGCGTCGATCGAGGTCGCCTGGAGGCGTTGCATGAGCCGCTTCGGCGACGGGTTGGGGCCGATCACCCGCGAGGCGACGACGAGCGCCGCGGTGGCCGCCACGTGCGGCGAGGCCATCGAGGTCCCGACGAAGCCCGACGGCAGCCCGAAGCGCCGGTAGCTCGAGCGGGCTCGCGTGGACTCGTAGCCGGACGCCCACGGGAAGGTCATCTGGAAGATGTCGCGCCCGTCCGGCGCCCCCGGCGGGCAGGCGGGGTCGTTGGTGTCGTCCGAGCCGCCGCCCGGGGCGACGATGTCAAGTCCGTAGCCGATGTTCGAGTAGTCGGCGAGGCAGGCGTGCTCGGTCGTGGCGCCGACCGCCATCGTGTACGGGCTGCGGGCCGGGTAGGCGATCGCACGGCGCGCCTGGTTGCCGGCGGCGGCGACGACGAGGACGCCGTTGCGGTACGCGTAGCGCAGCGCGGCAAGCACGTCGGGGATCTCCGAGGAGCGGACCTGGCGCAGCCCGTCGTCGAACTCGAACGAGAGGTTGATGACGTCGGCCCCGCGGTCGACGGCGAAGCGGATGCCGGCCGTGATGTCCACGCTGTCGCCCGCGCCGTCCTCGTCGAGCACGCGGACCGGCATGATGCGGGCGCCGTACGCGAGGCCGGTGACTCCCAGCCGGTTGTTGGTCCGCTCCCCGATCGTGCTCGCGACGTGGGTCCCGTGGCCGTTCTCGTCGCTGGGCTCGCGGTCGCGGTCGACGAAGTCGTAGCCGCGCACGAAGTCGCCGTGCCAGAAGTCGGGCGAGCGGCGGAAGCGGCGCCCGCGGTTGGCGTACGCGACGCCGGTGTCGAGCACGGCGACGACCGCGCCCCGGCCACCCGGGCGGCCGACGTCGAGCAGGTGCTGCCAGGCGTCGGGCGCGCTGACGCCGGCGCCCTCGAGGAAGTTCCACTGGAGCGCCTGCCAGCCCTGCGCGGTGCCCGAGTTGCCGCGGTCGACGGGGATGAACCGGGCGAGGTGGGCGATCTGGTTGGGCGCGGCGGTCGCCACCTCGGGGCGGGCGCGCAGCTCGCGTACCGTGTCGGCCACGCTCTCGCCGTCGCGGATCTTCAGGACTCGCGTATCGGGCGCGAACGTGCGGGCGCTGCCGACGCCCGTGCTGCGCTTGACCGCCTTCAGGTCCCGCTGATCGGCGGAGGGGTGGAGGCGGACCACCACCTCGCCGGGGACATAGTCGGCCGCGCGCGCGGCGGCGGGCGCCGTGAGCAGCAGCGCGGCGGCGGCGAGGGCGGGGAGGAGGCGGGACAGCGGGTGCATGAAGCGAAGGCGCCGCGTGAGCCGCGCCCTCGTAGGAACATTGTCGGCCGCACGAAGTTACGCCACAACCCCTGACGAACGTGCCTTCTCTGACCGAGCCTCCCGACGAGTACTTCATGCGCCTCGCGCTGCGCGAGGCCGCGCGCGCGCTCGACCACGACGACGTGCCGGTCGGTGCGGTCGTGGTGTTCGACGGTGAGGTGGTCGGCGTCGGCCACAACGAGCGCGAGCTCGTCCAGGACCCGACCGCCCACGCGGAGATGCTCGCGATCCGCGAGGCCGCCCGCGCGCTCGGCTCCTGGCGGCTGCTCGCGACCACGCTCTACGTGACGCTCGAGCCGTGCGCCATGTGCGCGGGGGCGATCGTCCTGGGTCGCATCCCGCGGGTCGTCTACGGCGCCGACGACCCCAAGGCGGGCGCCGCCGGCTCCGTCCTCGACATCCTCGCCGAGCCGCGCCTCAACCACCGCCCGTCGGTCGTCGGCGGCGTGCTCGCCGACGACGCGGCGGAGCTCCTCCGCACCTTCTTCAGGTCCCGACGCTGATCGCTACCCTCCACAGTCGCTCCCGGAGGGGTGCGAGAGTGGTTGAATCGGGCGGTCTCGAAAACCGTTGTACCGGTAACCCCGGTACCGTGGGTTCGAATCCCACCCCCTCCGCTGTGGCCGTCGTGCTGACGGGCCCGCCTGGCGCCGGTAAGAGCTCAGTCTTGACGGCACTTGCGGACGCGCTCAGCGACGACGACATCCCGCACGCGGCCGTTGAGGTCGAGGCGCTGGTGTGGGCGCATCCGGCGCTCAGTGATGAGCAGTGGACGCGCCATGTACAAGTCGTATGCGGGCTCCATCGCGAGGCCGGCCATGAGCTGCTGCTCATCGCCCAAACCTTGGAAACCGACGAGGACATGACCCGGCTCAAGCAGGCCGTCAGCGCCGACGAGTACCTGCTCGTGCGCCTTGAGGCGCAGCCCGCCACCCTCATCGAGCGCATCATCGACCGCGAGCCCGAAAGCTGGTCGGGACTTCCCGAGCTCGTCGAGCACGCCCAACAGCTCGCCGCCAGCATGCCCGCCCTGCGAGGCATCGACCTGGTCGTGAGCACCGAAGGCCAACGCCCCGAGACGGTGGCGCAGCGCATCCGCGACGCCCACCCAGGCCGACTGCACCGGTCCTGCGGCTAAGCGTCGTCCTCCGCCGGCAGCTCGACCTCGACCGCACCGGCCAACGGTCCTGGCCCGAGCGGCCGCCGCGGCTCACGCATCGCGACGCGCCGGAGTAGCGCCGCACGCTCAGACTGCCCGTGGCGGCCAGGACGGCAGCCGAGACGCTGACAGCGACGGCCACCCACAACACCATGCCGCCAGTATCGCCGCGACGCCCCGCCCGGACAACCACGTAGCGCTGCGGTGGGACAATCCGAGCGTGTCCGCCGGCGACATCGAATGCGGCCTCGCTGGATTGTTAGAAGAGGCCCGCTAGCTCTTGTTCGACGAGGCAATCGACGCCCTCCTCGATCTGACCCCCGAGATCCGCTACGTCGCGTTCGGGTCGGGGCAGGAGACCGTGATGCGAGAGCGGCAAGGCCTAGGCGACGCGTCCAGCAGCAACTCGGATCGCTATGAGGAGCTGCTGGTCAACCCGACGCTGCTCACGCTCGCGCGCCAGCGCGGGGAGATCGACTGCGGCGGGCTGCGGTTCCTGGTCGTCGGCTACGGCAACTTCCACCAGCTCGTCATGCCGCTGCCCCGCGGCCACGTGTCGATCGCCTTCGAGCTGGGCAGCGATCCGATCGCGCACGTGCCGGCGGTCGCCGAGGTCCTCCGCGACCGGGGGCTTGTGGACTAGCGGACCGCCGCCACCTGGCCGGGGTTGGAGGGCGCCGGCCCGCCGTCGCGGTCGTAGAGCGTGTCCTCGAGCCCGACGCGGACGTCGGCGCCCGCGGCCAGGCCGGCGTCGACGACCGCCCAGCTCGCGCGCGCGTCGCCGTGCCATAGGCGGGGGCGGCCGAGCGCGGCGACGCGGGCGTCGATCGCGCGGGCCAGTTCGACCGCCGCGCGGTCGTCGTGCTCGTAGATCACCTCGACGAGCACGCGGTGGACCCGCTCCGCCCACGGCGCGGCGAGCAGCACGTCGGCGCCGTCGAGGGTGAACACCCCGGCCTCGATGCCGATGCCGCGGTCGAGGAGCGCGGCGCCGAGCTCGATCGCCCCGTCCTCGGCGAGGTTGAGGGACACGAGGTCAGGCGGGTCGGCCCAGCCCCGGATCGCCTCGACGCGGTCGCGCGCGCCGCCGAGGTCGATGTCCTCCTGGGTCGAGCAGGACACCTCCAGGCCCGGCGCGGCGGCCCGGACCGCCGCGACGACGGCGTCGTGGACGTCCGCGGCGAGCGACTCCCGCCCGTCGCCCGGCCGGCGGGGATGGAAGTGCACCGAGGCCGCGCCGGCCGCCTGGCAGGCGACCGCGTCGTCGACGATCTCCTCCAGGGTGACCGGGACGTCGGGGTGGTCGTCCCGGGTGTAGCTGCCGTTGAGCGCGCACTGGATCATGCCGGTAGTGGAGCAGCTGTCAGAGCTTCGGCTGCCACAGGGCGACCTCGGCTCCGCCGGGGCACGCGAGCACGCTGCGCCAGCCCGCCGGGCCCTCGCGCGGCTCGAGCAGCACGGCGGCGCCGAGCTCCTGGCCGCGCTCGGTGACGCGCTCGATGTCGGGCACCTCCACATACGGGAGCCACGCCGGCCGCTCTCCGTCGCGCTCGAACACCCCACCCTCGATCCCCTCGGCCAGCACGAGCGCCAGGTAGCGGCTCGACCCGACGCGCACGGTCTCCGCGGTCCAGCCGAAGAGCTGCGTGTAGAAGGCGCACGCGCGCGGCAGGTCGTCAGTGCGCAGCTCGAGGTGCACGACGGGATTGGTGACGGCTGAGCGCATCCCGGAGTGTTTGACCGCGGCCGGGGCACGAACTCACCGATGGCGGTGAGTCCTCCCGCCGCGGCCGGTCTAACGTGGTGATGAGCGCCCTCGTGGAACCAGCTTTCGATGACTTCGTCGAGGAGCAGCGTGCCGAGCTCCACGCGCACTGCTACCGGATGCTCGGCTCGCTGCACGACGCCGACGACGCGTTGCAGGACACCCTGCTCCGGGCCTGGCGCGGGCTGCCGGGATTCCAGGGACGCAGCTCGCTCCGCACGTGGCTGTACCGGATCGCCACCAACGTCTGCCTCGACGCGATCGCCCGGCGCCCCAAGCGGGTGCTGCCGATCGACTACGGGCCTGACGAGCCGGAGGCGCCGCTGTGGATCGAGCCGTATCCGGACGCGACGCTGGGCGTCGAGGGTGGCGCCGCCGGCCCCGAGGCGCGCTACGAGCGGCGGGAAGCGCTCGAGCTCGCGTTCGTCGCGGCCCTCCAACACCTCCCCCCGCGCCAACGCGCGGTCCTGATCGTGCGCGACGTGCTCGGCTTCTCGGCGAAGGAGGCCGCCGAGTCGCTCGACACCACCGTCGCGGCGGTCAACGGCGCGCTCCTCCGCGCCCGCCGGACGGTCGCCGAGCGACTCCCCGAACGCAGCCAGCAGTCCACGCTGCGGACGCTCGGCGACCGTCGCCTGCGGAAGATCGTGGAGCGCTTCGCCGACGCGTTCGAGCGCGGCGAGGTCGACGCCATCCTCGCGCTGCTCGCCGACGACGCCACCTTCTCGATGCCGCCGCATCTCGAGGTCCACCGGGGCCGCGAGGCGATCGCCGGCTCGTGGCTGATGCCGGGCGGGCCGCCGCCCCGGCTGCGCTACATCGCGGCGCGCGCGAACGGGCAGCCGGCGCTCGCGACCTACCTGCTCGACCCCGAGGCCGAGGTCTACCTCCCGCTCGCGCTCGACGTCCTGACCCTGCGCGGCGACGAGATCGCAGACGTCACCGCGTTCCGCACGCCGGAGCTCTTCCCGCGTTTCGGCCTGCCGGAGCGACTTCCGCGGTGAGCATCGCCGCGAGGCGTTGCGCCTCGCGCGCCGGCGTGCCGGTGAGCCTCGGCCACGTGACCCGCACGACCCGATGACCTGCGGCCTGGAGGTCGGCGTCGCGCTCGCGGTCGCGCTCGAACGCGTGCTCGTCGTGGTAGGCGCGCCCGTCGAGCTCGACGATCAGGCGCTCGCGGCGCCACAGCATGTCGACCTCGTGACCCGCGACGCGCTGGTTGACCTCAGGGAGCGGGAGGCCGTAGCGGCGCAGGAAGCGCAGGAACTCGTCCTCGAAGACGGACCGGGTCGGGGCGCCCGGTGGCGCGAGCAGACTCTTGATGCGTTTGGGCATCCGGTTCATCAGGGCGGCGAACTCGTCCGCCGGGAGTCGCCCGGCGAGCCGCGCCTCGTGGGCGGCGCGGACGAGCGTGGCGTCGTCGACGATGCCGGCGAGGTCGAGCAGCGTGCGCGCGGGTGTCGTGACGGGGATGCCGAATTCGCGCGTCGCTTCGAGGGTGCGGCAGCGATGGACGTGGACGCCTGGGATCCGGTGCGCGCCGGGCGCGCTGACCTCGAGTGGCGTCCGCCAGCGGATGCCCATCTGCCACAGGGCGGCTGCCGAACGGTGGCTGAGGGCGGCGTTGGGGCCGCAGGCCAGGACGGCCGCCATCGCTCGCGCGTGCTGTGAGGGTGGTCGGTGGCCCACGGCGTAAACCCCGCGGTAAAGGAGGAGGAGGCGACCGGTCCGCAGCCGGTTGTCGATCTCCGGCGGCGTGTACCCGGCCCGCCTCAGCTGTGCCCGCGAGACGACTCCATGCTGTGCCGTGGCGAGGGTGGCGATCGCCGCGTGATCACTTGACGTCGAATAGCGACGTGAAGTCGACATTCGCCGAAGCATCCCGCTGTCCGCGCCCGAAACCGCCGACCGCGCGTGACATTTCACACTTCCGTGTGACAGCCGCAAGCTTCCGCAACAGGCGCGTTGGCGACATCGTGATGATCGCCACACGTTCTCTGTGCGCCGACGCGGCGATGCGATGCATCGATTGAGCCGCCGAACGGGAATACTCTCGCCGGCATGGATGACGCGACCCTGGAGCGCCTCGCCGACCTCGTCGTCGGATTCGGGGCCAACGTGCAGGAGGACCAGATCGTGTCCGTCTCCTGCGAGCCGGGCAAGGAGGCCCTGACCCGCGCGATCGCGACCAGCGCGTACCGCCGCGGCGCCCGCTTCGTGGACGTCGCCTGGTTCGACCCCTGGGTCAAGCGCGCACGTGTCGCGCACGCGCGCGAGGAGTCGCTCGACTTCGTGCCCGACTGGTACGGGGAGCGCATCCTGGCGCTCGGCGAGCAGCGGGCGGCGCGGATCGGGCTTTCCGGCCCGTCCGCCCCCGGCCTGCTCGAGGACCTCGACCCGATCCGCTCGGGCAAGGATCGCCTGCCCGCCGTCAAGGAGTCCGGCCAGGTGGTCAACGACCGCACGACCAACTGGTCGATCATCCCCTGCCCGTCGCCGGCCTGGGCCTCGCTCGTGTACCCGGACCTCGAGCCCGACGAGGCGCTGGCCACGCTTGAGCGTCACGTCATCCACGTGCTGCGGCTCGACGAGCCCGATCCGATCGCTGCCTGGCAGGAGCGGATCGACACGCTCGTCGCCGTCGCCCAGCGCCTCGCCGAGCGCCGCTTCGACGCCCTGCACTACGACGCGCCGGGCACCGACCTCACCGTCGGCCTGCTGCCCGGCGCCCGCTGGCAGGCCGCGCGGTTCGAGACGATCGACGGCATCGAGCACATGCCCAACCTCCCGACCGAGGAGGTGTTCACGACTCCGGACCCGGCGCGGACCGAGGGCCACGTGACCGCGACCACGCCGCTCGTGCTGGCCGACGGGACGGTCGTGCGCGACCTGCGTGTGCGGTTCGACGGCGGCCGCGCCGTGCAGGTCGACGCCGACAGCGCGCAGGACACCATGCGCACGATCCTCGAGCACGACGAGGGCGCCTCCCGCCTCGGCGAGATCGCGCTCGTCGATCGCGAGGGGCGGATCGGCAAGCTCGAGACCGTCTTCTACGACACGCTGATCGACGAGAACGCCGCCAGCCACATCGCGCTCGGCCAGGGCTTCCCGTTCCTGCTCGACGACCCGAGCGCCTCCAACGAGAGCCAGATCCACATCGATTTCATGATCGGCTCGCCGGAGATGACGGTCACCGGCATCACCGCCGAGGGCGAGCGTGTCCCCGTGCTCGTCGGCGGCGAATGGCGGATCTGAGAGTCGCTACGCTCACCCCCGCTTCCAGGAGAGGTGCCGGAGCGGCTGAACGGGCACGACTGGAAATCGTGTGACGGGGGTCAACCTCGTCCGAGGGTTCGAATCCCTCCCTCTCCGCTGGTTCCTCACGGGTGGACGGAGAAGGCGACGGTGCGCGTGGCCGGGTCGGCGCGGTCGAGTCGCACCGCCACCTCGTTGCCGGGCGGCGGGCAGTTCTCCTCGAGGCGCCCGCGCACGGCGGGCTCGCGGAGCTGGATGCGCTTGTCGTCGATGACGACCGCGTCGAAGCGCTCACCCTCGCGCCCGGCGAGCAGAACGGCTTCCACGAGGTCGACGACCGCCCGCTCGACCGTGCGCTCGCGGCGCTGCCCCGCGGTCATCGCCGCCGGCAGCTCGGCCAGCCCGGCGCGAACCCACGAGGGCGGCGACGTCCCCGCGGCGGCGGCCAGGCAGCACTCGGAGACGTAGCGGTCCTGGAGGCGCCGGAGCGGCGCCGTCGCGTGCGCGTACGGAGCGGCGACGGCGAAGTGGGCGGCATCGGCCGGCGCCGCGCCGTCGAAGGCCGTGTAGCCCGCGGCGCCGCCTACGCCGGTGGCCTCGTGCAGGAGAGCGGCGTGGCGCGGGCGGCTCGGGTCGAGCCCGCGGACGAACTCCGGGTAGGAGGTGCCGGCCGGCCAGTCGATGCCGAGCGCTCCGGCCTGGCGCCGCAGTCGCTCGAGGGCACCCTCGTCCGGCCGCGGCTGCGTCCGCAGGATGCCGTAGCCGGCGCGGAGCATCAGCGCGGCGGCGGCCATGCCCGTGAGGAGCGAGATCTGCGCGTTGAACTCCTCGCTCGCGAGCGGCGCCCGGTACCGGACCGTCCAGCCGCCCTGCTCCTCGACCACCTCCTGCTCCGGAACGGCGAGGCGGACGCCGCCGCGCGCGCGCTCGAGCGCCAGCCTTCGCTCGCCGACTTCGCGCAGCGGCGCCTCGCGGTCCGCCGGCACGTCGTCGTAGGTGTACTGCGCGACGCTGCGCACCCGCGCCCGAGCGACGTCGGTTGTCGTGAGCTCGCCGTTCGCGTCGAGGTCGAGCGTCCACAGCACCGCCGGTCGCCACTGTCCCGGCAGCAGGCTGCCTGCGCCCTCCGACAGGGCCGGCGGGTGCAGGGGCGTCTTCGCGTCCGGGGCGTAGATCGTCACGCCGCGGGCGTGCGTGTCGCGGTCCAGCGGGCCGCCGGGCGTGACGAAGGCGCCCACGTCGGCGATCGCGTAGGACACGCGATGCCCGTCGCCGCGGCGCTCGATGTGCATCGCCTGGTCGAGATCGCGCGCGCCGGGCGGGTCGATCGTCACGAACGGCAGGTCGACCCGCTCGCCCGCCGGCGGTGTGCTCGCGGCGGCCTCGGCCTCGGCGCGCACGTCCGGCGGGAAGTCCTCGGGCACGTCCGCCTCCCGGCGGATCGCGTCCAACCCCTCTCGCAACGCCGTCGCCGGCACGACACTGATGCGGCGGGAGGGCACCGCTCAGATATCGCCGCGGAACGTGTCGCAGGAGCCGACTCGGTCGCCCTCGTAGCCGGTCTTGAACCACTTCTGGCGCTGGGCCGACGAGCCGTGCGTCCACGCCTCCGGCGTCACGCGGCCCTGGGTCCGCTCCTGGATGCGGTCGTCCCCGACCGCCGCCGCCGCGTCGAGCCCGTCGGCGATGTCCTGCTCGGTCAGCTGCTCCAGGAAGCCGGTGCTCACGGCGTTGCGGGCCCACAGCCCGGCGTAGCAATCGGCCTGGAGCTCGGTCCGCACCGAGCGGCCCTCGGCCCCCGCCTCGTTGGAGCCGCGCCCGAGGACCCCGGTGAGGTTCTGGACGTGATGCCCGTACTCGTGCGCGAGCACGTAGGCCTGTGCGAACGGACCGCCGGAGGCGCCGAACCGGTCGCGAAGGTCGTCGAAGAAGCCGAGATCGATGTAGACGGACTGGTCGGGCGGGCAGTAGAAGGGGCCGACCGCCGATGTGGCGCCGCCGCAGCCGGTCGACGTCTCGCCGCTGAAGAAGTTGGTGGTCGCCAGCGGGTATCGCTCGCCCTGGCCAGCGAACTCCTCGGTCCAGTACGCCTGGATGCTGTTGACGGTGCCCACGATCCGGCACTCCTCGCGCTCGTTGGCATCGGCTCCGGTCCGGCACTCGGTCGCCAGCTCGCTACCGCCCGACCGCGTCTGCCCGGTCGTGACCTCGTCGAGGGCGTCCAGGCCGCCCAGATCGCCGCCCCCGAGGTTCACGCCGAACAGCAGCCCGATGACCACGATCAGCAGCCCTGCGCCGCCGCCGATGGCCCGGCCGCCGCCCGGCATGCGGCCCATGCCACGGCGATCCCGGACCTGCGACGGGTCGAGCTTGACCCGGTTCCTGAACTTCATGCCTGCTGTGCTACCCAAACGAGCGCGATCCGCTCGGCCGCGCGGGCGAGTCTAGTTCCAGTCCCTCGTCACGCGCGGCCCTCTGCTGCTGCCGCGATCTGCTTCGCGACATGGTTCGCGTCGCGGGCCAGGCCGTGGATCATCGCCGACGACACCGAGTAGAGAAACAGCAGCCCGACGAAGTACAGCCCCGGTTGGTCGGCGACGACCCCGCGCTCGGTGATCGGGTCGTCACGGGCCACGCCGGGGATGTCCAGCCAGTCGAGGCTCGGGTCGAACCCGGTGCACCAGATGACGTTCGCCACGTCGAGCACGCGGCCGTCCTCGAGCTGTGGTCGGCCATCACGGACGCCTGCGAGCCTGGGGACGCGCTCGACCCCCGCGGCGACGAGATCCTCCGGCTTGGTGCGCACCAGAGGAAGTCCGTGGGCGAACACCTCGGGCCGCTTCCTGCGGCCCATCGGCGTCCGCATGGTCAGCACCCGGTGGAAGACGCCTCGCAGCACGAGCGGGAGCAAGTAGCGCGCCGCGAACGACTCGATGCGGAAAGGGACATGGCCGACGTCGCGACCGGACAGCCACACCCGGCGGCCGCTGCTCGCGTCCAGTGCGATCTCGGCCCCTGAGTTGCCGGCGCCTACGAGGAGCACGTCGCCGTCCTGGAGCTGCTCCGCGTTGCGGTAGTCGGCGGAGTGAAGCTGGGTGATGGCGCGGTCGAGCTCGGCAGCGAGCGGCGGCACCCGCGGCCGCTGCCAGCTTCCGAGCGCGACGACGACGTTGCCGGCCTCGAACCGCTGCTCGCCGGACGTCACGACGAAGCCGCGTCCGTTCCTCGCCAGGCGGTCCACGCGCACGCCCGTCCGCACGGGCAGCTGAAAGCGAGCCGCGTACGTCTCGAGGTAGTCGGCCATCTCGTCCTTGCTCGGGAACGTGTGGGCCGGGGCGGGGAACGGCATCCCCGCCAGGGCGTCGTAACGAGCGGGCGTGAACAGGCGCAGGGAGTCCCAACGCGCGCGCCAGGCGTCCCCGATCCGATCGCCGGCCTCCAGGATCACGAACGGCAGCCCGCGCCGGGCGAGCTGGTACCCGACCGAGAGCCCGGCCTGCCCGCCGCCGATGACGATCGTCTCGAAGCGCTCCGAGGTCCGCATTGGTGCCTCCTGCGGTTGCTTGAGGCGACGCTACGCGCGACGACCGGCGCGGGAAATCGGGAGTTCTCCCCACGTCATCAGGCCATGCTCCATCGCGTAGAGCGTGGCGGCGGCGCGCGTCGACACGTCGATTTTCGCGTAGGCGTTCTGGATGTGGCGGTCGGCCGTCTTGGGCGAGATCTCGAGCGTCGCGGCGATCTGCTTCGTCTGCAGGCCGCGTGCGAGCAGTCGCAGCACCTCGACCTCGCGCTCGGTCAGGCCCGCCGGTCGCTCGACGCGCGCAACCGGCTGTCCGCTCGTCTCGAGGACCGCGGCGACGAGGTCGGCGTCGAACAGGCCTGCGCGGCACTGTTCGGCGAGCGCCTCGGCGGCAAGCGCGGCTGGCATCGCCTCGCGGTGCGGCCGGGGCTCGGTCATCGCCCGGTACGTGTCGACGATCGCGAGCAGTCGCACCGGCGGAGGCTGGTCGGCCGCCGCCGTACCGCGGTGGTACCCGGACCCGTCGAGCCGCTCGTGATGGGCGCCCGCGATAGGCGCCAGCGGGGCGAGCGACGGCGAACGCAGGAGCACCCGCTCTGAGTGGTACGCGTGCAGCCTGACCTGTTCCCAGTCGTCCGGCGACAGCGGGCCTCTCCGGTGCCAGATGTCGACGGGCGTGGCGACGCGGCCGATGTCGTGTACGGCCGCCGCACGGCGGAGCCCGACGACGGCGGATTGACCGAACCCGCACCGCCCTGCGGCTTCCTCCACGAGCGCGGCCACGCCCGCCGAGTGACCGCTGAGGTAGGGGGACGCGAGGTCGGCGAAGTCGCCCATCGCCGAGAGTGCCCGGTCGATGCCCTCGCCCTCCAAGGTCAGCTGCGGGCTCGGCTCGTAGGCAAGGGTCTCCTCCCAGGCCGATGCCCCCGGCGGGAGCGCGAGGATGTCCGCGGCGTCGTCGGCGAGGCATTCCGCGACCGCCGGATCGAGCCCGCGGCCGGCGTGATCTCTCACAACCCGCGCGGCGGCGTCCGGGCCGCCGAGCATGCGCTGTACCGCTGCGTCCTGCGCGACCTGGACGATGCGGACGGGTAGCGGGATCTCTTCTCGCGCGGCGCGCCCGAGCGGGCTGTTGCCGTCCCAGCGCTCGGTGACGTACGCGAACAGGCTCGATAACTGGGCCGGCAGGCCGAGGCGCTGAGCGAGCATCTGCGCGACCTCGCAGGCGGCAATCAGATGCGGTCGCACCCCGCGGGCCGCCCGGGGAGCGCGGCGCGCGATCTCGAGCGCGGCCCGCGCGGCTGAGGTTCCGGGGGGCGGCAGCGAACGGAGGACGCCGCGGAGGCTCGCGCGCTGCGAGCCGAACATGACCGGGAGGTGGTGCCTCGTCATGCCGCCGCCGAAGATCTCAGCGCCCAGCTCGGCATCCGTCGTGCAACCGGAATGGAAGAGCAGACAGGCGTAGTACGTCTGCCTCGCCGTCTCGTCGTCGACGCCGAGACGACGGCTGAGCCGGGCCGCGAACAGCGTGCTCTGGAGGCCGTGCTCGAACGGCAGCCCCATCCCGAGGTCCGTCGCCAGGCTGAGCGCGCCGATCACCTCCGCAGCCCTCACCCGCTCTGCGTCCGGCGGTGCTTGCGCCACTCCGGCGATCGTAACGCCGACGGCACGCCGAGCGCTGCGGCGGCGCGCGAGGCGCCGCCGCAGCCCGGCCTTCCTCCTACTCGAGCAGGCCGCCGAGCGCCCGGCGGATGAGGTCCGCGCGCTCCGCGTCGGTGGACAGGTGCTCGAGGCCGAAGCCCAGGAGCAGCGTGTCCTCCGTCGACGTGCCGGCGTAGAAGTTGAGCAGCCGCTCGCCGATCTGCCAGTTGCCCGAGTTCGGCGGGCTGCCCGCCGGCTGGGGGCTGACGGTCCACGTGCTGGTTGCTCCCTCGAAGCCGTCGGCCTCGGTGGTCACGCCGTTGACGACGATTCGCGTGTCGTCCACGAATGCGCCCACGCCGCCGGTCGCCGGGTCGGTCACGTAGGTGATCGACACCTCGACCGGTCCCCCGCCCGCGCCGGTGAAGGCGGCGAGGTCGAACGCCACCTGGTCCCAGCCGCCGGTCGACCCGGTGAACGAGTTCCACGTGCCCGAGGTACCCGGACCGTTGCAGCCCGCGCCACCGAAGTAGTGGCCGAGGAACGGGTGCAGCTGGAGCAGGAAGCCACCCGGCTCGCACTCCGTGGGCCCGGCGGTCTGCGTGCCTCCGTTGACGTCCGGCAGCGTCGTCCAGTTCTCCTGACCCGGCGTGTGGGCCTCCACGATCACGTGGTCGTAGCCGGACTCGAGGCTGGTCGAGAGCTGGAACTGCAGCTGCGCCGTCGCATTCGCGGGCACGGTGATCGTCTTCGTCAGCCGCATGTACGAGCTGTCCGCATGCGGTGCGCCCGCATACCGCGTCCCCTCGATCGGGGCGAACGGGAAGCCGGCCGCCTGTGGGAACTCCGCGGACCCCCAGCTCGTGAACTGCGGGAACTCGCTCGGCGGCAGCACGTCGCTCGTGGGCTGGAACGTGCCCGCCTCGTCGAGCGGGTTGTCGCCGCCGACGAGGTTCCCGAGGAAGCCCTCGATCGGGTCGGCGATGCCGGTGACCGACGGGGGGACCCCCGGGAAGTCGGTGCGCGTGTACGCCCCGAGGTAGTACTGGCGGAAGTCGTTCGCCAGGATCAGGCAGTCGTCGAACAGGCTCGTGGTGATGACGCACTCGGCCGTCTCGTCGCCGTTGAGGGCGTAGTAGAGGCCGCCGACGGCGTCGCTGATGCCCGGCAGGCCTTCGTACTGCGCGGTCTCGCCGGCGTGGATGAGCTTGCCACCGTCGTTGAGGTAGTCCCGCACCCGCAGCGTGAGGTACTGCTGGCGCTCGGCCACCCCGATGTCGGGGAACTCGCGGCTGCCGACGCGGATGAGCTCGTCCTCGGGGTCCTGCGTGATGCGGTTGTCACCGAGGTACCACAGCACCGCGTCGTAGTGGTCGAGCACGCCGAGGTCGTGCGGCACGCCGCGACGGTCGACGTCCCAGACGTCGGCGCTGTAGCCGGCCTGGCGGATCGCCCGGCGATGGGCCCGCGCGTACTTGGGCGCGTTCGTGCCCGCCGGGTAGGTCGGGTTGACGCCCGTGTAGTCCTCGTTGGCGATGATCAGGACGTCGTGGCCCGTGTCGCGGGCAAGGCGGTACCGGAAGCTCTTGCTCCGGACCTCGCCCTTGCCCTTCTTGTGGCCCTCGAACCACACCTTGACCCTGTCGCCGCGGTCGGCGCCACGGACGAGGCCGCGGAACTCGGCGTAGTAGTCGTCGTTCTCGTCGCCGTAGCGCTCACCGCCGCGCCACTCGCGCACGTCGGCCGTGCGGGTCCGCCCGCCGTCGATCTGGTAGTGCATGTGCAGGCCCTTGATCGCCCGCTTGGCGACGACGGCCACCGTCTGCGGGTCGCCGAAGGAGACGTCGAACGTGTCGACGCGGAAGTTCTCCGCGCGCCGCCCGACGACCGACTCCGGATCGTCCGGGTCATCCGCCGACTTGGCGACCGACAGCGCGAACGGGATGTTCTTCTCGAACTCGGCCTGGACCAGTCCCTCGTCGTCGGGGAAGTTGAAGCCGCTTGCGCAGTCGTCGGCCACCCACTCGTCGTCGGGCACAGAGTCCGACGCCGCCTCGCACGTCGACATCTCGGGCGTGAAGCCGAGCGTGCCGTACAGCTCGGTCATGTGCGTGTCGGTGTCGCCGTTGGTCGTGTAGAGCTCGGCCGAGATGTCCGGGTCGTAGCCGGGGATCGCCGGGTTGGCGTCGTCGCCGGCCATGGCCTCGTAGATCACGTCGTCCGGCGTCGGCGTCGCGACCTGCCAGCCGGTGCCGTAGAGCAGCAGCTCGGCGGCCGAGTGGTAGTTGACGAAGAACTCGAAGCCGACGCGGCCTATGAAGCTGTCGACCGCCTTGGTCTCAGGCTCGGAGTTCGGGCCCGGGCCGCGATAGGTCTCGCTGCCCTCCTCGGGCGAGGAGCCCTCGTTGTCGTAGCCCCACTTCGTGGCGAGGTTGCGGTTCAGGTCGACGCCGTCACCGGGGGCGATCTGCCCGTCGCCGTTGTTGTCGCGCAGGTTCTTGCGCCATAGCCGCTGACCCGGCTGGAAGGTCCAGTCGTAGCCGTCCGGGTTGGCGACCGGGACGAACCACAGCTCCCGCGTGTCGACCAGCTTGCGGATCGTGCGGTTGGTGTTGTAGCCGTCGAGGAAGTAGTGCATCAGGCGCCGGTTCATCTCGGGCGTGATCCACTCGCGAGCGTGCTGGGCGCTGAGGTAGAGCACCGCGGGCTTGCGGCCGTCGCTCTTCTCCGGGTTCTTCGTCACCTTGAGGGCGACGATCGGCTTGCCCTGGACGGTGGTCCCGAAGGTGACGAGCTTCGCGATCTTCTGGTTGTCGCGCGCCGCCTGCTCGTACTCCTCCCGGATGCCGCCGGCACCCGAGTACGGGCGGAAGACCTCCATCTGCTGGGCGATGGCCGCGTTGGCCCGAGCCGTCGCGCTCTTACCGCGGACCTTCTTGACCGAGAGCGCGATGCCCTCGCGGCGCAGTGCCCGAGCCTGGGCGCCGCTGAGGATGAGCTCCACGCGGATCTTGCCCGCGGCCCGGCTCCCCTTGAACTGCGTTTCGTGGCGATCGATGCCGAGCTCGGACAGCGCGCCGAGCTTGGCGCGACTCACCTTGCCCTTGTAGACCTCGAGCCGATCGGCGGCCTGAGCACTGGCACTCGCCGCCAGCACGGCGACGAGCATCGTTACGGACGCCATGAATGCGCGATTCACGCCTTCCCCCCACCTCGAATGAAACCGACTTACTCACAGTCTCCTGCGGCGGCTCCCGGGTGTCAATCGCGTACGTCAGGGCGGCATCCGCACGCCCTTGCGGCGCACGCGGAACCAGTGGGCGGCGTACGGCGGCAGGGAGAGCGTGGCCGGGAGCGGATGCTCGGCGTCGGCGAACAGGTCCACGAGCGCCTCGCCGTCCTCGACCGGCAAGGTGACCTCGGCCTCGCGGCCCGCGAGCTCGTGCACGGCGACGATCGTCGCGCCGTCCCAGTCGCAGCGGTGGGCGAACACCGACGGCGCGCCGGTCTCGAGCAGCTCGAGCGTCCCGAAGCCGAGCTCCGGGCACTCGCGGCGGCGGCGTACGAGCCGCTCGAACCAGCTCAGGAGCGAATCGGGATCGCGCCGCTGGGTGGCCACGTTGACGTGCTCGGGGCCGAACTCCCCGCGCGGGAGCGGCCGCCGCAGGCGGGCCGGGTCGTCCACCGTCGAGAAGCCGCCGTTGGGCTCGGCGGACCACTGCATCGGCGTCCGCACGGCCATGCGGCCCTCGACCTCGGGGTTGTCCGCCATGCCGATCTCCTCGCCGTAGAAGAGCACCGGCGTCCCGGCCAGCGAGAACGCGAGCGAGTAGACCATGCGGATCGCGCGCTGGTCGCCGCCGAGCATGGTCGGCAGCCGGCGGCGGATCCCGCGGCCGTACAGCTGCATCGAGGGGTCGGGACCGAAGCGCGCGAACACCTCCTGCCGCTCGCTGTCGGAGAGCTTGTCGAGGGTCAGCTCGTCGTGGTTGCGCACGAAGCGCCCGAGCGACGCCTCCTCCGGCAGCTCCGGCATCTCGCGCAGGGCGCGGGCCAGCGGCTCGGCCTCACCCCGGGCGAGCGCCAGGTACAGCGCCTGGTTGCCGAGGAAGTCAACCGCCATGTGCAGCTCGTCGCCGTCCTCGTCGCCGAGGAAGGCGCGGACGTCCTTGGCCGGCAGGTTCACCTCGCCGAGCAGCACGGCCTCGCCGTTGCGGCGGTTGAGGTGCCGGCGCAGGTCGCGCAGCAGCTCGTGCGGGTCGACGATCGCGCCCTCGGGCAGGCCGGTCGGCTCGATCAGGAAGGGCACGGCGTCGACCCGGAAGCCGGACAGCCCCTGGGCCAGCCAGAACCCCATGACCTGGGCCAGCTCGTCGCGCACCTGCGGGTTCGCGACGTTGAGGTCCGGCTGGTGGGAGTAGAAGCGGTGCAGGTAGTACTGGCCGGCCTGCTCGTCCCACGCCCAGTTGGACTCCTCCTTGTCGGGGAAGACGACGTCGCCGGGTTTCTCCTCGGGCTTCTCGTCGCTCCACACGTAGAAGCTGCGGTACGGCGAATCGCGGCTCTGGCGGGCGGCCTGGAACCACGGGTGGCGGTCCGAGGTGTGGTTCATGACGAAGTCGGCGATCACGCGGATCCCGCGGTCGCGCGCCGTGCGGATCAGCTCCGTGAAGTCGCCGAACGTGCCCATCGCCGGGTCGATCGCGTAGTAGTCGACGATGTCGTAGCCGTCGTCGCGGTTCGGGCGAGGCGTAGAACGGCATCAGCCACAGGCAGCTGACCCCGATGCCGGCGAGGTAGTCGATCCGCTGGGTCAGCCCGACGAGGTCGCCGCAGCCGTCGCCGGTCGTGTCATAGAACGTCTCGACGTCGAGGCAGTAGAGGATCGCGTTCTTCCACCAGAGATCGCTCGTGACCTTGACGCTCATGGCAGGCGGGGGAGGACGTGCTCCCCGAAGGCGTCGATGAACGGGTCGAGATCCTGCCCCACGTGGTGCAGGGCGAGCGCATCGAAGCCGACCGCGGCGAGCTCCGTGAGCATCTCGACATGGCGCTCGAGGTCGGCGGAGACGAGCGTGGTCTCGCGCATGTCCTCAGGGCGGACGAAGCGCGCGACCGCGTCGAAGTGCTCGGGCAGCTCGAGGTCCCAGGGCACCGGCGGCGTGAAGACGTTCGTGCGCCACTGGTCGTGGGCGATCCGCAGCGCCTCGTCCTCGGTCGGCGCCCACGAGAGGTGGACCTGGAGCACGAGCGGCCCGCGGCCGCCCGCCGAGCGGTAGGCGTCGACCACGCGGCGCAGCTGCTCGACCGGCGCGTTGACCGTCGCCAGGCCGTCCGCCCACGACGCCGCCCAGCGGGCGGTCGCCTCGCTCACCGCGGCGCCGAACAGCGGGGGCGGCGTCTCGGGCAGCGTCCACAGGCGGGCGCGGTCGACGACCACGTGCCCGCGGTGGCTGACCTCCTCGCCGGCGAACAGCGCGCGCATGACGTCGACGCACTCGCGCAGGCGCGCGGTGCGCTCGGGCTTGGACGGCCAGCGGTCGCCGGTGATGTGCTCGTTCGACGCCTCGCCGGTGCCGAGCGCGATCCACAGGCGGCCGGGGAACATCTCGGCGAGGCTCGCGGCGGCCTGGGCGATGATCGCGGGGTGGTAGCGCTGGCCGGGGGCGTTGACGACGCCGAACGGCAGGCTCGTGGTCGCCAGCGCCGCTCCCAGGAACGACCACGCGAAGCCGGACTCGCCCTGGCGCTCGCTCCAGGGCGAGAAGTGGTCGGACGACATGCCGCCGTCGAACCCGGCCTGCTCGGCGCGGGCGATGGCGCGCAGGAGCGCGCTCGGCGGGATCTGCTCGTGCGAGCAGTGCAGGGCGACGCGCATCGGGAGGGGTGCTACCCCGAATGCGGCGCTTCGAGCAGAGCCTTCAGGCGGGGGAAGTCGCGCTTGATCGTGGCCTTGACCAGCGGGCGCAGGAGCGGCTCGGCGATGCGGAAGAAGCCGCCCGGCTCGCCGCGCACGTGCTCGGTGAAGCGCGACCGTTCCGCGCCGAGCGGCTCGACGGTCCGCGTGATGGTCAGCGGGAACGTGCCGCTCTCGCTGGTGAAGGTCACGCGACCCCCGGGCTCGAGCTCGACGACGCGGAACGCGTTCACCATGTCGCGGCCCAGGAAGCGGGCGTGCTGGTCGTACGTGGAGCCCACTCGCAGCGGCGGCTCGGAGGTCCAGCGGCAGGAGCGCTGGCCGCGCTGCCAGCGGGGGTTGTTGGGGAACTCGGAGACGAACGCGAAGACCGCGTCGGCGGGACGCTCGATCTCGATCGACGTGGAGGTCTCGACCATGGGCGCTCGATACTAAGTGGACGGCCGCGAGCGGCTCCGCCCCGGCCTTCGGCCAGCCGGCGGCGCCGGCGAACGTCAACGGCGGCATTGAGGGGGAGCACGGGAGGGTGCATAACGTCGACTTCACCTCGCCCGCGCTGGTGAGGTCGACGAAATGCACGCTATAGGAGCACAACGTCGACTTCGCGCGCCGGAGAGCCGTGAGGTCGACGAAATGCACACAATCGCCGGCTCCCCAGCCTCCCTACCCAGCCGCCGTTGACGTTCGCCGAGGGCTACGCAGCGTCGAGCAGCTCGCGAGCATCGGGCAACGCACCCAAAGCCCGCAGCGCCCGGTCCTCGACCTGCCGTACCTGGTGCGGCTTCACGCCCAGCGCGCGGGCGGTCTCGGTCGGGGTGTGGGGCGCTTCGCCGCCCAGCCCGTAGCGCAGCTCGAGCACGCGGCGCTCGGTGTGGGGGAGCTGTCCGAGCACGGCATTGAGCCCGTCGCGCTCCGCGCCCGCCAGCGCCTCCTCCTCCGGCGAGAGGGCGGGGGCGGCGAGCAGGTCTCCGAGGTCCGTCTCGGCGTCCTCGCCGATCGGGGCGTCGAGCGAGGCGGGGCGGCGGCCGGCGCCGCGCAGGCGCTCGACCTCGTCGATCTCCCACTCGAGCACGGCCGCCAGCTCGGCGTCGCTCGGCGTGCTGCCGAGCGCCCCCGTGAGCCGGCTCTCGGCGATCTCGATCTTGCGCACCTTGTCGGCGACCGGGATCGGGAGCCTCACGATGCGGCCCTTATCGGCCAGCGCGCGGCCGACCGACTGGCGGATCCAGAGCGTCGCGTACGTGGAGAAGCGGAAGCCGCGGCGGTAGTCGAACTTCTCGACCGCGCGCACGAGCCCGATCGTGCCCTCCTGGATCAGGTCCTGCATCGTCAGGCCGGACTCCTCGCGCTGGAAGCGCTTGGCGATGTGGACGACCAGCCGCAGGTTGGCCTCGATCATGTGGTCCTTGGCGGCGAGGTCGCCGCGCTCGACGCGGCGGGCGAGCGCCTGCTCCTGGGCGGCCGTCAGCAGCGGCGTTCGGGCGATCCGCCGCAGATACAGGGCCAATCCGTCGTCGTGGGCACTCATCCGACGAGCCACTTTGGGTCGGGTTCCTCAAGCGATCCTGAACAGACCCTCAAGGACTGCTCAAGCCTTATGCAGCACTGACGCGCGCGCGCCTAGCGTCGGCGCCAGAACCCATTCAGGAGATGAGCATGGACCGCCTCTGGACCGACGGACCCCCGACCCGAACGTACACCCCTGCACCGCCGCGCGATGACCGCGCGGCCGCGCCCCTGCGCGAGGACCCACCGCCGCCGCGCGGGGCCGGGTCCCGCTGGGTCGCGGCGCTCGGCGGGGGCGCGGTGTCCGCCGTCCTCGTCAGCGCGGTGCTCCTCGGGACCGGCCTGGTGGGCGATGAGCAGGCTCCCGCCACGGCGACGACGCCGACCGCCACGGTGGCCGCCGGCGGGTCCGACAGCGACCTCGTGCGCAGCGTCTACGCCGCCGCCAGCCCGAGCGTGGTGTCGGTGCGCACCGGCAGCGGCTCCGGCACCGGGTTCCTCGTCGAGAGCGACGGGACGATCGTCACCAACGCCCACGTCGTCGGCGACGCCACCCAGGTTCAGGTCCGGTTCAAGGACGACGGCCCGCTCGTCGACGCCGAGGTCCTGGGCGTCGACGCGTCCACCGACCTCGCCGCCCTCAAGGTCGACGCGAGCGCAGCCGAGGGCGTGCGGCCGCTCAAGCTGGCCGACTCGGGCGACGTCCAGGTCGGCAACGCCGCGGTGGCCATCGGCTACCCGCTGGGCCTCGACCGCACGGCCACGGCGGGCATCGTGTCCGGCCTCGAGCGCCAGATCCAGGCGCCCAACGGCTTCTCGATCGACAAGGTCATCCAGACCGACGCCCCGATCAACCCGGGCAACTCGGGTGGCCCGCTCCTGAACGCCAGCGGCGAGGTCATCGGCGTCAACTCACAGATCGCCACGGCGGGCGGGAGCGGCGGCAGCGTCGGCATCGGCTTCGCGGTGCCCGCCAACACGGTCAAGGAGGTGCTGCCCGACCTCAAGCGGGGCTCGGCACCCGACCGTCCCTTCCTAGGGCTGAGCACCAGCGCCGCGCCCGGCGGCGGCGCTCAGGTCCAGCAGGCGACGGCGGGCGGCCCGGCTCAGAAGGCCGGCCTCGAGGCCGGCGACATCGTCACCCGCGTGGACGGCGAGGCGGTGCAGGACCCGGAGGACGTCGCGACGGCGATCGAGGACGACGCGCCCGGCGACGAGATCGACGTCACGGTCCGGCGCGGCGGCGACGAGCGCACGGTCACCGTCACGCTGGGGGAGCGGCCCTGAGCCAATTCTCGGGTTCCGCTTACCTTGCCTTAGTGTTGGCCCGCTTGACTGCCGCGGCATGGGGAGTTTCGCATCGCGGTCGGCGTTCGTCGCGGCAGTCGGCGTCGGCGTCGGCATGGTCGGCGTCTCCCTCAACGGGCTCATCGGCGTCGACACCGAGCTCCAGCGCTCGGTGGCGGCGGCGCAGCGGCAGGTGATCGAGGAGCGCACGCTGAACGTCTCCTCGCCGCGCCCGCACCCGGTCTGCCCAGCGGTCACGCGCGACGACCGCGTCTAGTCTCTCGCCGGTGGGCGAGGCGTTTCCGGCACCGGTCGCGGCCGCGCTGGTCTTCGTGGCCTCGGGCGCGGTGCTCGTGCTCGAGATCCTCGGCATCCGCCTGCTCGCGCCGTACGTCGGCCTGACGCTGGAGACCACGACGGCGATCATCGGCACGGTGCTGGCCGGCATCGCGGCCGGCGCCGCGCTCGGCGGGCGCGCCGCCGATCGGTTCGACCCGCGGCGACTGCTCGCGCTGCTGCTGACCGGCGGCGGCGCGCTGGCGATCGCCACCGTGCCGATGGCGCGCGGCCTCGGCTCCGCGTTCGAGGGCGAGGGCGATCCCGCCGCGGTGCTGATCGCCCTCTTCGCCCTCTTCCCGCCCGCCGCCGTGCTCAGCGCCGTCACGCCGACGGTCGCCCGCGTGCAGCTGCGCGACCTCGCCACGACCGGCGCGGTCGTCGGGCGCCTGTCGGCGTGGGCGACGGCCGGCGCCCTGCTCGGCACGTTCGCCACCGGCTTCGTGCTCGTGCCGCTGCTCGCCACCGACGTGGCGGTGCTCGTCGTCGGGGCCGTGCTGCTCGTCCTCGGCGCCGCGGTGGCCGTGCGCGGCGGCGGTCCGCGCGGACTCGTGGTGGCGCTCGTCGCCGGGTCGGTGGCCGTCGGCGCAGCCAGCGTCGCCGCCGGCTCGCCGTGCGACGCCGAGACCACCTACCACTGCGCCAACGTGGTCACCGATCCGGGGCGCTCGTCCGGCCGCGTGCTCGTGCTCGAGGAGCTGCGCCACTCCTACGTCGACCTCGCCGACCCTCGCCACCTCGAGTTCGACTACGTGCGCTGGATCGGCGACGCGATCGACGCCGTGCCGGCCGGACCGCTCGAGGCGGTGTTCCTCGGGGGCGGCGGCTTCACGCTGCCGCGCTACCTGTCTGCCACGCGGCCCGGCTCGCGCTCGCGGGTGCTCGAGGTGGACGGCGACCTCGTGGACCTGGCCCGCGAGCGGCTGGCACTGCGCACCGGGCCCGCGCTGCGCGTGCGCGTGGGCGACGCGCGGGTGACGCTGCGCGACGAGCCGGACGGCTCGGCCGACGTCGTGGTGGGCGACGCGTTCGGCGGGCGCTCGATCCCGTGGCACCTGGCCACGACCGAGTTCGCCCGCGACATCCGGCGCGTGCTGCGCCCCGGCGGCCTCTACGCCCTCAACGTCATCGACCACGCGCCGCTCAGCCTCATGCGCGCCGAGGCCGCCACGCTGCTCGAGGTGTTCGACGACGTCCGCCTCGTCACCCACGCCGAGCCGGGCGGCAACTTCGTCTTCCTCGCCTCCTCGTCCCCGCTGGCCGGCGACGTGCGCTCGACCGCCCGCGGCGCCCGCACGCTCGACCGCCCCGCCGTCGAGGCGCTGGCGGGGGACGCCGCACCGCTGCGCGACGAGGACGCTCCCGCCGATCAGCTCCTCACGCCGCGCGCATGACGCCGAGTCCCGAGGAGGTGCGGCGCATCACCGCCGTCGCAGGCGCCGGCGGTGCGCAACCTCCAGATCACGGAGTGCTACTGGCGCCTTGCGGCGGCCATGGCCGAGCGTGCGCCTGGTGGAGCGAACTGGTGCACGTTCGCCACGTGGGCGTCCCGCCAGGCGGGGCGCACGATCCGGGGCGAGGACACCTTGGAGCACCTGCGGGCTGAGCTCGGCCGCGACGCCGAGCTGCTGCACCCGATCGCGTCGCTGTGGCGCGATGCTCCTGCGCCACGGCCTCCTCGACCGCACGAGCCGCCTGGGCCGGATCACGGCCGCGCTGCACACCCCGTTCGACGCCATCGAGCTGGCCAGCGACGCCGTCGCGCGCGGCAACCTGAAGGTGTTCGAGGAGATCGGCCTCGAGTTCGCGCGCTACCTGCACGCGCCGGACTTCGACGCGTTCGCCGCCGCGCTTCCGGCGCCGCTGCGGCAGCCGTTCACCCACTACGAGCAGGCTCTCCGAACGGACGACCCGAAGGCGCGGACCGAGCTGTGCCTGCTCGCGAACCTCGAGATCGGCCTGCACGAGCAGACGCGGCTCCAGCCCGAGATCCTCGAGGCGCTCGACGCGGCCACGAGCTCGGCTGGGCCCCTCTGGCGCCGGATCCTCGGCTGGCCGCTGCAGCGCAAGCTCAGCCGCCTGAGCCGCGAGGTCATCACGCGCAGCCTCATGGTCCTCACCTTGCCGGGGACCGTGCTCGCGCTCGGGCGCCACCTCGACGCTCCCTATCCCGAGGCGCTCGTGGCCCTCTCGAGCCCCGAGCTCGAGCGGCTGCTCGCCCGCTTCGAGCCGGTGCCGCCGGCGCTGGACGACTGCGGCGCGCGCGACTGGTCCGAGCTCAACCAGCGGATGCACTACATCGTGCACCTGTTCCGGGCGTTCCACGAGCGCGCCGACCTGGCGTCGCCGCCGTTCACGCCGGAACAGGTGGAGCGCCTGCGCTCCGGGCGGGTTCCCGACGGAGTGCTCTAGGGAACTCCACCTCGGCGAGCAGGCCGCCGCCAGTGCGCGTGCGCAGCCGCAGGTCGGCGCCGTGGGCGTCGGCCACCGCGCGAACGATCGACAACCCGAGGCCGGCGCCCGGCCCGTCGGAGTCGCGATGCAGGCGCTCGAACGGCTCGGCGAGCCGGCGGACGTCGCCCGGGCTGATGATCCGCCCGGTGTTCTCCACCCGGACGAGGCCGGCGCGCGTGGTGACCTGCACCTGCCCGCCCGGCTCGTTGTGGCGCACGGCGTTCTCGACCAGGTTCGCGACCAGCCGCTCGACCAGCGGGCGATCGGCGGTCAGCGGCGCCGGCTCGGCGTCGACCCGCAGCTCGATCCCGCGGACGGCGGCCTCGGCGGCGGAGAGCGACGCTGCCGCGTGCGCGGCGCGGGCGAGGTCGACCCGCTCGCGGCGCGGGACCGCCTGCTGGCTGCGCGCGAGCACCATCAGCGAGTCGAGCAGTGCCTGCGTGCGGTCGGCCGCTTCGAGCACCACCTCGCCCATGCGTCGCAGCTCGGCGGCGTCGGCGTCCGGGTCGGCGAGGGCGACTTCGACCTCGGCGCGGATGACCGTCAGCGGGGTCCGCAGCTCGTGGCTGGCGTTGGCCACGAAGCGTCGCTGGCCGTCGAAGGCGGCGGCGAGGCGGTCGAGCATCCGATCGACGGTGTCCGCCAGCTCGCGCAGCTCGTCCTCGGGCCCGGGCATGTGGATGCGCTCGTCCATGCGCTCCTGGGTGACGCGGTGGGCGAGCCCGGTCACCCGCCGGAGCGGAGCCAGCGCGCGGCCCGCGGCGAGGTAGCCGAGCACGGCGGCGACGATCAGCGTGCCGCCGAGCGCGAGCATGAGCTGGGCGTCGAGCTGCGCGAGCGCCGAGTCGGCGTAGCTGGGCGGGAGCGTCCGGCCCACCTGGCGGTGCACGATCCAGGAGCTGACGCCGAGCAGCAGCGCGCCACAGCCGCCGAACAGGAGCGTGTAGAGGAGGGTGAGACGCAGCCGGAGGGTCACACGCGATAGCCCGCGCCGCGCACGGTGTGCACGACGGGCGGGTCCCCGAGCTTGCGTCGCAGGGTCATCACGGTCATGCGGACCGTGTTCGTGAACGGGTCGGTGCCCTCGTCCCAGGCGCGCTCGAGCAGCTCGTCGGGACCCACGACGGCGCCGCCGGCGGCCATCAGCACCTCCAGCACGGCGAGCTCCTTGGGGGCGAGGTCGATCGGCCGCCCGGCTCGCGTCACTGCGCGGCGCGCCGGGTCGAGCTCCACGTCGCCCGCCGTGAGCACGGGCGGGCGGGGAGCGCCGTTGCGACGCGCCAGCGCGTGCATGCGTGCGACCAGCTCGGCGAAGCGGAACGGCTTGGCCAGGTAGTCGTCGGCGCCCAACGCAAGGCCGCCGACCAGGTCGTCGACCCCCGCCGCCGCCGTGAGCATGAGCACCTTCGTGTCGGGCCGGCGGCCGGCCAGCGTGCGGCACACGTCGTCGCCGTGCAGCTCGGGCAGGTCGCGGTCGAGCACGACGACGTCGTAGGGCGCCGCCAGCGCCTTGCGCAGGGCCGTCGCGCCGTCGCGCGCGAGGTCGACGGCCATACCTTCCCGCCGCAGCCCGCGAGCCACGGCGTCGCCCACCCGGGGCTCGTCCTCGGCGATCAGCACGCGCATAACGCCTCCGAGCTTGCCCGCCGACCCTGAAGCGGCCCGAAACTGCGCCTAAACGACGCCTCAGACCGTGCGCATGCCGCTACGCGAGCAAGAGCACGAGCACGATGACGGCGACGATGAGAGCG
The DNA here is from genome assembly GCA_963730535.1 of uncultured Solirubrobacteraceae bacterium. Classification (GTDB taxonomy): domain Bacteria; phylum Actinomycetota; class Thermoleophilia; order Solirubrobacterales; family Solirubrobacteraceae; genus DASSUW01. The sequence goes on from CAVSRU010000008.1 coordinate 105,308, forward strand.
ATGATGGCGATCGTTCGCGTGTTCATGGCTGAACCGTATACCCCGCCTCGGCGGGATCTCAGTCGAGCGGCGGCGGCGGAGTGGACACCACGGCCAGCGGGGCGGGGTCGGGAGCGCCCCCCGTGTCGTCGACGATGTCGAGCGTCTCGAGCTCCACGACCATCACCACGTGGCGCACGGCGAGCGCCAGGAACGAGTGGCGCTCGACGGCGCGCGAGCCGTCCAGCCGCTGCACCTCGACGTCCGTGAGCGGGAGGAAGTCGCGCTCGTGGGCGTTGAGGAAGTCCGTCATCCGGGAGCGGTACCCCTCGTGGGGCAGCTGGAGCGTGCCCTCGATCTCATGGCGCTCGGTCTCGATGCGGACGCGTTCGCGGCGAAAATGCATAGGGGTGAGTATCGGTCATCGCGGGCGGCCCCTGTATAGGGTCAGCCGCCGATGGCCGACGTGGACGCGATCATGGCGCCCTGGTGGGAGCGCCTCCGGCGTGACGTGGGCGAGCTGGAGCTGTTCGACGCGCACACGCACATCGGCGCCCACGATCCCGACGGGATGAAGCAGACGCCCGAGCAGCTGCTGGCCGCGCTCGCCCGGGCGGACGCACGCGCCGTCGTGTTCCCGCTCCAGGAGCCGTCGGGCTACCCGGCCGCCAACGACCGCGTGCTGGAGGCCGCTGCCGGGTCCGCCGGGCGCCTCGTCGCGTTCTGCCGCGTGGACCCGCACACCGACGCGCTCGCCGAGGCGCGCCGGTGCCTCGACGCCGGTGCGCGCGGCATCAAGCTCCACCCGCGGGCCGAGCGCTTCACGCTCGGCGAGCCCGCGGTGCGCGAGCTCGTCGCGCTCGCCGACGAGCGCCGCGCGTGCGTGCTCATCCACGCCGGGCGCGGGATCCCGGCGCTCGGCCGCGACACCGTCCGGCTCTCCGGCGAGTTCCCCGGCGCCCGGCTGATCCTCGCCCACGCGGCGATCTCCGACCTCGCGTGGCTGTGGCGTGTGCTGCCCGAGCACCCCAACCTGTTCATCGACACGGCCTGGTGGGACCCGGCCGACATGATCGCCCTCTTCACGCTCGCGCCGCCCGCCAACCTGCTGTGGGCGAGCGACTCGCCGTACGGGCTGCCCCTGACCTCGGCCGTCGCCCACCTGCGCCTCGCCGCGCAGGCCGGCCTCGGCCCGGCGGCGCTGCGCTCGATCGCCGGCGCCCAGCTCGAGCGCATCCTCGACGGGCGCGACGCCGCCGAGGTGGGCTCTCCGCCCGGGATGCCGCGGCCCATCGACCCGCTGCTGGAGCGCACGGTCTCGCACCTCGCCCAGGCGTGTGCGCGCACGTTCGTGCGTGGAAGCGCCGAGGAGCCGGTGGCGCTCGCCCGCCTGGCCTGCGCGGTCGGCGAGGACAGCCCGTACGCGGCGCTGTTCTCCGCGGTGCTCGGCCTGCTCGACGCGTACGACGCGCTGCTCGCCCCGGCGCTGCCGGGCCAGAAGTTCCCGGCCGCCTCCAGGCTGCTGGTGGCCGCCGCGAGCATCGCGCGCACGCCCGACGTGCCGCTGCCGCACCTCGAAGGCATGCCGGCCCCCACCCGGGCGCGGGCGGAGGCATGACGCCTCACTCGTGCGCGAGCTGGTGGCGCAGCCGGTCGCGCGCCTCGGCGTAGCGGCGCACCTCGTAGGCGATCAGCAGCGCCAGGATCGCGGCCAGCGCGATCACGACCGCGAGCGCGGGGATCTCGACGGCGACCGGGACGAGCGCGACGAGCAGCGCCGCCGTGACCGTCCGGTGCCAGTTGAAGCTGTGGACGTTGCGGTAGCGGAACGCGACGTGGGCGACCAGGTAGAGCGCGGTGCCGCCGAGCAGGGCGACGGCGGGGACGAGCTTGAGCGGGTCCTCCACGTGCTCGAGCGTCTTCTTGAGCCCGAGCGCGAGCAGCACGATGCCGGCCACCATCGGCAGGTGCAGGTAGGAGAAGGAGTCGCGCGCGATCGTGTTGCGCTCGCGGCCCGGCTCGGCGTTCGCGAGCCGCCGCTCGGCCGACAGCGCCACGACGTCGAAGTACAGCCACCACAGCGCGGCGGCCACCATCATGCCGAACGCCGCCGCGATCACGACGCCCGTCGTCACCCGGCCCTCGGCGCCGATGCCGATGGCGACGATCGACTCGCCGAGGGCGATGATGATGATCAGCCCGTGGCGCTCGGCGAAGTGACCGGGCACGAGCCGCCAGCCGTCCTGGCCGTGGAACAGCGGGCCGCTCATGTCGATCGCGATCGCCAGCGCCCAGACGGCGCCCTGGGGGATGCCGTCGAGGAACGAGGCGACGACGAGCAGCCCGATGGCGACCGCCGTGCTCACCGTCAGGCCCGTGAAGACGGCGCGGCGGAGCACCGGGTCGTCGCGGCAGGCGAGGAAGAAGAGCGCGAGGTGGGCCACGCGCACGACGCCGTACGCGCCGGCGAACAGCAGCGCCTCGTCGTGGAACGCCCCCGGCACGCAGAGGGCCACGATCAGCAGGCCCGCCATCGCGGCGAAGATCACGAGTCGCACCGCTCCCTCCTCGGGATCGATGACGCTCGTCAGCCACGCGTAGCCGACCCACGCCCACCACATGACGGTGAGGACGAGCATCCCCTTCGCCAGGCCCTCCCACGTCGGCTGGTCGGCCATCAGCGCCGTGCACTGCGTCAGCGCGAGCACGAACACGAGGTCGAAGAACAGCTCGAGCGGCGTGACCTGCGCGCCCTCGCGCAGCGTCGCGCTCATCCGGCGGGGGCGGCTCGTGGCTGTCGTGGCCATCGGTGGATCTTGTCAAGCTCCACTAGCCTCTCCGAGGTGGGGGCCTGGACTGTTGTGTTGGCGCTGCTCGCCGCGGCCGGTCCGGGCGACCTCAGTGGGCGCACGGTGGTGCTGGATCCGGGGCACAACGGCCGCAACGGTGCGCACCCCGAGATCATCAACCGCCAGGTCGCGATCGGCGGCGGCCGCTACAAGGCGTGCAACACGACCGGGACGGCGACCGCGTCGGGCTACACCGAGGCGCGCTACACGCTCAGCGTCGCGCGCTCGGCCGCGCGGATCCTTCGCCGCGACGGCGCCGAGGTCGTGCTCACCCGGCGCGACAACCGCGGGGTGGGGCCGTGCATCAACCGGCGCGCGCGGATCGGCAACCGGGCGCACGCGGACGCGGTGGTCTCGATCCACGCCGACGGCGGCCCGGCCGGCGGGCGCGGGTTCCACGTCATCCGCCCGTCCTGGATCGAGGGGCTGACGGACGACATCCACGACGAGTCGCGCCGGCTCGGGCGGGCGTTGCGGGCCGCCTACGAGGCCCGCACCGGGCTGCCGCGGGCGACCTACCTCGGCGGCAACGGGCTCGTCGCCCGCTCCGACCTCGGCGGGCTGCGGCTCTCCGACGTCCCCGCCGTGTTCATCGAGACGGCCAACATGCGCAACGCCACCGACGCGGCGCACGTCCGCTCGCCGCGCTTCCGGCGGCGGATCGCTCGCGGCATCGCCGACGGCGTGCGGCGGTACCTCCTCGCTCAGCCCTCGCCCAGCCGCTGATCGCTCTCGCGCGGTGGGAAGGACCAGCGTCGGCGCCTGGAAGGCGACCGTGCCGTTGGCGGTGTTGGGCTTGAACGTCGGCTGGTCGACCGAGGCGAGGTCGAGCCGCAGGCGGTGCCCGGCCCTGAGCTGCCAGTGGTTGCCGAACAGGGGCAGCTTGAGCCTGCCGGCGAGCGTGTCGTAGGCGGGCGCGCTGAGGCGGTAGCTGCCACGCGTGACGAGCAGCGCCTCGCCATCGGGCGCGACGTCCCAGACGCGGGCGTTGAGGGTTGCCGTCGTGCCCGCGAGCGTGTACGGCACCACGACCTCGCCGAGGCCGACGTACGTCGCGGTCCTGCGGAGCGGAGTCGAGTACGCCGTGTAGCGCCCGGCGTGCGTCGGCGCCTCCGAGCGCCGGCACTCGCCCTGCTCGGGGAACAGGGTGCCGCGGAGCACCGGGTCGGTGGCCGCGCCGTCGGGATCGCCGGCTCCGCTGCCGAGCGTCTGGCTCCCGGGCGTGCGGAAGTCGACGGTCAGCTTCCCGGCGGCGAGATCCTCCGGCGTGCGCGCCGCGACGGGCGACGACGCGCTGCCGCGGCACACGGTCGGCAGACTCCACACGCCGGTCCGCTGCTCGTGCGAGCCGCCGATGTGGTCGCGCAGGAAGAGGTTCGCGCGCGTGTTCAGGACCTGCCACTGGGCGGGCGGGTTCTGCGCGCGCGGATGCCCGATGTCGGCCATCGCGACCTCTACCGGCCACTCGGGGTCAAGCGCCTTGAGGTACTTGAACTGGCGGAACGCCTCCTGCGCCGGGAAGAGGTCGTCGGTCCAGCCCTGGGGGACGAAGACGGCGACCTTGCGGCCGTCGCGCTGGGCCGCGAAGCCCTCGTCCTGGTAGTACGCGCTGCGCTCCTCGGTCAGCGCCGCACGCAGCTCGCGGATCACGGGGTCCTCGACGCCCGCCACGTCGTACGGGTCGGTCTGGATGCGCGCGTGCCAGACGTTGACGCGGGGGTCGAAGCCGAACGGCTGGGTCTGGCCGAGCGCGTAGAAGCCCTCGAGGTAGGACTGCTTGGGCGTGCCGACCGGGAAGCCGTCGCCGGTGTCGCTGTCGGGCCGCCCGGTCGAGACTCGGCCGTTGGGCGCGAGGCTGTGCCCGAGGTCGGTCCAGCCGTACTTCGGCACCGCGACCTGGAGGTCGAGGACGGGCAGCGCGCCGCCGGTGGCGTTCGCGGGGAAGTCCCAGCGCGCCTGGCTCGCCTGCAGCCAGCTCTCCCCGCCGCCGTACGAGTTGCCGGTCACCGCGATCCGCTTCGGGTCGAGGTCCTGGTAGGCGTTCGCGACAAGCGCGGCGAGCCACTGCGTGTCCCGGATCTCCCAGTCGCGGCTCTTGAGCTTCACGTTCCCATTCGGCGGCGAGGCCGAGCCGTTCGGCGGGAACGGCGTCTGCGGCCGGTCGCCGGGCGCCGCCGACGTCTTGAACCCGCGCGCCGTGTACGTGAGCACGTAGTAGCCGTTGCGGGCGAACCAGTGGTTGTTCCAGCGGTAGAGGTCCCCGCCGTCGCCCTCGTCGGTGTTCGACTCCCAGTAGTGCTTGTCGTTGCCGAAGCCGTGGAGCATCACCATGAGGCCGCGCTTCGCCGTCGTGCCACGCGGCAGCGTGAGGTCGACGTCCATCGGAGCCCCGTCGAAGCTCGGCACCTCTCCGGAGCAGATCTCGTCGCCGCTCGGGTACGTCGCGCACTCGAGCAGCTCGTCGAGATTGGGCGGCGCCGCGGACGCCTGCGGCGCGGTGACTGCCAGGAGAGCGGCCACGGCCGCCAGGAGGATTCGAACTCGGAGACCGTTGCTCATGGTTCCGGTCCATTACCCGCCACAGCCAGCGGCCATGCCGCCGGCGCCACGTCAGAGCGACGTGAGCAGCTGCACTCGGCGCTCGTCCGCGAGGGCGAGCATTTCCGCATCGAAGGTGATGACGCGGACGTCCTGGCGGGAGGCGAGCGTGACGAGGTGGGCGTCGGTGACCTGGCGGTGGCCGGACATCCTCGGGACGTCGGAGTCACCGATCGACACGTCGTCGACCAGGAACCGGTGGTTCCCGACGTCGCGCAGTGCCAGGAGGACGGCGCGCGCGGCATCGATGCCGATCGGGCTTGGGAGCACCTTCGGGTTGGAGGAAACGCGCACGAAGCCACTCTCGGTGATCGGGCAGGTTGCCCATCCGGCTGCGCTGTTGGCCGCAAACCAGCCGCGGATCGCGGTGTGGTGCACGTGCGAGTCCCACGCCAGCGCGACCAGGGCGTTGACGTCGAGCAGTCCCAAGCTCGAGCTCAGTCCTCGTCGAGCGCGCGCCGCACCATCTCGGAGGTAATGGCCGGGGTACCGGCGGGCACGCGAATCACGGGCAAGCCGTCCTCTGCCTCTACCCGAGCCGGGGTGAGCCCGCGTCGGGCGAGATCGGAGATGACGGCGCCCAACGACTTGCGCTCACCCGCAGCCAGCTCCCTCGCGGCGGCGACCACGTCGTCGTCGATGTCGAGTGTCGTCCGCATGATGCGTTGATGCTATCGCATCATCGCCCGTTCCATAGGCTCCGCCGATGCGCGCGGGATCATGCCGCCATCGGATGAGGAGGGGCTGCCTTGCTCTTGGTGCGGTCGTCGCCGCGACGCTTGCCGTTCCGGCGGTCGCGAGTGCGGCCACGTGCGCTTCGGGCGGCTCGGGGCGATGACCGTCACCCTGATCGCCAACGAGACGGCGACCGTGTCCACGAAGCCGCCGGCGGGCTGACCCTCAACAACGTCCCGTGCGCGGGTGGGGCGACCGTGTCGAACACGGACACGGTCATGATCAACGGCAGCACCGGCAACGAGACGGCGGTGATCGACCTCGCCAACGGTCCCCTCGGCGCCGGGCCTCACCCCTGAACTGATCGGCATCTCCGGAGATCGAGGTCGTCGCCGCGCTCCAGCTCGGCTCGGCCGATCGCGTCACGGTCAACGGCTCGGCGTCGGCGGACCATTTGGTGATCGGCGCCGGCGGGGTCACCTCCGCCAACCTCAACGGCGACAACGACGCGGACATCACCACCTCCGGCGTGGAGAACTACACCGTCAGCGGTGCCGACGGCGGCGACGTGGTGTCGGCCGGCGGCGGCTTCGGGACCGGATCGGCACTGGCCCTCCCGGCCTCCCTCCAGGGCGACCAGGGCGACGACGCTCTCACCTCCGGGCTCGGCAACGACACGATCGGGGGCGGAACGGGCATGACACGCTGAGCTTCGCGGCCGCGACCGGCGGCGTCAGCGTCTCGCTCGCGGTGACCGCGGCGCAGAACACCGGCGGGGCGGGGACCGACACCATCACGGGCATCCGCAACGTGGACGGCACGGCGTTCGACGACGTGCTGACGGGCGACGGGTCGGCCAACGTGCTCACCGGCGCGGACGGAGCCGATCGCCTCACCGGCGGCCTGGGCGACGACACCCTCTCCGGCGGCAACGGCAGCGACACCGCCGACTACGCGTCGTCGACCGCTGCGGTCACCGTGGCTCTCGACCAGGTCGTGCAAGACACCATCGGCGCCGGTACCGACGCCCTGCTCGGGCTGGAGAACCTCACAGGCGGCTCCGCCGCCGATGCGCTCTCCGGAGACGCCAGTGCGAACACCATCCGGGGTCTCGCCGGCAACGACGTCGTCGACGGCCGCGCGGGTGACGACGCCCTCGACGGAGGGACCGGTACCGACACGGCCTCGCTCGAGTCTGCGGTGTCCGCGACGACCATCGACCTCGAGGCCGGGTCGAGCACGGGAGACGGCACCGACTCGCTGGTCTCGTTCGAATCCGCGAGCGGCTCGCGCTTCAACGACGTGCTCATCGGTACCGACGCGACCAACACGCTGGACGGCGCTTCCGGCGACGACACGGTCGACTACTCGAGGTCGATCGGCGGCGTCACCCTCAACCTCCAGACGAACGCCGTCACGGGCGCGGGAGGGACCGACACGCTGTCCGCGATCGAGAACGCCGTCGGGTCGGTCTACGACGACGTCATGGTCGGGAGCACCCGGCCCAACAGCCTCGCGGGCGGCTCGGGCGACGACACGCTGAACGGCGCCGGTGCCGACGACATCGTGAACGGCGGGGCTGGGATCGACACCGTCGACTACACGACAGCGGGCACGAACGTGCAGGTCGACCTCACATCCGGAGAGGGCCATGGGCGCGGCGACGACGCCGTCATCGCCATCGAGAATGCGCTGACGGGCATCGGCAACGACGTCGTGCGTGGCACGAGCGGTGCCAACACGCTCGACGGCGGAGCCGGGCGTGATCGGATCGAGGGCCTGGCCGGTGACGACGATCTCGACGGCGGCGCCGGGACCGACACCGTCGACTTCGTCTCATCCGGCGGTCGGGTGCGCGTGAACCTCACCCACCAGCGGGCACTGGGCGTGGGCAGCGACGCGCTGCTCGGCTTCGAGGACGTGCGCGGCGGTCGCGCCGCTGACTCCCTGACCGGTGACGGCGCCGCGAACCACATGGAGGGAGGCCCGGGCAACGACGTTCTCCGGGGCAAAGGCGCCGACGACATGCTCATCGGCGGCACTGGCTGGGACACCGTGGACTACTCCGGCTTTGCGCCCGTGACCCAGGACAAGGGTGTGGTGGTGAACCTGGCTCGCGGTCGGGCGTCGGGCGAAGGTGCCGACGACCTCAGCCAGCTGGAGTCGGTGATCGGGTCCGGGGCCGCAGACGAGATCACGGGCAACCGGCACGCCAATCGCCTCAGCGGCGGGCCGGGCCGCGACACACTGATCGGCCGATCCGGACGCGACTGGCTGCACGGGAACTCCGGCGACGATCGCCTGCGCAGCCGCGACCGCCGGCGCGATGTGATCAACGGAGGATCGGGCCAGGATCGAGCGACGGCCGACCGCGTCGACCGCCGCCGCTCGATCGAGCGTCTCAGGTTCCGGTAGGCAGCCGCACGCGGGTGGAGACGCGGCGTCGTGCGATGTTGCCCGCGCCGTCCCGCGCCGCGACGGCGACTGATGCCCGCAGCCTTCGCCCGGTTCGCAACGCGGTGAAGGCTCGTCCCGGGATCCGGAGATACACGGTCCGCGCGACGCCGCTCCGGAGGGAGGCGGTGCGCGCCTTCAGCCGCCGCCCGCCGATCCGGCCGTGCAGGCGCACGGTGCTTCTCTCGGACGCCCTGACGCGGACCCGCAGGTTGCGCCCGCGCTTCGTCAGGCGGAGGATCCGCGCGCGCACCGTGGGGGCGGTCCGGTCGGGCGTCGAGACGGGACCGTCGACGACCGGCGTCGTCGGCGCCGGTCGGTCGGTCCGGAGCCACACCCAGCCCGCCTCGCTCGGCGTGCCCGACGAGTCGAGCACGAACAGCATGTACCAGCCCGGGGGAGCCAGGGTTGCCGACGACGGCGCCCGCACCTCGAGGCCGCCCGGCTGCCGTGTGAGGACCTCGAGCTCGAGCCGGCGCTGGTTCATGTTGACGCCGTGCGTCGTCGCGGCGGGGGCGATGAGCACCGCCTTGTCGACCGGCTGGGCGCCGGTCACGCCGACGCCGAACCGCTCCCCGTAGAGGACGCCGCCCGTGGCGCCCATCGGCGGAAGCGAAGTGATCGCCGGTCGCGGCGCGAGTGCCTCGCCGTCGAACAGGTATGGCGGCGAGTAGATCTCCGCCTTGTCGCCCGGCGTGCCCGGGTCAGGCACGTCGTTGACTGACCAGTAGTCGTCGCCGGCGGAGAGGACGCGCCCGTCCGGGAGCAGGACTGCCGTCGAGTGGTACGTGCGCCACTTCTGCTGCGCGGCTCCGAGCTGCCAGGCGGTGTCGACGCCAGGGCGCAGGAGCTCGACCTGCTTGAGCTGCGGCTTGCCGTCGGTCTCGTTCTGACCGTCGACGGATCCGATGCCCGAGCCGCCGCCGACGGTGACGAGCATCCCGTCCGGCAGCTCGACGAGGTTCGCGTAGGCCCGACCGACGTTCTGATCCGGAACGAGGGGATCCGTCCACGTGGTCTGACCGACCTCGAGCGTGGCGGCGTTCGGCACCGCCGTGATCTGGTCCTCCGGCGTCTCGTACTCGCCGTAGCCGCCGATCACGGCGACGTGTGGGGTGCTGCCCCGCTCGCCGAACAGCAGCGCGGCCTGGCTGGCCTTGGCCCACCACGGGATCCGCCCGATCGGGCTCCAGGCCGAACCCATGGCCCCGGTGTCCAGGCGAGCCGGGTCGAGCAGCGCGGCCTGGGCGCTGTCCACGTCGTGCTCGTGACCGGCGAGCAGGACCTTGCCGTCGGGGAGCGCGAACAGGTGGGGGTACGAGCCCGAGTCGATCGTCCCCGGCTGGTGCAGCGTCAGCTGTCCGCGGCCCCCGCGACCGGCCGCCGGCGTGAAGACCTCGAGGTCCTGGTTCCAGACTCCGGCACCGTTCTCGTCGTACCCCGCGACGACGACCGTGCGGCCGTCGGCCAGCTCGACCTGGGTCGGGTACCAGCGGCCCTTGCGCATTCGCGGCTGCTCGGACCAGCGCCGGGTCCACGGGTCGAGCGTGTAGATCGTGTTCAGTCCGGCGAAGTCGGCGCCGGGCGTACCCGCCGGGGCACCGGTCGGGTACGCGAGGTTGCCGCCGGTGAGCAGCACCTCGCCCGACGGGAGCAGCGACTGCCCGGAGCAGAAGAACGGCACGTGGTCCAGGTCGCCGTCGCCGTCGATGTCCGCCTGCGGCGCTGGGACCTGATCCAGCCTGCCGGACTTGGGATTCCAGATCCAGATCTCGGTGACGTTCTCGCGTGCCGGGGTCTGGCCTGCCGGCGCCCGGCCCCAGAACATGACCTCGCCGGTCGGGATCACCACGGAGTTCAGGGCCCACGTGGGGAAGTCGATGAGGTTGGCCTCCCAACGGCCGACCTGGTCGGCGGGGTCGAGCGCAGCGGCGATCCGGGTCGCCTCCGCCGCCGCCTCACGCGACGCCTGCCGCTCGAGCCGGCTGCGCTCCGCGGCCGGCTTGGCGAGCCACTGCCGCAGCGCCTCGCGCTGGAGCTCGTGCTCACGAGCGTGGTCGGCTCCGAGTGCGGCCGCCTCCGCCTCGAACAACGCCTGCTCGCTCGGGCCGGCTCCGCCCGGATGCGCGCAGGCCGCGGCCGGAAGCCCCGCGGAGGCCACCACGGCCGCCACCGCCATCCACATCCGTGCGAGCGTTGCCATCCTGGAGTCAACGTAGCGCCGGCCCCGTCCATTGCACGCCAAACAGGTGTCCAACGGGCCAAAAAGCTGAAGCTCGCTAGTGCGGGAGGGTCGGGCTGCCCATCCCCAACAGCCGGATCAGGCCGCGCGTGGGGTACTACATGACCAGCCCCAGCGCGACCGCTGACCCTCCCGCCTAGCTTTGCAATTCAGCGTCTCTCGCCCTTGTCTCGGTATCCCGCGGCGCCGCCTAAAGGGAGAGGTCCGAAAATGAACAGATGACGTCACCGTTCGGGCTCGCCCGCGCGTTCAGCCGAGATTAGATGCCGGATCGACCAGCGGGGACGCGACGGTCGTCCGGTGGCGTCGGATCGTTCCGGCTGATGACTCGAACGCCGGCGCCGAAGATGATGACCAGCCCCACCGCGAGCACGATCGCCCCCGCCGCGCCGTCGAGCACCAGCAGGCCGATGGCACTGAGCACCACGCCGAGCGCGAACCATGGCCACGCACTGTTCCTGAGCACGCTCATCACGAGCCTCCTAGAAGCCACCGGAAACGAACCCGCCCATCCCGCTCGAGCCTGAGACGCTTCGTCTCGCGCCTGCGCGCGGCCCAACGGGGCTTTGATTCCTTCTGCTCGGCCACGACGAACCTCCGATGTCCTGGGAGACGACTCTACAGCGATGACCGACGTCACGTGTGTCCTCGCGGAAGGCCTCCCTGGTGTGACTTGAGGCGCGATCCGCGCCTCCTCGACGCCGTAGGCGCGGGCGGCGCTTCACCCAGTTCGGGTGATGCGGGGTGATCCCGCGCGTACATACGTTTGCGGCGGCAAGCAAAGGAGGCCGGTGCTATGGCATCGATGGATGTGCCCGCCGATGGGGCGGCGGCGGTACCCAAGGCGGCCACGATCGTCAAACCGACCTACATCACGTGGGTGACGTTGGCGTTCATGACGACCGCGTCGGTGGCGAGCCTGCGCAGCGCGCCGACGATGGCGGTCTACGGCCTGACGTGCGTGTTCCTCTACCTGGTGCCGGCGATCATCTTCCTGCTGCCGCAGTCGCTGGTCGCGGCTGAGCTGGCGTCGGGGTGGAGCGGCGGTGTCTTCCGCTGGGTGAGCGAGGGCCTCTCGGCCAGGTGGGGGCTGCTGGCGGTGTGGTGCCAGTTCGCGATGACGATCTTCTACTACCCCACGCTGCTGGGCTTCGTCGCGAGCACGTTGGCCTACGTGTTCAACCCCGACCTCGCGGACAACGGCGTGTACACGGGCATCGTCATCGTCGTCGTGTTCTGGCTCGGCGTGTTCATGTCGGCGCGCGGCGGCACGGGCGGGATCGCGAAGCTCGCGTCGAGCGGCCTGCTCGTCGGCACGCTGATCCCTGGGGCGCTGCTGGTCATCCTCGGGATCGTCTACCTGCTCCAGGACAACTCGTCGGCCGCGCCGATGGACGCCGACCACCTGATCCCGCAGTGGACGGGGATCGCGAGCCTGGTGCTGATCGTGAACAACTTCCTGTCCTACTCGGGGATGGAGATGAACTCGGTGCACGTCGGCTCGCTTCGCGACCCCAAGAGCGAGTTCCCGCGCGCGATGTTCTTCGCCTGCGGGCTCGTGCTGCTGATCTTCATCCTGCCGGCGCTCGCGATCAGCTGGGTGATCCCCGCCGAGGAGCTGAGCCTCACCGCCGGAGTGATGCAGGCGTTCGACGCCTTCTTCGCGTACTTCGACCTGCAGATCCTGGTCCCGATCGTCGCCATCGCGCTGGTCTGCGCGTCGGCGGGCGGCATGCTCACCTGGCTCTCGGGCCCCTCCAAGGGCCTGCTGCTGATCGCACGGCGTGAGGGCTACCTGCCGCCGTTCTTCCAGCACCAGAACGAGAACGAGGTCGCCGTCAACATCCTCGTGGTCCAAGGCGCGGTCACGACCGTGATCGCGCTGCTCTACGCGCTCGTGCCGTCGGTGTCGAGCGCCTACTGGATCCTCAGCGTGATGACGACCCAGGTCTACCTGATCGTCTACCTGCTGATGTTCGTCGCCGCCGTCAAGCTGCGCCGCACCCAGCCCGACGTCGAGCGCGGCTATACGGCTCCGGCCCTCACGTTCCTCTGCGTCATGGGCTTCCTGGCCTCCGCCGCGGCGATCCTCATCGGCTTCGTGCCGCCGTCGCAGTTCGAGAACGGCAGTGACGTGGCGTACGTCGGGCTGATCCTGGCCGGCACGGTGCTGCTCGGCCTGCTCCCACCGTGGCTGTTCCTTAAGCGGCGGAAGCCCAGCTGGAAGGTCGCGGACGCGGAGAAGGCGTCATGAGAGTCGTGTATTGGATCATCGGCGCGGTCGTCGTGGTGCTCTGTGTCGTCGGCCTCATTACGTACAGCGGAGAGCGCGAGACCCAGCAGGCGCAGGACAAGGCGCAGGAGCTGACGCAGAAGCTCGAGGCCGCGGGGCTGCGGGCGCCCGAGGACCCCGACATCTTCGTGCGCACGCTCGGCAGCGACGGCGGCAACGTCTGCGAGAACCCGGCGACCGCGCTCGGCAAGGCGAACCTCCTGGCCCAGCTCACCAACGGCGCGTCGTTCGTCGGGCAGCGGCCCGTCATCGTCGACCGGCGCGTCCTGCAGGGCGAGGCGCTGATTCTCGAGACCTACTGCCCGGACGTCCTGGAGGACTATCGGGAGGCGATCGACGAGCTGAAGACCGACGGCGTGCTCAAGGACTGATGGCGGCGCCCGACCGTCCGGCTGCGCGCGGCGTACTGCTCGCCGCGTGCGTGTCGGCGCTTGTGGTCAACGCCAACACGTCGGCCGTGACGATCCTGCTGCCCTCGATCAGCGAGGACGTCGACTCGCCGGTCACCACCCTCCAGTGGGCGGTGACCGGCTACTCGCTGGTCGGCGCCGCCGTAATCGTCACCTCCGGCGCGCTCGGCGACGTGCTCGGGCGCCGCAAGGTCTTCCTCGGCGGGCTGCTGCTGTTTATCGGCTCGTGTGCGCTGATCGCGCTGTCGACCTCCGGTGCCGGTGTGATCGGCGGGCGCATGATTCAGGGCGCGTCGGGTGCGACGATCCTCGCCTGCGGCATGAGCCTGCTGTCGGTCGCGTCGTCCGGCAAAGGGCAGATGAAGGCGATCACGCTGTGGGGCGCGATGTCGGCAGCAGGTGGCGCGCTCGGGCCCCTACTCGGCGGCGTGCTGGTCGACACCACCGGCTGGCAGGGCCTGTTCTGGATCGACGCCGCGGTCGCCGCCGTCTGTATTCCCGTGACCCTGCGCAGCGTCGCGGAGTCCCGCGACCCCGAGCGCTCACGCTCGCTCGACTGGGCGGGCACCGCGCTCGTCGCGGTCGCCCTCGCGCCGATCGTGCTTGCGCTCAGCAAGGGCAACGATTGGGGCTGGACGTCGGCGGCCACGCTCGGCTCGCTCGCGGTCGGCATCCTCGGCGCCATCGGATTCATCCACGTCGAGCGCCGGGTGGAGGCGCCGCTCGTCGACCTGGAGCTGCTGCGCAATCGCGTGCTCGTCGGCGCGACGCTGGCGATCCTGATCGTGGCCGGGACGATCAACGGGCTGATGTACGTCCTCAGCCTCTACTTCCAGGATCCCGCCGCGCTCGGCCTGAGCGCCTTCCAGACGGGGCTGGCGACGCTGCCAGCGGCCGCCGCCATGATCGCCATCACGCCGGCGATCACCCCGCTCGCGGGCAAGCTCGGCGGGGCGAGAGCGGTGGGTCTCGGCTTCGCGCTCGCGGCCGTGGGCTTCGCCTACCTCGCCTCCGTGGACGCGTCCTGGGAGTACGCGGCGTTCCTGGTCCCGCTGATCGTGTTGTCGGTCGGCCTCGGCCTCGCCAACGGGCCGGCGTCGTCGGGCTCGACGTCGGCCGTGCCCGCCGACCAGGTCGGCTCCGCGTCCGGGATCTCGAACATGGCCCGCTACGTCGGCGCCGCCGTAGCGGTGGCGGCCGTGGCGATGATCAACAGCTCGGTGACCGAGAACCACCGCGAGGCGGGCGCTTCGGCCGCCGAAGCGCTCGCGGCCGGCCTCGCAAGCTCGGCGCTGATGATGGCCATTCTCTCCGCTTCCGGCATCCTGCTCGTCGCCTTCCTGCGCCGCTACCGCCCGGCGCGGGCGCGCGCGGTCGACCGCGCCGCCGCCGCCGCCGTCACGGCCCACACGATCCCCACCCAACCATCTTCGGCCCCGTGAGAAGGAGTCGCCATGCCCGTTGACGAACTGCGCCCCGCCGTCCACGGGCTCATGGGGCGCGCGAAGGCTGACTTGGGCGAGCTCGTCTCGTTCAAGTCCGTCGCCGATCCCAAGCAGTATCCGCCCGAGGAGTGCGACAAGGCGGCGCAGTGGGTGGTCGACGCGTTCACCGACGTCGGCCTCCAGGACGTCGCGGCCTCGCCGACGCCCGACGGCAGCAAGGCCGTCCACGGACACGCGCCCGGACCGCCGGGCACGCCGACCGTACTGCTCTACTCGCACTACGACGTGCAGCCGCCGCTCGGCGAGGAAGCCTGGACGAGCCCGGTGTGGGAGCTGACCGAGCGCGACGGGCGCTGGTACGGGCGCGGGGCGGCCGACTGCAAGGGCAACATCGTCATGCACCTCACGGCGCTGCGCGCGCTGCGGGAGGTCGACGGCGGCTTCCCGTGCGGCATCAAGGTGATCTGCGAGGGGAGCGAGGAGCAGGGGACGGGTGGCCTGGAGGCGTTCGTGCCCGAGAACGCGGACCTCCTCCGGGCCGACACGATCCTGGTCGTCGACACCGGCAACTTCGCCGTTGGCGTTCCCACGCTCACGACGACGCTGCGCGGCATGACCAGCGTCGACATCACGCTCACCGCGCTCGGCAGCGCGATGCACTCGGGCATGTTCGGAGGGCCCGCCCCCGACCCGGTCGTCGCCCTCATCCAGATCCTGTCGACGCTACACGACGTGCACGGCAACACGACGGTCGACGGCATCGACGCGTCGCAGACGTGGACCGGCGTCGAGTATCCGGCGGAGCAGTTCCGGGCCGACGCGAACGTGCTCGACGGCGTCAAGCTGATGGGCGACGGCAACCCCGCCGACCTGCTGTGGGCGCGCCCGTCCGCCACGGTGCTCGGGATCGACGTCCCGCCCGTCATCGGATCGTCGTCCGCCGTCCAGGCGTCGGCGGCCGCGCGCATCAGCCTGCGGCTGCCGCCTGGGATGACCGGCAAGGACGCGCAGGACGGGCTCGTCGCTCACCTCGAGTCACGGATCCCGTGGAGGCTGCACCACACGATCGAGCGCGTCGCCGTCGGCGACCCGTTCATCGGCTCGCTCGACGGGCCGGGGTTCGAGGCGATGCGGGAGGCGATGGAGGAGGCGTTCGGCCGGTCGATGACGACTGAGGGGCAGGGCGGCTCGATCCCGCTCTGCAACGTGCTCGCCGAGACGTACCCCGACGCCGAGATAATGCTGCTCGGCGTCGAGGAGCCGAAGTGCCTCATCCACGCGCCGAACGAGAGCGTCGATCCGTCCGAGATCGAGCGCATCGCGCTGGCCGAGGCGCTGTTCCTCGTGAACTACGCGGAGGTGCGGCGATGACACGTCCGTTCACCGCCGAGGACTTCGGGCGAAGGCTGACGCGTGCGGCGCGGCAGGCGGCGGATGCCGGGCTGACCGGTGTGCTCGTGACGCCGGGACCCGATCTGTTGTACCTGACCGGGTACGCGCCGATCGCCATCACCGAGCGGATCACGATGCTCGTCGTCCCCGCGCGAGGCGAGCCGTCGCTGATCGTCCCGATCCTCGAGCGGCCCGACGCCGAGGCGGCGCCCGCCGCCGCCGCGCTGTCGGTACACGACTGGACGGACGGGACCGACCCGTACGAGGCGACGGCGGCGCTCCTGGACGCGCGGGGGCGATACGCGATCTCCGACCCGGCGTGGGCGATGCATCTGCTCGGCCTGCAGCGCACGCTGCCCGAGACGAGCTACGTGTCGATGACGACCGCGCTTCCCATGCTCCGCGCGGTCAAGGGTGACGACGAGCTCGAGCGGCTCGCCGCCGCAGGCGCCGCGGCCGACGCGAGCCTCGAGGAGATCGTCGGCGTCCGGTTCGCCGGGCGCACCGAGAACGACATCGCTGCCGACCTCGCCGGCTTCCTGCGCAAGCACGGGCACTCACAGGTCGACTTCACGGTCGTCGGCTCCGGGCCGAACGGCGCCAACCCGCATCACGAGATGAGCGACCGGACGATCCAGGAAGGAGACATGGTCGTGCTCGACTTCGGCGGTCTCAAGGACGGCTACGGGTCGGACACGACCCGCACCGTCCATGTCGGCGAGGCCACCGACGAGGAACGCAAGGTCTTCGAGATCGTGCGCGAGGCCCAGCAGGCGGGCTTCGAGGCCGTGCGCCCGGGAGTCGCCTGCGAGGAGGTCGACCGCGCGGCGCGCAAGGTGATCGCCGATGCCGGCTACGGCGAGTACTTCATCCACCGGGTCGGGCACGGGATCGGGCTGACAACCCACGAGCCGCCGTACATGATCGAGGGGGAGAAGCGCCTGATGGAGCCCGGCATGTGCTTCTCCATCGAGCCCGGCATCTACCTCCCCGGCCGCTTCGGCGTGCGCATCGAGGACATCGTGACGGTCACCGAGGATGGCGGCCGCCGCCTAAACAACACCCACCGCGAGATGCGGATCGTCTCCTGAAGGAGGACGCGGACGAAGTCCGGGCGCTGGTGCTCAGCATGGGCGCCGCGCTCACCATGAGCGGCGACGCGGTGAGCCTCGTTCAGGAGAGCCTGCGGTCGATCGCCTCCGCATATGGCTACCCGCACGCACGCATCAGCCTGTTCCCGACGGTTCTCATGGTCGCGCTCCGCGACGGCGACGCGGCCAGCCTCCTGACGATCGACAGCGTCCGTCAGCTCCGGCTCGACCAGGCATCCGCTGTCATCGCGATCGCCCGCCGCGCCGAGACCGCCGAGCTCCCGCCGGCGGACGCACTGTCGGAGCTCCGGCGAACGCTCGACGCCCGCCCGCGCTTCGGACCGGCCGCGTACATCGCTTCCCACGGTTTGCTGACGGTCGGTCTCGGCCTGGTCATCCATCCGGCTGCGGAGGAGCTCTGGGCGTATGCGGCCCTCGGGATCCTCGTCGGCGCGATGAAGCTCTGGGCGGAACGGTTCGCGGCCACCGGCTACCTCGTGGCCGTGGTCGCCGCGGCCGTCGTCTCGGCGGTCGCGTTCGCGACCCACGACGATGACGCCGCCGCGCTGCGCCTGGCCATCCCGCCGCTCGTCACGTTCCTGCCCGGCGCGCTCCTGACCATGGCGACGGTCGATCTCGCGATGGGCGAGACGATCACCGGCGCCAGCCGCTTCGTCGCGGGGCTGCTGCAACTCGCCCTCCTTGGCATCGGCATCGTCGTCGGCGCCGAGCTCGTCGGCGACCCCGGCGCCGGCCCGGTCGGCGCCGCCGGCACACTCGGCGCGTGGGCACCGTGGGCCGGCGTCGCGATCTTCGGCATCGGGATCTTCGTCCACAACTGTGCGCCGAAGGGCTCGCTCGGCTGGCTGCTCGTCGTGCTGTTCGCGGCCTGGATCGGACAGCTCGCCGGGGAGCGCATCCTCGACTCGACACTGAGCGGGTTCGTCGGCGCCGCGGTCATGGTCCCGGTCGCCCACCTCGTCGCCCGCGCCGCGAATGCGCCGCCGGCGCACGTGATGTTCCTGCCCGCGTTCTGGTTGCTCGTGCCGGGCGCGATCGGTCTCATCGGCATCACAGAGATCATCGGCGACAGGGCCGGCGCAGGCTCCGAGAATTTCGTGGCCGCGCTCGTCTCGATCCCGTCGATCGCGCTCGGCATCCTCGTCGGGACGATGGTCGTCCGGGCTGTCGACGCCGCCCGGGCCTCACCGCTCGTCACCAGGCTTCCGGGTAGGGGTTCGCGTTCACATGGGTGAATCGGCCCGTTCCGCCCAACGGCGTATCGATGTCTGGCTCTGAGGCGCCTCGTGGCGGATTGACGGTCCTCGGCGCCGCGTTCCTCGGCGTCGGGGCGATGGTGGGCGCGGGGATCTTCGCGCTGCTCGGCCAGGCGGGCACCGTCGCAGGCTCGGCGGTGTGGATCTCCTTCCTGCTCGCCGGGGCGATCGCCGGGCTCCTCGGCTACGTGGTCGTGAAGCTCGGTGTTCGGTATCCGTCGAAGGGCGGCTTCGTTGCCTACCTCGTCGAGGCGTTCGGCAATGGACGCCTCGTCGGGATCACCTCGTGGCTCCTCTACTTCGTGGTCTTGATCGTCACGGCGATGGTGGCGGTCTCGTTCGGCGCCTACGGCACCTCGCTGCTGTTCGGCGACGACGCGGCCGCGTACTGGGACAACGTGCTCATCTGCGTCGTCGTCGTCGGGATGGCCGTCCTGAACCTCTTCGGCGCCGCCATGGTCGCGAAAGCGCAATCGATGATCGTCTGGGTGCTGCTGGCTGTCTTCGCCGGGTTCGCCGCCGTCACGCTCGTCCAGATGGATCCGAGCCTGCTCGCCTTCTCGACCTACCCCTCATGGAGCAAGATCGTCGCGTCCGTCGCGCTGACGTTCTTCGCGTACCTCGGCTTCTCGGTCGTCACATTCACGGCGGGGGACCTCCCGAATCCGGCGCGGTCGCTCCCGCGCGCGATGTACCTGGCGCTCGGTATCACCGCTCTCGTGTACGTCGCGGTCAGCCTGGGGGTCTTCGGCACCCTGCCTGTGGACGACGTGATCGAGCACGGCGACACGGCCCTGGCAGAAGCCGCTCGGCCGGTTCTGGGAGACGCGGGGTTCACGATCATGGCGATCACCGCGCTGCTGGCCACGGCGTCCTCGGTCAACTCAAACATCTTCGCCGCCGGCAACCTCACGGTCGCGCTCGCCGCGCTCGGACAGTTCCCCCCGATCTTCGGACAGCCCGGTCGATTCCGCGGCACGCGAGGCGTGACGATCACCGTCGTCCTCGTCCTTGTTCTCGCCAATGCGTTCGACCTAAGCGCGATCGCCTCGCTCGGGAGCGCGGTGTCTCTCGTCGTGTTCCTCGTCGTTGGCGTGGCCGGGCTGCGACTCCGCTCGGAGTCGGGCTCGAAGGCCTGGCTGATCGTCGTCACGATGCTCGCGACGTCCGTCGTGCTCGCCTTCTTCGCGATCGACACTGCCCGCAATGCGCCGGAGACGTTCACCGCAATGCTGGTCCTGGTGGTCCTCGCGGTCGTCCTCGATGCGATCTGGAAACGTGTACGGACGAGGAATCCGTCCTGAGGGACCGATCCAACTCGCTCCGACGAGGATGCGCCGAAGTGCTCCTTCAGCGGGGGTTGTCGGCGCGCCACGCGACGTAGTCGGCGACCGCCGCAGCAACATCGAAGGTCGGCGCGAAGCCGGTGTCGCGGGTGAGCCGGGTGGTGTCGAGGTAGGGGTCATCGCCGGGGCCGTCCTGCCGTCCGGGCAGGAGGTCGAGCCGCACGCCGGTGGTGATCGCCTGCAGGGCGTCCGCGAACTCCCGGTTGGTGAACGGCCGGCCGCTGGAGACGTTGTAGGTGTCGTGCCGCAGGGTCTCCGCAGTCGTCAGGAGGGCGATCGCGCGCCCGGCGTCGGGTGCGTAGCAGCAGTCACCGCCGTCGTCGGCAAACAGCGGCCGCGGCGTCTCTCCCCGGAGCACGGCGCTGATGTAGGGAGGGATGTAGAAGAACGGTGATTCCGGGTCGACGAGCGGTCCCCAGATGGTCCCGATCCGGAGCACGACCGGCTCGACGCCGCTGCCCTGGAGGCTGTGCGTGGTCAGTGGCTCCACGGCCTTCTTGAAGGCGACGATCACGTGCGGCAGCGTCTGCGGTGGGCAGCGCGAGCTCCTCGTGCCAGGGGATCTCGGTCCGGCCGCTGTACACGCCGAGACTGCTGGCGACGGCGAACCTGCGCACGCCCCACGTGCGGGCGGCGTCCAGCGCGTTGAGCAGACCGATCGTGTCCGTGCGGAAGAAGCTGACCGGGTCGTCGGGAATGCTTCCCGCGAGGTGGACGATGTCGCTGATGTCGTGGCGATCGCCGAGGACGAGGAAGGCGTCTCGGTCGGTGACATCGAGGGATTCCACGGTGACACGGCCGGCGAGAAACGACGGGACCTCGGTCCGGCGGTTCGCGGTGACGACGACCTCGTGTCCGAGGTCGACGAGCGCACGGGCGGTGTGCGCGCCGATCATGCCCAGCCCGCCGGTGACGAGGATCATCGGACCACCTCGTAGTGCAGGTGGGTCACGCCGGGCGCCGGGATGGCTTCCAGCAGGCGCAGCTGGATGTGCTCGGGCAGGCTGTGGAAGTAGGGCGGCCGGCGCCGAGCAAGACGGGCACCTGATGCAGGATCAGCTCGTCGACCAGCCCGGCCTTCAGGGCTTCGGTCACCAGGACTCCGCCCATGAGGGCGACGTCTTTGCCGTCGGCTGCGTCCCGGGCGGCCGCGACGGCGTCCTCCAGGCCAGTCGTGATCAGCCGCTGGCGGCCGGCCATCTGCGGCGCCGGCCGGTGGCTGAGGACGAACAGCGGCGCTGCCGGGTGCGGGGTCCCGTCGTCACCGAAGCGGCTGGAGTCCTCATACGTGTTACGGCCGGCGATGCTTGCGCCGACGCGATCCGCTGCGGCATCGAAGAACCGCGCGCTGGGCTCACTCAGCCTGAAGCTGTCGAACACCCGACTGGGGACATCGCCGTCGAAATACCAGTCGAAGAGGGTGCCGCCGTCACCGAGCCCACGCCCCGGGCCAGGGTCGCGACCGGTGATGTACCCATCGACCGATACCGACAAAGCGCTGAACACCTTGCTCATCATCAGACTCCTATCGGGGTTCCTTCAAGAGACTCTGTGACGGTATCAGGCAGAGTTCCGTAAGGGAACCCCAAACCGCTAGACTTCTGTCATGCAACGCACGAGCTTCAGCGGGATGGCCTGCTCGATTGCGCGCACGCTCGACGTGATCGGAGAACCGTGGTCACCGCTGATCCTGCGTGACGTATGGGTCGGGATGAACCGCTTCGACGAGATTCAGGCCGACCTCGGCATCTCCCGCAAGGTCCTGACCCAGCGACTCAACCACCTCGTCGAACACGGCGTACTCGAGCGCCGTCCCTACGACCGGCGCCCGCGGTACGAGTACCACCTGACAGCGAAAGGCACTGAGCTCGTCGACGTGCTCATGGTCATGGCCGGCTGGGGCGACCGGTGGCTCGCCGGCGAGCTCGGACCGCCCGTGCTCTACCGCCACCACGCGTGCGGGGAGATCGGCAGCGTGGACCTGCGCTGCACCCACTGCGGCGAGCCGATGCACGCCGGCGATGTCGAGCTGCTTCCGGGCCCCGGCGCCGCGGTGTGACCCGGGCACAGTCCCGGAGGCATGGTCAGGCTCCGGTAAGCCGACACCAAGGGCGCATCAACGCCGATCCGGGATACCTCCTCCCGTCGACCATCCGACCTGGAGGATTCCGAATGCATCGCAGGACACCCGTGCTCGTA
>CAVSRU010000009.1:0-16037 GCA_963730535.1 uncultured Solirubrobacteraceae bacterium
GTGTTCCACTGGAATGGTGAGCGACCTTCCAAGAGACAACGCAGCCAGGAGAGACAGGAATGCGCAAGCTCCTCCAGTACGGCGGCATCGCCGCCAGCATCGTGCTCATCGCGTTCGGCATCGGCGCCGTCTACATGGGTGTCGACGGACGCAGTCAGGTCCGCAGCGATCTTGCCCGCGAGCAGATCGTCGGTACAGACGACTCGACGATCCCCGGCCAGAAGGTCGACACGGGTGCCGAGGCGCAGGCCTTCGCCGCGGTGATCCGCAAGCACACGCTCGAGGCGACCGGCGGGCAGACTTACGCCCAGATGGATCGCTTCCTCGACAAGAACGGCAAGCCGACCAGCGACGAGAAGCTCGCCGCGATCAATCCCGCGAGCGGCAAGCCGATGGAGAACGGCCTGCGCAACATGTGGGTCAACGCGACCGCGCTGTCGACCGCGCTCAACACGGCCTACTTCGCCGAGAGCGTCGCCACCTTCGCGATCGTCATGGGATTCGCCCTGCTCCTTAGCGGGATCGGCTTCCTGATTCTCACCTTCCGGGCGCTGAGCCCGGCTACCGCCCGCAAGCCGGAGCGCGTCGCCCCGGTTGCCACCCCGGTGCCCGTCGCCTAGCGACGCTCCTCCGCACTCGTCAGTCGCCGCCCCGGTCCAACGGCCGGGGCGGTGGTCGTTCCGGTGGACCGAAGCCGACGTCGATGACCTCGAAGCCCTTGTGTTGCTCGCTGTCGGCGTAGCCGGTGTACGCACGCTCATCCGCCGGCGTCAGCCGCACGCGATCGGTGAAGGGCGTCAGCAACGCCCGCGGCCACAGCCGCCGCTCGGCCACGACGCTGGTCTCGACCGCGAGCACGGTGACCAGCGACAACAGGAAGATCCACGCGATCAGACCGAGCACGAGGCCGAAGACGCCGTACGCCTCACTCGCGCCTCGCAGGACATGCGTCACGAAGTACGTACCGATGATCTGCACCACCTGCCAGCCGACCCCGGCCACGACGGCGCCGATGCGCAGGTCGCGGGTCGCCACCTCGCTCGCGGTCAGCACGCGGAAGACGAGCATGAACAGACCGACGTTGGCGAGCACGGCCAGCACGAACGCCAGCACGCGGAGCGCCATGCCCAGGTCGGCGCCGTAGGCGTCTGCCCCGGTGGTCAGGCTCGCGAGCGCGGTCGTCACGAGGATCCCGACGCCCAACACGGGCAGCAGCAGCAGGCTGCGGAGGCGGGAGGTGATCGGATTCGGGCGCCGGTTGCGGGGCACCGCCCACGCGCGGTTGAACGCGTTCTGCATCGCGCCGGCGACGCCGAGGCAGCCGTAGAGCGTCAGGAGGATGCCGACGGCGAGCCCGGCGCCGCTGCCCGTAAGTGAGTGCACGTTGTCGCGCAACTGGCTGCCGATCACCGGGAACTGGGCGAGCGCCGAGTCCACGAGATCGGCCTGCAGCTGCGGATCGCCCTGCAGCACGAAGCCGAGGATCGTGACCAGCAACAGCAGCAGCGGGAACAGCGACAGAAACCCGTAGTAGGTGATCAGCGCGGCCAGGTACGGGCCCTGGTCGTCGGCGAACTTGTAGACCACGGCGATCGGGAAGCCCAGCCAGCGGTGGGTGCGCTGGTAAGCGTCCAGCGTCGCGAGTACTCGGCGAAGCACGTCGGTGCCGGAGCTACAACCAGCGCGAGGACCACAGCACGGCGGCCAGCACGAGCGACGTCGTCGACACCACCAGCCCGATCAGCCACGCCTCCGAGCCTTGCGAGCCCATGATCGCGGCGATGGCGACTGCGATCCCGACGATGCCGGCCGAGGCCACGGCCCGCATCAACGGCGCCTCGAGCGGCAGCCGCTTGCGGCGATTCGGGATCATCACGCCCGGACGCTCCGCGGATGGCCCGCGGCGTGAGTCGCGCTCCTGGCGCCGCGCTTCCCGCTCAGCGCCGGGGTCGCTGTTCGCCGGCGCCGTTGGCGGAGCGTCGTCGTGGTGGACGCGCACCGGTTCGGGGATGACGCCGGGGACTGGGGAACCCGGCGAATCGGTCATGCGCTTGGTCGACATGTCAGCGACCTTCCCGAGCGCGGATCGCCAGTAGCGGCGTACGGAACGCTCTTTCCAACGATCGTACTCCCCCGCTCAGCGGTGGTAGTCTCGATGTGCTTCGCCTCAGACCTCGGCGGGGCGATCTGTTCCGGCTCCAACCTCTCGGCCGGCGTGGCGCATGAGCGCCGAACGCAAGCGGCAGGAGCCGAGCATGTCGATCACCGCACCGCCCCGTGCGCCCGAACCGGCGCCGCAGGAGCCGCCGGCACCGGAGGCCCCGCACCTGCAGGCCGCGCTGCAGCAGCGGCATCTGACCATGATCGCGCTGGGAGGCGTGATCGGCGCCGGGCTGTTCGTCGGCTCGGGCGCGGTGATCAGCGTCACCGGTCCGGCCGCGATCCTCTCCTACGTGCTCGCGGGCGTCCTGGTCGTGCTCGTGATGCGGATGCTCGGCGAGATGGCCGCCGCGCACCCGAAGCTCGGCTCGTTCACCGAGCTCATCCGCCGCTCGCTCGGTGAAGGCGCGGGGTTCACCAGCGGTTGGCTGTACTGGTACTTCTGGGTGATCGTCGTCGGCTTCGAGGCGGTGGCGGGCGCCAGCATCCTGCAGCGCTGGATCGACGGGCCGCTGTGGCTGATGGCGCTGGTGCTCACGATCCTGATGACCGCGACCAACCTGGGGTCGGTGCGCGCCTACGGCGAGTTCGAGTTCTGGTTCGCCTCGATCAAGGTCGCGACGATCATCGTCTTCCTGCTGATCGGCTCGGCCTACGTGCTCGGCCTGTGGCCCGACCAGAGCGCGAGCGTGAGCAACCTGACCGCCCACGGCGGGTTCGCGCCCCTCGGCACCTTGGCGATCTTCAGCGGCATCGTGGTGGTGATCTTCTCCATGGTGGGTGCCGAGATCGTCACGATCGCGGCCGCCGAGTCCGAGAATCCGGCGCAGGCGATCGCGAAGGCCACCAACGCCGTGGTCTCGCGCATCCTGCTCTTCTTCGTCGGCTCGATCGTCCTGCTGGTCACGATCCTGCCCTGGAACGACGCGAAGCTCGGCGACTCCCCGTATGTCGCCGCGTTCGACGTGATGGGCATCCCGGCCGCCGCGGACATCATGAACGCGGTCGTGCTGACCGCCGTGCTGTCGTGCCTGAACTCCGGGATCTACACGGCCTCGCGCGTGTTGCTGTCGCTCAGCGACCACGGCGACGCCCCGCACTCGCTGCTCGCGATCAACCGCCGCGGCGTGCCGGTCAAGGCGATCCTCGCGTGCACGGGCGTCGCGTACGTGGGGATCGCGATCGCCTACATCTCGCCCGACACGGTCTTCCTGTTCCTCCTGAACTCCTCCGGCGCGATCGTGCTGTTCGTCTACTTCCTGATCTGCGCCGCAGAGCTGCGGATGCGGCGAGAACTCGAACGCGAGACCCCGGAGCTGATCCGCGTGCGGATGTGGCTGTACCCGTGGCTCACCTACCTGGCGATGGCCGCCATCGTCGTGGTGGTCGCGTCGATGTTCTTCATCGACGGCACCCGCTCCCAGTTCGTCCTCAGCTTCCTCTCGCTCGCCGTGGTGATCGGCGCCTACCTGTGGCGCAGGCGGCGCGGCGTGCCCGCGGGCACGACACCCCACTCCGAACTCGTAGGAGGTGCGCTGTGAGCGCGTCCACCCCTCGGCGACTCCTGGTGGTCGCCAACCGCACGGCGGCGACGCCCGGGCTGATCGACATGGTGCGCAGCAAGGCGGCCGGCGGCGAGACGGAGGTCAGCCTGCTGGTGCCCGCGTTCCCGACCGTCTTCGACCCCGAGGCGCTCGAGACGCGCCACACGCTCGAGCTCGCGATCCCGCTGCTGGAGGAGGCGATCGGCGCCCCCGTCCAGGGGATCGTCGGCGACCCCGATCCGTTCGTCGCCGTCCGGCTCGCGATCAAGCAGACGACGTACGACGAGGTCATCATCTCCACGCTGCCGACACGGGTCTCGCGCTGGATCAAGCGCGACCTGCCCCGGAGGGTGGAGCGGCTCGGCGTTCAGGTGACCGTCGTCACCGCGCCGCCGGCCGCCCGCATGCTCGGACAATCGATGGTGCCCCAGGCGCCCTGATGGACGTCTGCGAGGTCTCGGCCGGCGGGCTCCGTTCCGCGCTCGGGCGCGGCGAGGTGTCGGCCGTCGAGGTGCTCGAGGCGGTGCTGGAGCGCGCCGACCGCGTCTCCGGGCCGATCAACCCGTTCGCGGTCCGGCTCGACGAGCGCGCACGGACCGCGGCGTCGGTGGCCGACGCCGACTTCGCCCGCGGGACCGCTGGGCCGCTGTGCGGCGTGCCGGTCACGATCAAGGACTCGCACTATCTGGCCGGGGTCAGCGCGGCGACCGGCTCGCGGGCGCTAAAGGACTTCGTGCCCGCCGAGACGTCGGCGGCGGTCGAACGGCTGGAAGCCGCCGGGGCGGTGATCTACGCCAAGACGACGACGCCGGAGTTCTGCTACTTCGGGATCACGGAATCGCCCGTCAACGGCCGCACGAGCAATCCGTGGGACCTCGATCGCACGCCCGGGGGGTCGTCCGGGGGAGCCGCCGCCGCGGTCGCCGCCGGACTCGGTCCGCTTGCGCTGGGAGGCGACGGGGGCGGCTCGATCCGCATTCCCGCGGCGTTCTGCGGCCTCGTCGGCTTCAAGCCGACGTTCGGGCTGGTGCCGCGTGAGCCGTGCGCGGTGGGCTGGAAGACGCTCGTCTCCTACGGCCCGCTCGCGCGCTCGGTGGACGACGCGAGGTTGATGCTCCGGGCGCTCGCCGGGTGGCATCCGCGCGACCGTCACAGCCTCGGCGTCGACGATCTCGAAGCGCCCGTCGCCGACCCGCGTGCCCTCCGCGTCGCCGTCTCCGAGGACCTGGGCTTCGCGCCCGTCGACGACGACGTGCGCAGCGCGTTCCGCGCCGTGGTCGCGCTGCTCGAGGACGCGGGCGCGCAGGTCGTGGAGGACTCGCCCGGGCTGGACTCGTCGGTGGCGGCGTGGTCGACGATCGCGACGGCCGAGGCACGCCACTCGGAGGCCGCGCAGTTCGAGCACCACCATGCGCTGCTCGGCGAGGCGGCCGCGCAGTTCATGGCGTACGGCGGCCTCGTGACGCGCGAGCAGTACGTCAGCGCCCAGATGGCGAGGGAGCCGATCCATCGCGCCTACGTCGATCTGTTCGAGCGCTCGGGCGCCTCGATATTGCTCACGCCGACGCTGGGCCTCGAGGCCTTCGCGCACGGGTCGCCGCACCCGGAGCAGATCGGCGGCCTCCCGATCGAGCCGCCCTGGCTGGACTGGGGCGGCCTGCTCTACGACGCCAACCTCGCCGGCCTGCCGGCGTGCGCCGTGCCGATCGGGCTCGGCGACGACGGGCTACCCGTGTCGGTGCAGGTCCTCGGGCCGCGCGGGAGCGACGGCGCCGTGCTCGCGGCGGCCGAGGCCATCGAGCGGCTCGTCGACTTCAGCGCACGTCCCCTCGAACCTCAGATCCTGGAGCAGAGACCATGTTGAACACCCCCCTCGCGCCCGTGCCGACCGACCCGACCCTGCGCGGGATCGCCGAGATCCGGCAGTTCTTCCGGACCAACGAGACGCCGATCTACTTCATCTCGCCCACCGCGTTCAACCTCCTGGGGATCGACCGCTGGGTCCGCAACCTCTTCTACGTCACGTTCTTCGACTCGTTCGAGGGCGGGCATCCCCGCGTCGTCGTGCCGACCGACCGCGAGCACCGCGAGTTCACGTCGATCGAGGACGTCTGCAACCACCTCCTGCGCGATCGCGAGATCCTCTCCTGGATGGCGGCGCGGGGACCCGGTGGGAAGGCCGCGTTCGTCATGTTCGACGCGGAGACCGAGGCGCTGGCGGCCAAGGCCGGCCTCGAGGTCATCCATCCCCCGGCCGAGTTGCGAGCGCGGCTCGACTCCAAGCTCGTGACCACTCGCATCGCGGAGGAGGCCGGGTTGCCGAGCGTGCCGAACCGGATCGCCCGGGCCGCGTCCTACGAGGACCTGAGCCGGATCGCCGGCGAGGCATCGCTGGGCGACGATCTCGTGGTCCAGAGCGCGTACGGCGACTCCGGCAAGACGACGTTCTTCATCCGCGGCCAGCGCGACTGGGACCGTCACGCGGAGAAGCTCGTCGACGGCGAGCTGAAGATCATGAAGCGGATCAACAACTACGAGGTGTGCCTCGAAGCCTCGCTGACCAGCAGCGGGACCGTCGTCGGGCCGTTCATGACCAGCCTGATCGGCTGCCCGGAGCTGACCCCGTACAAGGGCGGCTGGTGCGGCAACGACATCTTCCACGACGCGCTGCCCCAGGTTCACCGCGCGCGTGCCAGAGACCTCACCGAGAAGCTCGGCGCCCGGCTCGCCCAAGAGGGATACCGGGGCTTCTTCGAGGTCGACTTCCTCGTCGACCGCGATTCGGACGAGCTGTATCTCGGAGAGCTCAACCCCCGGCTCAGCGGCATCAGCTCGATGACCAACGTGACCGCCGGCGCGTACGCCGACATGCCGCTGTTCCTCTTCCACCTGCTCGAGTACATGGACGTCCCGTACGAGATCGACGTGGCCGACATCAACCGCCGCTGGGCCTTGACCGCCGGCGACGACGTCTGGAGCCAGATCATCATCAAGGAGACGAACCCGGAGGTCGAGCTGCTGACCGCCGCGCCGAAGACCGGCGTGTGGCGGCTCGACGACCGCGGCCGGATCTCGTTCGGGCGCTGGGCCAACGACTGGCACAGCCTGATCGACGAGACCGAGGCGTTCTACCTGAGCGTCGCCACCCGCGGCGAGTACCGCTACAAGGGCGCCGACCTCGGCATCCTGGTCGCCCGCGGACGGATGGGGACCGCCGACAACCAGCCGACCGAGCGCTGCCGGCAGTGGGTCGACGCCATCAAGGCGCAGTTCGCCGGCACTCCGGTGGCGCCGAACGAGCCGGCCGGGCGCACGACGCCGTTCGCGTACAAGTAGGTCGCTCCGACACGAATGGCAAGTAGCCCTTGCTATTCTCGCAGCAATGGATTGGCAGAATATCGCTGAAGACGCCGTCACGCGCTACATCCCGGACGCCGAGGTACGAGATCTCGTCCTGGCGGAGATCAGGGGCGCGCAGCGGTCTGCGGATCTGCGCCCTCGTCCGGACCAGCTCGCCTTTCGGGCCGTGCGCGAGGACAAGTTGCCGGGCCTCTTTGCGGAGCGGGGGCCCGCGTATCGGAGCTGGTATCTGAAGGACGGAGCGGCGGCTCGGCCGTCGCTCGGGGAGGCGCGTTCGGCGCTCGAGCGCCACATGCCGGAGCTCGTGCCGATCTGGTCGGCGCTGGTCGCCGCCGTCGGCGCCGACGAACTCGGCGCGCGGATGCTGACCATGTACGACCCGCCGCCGCTGCTGAGCGGCTGCTCGCAGGCCGCCCTCCCGGGGCAGGCGGCGCTGGTCCGCAATTACGACTACGACCCGAACCTGTTCGACGCCGTCGTGTTGGAGACGTGCCTCGCCGACACGCGGGTGATCGGCATGGCCGACCAGCTGTGGGGCCTGCTCGACGGCGTCAACGACCGCGGGCTCGCGGTGTCGTTGACGTTCGGGGGGCGCCGCGGCGTGGGCCGCGGCTTCAGCATCCCGATCGTCGTCCGCTACCTGCTCGAGACGTGCGCGACCGTGGCAGAGGGCGTCGCGGCGCTGGAGCGGATTCCGGTGCAGGCGGCGTACAACGTCACGCTCGTCGACCGGCACGCGAACCACGCGACGGTCTGGCTCGCTGCGGGCGAGCCGGCCCGGGTGACGTCTGACCGGGTCGCCACCAACCATCAGGGTGTCGTGGACTGGCCCGAGTACGCGCGCTGGACGCGCACCGTGGAGCGGTTCGACGAGCTTGAAGGGCTGCTCGAGCACGACGCCGCCGACGTGATCGACGGAATGCTCCAGCCGCCGATGCGCAGCACCGACTACGAAGGCGGGTTCGGCACGCTCTACACCGCCGTCTACCGGCCCGGCGACGGCACGGCGGAGTACCACTGGCCCGGCGCGGCCTGGCGTCAATCGCTCGGAGGACTTCCGCGAGGAGGCGTTCGTCGCGGCGATCGGCGAGGTCGTGACGGCATGAGCCGGCGCGAGGTGCTCGAGGCAGTCGCGGCCGGCCGGCTCGATCCGGCCGAGGCCGCGCGGCTGCTCGACGCACCGGCCGCGGGCGCGCGGAGCGTGCGCGTGCGGTCCGCGTACCAGGCCGTCGAGATCGTCGGCGATCCGGAGGTCGCCGAGCTGCTCGTGGTGGACGGCACGCACCGCGTCCAGCGCGAGGGCGACGTGCTCATCGTCGGCGACGCGGCGTCCGAGGGGTTTCGCTTCGGCACCTGGCAGGGCGCTCGCCGGCTCGCCGTGCGTGTGAATCCGCGGCTCGACGTCGACGCCGAGGTGACCGGAGCCCTGCTCTCCGTCCGCGGGGTCGACGGCGCGATGCGAGCTGTCGTGCAGGCCGGCAGCGCCGGGATCGAGGACGCGTCGGGGTCCCTCGATCTGCGCGTGACGTCAGGGTCCGCGGCCGTCGCGGGGTCCCCACGCGGGGACTGGCGCCTGCGCAGCGAGAGCGCGTCGCTGAACGTGGTGCTCGACGCTCGTTCGGACGCGACGGTCTCGGTGACCGGACGCCACTCGCGCGTCGACGCCTTCGGCTCCGAGACGCACGCCGTGCTCGGATCAGGCGTCCACGCGATCGACATCGACGCCGCGTTCTCGGACGTGGTCGTCAGGACGCCATGAACCACGAGCACCATCTCCGCCCGCCCGCCGACTGCCCGGCGTGCCGCTCCGAACTGCTCGTCACGCGCCTGTCGTGCACGGCCTGCGGCACCGAGGTCACCGGCTCCTTCTCGACGTGCGCGTTCTGCTCGCAGGACGCCGGCGATCGCGCCCTGCTCGAGCTCTTCCTGCTCTCGCGCGGCAACCTGAAGGAGGTCGAGCGCAAGCTCGGCGTCAGCTACCCGACGGCGCGGGCGCGCGTGGACGCGATGATCGACCGGCTCGGGTTGCGCTCGGACGAGCGTCCGGCGCCTCGAGACGCTCGAGGCACTCGCGCGCGGGGAGATCGACGTCGACGCGGCGATGGCCGCCATCGGCGACGCCTGACGCACGTGCGCACGTAGTTGCCCGTAGCGAGCATGTGGGCGATTGCCCACGGCTCCGGTGAGGATTGGTGCTGGCGTGGGCGGTGCAGCACTTACCCCCGAACGGGAGAGAACCATGACCGCAATCCTTCGCGAGCGCACCACCTACCCCGCGCCCGGCTCACTCGACAGTCCGATCGCGGTCGCCACGCGGTACGGCAACTACATCGGCGGAGCATTCGTCGCGCCGGTGGACGGCGCCTACCGCGAGAACCGCACGCCCGTCACGGGCGAGGTGATCTGCGAGGTCGCGGACTCCACCCCCGCCGACATCGAGCTCGCGCTGGACGCCGCTCACGCGGCCAAGGACGCGTGGGCCGCGCGGTCTCCCGCCGAGCGGGCGTCCGTGCTGAACGCGATCGCGGACGTGATGGAGGCCAACCTCGAGGAGCTGGCCATCGTCGAGAGCTGGGACAACGGCAAGCCGGTGCGTGAGACGCTCGGCGCCGACCTTCCGCTGGCGATCGATCACTTCCGCTACTTCGCCGGCGCGGTCCGCGCCGAAGAGGGCCGGATCTCCGAGATCGACAGCCAGACGTACGCGTACCACTTCCAGGAGCCGCTCGGCGTGGTCGGGCAGATCATCCCGTTCAACTTCCCGCTGCTCATGGCCGCATGGAAGATCGCGCCGGCGATCGCGGCCGGCAACTGCACGGTCGTCAAGCCGGCCAGCCCGACCCCGTGGTCGGTCCTGAAGCTGTGCGAGCTCATCGGCGACGTCGTGCCGGCGGGCGTCGTGAACGTCGTCAACGGTCCCGGCGGCGAGATCGGCAAGGCGCTGGCGACCAACCCGCGGATCGCGAAGATCTCGTTCACGGGATCGACGGAGATCGGCAAGCAGATCATGCAGTACGCCGCCGAGTCACTGATCCCGTCGACGACCGAGTTGGGCGGCAAGTCGCCGAACATCTTCTTCGCCGACGTGATGGACGAAGACGACGCGTTCCTCGACAAGGCGGTCGAGGGCCTCGTGATGTTCGCGTTCAACAAGGGCGAGGTCTGCACCTGCCCGTCGCGCGCGCTGATCCACGAGGACATCTACGACGCGTTCATGCAGCGTTGCCTGGAGCGGATCGCCGCGATCCAGCAGGGCACCCCGCTGGACCCGTCGACCCAGGTCGGCCCGCAGGTCTCGGACTCCCAGCGTGAGACGATCGAGCGCTACGTGAAGATCGGGCGCGACGAGGGCGCCGAAGTCCTCATCGGCGGCGCGCGGCCCGAGCTCGGCGACGAGCTCGACGGCGGCTCCTACTACGAGCCCACGGTGTTCAAGGGCCACAACGCCATGCGCGTGTTCCAGGAGGAGATCTTCGGCCCCGTGCTCGCCGTCACGACGTTCCGTGACGAGGCCGAGGCGCTCGAGATCGCCAACGACACGATGTACGGCCTCGGCGCCGGCGTCTGGACCCGCGACGGGAGCCGCGCGTTCCGCGTCGGTCGCGCGATCAAGGCCGGTCGCGTGTGGACCAACTGCTACCACCAGTACCCCGCCGGCGCGGCCTTCGGCGGCTACAAGGCCTCGGGCGTCGGACGCGAGAACCACCGCATGATGCTCGATCACTACACGCAGACCAAGTGCCTGCTCGTCAGCTACGACCCGGAGCCGGTCGGCCTGTTCTAGTCGGCCTATCGGCCATCGCCGCTACGCGGCCACGCGCGTAGCGGCGCCGAGGCGGTCGAGCGCCGCGCCGATCCCGTCGGCCAGCAGCGCGATCTCCTCGCGGCCGCAGACCAGCGGCGGCGACACCGCGATGCCCCGCGCCAGCGGCCGGACGAGGACGCCCTCCGCGCGGCACGCGCGCTGCCAGTCGCGCACGATCCCGGGGTCGGCGGCGAGCGCCTCCGGGGTGACGTCGATGCCCGCGAGGAAGCCGAGCCCGGCGCGGACCTCGCCCACCAGCGGGTGATCGGCGAGCGGCGCGAGCGCCGCGGCGAGCGGCTCCTCGAGCGTCCGTCCGCGCTCGATCAGCTCCTCGCGCTCGTAGATGTCGAGCGCGACGTTGGCCGCGGCGCAGCACGCGGGGTGTCCGGCATAGGTCGCTCCGTGGCGCAGCACCGGCGCACCGGGGCGGCCGGTGAAGAACGGCTCGGCGACGTGCGGGGCGACGATCAGCGCCCCGATCGGCATCGTCCCGCCCGAGAGGCCCTTCGCGACGGCGATCAGGTCCGGGCGCACCGGCCAGCGGTCGATCCCGAACCACGTGCCCAGCCGGCCGAACCCGCAGATCACGCAGTCGGCGACGAACAGGACGCCGTGGCGGGCGCAGACTTCGGCGACCCCCTCGATGTAGCCGGCGGGGGGAAGGTGGACGCCGCCGGCGCCGATCACCGGCTCGCAGAAGAACGCCGCGACGCGCTCCGCGCCGATGCGCAGGATCTCCGCCTCGAGCGCTCCGACGTCGTCGTGCGGCACGCTGGAGACGTCGCGGACGAGCGGCCCGAAGCCCGCTGGCGTTGACGGCGATCCCGCCGACGCTCGTGCCCACGCCGTGGGTGCCGTGATAGCCGCCCGCCCGGCCGATCAGGTGCACGCGCCGCGGCTCGCCGTTGTGGGCGTGGTAGCTGCGGGCGATCTTGGCGGCGGTCTCGATCATGTCCCCGCCGCCGGAGCCGAGGAACACGCGGCTGCCAGGGGTCGGCGCCAGGGCGGCGAGGCGGTCGGCGAGCTCGAGCGCCGGCTCGTTCGCGAAGTCGCCGAAGATGCTGTACGCGTCGAGCGTCTTGAGCTGGTGCTCCACCGCCTCGGCGATCTCGCGGCGGCCGTGGCCGAGGTTGGAGTACCAGAGGGCGGCCGTGGCGTCGAGGTAGCGGCGCCCGCCGTCATCCCACACCCAGGGGCCCTCGGCGCGGGTGAGGACCATGCGGTCGCCGTCGACGCTGCCCATGTCGGCGAACGGATGCCACAGGGCGTGGCTCGTGCTGGCGGTGGTCATGATGCCTCCCGGGGTCAGGCCGGCGTCAGCGCGGATTCGACCGCGGCGGCGACGGTGTCATGGACGATGCGCCCGTCGGCGACGTTGAGCCCGCGCGCGAACCGCGGATCGTCGTCGAGCGCCGCCTCCGGACCGAGGTCGGCGAGGCGCAGCGCGTAGTCGAGCGTCGCGTTGGTCAGCGCACGCGTGCTCGTCGCGGCGACGGCGCCCGGCATGTTGGTGACGCAGTAGTGGACGATGCCGTCGACCTCGTAGGTCGGCTCGGAATGCGTCGTCGGACGCGACGTCTCGAAGCAGCCGCCCTGATCGATGGAGATGTCGACCAGCACGCTGCCGGGACGCATGGCGCCGAGGTGCTCGCGCCGGACGAGCCGCGGGGCGCGGGCGCCGGGCACGAGCACGGCGCCGATCACCAGGTCGGCGGTGGGCAGCAGCTCCTCGATCGCGAGTTCGCCGGCGTGCACCGTGCGGACGCGCCCGGCGAAGCGCTCGGCGAGCTCGATCAGGCGCGGGATGGAGCGGTCGACGATCGTCACGCGGGCACCCATGCCGGCCGCGACGGTCGCGGCCGCGGTCCCGGCGACGCCGCCGCCGAGGACGAGGACCTCGGCCGGGGCCACGCCCGGCACCCCGCCGATCAGCAGGCCGCGCCCGCCTCCGGGCCCGGTCATCGCCGTCGCTCCGGCCTGCGCGGCGAGCCGGCCCGCGATCTCGCTCATCGGGGCGAGGAGCACAAGCCGTCCGTGCGCGTCCTCGACCGTCTCGTAGGCGATGCAGCGCGCGCCGGTCTCGGCGAGCGCCAGAGCGAGCCGCGGGTCGGCCGCGAGGTGCAGGTACGTGAACAGCGTGTGCTGCTCGGACAGCCGCTCGACCTCCTCGCGCAGCGGCTCCTTGACCTTGAGGACGAGTTCCGCCCGCTCGAAGACCTCGTCGACGGTCGTGCACTCGGCGTCGACGGCTCGGTAGGCCGAGTCCGGATAGCCGGAGCCGGTGCCGGCGCCGCGTTGGACGAGCACGCGGTGGCCGCGGCGGGTGAGCTCGCGCGCGCCGGCCGGCGTGATCGCGACGCGCCGCTCGTCCGGCTTGATCTCGGTGGGGATGCCGATGTTCATCAGCCACCCACGATGGAGCCGGCCGCGCGTGATCGCCATCGGTACTTCTACGAATACCCGGCTGGAACTCGTGGATCTACCGAGGTGGCTCGCCGTGGCGGTGTGCGGTGAGCGCGATGTAGAGCGAGGCGATCGTGGCGGGGTCCTTGAGCGAGCGCCCGAGGACCTGCTCGACACGACCGAGCCGGTAGCGAAGGGAGTTGTGGTGCAGGCCGATGGCCTCGGAGGTCCGCATCACGTCGAGGTCGTGCTCGAAGTACGCGACGAGCGTGTCGAACAGCCCTTGGTGGGCGCGGAGCTCTCCGATCAGCTCGTCGACCTTGGGCTTGAGGCGCTCCGTCGACGCGTCCGTGGCAACGAGCGTCGCGAGGTCGAGATCCTCGAACGCGAGCAGCTGCCGACCCGGGTCGGTCCGCGTGCGCTCGAGCACGATCTCGGCGTCGCGCAGCGAGTCCGGGACGGCGGCGACGCCGGCGGCCGGTCGTCCCACGCCGGCGGCGGCGTCCGGGTTGGAGGCCAGCGCGTCGGCGACGGCGGCGCGGATGTCCTCCTGCGCCGCTTGGACGAGGAGGACGCAGGCATCCTGGCGGGTGCCCGCCAGGAAGGGCAGCGATCGCTGATCGAGCGCCGTCTCGACGGCCTCGCGCAGCTGCCGAGGTTCAAGCAGGACGACGCGGGCCGGCGTGGAGCCGTCGATACCCAGTGCGGCCGCGCGAGCCGCCAGCGATCCGTGGTCAGCGTCATGGCCGTCGAGCAGGGCGTCCAGGACCGCGCCGCGGATCGCGTGCTCCTGTGCCTGGGTCATGGCGTCGAGGCGCGCCAGCGCGGCGAGAACCGGCGCGGTCGCCCTCGCCGCCGCGCGCGTCACGTGCGCCATCGGTTGCGACCGGCCCCTCGACACGGCGAGCCAGGAACCGTGCTTCATGTCGCGGTGCAACGGCGTGGCGATCGTCTCCCAGCCCTCGAACTCGAACTGCATCAGCGCGGCCGGGCGGCACGTGATCTCATGCCAGATCGCCTCGGTGGGCGCCCGCCCGGTCGTCCGCAGGACCCGCCCATCCGGTGAGAACAGGGTGACCGTCGCATCGACGAAGGCGGCGAGCCGCTCGATGACCGCCCGCCGCGGATCGTCCTCCTCCAGCGCGTCCATCAGGTGGAGCTGGAGCGAGGACAGCCGCTGCATCGCACGCACCTCCGTGCTGAGCAGCGAGGCGTTGACGGCGCTGACGACGTCGCGGAATGGCGTCCGCAGCGGGATCGTGAATACGGGAAGGCCTCGACTGCGCGCCTCGTCGAGCAGCGCCGGCGGGACGCGCTTGAACACCACCTCGACGCCGAAGCCCAGCGCCGCGGCCCCGATCTCCTCGAGCTCCGCGACGAGCTGTCGTTGCGCACCGGCCCGGTGCCGCAGGCGCACCCCCGTCGTCAGCATGATCCAGTGGCGCCCGAGCCAGTCCGCTGGGTGGTCGATCTCGATGCTGTGCGCGCCCGCGACCCGGCGGTGGCGCGCGTCCTCGCCGCCGGCGACGAGCTCGAGGCCCAGGTCGCCGTCGAGGAGCTCGCCCAGCGTCAGTCCGGGAAGCTGGTTCAAACTCACCGCATCGCAACATACCTGCGGGCGAAGAGCTCGATCAGCGGGGCCTTCAGGCCATTGGGCACGATCACGACCGGGCAGGCCGCTGTGCGCATCAGGCGGCCGGAGACGTCGCCGAGCAGCACCGCGGGCGCCGGCCCGTAGCCGCGGGAGCCGATGACCATCCGGTCGCATACCTCCGACTCGCGGGCCAGCTCGTCGGCGGGGTCGCCGATGAGGAAGGCGGCCTCTGCATCTGCGCCGGCGAGCTCTGCGATGGCGCACTCGAACTCCTCCCGCGCGGCCTGTTCGGCGTCCGCCGTGATCCGCACGAAGCCCGGGGGCAAGGGCGGCGAGGGCGGTGTCGGAAGGTCGCGTGCGAAGACCCGGATCACGCGCAGCGGCGTGTCTGTGGCGCGCGCGATCAGTGCCGCCGCGGCGAGGGCGGCGCGCGCGCCCGGGGAGCCGTCGAACGCCACGGCGGTCCGGCCGCTGCGGAGATGCGGTCGCAGCCGGTGCCCCTGTGGAGCGAGAGCGATTGGGCAGGGCGCGCCCTGCAACAGCCGCCACGCGGTGCTGCCGGGGTGCAGCCGCCCGTGGTAGCCGGCGTGGCTGGAGCCGACGACGATCAGCGCGGCGTCCGCGGCGGCCGCGGCGTTGAGCAGTGCACGGGCGGGGGAAGGATCGGCGACGGCGATCGAGCGCACCTGCGGCACGTCGCTCAGCGGCTCGCAGAGCCGCTCGAGCGTCGCCACGCACGCGTCGCGCAGCGGTTCGCGCATGGCGGGGTTGAAGTGCGCTGCCGGCCGGTCGTCGAACGGGAAGGCGCCGACCGCGAGGATCTCGCCGCCGCCGGCGCGTGCGAGGTCGCCGGCGAGCGCGACCGCGTCCTCCGAGCGGGGCGAGTCGTCGACGCCGACGATGATGGTGGGCACGGTGGTGGTCATCAGCCTGCGGCCATGCGCGCCGCGGCGCTGTCGGCTTCTCCGCCGCGAGCCGTAGGTCTCGCTCGAGGCCCCGCAGCGCGTCGGCAAGCATCGCGGGCGCGGTGCTGTGCATGTCGCTCAGCGAGCGCAGGCTGCCGGCTGCGGCCTGGACGCGCGCCAGCCGGTCGAACAGCTCGCCGAGGATTTCCCGGCTCGACAGAGGGTGATGGGTCGGGCTGGCCATGTCATGCCACCGCCGGGACCGG